>CADEEV010000005.1:0-81479 GCA_902826455.1 uncultured Acidobacteriota bacterium | reverse complement strand
AGCCCGAGAGCTCCGGCATCATCAGGTCGAGCAGCACCAGGTCCGGCGTGCGGCGCTCGAGGACTTCCAGGGCCTGGCGCCCGTCGTGGGCCACGAGCACACGGAAGCCCTCGGCCTTCAGGGTGTCGCGGATGAAGTCGACCGTGTCGGTCTCGTCGTCCACGACCAGGATCGTCGCTTCCTCGTGGACGCCCTCCAGGAGACGGCGCACCATGGCGACGATTGTCTCGCCGTCCACGGGCTTCGTCAGGCACTCGGCGGCGCCGAGGGAGAGCGCCTTCACGCTGTCCCGCGTCACCGACACGACGAGCACCGGGATGCCCCGCGTCGCGGGGTCGGCCTTCAGGGACTGCAGGAGCTCGAGCCCGCTCCGGTCGGGCAGGAGGAGGTCGAGGAGGATCACGTCGGGCCGGCGCCGGGCCGCCATCGCGGCGCCCTCGTGGGCGGTGCCGGCCGTGACCACCGCGAAGCCCTCGCGCTCCAGGCTCGCGCGGGTGAAGGCCAGCACTTCCTTGTCGTCGTCCACGACCAGCACGAGGCCTTCTTCCCCGGCGCGGTTCGCCTTCTCCTCGCGGTCGGTCGGCGTCGCCTCGGCGCCCTTGTCGAGCAGCGGCAGCGTGAAGCGGAAGGACGTGCCCTTGCCGACCTCGCTCTCGACCACGACGCCGGCGCCGTGTGCGTCGAGGATGCTCTTCACGATCGAGAGGCCGAGGCCGACGCCCCCGAAGCGCCGCGTCGTGGAGCCGTCGACCTGGTGGAAGCGGTTGAAGATCTTGCCGAGCTGGGCGTCGGGGATGCCGATGCCGGTGTCCGAGACGCGGATCTCCGCAGTGGCGCGTCCCTGGTTCTCGGAGCGCTTCGCCGACACGGTGATGCGCCCGCCCTCGGGCGTGAACTTGATCGCATTGATGACCAGGTTCTCGATGACCTGGGACAGCTTGTCGCGATCCGCGATCACGGGCGGCAGGTCCGTCGGCACCTGGAGGCCGAACGTGATGCGCTTGCGCTCGAGCTCCGAGCGCAGCGTCGTCAGGATCTGCTCCACGAGCTGGAGCAGGCTCAGGGGCTGGATGTTGAGCGCGATGCGCCCCGCGTCCATGCGCGAGAAGTCGAGCAGGGCGTTGATCGACTTCGAGAGGCGGTCGAGGTTGCGCTGCACGACGACGAGGCCGCGCTCCTGCTTCTCCGTGACCGGCCCCAGCTTGCCGTCGAGGATGTAGTCGGTGTAGCCCTTGATCGCGGTCAGGGGCGTGCGCAGCTCGTGGCTAACGTTCGCGAGCAGGTCCGACTTCATCCGGTCGAGCTCCTTCAGCTCCTCGTTGACGCCGGCCAGCTTCTTGTTCGACTCCTCGAGCTGGTCGACGTTCTCCTTCAGCCGCTCGGTCATGTGGTTGAAGGTGCGCGACAGCAGCGACAGCTCGTCGCCCCCCGAGCCGATGGGCAGGCGCCGGTCGAAGTGGCCTTCGGCCAGGCCCTTGGCTCCGGCCGTCAGCTCCTCGAGGGGCCGCGTGATGCGCGTCGCCAGGGCCACGGCCAGCAGGATCGAGACCAGCATCGAGGCGAGCGTGAGGCCGATCGTCGTGTAGATCAGCCGGTCGATGCTGGGCCGCAGGTTCCGGTAGTGGACGGTATACGAGACCGAGAGGCGGTGCCGGCCCCAGTCCTCGATGTACGGTGCGATCACCTCGAGGACTTCCTGGCCCGTGCCGTCGATGCTGCGGATCGGCGTGACCTCGAGCTTCTTGATCGCCTCGAGGCGCTGGGCGCCTTCGATCCAGCGCTCGGGCCCGGCGCCCTCGCGCTGGGCGCCGGCTTCCGCCAGCTCGGCCGAGTCGAACAGGATCTTGCCGTTGACGTTGATGATGCGGACCCGCTCGAGGTCGGGCTCGAGGGCCAGGTAGTAGCCGATCAGCTCCTGGAACTTGTAGAAGCCGGAGGCGTAGTACGTCTCGTAGCCCACGCAGATCGGCTTGCTCGTGAGGCTCGCGAACAGCTCGGCGCGGGTCTCGATGTCGCGCCGCAGCTCGGTCCGCTTGGTCAGAATGAGATAGAGCGCGTTGATCGTGAGGACCGCCACGATCATGAGCGATATGGAAACGGCCGTTCGTGTCTTGAGGCTGTTTAGGCGCAGGGCCATGGCCGATGGGGAAGGGGCCTCTTAGGAGCGGGATCATAGCCTAGAATGACGATCCCATGCGAGACACCGGTTGCCCATACTCGCCCGCATCCTGAGGGAGCGGGGGCTCGTCACCGAGCCCCAGATCGAGCTCGCCATCCAGCACCAGGTTCTCTATGGCGGACGGCTCGGCACGAGCCTCCACGAGCTGGGCTTCATCACCGAGGACGGGCTCACCCAGGCGCTCTCGCGCTTCCGCGGCGTGCCGGGGCTCAAGGTCGACCCCCGGGAGATCCAGCCCGAGGCCGTGGCGCTGCTGAGCAAGGCGGTGGTCGGGAAGCACAAGGTCTTTCCCTACCGGATCCGGGGCAAGACGCTCTTCCTCCTGATGGTGAACCCGCAGGACCACACGGCGCTGGCCAAGGTCTCGTTCTCCATGGGCTACGTCGTCAAACCATTGATCGTGCCGGAGTTCCGGATGATCCAGTTGCTCCGGGACCACTACGGCATCGACGAGCGCTGGCGCTTCGACGACACCTACCGGCCGCCGGTCCTCGATCCCGTGCCCGAGGAGGCCGAGGCCGGGTCGCGCCGGCTCGACGCGGCCCTGTCGCGCGACGAGGTGGTCGAGGCCCTGCTCGCCGTGTGCATGAGCTTCTTCCGCCGGGTCGCCTTCTTCATCGTGCGCGAGCCGTGGGTGCTCGGCTGGGCCGGCCTCGGCGAGGGCATGGAGCGCGGCTTCGTGGCGAGCCTCGGCGTGCCCCTCGACCGCCCATCGGTGTTCCGCGACGTGGTGCGGGACAAGGCGGTGTTCATCGGCCGCTTCAGCCAGGAGGAGGAGGACCGCCGCTTCCTGAAGTCGATCTCGAAGCGGCCCGGCACCACCGCCGCGGTGTTTCCGATCGTGCTGCGGGGACGCGTCGTGAACCTCGTGTACGGCGACGGCGGGCCGGCCGGCAACGTCCGTGGCGAGCTCGGCGAGCTCCTGGCCCTCGCCCAGAAGGTGCCGCGAGCCTATCTGCGCATCATCCGCAAGCGGGTCGCGGAGACCCGTGAAGCCGCCGGGGGCGTTCCCGGACACTGAAGCCTCAAAGGAGACCGCACCCATGATCGAGAGACACAAGGAAATCCGCCGCCGCCGCAAGCGCAAGGACGAGGCCCAGAAGGCCAAGAAGCGCGCGGCCATCGCCGCGGCCGCCAAGAAGCCCGCCGCCAAGAAGTAGCCGCCGCCTTGCGATTCGTTGAGGGCGGCGGGGCCGTGCCCCGTCGCCTTCGCGGCGCCTCGACCCCTTGACATCGACGCCAGCCGAAACGCCCGCGGGGCGGGCCCTGCCCGGCTTCCTCTCGGCCTTCGGCTTCCGCAGCTTCCGGGTGTTGTGGACCGGCGCGTTCGTCTCTAGCCTCGGCACCTGGACCCAGGACGTGGCTCTCAACTGGCTCGTTCACGAGCGCTTCGTCGATCCCCGCTACCTCGGCTACCGGTCGTTCGCCTCGGACGCGCCCCTGATCGCGTTCATGGTGATCGGCGGGGCCGCCGCGGACCGCGTCGACCGGCGCCGCATCCTGCTCACGTCCCAGGTCCTGCAGATGACGTTCGCGGCCTGCCTGGCCGTGCTCTACGCGACCGACCGCCTGAGCATCGCTCCCATCCTGCTGCTCGCCTTCTTCACGGGCCTCGCCCAGTCGCAGTCGGCGCCGACCTACCAGGCGGTGCTGACGACGCTCGTCCCCCCGCAGCAGATCCCGAGCGCCGTGGCCCTCAACTCGCTGCAGTTCAACCTGTCGCGGGCGATCGGCCCTGTCATCGCGGGGCTGCTCCTGATCCGCGCCGGCGCGGGCTGGTGCTTCGCGGTGAACGCCCTGTCGTTCCTGGCCGTGATCGTGGCGTTGTGGCGCATCTCCATCCCGTCGCCGCGGACCGGAGGCTCCGAGACCCTGAGGCAGAGCCTCGCCGCGGGCTTCCGGCACGTGCGGGAGAGCCGGCCGCTCCTGGTCCTCACGCTGCTCGCCTTCGCCGGCAGCTTCCTGTCGTACCCGTTGCTCACCTACATGCCGGTCATCGCGGGCGACGTGCTCAAGAGCGGCGCCCGCGGCTACTCCCAGCTGCTCTCGAGCTTCGGCGCCGGCGCGATCCTCGGGGCCGTCGTCACGGCGCAACGGGGCAAGCGCGACGGGCGCGGCAAGCGGGCGCTGCTCGGGCTCGGCGCCTACGGCCTCGCCTCGGCGGCCGCAGTGCTGTCGCCCGTGCAAGGTGTCGCGATGGCCCTGCTGCTGGTCGCGGGCTACAGCCTCGTGACGGGGTTCTCGATCCTGAACTCGCTCGTGCAGGAGCACGCGACGGACGCGCTGCGTGGCCGCATCGTGAGCATCTACGGCCTGGCGTTCCGGGGCGGCATGCCGTTGGGGGCCCTCGTGGCCGGTTTCCTGGTCCGCTCCTTCGGCGCCCCGTTCACCCTCGCGTCGTACTCGTTCGTGCTGGTCGGCGTCGCCCTCGCCGTCTGGTTCAGTCGCGACGGCGTCGCGAAGCTCTAGCGGGCCTCGTCTCCCGGCGGACGTTGACAGCACGACCGTCGCCGCCTATCTTCCCATCACGCATCTATGGGAAAGACCGGGCAGACCGGCGAGCTGGTCCAGGGCACACTCGAGATGCTCATCCTGCGCACCCTGGCTCGCGGCGAGAACCACGGCTGGGGCATCTCGCAGGCGATCCACGCCCTCTCGGGCGAGGTGCTGCGCGTCGAGGAGGGATCGCTCTACCCGGCCCTGCATCGGCTGGAGCTGCGCGGCCTCGTCAAGGCGGAGTGGGGGCTCTCCGAGAACAACCGTCGTGCGCGTCACTACCGGCTGACGGCCAAGGGCCGGAAGGAGCTCGAAGAAGAGCGCACCAGCTGGAGCCGCCTCAGCGAGGCGATCACCCGGGTGCTGGAGGGCGCGTGAGCCACGGGGATCGCGACGACGACGCGGCCGAGGAGCTGCGCCTCCACCTCGAAGCCATGCTCGACGCGAACCGCCGCGCCGGCATGAGCGACGACGAGGCCCGCCGCGACGCGCGCCTGCGCTTCGGCAACCCGCGCGCGCTCCAGGAGGAGATCCACGACCTCCGCCGGGCCTGGCTCCTCGACCTCGTGGCGGACGTGAGGCACGCGGCCCGGCGCCTGTGCCGGGCCCCTGGTTTCAGCGCCGCCGCACTCCTCACCCTGGCCCTCGGTCTTGGCGTGAACACGGCCTTGTTCGCCGTGCTCGACGCCGTACTGCTGCGGCCGCTGCCGTATCCCCAGCCCGAGCGCCTCGTGGCCCTCGCGGAGAGCTCGGTCGACGAGCCCGGCCTCGGCGGCGCGGTGGCTCCGGCCAACATGGCCGACTACCGCGTTCCGGCGCTGGCCGGCCTTGCGGCTCACGCGAGCCAGGCCATGGACCTCACGGGCTCCGGGCCTCCCGAAGCCCTCGCCGGCCAGTTCGTGGGGGCCGACTACTTCGAGGTGCTGGGAGCCCAGCCGGCGCTGGGCCGGCGCTTCCTGGACGCCGAGAACGAGCCGGGCGCGTCACACGTCGTGATCCTCGGCGACGGGCTCTGGCGTCGCCGCTTCGGGGCCGATCCCCGCATCCTCGAGCGCTCGATCCGACTCGACGGCGAGAGCTATCGCGTCGTCGGGGTCATGGGCGCGGACTTCCAGGCGCCCGCGGAGATCGGCGCCCCGCGGCCGATCGAGTTCCACGTGCCCGCCGCCCTGCCGAGGGAGTTGCTGCAGAACCGGGGTGACCACGAGGTCGACGTCGTGGCGCGCCTCGCCGCCGGCGCGACGCTCGCGGAGGCGCGGGCCCAGCTCACGGCCGTCTCGGAGCGGCTCGCGAAGGCCTACCCCGACACCAACGGCCCGGTGCGCGTGCGGCTCACGCCGCTGCTCGAGGACCGTGTCGGGTCGCTGCGGCGGTCCTTGCTGCTCCTCCTCGGCGCGGTGGCCGTGGTGCTGCTCATCGCCTGCGTGAACCTCGCGAACCTGATGCTCGTGCGGGCTCTCGGCCGCGCGCGGGAGATCGCGGTGCGGGTCGCGCTCGGGGCCGGCCGCCTGCGCGTTCTGCGCGAGGGGCTGGCCGAGGCCTTCCTCTTGTCGCTCGCCGGCGGCGTCCTCGGCGTGGCTCTCGCGCAGGCGACGCTGCGGGGCCTGCAGGCCCTGGCTCCCGAGGGAACGCCGCGCCTCGCGGAGGTGGCCCTCGACGTCCGCGTGCTGGCCTTCGCGTTCGCGCTGGCGTGTCTGTCGATGGGCGCCGCGGCCGTCCTGCCGGGCCTGCTCGTCTCGCGCGTGCGCCCCCACGAGTCGTTGCGCGGGGCGGAGCGCAGCCTGGTCGCCGCACCGACGCTGCGCTGGGGCCAGGCGCTGCTGGTGGCCGAGGTGGCGCTGGCACTCGTGCTGCTCGTCGGAGGCGGGCTGCTGCTGCGTAGCTTCGCGCAGCTCCACGCGGTCGAGGTCGGGTTCGAGACCGAACGGGTCCTGGCGCAGCGCATCAGCCTGCCCGAGTCCCGCTATCCCGACGCGGAGCACCGGCTCGCGTTCTTCGAGGAGCTCGAGCGCCGCGTCGCGGGCCTGCCGGGGGTCGAGGCCGTCGCCTTCGCGAACCGCTTTCCGCTCCGTGGGGGCTGGTCGACCGGGATGCTGCTCGACTCGAGCCGGCAGGGCGAGCGCTTCGAAGCCGATGCCCAGGCGGTCAGCCTGCGCTACTTCGAGACCCTCGGCATTCCGCTCGTGCGCGGTCGCGGGCTCCTGGACAGCGACCGTCGGGGACAGCCGGGCGTCGCGATCGTCAACCAGCTCTTCGCGCGGCAGGCCTATCCCGGACAGGATGCGATCGGGCACCGCTTCCGGCGCGATCCCGAGATGCCGTGGATCGAGATCGTGGGGATCGTGGCCGACCTGCGCCGTGACGGCAAGGAGCACGACGCGACGCCCCAGATCTACCTTCCCGCCGCCATGACCGGCCTGTACCCGGTGCGCCTGGCCGACCTCGCGGTGCGCACGCGCGTCCCGCCGGCCGCGATCGCTCGCAGCATCGAGGAGCAGGTGCTGGGACTGGATCCCGAGCAGCCGGTGAGCCGGGTCAGGACGCTGCGCCAGACGCTCGACGCGGACCTCGCGCCGCGCCGCTTCGCGACGGCGCTGATCGGTGCGTTCGCAGGGCTGGCGCTGGCCCTGGCTCTCGTCGGCATCTACGGCGTCGTGGCCTACGCGGTCTCGCGCCGCACCCCCGAGCTGGGGCTGCGGATGGCCCTCGGCGCCCAGCCGCGCGACGTCCTGGGCCTCGTGCTGTCGAACGCCGCCGCCCGCATCGGCCTCGGGCTGGTCGCGGGCCTGCTCGTGGCGCTCGCCGCGACCCGCCTGGTGGCGGCGCAGCTCTACGCGACGCCGGCCACGGACCCGCTCACGTTCGTGGCGGCGCCGGCCGTGCTCGCCGCCTGTGGCCTGCTGGCGGCGCTCCTGCCGGCGCGGCGGGCGAGCCGGATCGACCCGACGCTCGCCTTGCGCGGCGACTAGGGCCGCGCCGGCGTCGGCGCCTCCTGCGGCGGGAAGACCGCCTTGAACGTGAACGCGAACGGGCTCGGGCCGTGGGCCTCGAGGTGGGCGAGGCGCGCCTTCGCCTCCTCGACCGTGGGGATGTGCCCCGCCGGGATCCACCACAGCGCCATGAAGGCGCCCTCGAAGCGGCTGAACCACTGCTGGCGTTGCTTGAGGACGTCCTTGTGCGCCGACGCGTAGACGTAGGTCCGCAGCGCCTCGACGGACTCCCAGACAGACATGTTGACCAGGATGCGGTCGTCGTCGAAGGGCCGGAGGGACGTGGCGTCGTCGCCGTCCTGGAGCCGCCAGACGAAGCCGGGGCTGCGGTCCGCGACGGCGTTGATCTCGTCGAGGCGCGCCACGAAGCCCGCCATCGTGTCGCTCTCGAGGGGCGCCACCATGCGGGCGATGTTGACCTGGGCGAGGTGGAGAGCGGCCATCGTCAGCGTCCCTTGCCGCCGGTCGCGCGGAAGCGCAGCCCCGCGGCACGCTCTCGCAGCACGACGACCGTGAGGCGCGTCTCTCGCACGAGGAGCACCGAGCCGTGGATCAGCGCCGCGACAGCCACCATGCCCGCGAGGATCGCCAGGGCCTCGATCAGCTGGAGGGGCGTCGTCTGGCCCACGGGCACGAGCACGGCGCCGACCAGCGACAAGAGCGTGGCACTCGCGAAACCGCTGAGGCCGACGTAGCTGCTGCGCATCGCCCGCAGCAGGAGCAGGGAGCGCTCTTCGGCCATCCCGAGCTCGCGCAGCCGCCGCATCCCGGTCTCGCTCGCGAAGTCGTCGTCGGCTTCGAGCTCGCGCGCAAGCTCGCGGGACCGGTCGACGGTGCGGGCGAAGCGGTTGCTGGTGCTCATGATCAGCACCGAGCAGGCGTTGGTCAGGATCGCCGGCGCGACGATCAGCGAGAGCGCCGCGAAGGGGTTCGCGTCGGAAGCCATCGGGTGAGTCTACGTCGTCCCGGGGCGGCGCGGCCGTTGCTTCGCCGACACCGCCTTGACGACGAGCTGCCTCCGGGTGCCCTTCGCGATCGTTTTCGGATGCGCGGCGATCGCGGCCCGGATCAGTGCCCTCACGGCGGGGCGATCCAGGACCGCGGCGGTGTCGAGGACGACGTGGCGAACGCGCTTGCCTGATCCCCTCAGAACCCTCTTCGGATCCGGAAGCGCCTTTCCGTGCATCAGGAACAGGCTGACCCAGCGCGGGTACACCGCGATCGAGAGGATGACCTCCGACGCCTTCAGGGTCGGGCCGAAGCCGATCGCGAGCGCGTTGTAGTTGTCGTAGACCAGCTCGCACGCGCCCGGCACGAGCCGGCGCACCCGGGCGAGCGCCGAGCGGGCGACGCCGGAGACCTTCGGATCGAACCTCGCGAGGAACCCGGCGAGGCGCCGCCGTGCGGATGGTAAGGATGGTGCCGGAGGCGGGACTCGAACCCGCATGGATTTCTCCACACGCCCCTCAAACGTGCGTGTCTGCCATTCCACCACTCCGGCACTGGAGGGCGCGGCGAAGGCGAAATTCTACTACAGGTCCTTCAGAATCTCGCGAGCCGCGTTCGCTCCCGGGTTGCCCGTGACGCCGCCGCCCGGGTGGGCGCCGGCGCCGCAGAGGTAGAGCCCGGGGATGCGCGAACGGTACTGTGCCCAGCCCAGGGCCGGCCGCATCGTGAAGAGCTGGTTGAGCGACGGCTCGCCGTGGAACGGATGCCCGCCGGTGAGGCCGTAGGTCTTCTCGAGGTCGAGGGGCGTCAGCACCTGGCGGTGCGCCACGAGGCCCGAGAGCCCCGGCGCGTACTTCTCGAGGTGCTTCACGACCGTGTCGCCCAGCTCCTCGCGGCGGGCGTCCCAGCTGCCCGAGCGGAGCTTGTACGGCGTCCACTGGACGTAGATCGACACGACGTGGCGGCCGGTCGGGGCCAGGGACGGATCCGTGAGCGAGGGGATCGTGACGTCCAGGTAGGGCGCCTGGGAGAAGTCGCCGTACTTCGACGCGTCGAAGGCCCGCTCGAGGTCGTCGAGGCTGGGACCGATGTGGATGCGGCCCTTCAGGTCCTCGACGTTCTTGGACGCGATGAAGGTGGGCAGGCCGTTCAGAGCCAGGTTCACCTTCGACGCCATGCCGTTCTGCTGGTAGTTGCGCATCCGGCGCAGGTCTTCCGGGTCGAGCAGGGCGGGATCGAGCAGCCGCAGGAACGTGCGCTGCGGGTCGGTGCCCGAGGCGACGGCCTTCGCCGGCAGCTCCTCGCCGTTCGCGAGGACGACGCCGGTGACGCGCCCGTCCTTCGTCGTGAGTCGCGCCACCTCGGCGCCCGTGCGGATCGTGGCGCCGTGCTTCTTCGCCGCGGCCGCGAGGGCCTCGGAGACGGCGCCGATGCCGCCCTTCACGAACACCGTCGAGCCGGCGCCGTTGCCGCCGTTCGCCGCGGCGTGGAGCAGCAGGTTCGCCGTCGTCCCGCCGGACCAGGGCCCGGCACAGATCCCGGCCACGCCGCGCGCCGCGATGATCGCGCGCAGGGCCTCGGTCTCGAACCACTCGTTCGCGAAGTCGGCCACGGCCATCGGGCCCCAGCGCAGCAGGCTGTAGGCGTCGTCGCGGCCCAGGCCGCGGACCTTGAGGCCGATCTTGCCCATGGGCCACGCGTCGGCCAGCTTCGGGGTGTTCTCGATGTCGGGCGGCGTCACGTCGAGGATGCCCTCGACGGCGGCGGCCACGCGGGTCAGCGTCTCGTGGAACTTCGGGTACGCGGCGGCGTCCTTGGCCGAGAAGGCGCCGATCGAGGACGCGCTCTTCGCGGGATCCCCGAACAGGGCGAGCGCGCGGCCGTCGGGCTGAGGCGCGAACACGCGCGGCTCGGGCTCGACCGTCTGGAGCTGCAGTCCGAGGTCGCGCACGAGAGACGCGCGCACGGGTCCGGCCGTGTGGGCGAGGGCCGAGACCTTGAAGCCGGGATGGAACTCCTCCGTGACCGCCGCGCCGCCCACCACGTCGCGCCGCTCGAGCACGAGGACCTTCCTGCCCGCCTTCGCGCACAGCGCTGCCGCCGCGAGCCCGTTGTGTCCGCCTCCGATGATGATGACGTCGTGGCTCACTGCGCGCCTCCGTTCACGTCCTTCAGGATCTCGAGCGCGGCGAGGCGCCCGTTTGCGGCCATGATGCCGCCGCCGGGATGGGTGCAGGAGCCGCACATGTAGAGGCTCTTCACCGGCGTCCGGAACTTGGCCCAGCCGGGCACGGGACGCAGGAAGAAGAGCTGCTCGAGGCTGAGCTCGCCCTGGAAGATGTTGCCTTCGGTGAGGCCCCACTCGCGCTCGAGGTCGAGGGGCGTCACGACCTGCTTGTGCAGGATGATCTTCCGGATGTTGGGGGCGTAGCGCTCGATCGTGCTGATCACCGCCTCGCCGAAGGCCTCGCGCTTCTCGTCCCAGGTGCCCTCGCGCAGCTTGTAGGGCGCGTACTGCACGAAACAGGACATCACGTGCTTGCCCGGGGGCGCGACGGACGGGTCCGTCAGCGACGGGATGACCATGTCCATGTACGGGTTCTTGGCGAAGTCGCCGTACTTGGCGTCGTCGTACGCCTTCTCCATGTAGTCGATGGAGGGCGAGATCGACATGGCGCCGCGCAGGTGGGCGCCGACGCCCGGAAGGCACTTGAAGTCGGGCAGGCCGTCGAGGGCGAGGTTCACCTTGCCCGAGGAGCCGCGCAGCTTGAAGCGGCGGACCTGGGTGAGGAAGCTCTCGTCCACCGCGCCGGGCTCGATCAGCTTCAGGAACGTGCGGTTCGGGTCTACGCTCGACACCACGATCGACGCGTCGATCTCGTCGCCGTTCTCGAGCACGACGCCGGTGGCGCGGCCGTTCTTGACCTTGATGCGCTGGATGCCGGCCTTGGTGCGGATCTCGACGCCCGCTTCGGCCGCGGCGCCCGCGATCGAGAGGCTGATCTGGCCCGTGCCGCCGCGCGAGAAGCCCCACGAGCGGAAGGCGCCGTCGATCTCGCCCATGTAGTGGTGGAGGAGGACGTAGGCCGTCCCCGGCGAGCGCACGCCGAGGTACGTGCCGATGATGCCCGAGGCCGACATCGTGGCCTTCAGGGGCTGCGTCTCGAACCATTGGTCCAGCATGTCCGCGGCGCTCATGGTCATGAGCTGCACGAGGTTGTGCTGATTGGTGCGCGAGAGCTGCTGGAAGCGCTTGCCGAGGCCCGCGAGCTTGATGAAGCCCGGGATGTCGAAGCCCATGGGGTCGGGCGGGATCATCGACAGGATCGGCTTCACGAACTGCGCCATCTCGGCCATCGACTTCGAATACTCGTCGTAGGCCTCGGCGTCGGTGGGCGACCAGCGGTAGATCTCGCGGCGCGTGCGCGCGTGGTCGTTCATGCGCCAGAGGTAGTCGTCCTCGAGGGGCGTGAAGGTGCCGTCGAGGGGCAGGATCTCGAGCCCATGGCGGGGCAGGTCGAGGTCGCGGATGATCTCGGGCCGCAGCAGCGAGACCACGTACGAGCAGACCGAGAACTTGAAGCCCGGGAAGACCTCTTCGGTGACCGCGGCGCCGCCCAGGACGTGGCGGCGCTCGAGGACCAGGACGGACTTCCCGGCCTTCGCGAGGTAGGCCGCCGCGGTCAGGCCATTGTGGCCGCCGCCGACGATGACGACATCGTATTTCTTTGCCATGAGTGCCGTGAATTCTATCCCAGCTCTTCGAGCACGCCCTTGATCAGCAAGGGCCAGACGGTGGTGGCGTCGGCGTAGACCTCGGCGAAACGTCCGCCCTCCGCTTCCGGCACGAACTTGCCCCAGGAGACGCCCTCGGAGTAGGTGCAGCCGGAGAGCCCGCCCCAGTGCGTCGGCTCGGGGCAGATGCGGACGGCGTAGTTGTAGCGCGGCGGCGTGAGGTCGAGGCCGAGGCGGTGGTTGGAGATGTCGACGTACGGCCCGACCTCCTGGGCCCAGTTGCGCGGTACACCTCCTCCGACGGTGAAGATGCCGAGCTTCTTCGCCCCGAGGGCGAAGCGCGCGAAGCTGTTGAGGTCGAGGAACGGGTTGTAGCGCGGCACGCAGTCGAACAGCTTGAGCGGGTCCTTCTCGCCCTTGGACTGGGCGCGCTTCATCGCCCACGTCGAGAGGTCGAGGCCGAGCTCGGAGTCGGTGAAGGCGGGCACGTAGACCGGCACCTTCTTGAGGTACGCGCTGCGCAGGACGCCCTGGCCGTGGGGATCCTCCGCGAGGATCCTGCCGAGGGCGCGCGAGATGATCTCGCTCGAGAGCTCCTTCTCGTGGCCGAGCGAGTCCATCGCCTTCGACGAGAACTCCTCGACGTAGTTGAGGTTCTCTTCCATCTCGAGGGTGTCGTAGACGCGGTTGTAGCCCTTCTCGAACAGCTCCTCGTCGGACATGCGGGGATCGTGGCGGTAGTGCGTCAAGCCGACAGCCTCGGACAGGCCGTGGGCCATGAGCGCGCCCGTCGAGACCACGGCCTGCACCATGCCCGTGTCGATCATCTTGGAGATGACCTTGCCCATCTTGGCGATCGTCATGGCGCCCGACAGCGTCAGCACGACCTTGCAGTCGGGGTCCTTGACCATGGCCACCGTCACGCCCAGCGCCTCGCCGAGCGAGCGGCCGCTGAAGGCGGTCTTCGACATGGCCTTCAGGAGCTCGGCGAAGGTGCCGATCTTGTCGAGGTCCAGGCTCTCCAGTGCGATGAGCCCGTCCTTGCGGCCGTCGTGGAATTCGCGTGCGTCGGACATGTTTCCCTCGTCGAGTAACGTGGAACCGCGCGATGTTACGCGGAGGGAGAGAGCGCGCGCAAGAAGCGACACGTGACCGGTGGACACGCGGGGCTTGACCTGCGCTCCGCGCGGGGCGTAGCGTACGCGCTCCTGGGAGGGTGGCTTGGAGCTGCGGGTGTTGCCGGGTCCGGCCGACGTCACGCGCGCCGGCGCCGATCTCATCGCCGACGCCGTGAGGCACCGGCCCGACCTCGTGATCGCGTGGCCCACGGGCCGCACGCCCGTGCCGCTCTACGAGGAGCTCGAGACGCGCGTCGCCCGCGGCGACCTCGACTTCTCGCGCCTCCGCGGCTTCAACCTCGACGAGCTCGTGGCGCCCAACGACGACCCGCGCAACTTCCGCACGTTCATGGCCCAGTACGCGTGGTGGCGCGCCGGCCGCGCCGCGGGCCGCTTCGAGATTCCCGACGGCGCCGCCGATCCGGAGCGGGAGCAGGCGCGCTACGAGGCCGCGATCGCGGCGGCCGGCGGCCTCGACCTGTGCCTGCTCGGCATCGGCACCGACGGCCACGTCGCGTACAACATGCCGGGCAAGGCGGAGCTCGCGGTCCACGTCACGGCGCTCCCGGACTCCGTGGCCGAGGAGCTGAAGGAGCCCGTCGAGCGCCGTCCGATCCGTGCGGTCACGATGGGCCTCGGCACCCTGCGCGCCGCGCGCCGTGTGGTGTTGTTCGCGACCGGGGCTTCGAAGGTCGAGGCGCTGCGCCATCTGGCCTCGGGGCCCGAGGATGATCGGTGGCCGTGCACGTACCTCACGAAGCATCCGGAGCTCGTCGTGCTCTGCGATCGCGCGGCGTCGCCCGACGGCCCGTGAGCTCCCGGGAAAGGAGCCGCTGCGGCTGGGCCGGCAGCGACCCGTTGTACATCGCGTATCACGACGAGGAATGGGGCGTGCCGGTCCACGACGACCGCCGCTTCTTCGAGATGCTGGTCCTCGAGGGCGCCCAGGCGGGGCTCTCGTGGATCACGGTGCTGCGCAAGCGCGCTCACTACCGCAAGGTGTTCGACGGCTTCGATCCCCGCAGGGTCGCACGCTACGACGCGCGCCGCGTCGCCGCATTGCTGAAGGATCCGGGCATCATCCGCAACCGCGCGAAGGTGGAAGGCGCCGTCAAGAACGCCCGCGCCTTCCTCGAGCTCCAGAAGGAGCACGGCAGCTTCGACGCCTACGTGTGGCTCTTCGTGGGCGGCCGGCCGATCCGGAACTCCGACGGACGCGTTCCGGCCGAGACCGACGAGTCGCGCGCGCTCAGCAAGGACCTGAAGAAGCGCGGCTTCACGTTCGTGGGTCCGACCATCATGTACGCGTTCCTGCAGGCCTGCGGCCTCGTCGACGACCACGTGGCGCCCTGCTTCAAGGCCCGCCGCCGCTAGCGCGTCCGGCGCATGTCCTTGATGATCGCGTCCGGTGACGGCGCGCGGCCGAGGAAGTCGCGGATCACGTTGCCCGAGGTCTTGCCGAGGCCGAAGCGGTAGATCCTCTCGGTCAGCCACGCGTAGTAGCCGGGATCGCCGTTCGTGAACGAGCCCTTGAGCTCGAGGCAGCGCGCCCGCATGTCGGCCACCAGGATCGCGCCGAGCGCGTAGTTCATCATGTAGCCGGGGCTGTCCACGAGCTGACCGCGGCGCGCCCACCAACTGATGTCCGGGTGCGGCTTCACGTGGAGGTAGCGGCTCGTGAGCTCCGTCCAGACGACGTTCGGGTCCGCGGCAGGATCCCGATGCATGCGCAGCTCGAACAAGCCCCACGCGACGTCGAGCACGATGCCGGAGTACTTCGTGCGCAGGTTGTCGGCGAGGCTCGCCTCGGCGCCCAGGTACTTCTTCTGCCAGGCCGCGTCGTAGGCGTCGAGCGCGATCAGGTCGGCGATGGCCTCCGTGAACGTGTCGCTGTCGGGCCAGTCCGTGAACGCCGGCCGGGTGTGGATCGCCGCGATGTGGATCGCGTGGCCGGTCTCGTGGAGCAGCTCCCCGAGGTTGCCCAGGCCGCCCGCGCCGTAGGTCGCGAAGATCCACGGCTCGCCCGGCGTCCAGCGCCCTTCCTTCTGGCGCGGCCGCGCGCCGAAGTTCGTGAAGGCGACGGCGGTCTTGCCCTCGCGCGACTCGAGGTCGTAGTGGATGTTGAGCGCGACGACGTCGGCGCCGAGCGAGCGGTAGAACGCGTCGTTCAGGGGCCGGAGCTTGTCGGTCGTGATGCGGTCCGCGAGGGCGCGGCCGGCGGCGTTGCCGGAGTACTCGTAGTCCCAGGGCTCGAGCTCCTGGCCCTGCGTGGCGTCGCGCCAGGCCTCGAGGATCGACACGAGCCAGGGCTCGAGCTTCTCCGGGGGGATGCCGAGGGCCGTGAGGTTGCGGTCGATGGGGGAGCCTTCGCTCTTCCACTGCGCTGCCGAGGGCTGGAGCATCACGCGGTACGGGCTGGTCGCGCTCCCGTCGCCGTTGACGCTGCGGAACACCGGCTCGAGGGCCAGGAAGATCTGCCGTCGCCGCGCGGCGCTCGGCTCCTTGCCGGCCATCTCGAGGATCGTGAGGCGGTCGTGGACCTTGCCCTCGAAGGCGACGTGGCGCGCCGCGTAGCTGTAGCAGGCGTACAGCCTTTCCTGCAGTGTCGCGAGGCCTTCCGGGCCGCCGACGAGCCTTGCGGCGTCGTAGGCGCATTCCGGCACGGCGGGCGACTTCGCTTCCGCCGGCGCCTGTTGCTCGCCGAGCGCGTAGCCGAAGACGTGGTGGATCGCGTCGAGGGCCTTCTGGTCCTCGCCTTCGAAGCGCGTGGCATCCAGGGGCTCGAGCTGCGTCACGAACGCCGCGCGCTCCTTCGCGTAGCGCGCACGCAGCTCGGCGAGCGGGGTGCCGTCGCTGCCGCGGTCGACGCCCCGGGATTCCGCGATGCCGATGCGATCGTGGATCTCGAGCAGGTCGAGATAGCGAGCCTCGAGATCGGCCAGCGGCGACGGCGTCGCGGCGAGGAGCAGGACGGCGGCGACAGCGACCTTCATGCGGGCCCCCAGAGTCGGATGCGACCGTCGGCGAGCGCAGCGGCCACGTGGTCGCCGCCGCCGCGCAGGGCGACGGCGGTGAAGCTCTCGCCCGACTGGCCCCACAGCACGGCCATCGGCGCCTGGGCCGCGACGTCCCAGAGCTGCACGGCGTTGTCCTGGGCGACGCTCGCCAGGTGCCGGCCATCGGGGAAGAAGGCGAGGGACGTCGTCGGGCGCGTGCGGTGTGCCACGGCCACGAACGTCTGCTGGCGGCTCTCCACGTCGAAGAGTCGCAAGCTGCGGTCGTGGCTGGCCGCCGCCAGCTGTCGCCCGTCGGGCGAGGCCGCGAGGAGGCTCACCTGGCCCTCCGGCCCGCGCAGCGTCGCGATCAGGCGGCCCGTGCGCGTGTCGACGAGGCGCAGCGCGCGGTTGACGTGGCCCGTGGCGAGGAACGCCCCGGTTCCACCCACGTACGCGAGGGCCGTGAGGCCCGCGGGCTGGCGGTGCATCTCGCGCCGCGATTCGCCGGCCTCCGCGGCCGGCAGGTTCCAGAGCTTGAGCGTCTGGTCCATGCCGCCCGAGGCGAGGGTCACGCCGTCCGGCGAGAAGGCGACGGCGCCCACGAGCGCGTCGTGCCGGTAGCGCACCGGGATCTCCTGGCCGCGCTCGACGTCCCACAGGTGGACCGCGCCGTCCACGTGACCCGACGCGAGGCGCCGCCCGTCGGCGGAGAAGGCGAGGCACAGGCACACGGCGTCGTGGCCCGTGCGCTGGTGCATCTCGGTGCGCAGCGTCTGGGTGCGCAGGCGCGAGCGCAGGTCCCACAGGCGGATGCCGCCGTCGGTGGCCGCGAGCGCGAACATCTCCCGCGACGGCGACACCATGCCGGTCGACGTGGCGGGAGGCTCGCCGAACAGGGCGAGCTCGCGAAAGTACGAGGCGCCCTTCTCGCGCAGGCCCGCGAGCGCGGCGGTGGCCAGGCGATCGAAGACGGGCGTGGCCGGCGTCTCGCGCGTCGCGGCCAGGGAGGCCGTGGCCGCCGGCGTCGCGCGCGTGGGCGGCAGCGTGGGGGAGTCCTGCAGCCGCTCCTCCAGGTCGCGCATGAACGCGGCGATCTCGGGTCGCGAGGGCTCGAGGGCCTGGGCCCGGCGCGCCGCGTTGAGCGAGCCCTCGAAGTCGCTGTCGGCGAACAGCCGCCGCGCCTCGGCCATGGCCCGGGCGTAGGCCTCCGCGCGCGCCTCGGCCGTGAGCGGCCGCTCGCCCGACGGCGTCAGGCCCAGCACCGTCTGCAGCGCGTCCGCCATCTCCGCCATGTCGCGATAGCGGTCCGCCGGGTCCTTGGCGAGGGCCTGGTCGACGATGGCCGCGACGCTCGCAGGCACGCCGAGCGTCGTGGTATCGAGGGGCGGGGCCGGCTCGTGGACGATCTTGTAGACGAGCGCGGCGATGGTCGGGGCGTCGAAGGGCCGCAGGCCCCGCAGCAGCTCGTAGAGCACGACGCCCACGGCCCACATGTCCGCGCGGTGGTCGACGCGGCCGCCGCGCAGCACCTCGGGAGCCATGTAGCTGGGCGTGCCCAGCACCATGCCCGTCTTCGTCAGTGTCGAATCCTCGAAGCGCGCGATGCCGAAGTCGACGATCTTCACCGCGCCGTCCTTCAGGATCCTCACGTTCGCCGGCTTCACGTCGCGGTGGAACACGCCGCGCTTGTGGGCGTAGTCGAGGCCGCGGCACATGTCGACGACGATGCGCAGCTTCTGGGCGAGCGGCAGGCGATCCGGGGGGCTCATGGCCTCGGCGAGGTCGAGGCCCTCGAGCAGCTCCATGGCGATGTACAGCGTGCCGTCGGTCTCGCCGAGCTCGTAGATCGTGACGATGTTCGGGTGCTGCAGGCGCGCGGCCGCCCGGGCCTCGCGCTGGAAGCGGCCCTGGGTGTCGGCGTGGCTCAGGAGCTCGGGCGCGACGGTCTTGAGGGCGACGTCGCGATCGAGGATGGGGTCGCGCGCCCGGTAGACGGTGCCCATCGCCCCCTGGCCGAGCTGGTCGAGGACCTCGTACTTCCCGATGCGCTTCAGCGCTAGTCCTGCGGCGCCGGCGTCGCGGTGGGTGAGGGCTGGGGCCGGCCCTGGCTGCGCTTCTCGCGGAGCTGGGCCCACAGCTTCTGCTGCTCGGGCGTCAGGAGCTCGTTGATCTTCTGGATCGCCTGCTTCGAGCGCTCACGGCGTTCGGCGGCCGCCGCGCTGTCGCCGGGAGCGGCGCCGCCCGCGAGCTCGCCGGGCTTGAGCGTCGCGAGCACCGCGCGCACGCCCTTCACCTGCTCTGCGGTGAGCGTGAGGTCGGTCGTGAGCCGGGAGATCCACGCCTCGCGAGCCTTCAGATGCGGATCCTCCTGGGCGCCTGCGGGCGAGACGCCCAGGACCAGGACGAGCACTCCGAGCCACCATCGGTATCCCTGCATTTGTGTCCTATTCTAGCGAGGCTCGACCGCCTTGGCTTCGGGGGCGGGCTCGGCGCGGGTGGCGCCGATGCTCGCGGCCGTCACGCACGCGACCGCGAGCAGCTCCAGGGGAGTCAGCCACTCGTGGAGCACGACCGCGGCGGCGAGCGCGCCTGCGGCCGGCTCCAGGCTCATCAGGATCCCGAACACCCGCGGCGTCATGCTCCTCAGGGCCGCCATCTCGAGGCTGTAGGGGATCACCGAGCTCAGCAGGCCGACCAGCGTGCCGATGGCCAGCACGCGAGGCTGGAGCAGCCGCCCGCCGGCCCCCGCCACCGCGAACGGCGCGATCGCCAGCGTCGCGATGGTGCTGGACACGGCCAGCCCCTCGACGCCGGCCCAGCGGCGCCCGGTGGCCGCCGCCGAGACGATGTACAGGGCCCAGCAGGCGCCGGCGAACAGCGCCAGGCCGAACCCGAGGACCTCGATCCGGGCCGGACCGGCTCCGAAGAGGGCGACGCCGATGCCGGCGAGCGCGACCCAGACGAGGTCGCGGGGCTGCCGGCTTCCGAACGCGGCCAGCGCCAGCGGGCCCAGGAACTGGATCGTGACCGCCACGCCGAGCGGGATGCGGGCGAACGACTCGTAGAACGCCCAGTTCATCGCGGCCAGCGTGAACCCCAGCGTGAGTACCGGTCGCCAGTCGGGAAGCGCGCGGCCGCGCAGCCGTGGCCGGGCCATCGCGAGCAGGATCAGGGAGCTGGTCAGCAGGCGGAGGAACACCATCCCCACGGGAGGAACCTGACCGAAGACACCCTTGGCGGCCACCGCGCCCAACTGAACCGAAAGGATGCCGATCAGGACGAGCGAAACAGGGGAGACGCGGGATGTCGACACGGGAGTCGCCTAGGAGCCTGTCGAGGAACGCTCGCCGGCCTTGGCTTCGTTCCACAACGCGTCCATCTCCTCGAGGTTCGACTCGGCCGGCGTGCGCCCGCGGGCCGCGAGACCTGTCTCGACGTGGGCGAAGCGGCGCCGGAACTTGCGGTTCGCGGCCTTGAGCGCGCTCTCCGGGTCGACGCCGAGCAGCCGCGCCACGTTGACGGTCGCGAACAGCAGGTCGCCGACCTCCTCGAGCACGGCGTCGCTCGAGGCGACTGGGCCCGCGAGGGCCTGCTTCAGCTCCGCCGTCTCCTCGTCGAGCTTGACCGCCGCCGAGGCGGCGTCCTTCCAGTCGAAGCCCACGCGCGAGACCTTTGTAGTCATCTGGAACGCTTCGAGAATCGCGGGCAGGCCCTTGCCCACGGAATCCAGCATCGACTCCGACGTCTTCTTGCCCTTGGCCGCCCGCTCCTCGGCCTTGAGCACCTCCCAGTTCCGCAGGACCTCGTCGGACGAAGCCGCCGTGTCGTCGGCGAAGACGTGGGGATGGCGCCGGATCATCTTCTGGGAGACGGAGTCGATCACCTCGCGGATCGTGAAGGCGCCGCGGTCCTCCGCCATGCGCGCGTGGAACACGACCTGCAGCAGAAGGTCGCCGAGCTCCGAGGCGAGCTCGCGGTCGTCGCCTTCGTCGATGGCCTGGGCGACCTCGTAGGCCTCTTCGATCGTCATCGGCTTGACCGTCTGGTGGGTCTGCTCGCGGTCCCAGGGACAGCCGCCGGGCGCGCGCAGGCGCGCGATCAAGGCGACGAAGGCCTCGAAGCGCGCCCCGCTGTCGGATCGATCGGTCATGGCCGGGATCATATGATAGGGAGATGTTCCGTCGCCGCTGGCCGCTGCTGCTCGCGCTCGTCCTCGCGGGCGGCGCCCTCGCCTACTGGTTCTCCCTGCCGCCGTTGCGCCGGCTGGTCCTTCGCAGCCATCCCACGAACGTGAAGGTGCTGCTCGTCGGCATCGACGGGGCCAGCTTCCGGGTTCTCGACCCGCTGCTGGCTGCGGGGGAGGCGCCCCAGTTCCAGGCGCTGGTCGGCCGCGGCAGCCGCGGCGTCCTGAAGTCCGAGAATCCCATGGCCTCGCCCGCGCTGTGGACCACGATCGCCACGGGCCGCTCGCGCCGGGAGCACGGCATCGAGGACTTCATCGTCCGCAAGGACCCGAAGCGGCCGCGCGCGGGCGTCCTCGTGAGCTCGCGGGACCGCAAGACCCTGGCGCTCTGGAACATCGTGCCGGCCTTCGGCAAGCGGACGGGCTTTCTCGGCTGGTGGGCCTCCTGGCCCGCCGAGCCCGTGCTGGGCTGGAACGTCTCGGACCGCTTCACGCGCGAGCGCTGGAACGAATGGTACGGAGGCAACAAGCGCGAGCACACCGCCTACCCGCCGGAGCTCGTGCAGCAGCTCCAGCCCCTGGTCGTGGAGCCGAGCGACCCGCCGATGGCGGAGATCGACGCGCTCGTGACCCTCTCGCCCGAGGAGCGCGCCGAGTTCCTCGCCGCGAAGAAGCCGCTGTTCGGCCACGGGCTGTCCGTGTTCAAGTACGCCTACTGCAGCCAGCGCTCCTACGAGAAGATGGCGTTGCAGCTCCTCGACAAGGGTCAGCCGGACCTCACTGGCGTGTTCCTGGTAGCGAACGATCCGGTGTCCCACTGCTTCTGGCACTTCTACGAGCCCGAGGCGTATCCGCAGGGCGTCGACCCCGAGAAAGCCGCGCGCCTCGGCCGGCTGATCCCCAACTTCTACAAGCACAACGACGCGTACCTCGGGGAGCTGCTGAAGCACGTGGCGCCGGACACGGTCGTGCTCGTGGTGTCCGACCACGGCTTCGACGCGTCGCGGCAGCTCCCGGCCCTGAAGGCGCTCCCGGGCCTGTTCGAAGGGTCCGAGGCCGAGCGCGCGGCCATGAACGGGATGGTCGCCGTCGGGCAGTCGGGCAAGCACCAGCTCGACGGCATCGTGATCGCCGCCGGAGGGCCGATCCGCCGGGGCATCCCGGTGTCCGCGACCCAGTACGACATCGCTCCTACGGTCCTCGCGCTGCTCGGCCTGCCGGTGCCCCGCGACATGCCGGGGCGGGTGCTCGAGGAGCTCCTCGAGCCGGACTTCCTCGCCGCCCATCCGGTCCAGCGCATCGCCTCGTACGAGCCGCTCATCGACAAGCAGGCCGTCGTGGCGGCCTCGGAAGCGGCGGTGACCGACGACGAGGAGAAGAAGGACATGCTGCGTTCGCTGGGGTACATCCGCTGAAGCGCTATACTCCGGTCGTCGCGCCCGTTCGCGCGCCCTTTCCGAGGTGCTCATGAAGCGTTCTCTCGCCGTTGCCGCCGTTCTCGCCGTCGGGCTCGCGGTGCTCCAGGGGTGCGCCTCGGTCAAGGCTCCGACCCTCGCGGTCGAAGGCCTGCGCATCGGCAAGATCGGCATCACCGGGGCGACCCTCGACGTCGGCTTCAAGGTGCGCAACCCGAATCCCGAGCCGCTGTTCGTCGAGCGCTTCGAGTACGAGCTGTTCCTGAACGGCGAGCGTCTCGGGCGCGGCTACGAGCCGAGCGCCGTGCGCCTCGATGGCTTCGCCGAGGCTCGCGTGCGATCCCGCTTCGACCTCAACTTCCTGCGGGTGCCGGGCGCCGTGAAGCGGCTCCTGGACGACGACCACGTCAAGGCGCGCGCCAAGGGCAACTTCTTCGTGCGCGACGGCAATTCGCTCAAGAAGCTCGGCTTCGACGCCGACGCCCAGGTCGACATCAACCGCAACGACCGGAACGATCGCTAGTTCCGGCCCCAGCCGGGCGGGAGCCCCGCCCGGCGCAGCTCTTCTTCCAGGTCGGGCAGGGCCTTCCGGGCCTGGCGTAGCTCCTCGGTCTCCTCGAACACGCGGACCTGCTGCTGCACGGGGATGCCGCCCACGAACACGGTCTCGATCCGCGTGACCCAGGCCCCGGCCTCGGCCGTGGCGACGCGCGCCCGTGCGTTCGCGAAGCGCTCGCGCCACTGCAGCTCGAGGTTCTTGTCCTTGAGGCGGTCGTACTCGGCCACAGCCTCAGGAGTCGCGGACGGTGAGGGGGACGGCGAAGGCGAGGCCTTCGGACTCGCAGGCTCGCGCCGGAGGTCCTGCTCGGTGTAGGCCTTCGGCGCGGCCCTCGAGGCTTTCCGCCGCTCCTTCTCGCGCCGGGCGAGCTCGCCGAGGGACTGGGCGCCGAGGCTCGTGGCGAGGCTCAAGGCGACGAGCGCGAGGAGGTGGTGCCGGAGGTGGGAATCGAACCCACACGACCCTTGCGAGTCTCGGGATTTTGAGTCCCGCGCGTCTGCCAGTTTCGCCACTCCGGCCCCTGCGAGCAGGACGTAGTGTAGTGGCGAAGGAGCGCTCCGCCAACGCCGTCGCCGGTTTGGGATATTCTCGGCCCCGATGGCGCCCGCCTGGGACGAGCTGCGCAAGGACTTTCCCGCGGCGGACCGCTACGTCTACCTGAACGCAGCGGCGGGCAGTCCGACGCCCCGGCCCGTCCGCGCGGCGGTCGAGGCCTACCTGCGCGAGATGGAGGACTCCGGCGACCGCGCCTGGAACGTCTGGCTGGCGCGACGCGACCACGTCCGCGTCCAGGCGGCGAAGCTGATCGGCGCCGAGCCGGAAGAGATCGCCTTCTGCGACAACACGTCGGTCGGCATGAACCTGATCGCCGACCTGCTCGCCGAGGACGGAGCGGTACTTTCCGACGAGCTCGAGTTCCCCACGGTCACATTGCCCTGGATCCACCGGGGCGTGGCGGTGCACTTCGTGCCCGCCGTCGAGGGCATCCTGCACCTCGAGTCCTTCGCCGCAGCCGATGCCCCGCGGGCGTCGACGATCCTGATCAGCCACGTGCAGTTCTCCAACGGCTGCCGCCAGGACCTCGACGCCTTCGGCCGCATCAAGGGCACTCGCAGCTTCGTGGTGAGCGGCAGCCAGAGCGTCGGGGCGTTCCCCGTGGACGTGAAGGCGAGCCGCATCGACGCGCTCGTCACGGCGGGGCAGAAGTGGCTCTGCGCCGGATACGGCGCGGGCTTCGTCTACATGAGCCGCGAGCTCCTGGCGCGCCGTCCGCCGCGCAACGTGGGCTGGTTGAGCGTCGAGAACCCGTTCGAATTCAACAACCGCGAGTACGCCTTGATGCCGACGGCGGCGCGGACCGAGGTGGGCTGTCCGCCCTTCGGCGCGATCTTCGCCCTCGGCGCCGCCATCGACTACATCCTGGCGATCGGCCTGCCGGAGATCGCCCAGCGCGTCCTGGAGCTCAACTCCTACCTCACCATGTCGCTCGTGGGCGCGGGCTTCGCGGTGCTGTCGCCCGGCGGGGATCATCGCTCGGGGGAGACCCTGGTCGAGGTCGCCGACGGCAACGCGTGCGCGCGCGCGTTGCGGCGCCAGGGCGTTCTCGTGACGGAGAAGCCCCAGGGCATCCGCGTCTCGACGCACTTCTACAACGACGAGAGCGACATCGATCGCCTCGTCCAGCTGCTCCGGGAGTACCGCGACAACGTCTAGAGGTTTGCCCCGTTTCGAGCCCTTTGGTACACTTACCTTCTCGGCTCTGAACGTGCCAGCACTCCCATCCACCCGAGCTCATCGGTAGACGACACGAAAGAGAGGTCCGCGTGGAGTTCCAGGTCGGCGAGAAGGTGATCTACCCGAATCACGGCATCGGGATCGTGGAAAGCATCCAGACACGACCGACGCCTACGGGCAAGATCAGCCTCTACAAGCTGCGGATCCTCTCCAACGATTCGCGCGTGTGGGTGCCTCAGGAAAACGCCGACGGGGTTGGCCTGCGTCCCGTGATCACGGCCAGCGACGTGCGCAAGATCTTCAACATCCTCGGTGACGGCACGATCGAGCAGCATTCCAACTGGAAGGGCCGTTTCAAGGAGAATTCCGACAAGATGCGGACGGGCAGCATCTTCGAGGTCGCTCACGTGCTGAAGGGCCTCACCTTCCTGGCCAAGAAGAAGGCGCTTTCGTTCCGCGAAAAGCGCATGCTGGATCGCGCCAAGTTCTTGATCACGAGCGAGATCGCCGAGGTCGAGGGCAAGACGGTGGCGATCATCGAGGAGCGCGTCGACAAGGCGCTCAACAAGACGTTCGAAGCCGCCCCGAAGCCGGTCCGTCAGAAGCCCGTCGGCCTGCGCCGCCGGACCTCCGACGCCTAGGCATCGCCCCGCATCTTCAAACGCTGCCTTGACTTCGACGGATTGGGAGTCTAGACTTCCGTCCGACTCTTGACCCAAGATTCCAGCGCGGCCATGAACGAGCCCTCGAGAAGTGCGATGACCAAGGCGGACCTGATCAACATCGTGGCCAAGCGCCTCGATATCACTCAGGTCCAGTCTGGGATCATCGTCGAAGCCGCCCTCAAGAGCATCGTCTCGGCTCTCCAGAACGGCGAAGAGGTTGAGATCCGGGGCTTTGGGAGCTTCCGCTTCCGCAACCGGGCTCCCCGCAAGGGCCGCAACCCCAAGACCGGCGAGAAGGTGGACGTGCCGCCCAAGAAGATCCCGTACTTCAAGATGGGCAAGGAACTGAAGGCGCTCCTGAACGTCGCCGCCGCCGTCGCCGCTCCCGAGACGCCCGCGGAGTCCTAGTCTCCTGATCCGGGCCGCGCTGATCCTCGCGGTCATCCCTCCCTACGTCGTCCTGGCGAGCCTCTTCGGCTATCCGCTCGCACGCCTGCTCGGCTCTCCCGCGATCCTCTACGTCCTCGGCCGCTTCGGTGCCCGGATGATGCTGTTCCTCGCCGGCACGCGCTTCGTCGTGGAAGGGCGGGAGCACCTCGCCGACACCCGTAACGTGGTGATGATGCCGAATCACGTGAGCCAGCTCGACGCGCCCGTGGTGGCGCTCACCCTCGGCATCGACTTCAAGGCCGTCGTGAAGACCGAGATCTACCGCACGCCGTTCTTCCAGTACTGCCTGCGCTACGCCGGCTTCATCGAGGTCGACCGCAGCGACCCGGACCAGTCGCATCGGGCGATCGCCGCGGCGGTCGCGTCGCTCCGGGCAGGCAACTGCTTCCTGATCTTCCCCGAAGGAACCCGGACCCTCTCGGGGCACCTGGGGGAGTTCAAGAAGGGCGGCTTCGTGGTGGCCATGGAAGCGGGCAGCCGGATCCTGCCCGTGGCGATCACCGGGATCCGCGAGCTCCTGCCCCGCGGCGGCATCCGCGTGAGACCGGGGCTGGTCACCGTGCGGGTCCTGGACCCCGTCGAGGCGGGAGGATACAGTTACGACGATCGCGATCGGCTGATCGCCGAAGTTCGCGGCCGCATCGCGGCGGCGCTCGGCGAGGAGCATCGGGGAGGCGAGGCGGATGGTGCGGTCCGGGCCTGATGCGAAGGATCAGCGGAAGACGCGCCGCATCGAGCCCTATCTCGCGCCGTGCCACGTGCGCCTCGGCCGCCGCCGCATCTCGGGCTACGTGACGAACCTGTCGCCCCGCGGCGCCCGCGTCTACACCGACGAGAAGCCGCCCCGCGTGGGACAGGCCATGGTGGTCGAGATCCGCTTCCGGGCGCGCGCGGCCTCGTACCGCCTTCCCGCCGAGGCGCGCTGGGTGCGCACCGCATCGGACGTCACCGGACTGCATTCGTTCGGCATCAGCTTCAAGGGCCTGAAGCCCGAGGAACGGCGCACCGTGGAATCGGTCCTCGTGGAATTCCGGGAACGGGCGGAGCAGCTATTGGAGGTGGGACGGTGAGCGTCTCCGAGGACGACGACCGGGGACGGCGCCAGCCCTGGCGCCAGGGCCCCGAGCCCGCCCGCCCCCGCGACGAAGGCTGGCTGGCCCTCTCCGACGACGAGCTGCTGTTCCGCATCGAGTCCCTGGGTCCGCAGCACGAGGACGATCGCTCGCTGCTCGAGATCATCGCGAGCGACCGCCACTTCTTCGTCCGCCAGGAAGCGGCGAAGAAGGTCTGCAACGTGCGACTGCTGCGGGACCATTCCGGCGACCGTCACATCGGCCAGATCCTGGTCCGGGGCATGACGCGCGCCGAGGACGTCGACTACCTGCGGCGCCTGCTGGCCGAGAGCCGGCATCTCGAGGTGCGCAAGGCGGCCGAAGCCCAGCTGCGCGTGCTGGCGGCTCGAGAGGCGCGGTCCCCGCTAGGCTGAGAGGAAGGCGCGGATCTCGTTCGCGATCCGGCCGACCGCTTCGAAGGGCAGCTCCGGGTACAGCGGGATCTGCAGGACCTCCCGGCAGAGGCGCTCCGATACCGGCAGATCGCCTTCCCTGCCGCCCATGGCGGCCATGGCGGGCTGGAGATGGATCGGCCGCGGGTAGTGCCTCGCCGTGGCGATGCCCTGCCCCGCGAGGTGCGCCTCGAGGGCCTCCCGCCTGGCCGTTCGCAGCGTGTAGAGGTGCCACGCGGACGTCACGCCCGACCGCTCGGCCGGTAGCGTGAGGCCGGCGATCCCCGTGAGGGCCGCCGTGTAGGCCTGGGCGCGCTCGCGACGCTCGCGGTTCCAGGTGTCGAGGTGCCGGAGCTTCACGCGCAGGATCGCGGCCTGCAGGCCATCGAGGCGGCTGTTCGTCCCGACGACGACGTTGTCGTACTTGTGAACGCCGCCGCCGTGGTTCGCCATCTGTCGCAGCCGCGCGATGAAGTCGGCGTCGTTCGAGACCACCATGCCGGCGTCCCCGTAGGCGCCGAGGTTCTTGCCGGGATAGAAGCTGAAGCTGGCGGCGTGGCCGAAGCTCCCGACCCGCTTGCGGCCGATCGCCCCGCCGTGGGCCTGGGCGGCGTCCTCGAGCACCGGGATCCCATGCCGGCGGCCGACCTCCAGGATCGGATCCATGTCCGCGGGCTGGCCGTAGAGCTGGACCGGGACGATGACCTTGGTGCGTGGCGTGAGCGCCTTCTCGAGCAGGCGCGGGTCCATCGTGGCCGAGGCTTCCTCGACGTCGACGAACACGGCGCGGGCCCCGTTGAGGGCGATCGCTTCGCCGGTGGCGATGAAGGTGTTGGCGACCGTCACGACGTCGTCGCCCGGCCCGACTCCGTAGCAGCGCAAGGCGAGGATCAGGGCATCGGTGCCGTTCGCGACGCCCACTGCGTGGGACACGCCGCAGTAGGCCGCGAACTCTGCCTCGAGAGCCTGGCACTCGGGCCCGCCGATGAACTGGGCGCTCGCGAGGACCCGGGCCACCGCGGCGTCGACCTCCGGCTGGATGCGCCGGTACTGAGCCTTGAGGTCGACCATCGGGATCGGCGCGGCACGAATCTCGGAGCTCGTCACAGGCCGATTACTGTAGCCTTCGGCCTCCGGAATCGCCAAACTCGGGCGGCTCAGGGAACGAGGAAGCGCCGGGCCGCCGCGAGGTCGTCCGCCAGGCGGTCGGGCGCCGACGCCGCGAGGGCCGAGCGGTTCGGGAAAGCGCCCGGGATGCCGATCGCGTACACGCCCGCGGCCTTCGCCATCTCGATGTCCTCGGGGCTGTCGCCGACGTAGGCGGCATCCTCGGGTTCGATCCCGATCCGCTCCAGAGCGACCTGGAGGGGCTCGGGGTGGGGCTTCCGGAAGGCCGTATCGCCCCCGCAGATCACCACGTCGAAGAACGCGGCGACCGCGAGCCGGGAGAGGTCCTTCTCCACGCGGGGCCGGCTGCCGCTCGTGACCAGGCCCTGGACGAGCCGCGCCTCGCCCAACGCGACCAGCAGGCTCCAGGCTCCCGGGAGCAGCGCGTTGGACTCCGACGCGTAGATCTCCAGCCAGCGCCGGTCGGCTTCGTCCCATTGCTCCTCGGGCAGGCCGAGTGCGGCGTAGGTCCGATGCCAGTTCGGTGAGTACGTCCGCTCGAACTCCTCGGGCCCGTAGTCGATGCCGAAGCCGCCGAACAGCGTCACGTACGAGCGCAGGCTCGCCGCCGCCGAGTCCACGAGCGTCCCGTCCCAGTCGAAGAGAACGGCCCGCAAGGTCCTCAGAGCCGCACCGCCACGACGACGGACCCGATCAGGACGAGGAGGATGCCGAGGGATACGGTCCCGAAGAACCGGTCGCCCTCGTCGAACAGCACCACCGTGACGACCACCACGCGTGCGAGGGGCGTCAGCATCAGCATCAGGACGCCGGCCTGGAGCAATCCAGAGCGCCCGAGGAACAGGCCGAGGGTCAGGAGCGCTGCGCTGCCGGCGAGGCCGAGCGTGAGGACGGCCTCGATCGTCTTGTCGAGGGCGGACGCCTTCTCGTTCATAGGCCTTCGAGCCCCATGCGGGTTCCCACGAGCATCAGCACGATCGCCATCAGGATCTTCAGGGACCGGGCGCGCACGTGGTCGGAGAGCTGCGCGCCGAGCAGGCTGCCGGGCAGCGCGCCCAGGGCCACGGCGGCCGTCAGGGGCAGCAGCACGTCGCCACGGCTGAAGTAGATGAAGGCGGAGGCGGCCGCGGTCACACCGATCATGAACGTGCTCGTGGCGGCGGCCACGCGAATCGGGATGCCGCAGAACGCCGAGAGCGCCGGCACCTTGATGATCCCGCCGCCGACCCCGAGGAGGCCCGAGACCGCGCCGGCGACGAGCGACGCGGCGAGCCCGACCGGCAGCCGCTTCATGCGATAGACGTACGCCCGACCGCCCTCCGTGAACCGCCCGCCGAGCCGGCCGGGTTCCGCGTCGGGGTCGACGATCACGTTCCGCTTGTTGGATCGCGCCGCCATGATGACGCCCATCACGCCGAGGGTGGTCCCGAAAGTGACGAACAGCTGGCGATGCGTGAGGAGGGACGCCGCGATGCCGCCGGCTAGCCCTCCGAGGCTCGTGGCGACCTCGAGGGACAGGCCCAGCCGCATGTTGACGAGGCCGCGGCCCAGGTTGACCGTGGCCGACGCCGAGGCGGTCGCGATCACGGAGATGAGGCTCGCGGCCACCGCGGTGCGAATCGGCACGCCGAGCGCGAGAGTCAGGAGCGGCACGAGGAAGACGCCGCCGCCGAGCCCCAGGAGCGAGCCCACGAGCCCGGTCGCCGCGCCGCTCACGATGAGGATGGACGTCGAGGGCTCCATGCGCACCGCGATCCTATCGTGAACGGTGACAAGCTTTCACAAGTGACTGTGGAACAAGGATCTGCGACGACCGTAGGTCTCGTCGAGCAAATCGGAGGGAGGCGTGGGAACGAGACGGGGTGACGGCGCGCCGAGGCTGATCCAATGCCCCCAGAGAGGCCTCACACGCGCGGCCGTCGTGTCCGGTTCCACGCCCTCCTCCGGTCGTCCTGCTATCATCGCCCCGTGAACGCGAGCGCGGGGCCGGCTTGAAACGGTGGTGGCGCCGGATCCTCCTCCTTCTCCTCATCGCGCTCCTCGGTTTCGTCTTCGGCTTCGTTCCCTACTTCCTCGCCGGCGTCTTCACGATCCGCACCTTCCAGATGAAGGACGCCGACAACCAGGGCCTCACCCCGGCGTCCTTCCAGCTCCCCTTCGAGGACGTGAAGTTCAATTCCAAGGACGGCGTGCCCTTGTCCGGCTGGTGGGTTCCGGCGCCCGAGGCCAAGGGGACGGTGATCCTCGTCCACGGACTCAACCGCTCGCGCATCGAGATGGTGAAGAAGACGCCGTTCCTCAACAACCTGGGCTGGAACGTGCTGCTCTTCGATCTCAGGCGTCACGGCGCGAGCGGAGGCACCGTCCGGAGCCTGGGTTACCACGAGCGCCTCGACGTCATCGCGGCGACCGATTTCGCGCGCGGCCGCTCGACGCACCCGATCGTCGCCTGGGGCATCTCCTTCGGTGGCGCCGCGGCCACGCTGGCGGCCGCGGAGGACTCGCGGATCGCGGGCCTGGTGTGCGACAGCAGTTTCCGCAGCCTGCGCGACACGGCGCGCCACCACCTGTCCCTGTTCCGTTCCTACCGCTGGTGGCTCAACCTGGTTCCGGCCTGGCCGACGTCCGACATCGCGGTGTTCTGGATGGGCCGGCGTGCCGGCTTCGACCCGGACGACCTCGACATCCTGAGGGCCGCGTCACGCCTCGGCGGGCGCCCCGCGTTGTTCGTCGCGAGCAGCGGCGACGAGCGGATGCCGCCCGCGATCGCCCAGGACCTGGCCCGCGCCGCCGGCCCGACGGCCAGGACGCTCCTCGTCACGAGCGAGGGCCACGGCCACGCGTACAAGGACGGGACGCCGGCCTACGAAGCCGCAGTGACCGCCCTGCTCGAGTCCGTTTCGCCGTCTAGCAAAGGAGAGCTCCGGTGAGCCCTGAAGAGAAGAAGCACCACGTCCCGTTCCCCGAAGAGGACAACGGCGCGCCGAAGCCCCCCGAGCAGACCGATTCCTACACGATGGTGGATCCGCGCTTCCGCGAGATCTACTTCCAGTTCTACAAGGAGACGTACCGGCCCTCGGTCCTCGATCGCAAGACCAAGGAGCTGATCGCGATCGCGGCCAGCCTGGCGGCGAAGTGCCAGGGCTGTCTCGAGGGCCACGTGAAGAAAGCCCTGAAGTTCGGCGCGACGCGCGAGGAGATCTCGGAGTCGATCGCGATCGCGATCGGCGTGAACGCGGCCGCGATCGTCGACCTGACGGACATCGCCGCCGACAACATGAACCTGAAGCTCTACTAGGCCGCTTGGAGAGCCTGCAGGAGCGCCTCGCGCCGCGCAGCACCTGCTTCGGCTGCGGTCCTGCGAACCCCAAGGGCCTCCGCATCCGCAGCTTCGTCGAGGGCGACGCGCTCGTCGCCGAGTGGACTCCCGAGCCCCATCACGAGGCCTTCCCGGGCGTCCTGAACGGCGGCATCATCGGCGCCCTGCTCGACTGCCACTGCAACTGGGCCGCGGCGATGCACCTCACGCCGGCCGGGGGTCCGCTCCCGAGCACGGTCACCGCGGACTACGCCATCCGTCTTCGACGCCCGACGCCGTCAGGCGCTCCGGTGCGGCTGCGGGCCCAGGTGGTCTCGGCCGAAGGCAACAAGGCCGTCGTCGAGGGCACCCTGCAGTCCGGCGACGCGGTGTGTGCGACGTGCCGTGGCACCTTCGTCGCCGTCGGCCCCGACCACCCCGCGTTCCACCGCTGGTAGGTGTTCAGGCGTGCCGGCGCCGCAGCCGGCGCACCAGCTTCCATCCGAGGACGGCGGCGAGCAGCCACGGGATCAGGACCATGGTCAGGTAGACGAGGGCCGCCACGGATTGGGCCAGGACCTCCGCGGCGCGTCCGAGGGCCTCGCGGATCGGGGCCAGCGCCGAGGACGTGACGAGAGCCTGGGGCTCGTGGAGCTCGAGGGTCAGCGTCGAGAGCGACACCTGCTGGTCGTAGAAGCGCCGCTCGCCCTCCATCTGCTCGATCTCCTCGTTCACGCGGGCGATCTCGCGCTCGGCCTCCAGCACGTCCGAGAGGCGGCCGGTGCGGTTGCGGAGCAGATCCACCAGGCGGCCGAGGGTCTCGCGCTTCACCCGCAGGCGTGTCTCGAGGTCCGAGTAGGCCTTGGTGACGTCCTGGGTGGTGAAGGTCTCGGCCCGCACCTGCCCGAGCTGCCCGAGACCCGAGCGCGTCTCGTCGAAGGCGCGGGCCGGGATCCGCAGCGTCACGGTTCCCCGGCGCTTGCCGGTCTCGGCGCGATCCGCCTGCGCCTCGGAGACGTAGCCGCCGACGCCGGTGGCGAGAGCCCCCACCCGGCGCAGGGCCTCGTCGTAGGACGCGACCTCGATCGTCATCCGGCCGTTGCGGATCAGCTTGAGGGCGGCCGTCATCGAGGCCACGGGATCGGCGGCCACTGTCCTTCCTGCCTCGGCCACGTAGCCGAGGGCCTTCAGTGCCTCCTGGGGTCGTGCGACGGCTGCCTGGTCCGGAACCGGAGCCGACTGCGGTGCGTCCGCGTGGCGCTCCACGCATGCGGAAAGAAGGACCGTCGAGAACACCACCCACGCCGCGCGCTGTCGCATCGTCGACCTCCGTTGCGGGTCCTACGCAGCGGAGGGCGCGGCTATTCCAGTCGCTCGCGGCTGGCCGTGTGCATCCGCATCAGGAGCCAACCGCCGGCCGCGATCGAGCCCCAGGCGACCACGAACGCCAGCAGCCGGACGAGGGTCGCGAGGTGCGTGTCCTGGTTCAGGAGGCCGACGGCCGAAAGCATGAAGTTCCAGTCGTGGTCGCCCTCGCCGCCGCCTACGCTCACGAGCGGCAGGTCGAGCTCCCGCGCATCGGCCATGTACGTCGCCACGTTGTACAGGTTCGTCGCGAGCCAGCTGCCGCAGAACGCCACGGCGAAGTAATCGGGTTGCCGGAAGAACAGGAAGGCGGAGACGATCGGGGCGGCGAGCTGCAGCAGGGTCCCGCCGAGGACGGTCAGGAAATCCGAGGACAGGAACGAGAACAGCAGGTGGCCCGCCTCGTGGATGCCGAGGTTCAAGGGCCCGAGCAGGCTCGTGTAGTCGGTGTCGCCCAGGTGGCGGACGCCGACGTACGCCATGTACAGGAGCAGCGGCGCGCGGGGCCACGGCGAGTGCCCCGCGCACCAGTCGTCGACATCGTCGAGCGTCCGGGCGATCCAGTCCGCCATCGGACGCTAGTCTACGATCTACTTCGCCCGCTTGAGGGCCAGCTCGTCGGGCTTGACCGCGACGCCGTTCTTCACGACGAGGCTGACCGTCTCGCTGTTGTGGATGTCCTCGAGAGGGTTCTTCTCAAGCACGACGAAGTCGGCCAGCTTGCCGGCCTCGATCGAGCCCAGGTCGCCGTCGAGGCCGAGCGTCTGGGCCGGGAACAGGGTGCCGACGCGCAGGGCCTGGAGGGGCGTCATGCCGCCCTGCACGAAGGCCCAGAGCTCCCAGTGCGGGCCGAGGCCCTGCATCTGTCCGTGGCCGCCCAGGTTCACGCGACCGCCGGCTTCCATCACCTTCTTCGCCGACGCGGCCACGTCCACGTGATGCCAGTCCGCCGGGTCCGTGGCCATCACGCCACGGATGCGGCCCAGGGTATCCACGACGGCCTGCGGCACGAACTTCTGCAGCCGCTCGTCCTTCCACAGGTCGTAGTGCTGGTGGAACCACTTGTCGCCGGAGAGCCCGCCGTAGGCGACCAGCAGGGTCGGCGTGTAGGCGGTCTGGCTCTTCGCGAACAGCGTGACGACGTCCTTGTACAGCGGCGCGAAGGGCAGCGCGTGCTCGATGGTCGTGTGGCCGTCGAGGATCATCGAGAGGTCGAACTCGATGTTCCCACCGCCCTCGGGCACGACCATCATGCCCTCCTCGCGGGCCGCCTGGATGATCCACTGGCGCTGGTCGCGCCGCGGCTGCATGTAGGACTTCACGGAGATGGCGCCCAGCGCCTTCAGGCGCCGGATGTGGTGGCGCGCGTCGTCGAGGCTGTTGACGACGGCCTTCCCGGCGCCGTCGGCGCCGTAGAGGATGTAGCCCGTCGAGAAGATGCGCGGTCCCGGGATGAGGCCCGCCTCGACGAGCTCGGACTGGCCGAACGCCTCCTGCGTCGATGCCGACGGGTCGTGGGTGGTGGTGATCCCGTAGGCCAGGTTCGCGAGGTACTTCCAGGGCCGCTGGGGGAAGACGTCGAGCGTCGAGTAGTGAAGGTGGGCGTGCTCGTCGATGAGCCCCGGGATGATGGTGCGGCCGGCGACGTCCACGGTCTTCGCTCCGGGGGGCACCGTGATCGAGCCCGCAGCGCCCACCGCCTTGATGCGATTGCCCTCGACCACGATCGTCGCGTTCTCGAGGACTTCGTCGCCCTTCATGGTGACGACGCGGGCGCCCGTGTAGGCGACCGTGCCCTCGGGCTTCGCACGGGGCAGGCTCAGCACGATCTCGATCGACTGGGACTCGGGCAGCTTCGCCTTCTCGTCCTTCTTCTCGTCGTCCTTCTTGGCGGCGCCGCCCTTCTTCCTGTCCGCAGCCCCGGGTGCGGGCGACTCCTCCGGCTTCGGCGTCGGGAGCGCCTTGTCGAAGGCGAGGCGGTGGTAGGTCGATCCGAAGACCCACGTCACGGTCTTGCCGGCGTCCGCCCAGCTGACCCACTCGCCGCCCTCGTCGGTCAGCTTGCCCAGGGGCAGGGCGCCGCCGTCGCTCGAGACCTCGACCTCGCGGCCGGCTTCCGGGAGCGCCGTGACGTAGGCGTTGTGGAGCTCGTTGAAGACGACCCAGCGTTCGTCGGGCGACACCACGGCCTCTTCGGCCAGGCCGAAGCGCAGACGCACGCGGCGGTCGGTGCCGTCGAGCTTCACCGAGAGCAGCACGGCCTTGCCCGGTTCCGCCGGCTTCGGCCCGTCCTCGTCCTCCATGAAGAAGATCCGCTCGCCGTCCGCCGAGAACGCCGGCCGCGCCATGCGCCGGTTGTTGCCGCGGTTCTTCGTGGCGGTGACGAGGTGGCTCTCGCCGCCCGTCGCATCCACCCAGTGGATCTCCTCCCAGATCTCGTCCGACAGGTCGCCGCCGCGGAGGGGCTCGCCGTGACCCTTCACGAACACCACCTTGCGGCCGTCGGGGGAGAAGGCCGGGTTCGCGTACTGGCCGGTGACCCGCGTCAGCTTCTGCGGAGTGCCGCCGGCCGCGGGCATCGTCCAGACGGCGCCTCCGTCCGCGTCGTTCCAGGTGACGAACGCGAGCGTCTTCCCGTCCCGCGAGAAGGCCGGCGCGTACTCCAGGTCGGTCGCCGAGGTCAGCCGCTTCGGCGCGCCGCCCGGCAGCGCCATCGAATAGAGGTGGCCCAGGGCGGAGAACACGAGCTGCGTGCCGTCCGGCGACTCGACAGGCCAGCGCACGATGCGGGCGCGCACGGCCTCGTCGTTCAGCTTGTGGGGGAAGCGCAGCGCCTCCGTCACCTTCTGCTCCACGGCGGCCGTGAACGGGATCGGCGTCCGCTCGCCGTTCGCGACGCTCCAGCGGAAGAGCTTGCCGTCGACCGTCGTGACGATCGACTGGCCGTCGGGTGTCCAGGCATAGCCGGGATACACGCCGTGGAAGGAGAAGCTCTCCTGGTTGTCGCGCTGCACCTCTGGCGCCACCGTGCGCAGCGTGCCGCTCGCGAGATCCATGACCTGGATCAGGGTCTTGGCACGGATGCGGCGCACGAAGGAGAGCGACTTGCCGTCGGGCGAGAGCGCGGGCGTCGCCGCGCCGCCGAACTCCGCCGTGACCGGCTGCACCTGGCCCGTGCGCCGGTCGAAGCGCTTCACCTGCCAGATGCCCTGGTTCACGTTGCGGTCGTACTGGAAGCGCGTGTCGCGCGCCGAGAAGTAGAGGAAGCGGCCGTCCTTCGAGAAGACCGCGTCGGCGGCGTCCGGCTGCTCTTCCCGCTTCGTGATCTGGACGCCCGAGCCGCCCTTCACGTGCCACATCCAGAGCTCGACCGTGCCGAGCGTCGAGAGGTCGGTGTAGCGCTTGCGGCCGACCAGGTAGTCGCCGTCCGGGCTCCACGCCGGCCCGTTGACGTTCTGGTTCTTCTCCTGGCTGACCTGGCGGGCGTTCCTGCCCTCGAGGTCGCAGATCCACAGGTTCTCCGCGCCGCCCCGATCGCTCGCGAAGGCGATCCACTTGCCGTCCGGGCTGAAGCGCGGCTGCACGTCATACGCGGTCCCGCTGGTGATGCGCTTCGCGGTGCCGCCCTCGATCGGCAGCAGGTAGAGATCGCCGAGGATCGAGAAGGCGAGCTGCCGTCCATCGGGATGGACGTCGAGGGCGAGCCAGGTCGCCTCGTCGGTGGTGAAGGCCACCGTCCTGGAGGGCCCGTGGGCGTCCTCGATCTTCCAGGGCTTGTCCGAGTCGGGTTTCGCCAGCGGCGGCGAGGCCGGTGTCGAGGCGGCGGCGGCCGGGAGGGCCAGCGCGAGGCAAGCGAGGCGGGAGAGTGTCTTCAAGATTCCTCCGATGAGCGTACCGACCCTTGGGATGAGGCGACGAGGGGCTCGAGGGAATTTAGGCCGGAGCCGGATCCTGCGCTTCCACAAACTTGCTCCGCAACGATTCCGGCAGCGGAATCGGGCGGAACGTCTTCATGTCGACCACCACGGCGGTGTTGCGGGCCGTGAACACCGGCTTGCCGGCCACGCTGCCCGCATAGCGGAAGCCTACCGACGACCGGCCCAGCTTCTCGACGGCCACGGAGACCTCCACGCGATCGCCGTAGTGGACCGGGGAGAGGTACTCCATCTCGACCTTCACGGTGGGAAAGCCGATACCCTCGCGAAAGACGTCCGGGTAGGGCCGCCCCACGTGGCCCGCAAAGAAATCCTCGAAGGCGACGTGCAGGAAGTTGACGAGGTTGGGGTAGTAGGCGATCCCCGCCGGGTCGAGGTCGCAGAACCGGACGAGGATCGTCGTGGAGAACGTTACGCCTTGCTCCCGAGGTGTTCCATCACCGAGACGCACAACACCTCGCCGAGGGACTCGTAGTAGTTGTCGCCGTCCTCCGCCGAGGCCGCCGTCGGATCGCCGAAGTAGGCGTCCTCGCCGCCGGCATCCACGAAGGTCTTGGCGCCCTTCTTGAGCGCGGGCATCAGGCCGTCGAGGGGCGGCAGGCTGATGCGCTCGCGCTCGCGCACCATGGCCGGCGCGGCGGCCATCATCAGCGAGGTCTCCCAGGCGCCGGCGTGGTCGCCGAGCTGGAACACCGGGCCCATGGTCTCGGCCCAGCGCTTGCGCGAGAGGTCGGCGTAGCACGCCGAGGCGCCGGCCTTGGTCGCTTCCTCGAGAGCCTTCTTCACGCACTCGATGTGCTGCGGCTCGAGGTGGATGTTCGCGAGCCCGACGCAGCGGAAGCGCTTGGACGCCGCGATGCAGACGTCGCGCAGCAACGCCACGGCGGTATCCGCCGGGATGCTGAGCGTGCCCGGGAAGGACGCGCCGAAATCGGCCACCGTGAAGTAGACCGGGGGCAGGATGAGCGAGGGAACCCCGTGCTCCTTCAGCTTCTCGGCGCCGCGTCTCGCCATCTCCGTGGCGATCACGGTGTCCGCCGAAACCGGCAGGTGCGGGCCGTGAGCTTCGACGGCGCCCACCGGCAGGAGGCCGACGGGACGCTCCTTGAGCGCCTCCTCGATCTCGGTCCACGTCATCTCCGACATCACGATGTTCTCGGCCATGGCCAGCGAAGGAAAAAGTTCCTTCTCTCCTTTCCTTGAATCCTCGGGGGGGCCTTAGAGCGTCAGGCGGGCAGGGTCCTCTGAGCGTGGGCCAGCGGCCTCGAGCCGCCGTCGATCGATCTTGCCACGGTCGTTCTTCGGGAGCGACGGCGTGAATTCCACGGCCCGCGGATACTTGAAGGGCGCCAGGCGCCGTTTCACGAATTCCTGCAGCTCGCGAGCGAGTGCGTCGTCGCCCTGTCGCTGCCGGGTCACCACGAAGGCCTTGGATTTCACGAGTCCGTCGGCGTCTTTATAGCCGATCACGGCGCATTCCGCTACCGCTTCGTGCTCCAGAAGGCAGTTCTCGACCTCCAGGGGAGACACGAAGACGCCGCCGACCTTGAGCATGTCGTCCGTACGGCCCTCGTACCAGAAGACTCCACTCGCGTCGCGGCGCATGTGGTCCCCCGTCACGACCCAGTCCCCGCGCAGCACGGCCTTCGATTTCTCGTGGGCCTGCCAGTAAAGGACGGCCGCCGACTCGCCCTTGATCCACAGCGTGCCCGGCTCGCCGTCGGCCAGGTCGAGGCCGTCGGCGCCCACGACCCGAGCCTCGTACCCCGGAACCAGCCGGCCCAGGCTGCCCGGGACGACCTGGCCCGGATAGTTGGAGATGTAGATGTGGAACATCTCGGCGGAGCCGATGCCGTCCAGGATCTCGACGCCGAAGCGCTCGCGCCAGCGGCGGTCGAGCTCGGGGGGCAACGCCTCGCCCGCGGAGAGCACGCAACGCAGGGAGCCGAGATCGCGCCGGGCCGCGTCCGGGTGGTTCAGCATCGCGCCGATCATCGTCGGCACGGAGGTCAGGATCGTGGGCTTGAAGCGCTCGATGACGTCGAAGAGGGTCGCCGCCTCGCTGCGCTCGCTGAACAGGGCCGTGGCGCCGCCCACCGCGAACGGGAAGAGCAGGTTGGAGCCGGTCGCGTAGCCGAAGAACAGCTTGGGCACCGAGACCGTGAGGTCGTCCTCGCGGATCCCGAGCACCTGCTTCGCGTACCGCTCGGTGTTCCAGGGCAGGTCTTGCTGCAGGTGCACGGCGGCCTTGGGCTTGCCCGTCGAGCCGCTGGTGAAGAGCCAGATCGCCGGATCGTCGCGATGCGTGTCGGCGTTCGTGAAGGCGTCGGAGGCGCTCTCGAGCAGGCCCTCGAAGCTCGGGTGCCGGCCGTTGCGGCCCACCACCACGAGGTGCTTCAGATGCCGGAACGTCTCGCGCAGGGGATCCAGGCGATCGAGGGTCGATTCGTCCACGACCGCGACCTTGGCGCGCGTGTACTCGAAGTAATGGGCGTAGTCGTCGGCCGGCAGCAACGGGTTCACCATCGCGATCACGGCGCCGGCCTTCGCGGCTCCGAACCAGGCGAAGGCGAACTCCGGCCGGTCGGGAAGGACGATCAGCACGCGATCCTCGACGGCGACGCCCAGGGATCCCAGGGCGTTCGCGAAGCGGTTCGCCCGGGCCTGGACCTCACGATAGGTGTAGCCTTCGTCCTTGTAGTACAGACAGGTCTTCCCGCCCCGGCCCTGCTCGACGTTGCGGTCGAGGAAGTACCAGGCCATGTTGAAGCGTTCGGGAAACTCCATGGCCCCGCTCACGCCGTCGTCTCCTCGGGGTCGTCGAGGCGGCAGTAGCCGCCACCGTGATAGAGCAAGGGGCGCCCCGCGGCGACGTGGAGCCTCAGCACCTCGCCGACGTAGATGGTGTGGTCGCCGCCCGGCAACTTCGCTCCCACGCGACACTCGATGTGGGCGAGAGCGCCCGGCACCAGGGCGACGCCGGTCTCGCCGGTCAGCAGGTCCGAGGCCGCGAACTTCTCGCGCCCGGGCGTCGCGAAACGCCGCGAGAAGGCTTCCTGGCCTTCGCCCAGCACGCTGACGCCGAAGACGCCCGACGCGTCGAACCCGGCGTGGGTGTCGGAGCGGTTGTCGATGCACACCATGACGAGCGGAGGGACCAGGCTCACGGCCGCGAAGGAGTTGACCGTCAGGCCCATGGCGCGGCCATGGCCGTCGCGCGTGGTGACGACCGTGATGCCGGTCGCGAACTGCCCGAGCGCCCGACGGAAGTCCCGCTCGTCGATCGCCATGGAGGTCAGGAGGATTCTAGATCAGCTCGCGCGGGCGCGGCGTCCCGAATCAACGCCCGCCGCGGTAGAGCTCCAGCTGGCCGCCGAGCAGGGCGAGGCGCAGGCCGACTCGCGCGAGGACGAACGCCTGCATCAGGGCGAAGGCCAGGAGCTGCGTGGCCCAGCCCGTGACGGGAACCGCCCCGTCGACAAGCGTCCACGACCCGAGGGCCAGCAGCGACAGGGCGGCGATGGCCAGGTACTGTCCTGCGGCCGCGCCGAAGCGCCTCACGCAGAAGCCCAGGGCGGACACGAACGCGAGGAGCGCGCTCTTGCGATCCTCCAGCACGAGGATGGCCCGGGCGTAGCCCGCGAGCCCGTGGATCGCCAAAAGCCCCGCGAGCAGGAACGCGTGGCGCCCGTAGGACCAGGCGAGAGCGGTCGTCTCGGAGACGGCGTCCTGGGCGATGCGGTTCGCCCATGCGGCGAGCGGCGCGTTGAGCCAGAACCACGCTCCGTCGAGCAGGAGCGCGACGCCGGCGACGCGCAGCATGCGGCCGAAGTAGAAGCCGCAGCCGTGGGCGAAGCCGCGCGCCGTCAGGCTCGACCGCGGGCCGCGAAGCGCGCCCAGGATGCCGCCCGAGAAGAAGACCTGGAGCAGCATGTACGCGGCCCCGAGGCCGAGGATCACGCCGTCGACGTCGATGTCGGGAGGAGCCATCTCCTTGCCGCCGGTCGCGAATGCGCCCACGGGCAGCCGCCCGTTCAGCAGCAGCTCCGTGTTGCGGAACGCGAAGCCCACGCCGAGGATGTCGGGCTTGAAGGCGGCGGTCCAGCCCTTCTGCTGGTCGGACCAGCGGCTCCACCAGGGATAGTCGAAACCGCGGGCCATCTGGGCCGCCGATTCCTTCTCGCGCAGGTCGCGCTCGAGGACCGTGGCGAGAGGCACCGCCAGCAGCGCGCTCATCGCCAGGTTCGCGGCCCAGAGGAAAGCCACGAGCGCGCGGCAACGCCAGGCGGCGCCGAGGCCGGCGGAGAGAGCGCGCTTCAACCCAGCACCGTGTGGAGCTCCAGGAGGTTCTGCAGCCAGAACAGGAAGCGCGCCGACCACTTCCACGCGGCCTGGCGCGCGAGACCTTCCTCGCGGCGCCACGTGTTGTTGGAGGGATCGACGTCGATGGCCAGCTTGTGATCCGGGTCGACGCTCACGCGCTGCACCTTCGGACCGTCGTAGCGGAAGCGTGCCCAACGGTCGCGGCCGTCCCAGCTCTCGCGCACCACGCGGCCGTCCGCGAGCTCCACCACGATCTCGACGGGCATCCGCACCGCGCCGAGGCGGCGCACGGTGACCGTGGTCTCCGTGAGACCGTCGTCGGGCATTCCCTTCGCCATGGTGATGGCCGGGGTGGGCGTGTTGCGATCGCCGGGAGGACCGTCCACGTAGCCCGTCGCCCGCCGGCGCGGCTCCTCCTGGACCACGACCGCGTAGTCGCATAGCCCGCTCGAGTAGAACGTCTCGTCGAAGAACCAGGTCCAGTCCTGGCCCGTCACCTCGTTCACCGTGGCGATGAAGTCCCGGGTCGTGGGGTGCTCGAACTGGTAGCGGTGGCTCCAGGTGCGCAGGATGCGCGTCATCGTCTCGTCGCCCACGAGCCCCTCGAGGGTCTGGTAGACGAGGGCCGGCTTGCGGTAGGCGTTGAGGGTGTAGACGTCGGCGTTCTCGAACTCCCAGGAGTTGCGGACCATCGGATCGCGCTCGCCGAGTCGCCGCAGGTCGGACAGGCTCTGCTCGCCGCGACCGATCGAGACGCCCGGTGCGACCACGGGCCAGCCGCGCTGCCGTCCTCGCGACTCCTTCCCGCCGAAGTAACGGCGGCCGAGGCCCATCGGGCCGTAGAAGAGCTCGAGGGCCTTGGCCTCGGCGTAGTCGTTGAGGCCTTCGTCCAGCCACGCCTCCTCGAACTCGTTCGTGCCCACAAGGCCGTACCAGAACTGGTGGCCGGCCTCGTGGACCGTCACGGTCTCCGGGCTCTGGAGCTCAATCGGGGCCTGGACGTGGGTTCCGCCGGTGAAGAGCGTCGGGTACTCCATGCCTCCCGACGCGGAGAACCACGCCGGGTCCACGACCGTGATGTGGCCGTACGGATACGGCGCGGCCCAGGTGCCATAGCTGCGCAGCGCCACCTCGGTGGCGCGCAGGTAGCGCTCGGCCAGGTGCTCGTGCTCGGGCTGCAGCAGCAGGCGTATGTCGACCGGCGCGTAGCCCGCCTCCTCGAAGCGGGAGCGGCGCTCGAGGAAGCGGCGGCTCGCGGTCCAGGCGAAGTCGTGGACGTCGTCCTGCCGGAAGCGCACGGTCTGCGTTCCATCGGGATTGTTCCGCGCGGGCTCCGACGTCCCGGTGGCGCCGACGACGAATCCCTGGGGGAGCGTGAGCGTCACGTCGTAGTTGCCGTAGTCCGAGAAGAACTCGCCCTGGGAGTGGAACTGGTGGGCGTTCCAGCGGTCCTTCCGGAAGACGCCGATCTTGGGGAACCACTGCACGACGAAGTAGTAGTCGTGGATCCACCCCGCGCGGCCCAGGGCCCCGTAGGGGATCCGCGCCGTCCACTCGATCCGGAAGCGGGCCGTCGCGCCCGGTGGAATCGCCCGGGGCGCGGTCACGCCGCCGATCGTCCGATCGGCCCCGTTCTGATCGTCGGGCGCGAGGAAGCGCAAGCCTCGCGTCAGGTCGACCTCGGGCTCGCCGAGCAGCACGATGCGCTTGATCTTCATGAAGCCGTAGTCGCGGTCGGACTTGAAGCGGGCCGCCCGCGTGCCGTCGCCCCGCGCGGTGCTCGACAGGTTGTTCCGGAAGGCGTTCCAGTAGAGATGGAACGGGAACGTCTCGATCGGGACGTCCCCGAGGTTGCGCCACTCGAGCACCAGGCTGCCGTCGATCGTCTGCGTCGCCGGATCGAGGCGGGCCTCGATCGTGTAGTTCGCGTTGCGCGGCGACTGGGGCGGCAGGGGCGGCAACGGGTAGGGAGCTTGCAGCTCCGGCAGGCGCGGCGCCGTCTTCGGCGCATCGGCATTGCCGCCGGGCGCCAGAAGGGCGCCGCCGAGCAGGCTCGCGAACACGACCGTTGCAGCCCAGCGCGCCCTCGCTGTCATTCGGGCGGCGATTCTAACCCCGGAACAGCGCTCGTCGGTCGAAGGGAGCGCCCGGATGCCACAGGCCTGGCGTCAGGCGGGCTCGCGGATTGGAAGGATCCTTGGGCCAGAGCGTGCAGGTGACCACGCGATGGTGCTGGTCCTCCTGCTCGCAGTAGGGGCAGAACACGCACGCGCGCGCGTCGGAGTCGCCGCTGTCGCGCCACTTGCGGGGCAGATCGGGGTCGGCGAGCAGGGCCCGCGCCATGCCCACCAGATCGGCGCGCCTCGAGCTCAGGATGCCTTCGGCCTGCTCGAACGTGTGGATCTTGCCCGCGGCCACCACGGGCACGCTGAAGCCGGCTTCGCGTACGGCGGCGCGGATCCCGGTCGCCAGGAACACGTTGACCTCCGCGGGATCTTTCTTGTCGCGGGGGATGCAGCGGCTGCCGCTCCAGCCCGTGTAGGGATACGCGGCCTCACCGACCGGCGGCTGCTTGGCGTCGTCGAACTTGCCGCCACGGGAGATGGAGAGGAAGTCGAGCCCCGCGCGGCACAGCTCGACTCCGATCGCCCGCGCGTCGTCGAGGGTGTTGCCGACGATCTGGCCGTCGTCGGCGCGGATGTCCTCGCTGCCGAGGTAGCGGCAGCCCACGATGAACTCGCGCCCCACCTCCTCGCGCACCGCGGCGACGACCTCGAGCGGGAGCCGCATGCGGTTCTCGAAGCTCCCGCCATAGGCGTCCGTGCGCCGGTTCGTGACGGAGAGGAACGAGGCCAGGGTGTAGGCGTGGGCGAAGTGCAGCTCGACGCCGTCGAAGCCGGCCGTCCTTGCGCGTCGCGCCGCTGCGGCGAACCAGCCCGGGATGTGGCGGATCTCCGCCAGGTCCAGGTCCTCGATGGTCTGACGGTAGCCATGGCGGAAGTCCCGCAGCTCCCTGGGGCCGAGGAGCTCGTCGGCGCGCGCCTCGAAGGCTCCGTCGGTGAGCTCGAGGACCGCCTCGGGCAGGCGGCCGCGCCGCACCATGCCGGCCATGTAGTCGCGCGTGGGCTTGCGCGTCGCGATCTTGAGGAAGTCGATGATCTGTGGGATCACGAGGCCCTTCGAGACCGCCCTCATCTCGTCGCGGAGGGCCGCGAGGCCGGGAACGTAGCGATCGTCCGAGAGGCGCAACAGCGGCCCGCTGGCCACGTCCCGGATCCCCGTGGCCTCGAGCACGATCATGCCGGCGCCGCCCAGGGCGTAGCGCAGGTAGATCTCCCGGACCGACGGCGTCACGAACCCGTCGTCGCTGCCGCGCCACGTGACCATGGCGGGCAGCCAGACGCGGTTCGGAAGGACGTGCCCGCCGCGGCCGACGGGAAGGGGCTGGAAGAGGAGGGCCTCGGACCGGCCGCCGTGGCTCACCGGAGGATCAGTTCTCCTGCGGGTCGCCGTCGTCGCCCATCTCGTCTTCGATGCCGTACGTCGAGAGCTGTCGCCTCAAGCCGTCGAAGCCGCTACGGTCGGGCGGCGTGCCGTCGCGATAGACCTCGAGCACTTCCTCGAGACGGTTGATGCGGCGCGCGAGCTGCCCCAGGATCTCGACGCTCCAGCGTGCTTCGCCGTCCACCGCCGCCTTGAAGCTCTCGGGGCTGCCGAACTCGCCGAGGACGTCGAGCAGGCGTGCCGACAGGCTGTCCGAGGCCTCGACCAGCTCTCCCTGCATGAGGCTGTCCTTCACCAGGGCCAGGGCGTCGTCGATCTCCTCGTCGTTCCAGTCCTGGCGGAAGCGCTCCCAGGACTCGGGGGCGAGCACGAGGCCGTCCTCGCCCTCCTCGGCCTCGGAAGCGATCTCCGCGCACAGGTCCAGGATGCGTCCCATCTCACACGCTCCAGTCGATGTCCCCGGGCAGCTCCATCTGGAGCGCGGCCGGGGTGGGGAAGACGAGGCCGGCGGCCTTGACCGCGGGCCGGATGTCCGCCACGAAGTCCTTCATGCACTCGGCCGAGTCGCGCTTCTTGATGCCGTGCTCGATGGCGTAGCGGTTGCCGGGGGTTCCGGGGCGTCCGAAGGACAGCAAGCCGATGCGGAGCCAGCGTTCGAAGAGATGCTGCTTCACGTCGTCGAAGTCGCCCGACTGGCACTGCTCGACGACGATCTTCTCGCCGAGGCTCTGGTGGCCGGCTTCCTCCTTGACGATCTTCTGGATCACCCCTCGATAGGGAACGAAGGAGCAGTCCTCGTATTCCTTGAGCTGCCAGAAGCCGCCGCGGTCGTACAGGAACTGGGCCATCGCGAGCTCCATCCAGCTCTCGGCCATGGGGATGGGCTTGCCCTCGAGCCGCTTGCGGACGACCGGCTCGACCTCGTTGCCGGTGAACTGCTTGTACATCTTCGCGACTGCCTCGTAGTGCTCCGCTTCCTCGCGGATGTGCCACACCATGAAGCGCAGCCACTTGTCGGGGACGAAGCGCAGCCCATGGCCGAACATGTGCGCCGCGGCCAGCTCCCGATAGGCCTGGCTCTCCATCAGCTGGACGATCATCTGCGCGTACTCGGGCGACATCGCGTCTTTGTCGAGGATCTCGGCGCTCACTTCTTCTCCTTCAGGATCTCGCGGGCGATCACCAGCTTCTGGATCTCGCTCGTGCCTTCGTAGATGCGCAGGGAGCGGACCTCGCGGTACAGGCGCTCGACGGTCGCGCCTCGCAGGACACCCTGGCCGCCGTGGATCTGCACGGCACGATCCACGACGCGCTGGGCCATCTCCGTGGCCGCGAGCTTGGCCACGGCCCCTTCCTTGGCGATCGACGGCCGGCCGGTGTCGCGCAGCCAAGCCGCCTTGCGCACGAGCAGTCGCGCCGACTCGAGCTCCACGTGCATCTCGGCCAGCGCCATCTTCGTGGCCTGGAAGTCGGACAGGCTCCGGCCGAACTGGCGGCGCCCCTGGGCGTGACGGAGCGCCTCGTCGAAGGCGCGCGCGGCCATGCCACACGCCGCCGCGCCGACGCTCGGCCGGAACTGCTCGAGGGTCGAAGCCGCGAGAGAGAAGCCGGCGCCTTCCTCTCCCAGGAGCAGGGCCGGCGTGCCCGCGAACCGCACCTCACCCAGGGGGTGGGGGGCCATGGGCTCGAGGGGGCGCACGCTGAGGCCGGGCGCCTCGGCGTCGACCAGGAACATGGACAGGCCCTTGTGGTCGCTGCCGTCGGCGGTTCGGGCGAGCACGCAGTAGACGCCGGCGATGCCCGCGTTGGAGATCAACGTCTTGAGGCCCTCGAGACGCCAGAGCGCGCCGTCGCGCCGAGCCCGTGTGCGCACGCCGGCCAGGTCGGAGCCCGCTTCCGGCTCGGTCACCGCGAATGCCGCCAGCACGTGGCCTCCGGCAACCGGCGGCAGCCAGGTGTTCCGCTGCACTTCGGTTCCGGCGAGGGCGATCGGGTACGAGCCGAGGCCCTGAATGACGAACGCCGCGTCGGCCAGGGAGGAGAAGTACGCCAGCCCTTCCCGGACCACGATCAGCGAGCGCAGGTCCATGGCGCCGTGGGGCGGCGGGACCGCGAAGCGCAGGAGCGATGCTTCCGCGAGGGATGCCACGAGCCGGCGCGTCCGCCCGTTGGGATCGGATTCGTCCTGCGCGGAGCTCCGAAGCCACTTGTCGCCGAACAAGCGCACGCGCTCGGCCAGCTCGACGTGCCGCGTCTCCAGGAACGGGTCGTCGCTCACTCGGGCGCCCCCTCGAAGGCCGGCGCCCGCTTCTGCAGGAACGCCGCGTAGCCTTCCTTGAAATCGGGCCGCGTCATCAGCTCGGCCTGGATCCGGGCCTCGTTGTCGAGAGCCGTGCTGAGATCGACGGCGAACTCCGAGTCGAGGGCCGCCTTGGTCGCGGCCAGTCCCTCACGCGGCCCGCGTGCCAGGGACTCGACGAAACGTTCCGTGGCAGCCGCGAGCTGCTCCGGGGAGACGACCTGGTTGTAGAGCCCGATGCGATACGCCTCCTGGGCGTCGATGAAGTCGCCGGTCATGAGGAGCTCCGTGGCACGGCCCAGGCCCACCAGGCGCGGGAGCAGGTGCGCGGCTCCCATGTCGGCGCCCGCCAGGCCGACCTTGACGAACAGGAACGCGATCTTCGCGGACTCGGCGGCGACACGCACGTCCGACGCGAGGGCGATCGCGGCACCTGCCCCTGCGACCGTGCCGTTGAGCGACGCGACGATCGGCTGCGGCGCTCGGCGCATGGCGGCGACGAGGGCACAGGTCATCCGCGTGAAGGCGAGGAGCTTGCCGCGGTCGAAGGTCAGGAGCGGGCCGATGATCTCCTTGACGTCGCCGCCGGTGCAGAAGGCGCGTCCCGTCCCGGTCAGCACGACCACGCGAACCTCGGGTCGCTGGTGCAAGCTCTCGAGCAACGCCGTGAGCTCCTCATAGACCTGGAATGTGAGGGCGTTCAGGGCTTCGGGGCGATCGAGGGTGATGCGCGCCACGCCCGCCGACTCTTCGTAGCGAAAGCTGCGCGGGCTCACGCGCGCTCCTCCAGCCGCTGGTTCAGGGTTCCGAGCAGATCGCGTAGCCGCGTCAGCTCGTGTTCCGGAAGGGGAGCGAACAGCGTCCCGACGTCGCGGCGATGGCGTGGGATCGCGCGGTCCATCAGGCGACGACCGCGCGCGCTCAGTCGGATGCGGACAGCGCGCCGGTCGCCCGGAACAGGGTGGCGCTCCACGAGCCCGAGCCCTGAGAGTCGTTCGACGATGCCGGTGACGTTCCCGGCGGTCACGAGAAGAGCGCGGGTCAGCATGCCGGGAGTCATCCCGTCCGGGTTGCGATGAAGCTGGGCGAGGACGTCGAACTGGGGTAGCGTGAGGGTCCCGGGAACGCGCCGGCGGACCTCGCGCAAGAGTAGACCATGGGCCTTCAGAAGGCGCAGCCACACCGACAGGGCCAGCTGCGGGTCGCTCACAGGACCGCCGTGGCCTCGATCTCGACGAGCGCGCGGTCCTCCAGGAGGGCCTTCACCTCGACCAGCGACATGGCCGGGAAGTGGCGGCCCATGCGCTCGCGATAGACAACGCCGATCTCGCGAGCGCGGGCGAGGTACTGCCGCTTGTCCACGACGTAGAGCGTGAAGCGCCCGATGCTCTCGGGCGTTCCCTGGGCGGCTCGGACGGCCGCCAACACGTTGTCCAGGGCTTGTGCGAACTGCTCCACGAAGTCGTCGGAGACGATCCTGCCCTCGGCGTTCCAACCGATCTGGCCGGCCACGAGAAGGATGTCCCCGCGGCCACGCATCGCGTGGCTGTAACCGCGCGGCGCCGCGAGTCCTGGAACCTCGACTGGCTGCATCCCTAGACCACCGTTCCGCCGTCCACGCTCAGGGCCTGGCCGTTGATGCCGGCGGCCGCGTCGCTGCACAGGAACGCGACCAGGGCCGCGACCTCTTCGGCGGTGTAGAGACGCTTCTGGGGGCTCGTCTCCTCGAGGCGACGGCGGATCGCGCGGCTCTCGAGCCCCGTCTTCGCGACGATGCGGGCGATCGAGCTCTCGGTCATGGCCGTGTCGACGTAGCCCGGGCAGACGGCGTTCACCGTGATGCCCTTGTCGGCCACCTCGAGCGCCGCGCACCTTGTGAGCCCCAGCAATCCATGCTTGCTCGCAGAGTATGCGGCGATATAGGGCATCCCGGTCTTGCCCGCGATCGAAGCGACGTTCACGATCCGCCCCCAGCCCCGTTCGAGCATCCCGGGGAGAGTTGCGCGGGTGGTGTAGAAGGCGCCGCTCAGGTTCGTGTCGAGGGCGGAGCGCCACTGCTCGTCGGTCGTCTTCACGAGGGGAGCCGAGGGTGCCACCCCCGCCGCATTGACGAGGATGTCGATTCCACCGAGAGCGTCGCACGCCTCGCGAACCATGGCGTCGCAGGAGCTGGAGTCCGAGACGTCCGCGACCAGGGCCACCGCACGCCGCGACCCGGAGCCGAGCTCGCGGGCCAGCGCCTCGACCTGATCCCGGCTCCGCGCCGCGAGCGCAAGGTGCGCCCCCGCGCGCCCGAGCTCACGGGCGACGGCAGCGCCGATGCCGCGTCCGCCGCCCGTGACCAGCACCCGCCTCTCGGCCATATCGTTTAAGTGTAAAGGATCTGTGGGTGGTGCTCAAGGCTGCGCGCCGGTGTGTCCGAGGTTCAGCCAGGTGTCCGGTGTTCGGCCAGCGTTTGCGGGCGGATTGTTGTAAGTGATTGATAGACAGCGGGCATGCTTCCTGCTATTCGAAGGCCCCATGGCGCAGCCTCCGGAATCCGCGGGTCCGTTTCTCCACGGGCAGATCGTCGTGGCCCGTTTCGAGTACCTGCGGCGCCACCAGGGCACGGACTCGATCTCAGCCGTTCTCGAGGCCCTGACGCCCGCGGACCGCGAGCTGCTGAAGGGCGTCGATCGCGAGACCTGGTACCCTTTCTCTACGCTCAACCGGCTCGATCGAGCGATCGCCGGACACATCGGCGGGGACGCATCCGCCATCTACGAGCGCCTCGGCGAGGCGTCGGCCCAACAGCGGACGCTCTGGCTGGGCGAGCACGCGGCGCTCGTGAACGTCCACGGCTTCCTGGTCCGAATGGCGGAAGAGCACCGTCGGTTCCACAATTTCGGTCAGGCCGAGTATCGCCGGATCAACTTCAGCGTCGGCGAGATCTCGTTCAGCGAGTACCCCGAGAACGATCCGGTGTACTGCCTCTCGGCCAAGGGCTACTTTCGCCGATCGATCGAGCACCTGACGGGGGCGCCGGTCTCGGCCGAGGAACGCTACTGCCAGAGTCGTGGCGACGTGGCCTGCGTGTGGTCCCTGCGCTGGTCGAGCCGAACCGACACCGCCACCCTATAATCCCCGCCGGAGGCTAGGAATGCTGGAAGCGGGAGCCGAGGCGCCGGATTTCGAGGTACGCGACCACACGGGTCAGCTGGTGCGACTTTCCCAGTATCGCGGGAAGAGTGTCGTTCTCTGGTTCTACCCGAAGGCCGACACGCCCGGATGCACGGCCGAGGGATGCGGCTTTCGCGATCGCATCAAGCTCTACGACGACAAGAATGTGCAGGTTCTCGGCATCAGCTTCGACACGCCGCCCGACCAGGCCGTGTTCGCGCAGAAGTTCGGCTTCAACTTTCCACTCCTGTCCGACGCCACGCGTGAGGTGGGTCTCGCCTATGGAGCCGCGGACGACTCGAGCGCCCAGTATGCGAAGCGGATCAGCTACCTGATCGATCCGGAGGGCCGCGTGAAGAAGGCCTATCCCAAGGTCAACGCGGCCGCCCACCCCGAGGAGATACTCGCCGACCTCTAGGCGCGTCCGCTGGCAGTGACAACCTCGAGCGGTCAACAGATGTGAACATGATTCTGTTCAACGGGTTGGCGTCAGACGAGCGCTGGCAAGCCGCTTGCTGAAGGGGAAGGCGAAGGCTGCCAACGGGGGCCGGCCTCGCGAAGAGGGACTCATGAAGCACTACTCTGGACGGATGATCGGGATGGCCGCACTGGCGCTCTTCGCCGCGATCCCCGCGCTCGCCGAGGAGCCGGGGCTCAAGGAGCGGGTCGAGAGTCGGCTGGCCAAGTCGAAGCTCCTGAGCGAAGGCGCGATAACGGTGGGCATCGACGACGACGCCGTCGTCCTGGACGGCGCAGTGACGACCCTGGCGGCCCGCCAGGAGGCCGAGAAGGCCGCGCGCAAGGAGGCGAAGGTCATCGAGAACCGCCTTCGCGTCGTGCCCGAGGAGCGCACGGATGCCGAGCTGGAGAAGGACGTGCGTAGCGCGATCCTGCGTACGCCGTATTACGGAGTCTTCGACAGCGTCGAGATGGGCGTCGAGAACGGCGTCGTCACACTGGCGGGTTCCGTCTACCGCCCGAACCGCAAGAGCGACATCGAAGCGGCCGTCGCTCGGGTGAAGGGCGTCCGCGACATCGAGAGCCGCATCACGGTCCAGTCGCTGTCGTTCTTCGACGATCAGCTGCGCCGGCAGATCTACGCGCGAGTCTACGGGAACCTCACCTTCGTGCAGTACAGCAACCGCGCCAACCCGCCGATCCGCATCGTCGTGGATCGCGGCCGTGTAACGCTGACGGGCTGGGTGCAGAACAACGTCGACAAGGCCCTGATCGAGAACGTGGCGCGCGGGACGCTGGCCTTCGACGTGGTGAACCACCTGCACGTCGACGGCGAAACGCCGGAAGATACCAAGCCCACCACCCTCGAAGGTCCCGCCATCGCGATTTGAGGACGACGCTGGTCCATGCCGGTTTCCGTCGAAGGCTCCGGGCAACCGGGGCCTTTTCTTTTCTGCAGGTTTCGCCCCGATCCGCTTGACGGCGCGACCGCTTCGATGGATGTTAGGCCGCCCGAGCCGAACGAACTTAAGGAGAGTGCCCATTGGGTAGTCCGCTCTTTGCGACCAAGCCGCTCAGCATGCTCCTCGACGAGGCCAAGGGGGAGAACCGCCTGCGTCGCGTCCTGGGCCCGCTCCAGCTCACGAGCCTCGGCGTCGGCGCGATCATCGGTACCGGCATCTTCGTGCTCACCGGCAAGGCGGCCCACGACGTCGCGGGGCCGTCCCTGATGATCTCCTTCGTGGTGGCGGGGCTCGCCTGCATCTTCGCGGCGCTGTGCTACTCGGAGTTCGCCTCCATGGCGCCCGTCGCGGGGTCGGCCTACACGTATGCCTACGCCACCCTCGGCGAGCTCTTCGCATGGATCATCGGCTGGGACCTCATCCTCGAATACGCCGTCGCGTCTTCCACCGTGGCGCATGGCTGGTCGCACTACTTCCAGGACCTGCTGGGCATATTCGGATGGCTCCACATCATCCCCGAGTCGTTGCGGGCGGCTCCCTTCGACTACGACCCCAAGGTCGGCCACTTCCTGGCCACCGGCACGTTGTTCGACCTTCCGGCCATCATCATCACGGCTCTCGTCACCATCGTGCTCGTCAAGGGAATCCAGGAGAGCGCGAGCTTCAACACCGCCATGGTGGTCATCAAGCTCGCCGTCGTGTTCATGGTGATCGGCATCGGCGTCTTCTACGTCGATCCGGCAAACTGGACCCCGTTCGCGCCGCACGGCTGGCTCGGTGTGAAGATCTTCGGCTTCACCTTCGGCCAGACCGACGCCGGCGGCCAGCCCCTGGGCATGCTGGCCGGCGGTGCCGCGATCTTCTTCGCCTACATCGGGTTCGACTCGATCTCCACGCACTCGGAAGAAGCCAAGAACCCGCAGCGCGACGTGCCCATCGGTATCATCTGGTCCCTGGTGCTCTGCACGATCCTCTACATCGCGGTCACGGCCGTCCTGACCGGGATGGTCCCGTACGACCAGATCAACATCGATGCTCCCGTGTCGAAGGCGTTCGAGCACGTCGGCCTGCACGTGGTGCAGTTCTTCGTGTCGGCGGGTGCGCTGGCAGGGATCACCTCGGTCCTGCTCGTGATGATGCTCAGCCAGCCCCGCGTGTTCCTCGCGATGGCGCGCGACGGCCTGCTGCCCCAGAGCTTCTTCGGAGCGATCCACGACAAGTTCCGTACGCCCTGGAAGTCCACCATCCTCACGGGCATCTTCGTCGCGATCGTGGCGGCCCTCGTTCCCTTGCGCGTGCTCGCCGACCTCGTGAGCATCGGAACGCTGTTCGCGTTCCTGGTCGTCTGCGCGGCCGTCCTGATCATGCGCAAGACCAACCCGAAGGCGGAGCGTCCCTTCAAGGCGCCCCTGATGCCGTTCACCGCCTTCGCGGGCATCGCGCTCTGCCTGCTGCTGATGTTCTCGCTCCCGGCCGAGAACTGGTACCGGCTGTTCGTATGGCTCGGCCTCGGTTTTCTCATCTACTTCGGGTACGGCCGGAAGCACAGCGTACTGGCGAAGCTGCGGGCCGAGGGCAAGCTGTAGGATGCTGCCGCTCCTCTACATCCTCGTACTCGCGACGTTCATCGGTTTCGAGATCATCAAGCGCGTATCGCCGCTCCTGCACACGCCCCTGATGTCCCTCACCAACGCGATCTCGGCGATCGCGGTCGTGGGCTCGATCGTGATAGCGGGGCGGCAAGAGACCTCCCTCAGCACGCTCCTAGGCACGGCGGCCGTCACCGCGTCGATGATCAACGTCGTGGGCGGGTTCCTCATCACCTGGCGCATGGTCGGGATGTTCAAGAAGCGCGACGGCGGGAAGTGACCCATACCCTGATCGAGGTCGTCTACCTCGCTGCCGCTGTCGCCTTCATCCTGGCTCTCAAGTGGCTCTCGTCGGTCCCCACGGCCCGTCGCGGAGTCCTCGTCGGCGCCTTCGGCATGGCGCTGGCCATCGGCGGCACCCTGGCATCGCCCGAGATCGTCAGCTATCGCTTCATCGCGGTGGCCTTCGTGCTGGGGACCGTCATCGGCGTACCGATGGCGATGATGCCCATGACCGCCGTGCCGCAGCGCACCGCGCTCTCCCACGCGTTCGGCGCTCTCGCCGCCGCGCTGGTCGGCACGGCCGAGTACTACCTGCGCGCCCACGAGCTCAGCCACTTCACCATGGCAGCGCTCGCTCTCGAGGTGCTCCTCGGCTTCCTGACGTTCACCGCGAGCCTGATGGCGTTCGGCAAGCTGCAGGAGCTACTGCCGACCCGGCCGATCACCTATCGCGGCCAGAACATCGTGAACCTCGCGATCCTCGCGGGCGCGGCGTTCGTCGCGATCCTGCTCGTGCTCGACCCGACGCGGACGGCCCTCTTCCCGGTGCTCGGGGTCCTCGCCCTGGCGTTCGGCGTCCTCCTGATCATCCCGATCGGCGGCGCCGACATGCCGACCGTGATCTCCCTGCTCAACTCGTACGCGGGACTCGCAGCCGCTGCGATGGGCTTCGTGCTCGACAACAAGCTCCTCATCATCGCCGGCTCGCTCGACGGCTCCTCGGGCCTGATCCTGTCCATCATCATGTGCCGGGCCATGAACCGCTCATTCACGAACGTCCTGTTCGGAGCCTTCGGCCAGGTGCAGGCTTCGGCCGCGGCGGTGGAGCAGAAGACGGTGCGTAGCGCGACCCCGGAAGAGGCTGCGAGCATCCTGGAAGCCGCGAGCTCGGTCATGATCGTGCCGGGCTACGGAATGGCCGTCGCTCAAGCCCAGCACAAGGTCCGGGAGCTCGCCGACATCCTCGGACGCAAGGGCATCGACGTTCGCTACGCCATCCACCCGGTGGCCGGCCGCATGCCCGGGCACATGAACGTGCTGCTCGCCGAGGCCGACGTGCCCTACGACAAGCTCCTCGAGATGGAGGACGCGAACCCCGAGATGGGGCAGGCCGACGTCGCGCTCGTGATCGGCGCCAACGACGTCACGAATCCCGCGGCCCGCCACGACAAGGGCAGCCCGGTCTTCGGCATGCCGATCCTCGACGTGGACAAGGCGCGCACGGTGATGGTGATCAAGCGCGGCATGAGCCCGGGTTTCGCCGGCATCGAGAACGAGCTGTTCTACCTCGACAAGACGGTGATGCTCTTCGGCGATGCGAAGTCCTTCGTCAGCGGTCTCGTCAAGGAGCTTTCGGCGGCGCACTGAGCATGGCCCCCTCCGGAGCGCCGAGCGGCGCGCCGTCTCTCGTGCGGGCCATCGGCACCCTGGGCCTGGCGGCCGGGATCGTGAACGTGACCGTCGGCGGCGGCATCTTCCGGCTGCCGGCCGACGTCGCCCAGTCGCTGGGTGCCGCGGCGCCGCTCGCCTACCTCGTCTGCGCCGTCGCCATGGGTCTGATCGTGCTGTGCTTCGCGGAGGCAGGGAGCCGGGTGGATCTCACCGGCGGTCCCTACGCCTACGTGGAGGTCGCGTTCGGTCCCTTCGCGGGCTTCCTCGCGGGCGTCCTCGTGTGGCTCCTCGGCACGCTCGCGGTCGCCGCGGTCTCGGTGGTGTTCGCGACCAACGCCGGCGAGCTCGCCCCGGCTCTGCGCTCCGACGTCGGCCGCGCGGTGTTCCTGGTCACGGTATTCACGCTGCTGAGCCTGCTGAACGTCTGGGGCGTCGACAAGGGCACGCGCTTCAACGCGGTCTTCACGGTCGCCAAGCTCCTGCCGCTGCTCGTCCTCGTCGTCGCGGCGCCCTTCTACGTCTCGACCGCGAACCTCGCATGGCCCGCGGCGCCCGACGCCGGGGCTGTCTCCCGAACGTCGATCCTGTTGCTCTTCGCCTTCTGCGGCGTCGAGAGCGCCCTGCTCCCGAGCGGTGAGGTACGGGACCCGTCGCGGACCGTCCCGCGTGCGATCCTGCTCGCGATGGTGGCGGTGACGTTTCTCTATATTGCGCTCCAGGCCGCGGCACAGGGCGTTCTGGGCACGGCTCTCGCCGGCGCGCCCACACCCCTCGCCGAGGCCGCCAGTCGCATGTTTGGCGGATTCGGGCGCTCGCTGCTCCTCGTGGGAGCCACGGTGTCCATGTTCGGCTACGTGAGCGGCATGATCCTCGCGGTGCCGCGCGCCCTGTTCGCGTTCGCCCGCGACGGCTTCCTCCCGGCCGTGGTCGGCTCCGTCCATCCACGCTTCCGCACGCCTCACGTCGCCATCGCCCTGCAATCGGCGCTCGCCTGCGGCCTGGCCGTCTCGGGTTCGTTCGCGCGCCTCGCGATCCTCGCGAGCTTGTCGGTGATCGTCCTCTACTTCGGGTGTTGTCTCGCGGCCTGGCGGCTGCGACAGCTCGACGTTCGCGCCGGCGGCACGCCGTTCCAGATGCCGGGCGGCGGCGTTGCGCCGTTCCTGGCCTGCGGTGTGATCCTCTGGATGCTCACCGGAATCAAGGCCGAGGAATGGCTGGCCCTCGCCGTCGCGCTCGGTCTGGCGACCGGCCTGTTCCTCGCCACCGCGCCTGCCCGCGCCCGCCGCCGCGCCTAGAGGTCGGCCCAGCGCCTCAGCAGGTTGTGGTACACGCCCGTCAACTGCACCGCCGCGGCGTGATCGGGCGTCTCACGGACGAGCTTCTGGATGGCCATGTCGAGGTCGAACAGCAGCGTCCGTTCGCCGTCGTCGCGCACCATGCTCTGGATCCAGAAGAATGACGCGACGCGCGCCCCGCGCGTCACGGGCTTCACGTGGTGCAGGCTGCTGGCCGGATAGAGGATCAGGCTGCCGGCCGGCAGTCTGACGGTGTGCACGCCGTACGTGTCCTCGACCACGAGTTCCCCGCCGTCGTACTCATCGGGCTGGCTGAGGAACAGCGTCGCCGAGAGGTCGGTGCGGACACGGTGGGCCGTGCCCGGCACCTGCCGGATCGCATTGTCGACGTGGGTACCGAACGACTGCCCGCCCTTGTAGCGGTTGAACAACGGCGGGAAGACGCGCAAGGGCAGCGCTGAGGACATGAAGACGGGGTTGCGCTGCAGCGCCGCCAGCACCAGCTCCCCGATTCGCCGCGCCGTCTCGGAGTCCTCGGGGAGCTGCTGGTTGTTCTTGGCGCGTGCCGACTGATGGCCCGCCGTGACCACGCCGTCGACCCAGGCTGCGCGGTCGAGGGCTCGACGCGCCTCGGCGACCTGTTCCGGCGACAGCACGTCGGGAATCGAGAGCAGCACGCGCTTCCTCCTAGAAGTCGATCGAGGTGCTGAGCACGGCCGAGCGCGCGGTGCCGGGGACGAGGTGGCCGCCACCCAGCCGGTCGAAGTACTCCTTGTCGCCGAGGTTGTAGACGTTGAGGCGGAGGCTGAGCTTGCGGCTCACGCGGGCCGAGGCCATCGCATCGAGCAGCCAGTAGCTGCCGACGAAGCGCGTGTTGCTCGTGTTGCCGAAGCGCTTGCCGATGTAGCGCGCGCCGCCGCCGAGCTGGATGCGACCCGGGAAGGCATAGGTCGTCCAGAAGCTGAGGGAGTCGCCGGGCGTGTTGATGAGCCGCTTGCCCACCTCGGCAGGCGTGTTGGACTCGCGGATCTCGCTGTCGAGGCGCGTGTAGGCGGCGAATACGTTCCAGGCCGACGTCAGGGCGCCCGTCGCGCCGAGCTCCACGCCGTCCACGCGCTGCTCTCCGGCGAGAACCTGGGGCGGATCGTCGGGCGTGAGGCCCGGCGTGCGGGCGTTCGTCTTGTCGACGCGGAACAGGGCCGCGGTGAGGGCCATGCGCTCCTGGGCGAAGTCCCACTTGGTGCCGACCTCGAAGGAGCGGGTCTTCTCCGGATCGATCTGGGTGTTGGCCGTGCTGTAGGACAGGCCTTCGAGAGACGGGTTGAGCGACGTTCCGTAGGAGGCGTAGACGCTGCCGTTGGGGCGCGGCTTGAAGACGAGGCCAGCGCGCCCGCTCAACATCCGATCGACCCGTGAGACCGGCGCCGGCACGGTGGTGATGCCGTCGACGTCGAAGTAGTCGTAGCGAAGGCCGGCGGTGAGCTCCCATCGAGAGCCCAGGTTCACGGTATCGAAGGCATAGGCGGCCGCGGACTTGCCCGTCACGTCCCCGATGTTGGGGCTGACCGTGATCACGCCCGGGTATACGTCGTCCGGGTTGGGGTCGAGGAGCGTCGTCGGGGAGTTGGGCGCGGTCCGCACCGTGCGCAGGTTGGCTTCGTGGGAGAGCTCGAGGCCGGCGACGAGCGCGTGGGCGAGGGCGCCCGTGTCGAAGCGCAGGGTCAGGTCGTTCTGGAGGCTCCAGACGTCGTCCTCGGTGATCCACGAGCGCAGCTCGCGGTTGATGACGGTCGAGTCGTTGCTGGCGAAGCGGGGCGGCGTCGCGATCGAGTCGCGGCTCGATTGACCGTAGCGAAGCTGGCTTCGCATCCGCAGGCGATCGCTCCAGTCCCGCTCGAAGCGCACGGTGCCCAGGTCGGAGTCCAGGTCCTCGTGGTCGCGGGCTGCGAAACCGTAGAACGTGTCGCGAGGCACGGGAGCCGGCCGATCGCGGTGGTCGACGAGCACGTTGTTGGCCGCGGGCACCCAGGGGATGCCGTAGTCGGAGATGTTGTCCTGGCTCAGGTGGAAGTAGCTCACGGTGAACCGCGTACGGGTGCCGAGGCCCCAGGCCAGAGAGGGCGCGAACCCCCAGCGCTGGTTCTCGACGACGTCGCGGCCCGCCACGTCGGCGTTGTGGCCCATCACGTTGAGCCGGAAGGCGGCGCTCTCGCCGATCTGGCGGTTCACGTCGGCCGTCGCCCGCAGCGTCGAGTCGGTGCCGGCCGCCAGGGTCACTCCGTACTCCGGCGCCAGCACCGGCCCTTTGCTGACGAGGTTGATCGTCCCGCCCGTCGAGCCGCGGCCGTAGTACGCGGACTGGGGTCCCTTCGCCACCTCGACCTGTTCGAGGTTGAACGGGTCCCGGGACTGCGGACCCAGATCGCGGACCCCATCCACGAAGATGTCGTTGCGCGCGCTGAATCCGCGCAGGGTGAGGTTGTCGCCGGCGGGCGTGCCGCCCTCGCCGGCCTGGATCGTCAGGCCCGGGACGTTCTGGAGCACGTCGCGCAGCGTGGTGGCGCCCTGGTCCTCGATCACTGCCCGCGGGATCACCGCGATCGTCTGCGGCGTGTCCCGGAGCGGCTCGGAGTATTTGAGCGACGTCGACGCGATGCTGGCCGTCACGACGACGGATTCGCTGCGCGGGCGCAGCTCGAGGGTCACGGAGTCGTCGCCGCCGAACCGGGACCGGACGCCGGTCCCCGACAGCAGCTTGCCCAGGGCTTGCTCCGGCGTGAAGTCCCCGACCGCTCCCGGAGACTGGAGAGCGTGGAGCGTCTCCGACGGCGCCAGGGCCAGGACCTTGACTCCGGTGAGGTTCTGGAACGCGGCGATGGCGGCGTCCAGGGGGCCGGCCGGAATGTCGAAGCGCCGCACGGGGCGCTGGGACTGGCCGGCCGGGTCCGGAACGGGGTCCGAGAGGTCGGCGGCGGTCGCCGTCGCCGTGAAGTGCGTGCCCAGGGCGGCGTAGGTGGCCATGGCGCCGATGGCGCTCGCCGCGACCCAGCGTGGCTTGCGACTGTGTCTCACTCGAATCTTCTTCACGACGTGACCTCCAATGAGTTCGAAGGGGCTTTCCCGGATGCGGGAGAGGAGTCCTTGGCGGGTCCGAAGCGCCAGGCGCGGAAGCGACGCCACGCCAGCGCCAGACCCGTCCAGACGAGGAGCGCGCCTGCGGCGGACGCGACGGCGGCGAGGGTCTGGCCGAGCACGCCCGCCGCTTCGCCGGTGTGCGTCCAGCGTGCCCACGTGCGCAGCCGCCGGCCCAGGCTCTGGCTCTCGTAGGTCTCGTAGCGCTGCACTGTGCCCGTGGCCGCGTCCAAGGTGAGCGACGAGCGCAGGTCGGGCCGGGCGGCCCCGGCGCTGCGGTCGATCAGGACGACGAGAGGCGCCGTGGGCGACGATGGCAGCCGCACGGAGAGGGTGCGCCAGTCGGGCACCTGGGCGGTCGCGGCCGAGCGCGTCTCGTCGAGTCCCCTGGGGGCCGCGAAGGCCGACCGGGCCGAGCCCTCACGAGGCGGTCCCCCAGGGCCGGCCGGGGGCCGCGGGGGTGGAGGCTCGCTCCCGGCCAGGCGATAGAGCAGGTCGTTGGCCCAGGGATAGGACATCACGACGCCCGTGGCCACGATCAGCGCCAGCGGCACGGCCGTCCAGAAGCCCGCCACGTTGTGCCAGTTGAAGTCCCGCGCACGCCCCTGCAGTCCGCCCTGGAACAGGGTCACGGTCCGGACGTGCTTCCAGGTGCGCTTGCGCGGCCACCAGAGGTAGGCGCCGGAAAGCACCAGGAAGAGGAAGGCGAGGTTCGAGGCCCCGGTGATCGCGCGGCCGGTGGCGCGCGCCGGCCCTTCAGCCGCGAGCCAGCGATGCCAGTCCTCGACGCCGTGGAAGAACGCGCGGGCCCGCCGGGAGCCCTGTCCGACCACGATGCCGGTGTAGGCGTCGACGTAGGCGGTGTCCTCACGACCCAGCGTGACGATGGCCGGCGCCGTGGGGTCCGAAGACAGAGTGACGGCAGTAGGAGCGAGTCCGGGGCTAGCAGCCGACGCGCGCTCGAGAAGGACGTCGAGGGGAAGGGGCGCGGCATCGGGAGTCGGTGGCGTCGAGCGTCCCGGGTCGTCGGTGAGCGCCAGGATCTGCCGCTCGTAGGCCAGCAGGACGCCCGTGACCGAGAGGACGAGGATCACGAGGCCCCCCGAGAGGCCCGCAGCCAGGTGAAGCCAGAAGAACACCCTACGCACGCGGTTCCCGGTCGCTGTTGAACTTGAAAATGAAAATCAACATCACAGTAGGCGCGGAGCATAGCCGGGCTCTGGAAGGCCTGTCAAGAGTGGCGCGTGGAAATTTGCGGCGGGGCGGGCTGGCGCCCAAACCGCCGTCGCGCTTGACCGGCGGGTACGTGTCGGATTAGCCTCGCCGGTCCTTTTCTAAAGACGAGATCTCTAAGGGGAGACTGCTGCATGGTTGAGAACGTCCTGCCCATCGTCCTGGGCATCAGCGTCCTGTCACTGGTCGTGGCGGGGTTCCTGGCGAAACACGTGCTGTCCCAGGACACCGGCACGCCGGAAATGCGCGAGATCTCCGACGCGATCCGCGAGGGTGCTGAGGCCTTCCTCTCACGTCAATACAAGACGATCGGCCTGCTCTCGGTCGTGGCAGCCGGGGCCATCTTCGGCTTCTACTTCTGGAACCGCGAGGTGAAGAACATCGCCGAGATGGGCCAGGGTACGGCATGGAAGGTGACGATCTCCTTCCTGACCGGCGCCCTGTGCTCGGCCATCGCCGGCTACATCGGCATGTTCGTCTCGATCCGCGCCAACATCCGCACGGCGGCCGCGGCCATGACCAGCCTCAACAAGGCCCTGCAGACCGCCCTTCGCGCCGGCGCCGTTTCCGGCCTGTCCGTGGTGGCGATGAGCCTCCTCGGCGTCGGCGGACTCTTCTACCTCTTCGGCGGCATGCACGACTACGAGCACGTGCCGCTCCAGATCGTCGGCTTCGGCTTCGGCGCCTCCTTCGTGGCGCTCTTCGCCCAGCTCGGAGGCGGTATCTACACGAAGGCCGCCGACGTGGGCGCCGACCTGGTCGGCAAGGTCGAAGCCGGCATCCCCGAGGACGATCCCCGGAACCCCGCGGTCGTCGCGGACCTCGTGGGCGACAACGTGGGCGACTGCGCTGGCCGCGGCGCCGACCTGTTCGAGTCCACGGCCGCCGAGAACGTCGGTGCCATGATCCTCGGCATCGCGCTCTTCCCGGTCTTCGGCATGGGGGGCATCCTGTTCCCGCTGTTCGCCCGCGCGCTCGGCCTGCTGGCCACGATCGTCGGCGTCTTCACGGTGAGCTGCCGCGAGGACGAGGACCCGATGAACGGCTTGAACCGCGGCTATCTGGTCACCACCGTCCTGGCGATGGCCGGCTTCGCCGCCAGCGTCTTCCTGCTCCTCAAGCCTCTCGCGGGCTCGCCCGTCGTCGTCCGCCAGGGCTACCTGCTGGCGGCCGGCGTCATCGGCATCCTCACGGCCTACGCGTTCGTGTGGATCACCCAGTACTACACGGAGTACAAGTACCGGCCCGTGCGCGATATCGCCGAGGCCTCGAAGACCGGCCCGGCCACCAACATCATCAGCGGCATCGCCGTCGGCCTCGAGTGCGCCGCCGCCCCGGTGGTCGTGATCTCCGTCGCGCTGATGGCGTCGTACTGGTGCGGCAAGATGGGCCTCGCCGGCGTCGCCGGCGCGGGCCTCTACGGCACCGCGATCGCCACCATGGGCATGCTCGCGCCCTGCGCCTACATCCTGGCCATGGACACGTTCGGCCCGATCACCGACAACGCCGGCGGCATCATCGAGATGTCCAAGCAGCCCGAGGCGATCCGCCACAAGACCGACCGCCTGGACTCGGTCGGCAACACGACCAAGGCCGTCACCAAGGGCTACGCGATCGGCTCCGCCGCGCTCGCTGCGTTCCTGCTCTTCAGCGCCTACCTCGACGAAGTGCGGAAGATCACCGGCCAGCACATGGCCGTCGATCTCACGCGTGTCCCGGTGTTCATCGGCGGCCTGCTGGGCGCGACGCTCGTCTTCGTCTTCAGCTCGCTCGCGATCAAGGCCGTCGGCAAGGCGGCCCAGGTCGTCATCACCGAGGTGCGCCGGCAGTTCCGCGAGAACCCGGGCATCATGGCCGGGACGTCCAAGCCGAACTACGCCCGCTGCGTCGACATCGTGACCGTCGCCGCGCTGCGCGAGATGGTGCTGCCGGGACTGCTGGCCGTGCTGGCTCCCATCGCGGTCGGCTTCAGCTTCCGCTACCTGTCGCCCCACGGCCAGATCGGCGCGGAGGCGGTGGCGGCCATGCTGATGGTCGGCACGATCACGGGCATCCTGATGGCCATGTTCCTGAACAACGCCGGCGGCGCCTGGGACAACGCGAAGAAGTACATCGAGTCCGGCGAGTTCAAGGTGGACGGCGTCGTGGTGGGGAAGAAGTCCGAGCCCCACAAGGCCGCGGTCGTCGGCGATACCGTGGGCGACCCCTTCAAGGACACGGCCGGTCCGTCGCTGCACGTGCTGATCAAGCTGCTCTCGACCATCACGCTGGTGCTCGCACCGCTGTTCATCCTGTAGCGACTGATCTCGCGTGGAGCTCGTCCACAAGCTGCTCTGGCTGCTGAAGCCGGAGGGCATCCAGTGGCTCATCCAGGCAGGTGGCCTCCCGGCCATCTGTCTGATCATCTTCGCCGAGACGGGCTTCTTCGCCCTGCTGCCCGGCGACTCGCTGCTGGTCTTGTGCGGGATCTTCGCGGCGACGCCAGGGGCGGACGGCCGCCCCCTGTTGCCGCTCAGCACCATGCTCGCCCTCGTGCCCGTCTGCGCGATCGTCGGCGACCAGGTGGGGTACTGGATCGGCACCTGGTTCGGCCGCGCCCTCTACTCCTGGCGCGACGTCAGCGTCCTCGGCATCCCCATCTTCAAGCAGGCGTACCTCAAGAAGACCGAGGACTTCTACGGCCGGTGGGGCACGTTCTTCATCGTGGCCGGGCGCTGGGTGCCGATCGTGCGGACCTTCGCGCCGATCGTGGCGGGCGTCATCAAGATGCCGCTGCGCACGTTCCTGCCCTACAACGTCATCGGCGCCTTCACGTGGGTGTGGAGCATGCTGCTGGCCGGCTATTTCCTGCCACCGGTCCTGCAGCGCGTGTGGCCGGGCTTCGATCTCGCCCGCAACATCGACAAGATCGCCCTCGGCATCGTCTTCCTGTCGGTGCTGCCGATCGCCTGGACCGTCTACAAGGAGCGATCGAACCCCCCAGCGGGCAGCGGCGGAGAGGCCCGCTGAGGGATCGCGGGCGCCTGGCGGCGCCCGGGACGGCTACTTCGCGGTGAAGCTCGTCGTGAAGGCGGCGGTGCCCCACGTCATCGTGAGGGTGCCCTTGTTCTTTTCGCCCTTGAGGTCGATCGTGAACATCTCGACGCTGTCCTTGACGGTCGAGGCGGCGAGCGGGGCGTCGGCCACGACCTTCGTCTTGTCGGCCTTGTCGCGGATGTTCAGCGTCCAGCCGCCCTTGTCGTCCTTGGTGGCGGTCAGGGTGTACGAGCCCTTGGGCACGACCGTGGTCCCGAAGGTCAGCTCCGCGTCGCTCGTGAGCACCGTGGCCGCGTCGGCGCCCATGCGCCACGGCTCGCCCGGCGTCGCGCGCCCGAGCATGTCGCGACCCTGCAGGCTGGGCCGGCCGTAGTCGATCGAGACGGTCTTGCCGGCAACGACGGCCTTGGCCTCGCCGCGCGGAGCGGCATGGGCCAGTGCCGGGATCGCCAGCAGGGTGAGAACGGAGACGAGAACGCTTCGGCGCTTCATTCTTGCGACCTCCTCGGGTGATGCGGCCCCCGAGCGATCTTAGGTGGAGGGCCCCGCGGTGGCAACCCGCGCCCGCGGCGTCACCAGCCCGATCGCGAGGCCGACGAGGCCGGCTGCCCGATGCAGGAGCTGGAAGGCCGCCGCGGCCAGGGCGAAGGCCACTGATTCGTGGCGTGCGCAGAAGAGCAGGAACGGCGCGTCGAGGGCCACGGCCACGAGCCAGGCGCCGCCGGCCGCGATCGCCGCCGCCGGCCAGAGGAGACTGGCGGCGAGGGCGCCGAGCCCGAGCGCCACGAGACCCGAGGCGAGCCGGTCGCGACGCGTGAAGTTGAGATCCCGCGGCAGGCCGCGACCTTCGGCCAGGAGTCGCGCCCAGGGGATCGCGCGGTCGACGAGGTCCGCGCGCAGCCAGCTCCCAAGCGACCATTCCTTGAGATGGGTGACCTGGATCTCGGGAAGCAGCCGGATGCGATGGCCGGCCGCGCGCAGCCGGTAGCCGAGCTCCACGTCTTCGATCGAGGGCCTCCGGTAGCCTTCGTCGAAGCCCCCGAGATCTCGGAAGACGTCCGCGCGAATCACGCCGCAGCCGGCCCAGAACGTGGACGCCTCACCGCCGGAACGTTGGTGGACGAAGTGGTGGGCGAGATTCTTGTAGACGCTGACCCATGCCCCCGCCTCCGGTCGCGCGTCGTAGGAGCCGAAGGCTGCCACCAGGGACGCATCGTCGAGGGCGTGCCGCAGCCGATGCAGAGTCTCGGCGTGCACACGAACGTCCGCATCGAGGAAGACCAGCAGCGCAGAGCGGGCGACTCGCGCTGCGCGATTGCGTGCGCCTGCCGGCCCGGTGTTCTCCGCATGTGGCAGGAAGCGCGCCCCGTGAGCGGCGGCGACCGCTGCGGCGTCGTCCCTCGAGCCGTCGTCGCTGACCAGGACCTCGTCGCCGGGCTCGAGGCCGACCGCCAGGGCGGGGAGCGTCTTTCGGAGGTAGGCCGCGCCGTCCTTGACCGGGATGAGGATCGAGAGCGGCGCCACTCTAGGGCAGCGAACGGCGGCCGAGCAGCCAGGCCGACGAGATCAGCAGCAGGGCCTTCGCGAGATCGAGGACGAGGAACCCGCCGTGCCACAGGCCGAAGCGCCGGGCCACGTCGGGCGCCAGGGGACGCGGCAGGAAGTCCAGGGAGCGGCCGAAGGCCTCGATGCCGGGACCGAGGGCGAACGTCTGGGTGAGGACGATGAGGAGGGCGAGGGCGGCCACGATCCGCGCCGAGACGCCGGCGCTCCATGCGAGGGCCACGAGGATCAGGGCCAGCACAACCTGGAAGAGAGCCCAGCGCCGGAACATCCAGCGATTGATCTCCGAGGCCAGATAGCGAAGGACGACGCGGCGCTCGGTCGGCGCTACGCCCGAGAGGCGGCTCTGGAACTCGGCCGGCGCCTCGGACCCCAGCACCCGATCGACGGCCCGGAAGCTCGAGGTGGCCGACACCCAAGAGGCCACCAGCAGGCCCAGCCAGAGTCCAGCGATCCAGACGGCCCCGCTACGGACGGAGAGCACCGTCCGCTACTCGTTGTCGAAGGGATTGGGGGGACGCCCGGTCGGGTCGGCTTCGGCGCGCCGCCGGGCCTCCTCGAACTTCTTCTCGAGGATCTGTTTCGAGTTCTTGGTCTGCTCGACCGAGCGCGCGAACTTCTCGTCGAGGAGGCTGCGCTGGGAGTGGACGCGGCTCACCAGGTCGTCGAAGCTCTTGGCCGGCGCCTTCTTCGCGTCGACCCACACGACGGCTCCCGTCTCGGTGTCGATCTTCAGAAGGGCCGCGCAGCACGGACACGTGACGTCGAGCGCCTCGGGCATGGCAGGGATTCTAGCACCCCGATTCCGGCCCTTTTTCCGATACCACTTGAACCTGAAATTCACGTTCAGTATGATCCGGACATGGCCGCGTTCGCCGAGAGGCTCTTCACTCCGCCGCCCATGACGCGCTGCGAGTGTGCCGAGATGCGCTTCGAGGAGATCGAGACCAAGCTCGACCAGCATCGTCTCACCCTCGAGGAGCTCGGCAAGCGCACCGGCTGCGCCCAGACCTGCACCGCCTGCCTGCCGGACCTCAAGGCCTTCCTCGCCCGGAAGCGCTAGTTTCCCTTCGGCTCGCGCCGCTTTCCGACTAGAATCCCGCTCACGCGGGAGGTGTGGTGGTGAAGGGCAACGCCGAGATCATCCAGGTGCTGAACGACGTCTTGTGCGCCGAGCTCACGGCGATCAACCAGTATTTCATCCACGCGCGGATGCTCCAGAACTGGCGCTACAAGCGCCTCGCCGACTACACGTACAAGGAATCCATCGGCGAGATGAAGCACGCCCAGATCGTGATGGACCGCATCCTGTACGTGGACGGCGTCCCCAACATGCAGACGTACATGAAGAGCAACCGCACGAGGTCGACCTCCAGCTCGAGTACGACGCCGTGAAGCGCCTGAACGAGGGCATCGCCCTCGCCACGAAGAAGGGCGACAACGGCACGCGGGCGCTGCTCGAAGAGATCCTCACGAGCGAAGAGGAGCACATCGACTATCTCGAGGCGCAGCTCCACCAGATCAAGGAGCTCGGCTTCGCGAACTACCTCGCGCAGCAGATCGAGGACTAGCGCGGCCGGGGCACCGGCGAGGTCGGGTCGAGGTTCCGGCTGAAGCCGAGCCCGGCTCCGCCGCCGGGCTTCACTCGATCGACGCTGACGCCGGGCGGGCACGCGATCGTGGCCGCCGGCACCGTGACGCACCTCAGTCCCGCGAGCGCTCCTGGCTCTCCGCGCCGTTCGTGGAGCTCGCGCCGCATGGCGAACGCCAGCGGCACGGGCTCCGTCACGTTGCGGAGCCACTGAGGCCAGCCCAGCGGGCTCCAGCGCTTTCCGGCCGAGCCCGCGAAAAGCGACAGCGTGGCGCTCTCGCTCTGGACGTAGCCCGCGCTCTCGATGCGGCCGTCCGCCCGGCGCAGCAGGGCTCCGGCCGCGCCGATGGCAGGATCCGAAGCCCACAGCGCCAGTTCTCGCCATGTCTCGTCCGGCTGCGGCCCCAGGCGCGGGTCGGCGACGATCACGACGTCGCCGAGGCCCTCGGTGGCCCCGTCCCGCGCCGAGAGGCGCATGGTTCCGTCCGTCGCGACCTCGGCGCGGGCCGCCACGCCGCGCCGGTCGAGCTGGGCCTGCACGGCGCGTCGTTGGGCCTCGCGGGCGTAGGGCTTGGCGTCGAGGCTCGACGCACAGGACGTGGGCAACGCGCGCCAGTGGTAGAGGACCTCCGGCACGTGGGCGATGCGAGCGTTCGCGTGGGTCACGCGCAGCAGCAGGTCCCAGTCCTGGGCTCCGTTCAGAGCCGTGTCGAAGCCGCCGGCGTGCTCGACGGCCGAGCGCCGGATCAAGCTGAAGTGCGCGAGGTAGTTGGCCGAGAGCAGCAGCTCGGGCGACCAGTCGGGCTTGAAGAAGGGCGCATAGCGATCGCCCCACGGCGTGATGTTGTCCATGTCCGAATAGACGACGTCGAGATCGGGCTGCGTCTCGAGGCGCGCGACGAGCGCGGCGAGAGCCTGGGGGTGCAGGCGATCGTCCTGGTCGAAGGTCGCCACGAACGCGCCGTGCGCCGCCCGCAGCGCGACGTTGGAGTTTCCGGCGATTCCGAGGTTCTCGGGCACGGGCAGCACGCGGATCCGCCGGTCGCCCCGGGCCAGCTCCGCCAGGGCTCGTGCGCCCGGAGAGGCGGCCGGCCCCGCGTCCACCGCACACAGCTCCCATTCCTCATACGACTGCTCGAGCAGCGATCGGACCGCCTCGCGCAGGAACCGCTCGGGCGCGTCGAACACCGGCATCAGCACGCTGACGAGCGGTCGATGGGTCGAAGGCTGCCGGGTCTCGGGACGGCTGGCCTGGGACTCGAGCCACGCCTGGTAGTCCCGTTCCCCCTCGAGTGCGGGATGCAAGCTCGCGAGACGCCCGGCGAGACCGCGGCCCAGGCCGAAGGAGAGCGTGCCGTAGCCCTGCGCCACGAGATGCTGCACGTGCTCGGGTCGCAGGAGCGGGCTCACGCACGGTCATTGTAGACTCGCGCGGATGCCCGCCGAGACGCTCCTCGCGCTGCTGGAAGAGGCGGCCCGCACGCTCCCGGACGCGCCTGCGTTCGCTGCGCCGGGGAGATCCACCACGACCTGGAGGGCTCTTCTCGATCACGTGAACGCGGTGCGCCGTCGTCTCTCGGCTCAGGGCCTGGGGCCGCGCGACCGTCTGGTCCTGGCGCTGCCCGACGGAGCCGACGCCGCGGTCGCCCTCCTGGCCTCGTCGTGCGCCTGCGTCGTCGTGCCGATCCCGGCCGGCACGCCGGAAGACGAGGCGACGCGCCTGCTCTCCCGGCTCGGGTCCCGCGCGATGCTGGTGCTGGGCGGGGCCGAGGTGCCCGCGGCTGCCGCCGCGCGAGCCCGGGCCATTCCCGTCCTCGAGATCGTCCCCTGCGAGAGCGCCGGCGTGTTCGCCTTTGCGGACGACGAGCGCGGATCCGAAGCGCTCCTCCGCGCGCCGGCCATGGACGACGTCGCCGTCCTCCTGCACACGTCCGGAACCACCTCCGAGTCCCGCCGTGTCGCCTTCACCCACGCCCAGCTCTGCCAGGTCGGCAGCGAGGGTGTCGAGCTGCTGGCCCTGACCCCGGACGACGCCTGCCTCTGCTTCGCGCCCACCTTCCACCTCGCGGGCCTGTACTACGCCGTCGTCTATCCGCTGGCGTCGCGCGCGCCGGTCTTCGTGACGCCGGGCTTCGATCCGGCGCGGTTCTTCGAATGGTTCGAGGCGGCCCGCCCGACGTTCTTCGGAGGCAGTCCCACGGCCCACCAGGCGATCGTCGATGCCGCCGCCGGCCAGGAGCGCGCGATCCGTGCCGGCCGCCTGCGCCTCATCCGCTCGGCGGCGGCGCTCCTCAAGCCCGCCGAGCTCGAGCGCATCGAGAGGGTGTTCGGCGTGCCGGTCCTCGACGGCTACGCGCTCACGGAGGCGGGGCTCGTGGCCAGCGCGCGCCGCGAGCCCGAGTCGCGGAGGCTCGGCACGGTCGGCCGCGCCTTCGCCGGCGCCGAGATCCGCATCGCCGACGAGTCGGGCACGGCGCTCGACGTGGGTCGAGCGGGTGAAGTGCTCGTGCGGAGCCACCGCGTGATGAAGGAGTACGACGGCGACCCCGAGGCGACGCGGGCCGCCTTCCATGGGGACTGGCTCAGGACCGGCGACGAGGGCGTCCTCGACGTGGACGGCTTCCTGACGATCACGGGACGGCTCCGGGAGCGCATCAACCGGGGCGGCGAGAAGGTGTCGCCGCAGGAGGTCGACGAGGCCCTTCTCGCACACCCCGCCGTCGCTGCCGCGGCCGCGTTCGGGGTTCCGCATGCCCGGCTGGGAGAGGATCTCGCGGCCGTCGTCGTGGCACGGCCCGGAGTCGCTGTCGACCCCGCCGAGCTCCGGGCGTTCGTGGCCCAGCGCCTGGCTCCGTTCAAGGTTCCTTCGCGGATCCTCGTGCGCGACCGGATCCCGCGCGGAACGACGGGCAAGGTCCAGCGCCGGCGCCTCCACGAGCTCCTCGGGCTCGATCTGCCCGCGAGCGCAGCGTCGTCGGCCGCTCCCGAGCGCGCCCGCGAGGCGCACGTCGACGTGGCCCACGTCATCGCCCTCGAGCTCGCGCGGGTCCTCGAGCGCCCCGCCGTGGGTCCCGAGGACGACTTCTTCGAGCTCGGCGGCGACTCCTTGACGGCTGTCGCCCTGATGCAGCGTCTCGACGTGGTTCTCGGCAACCGGCTCGCGCCGAGCGTGCTCTTCGAGGCGCCCTCGCCCCGCGCGCTCGCGGCCCGCTTCGCGGGCTACGGCGGAACGGCCTGGGGGCCGCTCGTCCCGTTCCGGGCGACGGGCGCGGGCGCGCCGCTGTTCTTCGTGCACGCCCTCGGCGGCGGTGTGCTGTTCTTCGCCAGGCTCGCGTCTCACCTGGAGGGCCGGCCCTTCTTCGGCCTCCAGGCGCCGGGCTTCGACGGAGTGGATCCACCGCTCGCGGAGATCCCCGCGATCGCCGCCCACTACGTGGCGGCGGTCAAGGGCCGCCAGCCTCATGGACCCTACCGCCTCGGCGGCTTCTGCATGGGCGCCGCGGTCGCGATGGAAATGGCCACCCAGCTCGAGGCGAGCGGCGAGGGCGTCGAGCTCCTGGTGCTCCTGGATCCGCCGCCGCTGCCCCTGGGCGCGCGGCGTCACGTCGGGGACCGGGCCCGGGTCGCGATCCGGGCGGCGTGGGACCGCCTGCGCGGCCGCGAGCCGGGTCCGCCGCTCCCGGCACGCGAGCCCGCCGTGGTACGGGCTCATCGGCTCGCGCTGCGCCGCTATCGACCCGGCCGGGTCCGCGCGCCGCTCGCGCTCTTCTTCGCGGGGGCCGGCTCGCGCGATCCGGCTCTCGAGGCCGAGCACGCGCTGCGCCGGCTCACGTCCGGGGGCGTCGACGTCGCCACGGTCGAAGCCGGCCACAAGGGGCTGTTCGAAGAGCCCGCGATCGGGGAGCTCGCGGCCCGCATCGAGGCGCGTCTCGCCGCGCTTTCGGCTTGACGCCCGTCCTCTACCTCCACCTCTACGCGGAGATGGGCGGGGCGGAGAACGCCCTGCTGCACCTGCTCGCCGGCCTCGACCGGTCCCGCTTCCCGCCGCTGGTGGTGGTCGCGAGCGACGGGCCCCTCGTCGCCCGCCTGCGCGAGGCGGGAGTCGAGTGCCGCGTCATCCCGTTTCCGGCCCTGTCGCTGTGGAACCTCACGCTGCCGTGGGTGATCTCGCAGGCCGCGCGAGCCGCGCGCGAGCTCCGCGAGCTCGCCGCGGCGCGTCAGGTTCGCGTGCTCCAGACGGGCGACGTGCTCGGCCTGATCCTCGGCCTGACCCTGCCCGAGAGCGTGCGTCTGCTATACCAGGCGAACTACGCCGGCGGCGCCGCGCGGCGCGCCCTCTTCCGCTGGCTCGCCCGGCGGGTCGACCGCATCGTCGTCTTCTCCGAGGCGCAGCGCCAGGAGCTCTCCCGCACGGCCCCCGAGATCCTTCCACGCTGCAGCGTCGTGCCCGTGGGCATCGCGGCGCCCGAGCCCGCGACGGAGCGCGCCGCGGTTCGGGAACAGCTCCAGGTCGCGAGCGGTGCGCCCCTGGTCGCCATGTTCGCCCGCTTCGACACGATGAAGGGCCACGACACGTTCCTCCGCGCGGCGCAGCAGGTGCGCGCGCGCCGGCCCGACGCCGAGCTCGCGATCGTGGGCGGAGCCCTCAACGCGGCCGTGCTGCCTCACGTGGGGCGTCTTCGCGACCGGGTGCTGGCGCTGCGAAAGACGCTTGGCCTCGAGGGCGCCGTGCGCGTCACCGGCTTCGTGCCCGACGTGGCCGCCGTGATGGCGGCGTGCGACGTCGTCGTGTGCCCCTCCGTTCGGGAGCCCTTCGGGCTCGTGGTCGTCGAGGCGATGGCCCTGGGTGTCGCGGTCGTCGTCTCCGACTCCGGCGGTCCCGCCGAGATCGTCGAGGACGGCGCTTCGGGGCTGCACTTCCGCACCGGCGACCCGGCATCCCTCGCGGCGGCGGTCGTGCGCCTTCTCGAGGACCCGGATCTGCGCGCACGCCTGGCGGCTGCCGGCCGGGCCCGCGCCGCGATGCGATACGATCGGCCGCAGTACACCCGCGCCATGGAGACCCTGTATGCATCCCTGGCGTGACCGCGCGCAGCTCTTCGACATCGTGCGCGAGGTCGCGATCAGCGACTTCCGCCTGAAGTACAACGACTCGATCCTGGGCTACGCCTGGGGGCTCCTGAGCCCGGTCGTCATGCTCGTGATCTACGTGACTGTGTTCCGCCACATCCTGGGCGTCCGGGGGCGCGGCTACGAGACGTACGTGCTCGTCGGCGTCGTGTTCTGGGCGTTCTTCCAGGACTGCACCTTCTCGGGGCTGAACGCCCTCACACGCAAGGCGGGCGTGCTCCGGGCCGTTCCGTTGCCGGCGGTGGTCGTGGTCGCGTCGGGCATGATCGCGACCCTCATCACCCTCGCGATCAACACCGTGCTGCTCGTGATCGTGCTGGCCCTGCGCGGCTCGCTCTCGCACCTGTCGCCCTTCGCGATCCTGCCGATCGTGTGCCTGGCGCTGCTCGCCTCCGGCATCGGCTTCTTCGTGGCCTTGTTCTACGTGCACTTCCGCGACATGGGCCTTATGTGGCACACGGCGCTCCAGGCGTTGTTCTGGATGACCCCGATCGTGTACCCCGTGGAGTCCGAGGCGCTGGCCGAGGTGCTGTATCTGAACCCGATCGCCCGCTGCATCTACCTGATCCGCTGGTTCCTGACCTCGCAGTTCTTCCCGGCCACGCGCTTCATGGCGCTCACGGTGCTTTTCTGCGCGGGCGTGTTCGCCCTGGGTCTCTACATGTTCGTCAGGCGGCAGCCGAGCATCCCCGAGGCGCTGTGATCGAGGTCGCCGGCGTCTCGAAGGTGTTCCGGGTGCCGCACCAGCGCCGCCGCAGCCTCGGGCGCTGGCTCGCGGAGGGGCGCTACACCTACGAGACGTTCCACGCCCTCAAGGACGTCTCGCTGCGCGTGGCGAGCGGCGAGTTCGTCGGGTTGCTGGGCCGCAATGGCTCCGGCAAGTCGACGCTGATCCGGGTCGTCGCCGGCATCTACCCGCCGAGCGAAGGCACGGTCCGCGTCACGGGCCGCATGGCTCCGATCCTCGAGCTGGGCGTCGGCTTCCACGGCACCCTGAGCGTCCTCGACAACGTGCTGCTCTACGGCGTCGTCCTCGGCATCCCGCGGCGCACGCTGCTGGCCGACGCCGACGCGATCGTGGCCGCGGCCGGCCTCGAGCGCTTCGCGGACGCCCATCTCGAGAACCTGTCGACCGGCATGCGGATGCGTCTCGCCTTCGGCGTCGCCTTGCGCTCCGAGGCACCGGTGCTCCTGATCGACGAGGCGCTGGCCGTCGGCGACGAGGCGTTCCGCGAGCGCTGCGTCGCGGAGCTCCGACGCCGGCGCGACAGGGGAGACACGGCGCTCTTCGTGAGCCACGAGATGGCGCTGCTCGAGGGACTGTGCGACCGGCTCGTGGTGCTCCACAAAGGAGCCGTGCGGGGCGAGGGAAAGCCGGCCGAGATGATCGCTCTCTACCGCTCCCTCGAGTCCTGACGCGAACTTGTTGACCGGCCGTCGCGGCGGATGTAGTGTCGCCCGCGGGACCCCCCGGAGGCCTGAAAGCGTTGAGCAATAACTCGCTGAGCATCACCGACAACCGCACCGGGAAGAGTTACGAGCTTCCGATCGAGAACGGCACGATCAAGGCCCTCGACCTCCGGAAGATCAAGGCCTCCGACGACGACTTCGGGCTCATGACGTACGACCCGGCCTTCACGAACACCGCGTCGTGCAAGAGCCGCATCACGTTCATCGACGGGGACAAGGGGGTCCTCAACTACCGCGGCTATCCCATCGAGGAGCTCGCGCAGCACAGCAACTACCTCGAGACCGCCTACCTGCTCCTGAACGGCGAGCTGCCCACGAAGGGGCAGTACGACGCGTGGTCGGACGACATCATCCACCACACGATCATCCACGAGAACGTGAAGAACCTGCTCGTGGCGTTCCGCTACGACGCCCATCCGATGGGCATGCTCATGTCCATGGTCTCGGCGCTCTCCACGTACTACCCCGAGGCCAAGCACATCCAGGATCCCGGGAACCGTCGCAAGCAGATCGTGCGGCTCATCGCGAAGATGCCGACCCTCGCGGCCTTCGCCCACCGCCACACGGTCGGCATGCCATTCGCGTACCCCGACAACGACTTCGGCTACTGCGGGAACTTCCTGCAGATGATGTTCAAGATGACCGAGGTGAAGTTCAAGGTGAACCCGGTGCTCGAGCGCGCTCTCGAGATCCTGTTCATCCTCCACGCGGACCACGAGCAGAACTGCTCGACCTCGGCGATGCGCGGCGTCGGCTCGTCGGAGTCCGATCCGTACTCCTCGACCGGAGCCGCGATCGCGGCGCTCTACGGGCCGCTCCACGGCGGCGCCAACGAGCAGGTGCTGCGCATGCTCCAGGAGATCGGCTCCAAGGAGAAGGTGCCGGCCTTCATCAAGGAAGTGAAGGAGAGCGGCGGCGACGTGCGGCTCATGGGCTTCGGCCACCGCGTCTACAAGAACTACGACCCGCGCGCGAAGTACATCAAGCAGTGCGCCGACCAGGTCTTCGAGGTGACGGGCCGCAACCCGCTCCTGGACATCGCCCTCGAGCTCGAGCGCATCGCGCTCCAGGACGAGTACTTCGTGAAGCGCAAGCTCTACCCGAACGTCGACTTCTACTCGGGCCTCATCTATCAGGCCATGGGCTTCCCGGTCGACATGTTCCCGGTGCTCTTCGCGATCCCACGCACGGTCGGCTGGCTCGCCCAGTGGGAGGAGATGCTCCAGGACAAGGAGCAGAAGATCGCGCGGCCGCGTCAGATCTTCCTCGGCCACGAGCGCCGCGGCTACGTGCCGATCGGGGCGCGGAGCTAGCCTTGGCCGCCGACATCGAGTTCTCCGTCCCCACCGCGCGCTCCGTCGCGGACGTCAAGGCGACGATCGACGCGGAGATCGCGACCCGCCTTCCCGGAGGCCGGATCAAGCGCTACTGGGAAGGCGACGTCTTCCGCCTCGTCGGCATGGGCGCCGACGGCCGCATCGAGGTGAAGCCCGGCGAGATCCGCGTCTCGACGACGCTGAAGGCCCCGCTCTCGTTCATGAAGTCGAAGGTCGAGCAGGGCTTGCGCGACACCGTGGAGCGCGCCGCGAAGGGCGGGCCCGGGCCTGCGGCGGCGGCCGGCCCGGCCCCATTACCGGTGCCGTCCCTCGGCGACGAAGGCCTGCCGCCGGCCGAGGTCGAGGAGCTGCGCAAGACGGTCGACGGCGTCGTGCTCCCCGGCCCCCAGGCCCACGACGAGTTCGTCACGAACTTCGGCCGCATCCACCACTGGCGTCCCCGGGTCGTGGTGAAGCCGGTGTCGGCCGACGACGTGCTCGCGGCCCTCGCCTACGCCCGCCGGAACGGCCTCACGGTCTCGACGCGCGGCGCCGCCCACTCGCAGTCCCAGCTCGCGATCAACCGCGGTGGCGTGCTCCTCGACATGAAGTCGATGGACCGCATCCTCGACGTGGACGAGAAGGCCGCTCAGGTCACGGTGGAGCCCGGCGTCCTCTGGCGCGATCTCGTCGCGCGCACCTGGCGCCACGGCCTGATCCCGCCCGTGCTCACGAACAACCTGTCCGTCGCCGTCGGCGGCACGCTCTCGATCGCGGGCATCGGCGTCGCGTCCTTCAAGTTCGGCGCCCAGACCGACAACGTCGAGTGGCTCGAGGTCGCGACGATCGATGGCGTCGTGCACCGCTGCTCGCGCACGGAGAAGGCCGACCTGTTCTGGGGCGTGCTCTCGGGCCTCGGCCAGATCGCGATCATCCTCAAGGCCCGGCTGCGCCTGCGCAGGGCCAAGCCGATGACGCGCACCTACTACCTTCTCTACGACGACGCCCGCCGCTTCATGGAGGACGGGAAGATCGCGATGGACTCGGGTCGCTGGGACTACATGGAATCCTGGTGCGCTCCGTGCCCGCAAGGCCTCAAGTGGGTGGGCGGCGTCCGCCAGCCCTTCGCGAAGTGGTTCTTCCCGTTCCACCTCACGGTCGAGTTCGAGCCCGGCCACGAGCCCGACGAGAAGCGACTGCTCGAGGGCCTGCGCCCCTACCAGAACCTCCACGTCGACGACCTGCCGACCCACGAGTTCGCGAATCGCCTGGTTCCCGTCTTCGACGTGTGGAAGAAGCTCGGCACCTGGGACCACCTGCACCCCTGGATGGAGGTCGTGCTCCCGTACTCGACCGCGGCGGAGTACCTGGATGCGATCCTGCCCGACCTCTCGCCCGGCGTGAACGTCGGCGGCCACGTGCTGCTGTGGCCCGCGCGCCGCTCGGTATCCGAGGTCAAGAACTTCATGACGCCGGACGAGGAGTACCTGATCGGCTTCGGCATCCTGCCGGCCGTCCCGCCGAAGTTCTGGGAGCAGTTCAAGCCGAAGCTCGACGCCGCGAGCGAGCTCTCGATCGCCATGGGCGGCAAGCGCTACCTCTCGGGCTACGTGAACTTCGACGCCGCCGGCTGGTGCGACTACTTCGGTCCCCGCTGGCCGGAGTTCGCCAAGGCCAAGAAGACCTACGATCCCGATGGCCGGCTGAACCCCGGCTTCGTGCTCTTCGACTAGTTCGAGGGCAGGGCTTCGGCCGAACCCACCGGCTGGACGACCACCGGTAGTTCCCAGTTCGTGTGGGGAGCCTTGTTCAGTACGAACCACTGCCACACGATCTCGCGGTAGGTCCTCGGCTTGAGCCCGATCTCTGCGTAGAACGGCTTCAGCTGCTGGTGCAGCTTCCCGAGGTTGTAGAACGGCACCCGCGGGAAGTAGTGGTGCTCGAGGTGGTAGTTCGAGTTCAGGAAGAGGAAGTCCCAGAACAGGCTGGGCTTCATGAGCGTCGACCACTTCAGGGGATCGGTCGGGTCGATGTTGTAGTGCTGGCCGAGCCGGTTCAGCGTGAACGCGATCGGGAACACCACGAAGTACGGCACGAGCTGGATGCGCAGGACGGCGCCGCCCCAGCCGCCTCCGAAGGCGTAGAGCAGCGCCATCACGCCGAGCTGGATCCCGATCGTGGCCATCCGCTCCCGCTGGATCGTCCGGCGCAGCGCCTCGGGATAGGTCCGGCATTCCTGCGCCGCCGCCCGGAAGTAGATCGGCATCAGGATCGGCGTGCAGTAGAGCAGCTTGTACCAGCGGGCGTTGCGCTTCGGCGAGAGCCAATGGCGCTTGGGGTCGTCGTCCCCGTCGCCCAGGTTGTCGTGGTGGTCGAGGTGCCAGCGCGTGAACTGCGACGACGAGATGCCGCTCGTGATCGCATAGGCGAGACCGAGGATCCGTTCCAGCCGGGGTCGCGGCGTCGGGGCGATCGAGTTGTGAACCACCTCGTGGAGCAGCGTGGTCATGTTGAAGAACGTGAAGCCCTGGAGGATCGCGAGCGGTACCCAGAGCCAGGGGTTCGCAACGTGCCAGAGCGCGACGCTGCAGGCCGCGACGATGCCGAACTGGCGCGCCGCGTATGCCAGGTGGACCCTGGGACGCTTCACGTGGAGCGCCTTCAGCTCGGCATGGGGGACGGCCTCGCGCAGGCGGCGCTTGAGGGCGCCGATGGCCTGCCAGTAATGGTTCGACTTCATGAACCTGCGATTATACTCCGCACGTGGCGAGCGGCCTGTATCTCGGGCGAGTCGCGACGGCGCCCGGCGCCGCGCCGGGCGAGCGGCTGGAGCTCGATCCCGACGACCTGCTGACCCACGGCTTCATCGTCGGCATGACCGGCTCGGGCAAGACAGGTCTCGCCGTCGTCCTGATCGAAGAGCTCCTGCGGCGCGGCGTGCCCGTGATCGCCGTCGACCCCAAGGGCGATCTGGGCAACCTGCTCCTGCTGTTCGACACCCTCGACGCAGAGTCGTTCGAGCCGTGGATCGACGCCGAGACGAAGCGCGAGGGCAAGACCGCCGCCGACATCGCGGCGAACTGGACGAAGGGGCTCGCCGGCTGGGGCCTCGGCCCGGCGGACGTCGCGGCGCTCCGCAAGTCGCGCGACGCGGTCGTCTACACGCCCGGCGCCACGTTCGGCGTGCCGCTCAATATCCTCGGCTCGCTCGAGGCGCCGAGCGTCCCGTTCGACAGCGCCGCGGACGACCTGCGCGACGAGATCGCGGGCGCCGTCACCGGCCTGCTCGGGCTCCTCGGCATCGACGCGGACCCGCTCCAGTCCCGGGAGTTCATCCTGCTCTCGACCCTGATCGAGAAGGCATGGCGCGCGGGGAAGGGACTCTCCCTGGAGAGCCTGCTCTCGGGCATCGCCGACCCGCCCTTCGAGAAGCTCGGCGCCCTGCCCCTCGAGAGCGTCTATCCCCGCAAGGAACGCCAGGGGCTGATGCTCGCGCTCAACAACCTGCTCGCCGCGCCGTCCTTCGAGGCCTGGCGCCAGGGCGAGCCCCTGGACGTGGCGCACATGCTGCGTACCGCCGACGGCCGCCCGAAGCTCTCCGTGGTCTACACCGCCCATCTCTCGGACGCCGAGCGCCTGTTCGTGACCGCGCTGTTGCTCGACAAGATCAAGACCTGGATGCGGGCCCAGGGCGGCACCAGCGAGCTGCGCGCCGTCGTCTACATGGACGAGATCTTCGGCTACTTCCCGCCCTCGGCGAACCCGCCGACGAAGCGGCCGCTGCTGACGCTCCTGAAGCAGGCCCGGGCTCAGGGCGTCTCGGTCGTGCTCGCCACCCAGAACCCCGTGGACCTCGACTACAAGGGGCTCGCGAACATGGGCACCTGGCTCGTCGGGACGCTCCAGACCGCCCAGGACAAGGCGCGGCTGCGCGAGGGCCTGCAGGGCTCGGGCCTCGAGCCGTCGGCGATCGACGCCCTGATGGCCGGCACCCGCAAGCGCGTGTTCCTGCTCCACGACGTCCACCGCCCCGCGCCGGTCCTCGTCGAATCGCGCTGGGCCATGTCCTACCTGCGCGGGCCCCTCACGCGCGAGGACATCGGTCGGCTCATGAAGGACCGGCCCCAGGCGGCGGCCGGCGCCGCGCCGGCCCGGGCGCCGGTGAGCGGGCCGCCGGTCCTGCCGGCCCCGTACCGGAACAACTACCTCTCGAAGTACGGCGCCGAGCGAGGCACGCCCTACCTCCTCGCGAAGTACGCGGTCCGCCTCAAGGGAGCCGGCGAGACGATCGCCGTGCGGGCCTGGCCCCTCGACGCGCCGTCCGCGGCGGAGATGCTCGACGCGGAGCCCCTCGAGGTCGACGAAGCGCGGGTCTCGAGCGACGCCCCCGCGTCGCTGCAGCACGCCGAGCTCCCCGGGTGGTTCGACGCCGACGCCGCGAAGGAAGTGGACCGCGCCTTGCGCGACCGCCTTCCCGGGAAGCTCGCGGCCTCGGTCTTCTTCGATCCGGTGACCAAGACGATGTCGCGTCCCGGCGAGCGGCCCGACGCCTTCGCCGAGCGCCTGTCGACGGCGGGAGGCGGCGACGCCGCCCAGAGACTGGCGGAGCGCCTCGAGAAGAAGCGCCGCGACCTGGCCAGCGAGGAGCAGAACCTGTCGGGCCGCAAGAGCGAGAAGTGGGTGGCGATCGGCTCGGCCATCCTCTCGAACATCGGCCTCTTCACCGGCCGCAAGCGCACGGTCTCGGGCGCGGGCAGCGTGCTCAGCAAGAACCGCATGGAGAACAACGCCGAAGCGAGGGTCGAAGGCCTGCAGGCGGAGATCGCCGACCTCGAGTCGCAGGTCGCGGCCTTCGCGAGCGTCGACCCGGGCCGTTTCGACGTCCGCGACCTGCGGCCGGGCAAGGGCGACGTGACGGTCCTCCGCTGCGACGTTCTCTGGGTGCACTGAGCTGAGCTTCAAGGAGCGTCTCGAGGGCATCGGCGGCCGCTTCGCCCGAGAAGCGTTCGGGACGCGTCCCGGCGCCCCCGGGGACGAGGGCAACGCCGAGGACTACTGGCGCCGCGTCCACGCGCTCTTCACCCGCGACGTGACCGGCCGCGGGTTCCGCGAGCTGGTCGAGACCGACGCCCAGGAGACGCTGCGGTTCTTCGCGCGGCAGGTGAAGACCGAGGACCTGGAGCAGCAGCCCTGGTACCAGCGCTGGCCCATCGCCGCCTTCCGGCTGTTCGAGGCGACGGCGTACCGTCTCTCGCCGCCGCGGCGCATCCTGTTCGCCGTGGCCGTGCCGCTCCTGTTCCTGGCCTGGCTCCAGTACTTCGTCCACGGCATGGCCCGCGGCTGGTCGTTCGAGCCGGGAAGCCTGCTGATGCTCGGCTGTTCGAGCCTGCTGTTCCTGCTCCTGGTCCTCGAGCTGCGGGACAAGCTCACCCTCAAGGGCGACCTGGAGATCGCCCGGCAGATCCAGTTCGGCCTGCTGCCGTTCGAGCCCTTCAGCCAGGGCCGCCTCGGCGCGCGGGCCTCGATGCGCCCGGCCAACACCGTGGGCGGCGACTACTTCGACATCATCGACCTCGGCGGCAACGAGACCGCGATCGTGGTGGGGGACGTGGCGGGGAAGGGCATGCCGGCCGCGCTGCTCATGGCCCTGCTCCAGGGCAGCCTGCGGACCCTGCTCACCGCGGGCCTGCGCGGGGTCCCGCTGATCACGCGCCTCAACGAGCACCTGTTCGCCAACATCCCGGCGAACCGGCTCATCACGCTGTTCTACGCCGAGGTCGGCGCGGGCGGCGGCCCGCTCCGCTACATCAACGCGGGCCACAACCCGCCGCTGTTGATGCGGGCGGACGGGGCCTGCGAGGCGCTCGGCGCCACCGGCGTCGCCCTCGGCATCCTCGGCGACGCCGTCTACGAGATGCTGGAGACTCCCTTCGGCTCCGGCGACCGACTCGTGATGTACACGGACGGCATCACCGAGGCGGCGAACCCCACCGACGAGGAGTTCGGGGACGACCGCCTGCGGGCCTCGGTCACGGCCCGTCGCGCCGCGTCGACGGCGGACTTCGTCGACGGCATCCTGGCCGACGTCCACGGCTTCTGTGCGGGCGTCCGGCCGCGGGACGACCAGACGCTGCTCGTCCTCGACAGCGGAGACTGATCGCCGTCACTCGATGTAGCCGAGGGCCTGCAGGGCTTCGAGCTGCTCCGGCGTGTGGGCCACGACCGGGGAGCCGGCGATGCCCGCCGCCCAGGCGTCGAGGGCCTTGCGCATGGCCACGACAGTCGCGGCGTTCCCCGCCGAGACGTCCCGGGTCTCGCCCGGGTCGCTCCGCAGATCGTAGAGCCGCGTCGCGTAGCCCTCGGCCTGGGGCACGGCGACCAGCTTGAAGCGTGGCGTCCGGATGCTGCGTTGCCGCGTCTCGTCGACGGGCCAGCGTCGGCCGACGGCCCGGAGCCGCTCGACCACGTCGGGGTGGCGCGGCGCGACGTCGTGCTGACGCTGCGGGTCCGCGAGGTGATCGTAGAGGGCGTCCGGCCGCGCTCCGCCTTCGCACCACGAGAAGCGCTCGTCGTTGATGCAGTGTTCCCTGCCGCGGGCTCCCGAGCGAAGGCGCCCGTACGACTCGGGGAGCAGGTCGCTCCCGCTCTCGGCGAAGGCCGCCGCCGGAGCCGCGTCGTCACGGGCCGTTCCCGCGCGCAGCCGGGCGCCGAGGTCGACGCCGTCCAGCTTCGGCCAGCGCTCGCGCGGGACGCGGGCCAGGGCGAGCAGCGTCGGCATCACGTCCTCGAGGCGCGCGACCCCGCGATCCTGCCGGGCTCCCGGTCCGGCGCCCGCGACGATCAGGGGCACTCGCATCCCCGCGTCGTGGACGCTCGGCCCGTGCTCGTACCACACGCCGTCCTCGCCGAAGTTCTCGCCGTGATCCGACGTGAACACCACGACGCCCCCCGTGCCCCGCGCCTTCTGCCAGGCGTCGAGCAGGCGGCCGACCTGCCCATCGACGTAGGCGACCTCCGCGGCGTACATGCCGCGGCAGTCCTCGAGC
>CADEEV010000004.1 GCA_902826455.1 uncultured Acidobacteriota bacterium | reverse complement strand
GCTCCGGCAAATCGTCGCTCGCTTTCGACACCATCTACGCCGAGGGCCAGCGCCGCTACGTCGAGAGCCTGTCCGCCTACGCCCGCCAGTTCCTCGAGCGCATGGAGCGTCCCGACGTGCGCTCCCTCGATGGGCTGTGCCCCACGATCGCCCTCAAGCAGCGCACACCGTCGCGCAACCCCCGCTCGACCGTCGCCACGGCCACCGAGATCCACGACCATCTCCGGGTGCTGTTCGCCCGGCTGGGACGCACGCTGTGCTCGGAGTGCGGAACCGAGGTCGTCCGCGACACGCCCCAGTCCGCCGCCGACCGCCTGCTCGGCCTGCCGGAGGGCACGGCCCTGCTGATCGGCTTCCGGGCCGCCGGTGGCGGGACGCCGCTCCCGGACCTCTTCGAGTCCTTCCTCAAGCGGGGCTACGGCCGGGTCCTCGTCGGCGATCAGGCGCTCCGGCTCGAGGAGGTGGATCCGGCCAGCGTCGGAGACGACCTCGTGGTCGTCGTGGATCGCACGGTCGCGCGGCAGGATCAGCGGTCGCGCATCGTGGACTCGCTCGAGGCGGCCTTCCTCGAGGGCCACGGTCTCGCGGAGGTCCAGGCCGATGGGATTCCAAGGCTGCGATTCTCCGAGCGCTTCGAGTGCGCCCGCTGCGGCCGCGCCTACGAGGAGCCCGAGCCGCGGTTGTTCTCCTTCAACAACCCCAAGGGCGCCTGCCCGGTGTGCCACGGTTTCGGCAACCTGATCGAGATCGACCACGACCTCGTGGTTCCCGACAAGACCCGCACGCTCTCCGAGGGCGCGATCGAGCCCTGGAACAAGCCGCACTACCGACCCTTCCACACGGAGCTGAAGAAGTTCGCGCGACGCCGGGGCATTCCCTTGAACGTGCCCTGGGAAGACCTGCCGGAGGAATACCGTCGCGTCGTGCTCGAGGGCGAGGACGACTTCCAGGGCGTCGTGGGCTTCTTCCGCTGGCTCGAGGCCAAGAAGTACAAGGTGCAGGTGCGGGTGCTCCTGAGCCGCTATCGCGGCTATCAGACCTGCCCCTCGTGCCACGGCGCACGCCTGCGACACGAGGCGCTCCACGTGACGATCGGCGGACGCAATCTCCATGCCCTCTCCCAGATGAGCGTCGTCGAGTCCCGGGCTTTCCTGCGCAGCCTCGTGCTCGGCGAGGCCGAGCGCCCGGTGGCCACGAAGGTTCTCGACGAGGTCGACCGCCGGCTCGGGTTCCTCGAGGACGTGGGCCTGGGCTACCTCACCCTGGACCGGGCCTACGGCACGCTCTCGGGCGGCGAGTCGCAGCGCATCGGGCTCGCGACGTCCCTCGGCACAGGCCTCGTGGGCACGCTCTACATCCTCGACGAGCCCTCGATCGGCCTGCATCCCCGGGACACGGCGCGGCTGCTCGGGATCCTGAAGGGGTTGCGGGACCAGGGCAACACCGTGCTGGTCGTCGAGCACGAGCGCGAGCTCGTGAGCGCCGCGGACTACGTGATCGACCTGGGGCCGGGAGCCGGGGAGCAGGGCGGCCGCGTCGTCTTCCAGGGAACCGTGGCGGAGCTGGTCGAGGACGGACGCGGGCTGACGGGGAAGTTCCTGCGCGGCGAGCTCGCGATCGGGGTCCCGGCCAAGCGGCGACGCGGCAACGGCCTCGAGCTGAAGATCCACAACGCCCGCGCCCACAACCTGAAGAACGTCGACGCGCGGATTCCCCTGGGCGCGTTCACGTGCGTGACCGGCGTGTCGGGCTCGGGCAAGTCGACCCTCGTCCACGACGTCCTGTGCGACGCGCTGCTGCACCGGCGCGGTCCCGGCGACACGCCCACCTGCGACCGCATCGACGGGATCGAGTTCGTCGAGGAGGTCGTCGTGGTGGACCAGTCGCCCATCGGGCGGTCTCCGCGCTCCAATCCCGTCACCTACCTGAAGGCCTTCGACGCGATCCGCGATCTCTTCGCCGGGACGCGCGAGGCGGAGGCCCGCGGCCTCACCTCGAGCCACTTCTCGTTCAACGTCCCGGGCGGACGCTGCGAGACCTGCGCGGGCGACGGCCAGGTCCGCGTGGACATGCAGTTCCTCGCCGACGTGTTCCTCGTCTGCGACATCTGCGGCGGGCGCCGCTTCCGTCCCGAGGTCCTCGAAGTCCGCTATCGCGGAAAGACGATCCACGACGTCCTGGAGATGACCGTGCGCGAGTCGCTCCAGTTTTTCGCCTCGCAGCCGCGCCTGCGCAAGCGCCTGAAGGCGCTGGAGGAGATCGGGCTCGGCTATCTCCGCCTCGGCCAGCCCTCGACGACGCTCTCGGGCGGCGAAGCGCAGCGGGTGAGGCTCGCGCTGCACCTGCTGCGCAAGCCGGGCGAGCGCGTTCTCTACGTGCTGGACGAGCCCACGACCGGCCTCCACATGGCGGACGTGAGCGAGCTCATGGGCTGCTTCAGGCGCCTCCTCGACGCCGGCGCCACGCTGGTCGTGATCGAGCACAACATGGACGTCGTCAAGCAGGCCGACTGGGTGATCGACCTGGGCCCCGAGGGCGGCAGCGCCGGAGGCCGTCTGGTGTTCCAGGGGACCCCGGAGGCCCTCGCGTCCCGGGGCCTCGGATTGACCGCGGCGCCGCTGCGCGAAGCGCTCGCCGGAGCATCCGTTCCCGTCGCGGCGGAGCCTTGATCGCTCGAGTCCGTCTGGTATCATCCGAAACAGTGGAGGTGAGATGAAAAAGGCCCTGCCGGCCGTCGCCATCGCGCTGCTCGTGACGTTCTCGGGCGCTGCCGCCCAGGCTGCCTCGTCCTTCGACGACCTCGTCGCCAACCTCAAGAGCCCCAACGTCCGCACGCGTCTCGAGGCGGCCGCCGCGCTGGGCAAGACCCGGCGCGTCGAGGCCGTCACGCCACTGGCCGCGGCGATCCGCTCCGAGCCCGAGGCCCGCGTCCGAGAGGAAGTCGTGAAGGCGCTGCGCGACCTGCGCGATCTCAGCGCGGTGCCGGCCCTGGTCGCGGCCATGTCCGACGTCGAGCCCGCCGTGCGCGAAGAGGCCCTCGGCACGCTCGTCGAGATCTACAGCGATCGCGAGCGGCAGGGCGCCGTCGGACGCTTCCTGCAGGTCTTCTCCGACGAGTACGAAGGGCCTACCGGCGCGCCCTTCACGGCCGTCGATCCGTCGGTGTACCGCGCCATGGCCCAGGCCCTGCGCGACGAGAACAAGGGCATCCGCGAGGAGGCGGCCTTCGCCCTCGGGATCCTCGACGGCAAGCCCGTCGTGGGCGACCTCGTACAGGCCCTGCAGGACTCCGAGCCGGCCGTGCGCGGCGCCGCGGCCTCCTCGATCGGCCGGATCGGCTCGACCCGAGATGGAGAGCAGCTCATCCCGTTGCTCTCGGACGAGAGCACGAGCGTACGGACGCGCACGCTCCAGGCCATCGGTGCACTGCGCGTCCAGCAGGCGGGGCCGGCGCTGCGCGCGCAGTTCGAGGCGAATCGCAAGAAGGAATCGGCGGTGCGGATCCTCGACGCGCTCAGCAAGGTGGGGGATCCGGCCCAGGCGGATCTCTTCCGCGAGGTGGTTCGCGACCCGGATCCCGAGAAGAAGCGCCTCGCGATCGAGGGGCTCGGCCGCGTCTCGGATGCCTCCATGGTCTCGGCGTTCAAGAAGGACTTCCAGCGCGAGCGCAGCGACGACCTGCGCCTCGCCTACAGCTTCGCCCTGGCGCGCCTGGGCGATCGCGATTTCCTCGACAGCATCGTCCTCGGCCTGACGTCGTCGGTCACTGGCAAGCGCTGCCGAGCCTACATCCTGGAGCTCGGTCCCGCGATCCTGGGCGACCTCTATCCCTACCTCAACGACCAGGACGCCGGCATCCGGGCCGAGCTGTGCGACATCATCGGCACGATGGGCGACGCCTCGTCGGTCACCTGGCTCGAGCCGCTCGTCAAGGACCCGAGCCCCAAGGTGGCTGATCGCGCGAACCGGGCGGTCGAGCACCTCCGCCGCGTGAGCGGAGGGCGTTCGTGAGACGACTCGCCGGCGTCCTCGCGCTGCTCGTGGCCCTCGAGGGCTGCAAGCCGAAGTCGACCGAATCGACGTCGCCCGCCGCGGCGCCGCAGGCCGCGGCGCGCCGGCCGGTCGCGAGCTCCGCAATCCAGCAGGCCCAGGCCCTGGTCGAGGCCGGCCAGCTCGACGAGGCGCTGGCTCGCCTGGACGCAGCCGGCGGCGATCCCGACAGCCTCGCGCTCCTGGGAGCGATCTGGTCCAGGAAGGCCCAGTCGGCGCCGCTGCCGACGCCGCCTCCACCCGCTCCGGGAGCCAAGCGCGGGACGCTCCCGCCTGCACCCGAGTTCAAGGAGGAGGAGCTCACGGCCCTGGGCTTCCTCGAGAGGGCCCTCGCCGCGCAGCCCGGGCACCCGCGCGCGTCGCTGGCCGTCGGCGAGCTGCTGGCGCCCCACGCCCTGCGCCATTTCGACCTGCGCCAGTCGGCGCAGCGCAAGAAGGGAGCGCGCCCCACGGTCGACGTCGCGTCGGCCGGCGGCGTGGACTTCAGCGTGGAGCGCGTGGCGCAGTCCTACAAGGCCGCCGCCGCCGCCGGTGGGCCGCCGGAGGCCCTCGAGAAGTTCTACGCCTTCGCCGTGCGCTCCGGCCGGCTGCCCGATGCGGAGTGGGCGCTCGAGCAGGGCGTCGAGCGCGACAAGGAGAACCCCGCGCCGCTGATCCGCTTCGGCGACTTCCTCGTGCAGGAAAAGAAGGATCCGCGAGCCGCCATCGAGCGCTACCGCGAGGCCTTGATCTGGCGCCCGGACGACGAGGTCACCCTGGGGAAGATCGCGGACATCAACATCGGCGAAGCGATCGAGCTCTACGAGAAGAATCAGTACGCGGTGGCCCAGTCGCGCCTGCTCGAGGCCCAGAAGTTCGTGCGCAACCCCAACTCGCCCCAGGGCCTTCGCATCAAGGACTACCTGTCGAAGATCAGCTCGATCCGGAAGGGCCCTCGCTAGGACGCGCGGCCGTGGGCTAGAAGGGGTTGTGTCCCTGGCCCGTGGAATCGACGAACACGAGGGCATGCTCGTCGTGGGCGCCGGGATCCTGGATGCGCGTCATCTCCTGCGTGCCGATCTTCAGGCGCCGCGCCGTGTAGCGGGTGACCGCGTCGGACTGGAGGAACGGGTCGTAGACGCGGACCTCGAAGGGCTGGCCGCTGGGAGGGAAGTTGACCGGGACTCCCGGCACCGAACCCGTCCAGACGTGGTGGCTGGCGTCGGGCGACAGGAAGATCTGGGAGCCGGTCTGCATCCAGCTGCCGAAGAACGCGACCAGATCCGCGCACGGCACGGTCGTGCTTACGCAGCCGTTGGGCTGGGTGTACTCGATGCGGATGGTGGTGGTCTGGGGGAAGGGAATCGGATCGGGGCCGTCGGGAACGCTGTCGGGCCGGAGACAGCCCGCAAGCGCCAGGCCTGCGCCCAGGGCGGTCGCGAGAAGGTTTCGGACGTGGAGGCGAGAGAGACCCATGTTCCGGCGGTTCCAGGGCCGATGATAGCATGTCCCTCCGTGGTCCCCTGATGTCCGCTCCCTCCAGCGAGCTGATCCTCGTCATCGACGACGACGACTCGGTGCGCAAGACGACGGTGGGCTTCCTCAACGCCCGTGGTCTCGCGACGATCGCCGCCTCGTCGGTCGGAGAGGCGCTCCGGCTCTTCGCCCAGCGCCAGCCGGCGGCGGTCCTGCTAGACCTGAAGCTGCCGGACGGCACCGGCCTCGACGTCCTGAAGGAACTGCAGAGGCAGGCCCCGGGCACGCCCGTCGTCGTCATCTCCGGCTATGGAAACGTGGGCGAGGCCGTGGAGGCCATGCGGGTCGGGGCGACCGACTTCATCGAGAAGCCCGTCTCCCGCGATCGGCTCTTCGCCGTCGTCGACAAGATCCTTCGCCGGCCCATGCCCGGCGGCGAAACCGATCTCGAGCGGGTGGCCGACGGATCGCGCTACGGGATGGTCGGCCGGTCCGAGGCGGTCCAACGCATCTACCAGCTGATCGAGATGGCGGCTCCCACGAAGTGCCGCGTGCTCATCGCCGGGGAGAGCGGCACGGGCAAGGAGCTGATCGCCCGGGCCATCCACGCCCACTCCTCCCGTCGCGACAAGGCCTTCGTCGAGCTCAACTGCGCCGCCATCCCGTCGGAGCTCATCGAGAGCGAGATGTTCGGCCACCTGAAGGGCTCCTTCACCGGAGCCGTCTCCGACCGCAAGGGCCAGTTCGAGGTGGCGAGCGGCGGCACGCTCTTCCTGGACGAGGTCGGGGACATGACGCCCATGACCCAGACGAAGCTCTTGCGGGTCCTCCAGGAGGGCGAGGTGACTCCGGTGGGCAGCAGCGAGCGCCGCCCGGTCGACGTGCGCATCATCTCAGCCACCAGCAAGTACCTGCCCGACGAGATCGCCCGGGGCGCGTTCCGCGAAGACCTGTACCACCGCATCAACGTCCTGACGATCGCGGTGCCGCCGTTGCGCGCGCGCCGGGAGGACGTGCCCGAGCTCGCCGAGCACTTCCTCCGCCTGGCGTGCGCCGAGAACGGGGTCCGGCCGAAGCGCCTGCTGCCGCGAGCCATGGATTTCCTCGGCCAGCTTCCCTGGCACGGCAACGTCCGCGAGCTGCGCAACCTGATGGAGCGGCTCGTGGTACTCGTGCCGCGGGACGCCGTCACCCACCAGGACGCCATGGACGCGTTCCAGATCTCGGGAGCGGCTTCGGACGAGGGCCAGGCCCTGCCCCTGCGCGAGGCCCGCGCCCGCTTCGAACGGCAGTACATCCTCTATCGCCTGTCGGCGAACGGGGGCAGCCTGGGCCAGACCGCCCGAGACCTGGGCATCGAGCGCACCAACCTCTACCGGAAGTTGAAGGCGCTGGGGATCCAGGTGCCCCGGGGCAAGGGCGCCAGGGTCACGTTGCAGGACTGATAATTCAACGTTGCGTTTGCGCCGCAAATTGCGGTCCGCGAGCGCGCGTTCGCTCACCCTTTCCTCGTCCTTGCAGCATGTTAGCGACAGGCACGTCGGGCGGCACGCGGGTTGCAATGAGGGTACGGCGAAGAGGGGGCCGCAGACCTCGGAGCGTTCTGAGGTTTTCGGCGGTGCCTTTCGAGATTCGCGCCGGGGTTTGGAGGGAGCCACGGCGAGGGATCTCGGAAACGTTCGGCCGAGCGGCCGACCGGGGCGACCGACGAAAACCTCAGGGGTTCGGGGCGCAGCGGTCCCTTTTTCTTTTTCCCCTGAATCCGGTAAGCTCCGCGTTTCTTCGAGGTTCCGAGGAGGGAGATTGGGGAAGAAGGCGTTCATCACGGGCATCACGGGTCAGGACGGCAGCTACCTGGCCGAGCTCCTCCTGGGCAAGGGCTACGAAGTCCATGGGCTGGTGCGGCGCAGCAGCTCCTTCAACACGTGGCGGATCGACTCCATCCGAGACCGGCTGGTGCTCCACTACGGCGACCTCGTCGACCAGAACAGCCTGGTGCGCACCCTCGAGCTCGTGGGACCGGACGAGATCTACAACCTGGCGGCTCAGAGCCACGTCAAGGTGTCGTTCGAGATGCCGGAGTACACGGGCAACGTCACGGCCCTGGGCGTGATGCGGCTCCTCGACGCCGTGCGGGACCTCGAGCTCCCGGCGCGGGTCTACCAGGCCGGCAGTTCCGAGATGTTCGGGCTGATCCAGGAGAATCCCCAGACGGAGCGCACACCGTTCCACCCGCGCTCGCCCTATGGCTGCGCCAAGGTGTTCGGCCACTGGATCTCGGTCAACTACCGCGAAGGCTACGGGATGCACGTCTCGAACGGCATCCTGTTCAACCACGAATCCCCGCGCCGCGGCGAGAACTTCGTGACGCGCAAGATCACCATGGGCATCGCGGCGATCAAGCAGGGCCGCACGAAGGAGCTGCGCCTGGGCAACCTGGACGCGAAGCGCGACTGGGGCTTCGCGGGGGACTACGTCGAGGCGATGTGGCTGATGCTCCAGCAGCCGAAGGCCGACGACTACGTGATCGCCACGGGCAACACCTACTCGGTGCGCGATTTCCTCGAGGAGGCCTTCTCCCACGTCGGGCTCGACTGGCAGAAGCACGTCGTCGTCGACCCGAAGTACTTCCGGCCCGCCGAGGTCGACATCCTGCTCGGCGATCCCTCGAAGGCCCGGAAGCAGCTCGACTGGACGCCGAAGGTCGACTTCAAGGGACTCGTCCGCATGATGGTCGACGCGGACATGGCCGGCCAGGGCCGCTAGCTAGACGGCGGCGGGCGTCCGGGCGTCGATCAGCTGGTCGAGCTCCTGGCGCAGCTTCGGCAGGATCTCGTCGTAGGTGTAGGCTCCGACGGTCTCGGTCCTCTTCTTCAGGTTCACGTGGGTCGGACCGCACCACAGGCCCAGGTCCGCGTCGTCCGTCTCGCCCGGCCCGTTCACACGGCAGCCCATGACGGCGATCGTGAGCGCATGCCTCTCGGCGTAGACCGTCATCTCCTTCACGGCCTCGGCCAGCTCGACGAAGCGCTCGTTCTCGACGCGCGAGCACGACGGGCACGAGATGATGTTGAGCTTGTCGTCGTCGAAGACCGGCACGGAGCGGAACCGGCCGGCGTCGATGTCTGCGAGGATCTGCCGGCCGACGACGATCTCCTCGTACTTGCGCGGGTTCGGCAGGGTCAGGGAGACGCGGATCGTGTCGCCCACGCCCCGTGAGATCAGCTGCTCGAAGGCCACGCGGGTCTTGATGACGCCCTCCGGCGGGATGCCGGCCTCGGTCACGCCCAGGTGCAGCGGCACGTCGGGCCTGGCCTCGGCGAAGCGGCGGTTGCCCTCGATCACCTTCCGGGGGTGGGAGTCCTTGAGGCTCACGACGAAGCGCTCGAACCCGAGATCGTCGAGGATCCGGCAATGCTCGAGGGCCGACTCGACCATGGCCTGGATGTCGTCTTCCGGATAGCGCGCCTTCAGCTCGGGATCGACGCTGCCGCAGTTGACGCCGACGCGGAGGGCGCAGTCGTGCTCGCGGGCCACGTCCACGAGGAAGGCGACCTTCTGGGCAGGGCTCTTCTCGCGCTCGTGGTGGTACAGGTGGCCCGGGTTGTAGCGGATCTTGTCGACGTGGGGCGCCACCTGGGCGGCGAGCCTGTAGTTCTCCTGCAGGTCGACCACCAGGTTGGCGCTCGTCTGCCGCCGCACCTCGGCGAGGGCCTCTACGTCCCTGGGATTGTCGACGGCCACGCGGACAACGTCGCCGCCGGCCTTGCGGATCGACTCGGCCTGTTCCACGGTCGCGTCGACGTCCTGGGTGCGCGTCGCGCACATGCTCTGGACCGCCACGGGGTGGTCGCCGCCGATCGTCACGGACCCGACGCGCACCGGCCGCGTGGCGTTCCTCTTCGTCGTCGTCATCGAGGGAATCGTATCAGAGGGCCCGCAGCGCGGGCAAAAGCGGCTAGCCCAGGTCCTCGAGGGCGCGGATGCCGCGGCGCATCGAGAGCCAGAACGTGGCCGCGCAGACGCCGAGGGCCGCAGTGAACGCGATCGTCATCTGCACGTAGTGGCGTCCCTGCAGGGGCAGGCCCTGGAACTGGTGCCAGAGGTAGATCGACGAGGGCCAGGCGAGGAGGCCGATCTCGACCAGGATGAAGAGGACCGCGAGGATCATGAACGAGAGGCCCCCGTAGGAGCCGGCGACCTGCGTGACGTTCTCCGCGGCGAAGCGCGGGAACTGGGCGCCCATGCCCGCGGCGAGGCCCACGAGGGCGAAGGTCATGAAGAACACCGCGGCCGCGCTCACCACCTTCAGAAACGGGTCGACGCCGAGGAACTGGTTGGAGACGATGGTCAGGCCCTCGGCGAGGAACAGCACCGGCAGCAGCCCGGTCCAGAACTTCGACCAGAGGAACACGCCCATCGAGACCGGCGCCGTGCGCACGATCCAGAACGCGGCCCCCTCCACCGAGACGGCGGGGAACACGAAGCGCACGGCCACGGCCGCGAGGACGAAGCTCGCCATCGCGAGGTTCACGAAGGCGTAGGCGTTCTTGACGAGCCCGCTCATGTAGGGGATGTGGTCGAGGTCCAGGATGTGGAAGTTGTAGAGGTACACGAGGACCAGCGCCATCAGGAGCAGGAGCTGGGACCACTGCGTCGTGTCCCTCAGGAAGACCTTCAGGTCCTTGACGAGGATCACGCGGGTCGCCGGACGCGCCGGCACGAGACGCGCCAGCGTCTCGACGCCCGCGAGGCGCGTGAAGCGGGCCTTGCGCGCCTCCTGGGCCTTGCTCCAGCCCGCGAAGTAGAGCCGCCCGTAGGCGAGGCGGGCGACCACCACGAAGGCCAGGGCGGTGGACCACAAGGCTCCGAGGTGCAGGGCGTCGACGTGACCCTGGAGAGCCGCGAAGAGCGTCTCGCCCGCCCAGAACGAGGGGAAGAGCGGCGTGATCGGCGACTGGAGCGTGGCGAAGAAGGCCGTCACGTCCGGGAGGGACTGGACCGAGAGCAGGCGCTCGGGTCGGATGAAGCGCAGCAGGACCACGAGCGCGATCGCGAACAGCAGGCCCATCAGCATGAGGATGTCGCGCGCCCGCCGCGCGGGGAAGATGTTCACGAGGGCCAGGGTCACGAGGGCGCCGAAGGCGCAGGGGATGAGCACGAAGGGCACGAGCGTCGCCACGATCGCGGCGTAGTAGCCCCAGCCGGCGCAACGCACCGTGCCGATGCCGAGCAGGACGGGCGCCATGAAGACGACCACCATCCAGGAGGACTGGCCGACCGTGCGGGCGAAGCGCGAGTAGAAGAGGCGCGTCGGCGGCACGGGCGCCGCGAGGACGAGCCGCAGGTCCTCCGAGAGGAAGTACGTCGACAGGGACGTCACGACGGCGCTGAAGGCCACGAAGGACAGGAAGGTGAGGAACAGCCAGGAAAGCCCCAGGCGCACCAGGTACTCGCCGAGCTCCTCGTAGTCCAGGAGCTGCCAGGTGAGCCAGAAGACCACCCCGAAGATCGCCGCCATCACGAACAGCCCGACGCCGCCGAAGATGGCCGCCCTCAGCCCGTCTCCGGCCTCGCGCCGGCGGGCGCGATTGCGGGCGGCGTAGAACGTCGGGAGGAGGAGATAGGGGAAGGCGTCCTTCACAGGGCGTCCGGGATCTCCTGGAATCCCGAGCCCCCGGTGAGCCGGAGGAACACGGAGGTGAGCTCCTGGTCGCCGCCGCCGGCGCCGCCGGCCGCGGCGCGGAGGTCGTCGACGGTGCCGCGGGCGATGATCTTGCCTCCGAGGATGATGCTGATGCGGTCGCACATCTCCTCGGCCACCTCCAGGGTGTGAGTGCTCATCAGGATCGCCACGCCGTTCTTCGCCATCTGCCGGAAGACGTCCTTGATCAAGCGGGCCCCGCGCGGGTCGAGGCCGACCATCGGCTCGTCGACCAGCACGCCCCGGGGACGATGGAGGAAGGCCGCGCACATCACGAGCCGCTGCTTCATGCCGTGGGAGAAGCTCTCGACGAGCTCGCCCTCCCAGCGCCCGAGCTCGAAGAGCCCGAGGAGCTCCACGACGCGCTTCTCGACCGCGTCGCCGTCGAGGCCGTAGAGCCCGGCGTGGAAGCGCAGGAACTCGCCGGCCGTCAGCTTCTCGTAGATGAAGGGGCGGTCGGGGATGAAGCCGAGAGCCCCCTTGGCGGTCTCGGCCTCGCGAGCGAGGTCGTGGCCGGCGATCACGATGCGTCCGGACGTGGGCTTCAGGAGCCCGGCGATCATGCGGATCGTCGTCGTCTTGCCCGCGCCGTTCGGGCCCAGGAAACCGTGGATCTCGCCCGCGGGAACCTCGAGGGAGACGCCGTCGACGGCCGTGAACTTCCCGTAGCGCTTGACGAGGTTCTCTACGAGGATCATTCGCGGTTCACTCCGGGGGTCTCGACCAGCAGGACTGGGCGCCGTCGCGGCGGGGAAGGGCGATCTCGAGGGGACGCGTGTCCCGGGCGGGCCGCCCCACGAGGACCTGGCTGGTGCCGGCCCGGCGGTCGAGCTCGAGCACCGTGATCGTCGCCTGGCCCAGGATGGGGAGGATGGCGGCCTGGCGCTCGAGGCCGCCGCGGGCCAGCACGACGTGGGTGACGTCGGCAGGGAACTGGTTGAGGGTGGGGTCGACGGCCAGCCAGAAGCCGCGTCCCACGGGCCCCTCGACGAACACCTCGGGCCACGCGTGGTAGTAGAAGGCGCCGTGGAGGTGCACGAGGCCCACGGCGACGCGGGCCGGCAGGCCGACGGCGCGCGCCATGGCCACGTAGAGCGCCGTGTGCTCGTTGCAGTCGCCGACCCGGGTGCGCAGGACCTCGAGCGCCGAGGGCAGGCTGACGGTGGGCTTCTTCTCGAGCAACGCGCCCACGTACCGGGTGAGACGCTCGGCCTGCTGGCGAGGTTGCTGCGACCCGCCGATGGCCTTGCGGGCCTCGGCCAGGATCTCGGGGGCGTCGCTCTCGATGAAGGGCTCTGGGCTCCGATAGCGGGCGAGGTCCTCCTGGATCGGCGTCGCCTGGAGCGCCTCCCGGTCGCGGATCTCGAACTCGTCGCCAGCCACGGTCTGGCCCGCGCCCTGGAGCTCCGCGGCGGGGGGCAGCGTCCCGCCCTCGAGGCGCATCTTCATCCGTGCGATCTGGGTGCCGTCGTCGATCCGCGGTCCCTTGGCTGCGATGGCCGCGGTGCGCAGCATGTCCACCTGGATCTCGCCGGGCACGGCGAGGGCCGTGGCGCGCTCCCGCGTCTCGCGGATCACGATCATGCCCATGCCGCTCTCTTCCCGCACCACCTCGCCGACCTCCGTGATCCAGGAGGTCGTGGAGAGCCCGCTGAAGGTCATCCGCACGCGGAAGGCCGGCACCGGACGACCCGCGGCCCACACGACCTCGCGCTTCTCCACCGCGAGCTCCATCGGGGCGTTGCTGAGGGTCGCCGGGTCGAACGCGCTCAGGGTCTTGTGCTGGCCGGCCTCGAGGCCCTCGGCGGCGAGGCGCCGGGGAAGGTTGAGCGAGAGGTTCGGCGGCTCGCTCAAGGTGCGGGTCTCGACGCGCTCGCCCGAGGAGGTCTTGATGCGCAGGGCGAGGCGCAGGCCGTCCAGCTCGCCGTGGATCTCGATGGGTCCCGTGCCCGGGTCGAGGGAGAAGTCGAAACCGCGCAGGTTGAACGCCTTGTCGACACGAGCCAGTGTGTGGAGCCGGGCGGCGCTCGTGGAACCCAGCATCATCATCTGGAGGCGTCCGTCCTCGACGAGCTCGTAACCTTCCGACGTCGGCTGTGTCTGGCTGACCGAGTAGCCGATCTTCTCGCCGCGATAGTAGATGCCCTTCCATTGGGCGCCGGCGCCATAGCGCGACAGGTCGGCGGCCAGGCTGGGCGACTCGAGATAGGCGCGTTTCACGAGGACGCCCATCTGGGCGAGCCAGGCGAGCACGATCAGGGCCGAAGCCACGTGGGCGACAGGCCGCGGGATGGGGCGGAAGAGCCGGAGGGCGGCGGGGCCTGTGGCCACCGCGGGATTATATGCTGCTAGACTCGCGCGTCTTCGCCATGGAGCCCGCCGGCGTCGTCATCGTGCTGGTGCGCCCGCGCCGCGCCGCGAACGTCGCCGCGGCGTGCCGGGCCATGAAGAACATGGGGCTCTCGGAGCTGCGCCTCGTGTCGCCTCCCCCGGACCTGGGCTCGGCCGAGAGCCGCGCGCTGGCCTACGGTGCGTGGGAAGTCCTCGATGGCGCCACGGCGTTTCCCGCTCTCGCCGCCGCCGTGGCCGACGCGACGCTCGTCGCGGGAACCTCGGGCAAGGCGAGCGACACCTGGACGCCGCGGCTTCTGGCCCGACAGGCCCGGGACCGGGGCGGTCGCGTCGCCGTCGTCTTCGGTCCCGAGGCGAGCGGCCTCACCTCGGAGGAACTGCGGCTCTGTCATGTCACCGTGCGCATCCCCAGCGACGGCGCGCAGCCGTCCCTGAACCTCGCCCAGGCCGTGCTCGTCGTGGCGTACGAGCTGTTCGTCGCGGGGCTCGAGAGCTCCGCCGAGGCGATGCCGAGCGCGCCGGCCGCGACGGCGGGCGAGCTCGAGGCGGTCCTCGCGGCCTTGAAGAGCGCCCTCGTGCCCCTCGGGTACTTGAACGCCCAGAACCCGGAGCCGATCCTCGGCGAGCTGAGGGCCCTGCTCGCACGGGCGGCGCCCAGCCGGCGGGAGATCGAGCTGCTGCGGGGCCTGGCGCGGCAGCTGCGCTGGGCGGCGTCGCGAGTTGTCCCCGCCGACGCGGGCGACGCATAATGCCGCTCCGCCCTCCGAAAGGTTGACCAAAGATGAGCGAGCTGCGCGTCCCGACGCTGGAGGTCCACGCCGCGGTGGAGTGCGCGGACGGCCGCAAGTTCAGCGGCCGCGTGTTCATCCCCGCCACCTCGCCGCGCCATCCGGGCGCGACGCGGCCGGAGGAGTGGCTGAACGAGCCCGTGCCGTTCTTTCCCTTCCTCTCCGACGACGCCGAAGGGCCCGTGCTGCTCAACAAGCGCGAGATCCTGGTGATGAGCGTGCCCGCCGCCGCGGACGACGGAGACATCCCGGAGGGCTCCGACAGCCCCGTGAGGCGGGTGGCGCTCGAGGCCGAGAAGCGGCGCCTCGAGGGCGATCTCGTGATCGACATGCCGCGGAACCAGATGCGCGTCCTCGACTACGTCAACCGGGCCGGGGCCTTCATCACGCTGCGCGACGGCGACACGCACCACCTGGTGCAGAAGGAAAGAATCACCCGCGTCATCGAGTTTCGGGAGGAGTAGGTGCAAGCGAACTGTCCGCAGTGCGGTCACACGATCACCATCGACGACGCCCGGGTTCCCGACCGCCCCTTCGGCGTCAAGTGCCCGAAGTGCTCGAGTGTCGTGAAGCTGCCGGGGCGTAGCGCCGAGCCGGCCGTGGCTCCCGCCCACGTGCCCGAGCCCGCCCCGCTCCCCGCGCGGCCCGCCGCTCCCGTGGGCAGCGGCGCCACCGCGGCCATGGACGAGCTGTTCCACTACATGTGCCACGAAGGCGCCTCGGACCTCCACATTTCCGCGGGCTCGCCGCCCATGCTGCGTCACGACGGCGACATCAAGATCATCGCGGGGCGTCCGGTGCTCGACGGCGCCGCCACCGAAAAGCTGCTGCTGCCCATCGCCCCCGAGCGCAACCGGGAGGAGTTCGCGCGGCGCCACGACACGGACTTCGCGTACGAGATCCCGGGCCTCGCGCGCTTCCGCTGCAACTTCTTCATGGACCGCAAGGGCATGGGCGGCGTGTTCCGCCAGATCCCCACGAAGATCATCAGCGCCGAGCAGATGGGCCTCTCGAAGGAGATCATGGCGCTCTGCGATCTCCCGAAGGGTCTCGTCCTCGTGACCGGGCCCACGGGCTCGGGCAAGTCGACGACGCTGTGCGCCCTCATCGACCACATCAACAAGAACCGCACGGACCACATCATCACGATCGAGGATCCACTCGAGTTCGTCCACGAGAACAAGAAGTGCCTGATCAACCAGCGCCAGGTGGGGGAGCACACGAACTCCTTCAAGGACGCGCTGCGCGCCGCGTTGCGCGAGGACCCCGACATCGTCCTGGTGGGCGAGATGCGCGACCTCGAGACGGTCGCGATCGCGATCGAGACGGCGGAGACGGGGCACCTCGTGTTCGGCACGCTGCACACGTCGTCCGCCCCCTCGACGGTCGACCGCATCATCGACCAGTTTCCCTCCGACCGGCAGGGACAGATCCGCGTCATGCTGGCCGAGAGCCTGAAGGGCGTCATCAGCCAGGTGCTGTGCAAGAAGATCGGCGGCGGCCGCGTCCCGGTCCTCGAGGTGCTGATCGGCACGCCCTCGGTCGCGAATCTGATCCGCGAGGGCAAGGTCTTCCAGATCCCCTCGATCATGCAGACCGGCAAGAAGTACGGCATGTGCCTCATGAACGAGAGCTTCGCGGAGCTCGTGAAGAAGAAGGTCGTGGCGCCCCAGGAGGCCTACGACCGCGCGGTCGACAAGGCCGGCCTCCTCTCCACCTTCAAGAAGAACAACATCGACACGTCGTGGGCGCCGGCCGAAGCCGGCGCGCCCTCGGTCAACGCCCAGGCTTGAGCTCGAAGACGCGGGCCGTCGACACGGCCCGGCCCGCGGACGACGTCGTCGCGGACGCCGTCGCCGTGCTGGCGCGCGGGGAGCTGCTGATCTACCCGACGGATACGCTCTACGCGCTCGGCTGCAAGGCCACGGACGGCGCCGCGGCACGCCGGGTGCGGGAGGCCAAGGGCCGCGACGACGGCAAGCCGCTGCCGCTGATCGCCGGGAGCCTGGATCAGGTCGAGGCCCTTTCCGGACCTCTCTCGCCGTCGGCACGGGCGATCGCGAGCGCGCTGTGGCCGGGGCCGGTGACGCTGGTGCTGCCCGCAGCCCCCGGCTTGCCCGTTGAGATCACGTCGGGAGGCACCACGGTCGCGGTGCGCATCCCGGACGCGCTGCTGGCGCGGCGCCTGTGCCTCGGGGCCGGCCCCCTGGTCTCGACGTCCGCCAACCGCTCGGGCCGGCCGGCGCCGGCGTCCTGCACCGAGGCCGAGAGCGAGGTGGGGGACGCGGCGGCCCTGGCCCTCGACGGCGGTCCGGGCGGCGGTCCGCCCTCGACCCTCGTGGACGTGAGCGGGCCCGAGCCCCGGCTGCTGCGGCTCGGAGCCGTTCCGTGGGCGCAGGTCGTCGAGGCTTTGCGGCGCGCGTCCGCTTGACTAGAATCGATCTCGTGGTCGGAGCCAGAAGCTGAAGCCATCCCCAGGGGAACGGGCCCTTCTCGTCGGCGTGAGCCGCGGGCCCAAGCACCGCATCGCCACCGAAGCGTCGATCGAGGAACTGGGCCTGCTGGCCCAGAGCGCCGGCGCCCACGTGACGGGCTCCATGATCCAGGAACGGCCCCGGCTGGACCCGGCGACCTTCATCGGCAAGGGCAAGGTGGCCGAGGTCGCGCGCCAGGCCGACGACGACGACGCGGACATCGTGGTCTTCGACGACGAGCTCTCGCCGGTCCAGCAGCGCAACGTCGAGAAGGAGGTGGGGCGCAAGACCGTCGACCGCACCCAGCTGATCCTCGACATCTTCGCGCGCCGCGCCCGGACCCGCGAAGGCCGCCTCCAGGTGGAGCTCGCCCAGCTCGACTACATGCTGCCGCGGCTGGGGGGCCAGGGCATCCTGCTCTCGCGGCTGGGCGGTGGCATCGGCACGCGCGGACCGGGCGAGACGAAGCTCGAGACCGATCGGCGGCGCATCCGTCAGCGTATCCAGAGCGTGCGCCGCGAGATCGATCGCGTGCGCCGGAGCCGTCACACGCGCCGTGAGGCCCGGCTGCGCGCCGAGGCGCCCGTGGTCGCCCTCGTGGGCTACACGAACGCCGGCAAGTCGACGCTCTTCAACGCCCTGACCCACGCCACGGCCCAGGTCTCGGACCAGCTCTTCATGACCCTCGACCCGTTGGTGCGCCGCGCGCGTCTCGCGCCCGGGCTCGACGTCCTGCTCGTCGACACCGTGGGCTTCATCCAGAAGCTGCCGCACTCCCTGGTGGCGGCGTTCCGCGCGACTCTCGAAGAAGTGAACGAGGCGGACCTGCTCCTCCACGTAGTGGACGCCTCGGCCGAGGATCTCGAGGAACGCGAGGCGGCCGTGAACACCGTGCTGAAGGAGATCGGCGCCGCGGAGCGCCCGACCCTCACGGTCCTCAACAAGTCGGACCGGCTGGCGCCAGGTCGCCCGAGGGCCCTGCAGGAGGCGCGCACCGAGTCGGTGCTCATCTCGGCGGCGACGGGGGACGGCCTCGACCGCTTGAAGTCGGGCATCGCGGCGTGTCTGGACCTGGCCCCCCGCGTGGTGCGTCTGCGCTTCCGGGCCGACGACTCACGCGGCATCTCCGGGATCTACGGCGCCGGGCGCGTGGTCACCCACGAGGTGGACGGGGATCTCGTGACCATCGACGTGGAGCTCCCGGAGCGCCTGCTCGCGCGCTACACGGGGCACCTCGCGTGAAGCGCGTCGTCGCCGCGGGGCTCCTGACCCTGTTCGCGGCGTGCACTCCGCCGCGCGCGCCCGCCGTCCCCGACGGCGACGACTACGTCCATCCGATGACACGGGCGGGCGCCCTCGCGGCGGAGGACGCGAAGGACCTGCAGGCCGCCTGGCAGGACGTGCTGGTGGGCGACACCGCACGGGCGGAGAAGCGCTTCCTGCGGCTCCTGGGCCGGCGGCCCTCGCTCGTCGCGGCGGAGACCGGGCTGGGCTTCGCGCGGCTGCGGGCCGGTCGTCTTCGGGAAGCCGGCGACACCTTCGCGCGCGTGCTCGCGAAGGAGCCGGATTCGGTTCCGGCGCTCGTGGGCGCGGCCTCGGTCGCCTATCGGCAGAACGACGCCGAGGCGTCGCTCGCGTTCCTGCGGCGCGCCGAACAGATCCGGCCCGACGAGCCCGCCGTGAAGCGGCGGCTCCCGGAGCGCAAGGTGCAGGTCACGGAAAGACGCGTGGCGGCGGCCCAGGGGGCGCTCGGCCGCGGAGACAAGGAGGCGGCGATCGTCGAGTACCAGCGGGCCCTCGAAGCGGCGCCGGAAGTGGGCGCGCTCCGCGTCGAATACGCGAACCTGCTGGCCGAGCGCGGCGACCTCGAGGCGGCCGTCGAGGCCCTGCGTGCCGATCCCGCCGGCGATCGTCAGGTCCTGCTTCGCCTCGGCGAGCTGCTCGAGGAGGAGAAGGATCCCACGAGCGCCTTCGAGGCGTACCGCCGCATCCTGCTCAAGGATCCTCGGGACGCGGAAGCCACGGCGAAGGCGCTCGCGGCCCGCTCGGCCGTCGAGATGCAGGGCATGCCCGAGGAGTACCGGCGCATCGTCGACGCGCCGCGCACGAGCCGCGCGGACCTCGCGGCCCTCGTCGTGGTGAAGGTCACGGCGCTGCGGACCCTGGAAGGCGGCGAGCCCGAGGTGGCCGTCGACATCACGGGCTCCTGGGCGCGCGAGTACATCGTCCAGTGCCTGGCCCTGGGCATCCTCGACCTCTACCCCAACCACACGTTCCAGCCCGGGGCGATCGCTCGGCGGGGGGACCTCGCTCGGGTGGTCGGCCGGGTCCTCGACCTGCTGAAGGTTCCGGCCGCTCCGGCGCCGCCCATCGTCGACATGTCGCCGACGAACCTGTACCACGACGCGGCGGCGCGGGCCGTGGGCGCCGGCCTCATGGACCTCACCGCGGCCGGGGGCTTCGAGCCGTGGCGTCCCGTGTCGGGCCGGGACGCGAGCGACGTCCTGGACGCGCTGGCGCGGCTCGTCGGGCCTTAGATGGTAGGATCCCGGCCAGGAGACCCGGGGATGGACGAGCGCGAACTCCTGCGGACGGTTCCGATCTTCTCGGAGCTCGACGAGGGGGACATCACGAGCCTGGCGCAGCTCGCCACGCGTCGGCACTGCGCGAAGGACACCGTCGTGTTCTTCGAGAACGAGGAAGGCGACTCCTTCTTCATGATCCTCGAAGGCCGGATCCGCGTGACGATCCTGGGCGACGACGGGCGCGAGATCATCCTCACGATGCTCGGTCCCGGCGATTTCTTCGGCGAGATGGCCCTGCTCGACAACGAGCCGCGCTCGGCCACCGCCATCGCCGCCGAGGACACCGAGCTGCTCTGCCTCCACCGCAACGACTTCCAGAAGGTCGCCACGAAGCGCAGCATCACGGCGGCGCTCATCAAGGTGCTGACCCAGCGCCTGCGCCGCGCGAACCACCAGATCCAGACGCTCGCTCTCCTGGACGTCTACGGGCGCGTCGCCCGCGTGATCCTCGACATGGCGAAGGAGGAAGGCCGGCGCCTCAAGGACGGCCGCATCGCCTTCAGGCGCGCGACCCACCAGGAGATCGCGAACCGCATCGGCACCACCCGCGAGACGGTGACCCGGATGCTGAAGGACCTGGAGCGCCAGGGAATGATCAGCGTCGACGGCCGCGAGATCGTCCTGGGCCCCGATTTCGAGAAGGCGTTCGACTAGGCCCTCCGGGCAATCCGCGGCCGGGACGGACGGCGTAGCGAGAGAGACCGTCCCCGTGCAAGGAGGCCCGGATGCATGTCGCAACCGCCGTGAGCCTGATCGACATCGACAGTACGTTCCTGCCCGTGGCCCAGATGCGGCAGATCTCGAGGGTGACGGAGCTCTCGACCGGCGCGATCGCCGGCGAGGTCGACCTGGGCGGGAACCATTGGGTCTTCGACCAGCACTTTCCGACCGACCCGATCTTCCCGGGCACGCTGATGCTCGAGGCGGCGGGGCAGCTCGTGGCGCTCTGGGCCTGGGGCAACGGCCAGCGCGGGCGGCCGCGGCTGGTGCGCATCGGCGCGGAGTTCCGCAGCCCGGTCAGCCCGGCCGACCCGTTCCTGACCCTGCGCGGCACCGTGAAGCGCCGCCGCAACCTGTGCTTCGGCGACATCGTGCTGCAGGCTGGCGAGCGGGAAGTGGCGAAGGTCAGCGCGGTCCTGGCGGTGCTGGACGCGTGCTAGGGAGGTCCGCGTGAGCGAGAAGAAGATCATCGCGGTCGTGGGCGCGACGGGCCAGCAGGGCGGCGGCCTGGCCAAGGCGATCCTGGCCGACCCGGGCGGCCCGTTCCGCCTGCGGGCCCTCACTCGCGATCCGGCTTCCGAGAAGGGCAAGGCCCTCGCGGCCCAGGGGGCCGAGGTGGTTGCGGCCGACGTCGACGACGAGGCCAGCCTGCGGCGCGCCTTCGAGGGCGCCCACGGCGCCTTCTGCGTGACCTTCTTCTGGAACCACCTCTCGCCGGAGAAGGAGACGGAGCAGGCCGCCGCCATGGCGCGGGCGGCGAAGGCCGCCGGGGTCTCCCACGCGATCTGGTCCACCCTCGAGGACACGCGCCTGCGCGTCCCGCTCTCCGACGACCGGATGCCGACGCTCGCGGGGAAATACAAGGTGCCGCACTTCGACGCCAAGGGCGAGGCGAATCGCTTCTTCACCGACGCCGGCGTGCCGACCACGTTCTTGCACACGTCGTTCTACTGGGACAACTTCATCTACTTCGGGATGGCACCCAAGCCCGGCCCCGACGGCGTGCTCGCGATCACCCTGCCCATGGGCGACCGGAAGCTGCCGGGCATCGCGGCCCAGGACATCGGCGGCTGCGCTCGTGGCATCTTCGAACAGGGCGAGCGCCACCTCGGCAAGAGCGTCGGCATCGCCGGCGGGCATCCGACCGGTGCCGAGATGGCCGCCGCGTTCTCCCGGCTGCTGGGGAAGACGGTCCGCTACAACGCGGTCTCTCCGGCGGCCTATCGGAGCTTCGGGTTCCCGGGAGCCGAGGATCTCGGCAACATGTTCCAGTACTACCACGACTTCGAAGAGCCCTTCTGCGCCGCGCGCAGCCTCGCGTTCTCGCGGAGCGTCAACCCGTCCCTGCAGTCCTTCGAGACCTGGCTCGCGAACAACAAGGCGGCCTTCGCGGGCTAGCGCTGCTTCGGCTTCTCCAGCAGGCTGGGGGGTGTGCCGAAGCCGTGCCGGCGGTACAGGCCGCGGCTGGCTTTGGTCGGCCACAGCACGACCGAGTCGATCGCGTTCGCCGCGCACCAGGACGTCACCGCCTCCATGAGGCGCCTGCCGAGCCCCGCGCCCCGATAGGGCGGCCGCACGTAGACATTCGTCACGTAGCCGTGGCGTTCGGGCTCGGGCACCGGGTTCGGCACCTTCTCGATCACGGCGAGCCAGAGATGGCCGACGAGCCTTCCCGCGTCCTCGAGCACCCAGACCCGCCAGCTCGCGGTGCGGCCGAGCCGCGGTCGCATCCAGCGCGCGCAGCGCCGGACGAAGGCCGCGCGAGGCTCGTTGGGGCGGGCGAGGGCCGAGCGGAACTCCCAGCGCAGGGCCGCGAGGGCCGCGGCATCGTCCGGTCGAGCGCGCCGCAGCCGCACGGACCTACAACAGGCTCAGGAGGTGGTCCTTGATGCGCGAGCGGACCGCCTCGTCCTTCGTGGCGGCCAGCGCCAGCTCCCACATCTCCACGGCCTTGCGCCAGAACTCCTGGCGCTGATACAGGTTCGCGAGGGACGTGATCGCGTCGTAGAAGTCGGGCGTGATCTGGATCGCCTTCTCGTAGTGGTCGATGGCGTGGAAGACCATGTCCTTCTTCTCGTACGTCATCGCCAGGTAGTAGTGCAGCATGTCGTTGAACTGGTCGATGGCGAGGCCGCGCGAGAAGGCCGTGATGGCGTCGTCGAGGCGGTCCTGCTTGAGGGCGATGACGCCTTCCTTGAGGTGCTGGCGGGCGGCAGCCTCGGAGTCGGGAGCCACGGCCGGAGCCCGGTTCAGGAGCGTCTCGACGCGGCGCAGGAACTCGGGGGCCTCGAAGGGCTTCTCGAGGTAGTCGTCGGCGCCGTACTTCTCCTTGACGTCGGCGGCGAAGCGCCAGCCCACGTGGACGGCCGACACCATCAGCACGGGGATGTGACGGAAGCGCTCGCTGGTCTTGAGCTGCCGGCAGATCTCGAACCCGTGGACCTCGGGCAACATGCCGTCGAGGATCACGAGGTCCGGCATCGCCTCGCGCACCTTGGCCAGGGCCTCGCGACCGGCCCGGGCCGTCAGCACCCGGTAGCGACGGGTCTGGAGCAGCTGTTGCATGAGGCTCAGGATCGCCTCGTCGTCGTCGACGGCGAGGATCGAGTGCATCTCCTCGACCGCGGGCACGCGCGGCGCGGCGGGCGCGGGAACGGGCGTGACCGCGATGTCGAGGGGCGCGCCGGCGAGGGTCTCGAAGATGGCGCGCTCGCGCTCCTCCATGGGGCTGAGGGGCGAGGGCGCCGACGTGGTGACCGAGGCAGGCAGGCTGGTGCCGGCCGTGGCGGGGGAGGCGGCCATGGCGATCGCCGCCTTCTCCGAATCCTTCGGGCGCTGCACGTTCGGCAGGATCCGGCGCTGTCCGGCCTTGGTGGCGCGCCGAGCCTCGATGATCGCGTTCTTGATGCTCGACTCCAGGGCGATCATGGGCGCGAGGCGCACGCCGGTCTTGAACTCGATCTCGGACACCAGCACGTGGTCCGTCGGATCGGACATCGCCACCTGCAGGCGCGTGCCCTCCACCCGCACGGGAAACACCAGGTGGCGCTCGCACATCTCCAGGGGGAGCACCTCGAGCACCGAGAGATCGATCTCCGTCTTCGAGAGGTCCACCGGCGGGACGCCGAGCTGACGCCCCAGGTACGTGACCGCGAACTTCTCCGTGAGGATCTTCTGGCGCACGAGGATGCTCGCGAGGCGCTCCCCGAAGGTTCGCTGGAGCGTGAGGGCCTCGGCGAGCTGCGCGTCGCTGACGAGGTCCGCCTCGCGCAGGATCTCCCCGAGCTCCTTCCTAGGCATCGGGGGTCGCCTCCTCCACGGCGATCGCGATCTCGCGGCGTCGGCCCTCGCGCATCACGGTGAGGCGCAGGGTCGCGCCGACCTCGGCGGCCGCGAGCTCGTTGCGGAGCTGGGCGGCGCCGTCGACGGCCGTGCCATCGACGCTCACGATGACGTCGCCCGGCTCGAGCCCGGCCCGGGCCGCGGGGCTGCGTCTCAGCAGCTCCATCACCACGACGCCGCTCGCTTCCTTGAGACCCAGGGAGGCCGCCGACTCGGGCGTGACGTCCACGATGCGGGTGATGCCCACGAAGCCGCGGCGTACGCGACCCGTGCTCGCGAGCTGCTCCACGACCTTGCGGGCGAGGTTGGACGGCACCGCGAAGCCGACGCCCTGGTAGCCGCCGGTCTCGGAATAGATCGCGGTGTTGATGCCGATGAGCTCCGAGCGCGTGTTGACGAGGGCGCCCCCCGAGTTGCCGGGGTTGATGGCGGCGTCGGTCTGGATGAAGTCCTCGTAGTCCACGATGCCCACGTTCGAGCGGCCGGTGGCGCTGATGATGCCCATGGTCACCGTCTGGTTGAGCTGGAAGGGATTGCCGATCGCGAGGACGTATTCGCCGACCGCGGCCCGGGACGAGTCGCCCCAGGGGATCGCGGGCAGGTCCTTGCCCTCGATGCGCAGCACGGCGATGTCCGTGACCGGGTCGGTCGCGACGCTCGTGACGCGGTGGCGCTGGCGGTCCGAGGTCGTCACCGTGATCTGCCGCGCGCGCTCGACCACGTGGTTGTTCGTGACCACGAGGCCGTCGCCGCTCACGATGACGCCCGAGCCCAGGCTCGTGCGGCGCTCCTCCTGGGGGATCCGGAAGGGGTTGTCGCGGCCGAAGAAGTCGCGGAAGAACGGGTCGCTGAAGAAGGGAGAGCGATCGGTGCGGGTGATCTGGGTGGCCGAGATGTTCACGACCGCTGGCGTTGCGCGGCGCGCGATCGCACTGAAGTCCGGGCCCGGAGCGCCGAAGCTGGCGGGCGCCGGCTCGCTCGCGGAGCGCGCGCTCAGGACGGGATCGAGGGCCGGGCGGAAGCGCATGCCCAGGCCGACGCCGGCGAGGAGACAGAGGCCCGACGCGAGGGCCAGGACCAGGCGCGACCGGCTCACGAGTGGCCGCCCCGGGCCCGCAGCTTGTGGATCTCGAGGCGCAGCAGGCCGTCGCGGAACTGGGCGGTGGCGCGGGAGGGGTCGACCTCCTCGGGCAGCGCGAAGGTCCGGGTGAAGTGACCGTAGCTGCGCTCCATCTGGTGGAAACAGTCCGGGCGCGCGGTCTCGTGGGGCCGCCGCTCGCCGCGGATCGTGAGCTGGTCCACCTCGGCGTGGATCTCGACGTCCTCTTCCGAGACCCCGGGCAGCTCGACCTGGAACACGAAGGCCTCGGCGGTCTCGTAGACGTCGGCCAGCGGCACGAAGCGGCCGGAGTCGAGGAGCGGCTCGGGGCCGCGGGAGCGGAGGAGGTTCTCGTCGAAGAGACGGTTCATGCGCTCCTGGAGGGTGAGCAGGTCGCGGAGCGGGTCCCAACGCCGGATGGTCAAGAGGTGTGGTCTCCGTGCCTCACGTCGATGAAGCGAGTGTAAGGGGCCGGTCCTAGGGGGTCAAGGCTGGCGCAGGCCTCCGAGGCGGCGCTGGATCTCCGCCAGCAACGCGAGCGCCGCCATGGGCGTGAGGCCGTCGAGATCGATCTTCCGCAGCTCGTCGAGGACTGCGTCGTCGCCCGCCGAGAACAGGCGTAGCTGACGCCCCGGGGCCGGCGCTTCGCCGCCGGCGTGGGCGAGGCGTGGACGGCCTTCGCGGTCGAACTCGGTCTGCTCCAGGTTGCGCAGGATCTCCTGGGCTCGCACCACGACCGGCGCGGGTAGGCCGGCCAGGCGTGCGACCTGGATGCCGAAGGAGCGATCCGAGCCGCCGTCCTCGATCTTGCGCAGGAACACGATCGTCTCCTTCCACTCGCGCGCGGAGACGTGGAGGTTGCCGACGTTCGCCATGTCGGCGGCGAGGTCGGTGAGCTCGTGATAGTGGGTCGCGAAGAGAGTCAGGGCGCCGACGCGCGCCGCCACGTGCTCCGCCACGGCCCAGGCGATCGAGAGGCCGTCGAACGTGGCCGTGCCGCGCCCGATCTCGTCGAGCAGGATGAGGCTGCGCCGCGTGGCGTGGCGCAGGATGTGGGCCGTTTCCTGCATCTCGACCATGAACGTGGACTGGCCGCGCAGGATCTGGTCGGTGGCGCCGACCCGGGTGAAGATCCGGTCCACGATCGCGAGCTTGGCCTCGCGGGCCGGCACGAAGCTCCCCATCTGGGCCATGAGCGAGACGAGGGCGGTCTGCCGAAGAAACGTCGACTTGCCGCCCATGTTGGGACCGGTGAGGATCTTGAGCCGGCCGCTCTCGTCGCCCAGGACGAGGTCGTTCGCGACGAAGGGCTCCGAGAGGACGCGCTCCATGATGGGATGGCGCCCCTCCGCGTACGATACGCCGTCGGCCGCCGTGACGCGGGGCTTCACGTAGTTGAAGCGCGCGGCGGCGTCGGCGAGGGCCGCGAGCACGTCGAGCACCGCCGCGGCCCGAGAGGTCTGCTGCAGGCGTCTCGCCTGGCCCGCGACGCGGTTGCGCAGCGCCTCGAAGATCTCGGTCTCCCGGGCGAGGATGCGCTCGTCGGCCCGCAGCACCTTCTCCTCGTACTCCTTGAGCTCGGGCGTGACGAAGCGCTCGCCCCCGGCGATCGTCTGCTTGCGGATGTAGTCGTCGGGCACGGACCCGAGGTGCGACTTCGTGATCTCGATGTAGAAGCCGAAGACGCGGTTGAAGCGGACCTTCAGGGAGCTGATGCCCGTGCGCGCCCGCTCGCGCTCCTCGATGCCGGCGATCGTCGTGCGGCCGCCGTGGCTCGTCTCGCGCAGCTCGTCGAGCTCGGGATCGACCCCCTCGCGCACCAGGCCGCCCTCCTTCAGCGAGGCCGGAGGCTCGTCGACGAGCTGACTCTCGACATCGGCCGCGACGTCGAGAGGCGGCGCCAGGGCCTTCGCCTCGCCGCGGGTCAAGGGCGCCGCGCAGTCCGAGAGCGCGTCCTCGGCCGCCGGCAGGGCGCGCAGCGAGCGCGCCAGCGCCACCAGGTCCCGGGGGCCGGCGGTGCCGAGCGTCACGCGGCCCAGGATGCGGTCGAGGTCCTGGACGCTGCCCAGCGCCTCGCGGAAGCGGCCGCGCTCGATCGTGCGGAAGGCCAGCTCCTCGACGGCGTCGAGGCGGTCCAGGATCGGGTCGAGGGTGACGAGGGGCCGCACGATCCAGTCGCGCAGCAGGCGCGAGCCCATGGCGGTGGCCGTTGTGTCGAGGACGTCGAGGAGGGTGCCGCGGCGCGCCCCGTCGGCGAGGTTCTGCACGAGCTCGAGGTTGCGGCGCGTCAGCGCGTCGAGCACCAGCACGTCGGCGGGATGGCGCGTGGTGAGGGTCGTGACGTGGGCGAGGGCGCGCTTCTGCGTCGCGCGGACGTAGCGCAGCGCGGCGCCGGCCGCCGCGGTGGCGCGTTCGAGGCGCTCGCAGCCGAAGGCCTCGAGGGTCACGACCTCGAAGTGCGCGAGCAGGTCGCGGCGCCCCGCCCGCGGATCGAGATCGCGCTCCTCGAGCTCGGTGCGGGGGATCGAGCCCTCGGGGCTGCGGCCGTCGAGCAGCCACTCGGGAAGGGAAGCGCCACGGGGTACGAGGATCTCGCGGGGCCGCGTGCCGCCCATGTCGTCGCGCAGGCGCTCCCAGGCCGCTTCGCCTTCCCATTCGACGGCCTGGAACTCCCCGGTCGTGGCGTCGAGCCAGGCCGCGCCGAGGACGTCGGGGCCGGGACTGAGGGCGAGGACGAAGGCCGGCTCGCCGGCCTCGAGCGCGGCGTCGTCGAGCTGGGTCCCCGGTGTGATGACGCGCACGACGTCGCGCTTCACCACGCCCTTCGCGCTCTTGGGATCCTCCATCTGCTCGCACAGCGCCACGCTGTGGCCCTGTTTCACGAGGCGCGCGATGTAGCCCGGCCCGGCGTGGTACGGCACGCCGCACATGGGGATCGGCTCGCCGAGCCTGTCCTTGCCGCGCGAGGTGAGGGCGATGTCGAGGGCCTTCGAGGCGATCTCGGCGTCCTCGAAAAACAGCTCGTAGAAGTCGCCCATCCGGAAGAAGAGCAGGGCGTCGGGGTGCTCCGTCTTCATGCGCAGGTACTGCTGCATGGCCGGCGTCTGGGGGATCGCGACCGCCATGAGCTAGAGGACCGAGCTCATCCGAAGAAGACTTCCGCCTCGGCGAACTGCTCGAGATCGACGCTCTTGGGGCCCGCGGTGGCGAGCTCCAGGGGAACGGGAACGAGCTTCGTGCCCTGCAGCGCGACCATCTGACCGAACATCCCGCGCATGCAGAACTCCACGGCGCGCACGCCGAGGCGGGTGGCGAGGATGCGGTCGAAGGCGGTGGGGGATCCGCCGCGCTGGATGTGGCCGAGGACCGTCACGCGGGTCTCGACCCCGAGGCGGCGTCCGATCTCCGCGGCGATCCGGTAGCCGACGCCCGTGCTCGTCCCGCGTCCCACGTCGGCGGGAGGGGGCTCGCCGGCCGGCGCCGCGCCTTCCGCGACCACGACCACCGAGAAGGTCCGGCCGCGGCGGCGCCGCGAGTCGAGGACCGCGCACATCTCCTCGAGACGGTAGGGCTTCTCGGGAATCAGGATCAAGTCGGCGCCTCCCGCGATGCCGCCGGCCATGGCGATCCAGCCCACGGTGTTGCCCATCACCTCGACCACCATGACGCGGTGGTGGCTCTCGGCCGTCGAGTGAAGGCGGTCGACCGCGTCGCGCACGACGTTGACGGCGGTGTCGAACCCGAACGTGTAGTCGGTGCCGCGCAGGTCGTTGTCGATCGTCTTCGGCACGCCGATCAGCGGTACTCCCGCGCTCGCATGGAGATCGTAGGCCGCCTTCAGGGTCCCGTCGCCGCCGACGACGATCAGCGCGTCGAGACCGAAACGGTGCATGTTGCTGAGCACGCGATCCTTGTCCTGGCTCGAGCGCACCGGGTTCACGCGCGACGTGCCGAGGATCGTGCCGCCCTTGGGCAGGATACCGATCACGGAGAAGGTGGTGAGGGGCTCGACGTCGCCCTCGATGAGACCGAGGAACCCGTTCCGGATGCCCAGGACCTCGATGTCGTCCCGCTCGGCCCGGCGGACCACAGCCCGGATCACGGCGTTGAGGCCTGGGCAGTCGCCGCCGCCCGTCAGTATGCCGATGTTCTTCACCGCCACGGGTCGCTAAGTATAAGCTACTCCCGCATCGGGCTCGGGGAGGTCGCGCTGTACATCCTGGCTGTGGACACGACGACGAACGAGGGCAGCATCGCGCTCTCGCGCCACGAGACGGTGATCGGCGCCGTGAGCCTCTCGGGCGACCAGAACTACTCGACGGTGCTGCTGCCGGCGGTGGTCGAGCTCCTCGCGGGCGCCGGCCTCGCGGCGGCCGGCATCGAGGGCTACGCGGTGACCACCGGCCCGGGCTCCTTCACCGGACTGCGCATCGGCATCAGCACCGTGCAGGGCCTCGCCCTCGCTTCCGGCCGGCCCTGCGTGGGCCTGTCCGCCTTCGACGTGCGCGTGGCGGATGGCCTCGGGCTGGCCCCGACCCTCGTGGTCGTGCTCGAGGCCTACCGCGACGAGGTCTATGCGGCCGTCTACGACGGGAACGGGCGGCCCACCCACGAGCCGTCGGTCGAGGCTGTCGGGAGCCTCCTCGAGCGCGTTCCACCGGACGCCGCTTTCCTGGGCGACGCCGTGGGCCGCTACCGCGAGGCGATCGAGGCGCGCTGTCCCGGAGCGATCCTGCACGAGCGCTCGAGACCCCTCGCGCCGACCCTGGCGCGTCTCGCCGCGCGCCGCCTGGCCGCCGGCGAGAGGCCCGCCGCGGCGGACGTCCGCCCCTACTACCTGCGAGAGGCCGCGGTCCGCAGCGCGTCGCGATGATCCCTGCGGGCCTCGTGCTCGAGGAGGCGCGCGAGAGCGACGTGGAGGCGCTCGTGGCCCTGGAGCGGCGTTGCCATACCCATCCCTGGACGCTCCGCCACTTCGCCGACGCCCTCGCCGACAGGCGCACGATGCGCGTCTTCGCGCTGAGGCGCCCCCACGACGAGTCGGACGCGGGCCGCGGCCTCGTGGCCTTCGCGGTCGTCCAGGTGGTGGCGGGCGAGATGCATCTCCACAACCTCGCCGTGGACCTTCCCTCGCGGCGGCAGGGCCTCGGCCGCTGGCTGCTGCGCGAGACCCTCGCGTGGGGCGAGGCGGCGGGCGTCGAAGAGGCCTTCCTCGAGGTGCGGCAGAGCAACTGGGCGGCCCTCGCGCTGTACCGGGAGGCCGGCTTCGAGGCCGCTTCCGTGCGCCGGGGCTACTATGAACGGCCGCGGGAGGATGCCCTCGTCCTGCGTCGGCGAAGGCCGCTGCGAAATCCTTGAATTCGACGGGGGTGCGTGCTAACTTCCGGCCCAGTGAGGCGTACCCGGTTCCCACGTTTCGGCCGATGACCCCAACATCCGAACGGGAGGTGACGATGCCCCAGAGACAGGATTTCCTGAGGGAGAGCCTTCTGGCGCAGAACGAGGAGTACCGCGTTCTGGACCGGCAGCACCACGACTTCGAAGCCCGCCTGTCGGCGCTCACCGGCAAGGCGGCGCTGAACGACGACGAGCAGCTCGAGGAGACGACGCTCAAGAAGAAGAAGCTCCAGGTCAAGGATCGCATGGAGGCCATCGCGCGCCAGGCGAGCGCCGCGCCCCACGCCTGACCGGCGGTTCCCGGAAGCAAATTCGTGGCGTCGTGCGGAGGACCCGATTTCCGGGTCCTCCGCCATTTGGAGCGGAAGAGGTCGAAGACCACGATGTCCATCGCGCGTGAAGGCTGGCCGTACATCCTCGGACTCGTCGGCCTCGGCGGTCTGCTGCTGGCCTTCCGCCTGACTCCCGCCGGCGCGGTGGTGCTGGCCCTGGGCGTGTTCACCGCGTTCTTCTTCCGCGATCCCGAGCGCGCGATCCCGGACGGGCCCGGTCTCGTGGTCTCGCCGGCCGACGGCAAGATCGTCAAGGTCGGCCCCGCTCCCGAGGGACATCCCCTCGGGCCCGGCACGACCCAGGTCTCGATCTTCCTCTCGGTCTTCGACGTCCACATCAACCGCGCGCCGATCGCCGGGCGGATCGAGAAGGTGGAGTACACGAAGGGGGACTTCCTTCCGGCCTTCGACGACAAGGCGTCGTTGCGCAACGAGCAGAACGCCATCACGCTGGTGGACGGGGAGGAGCGGCTGATGTTCAAGCAGATCGCGGGCCTGATCGCGCGGCGCATCGTATTCCGCAAGCGCCCCCAGGACATGGTCGCGCGGGGCGAGCGCGTCGGCCTCATCAAGTTCGGCAGCCGCACCGACATCTTCCTGGCGCCCGGCGTCGAGATCGCCGTGAAGGTGGGCGATCGCGTGTCGGGCGGCAGCTCCGTGATCGGGCGGCGGCGGTGAACGCGCCTACCCTGCGCCCCAAGGGAATCCGCCGCGGCGCCGCCATACTGCCCACGGCCATCACCACCGGCAACATCTTCCTCGGCTTCTGGGCGATCGTGAAGGCGCACCAGGGGCACTTCGAGGAAGCGGCGCCGCTCATCATCTTCGCCGGCGTGCTCGACCTGCTCGACGGCCGCATCGCGCGCATGACGAACACCACGAGCGAGTTCGGCGCCGAGCTCGACAGCATCGCCGACGTCGTCTCGTTCGGCGTGGCTCCTGCCATGCTGGCGTTCACCTGGGCTTTCTCGACACTGACGCGGCCGGGCTGGCTCGCGGCCTTCCTGTTCGTGATGTGCGGCGCCTTCAGGCTCGCGCGCTTCAACGTGCAGCGCAGCCAGAGCGATGGCCGTTTCTTCGTGGGATTGCCGATCCCGGCGGCGGCGGCCCAGGTCGCCGTGGTCGTGATGGCTGTGCCCACGCCGATCGACGAGAGGCCCGTGGCAGTCTTGGCGCTCTGCGCGATGATCGCCCTCGCGTCCCTGATGGTCAGCACGTTCCGCTACCGCTCGTTCAAGGGCGTCGACCTGCGCAGCCGCCGCAGCTACGTCAGCCTGCTGGGCATCGCGGTAGCGCTGGCGGTGCTGTTCCTGCACACCGAGGCGGTACTGCTTGTCGCTTTCACTCTCTACGTCCTGTCCGGCCCCTCGGCCTACCTCTGGGCTCTAGCCCGCCGCCGCGGCGGCCCTCCGCCCGTGGCAGTCGCCGGCGATCCCAGCCCGCACAGCCTGTGAGGGGCGGGCCGGGGCCCTCCGTCGGCGTCGGCGCCGTGGTCATCGATGCGGGCCGCGTCGTGCTGATCCGGCGCGCCAAGGAGCCGCTGCGTGGGCGGTGGGTGGTCCCGGGCGGAACCGTCGAGCTGGGGGAGACGCTCGAGCAGGCCGTGGTGCGTGAGCTGAAGGAAGAGACCGGCCTCGACGTGCGTCCGCTGGCCCTTGTCACGGCGTTCGATCGGATCTCGCGGGAGGCCGGGCGCGTGAGCTATCACTACGTCATCGTGGACTTCCTCTGCGAGCGGATCGGGGGGCGCCTCGAGGCCGGCGACGACGCGCTCGAGGCCATCCTCGCCCGTCCCGACGAGCTGTCGGGCCTCGAGCTGCCCCCGAAGGCGCTCGAGGTCGTGCTCGACGGGTTCCGGCGCGCCGGCGTCCCCCTGCCGGACCCATTGCCAAGCCCCGGGCCGGAGGCGTAAGATGCTCAAGTCATTTCTCGTCGGTAGCCGCTAAGTTGTCGATAGGGAGGTCCAAAATGCGGATCCGGACTCTGTGGGGCGCGCTCGCGCTCGTCCTGTTCGCCGCCCCGGCCCATGCCGGCTGGTTCAACTGGGCTCACAGGGGCTGGACGCCTCCCCAGCCGATCCACCTCATCCAGGGCGGCTTCCACCGCAGCGAATCGGCGGGCAAGCAGGTCGTACGCAGCCCGAAGGAGTTCAAGGATCAGCGTTGGGGGCGGACGGCCGGACCGATCGCGCGGCATCCCGCCCGCCCGCTCAAGACGTACCTCCGCAACCCTTCCTAGGCGTCGTCAGGCGGAGGCGAGAGGCAGCCAGAGCGTCGCCCGGGTCTGACCGGGCTCGCTCTCGAGCGACGCGCCGCCGCCGTGGTCTTGTGCGATCTTCCGCACCAGCGCGAGGCCCAGGCCGCTGCCGCCGGTCTTCGTCGAGAAGAACGGCTGGAACAACCGGCGCCGTGCCTCGGCGTCGAGCCCCGGCCCCGAGTCCACGACCTCGACCCGGGCCATCCCGCCCTCCGCGCGCACCCGGATCTCCACGCTGCCGCGTTCGCCGACGGCCTGCAGCGCGTTCTCGATCAGGTTGACGACCGCGCGTTCGAGCAGGCGTCGGTCGCCACGCACCCCCGGGATCGCCGGCGCGTCGAGGGTCAGGCGGACCTGGGGCGGAAGGATGCCCTCGTAGGGCCGTGCGGCCCCGGCCACCAGCCCCGCGAAGTCGATCGGGCTCGCCTCGAGCTGCGCGGGCCGGGCGAACGAGGAGAACTCCGTGACGATCCCGCGCAGCGTGCGGACCTGCTTCAGGATGGTGTCGGTGCAGCTGTCGAGGGTGGCGCCGAAGTCCTCGCGCCGGTCGGCGTAGACCCGGCGCAGGTGCTCGGTCGCGAGCTGGATCGGGGTCAGGGGGTTCTTGACCTCGTGGGCCACCTGGCGGGCCATCTCGGCCCATGCCGCGAGGCGGTTGCTGCGCTCGAGCTCTCCGCGCTGCTGGGCGAGGTCGCCGGCCATCTGGTTGAAGGAGTCCACGAGGGCGCGGAACTCGTCCTGGCTCGCCGTCGTGACGCGTGCCTCGAGATCGCCGGCGGCGACGCGGCGCGTCGCCTCGGTGAGGTCGTGGAGGGGCTCGGAGATGCGTCGTGCGACCCCGAAGGCGAGCAGCGCTGCCGCCGACAGGAACAGCATCGAGGCCAGGCGGATGGAACGGTCCAGGTCGTCGAGCACCTCCTGCACCTCGCGCTCGCGCAGCGCCAGGGGAATCGAGAGGATCGCGGGCTCGAGGCTCTCGAGCTGGACCGGAACGGACACCACCTGGTACGACAGGCTGCCGATCCGCTCGGCGCGCAGTGCCGAAGGCTGACCTTCGAGGGCGACGGCCCGGAAGACGGTGCCCGAAACCCGGTCCGGCAGCAGGCCGGAGGCGTACAGCTCGCGCTTGCTCGAGGCGATGAGCCGGCCGCCCTCGAAGACGTCGAGGTCGTTGCGGATCAGGCTGGACACCCATACCAGGGCCGCGTCGGTGACCGGCTCGTGGCCGGGCGACTCGCCGCGCTGGAAGAACGCGAAGTCCTCGACGGCCTTCTTCGCGACGGCGGCGAGGTCGAGGGCCTGATCTTCCGCCTCGCGTCGCAGGCGTTCGGCCACGAACGCGCGAACCACCGTGTTGAGGACGATGACAGGAAGGAATGCCGCCGCGACGAAGGCGACGAACAGGCGCAGGGAGAACCGGCTGCGGATCGCCTGGGCCAGCTCGCCCCACGAGTACGAGGGTCGCCTGAGGGCGGAGCGCAGGAGCAGCACGGCCGCGGCGAGCAGCGTGAAGAGCAGCAGGCCGGCAGAGAGCGCTTCCAGCAGATCGGCGACGATGCGGCTCGGGCCGCGCCGCTCGTAGGCCAGGGCGAACAGCGTGCGGCCGTCGCTGAAGAGGTAGGCGTCGTGGGCGGCGCCGTCGATCGGCAGCTCGGCCCAGAGACCCTGGGGCCGCGCGAGGACGCGGGCGGCCAGGGCGGCATCGAGGGCGGGCGGGCGGTCGGCCGTGGTGAAGAGCAGCGTGCGGTCCGGGCTCCACGCGACGAGGGTGCTGGGCCGGTCGCGCGGCGCGGGCGTCGCGCTCATGAAGAGCGCGGAGTAGGGATCCCTTCCGGCCGCGGCCGGCAGCGCCTGCAGGTCGTCGGCGACGTAGACGTGGACGGCTCCATGGACCTGGCCGTGGTAGGTCAGCCGGCGGCGGGCGTGGAGCGCGAAGCGCTCGGCGCTCGCAAGGGGCAGGCGCTCGCGCGCCACCTGCCAGGCGTCGGAATCGGGCAGGCTGGCCGCGTTGGGTGGCGTCGGCAGCCCGATCGCGAAGCGGCTCACCACGAAGCCGGTGGCGTCCTGGATCTCGACCGCGGACGGCAGGCCAGCGCCCGCCAGGTCGGTCTCGGACCAGATGGAGAAGGCGAGCTCCTCGAGGAGGGGTGGATGCGGCTGCGTGCCGGTTTCCTCGAGGACCGACAGCTCGTCGATCCGGTTGCGCGCCGCGTCGAGGACGTAGCGCCGCCACTCCGGCTGGCGCAGCAGCTGCGGGGCCTGGGTCCGCTCAATCTCCCAGCGCAGGTCGCGGGCGGCGGCTTGCGACAGGGTCATCGCGAGGACCGTGGACAGGCCTGCCACGCCCACGACGGCCGCCGTGACCTTGGCGACCGACAGGCCGTTGACCACCGCCATGCCGCGAAGCCGTGCCGCGCCGGCCGCCACCAGGAGGAGCAGGCCGAGAGCCGGGAGCCACGCCACGTCCGCCCGCAAGGCCGGTCGGGCCGCCGCCAGCATGGCGACGATGAGGGCCGAGCGTGCGAGACGGCCGGCCATCGTCGCGGTGCCCGCCTCCACCGCCGTCGTGGCGACCAGCAGGCTCGTCATGAGCAGAGCCGTTCCCGAGAGGGCCGCGAGGAGACCGGCCTGCAGGGTCGCCAGGGCCCATCCGCGCGGGTCGGGTGAGAGGACCTCGACCGGCAGGGGGGAGTTCGTGCACGCCTCGGCCAGCAGGTGGAACATGCCGGCCAGGAGTAGCGCGTTCGCGGCGTCGGCGGCGAGCGCCAGCCAGGGGCTGCCCCCGGGCGGCCTCCCGACCGCGGCACGCAGCGCGAGGGTCGACAGCACGAGGAGCGCGGCGGCCGTGAGGGCGAGGTCGAGCGGGCTGCGCAGCAGGCCGAAGAGGCTGGTGGAGGCGTAGGCCGCCGCCTGCAGGACCGTCGAGCCCGGCGCCGGCACGGGTGGGCCGAGAAGGAGCAGCGCGCCGCGCAGGAGCACGGCGCCCAGGGCCAACTGGATCGGCGGCACGGGAGACGCCGTGACCCAGGCCGTGAAGGCGAGGACGAGCAGGCCGCTGGCGATGCGGCGGTGCAGGTCGACCGCCGCATCGTACTCCGCCGCGGAGCCGCGGTTGGTGGCGCGGACCACGGCGAGGGGCGCTCCGCCGGGGGCGCGGAGGATGGTCTCGCGGCTCACGTCGCCCGCCGGAGCCGGGGGCAGTGGCCGAGGCCGGTCGAGAGGGTCCACGTAGCGGACCTCGATGCCGGGCGCGACATCGGCCAGGCGATCGAAGTCTCCGAGAGAGCCGCCGTGGATGTTGCGTCGCTCGGCGAGCGCGATCTCGGCGCTCGCGAGGCCCCGCAACGCGCCCGACGCATCGAGGATGGGGGCCGTCGCGCGCAACCGGGTCGACACGCCGTTTCCGGTGACGCTCAGGCCGGGTGTGGCGGCGTCGGGCCCGTCCCCGGAGAGGTGGCGGTCCTCGATGCGGCCCGCCCAGGCCAGGGTGCCTCCGTCGGCGGCGTGGACGGCCAGGCTGGGCGCGGCCGAGACGCCGCCCCGATCGCGATCGAGACGGGTGAAGAGGGCCGCCAGCGCGGCGGCGTCTCCACCGAGGGCGTCGCGGGTCTCGGGCCAGCTCGCCACGCGATCCGCGGCGAGCCGCGCGGTGGCCACGAGGGACTGTTGCAGCGCCTCGACGCGCTGCAGGCGGGCCGAGAGCGTGGCCTCGACGGCGGCGGAGGACTGCCGTCCGAGGCTCGCCAGGTGGGCGGCGGCGATCACGCCTTCCACGACGAAGGCGACGGCGATCAGCGCGTAGAGCGAATTTCTTCGATGCGCCAGTCGTCCCCCTCGGCTCGCAGGGTGAACGTGAGGGTGTCGACGCTCTCGCCGCCGTCCGAGGCCTTGCGCGTCCAGCGGGCGCGCGCAAAGGCCGTGGAGGGCGGCGACAGCCTCACGGCATCGCGGGCGAACTGGAAGCCCGACGTCTTGCGCGACTCGAAGATCTGCCGGAACAGCACCTCGAGCTGTCCCGCCGCGAGCGAGCCCTGGGCCGACGGGATGTCTCGAAGCTCGAGCCGCGTCCGCGCCGAACTCGGGAGGGCGGCGCGCAGGCCGCGGGCGTCGCCGCGCCGGAAGGCGCCTTCGATCTGGGACAGGCGGGCGAGGAGGGCCGGCTCGGAGGGACCTGCCGCGACCGCCCTGGCGCCGGCCAGGACGAGGCCGAGCATGAGACTCACGGCCGCGCGTCGCCAGAACGCCATGAGAGTCGATGCTAGCACGACGTATGCCGCTCTATGTCCCTGACAGCGTGCGCCTTGCGCGATGTGGACGGCCTCGCGGCAGGACGCCGTTGTCCTACATCCGGTAGAGCATCCAGTACACGACGACGCCGGTCACGGACACGTAGGCCCAGAGCGGGAACGTGATCCTCGCGAGGCGACGGTGGGCCTCGAAGCGGCGCTGGAGAGCTCGCGTCAGCGTCGCGAGGACGAGCGGCAGGATCACCACGGCGAGCACGGTGTGCGTGATCAGGATGGCGAAGTACACCGTCCGGATCGGACCCTGGCCCTGGAAGCGGACGGATCCGACCTGGAAGTGGTAGGTGAGGTAGGACGCGAGGAACACCGCCGAGCAGGCGAGGGCCGCCAGCATCGCGCGTCGGTGGGCCTCGCGCCGACCGCGGCGGATGAGCCAGTAGCCCGTGAAGAGGAAGAGGGCGCTGGTGGCGTTGAGGATCGCGTTGAGGGTGGGGAGGTCGCGCAGCGTCACAGGCCCTTCGCGATCTGCGCGGCGGCCGCGAGCAACTCCTCGAGAGCCGCCCGGTCCTCGCTGTCGTAGTAACCGCGGACCCGGGCCTGACCGTCCACGAGCACGAACTTGGAGCTGTGGACGAACGGTCCGTCTCCTCCGGGCTGCCGCTCGCCCGGCGGAACCTCCATGGCCGCGAGCTTGAAGCCCTCGGTGGCGAGCCGGTAGAGCGCGTCGCGCTCGCCGGTCACGAAGCGCCACCGCGGCCCGGCCTGGAAGTCCCGGCCGTAGCGCGCGAGCACCTCGGGCGTGTCGTGCTCGGGGTCGACGCTGAAGGACGCGATCGCGACGCCCTCCGGGAGCCGGTGCTGCAACTGGGCCATGCGAGCGGTCATCGCCGGGCAGATCCCTCCGCAGGTGGTGAAGATGAAGTCGGCGACGAAGGGTCGGCCGCGCTCGCCGTCGCGGGTGAACGGCCGGCCGTCGTGGGCCGTGAGCCGGAAGTCGGGCAACGCGCCGAGCACCGGCGGCGGGGCTGTCTTGGGGGCTTGCAGGGCGACCGCGGCGACGAGGACGGCTGCGGCCAGGGCCCCCAGGAGCCCCCGCAGCACGAGGCTACGGAGCGGCGCGGAGCGGTGCGGGGGCGGCGAAGCGGGAGAGGACTGGGACATGCTGCGTGAGCCAGCTGCGGATTCTGCCACGGAAGACGAGGCCCACGAAGACCGCCGCGACGGCGTAGGGCGCAACGAACATCACGAGGATCGCGTGATTGAAGTTGTTGGCGATGCGTTGACCCTCCGAGGAGTTGGTGAGGGCCGTCTTGCACATCGCGCACTGGGCGACCGCCGGCGACGCGACGAGCGCCAGCGCGGCGCAGGCGAGCGCGACGCCGGCCCAGCGCTTCATCGAGGCGTCTTCGCGAGCACGCTCGCCGCCTCGGGCGTGAGGAAGGCGAACAGGATCAGCGAGGTCACGAGGATGCCGACGAAGACCATGAACGCGATGCGCGAGTGCTCGTAGCGCAGGTGCATGAAGTTCCCGCCGATCATGATCGCCTTCACCATCATGAAGGCGAGCAGGAACAGCACCAGGAACCAGCGCGGCATGTGGAACTTCTCGGCCGCGAGCATCGCGACGGTGATGATCAGCAGCGCGATCCACGTCGTCGTGTAGATCTTGTAGGGATTGGAGGCGTTCTCGCTCATGCCTGACCTCTAGCTCGGGAGCAGGTAGAACAGCGTGAAGATGAACACCCAGACGAGATCGACGAAGTGCCAGTACAGGCCCGCCATCTCGACGCCCTGGGGCGGCGTCTTGCCCATCGAGGTGCGGGTCGCCGTGATGATCAGGATGACGAGCCCCGAGATCACGTGGGAGCCGTGGAAGCCCGTGAGCAGGAAGAAGCTCGAGGGGAACTGCGGGGGCACCCCGAGGTGGGCGAGCTCGCTCCCGGGCAGCGCCCCGGTGAGGCGCGCCCCTTCGTGGATGATGTGGCTCCACTCGTAGGCCTGGCAGCCGAGGAAGACCAGGCCGCCCAGGATCGTCAGCACCACGTTGTTGCGCGCCTTCTTCATGTCCCCGAGGCGCGCCGCGGTCACCGCCGTGCCCATGAACATGCTGGACGTGATCAGCACGAACGTCATGAAGGCGATGAACGGGATGCTGAAGACCTCGGTGGTCTCGGGCCAGGGCACCGGGCTGATCATGCGCAGGTAGCCGTACCCGCACAGCAGCGCCGAGAAGAGCAGCGCGTCGGTGACGATGAAGATCCACATCATCGTCTTCTGCCAGCTGGCCGCGAAGGGCGACACCCCGCCGCCCCAGTGGGCGTCGGCGGAGACCGCGTGGGAAGCGCTCATTGCCACCTCACAACACGAAGAGCACGAAGAGCAGGTAGGCCCAGACGAAGCCGAGGAAGTGCCAGTACGTCGCGAACAACCCGAGGGCGTCGTCGCCCGGCGTCAGCCGGCGCAGGCGCGCCGCGATCGCCAGGAACCAGACGAGGCCGCCGGCGAGGTGGAGGACGTGGACGCCCGTCAGCATGTAGAAGAAGGAGCTGTGGGGGTTCGTGGCGAGGAACACGCCCTGGGCCCGCAGCGTGCGCCAGGCCCCGAACTGTCCGATCACGAAGCCGGCGCCCAGGGCGCCCGCGAGACCGAAGAAGCCGCGGGCGGCCGTGACCTTCCATGCCCGCAGGCGCTGGCGTGCGGCTTCGAGGGCGACGCTGCTCAGCGCGAGCAGCGTCGTGTTGAGCCACAGGATCGGCGGCGCCGCGATGGGAGCCCAGTCGGCCGACGCGCGCCGCAGCATGTAGGCGCTCGTGAAGCCGATGAACAGCATGCTGATGGTGCCCAGGAAGGCCCACAGCCCGAAGCGCGTCGGGTCGAAGCGCACCTGGCTGTCGCGGCCGCCGCCACCGCCGTGTCCGACGACGGCGAGGGCCGGCAGGGAGCCGCGTCCCGGCGGCAGTCCCGGATCGTCGAGGGCCGGAGTGGCCATCAGGAGCTCAGTGGCTCCCGGCCTTGTCGCCGATCGGCGCCGGATCCGTCTGCAGCACGAAATCCTTCTCGGCGCCGGGCACGCTGTAGTCGAACGGCCAGCGGTGCACCTCGGGGATCTCGCCCGGCCAGTTGCCGTGGCCCGGCGGCGAGGGCGTCGTCCATTCGAGGCCGGCCGCGTTCCAGGGGTTGTCCGTGGCCTTCTCGCCGCGGAACGCGCTCCAGAAGTAGTTGATGAAGAACAGGATCTGCGAGGCGCCCAGGATGAACGCGCTGATCGTGATGAACTGGTTGATGGGCTGCAGGTTCTTCAGGAACTCGTACTGGTAGGGATCGTAGATGCGCCGCATGTGACCGGCCAGCCCGATGTAGTGCATCGGGAAGAACGTGCAGTAGTAGGCGAGGAACGTGAACCAGAAGTGGATCTTGCCCAGGGTGTCGTTCATCATCCGGCCGAACATCTTCGGGAACCAGAACGCGGTCGCGCCGAAGACGCCGAACAGCGCGGCGCCGGCCATGATCAGGTGGAAGTGGGCCACGACGAAGTAGGTGTCGTGGAAGTGGATGTCGAGGGCCGTCTGGCCCAGCCAGATCCCCGAGAGGCCGCCGCTGATGAACAGCGACACGACGCCCATGGCCCACAGCATCGGTGTCTTGAAGATGATGCGGGAGCGCCACAGCGTCGCGAGCCAGTTGAAGGTCTTCACCGCGGACGGCACCGCGATCAGCATCGTGCCCACGGCGAAGGCCATGCCGAGGTAGGGGCTCATGCCCGACACGAACATGTGATGGCCCCAGACCACGAAGCTGAGGCCCGAGATCGCGAGCATCGCGCCGACCATGGCCTTGTAGCCGAAGATCGGCTTCCGGCAGAAGGCCACCATGATGTCGGACGTGAAGCCCAGGGCGGGCAGCATCAGGATGTAGACCTCGGGGTGGCCGAGGAACCAGAAGAGGTGCTGCCACAGCAGCGGCGAGCCACCCTGGTGGTTCACGACCTGGCCCGAGAGCACGAGCCCGCTGGGGATGAAGAAGCTCGTCCCGAAATGCCGGTCGAAGAGCAGCATGAGGCTCGCGGCCGTGAGGGCCGGGAACGAGAGCAGGCCGAGGACCGCGACCAGGAACATCGCCCACAGCGTCATGGGCATGCGCATCATCGACAGGCCCTTCGTCCGCATGTTCAGGATGGTCGTGACGAAGTTGAGGCCGCCCATCGTGAAGGACGCGATGAAGAAGACCATGCCGATGATCCACAGCGTCTGGCCCATCTCCGAACCGGGCACGGCGCTCCGCAGGGCGGAGAGCGGCGGATACGAGGTCCAGCCGCCCGCCGCGGCCCCGGCCCCCACGAAGAAGGAACTGAGGATCACGATGCAGCCCGGCAGGAAGGTCCAGAAGGACAGGCCGTTGAGGAAGGGGAAGGCCATGTCGCGAGCGCCCACCTGCAGCGGGATCAGCATGTTGCCGAAGCCGGACACGGGCGCCGTGGAGAGCACGAAGAACACCATGATGGTGCCGTGCATCGTGAACAGCATGGCGTAGAACTCGGGGTTCATGACGCCGTCGGTGTAGCCCTTAGTGAGGAAGTTCAGGGACGGGAAGGTCTTCTCGGGCCAGGCCAGCTGCAGCCGGATGGTCATGGCGAGCAGCCCGGCGATGAGCGCCATGAACATGGCCGTCACGTAGTACTGGATGCCGATGACCTTGTGGTCCTTGCTGAAGACGTACTTCCAGATGAAGGACTGCGGGGCGTGGTCTGCGTGGCCGTGTGCTTCGGCGGCGTGTGTCTCGGCGTGAGCCATGAAGTCGCGCCTCCTATTCCAGTGCCGCGGCGACCGCCGCGTCGAAACCGTCGGGTTTCACGACGTGGAGCTGGCCGCGCATGCGGTAGTGACCGAGGCCGCAGTGCTCGGCGCAGGCGATCTCGTAGTCCCCGGCGACCTTCGGCGTGAACCAGGTCTCGACCGCCATCCCGGGCATCGCGTCCTGCTTCACGCGGAAGTTGGGCAGGAAGAAGCTGTGGATCACGTCGAGGGACCGGATCCGCACGCGCACCGGCAGTCCCTCGGGCAGGTACAGCTGGTTCTGCGGCATGATCACGTCGTCGGCCGCGTTGGGATCGGTCTTGTCGAGGCCGATGAAGTTCAGGTTGCCGGGGTCGACGAGCTTGGCATCGGTCCGGCCGAAGATCCCGTCCTTGCCGGGGTAGCGCACGTTCCACGCGAACTGCTGACCGACGACCTCGACGAGCATCGCGTCGGCCGGCGGCGCCTTCTGCAGCTGTCCCCACATCGCGAGGGCGTTGAAGAGGAAGCCGAACATGATCGCGGCCGTGACCAGGGTCCAGATCCACTCGAGCTTCGCGTTGTGGTGCCAGTACGCCGCGGTGGCGCCCGGCGCGTCCTGGTAGCGCCACGCGAAGAACGCGAGCAGCAGGTTGGTCGCGATGAAGACCAGGCCGGTCACGAGGAGCGTGACGGCGATGCCGTGATCGATGGCGATCCGGTCCGACTTGAGGGGAGGCAGCCACTCCTTCGCGAAGAAGGCGGTCGCGACCACCACCAGGACGAGCGTTGCCAGCCCGAACAAGAGGCCCTGCAGTTTGGCCATCCCTGCCCTCCAAGACCGGGGTCTTCGAAGTTGTCTGCGGTCGGATTTCGCGGCGAACCTTACCGCAGGACTCCGAGGCGCGTCAAGGGTTTGGAGGCACGCGCGCGAGTTCAACCCCTTTAACGCCGATCCGTGGGATGCTCCGGGCGATGTCGATGCGCTCGCGATTCGCCGGGCCTGGCGCGGTCGCCCTCGCCCTTCTCGTGTCGGCCTCGGCGGCCGGCATCGACGCCGGATCCGGCTTCGAAAAAGAGAGCGTCGTCGCCGCGGAGATCGCGCGACTACGCGCGTTCCTCGACGCGAGCACCGCAACGGACGAGATCACCACCGACGTGAAGGGCTCCTCCGGCCCCATGCTCGTCCAGGCCGAGGACGCGCGCCGCGCGGGCTATCCGCTCCTGGCGCTGCTGCGTCTCGCGCGCGGCCAGGAAGGAGCCGTCGCCGCGATGTACGTGGCCGAGCGCAGCGCCGGCGAGCGCCAGGACCAGGCGCTCTTCGAGAAGGAGTGGACGCGGCTGGGGCCCGTTCTCGACGCGCCCCCGGACGCGTCGGCGCTCGCCGGCGTCACGCCGGCTGCGGTGCGCGCGATCGGGGAGGCGGCGCTGCCGCAGGTGCGCGTCTACTACGAGGCGAGCCTCGAGTACGGACGGAACACGATGCCGGACGCCGGCCTCTACTACCTCGGCGCCGCCCAGGCGCAGCGCGAGTTCGCCGCGTTCTGCAAGCGCCTGTCGATGCCCACGGCGCTGCCGCCGCCGCCCTTGCGGAGCCTGGGTCCGGAGCTCGAGACCCTGCAGCGCGACCTGCTGGCGGCCTACAAGCCGCCCGCCTCGATCGAGCGGCACCGAGACTTCATCAGCGCCAGCGCGGCGCTCAAGGAGGCCCTCGAGCTCGACGCGGCCGGGCTACGGTACGGCGCGTTCCTGCGCTACCTGAGCGCGCTTCAACGCTTCGAGCCGCTCCGGCCGAACGCGTCCGCGCGCGACCCGCTAGAGCTGAAGGCGGCGATCGGCAGCTTCGCGGCGCGGCTCGACGCCAGCCCGGTGGACGCCACGATCGGCCGCGTCTTTCTCGAATACGCCCGAGCGGATCTCGCGCAGGCGACGGCGAGCGCGCCCCCGGCCCTCGCGAACGCCATCGTCGGGGGCATCCTGCCGCGCTACTTCGAGGCCCTCGCGCCGGCTCCGATCCGTCCTCCGGCGCCTGCGGCGAGCGTGACCGTGACGCTCGTACGCTGGCCCTATACCTGAAACCTGTCCGACCCAGCAGGTCTGCTGGCTCAAGGCGTCGTGCAGGAGTTCGGTGGCCGGGCACGCTTCGTGGTGGAGAACTACGGGGACTCGGCGCTCGCGAAGCGCTTCGGCGTCACGCGCTATCCGGCGATCTTCGTGGACGACGTGCTGGTCGCGAAACCCAAGGACTTCGGCTTCTACGGCAAGGGCGAGGGCTCGGGCGACGGCCGCTACACGCCGTGGAAGACTGCCGCGAGCTACGACCGGTTCCAGGGCGACTTGTCGCGCATGATCGGCCTGCTGCTGGCCGGACGGCGGGACGAGGCGGAGGCCGCGGCCACGCCAGCGGACCGCGAGCTCCCGCGTCTGCCGGTCCTCACGATCACGGATCTCGACGGCAAGGCGCTCGCGACGGCCGATCTGGCCGGCCGTGTGGTCGTCGTGGAGTTCTGGGCCACCTGGTGCCCGCCCTGTCAGGGCACCCTCGCGTGGCTCGGCGAGCTCAAGAAGCGCTACGGGGATCGCGTGGCCGTCGTGGCCCTCGCCTTCGAATCCGAGGAGGCCGACGTCCGGCGGCGCGTGGCCGAGCTGTCGCTGCCCTTCGGTTGGGCCCTGGGCACGCCCGAGATCGCGCGGAGCTTCGGCGACGTGAGCGCCGTGCCGACGCTGTTCGTGTTCGGGCCCGACGGCGCCACGGCCGCGAGCTACTTCGGCGCGCCGCCCACGCTCCACGGCGACGCGGAGCGTCTCATCGATCGCCTGTTGACCGCGGCGGCGCGCTAGAGGCGGTCGGCGAGCAGCAGGGCGTTGAGCCCCGCCAGGTACACGATCGAGGCGAGGAAGAGCACGCGGGCCGAAGCGAGGCTCCGGAACACGGCGGCCCGGATCGCCGCTGCGGCCAGCAGCAGCCCCAGGATCGCGGCGCCCAGCAGATACGTGCGGCCGGCCATGCCCGCGGCTGCCGGGGCGAGGCTCACGAGCAGCAGCGCGATGCTGTTGGCGACGGCCTGCCGACCCGTCATGCGTCCCTCGGGATCCACCACGGGCAGCATGGGCAGGCCGCCCCGGGCATAGTCCTCGCGGTAGATCCAGGCGATCGCGAGGAAGTGCGGGATCTGCCACAGGAAGAGGATGGCGAACAGCACGAACGCGCCGGGATCCACGCCGCCCCGGGCCGCCGCCCAGCCGATCACCGGCGGCAGCGCTCCCGGAAAGGCCCCGACGATCGTGGACAACGAGGTGCGCGTCTTGAGCGGCGTATAGAAGAAGACGTAGGAGATCCACGTGAGCAGCGCGACCCCCGCGGCCGGCGTGCCCGAGAACCAGGCGAGGAGTGCTAGACCCAGGCTGGTGAGGGCGAGGCCGAAGCCGAGGGCCTCGGCCGTTCGCAGGCGGCCCGCGGGCAAGGGCCGATCGCGCGTCCGGTGCATCAGGGCGTCGGTGCGGCGCTCGAGCACCATGTTGAGGACGCTGGCGCCGGCCGCGACCAGGCCGGTTCCCGCCAGGGCCTCGAAGAGCCCGGGCAGGGACACGGCGCCGATCGGCGACCCCATGACGTAGCCCACGAGCGCCGTGAACATCACCATGAGCGTGATGCGCGGCTTGGTGAGCTCGGCGTAGTCGGTGGCGAAGCTCCGGCGCGCCGCCAGGGCCGGCGAGCTCATGCCGTCGAGGCGGCGCCGGCGACGCTCGCCACCGGTCGCGTCATGGCCGGCCCGGGGCGCAAGCGCCGCCAGGCCCGCAGCGTGGTGAGCCAGCAGGTCCCGAGGACGGCGGCGCCGGTGGCGACGTGGAAGGTCGTGGGCACGACGGCCTTCGCCGTGAGGATGGTCGCGGCGCCGAGGGCGACCTGGACCAGGGCGAGTCCCAGGGCGAGGACGCCCATCCTCGCCAGGCTCCGGTCCCGGGAGCGCTGCGCGGCGACGAGCAGGCGCAGCAGGCAGGCGAGCACGAGAACGGCGCCGACGCGGTGGCCGAAGTGGACGGCGATCGCCGTGCTCGTGAACGACGGCACCAGCTGACCGAAGGCGAGTGGGAAGTCGGGGATCGCGAGACCCGCGTGCAGGTGCCGCATCGTGGCGCCCACGAGCAGCTGCAGCCAGACGACGAGCGTGGCCGCGAGGGCCGCGCCGCGCACGCCCGTGGTGTCGCTGTTCGTGGCGGGGGCGCCGAGCCACTCGCGCGACAGCCCGTAGCTGAGCGCGATCAGCACGCAGAAGAACGTCTGAGCCAGGCAGGCGTGGGCGATCGAGACGGCGGGCGGCAGGAAGAAGCGCACCGTGATGCCGCCCAGCACGCCCTGGGCGATCACGATGCCGAGGGCGGCCCAGGCCAGCCGGCGCACGCCAGGGCGCGTCTCGCGCCGCGCGGTCCAGAAGGCGAAGACGAGGGTCAGGAAGCCCACGCCGGTGGCGACCATCCGGTGGCCGTGTTCGTAGAAGATGCCGCCCACCATCGGCGGCATCAGCATGCCGTAGGAGAGCGGCCAGTCGGGCACCGCGAGGCCGGAACCGGTGCTCGTGACCAGGCCCCCGGCGAAGATCAGGAAGAGCGTCGCCCCGACCATGAGGACCGAGAAACGGTGCCGCCAGCGATCGAAGCTCCGGGACGGGCCCTGCGCCTGCGGGCGGGGGTCCGCCCCGGAGTGGACGGACATGAGCTAGCCCTTGAGGGTCAGGTCGAGCTTGGCGGCTTCTCCGTCCTTGACGGTGATCTTGCCGGCCACGGCCTTGTCCTTGCCGAGCTTGCCGTGCACGGCCTCGACCTCGTACTCGCCGGCCGGGAGGCCCTTGATCGTGAACGTGCCGTCTTCGCCGGTGACCGCGAAGAACGGGTTCGAGAGAACCGTGATGTAGGCGCGCATCCAGGGGTGCACGTCGCAGCCCACCGGGATCAGCATCTCGGCCTTGTCGAAGCTCTTCTCGGACTCCATGCCCTTGCGCGGCTGGCCCACGTTGAACTCCGCGTTGATCTGCGGGCGCGGGTGGATGTTGTGGAGGGTGTCGTCGCTGTTGCGGATCTTCAGCTTCTGGCCGGCGACCATGGCGACCATGTGGGGCGTGTAGTCGCAGCCGTGCTGGTCGAGGAGCACGTCCTCGGCCGGAGCGGGGTAGCTGCCGTTGGCGCCGCTCTTCACGTAGACGAGGACGTCGGCGAGACCGCCGTCCTTCACGTGGACCGTCTGGCGCTCGAGGCCGCCCTTGTGCATCTCGGCGCACTTGGGATCGGCGCTCAGCTTCACCTTCTCGGCGGCCGGCACGGCGCCGTCGAAGGAGACCTTGCCCGCGATCGAGGCGGAACCGGCGCTCGCGGCCGGAGCGGCCGCGGGCGCCTGGGTGGCCGGAGCTGCGGCCGGCTTTTCGGCCTCACCGCCGCCGCAGGCGGCCGCGAGAGGGACGCTGCCCAGAAGAAGCAGTCTGGCAAAGGGCTTGAAGGACATGGAGGTTCGGCTCCTCAGGTTAATGGGACGTACTAGTTTTGTGGATGGGTCCGGGGATGTCAAGGTTTCCGCTGGGGCTGCGGGCCCGCGTTGGGAGGCGGTGTAGGGCTCGGAGGCGCGAAGGGCGCCTGGTTGAGGGCGAGCGCCACGACCGAGCGGTCGCGCAGGCCCACGTAGAGGCGATCGCCCACCACGAGCGGCGGGGTCCGGATCTCGGCGGCGGTCTGGAGCGCCCCCAGGCGCGCGCCCGTCCGGGCGTCGAAGCCCAGGATGTCGTTCTCCTGGCACGCGACGATCACCGCGCTCCCGGTCAGGATCGGGCCCGAGAGGGGCCGCGAGGGCAGCGAGCCGCGCCAGTGAAGGTGCCCGTTGCCGCGCCCCACGGCGTACAGCACGTTGTCGTACGACACGAAGAGCGCGTTGTCCTCGAAGGCGAGGCCGGCGTCGAGGACGTCCGCCCCGATCTTCCAGCGCCAGCGCGACGTGCCCTTCTCGAGCCGCAGACCCAGGAGACGACCGTCGGTCGTGCCGAGCAACAGGCGATCGCCGTCCACCGAGACCGGGGCGCGCACGGGGCCGCGCGTCGCGAAGCTCCAGCGCGGGACGCCGGAGGCGCGCTCGCGGCCGCGCACGGTGCCGTCCTCCTCGCCCGTGAAGAGCCACCGGCCCGACGCGACCGGCAGCGACGTGATGCTCTCGGGGGCCGACCAGAGCTTCTCGCCCCGGTCGGTGCTGAAGGCCGCGAGGCCGCTGCCGGCCACGAAGAGCGTGTCGCCGTCGATCGCGGCCGGCAGCGCGCCTTCGACGCCCGACATCGCACGCCACATGTCGGCGCCGCTGGCGGGATCGAGACGCCGGACGCGCCCGGTGTCCTCGCGCAGCACCAGGACGGCGCCTGCCGCCGACACGTGGCCGCGGCCGCGCACGCGCCAGAGCTCCTTGCCGGTCTCGAGGGCGAGGCCGACGACCGAGCCGTCGCGGGTCGCGACGAAGAGACGCTGCCCGTCCGTGGCGAGGGGCGGCTCGATCGTGCCGCCCACGCCGACCTTCCAGACGTTCGTGACGGGGAACAGCGCGGGCGGCGGGGCCAGCTTCACGCCACAGGCGACGCAGACGGCCGCGATCAGGCCGATGGCGAGACGCTTCGTCAAGATCCGGAACTATACCATCCGGGTGGGGCGCTATAATCCGCGGCTCCGGAGGGTCCCGCGACGATGGATCGAGACACGATCGCCATCCTTGATTTCGGCTCGCAGTACACGCAGCTCATCGCCCGGCGTTTCCGGGAACTCCAGGTCTATTCCGAGATCCTGCCGCCCGACACGCCGCCCGCCTCGCTGCGCAACCGTCCGCTGCGGGGCATCGTGCTGTCCGGCGGACCCGACAGCGTCCACGACAAGAAGGCGCCGCGCTGCCACAAGGCGATCTTCGACATGGGCGTCCCGGTCCTCGGCGTGTGCTACGGCATGCAGCTCATGAGCCACATGCTGGGCGGCGAGGTGAAGAAGGCGAACCGCAGCGAGTACGGCAACGCGCTCTTCGAGAAGAAGGGCGACGGGCGCCTCCTGCGTGGCGTCTCGGCTCCGACCCGGGTATGGATGAGCCACGGCGACTCGATCCTGAAGCCGCCCGCCGGGTTCAGCGTCGTGGGCTCGAGCGGCACGAACGCCATCGCCGCGGTGGAGGACTCGGAGCGGCGCCTGTACGGCCTGCTGTTCCACCCGGAGGTGAAGCACACCGACGAGGGGGCGACCGTCCTCGCCAACTTCCTCGACGCCTGCGGGTGCCGGCGCGACTGGAACGCGGCGTCGTTCGTCGACGACGCGGTGGCGAAGATCAAGACCCAGGTGGGCAACGGCCGCGTGATCTGCGCGCTCTCGGGCGGCGTCGACTCCTCGGTGACGGCGCTGCTCCTGCACCGGGCCATCGGCGAGCGTCTCACCTGCGTGTTCGTCGACAACGGCCTGCTGCGCAAGAACGAGGCAGCCCAGGTGCGCCAGCGCTTCGCCGAGCGGATGAAGCTCAAGGTCGTCTTCGCCGACGCCAGCAAGCGCTTCCTCACGAAGCTCAAGGGCGTGAGCGACCCGGAGCGCAAGCGCAAGATCATCGGCCGGGAGTTCATCGAGGTCTTCAAGGGCGCGACGCGCAAGGCGGGGAAGGCGGAGTTCCTGGCCCAGGGCACGCTGTACCCGGACGTGATCGAGTCGACCTCGGTGCACGGCCCGTCGGTGGTGATCAAGAGCCACCACAACGTCGGCGGGCTTCCCAAGAACCTGAAGTTCAAGCTGGTGGAGCCGCTGCGCGAGCTGTTCAAGGACGAAGTACGGGCGGCCGGTCTCGAGCTCGGCCTCGAAGAGGACTTCGTCTACCGACAGCCGTTCCCGGGTCCGGGCCTCGCGGTGCGCTGCCTCGGGCCGCTCGCGAAGGACCGCCTCGACCTGCTGCGCGAGGCCGACGACATCGTGGTCTCGGAGATCAAGGCCGCGGGTCTCTACCGGTCCCTGTGGCAGTCCTTCGCGGTGCTGCTCCCCGTGCGCTCGGTGGGCGTGATGGGCGACTTCCGCACCTACGGCTACGCGGTCGCGATCCGGGCCGTGGAATCGGCCGACGGCATGACCGCCGACTGGGCGCGTCTGCCCCAGGAGCTCCTGGCCCGCATCTCGAACCGGATCGTGAACGAGGTGCGCGGCATCAACCGCGTCGTGTACGACATCTCCAGCAAGCCGCCGAGCACGATCGAGTGGGAGTAGCGCGGGTGGGCTGTCAATGACGACCAGGCCGGACTTCGTCCATCTGCACCTCCACACCGAGTACAGCCTCCTCGACGGCGCGTCCCACATCGACGAGCTCGTGGACCGCGCCAAGGAGCTCGAGATGCGCGCGGTCGGCATCACCGACCACGGCAACATGTTCGGCGCGGTGGCGTTCCACGACGCCTGCAAGGACGCGGGGATCAAGCCGATCCTGGGCTGCGAGATCTACGTCGCTCCCGGCAGTCGCCACGAGAAGACGATGGTGGGGCGCGACGAGCCCTACCATCACCTGACGCTGCTCTCGACCAGCGACGAGGGCTACCACAACCTCGTGAAGCTCGTGTCGATGGGCTACCTCGAGGGCTTCTACTACCGCCCGCGCATCGACAAGGACATCCTGGCGAAGCACAGTGCCGGCCTTGTCGGCCTGTCAGGGTGCCTGGCCGGCGAGGTGGCGGGCTTCCTCCAGAACGGCCTCGAGGACGCGGCGCTCCAGGCGGTGGGGCAGTACTCCGAGATCTTCGGCAAGGACCGCTTCTACCTCGAAGTCATGGACCACGGCATCGAGCTGCAGCATCGCGTGAACCGGGGCCTGCTGCGGCTGCGGGACAAGACCGGCCTGCCCCTGGTCGCGACGAACGACTCCCACTATCTCCACAAGGACGACCACCAGGCCCACGACGTCCTGCTGTGCATCGGCTCGGGCAAGAAGGTCCACGAGACGGAGCGCCTGCGCTTCGACACGCAGGAGTTCTACCTGAAGACCGCGGAGGAGATGGCGCGGCTGTTCCCCGATCATCCCGAGGCGCTGCACTCCACCGTGCAGATCGCGGAGATGTGCGACTTCAGCCTGAAGGGCGCCGACTCGCTGCCGGCCTTCGACGTGCCGGCGGGCTACACGATCGAAAGCTACTTCGAGAAGGTCACGCGCGACGGCTTCGAGGATCGCTGCAAGGCGATCGAGCCGCTGATCGCGTCGGGCCGCTATCGCTACCCGGTCTCGACGTACAAGGAACGCCTCGACAAGGAGATCGGCGTGATCCGCCGGGTCGGCTTCTCGGGCTATTTCCTGATCGTGTGGGACTTCATCCGCTACGCACGCGAGCAGCGCATCCCCGTGGGCCCGGGCCGCGGCTCGGCCGCCGGCTCCCTCGTGGCGTACGCGCTGCGCATCACCGACATCGACCCCATCGAGGGCGACCTGATCTTCGAGCGCTTCCTCAACGAGGAGCGCATCAGCCCCCCCGACATCGACATCGACTTCTGCGAGAACCGCCGCGGCGAGGTGATCGAGTACGTCACCCGCAAGTACGGCCGCGAGAACGTCGCCCAGATCATCACCTTCGGCACCATGAAGTCGAAGGCCGTCGTGCGCGACGTGGCGCGCGTGATGGACATGAGCTACGCGGACGCGGACCGCATCGCGAAGATGATCCCGTTCGACCTGAAGATGACCCTCGACAAGGCCCTCGAGGAGTCCCCGCCCCTCAAGGAGGCGTACCAGAAGGACCCGAAGGTCAAGGAGCTCATCGACATCTCGCGGCGTCTCGAGGGCACGACGCGCCACGCCTCGACCCACGCCGCCGGCGTCGTGATCGCGCCGCGCCCGCTCACCGAGTTCGTCCCGCTCTTCAAGGGGAACACGGCTGAAATCACGACGCAGTACGACATGAAGGGCATCGAGCGGATCGGCCTCCTGAAGATGGACTTCCTGGGCCTGCGGACGCTGACCCTGATCGACGACTGCGTGAAGATGATCGCGGCCCAGACCGATCAGCGCCTGGATCCCGACCATTTCCCCACGGACGACGCCAAGACATACGAGCTGTTCACGGCCGGTCGCACGAGCGGCCTGTTCCAGTTCGAGTCCGACGGGATGCGCGACATCCTGAAGCGCTTCAAGCCCGACCGCCTCGACCACCTGACCGCGCTGAACGCGCTCTACCGGCCCGGTCCGATGCAGATGATCGACGACTTCATCAAGCGCCGCCACGGCCAGACGAAGGTGACGTACGAGGTCGCGCAGATGGAGCCGATCCTCCAGGGGACCTACGGGATCATGGTCTACCAGGAGCAGGTCATGCAGATCGCCTCGGCGCTCGCCGGCTACACCCTGGGCGAGGCCGACATCCTGCGCAAGGCGATGGGCAAGAAGAAGGCCGACGTCATGGCCACCCAGAAGCAGAAGTTCCTGGAGGGCGCCGCCGCCCGGAGCGTCGCGGAGAAGAAGGCCGCGAAGATCTGGGACCACATGGAACAGTTCGCGGGCTACGGCTTCAACAAGTCGCACTCCGCGGCCTACGCCTGGCTCGCGTACCAGACCGGCTACCTGAAGGCGAACACGCCGTCGTACTTCATGGCGGCGCTGCTCACCTCGGAGCGGGCGACGACCGAGAAGATGGTCCACTACATCGGCGAGTGCCGGGAGATGGGCCTCAAGGTGCTCCCGCCCGACGTCAACGAGTCGTCGATGTTCTTCACGGTCGTGCCCGAGGGCATCCGCTTCGGCCTGGCCGCCATCAAGAACGTGGGCGAGGGCGCCGTCGAGGCCGTGCTCAAGGTGCGCAACGAGAGCGGGCCCTTCAAGTCGCTCTTCGACTTCTGCGATCGCGTCGACCTCAAGGCCGTGAACCGCCGCGTGGTCGAGAGCTTCGTGAAGAGCGGCTGCTTCGATTCCCTCGACAAGCGCCGCGCGGCGCTCCTGGCCGGGCTCGACCGCGCCATCGAAGGCGGGCAGAAACAGCAGCGCGATCGCGAGCAGGGCCAGTCGAGCCTGTTCGGCATGATGGGCCACGCCGAGGAGCACGAGGCCACGAACGTCCGGCTGCCGGACGTCGCGGAATGGGGAGAGGGCGAGCGCCTGGCCTTCGAGAAGGAGTCCCTGGGGTTCTTCATCACGGGCCATCCTCTGGAGCGCTTCCGGGCGGAGCTCGCGCAATGGGCGAACGCGACGACGGGCACCCTGGGAGAGCGCGGCGAGCTGCCCGAGGTCACGATCGGCGGCATCGTCACCGCCCTGCGTCTCATCAAGACCAAGAAGGGCGACCGCATGGCGTCGTTCGTCCTCGAGGACCTCGAGGGCGGAGCGGAGGCCCTGGTGTTCCCGGAGACCTACAAGAAGGTCGCCGCGCGCCTCGCCGACGACCAGGTCGTGCTGGTCAAGGCGAAGGCGGAGGTGAACGAGGAGGGGAAGGCGAAGCTCCTCGTCTCGGAGCTCCTGCCCCTCGAGCAGGCAAAGCTGGCCGAGGCGCGCTTCGTCACGATCCGCGTGCCGATCGCGACCTGGGACCGTGGGAAGGGCGAGAGGCTGCGCGATATACTCGAGTCCCATCGCGGGGACTGCCCGGTGACGCTGGAGCTGATCCGGCCGGGCTCCTACGCGGTGGCCGTGGCCCCGAGCACGTACTACAAGGTACGGCCGGACACGATCCTGAAGGACGAGCTGGAGTCGCTGCTCGGGCCGGGAGCCCTCGTGCTCGCCCGCACCGGCGGCGTGTCCAGGCAAGGAGGCGTCTAGTGGCCGAAGGCGATTTCGAGGCGCCGCTCCTGACGTTGCAGAAGCGTCTCGACGAAGCGCGCGCTTTCCCCGGGGACCCGGCGAAGGAGAAGGAGGCCGCGAAGCTGGCCGACGAGCTCCTGAAGGCGCAGCGCGAGATCTACGGCAAGCTCACGCCCTGGCAGAAGACGCTCGTGGCCCGCAACGGCAACCGGCCCTACACCCTCGACTACGTGAACGCGCTGTTCACGGAGTGGACCGAAATCCACGGCGACCGGCGCTTCGGAGACGATCCGGCCCTCGTGTGCGGCTTCGCCCTCTACAAGGAGCGGCCGATCGCCGTCATCGGCCACCAGAAGGGCCGCGACACCAAACAGAAGATCTACCGCAACTTCGGGATGCCGAAGCCCGAGGGCTACCGCAAGGCGATGCGCGTGATGGAGCTCGCCGCGAAGTTCCGGCGTCCCATCCTGACCTTCATCGACACGCCCGGAGCCTATCCCGGCCTGGATGCCGAGGAGCGCGGGCAGGCCGAGGCGATCGCCTGGAACCTGCGCGAGATGGCGCGACTCCAGGTTCCCGTCATCGTCCTCGTGACGGGGGAGGGCGGCAGCGGCGGCGCCCTCGCGATCGCCGTGGGCGACCGCGTCAACATGCTGGAGCACTCGGTCTACTCGGTCATCTCGCCCGAGGGCTGTGCGTCGATCCTGTGGCGCGACGCGGGCCGGGCCTCCGAGGCCGCGGCCGCGATGAAGATCACGGCCGTCGATCTCAAGGGCATGGGCCTGATCGACGACGTGATCCCCGAGCCCCCGGGCGGGGCCCACTCCGACCACGAGCTGCTCTTCAAGAACGTCGACGCGGTCCTCGATCGGCAGCTCGAGGAGCTCCTGGCGCAGGACGCCGCCACCCTCCCGGCCACGCGCTACGACAAGTTCCGGCAGATGGGGCGGCTCGGTCGCGAGTTCCTCGAGGCGCCCGCGACCGTCTGACGTTCAGGGGCCACGGCCCCCCACGATAGAATCGACCCCTGATGAGCATGAAGGCCGTGCGGATGGCGCTCGTCGCCGTGTGCGTCGCGCTCGTCGCCGCCGTGGCCTTGAGCCTTCGGCGCGCGCCCGCGACGCCGGTGAGCGGCCCGTCCGCCGGCGCGCCATCGAAGCCCGTCACCGAGACCCACCAGACGAACGGCGTCTACCGGATGTACAAGGACGGCAAGGAGCGCACGACGATCGAGTACGAGGGCCTCGTGGGGCAGGAGGGCGAGGCGATGCGGCTGCGGGGCGTGACCGTCAAGTCGCTCTACGTCCAGGAGGGCAAGGAAGGGACCCTGACGATCCGCTCGGACGAGGCGGCGTACAACGAGAAGCAGGGTCGCGTCGTGTTCCGGGGCCACGTCAAGATCGAGACCACGGACGGGCTGCAGGTCGAGACCGACGATCTCACCTACCGCAGCGACCGCGGCATGGCGAAGACCGACGGACCGGCCCGGTACCTGCGCAAGGGCCTCACCGGGAGCTCGACGGGCGTCCAGTACGACGGCGAGTCGGGTCGCATCGCCATGCCGGCCGACGTGGCGTTCCGGATCGAGAGCGAGGACGGCAAGCCGCCGACGCTGATCAAGAGCCGGCGCGCGACGCTGCTGCGGTCCCAGGGCCTGATGCGCTTCCAGGGCGACGTAGCCCTCGACCAGGGCCGCGACCAGCTCCGGAGCGACGACCTCGCCCTGTCCTTCGACCCGGCGACGCGCCTCGTCAGCTCGGCCGTGGCCAGCGGCAGCGTGGTGCTGAAGACCAGCGGCGCGGACGTGCTCCCGGGCATGCAGGCGGTGGCCGCGGCGGGCGGAGGGATGCGGGACCTGCGCTCGCGCCGGCTCTTCCTGAGCTTCCGGCCCGATCGCACCCTCGAGAAGACCGTGGCCCAGGGCGGAGCGCGCCTGGTGCTGCTGCCGGGACCGAAGCAACGCCCCGAGCGCCGCACCATCGACGCCGACGTCCTGACCTTCGATTTCGACGCGGCGGGCCGGGCCGAGAAGTGGCGCGGCAACAAGGAGTGTCGGATGCTCGCGGAGACGGTGGGCAAGGATCCCCAGCCGCGACTCGTCACCGCCAACCGGATCCGCGGCAAGCTGAACCCGGAGACCGGGGAGACCGAGCGCATGGACTTCGACGAGAACGTGACGTTCTCGCGCCCCGGGGACAAGGCCACGAGCGGCTTCGCGCGCTACACGCAGGGCGGCTCGCTGCGGCTGCAGGAGGATCCGAAGATCCACCAGGAGGCGGGCGACCTGCAGGCGGAGACGATCGACATCATCCCCGATACCGGCGACGTGAACGCGGTGCGCAACGTCCGGCACCTGCTCCGGCGCCGCACGGGAAGCGTGCGCACGGGGCTGCTGTCGGGCGAGGACGCGCCCACCCTCGTGACGAGCGCGCGCTTCGCATACACCCAGGCGAAGAAGTCGGCGTTGTACGAGGACGGCGCGCTGCTGCGCTCGGGCCGCGACGAGATCCGGGCGCCCCGGCTGGTGCTCGAGGAGGACGCCAAGGGCGCCCGGCGCCTGATCGGCAGCGAGGGCGTCGTGTCGCTCCTGCACCCGCGAGCGTCGAAGCCCGGCGACCCGGAGCCGGCCGCGGTCGAGGGACGCGGAAAGGACATGGTCTACGAGGAAGGGGCCGGCCGGATCGTCTACAACGGCGACGTCACGATCAAGCAGGGCGACATCTCGACCGTCAGCCCGAAGGCCACGATCACGCTGACCCCCGACGGAAACGCCGTCGACAAGCTCGTGGCCGGCGAGCCGGTATCGGTCGAGCAGGGGATCCGGAAGGCGACCGGCCGGCGCGGCGTCTACACACCCGCCGACGAGACCATGGTGCTCACGGGGGACAACGTGGTGCTCGTCGAGGCCGACCGCCAGACGCGCGGCCGTTCTTTGACCTTCAAGGTGGGCGACGATACGATCCTCGTGGATGGTGAAGAGGAAGGGCGCACCGAGACGATCTTGAAGCAGGAGCCCGCTCCTCAGTGAGCCTCCTCGAGGCCCGCGCCCTCACCAAGTCCTACGGCCGACGCGTGGTTGTGAACCACGTGGCCCTCGGCATCCACGAAGGGGAAGTGGTGGGCCTGCTGGGCCCGAACGGCGCCGGGAAGACGACGACGTTCTACATGGTCGTCGGCCTGGCGCGACCCGACAGCGGCCAGGTGTTCCTGGGGGATCGCGACATCACGGGCCTGCCCATGTACCAGCGGGCCCGGGCCGGGATCGGCTACCTGCCTCAGGAGGCGAGCGTCTTCCGCAAGCTGACCGCGGAACAGAACGTGACGGCGATCCTGGAGACCCTGGGCCTGCCGCCCGCCGAGCAGCGCGCGCGCGCCCGGGCGCTGCTCGAGGAGCTGGGCATCCAGAAGATCGCGAAGCAGCCGGCCTACACCCTGTCCGGCGGCGAGCGGCGCCGCCTCGAGATCTGCCGGGCCCTGGCGACGTCGCCGACCTTCATGCTGCTGGACGAGCCCTTCGCGGGCATCGACCCGATCGCCGTCAGCGACATCCAGGCCCTGATCCAGCACCTGAAGAACCGCGGCATCGGGGTCCTGATCACAGACCACAACGTGCGCGAAACCTTGAAAATCACGGATCGCGCTTATATCCTCACGGGCGGTGAGGTCTTTCGCTCGGGAACCCCAGGGGAGCTCGCTGCCGACGAAGAAGTGCGTCGGGTCTACCTCGGCGAGACTTTCCGACTGGACGAGTCGCTCTAGGAACCGCAGCCCTTGGCCATCCTTCAAAAACTAGGCCTTTCGACTCGTCTCTCCCAGCGGCTGATCCTCACGCCGTCGCTGCAGCAGGCCATCAAGCTGCTGCCCCTCACCACCCTCGAGCTCGCGGAGGTGCTGGAGCAGGAGGTGATGGAGAACCCCCTGCTCGAGGAGGTGCCCGTCCAGGAGACGATGTCGACGGACGAGGTCGCGAACCAGGAGGCCGGGGAGGAGGCCGAGCGCAACGACCCCCTGAAGGACATCGACGTCGAGAAGTTCTTCGAGGACTACCTCGACGACAAGGGCGACCGCCGGCCGCGCAATGCCGACATCCCCGAGATGCCGCCGATCGAGAACACGCTCACCGAGCCCCCGGATCTCTACGACCACCTCTCCTGGCAGCTCCACATGTCGGTCTCCGACGAGCTGATCCTCGAGATCGGCGACGCGATCATCCACAACCTCGACGAGGACGGCATGCTGCGGGCCTCGGTCGAGGAGATCGCGAACATGGGCCCGTTCCCGGCCGCGGAGGTCGAGAAGGCGCTGGCCGTCGTCCAGACCCTCGACCCGCCCGGGATCGCCGCCCGCGACCTCTCGGAATGCCTGCGGCTCCAGCTGCGGCAGCTCGGCCTCGAGAACACGCCGACGGACCTCATGGTCCGCGACCACCTGAAGCAGCTCCAGAGCCACCAGTACACCGAGATCGGCCGGCACATGGGCCTGACGCCCGACGAGGTGTCCCACCACCTCGAGGTGATCCGGCGCCTCGACCCGAAGCCGGGCCGCAAGTACAGCCCGAACAGCTCGACCTACGTGCTGCCCGACGTGTACATCGTCAAGGAGGGGGACGACTACAAGGTCGTCCTCAACGACGACGGGCTGCCGAAGCTGCGCATCAGCTCCACCTACCGCCGCATGCTCGACAACCGCGAGGGCAACTCCCAGGAGACCCGCGACTACGTGAAGGACAAGCTGCGCAGCGCGCTGTGGCTCCTGAAGAGCGTCGACCAGCGCCAGCGCACGATCTACAAGGTGTCCGAGTCGATCGTGAAGCACCAGCGCGGCTTCCTCGACCACGGCGTCGCCCACCTCCGGCCCCTCGTGCTGCGCGACGTCGCGAACGACATCGGCATGCACGAGTCGACGGTCTCGCGGGTGGTGGCGAACAAGTACATGCACACGCCGCGCGGCGTCTACGAGCTGCGCTTCTTCTTCCACAGCGGCATCACCTCGAACATGGGGGAGGCCGTGAGCTCGGTCACGATCAAGGACCGGATCCGGAAGATGATCGAGAGCGAGGACGGGGCCCGGCCGCTCTCGGACTCCCAGATCGCCGAGACCCTCGGCCGCGAAGGCCTGCCCCTGGCCCGCCGCACCGTCGCGAAGTACCGTGAAGAGCTGCGCATCCCTCCTTCGAACCTGCGGAGGTCGGTCCACTAGCCGCTCGTAACCGACGAGAACGGAGGCGCCCATGAGGATCGAGTACACGGGACGTCAGACCGAGGTCGCCCCGGAGCTGCGCGCGCTGGCCGAGAAGAAGCTCAAGAAGCTGGAGCGGGTGCTCCACGGGATCACCGACGCCCACGTGGTGCTGGCCGCCGACAAGCACCGCCAGATCGCCGAGGTCAGCGTGCGCTCGCCCCACCTGGTGCTGGCCGCCACCGAGGAGTCGGGCGATCCGGGCGTGGCCCTGACCACCGTCATCGACAAGATCGCCCGGCAGGCCCAGCGCCAGATGGGCAAGCGCCAGGAACGCAAGCGTCGCGGCCCGGCGCGGGGCACCCCGGCCTGGAACGCGCCTTCCGTGGCGGTGCGCGAGAAGCGGGCCGAGAGCCCGACGCGCATCTTCCGCAGCCGGCGCTTCGTGGCCAAGCCCATGACGGTCGAGGAAGCCGCCCTCGAGATCGAGGGGAGCGCTCACGGGCTCGTCGTGTTCCGGAACGCCGGCACCGAGCAGGTCAGCGTCCTCTACCGCCGCCAGGACGGCCACCTGGGCCTGATCGAGCCCGAGGCGTAGTCGTTGGCGCGTCGTCTGGGGGCCGTCGCGCCCAAGGCTCCCCTCGTGCTGGTGTCCGCCCTCGTCGGCCGCGAAGCGGCGGCCCTGGGCCTGCGACTCGTCTCGGGACAGGCAGGGCTCAAGCGCGGCATCCTGCTGTCGCGGGTGCAGCGTCCCGGTCTCGCCCTGTCGGGCCACACGGACTACATCCGCTACGGACGCGTGCAGATCGTGGGCGGCAGCGAGATCAGCTACCTGCGCAAGCTCGATCGCGCCGCCCGGGCCGCGATCCTGCGGAAGCTGTGCCGCCGGAGGATCTCCTGCTTCGTCGTGACGAAGGGGCTGAAGCCCCCGCGGGAGCTGGCCGAGGCCGCCGAGGCCCGCGGGATCGCTTTGCTCGCCACGTCCATGGACTCGACCGCGTTCATCAAGCAGCTCTCGACCTTCCTCGACGAGCGCCTGGCCGAGCGCGTGCACCAGCACTCGGTGCTGATGGACGTGTTCGGCCTGGGCGTCCTGATCACCGGCGACAGCGGCATCGGCAAGTCCGAGTGCGCCCTCGAGCTGATCGACCGCGGCCATCGACTGGTGGCCGACGACGTGGTCGAGATCAAGAAGATGGGGGACTCGCTGTTCGGCGCGTCGCCCGACCTGACGCGGTACCACATGGAGCTGCGTGGCCTCGGCGTCATCAACATCAAGGACCTCTACGGCGTGTCGGCGATCCGGCTCTCCAAGCGCCTCGAGCTGGTGGTGAACCTCGAGCGCTGGGAGAGCGGCCGCGAGTACGACCGGCTGGGGCTGTCGAACGAGTCGGTCGACATCCTCGGGCTGCCCGTTCCCCTGGTCCGGATGCCGGTGGCGCCCGGACGGAACGTGGCGCTCCTGGTCGAGGTCGCCTCGCGCAACCAGCTCCTCAAGGAACGCGGCTACGATGCGGCCCGGACGCTGGCGGCCAGGGTGGACGCCATGATCCGGCGGGGAGAAGCGTGACCACGACGCGGGCGAAGAAGGGCAGCGCCGAGATCCTCGTGATCACGGGCCTGTCGGGGTCGGGCAAGACCCACGTGATGCGGGCCCTCGAGGACGCCGGCTGGTTCTGCGTCGACAACCTGCCGACGGCCCTGATCCCCCCCTTCGCCGACCTGATCCGCGACTCGCCCGACCTGCACCGCTCGGCGCTGGTGGTGGACGTGCGCGAGCGGGACTTCGTGCGGCGCCTGCCGGCCGCCTACCTCGCGATAAGGGCCCGCGGCGTGAAGGCCTCGTTGTTGTTCCTCGAGGCCGACTCGAAGGTCCTGATGCGGCGCTTCAGCGAGACGCGCCGGCCGCATCCCATGGCGCTCAACGAGCCCGTGACCGAGGGCATCAACACCGAGCGCGCCGCCCTGGCCCGGATCCGCAAGATGGCCGACCGCATCCTCGACACCTCGGCCTTCACGGTGCATCAGCTCCGCGACTACGTGAAGGAGCACTACGAGCGCCGGCCGGAGGGCCAGGAGACGGTGATCTCGATCCTGTCCTTCGGCTTCAAGCACGGGCTGCCCTCCGAGGCGGACCTGGTCTTCGACCTGCGTTTCCTGCCCAATCCCAACTTCGTGCGGCGGCTGCGGCGTCTGACCGGCAACGACGCGCCGGTGATCCGCTACATGAAGGCGCAGCCCGACACGGCCAAGTTCCTGAAGAAAGTGCTTTCGTTCCTGGGCTTCGTGATCCCGCGCTACGTGAAGGAAGGCAAGAGCTATCTCACTGTGGCCATCGGCTGCACGGGCGGCAAGCATCGCTCGGTCATGATCGCGAACGAGCTCGGCAAGGCGCTGGCCGAGCGGGGCTACTCGCCGAGCGTCCGGCACCGCGACGTGAAGCTCCCGTGATCGGCGTCGTCGTGGTGAGCCACGGGCAGGTGGCCGTCGAACTCGTGAAGGCGGCGACCGAGATCGTCGGGGAGATGCCCCGGGTCGCGGCGGTCTCGGTGGGCTGGAGCGACGACATGGCCGCGGCACAGGCCGCGATCGGCCATGCGCTCGCCGAGGTGGGCGGGCCCCCGGCCCTGATCCTGACCGACATGTTCGGCGGCACGCCGACCAACGTCAGCCTGCCGTTCCTGGCGCCGGACGTCGAGATCGTGACGGGCGTGAACCTGCCGATGCTGATCAAGGTCAGCACCCTGCGAGAAGGCGAGCTGCTCGAGGTGGCGCGGGTGATCCGCGACCAGGGCAAGGGCGCGATCTACGTCGCGAGCGAGCTGCTCGAGAAGAAGCAGGCGTGATCCGGCGCGAGGTGGAGATCCGGAACCGGCTGGGTCTCCACGCCCGGGCGGCGGCGCGCTTCGTCCAGGCCGCGAGCCGCTTCCGGGCCCGCGTCACGGTCAACAACGCGACCCGGACGGTGGACGGCAAGTCCATCCTGGGGATCCTGCTGCTGGCCGCATCGCGCGGCACCCGCCTCACGCTGGTGATCGACGGCGACGACGAGGCCGCCTGCGTAGAGGCCCTGACGGCGCTGGTCGAGGGCGGCTTCGGCGAGGCCTGATGGCATACTTGCAGGATTCAAGGAGCAGCACGGTGTCCTTTGAGGCGAAGAAGGTCGACAAACCCTGGGGTCACGAGATCTGGTGGGCCCGGACCGAGCGCTACGTCGGCAAGATCCTCCACGTGAAGGCGGGGGAGAGCCTCTCGCTCCAGTACCACCACGTGAAGGACGAGACGATCCTGATCCAGTCGGGGAAGCTGCTCTTCGAGACGAAGCCGGCGGGCGACGCGGGCGAGCTCCGCAGGATCGAGATGAACCCCGGCGACGTCTTCCACATCACGCCCGGCACCGTGCACCGGATGACCGGCATCACGGACGTCGACATCATCGAGGTCTCGACCCCCGAGCTCGAGGACGTCGTGCGCCTCGAAGACCGCTACGGCCGCCAGGGCACGAACAAGCCCTAGGCGACAGACGAGATGAACATCATCGCGACGGCGGCGTTGCTCCTGTCTCTCGGCGCTCCGCAACCCGGCTCACGCGGGCCGATCGCCGTACGGATCGACGGTCTGGGCGACGTGAACGTCGAGGTCAAGGTCGCGCTGCCCATCCCGCTGCCCGGAGACCTCGCAGAGCAGTTATCCGGTCTCTCCAACGCCAGGCGCCTCGAGCTCCGCACCCGGCTCGCGGAGGCCGTGCGGGAACGACTCACGAAGGTCGGCTTCGACGTGCAGGACAAGCCCAACGGCCTCATGCCGCTGTTCGTGGTCCAGGTCGAGAGCTACCTGGGCCAGAGGACGCAGGATCCGATCCTGGTGCGTGTGGTTGCCGAGATTCGGGAGCCGGGCATCTGGGCACGCGATCCGGAGAAGCGCGGGATGATCCCCGTCTTCAGCATGCTCTCATCCGAGCATGTCTCACGAAAGGACCTCGCAAAGGCCATCGAGCGACAGGCTCTGGCCCGGGTCGAGCAGTTCACGGACATGCAGCAGGACGCGAAGTGACGGTCTTGACGCCCTAGTACCGGGTGATGTCTCGGATGGCCGTCAGGATGTCCTCGGTCTGGGGCAGGATCGCGTCCTCGAGCACGGGGCTGTAGCCGACGAAGCAGTCGAGGGCGCCGATGCGCTTCACCGGCGCATCCAGGTACTCGAACAACTCCTCGCCGATACGGGCGGCAAGCTCGGCCGTATAGCCCCAGGAGCGCTGGTCTTCCTGGGCCACGATCACGCGGCCGGTCTTCTTGACGCTCGCGGCGATCGTGTCCCAGTCGTAGGGCGCCAGGCTGCGCAGGTCGATGACCTCGACGCTCAGGCCTTCCGTCTCGGCCTTGCGCGCGGCGACGAGCGAGCGCTGCACCAGCGCGCCGAAGGTCACGATCGTCAGGTCCTCGCCGACGCGCGGGGTCGCCGCCTTGCCGAACGGGATCATGTACTCGGGCCCCGGATAGATGCCCTTGTTGTAGGTCTGCCGGTACAGATGCTTGTGTTCGAGGAACAGCACGGGGTCGTCGCTGCGGATCGCCGTGCGCAGGAGGCCGTTGGCGTCCTGGGCGTTCGAGGGGATCACGACGCGCAGCCCCGGGATGTGGGTGAAGAGGACCTCGCCGCACTGGCTGTGGTACACGGCGCCGCCCTGCAGGTAGCCGCCGTAGGTCACGCGGATCACCACCGGGCACTTGAAGGCCCCGTTCGAGCGCCAGCGGATCAGGGCGAGCTCGTTGCGGATCTGCATGTAGGCCGGCCAGATGTAGTCGAAGAACTGGATCTCCACGACCGGCTTCAGGCCGCGGGTGGCCATGCCGATGGCGCGGCCGACGATGTTGGCCTCGGCTAGCGGGGAGTTGAAGACGCGCTCGGAACTGAAGCGGCGCTGCAGGTTGTTCGTGACCTTGAACACTCCGCCCTTGCCCTTGACCTCGCCGAGGCTCTGTTCCCGGCTGCAATCGGCGACGTCCTCGCCGAAGACCACGATGCGCTTGTCGCGCGCCATCTCGTCGTGGAGGCAGGCGTTCAAGAGGTCGACGACGGTCTTGGGGTCGCCCGTGGGCTGCGCCGGGGACTCGAAGGCCCGCGAGGTCGGATCGACGTGGGAGTAGACGTGGCGCAGGGCCGAGTCGGGATCCGGAACGGGCGCGATGCAGGCCGCGTCCGCCGCCTTCTGGATCTCCCGGTCGGTCTCCTCCCGCAGCGTGACCAGCTCTTCCTCGGTCACGATGCCCTCGGCGATCAACAGCCGGGGGAAGGTCTTGAGGGGATCGCGCTGGGCGTCGCGCTCGCGCTCGCCGGCGCTGCGATAGAGCGCCTCGTCGTCGGAGAGCGAGTGGGAGTAGGGCCGGATCACCTTGGCGTGGACGAGGGCCGGGCCACGGCGAGCGCGGCACCAGGCGGCGGCCTCGCGCATCACCGCGAGGCTCGCGAGGGGATCGCAGCCGTCCACCTCCCGGACCAGCAGGTCGGGGAACATGCGCACGAGCTTGGAGACGTTGCCGCCCGGGGTCTGGGCTTCGACCGGGACGGAGATCGCGTAGCCGTTGTCCTCGACCACGTAGAGGACCGGCAGCCTCCGGTTCGACGCGGTGTTGAGGCTCTCCCAGAACTCGCCCTCGGACGTGGTGCCCTCGCCGGTCGAGCAGTAGACGATCTCGTCGGACTGGAAGGGGATCCCGGGGTTGTCTCCGGCCGTGCCGTTGCCGAGGTACAGGCCGGCCTCCGCGCAGCCCACCGCCTGCAGGAACTGCGTGCCGGTGGGAGACGACTTCGTCACCACGTTGAGGTGCTTGAAGCCCCAGTGCGAGGGCATCTGGCGCCCGCCCGAGGCCGGATCGTCCTTGGCGCCCGTCGCGGCCTGGAACATCTCGAGGGGCGTCGCCCCGAGATGCAGCATCAGGGCGCGATCGCGGTAGTAGCCGTAGAACCAGTCATGGCTCGGCTTCAGCACCAGGCCGGCCGCGATCAGGATCGCTTCATGGCCGGCGCCGCTGATCTGGAAGAAGATCTTGTTCTGCCGCTTGAGCTGGATTTCCTTGTCGTCGATCCGGCGCGAGAGGTACATCGTGCGGTACATGGAGAGGAGCGTCGAGCGGTCGAGCCCCTGCAGCCTCTGGATCGCGGTGGTTGCCAATGAAAGAAGACCTCCAGATGAGACGCCCGATTCTAACGCATCCTCCCCGTGCGGCCCGCCTCGGAATAGACTGCCGGAGGGGTTCACGGAGGTGATCTTGGACGGCATCAAGGCGGCGGTCGTGCTCGTGGCGTTCGTCGCGACGGCTTCCGCGACCGCCCAGGAAACCTACGTGGTCGACGCGGCGGCGAGCACCTTCCGGATCGACGTCGGCAAGTCCGGGCTGTTCAGCTTCGCGGGCCATTCCCACGAGGTGACGACCTCGGCTTTCGAAGGCCGGGTGGTCGCGAACGAGGCCGAGGTGGGGAAGTCGTCGGTCAGCCTCAAGTTCGAGATGGCGCGGCTCCAGGTCTCGGGCAAGGAGGAGCCGCCCGAGGACGTGCCGAAGGTCCAGGAGAAGATGGCCGGCGCCGAGGTCCTGGACGTCGGGCGCTTCCCGGTGGCGACCTTCGAGTCGACCCGCGTCGAGGGCCGCCAGGTGCCCGACGGGTCCTGGAACCTCAGGGTCACGGGAAACCTCACGCTGCGCGACAAGATCCAGTCGATCGTGCTGCCCCTGCGCCTCGAGAAGGCCGCCGGGGTCCTCACGGCCACCGGCCAGGTGGTGCTGAAGCAGACCGATTTCGGCATCAGCCCGGTCTCGGTGGCCGGGGTGGTCAAGGTCAAGAACGAGCTGGGCCTGGACTACAAAATTGTCGCGAGGACGGCGCCCTAGACGTTTCTGTCAGCGCCCGGAAAAAATCTTGGCCGCCGCCGACGCCTTCCTATAATCCCCCGGTTACAGGAGGGATTCGATGTCCGACGCGTCCGGCAGGCTGTGGGCCATTCGTGAGGTGACGTCGCGGCAGATCCGGTCGTTGCCGGAGATGGCGCGCGGGGTGAAGGTCGCGGAGACCTTTGGCTCCAACACTTTCGACACCTCCGCCATGAAGAAGAAGCTGCCCAAGTCGGTGTTCGGTTCCCTCCAGGAGACGATCCGGCGCGGGAGCCGCCTCGAGCCCGGCATCGCCAACGAGGTCGCCCATGCCGTCAAGGAGTGGGCTCTCGAGAAGGGCGCCACGCACTTCTGCCACTGGTTCCAGCCCCAGACCGGCCTCACGGCCGAGAAGCACGACGCCTTCCTGACCTTCGACGACGAAGGCCTGCCCATGGAGCGCTTCAGCGGCGCCCAGCTCATCCAGAGCGAGCCCGACGCCTCGAGCTTCCCGTCGGGCGGCATGCGCACCACGTTCGAGGCGCGCGGCTACACGGCCTGGGATCCTTCGAGCCCGATCTTCATCGTGGAGGGCCCGAACGGCAAGACGCTGTGCGTGCCGTCGGTCTTCATCAGCTACCACGGCGACGCCCTCGACAACAAGACGCCGCTGCTGCGCTCGATGGAGGCGCTCTCGGAGCGCGCCCTCGCGATCCTGCGGCTGTTCGGCGACAAGACGTCCGTGCGCGTGGTCCCGACCATGGGCGCGGAGCAGGAGTACTTCCTCGTGGACCGCGCGTTCTACTCGCTGCGGCCCGATCTGGTCTCGTGCGGCCGCACCCTGCTCGGGGCGCGTCCGCCCAAGGGCCAGGAGCTCGAGGACCACTACTTCGGCAGCATCAAGGACCGCGTGCTGGCCTTCATGCAGGAGGCCGAGCACGAGCTCTACAAGCTCGGCATCCCGATCAAGACCCGCCACAACGAGGTGGCCCCGAGCCAGTACGAGACGGCGCCGATCTTCGAGGAGGCGAACGTCGCCTCCGACCACAACCAGATCGTGATGGAGACGATGACGCGGGTGGCCCGGCGCCACAACTTCGCGTGCCTGCTCCACGAGAAGCCCTTCGCGGGCGTCAACGGCAGCGGCAAGCACTGCAACTGGTCCATGCAGGACTCCAACGGCCGCAACCTCCTGGAGCCCGGCGCGACGCCGCAGCGCAACCTCGAGTTCCTGGTGTTCCTGACCGCGACCCTGCGCGGCGTGCACCGTCGCGCGGGCCTGTTGCGCGCCGCCATCGCGAGCTCGGGCAACGACCACCGTCTCGGCGCCAACGAGGCGCCGCCCGCGATCATCTCGGTCTTCCTGGGCGAGCAGCTCACCCACGTGCTCGACGCCATCGAGAAGGGGGAGATCGGCGGCCAGGCCGGGATCGACAAGATCGGCCTCGGCATTCGCCAGCTCCCCGAGATCGCCAAGGACCAGACCGACCGCAACCGCACCTCGCCCTTCGCCTTCACTGGCAACAAGTTCGAGTTCCGCGCGGTCTCGTCGGCGGCATCGATCTCGATCCCGGTGGCGTTCCTGAACGCGGCCGTAGCCGAGGCTCTGGGCGAGTTCGAGGCGGCGCTCAAGGACCGGCTGGCTCGCGGCGCGAGCCTGCCGGACGCCGTGCTCGCGGTGGTGAAGGAGGCGATCGTCGCTACGAAGGCGATCCGCTTCGAGGGCAACAACTACTCGGCCGAGTGGGTGGACGAGGCCGCGCGCCGCGGCCTGCCCAACCTGCGCCGCACGCCCGAGGCGCTGGCCGAGATGGTGAAGAAGGACGCGCGGGAGTTCCTGGCCCGTACCCGCGTGTTCTCCGAGACCGAGGTCGAGGCGCGCTACCACGTGAAGATCGAGCGCTACATCAAGGACATCGAGATCGAGGTCGAGGCCCTGAAGAGCCTCGTGCAGACCCACGTGCTGCCGGCGGCGTACCGCCAGCACTCGCTGCTCAGCAGCGCGGGGGCGCGCCGGGCGATCTCGGTGGCTCTCGAGCGCCTGGGCGGCCACATGGACGACGTGCTCACGCGCGTGGGGGAGCTCCAGGAAGCGAGCGACCGCGCCAGCGCCGAGGCCAGCCTCGAGAAGAGGGCACACCTGCTGGCCGAAGAGGTGGTGCCGGCCATGGCGAGCGTGCGCGAGGCCTGCGACCGCGTCGAGGAGTCGGTGGCCGACGAGTTCTGGAGCCTCCCGAAGTACCGGGAGATGCTGCTGCTCGTCTGACGCGCTAGGCCCGGAGCAGGTCCCAGGCGAACCGCAGGTCGAACGCCGTGCGCGCGGGCACGAAGTCACCCGCGATGCCCACGAGCCGGTCGGCGAGGTCGGCGCGGCGCCGCAAGCGCCCCGCGACCGCGTCGGCGAGGGCCGGCCACGCGACCGTGCGCTGGAGCAGGCGGTTGAGCCGGAACTTGTCGCGCGTGGCCGCATGCCGCGCACGGTCGTACGCGGAGAGATCGTCGAGCCGCCCGGAGCGTAGCGCGGCGTGGGCGACCGGCAGCGCGAGCTCGGCGCTGCGCAACGCGAGCGTCACGCCCTCGCCGGTGAACGGATCGTAGAAGCCGGCCGAATCGCCGACGAGGAGCGCGCCGGGCGCGGACACGCGGCGGGCCTCGAGGGCGAGCGGCCCGATGGCCCTCGGCGCCTCGAGTAGCGTCGCATTCTCCAGGCGCTCGGCCAGCGCCGGCCAGGCTGCGAGAGAGCGACGGTAGAAGTTCTCGATGTCGCCCGCGGCTTCCGTCATCCGCTCGCGGTCCAGGACGAAGGCCACGTTCGCGCGCGTGGCCGCGAGGGGCGCGACTCCGCAGTAGCCCCCGCCGCCCACGTGCATCTCGCCCTGCTGCTGCAGGCCTTCTACGCCCTCCCAATAGCCGCGGACGGCGAACTTGCGGAGGGACCGGTGCTCCCGCAATAGCCCCAGGCGCCGGGCCACCACGCTGCGGCGCCCATCGGCGCCGACCACGAGGCGGGCGCTCACGGTCTCGACTCCGTTCCCACCCTCGCAGGACACGCCCGACACCCGACCGTCCCGGAGCTCGAGATCGGTCACGCGCACGGCCTCGCGGATCTCGACGCCGGCACGGCGCGCCACCTCGAGGAGGGCGGCGTCGAGGAGCTGCCGCCGCACGGCGAACCCGGCCTCCGCCGCCCCGCGGTAGCGCCCGGCGAACGAGATGCCCGACGGAGAGGTGAGCTCCATGCCTCGCAAGGGCCAGGGGTCGAGGCCGCGGACGGCCTCGCTCGCCCCCAGTGCCGAGAGCAGGCGCCAGGCCTCGGGCGAGACGCCTTCGCCGCAGACCTTGTCGCGGGGAAAGCGGGCCTCGTCCAGCAGGACCACGTCGTGGCCCTGTTGGCGCAGCAGGATCGCGCTCGCCGTCCCGGCCGGGCCGCCGCCCACGACCACGACGTCACGCGGTGTCACGCCGGCCTCGTCGCCACGGCGACCAGGCGATAGGGGAAGTGACGCTCGACCCGGACTCGCGGGATGCCGGCCTCGGAGAAGGACGCGGCGAGCTCGCGCGGCGTGAACGCGCGCCGGATCGAGAGCAGGCCGTCCGCGACGCTGACGGGCGAGCGCAGCAACCAGGGGAACGTCGCCTTCGCGAACCAATACGGAACCCGGGCGCGATGCAGGTCGTGCACGACGAGGCCCCGGCGCGCGAGATGGTACAGGGAAGCCAGGACCTGGGCCGTGTCGGGACCGTCGAAATGGTGGAGGAACAGCGACGCCGTCACGACGTCGAAGCTCGCCGGCGGGAAGGGCAGCCCGTGGACGTCCGCGACGACGGGCGCGACCCCGGAGGGGGCCTCCCGGAGGTGCAGCGCCTTGATGTCGAGGGCCACGGCGAGAGAGACGGCCGGACAGTGGCGGCGCACGAGCGCCGGCAGATCTCCGGAGCCCGAGCCGACGTCGAGGACGCTGGGCCGCGCGACGCCGTCGAGAAGCGGCAGCACCGCGCCGAGGACGCTGCTCCCGGTCCCCAGCCATCGGTTCACGAAGCGCAGGTCGGCGAGGCTGCGCAGCGCCTCGTCCTCGGGCACGCCCTCGTCGAGCAGCTCCGGGTCGGTGGCGCGGCGGCTCAGATCCATGGTGTCGGCCTAGAGGAAGTCCAGGAGCGCGAACTCGGCGCAGAAGCCGGGCCCGAAGGCCCCCAGCACGCCGCGCTCGCCGCTCCGGACGCCTCCGCCCCGGAGGATCTCGTCGAGGACGAAGAGGACCGTGACCGAGCTCATGTTGCCGTGCTCGGAGAGGACCGCCTCGGTGGGCGCCAGGTCCGCGTCGGTGAGGCCCAGCTTCTCGGCCATGACCTCGATGATGCGGCGGCCACCCGGGTGCAGGATCCAGTGCGCCACGTCGGTACGCGCCAGAGCGCGCGGCTCGAGGAAGCCCTGCACCGCCGCGACGACCTCGCGGCGCACGAACGGTGCGAGGCCCCGATCGAGGACGATCTGCAGGCCCTGGTTCCGCAGGTGGAAGCCCATGAGGTGCGTGGTGCCCCGGAAGAAGGTCGAGTCCGCGTCCGTCAGGCGGGCGAGTCCGCCGGGCGCCGTGGCCCGGGGATGGCCGGCGCCCACCATCACGACCGCGGCCGCGCCGTCCCCGAAGATCGCCGTCGATACGACGTTCGTGGCCGAGACGTCCCAGCGCTGGAAGGTCAGGCTCGAGAACTCCACGGCGAGGACGAGGGCCGCGCGGTCAGGATGCGCCCTCAGGTAGTCGTGGGCGCGGGCGAGGCCGACGACGCCCCCCGCGCAGCCGCTCTCCGTGATCGGCAGGCGGGTGAGGCGGGGGCCCATGCCGAGGGCGTCCGCCACGTAGGCGTCGATGGCCGGGATCATGAAGCCCGTGCAGGAGACGCTCACGACCAGGTCGACCTCGCCCGGCGCGAGGCCGGCCTTGTCGAGGGCGCGCCGCGCGAGATCCACGGCGACGCTCCGGGCGATGTCCCGGTAGCGGTCGTTCTGGGTCTCGAAGTCCCCGGGTGCGAAGACCTCTTCGATGGGCACGACGCTCGCGCGGGTCTTGACTCCGGCCGCCGCGTACACCGATAGCAGGCGGCTCGCCGAGCCGGGATCGCCGTATTCCTCGATCCAGCGGCGGACCCAGCCGGTGACGATCTCCTGGTCGTAGCGGAAGGGGGGCAGGTAGCGCTCGACCGCGAGGAGCGTGGACATGAGCTGGAGCTGAAGCCGGGCGCCGGGGCCCGGCGTCTAGAACGGAACGTCCTCGTCGGTGACCTGGAAATCGTCGGGCGGCGGACCGGAGTCGCGCCCGCCCTCGGGCGGTCCGCCCTGGGAGCGTCCGCCGCCGCCTTCGCCGCGGCTGCCGAGGAGCACCAGGCGCGAGCCCGGCCCGCTGACGCGGATCTTGGTCATGTACTTCTTGTTGCCGTCCTTGTCGGTCCACTCGTCGTAGCGGATCGAGCCCTCGATGTAGACCTGCTTGCCCTTCTGGCAGTAGTCGCGGACGACCTGGGCGGTCTTGCCGAAGACCTCGACCCGGTGCCACTCGGTGCGCTCCTGCTTCTGGCCGCTCTTGTCGGTCCACTGCTCGCTCGTCGCGAGGGAGAAGTTCGCGACCGGCTCGCCCGACTGCATGTAGCGAATTTCCGGGTCCTTGCCGAGGTTGCCCAGCAGGACGACCTTGTTGACGCTCGCCATGGAGATTCCTTTCTAGACTCTTACTGCGCGTTCAGCTTCTCGCGCGCCTTGCGGCCCGCCTCGGAGTTCGGGTAGCGGTCGACCACGTAGCGGTACTCCACGAGAGCCTGACTGCGCCGGCCGAGGCGCTCGAGGGCGAGGCCCTTCTTGAAGCGCGCGTCGGGCAGCTTGTCGCTCGAGGGGAAGTCGCGGAACAGCAGGTTCCAGGCGTCGATCGACTCGGCGTACTTCTGCTTGCCGTAGAGACACTCCCCGATCCAGTACTGGGCATTGTCGGAGAACTCGGTGCTCGGATAGGTCCGGAGGTACTCCTGGAAGCCCTGGATCGCGAGATCGTAGTTGCCGCGGGCGTAGTCGGCGTACGCCTGGCTGTAGAGCTCGCGAGGCGCAGGGGCTGCGGCGGCGCCGACGGGACCGACCGGAGACGGGCTGCCGCCGGGCAGCGTCTGGGCTCCGGACGGCGGCACCTCGCCCGGAGGCAGGGATGGGGCAGGATAGGCGGGGGCGCTCGCGGCCTGGACCTGCAGCTTCTCGCTGATCTCTCCCAGCCGATCGGTCATGTCCTTGAGGGCGAGCTGCAGGGCCTCGTCCTTGGTCTGGCGGTCGATCACGGCCTTGCGCGCCTGGTTGCCCTGGTCCGCGAGGACCTCGTTGAGCCGCTTCAGCTCCCGCAGGCTGTCGTCATACTTGCGCTGGAGGTCCGAGACCTGGGCCTGCAGGTTGGAGATCTGGAGCTGGAGGCGCTCGATGTCCTTGTTGGCGGCCCAGGCGGGCGCCGCGGCGGTCAGCAGGAAGGCGACGGCGACGAGGCGACGGATCACGGGAGGACCTCCTCGGGAGACTCGTGCGGGCCAGCCCGCATCATACAACGGCGGGTCTTGGCCCCCGGCTCAGCGCGAGACCGCGAAGTGGGCGCGCCTGTTCTTGGCCCAGGCCGCTTCGTTGCCGTTGGGGTCGACCGGGCGCTCCTTGCCGTACGAGACCGTCGTGAGGCCCGCCTTCGGGACACCGAGGCTGACGAGGTAGTCGTACGCGGCGCGCGCGCGCTGGTCGCCCAACGCAAGGTTGTACTCCGTGGTGCCGCGATCGTCACAGTGACCCTCGACGGCGATGCGCAGCCCGGTGTGGGCCTTCATCCACGCCGCGTGCCGCTCGAGGACGCCGCGCGCCTCGTCGGTCAAGGCGGCCGAGTCGTACTCGAAGTGGATGTCGGCCAGCGGTCCGCCTTCGCCCGACTCGTCGGAGAACGTCGTGGCGCCGATGGCGGAGCCGTCCACCGGTTGGATGTCCGGCCCCTCGCTGATGGTGTCGGGCGGAGGAGCCACGGTCGTCGTGCGCGAGCCGGCGCTGCCGGTCGAGCCGGTGACGACGGGCGGCCGCTTGTTGCCGCCGCAGGCGGCGAGGGCGACGAGGAGGAGGACGGAGAGTGTCTTCTTCATATCAGGGACCCCAATCAGGCTGGACGTTGTTTCCGGAACCGGTCGCGAGGGGAACGACCTCACGGCCTTCACGATCGGCGACGCTGACCTGCCACGTGCCGCCGCGGTTGCACGAGAACGCGAGATGACGGCCGTTGGGCGCCCAGGTGGGGTACTCGCAGCTGCCGCGGCCTTCGGTGATCTGGCGGACCTGGCGGGTCGCGAGGTCGATCACTGCGACCTCGAAGCCGCCCTCGATGCGCGCCGTGAACGCGATTTCGCTGTACTGCCTCGAAGGATTCCAGGCCGGCGCGTCGTTCCAGTTGCCGACCGTGGTCAAGCGGCGCAGGTTCAGGCCCTCGTTGTCCATCAGGTAGATCTGGGGCGTGCCGGTGCGGCTCGAGGTGAAGGCGATCTCCTGCCCGGTCGGACTGAAGCAGGGCGCCGTGTCCGAGGCCGCGCTGTTCGTGAGACGGCGATGGTCGGAGCCGTCGGCGTTCACGGAGTAGATCTCCATGTTGCCGTTGCGGTTCCCGGAGTACACCAGGCGCTTGCCGTCGGGGCTCCAGGCGGGAGCGAAGGCCTGGCCCCCGCCGCGCTCGCCGGTGATGTTGCCGCTCGAGCGGCCGGCGAAGATCTCGGCGAGGAAGATCATCGGGTTGCGCTCCTGCCGGTACGAGACGTACGCGAGGGCCTGGCCGTCGGGCCGCCATGCCGGCAGGATGTTGAGCGAGCTGTTCACGGTCACGCGCCGCGGGTTGAAGCCGTCGTAGTCCGCGATGTACAGCTCCTTGGTGCGCTTCTCCTTGGTGCTGTCGCGGTCCGAGACGAAGGCGATGCGCGTGCGGGCGACGCCGCGCACCTGCTGCGTCAGCGCCGTCACGTCGTCGGAGAGCTGATGGGCGAAGGTGCGTGGATTGTCGGCCCGGCCCGCGTAGCGCTTGGTCAGCAGCGCCTGTCCCGTCTCGACGGCATACGCGCGCGCCTCGATCGTGAGATCGCTGCCCGCGAGGTCGGCCCGGGTCACCACGAGGACCTTCGCGCCGATCGACTTCCAGTCCTCGAAGTTGGGGTTGTCGGGGTTCAGGGCCGGGATCGCGGAGAACAGGCTTTCCGGCACGAACTGGAAGATGCCCTCGAACTTGAGGTCGTTCCTCAGCACCTGGGTGAACGTGCGGCACGCCTCGCGCAACGTCGGGTCGTCCCTGCGCGGCAGGCAGTCCGGCACCGCGAAGCGCTGGCTCGACCCGTCGATGACGATCTGGGGTATCTGCGGCGCTCCGGCGCCCGGGGTCGCGGGGGGCTGCTGGGCGCGCAGCGTCCCGCTCGCCAGCGCGAGCGCAGCGAGAGCGGCGGCCCCTGCGAGAGCGGCCTTAGTTGCTCGGCTTGAAGAGCGCCTGGATCGTGTATCGGTCAGTTCCATAGTTCTTGGGTAGCGGACCGAACGGGGCCGCAGAGAAGACAGCGCGTTGTGCGGCACTGTCGACGAGATAGATGCCGCTGGACTGGACGACCCGGACGTCGGTCACGGTGCCGTCGGCGGTGATCGTGAAGCTGATCGTCACGGGTTGCGGTGCCGCGGGGCGGATCTGCTGCGTCCAGAGCATCCAGATCTTGCGTTGGACGCCGGCGAGGTAGAAGTCCCCGAGCATGTCGGTGCCGCCCGGCACGCCCGGCCCCGGCGGGCCGAACTCGAGGCCGGGGGTCTGGACCGCCGTCCCCGTGCCGCCGGCGACGCCGCCGGAGCGCGGGGCGGGCGTGGGCGACGGCTTCGTCTTGCTCTTCCTCGCGTCGAGCTCGGGCAGGCCCTGCTTCGGCTCGTCCTTCGGAGGCTTGACGATCTTGGGGGGCGGTTGGACAGGCGGGGGAGGCACGTCCTTCTCGGGTTCCGGCTGCGCCGGCGTCGTGACGGCGGGCGCCGGTGGCGCCGCGCTCCGCACTCCGCCACCGCCCGGAGGCAGTGGAACGGCGAAGCCGTCCTGCACCTGCAAGGCCGGCGCTTTCGATCCGAACACCGCGGCCGCGACCGTGGTTCCCAGCAGCACGAGATGCGCCGCGACGGAGATCACGACGCTCGCCTGGAAGCCGCGGTCCATCTGCTCGCGCTCGGCAAGCAGGCGGTCGACCGGATCGTTCACTTGGTCTTCTCGCCCGGCAGCACGTAGACGAAGCCGATCTGCTCGACGCCGCCGCGCTTCAAGCGGTCCACCACCTCGATGACCTTGCCGTAGCGGATCTTCTCGTCCGCGCGCAGGTAGACGACCTTCGCCGTGCGCCCGCTCATCAGTCCCTTGATGTGCTCCTCGAGGAGTGGCATCGCGATCGGGCGGTCGGCGACGTACACCCGCTCCTGGGCGTTGATCGAGACCGTGACGCGATCCTCGGGCTCGTTCTTCGGCTGGTTCGCCACCGGCAACGACACGTCGATGCCGCGGCTCATCATCGGCGCCGTCACCATGAAGACCAGCAGCAGCACGAGCACCACGTCGACGAGCGGGGTGACGTTGATCTCGCCCATCACGTGGGTGCTGCGGGACGAGCGGAGCCCCTTGTAGGCGGCCGCCGCGCCCGAGCTGCTGCTGTCCGTCCCGCCGCCTGACTGCATGCTTACGTGAAGTTACGCTCGACGATGTTGAGGAATTCCAGGGCGAAGTCGTCCATCATCGACGAGAGGACCTTGATGCGGCTGTTGTAGAAGTTGAAGAACACTGCGGCCGGGATCGCCGCGGCCAGGCCCGCGGCCGTCGTGATCAGCGCTTCCGAGATGCCCGGCGCCACGACGGCGAGGTTCGCTGAGCCCATCCGGCCGATGTCGGAAAAGGCGTTCATGATCCCCCACACCGTTCCGAAGAGGCCGATGAAGGGCGTCACGGACGCCGTGGTCGCGAGGAACGTGACGCGGCGCTCGATGCGCGTCACCTCGGCGCCGGCCGCTCGCGCGAGGGCGCGCGTGAGGGACTCGAGGCTCTTGACCGTCGGCTTCGCGGCGGAGCCTGCCGCCGGAGCCGTGGCGCCGCGGACCTGCTGGTTGACCTCGAGGTAGCCGGCCTGGAAGACGCCCACGAGGGGGCTCGTCTTGAGCTGGACGCAGACCGCGTTGACCTCGGAGAATTTGCTGCTCTTCCGAAAGACCTGCAGGAACGTCTGCGATTCGGACATGGCCCGGCGCAGGGCTATGCCCTTATAGATGATGATTGCCCACGAGATCAGGGAGAAGACGATGAGCAGCAGCAGGACGCCGCGCGCCACCGGCCCGGTGTGGCCTACCCAGCCGCCGAAGCCGCCCTCGAACGTGCCGCCCTGTGCCTGGATCAAGAGTGGAGCAATGAGCAACGAGACCTCTCTAAATAGCGCTACCAATTGAGGATGCCACAATAGGTTGGGGAGTGTCAACGATTGGGGATTATGCTGGACTTGACACCAGCCAAAATAAGTCCTATATTCTCCTCATGATGACGCTTTCACAGTTGCTTGATCGGTTCCCCACGGACGACGAGTGCATGGCTTTCCTCGTTAAGCTCCGCTGGCCGAACGGCGTACGCTGCCCCAAGTGCGACTCGGCCAAGGTGTACCGCCTCAAGGGTGGGAAGGTGTGGAAGTGGGTGTGTAAGCACTCCAAGGGCGGCTACCGTTTCTCCCCCTTGGTCGGAACGATCTTCGAGAACACCAACATACCGCTTCGGACGTGGTTCCAGGCCATCTTTCTGATGACCAAGGCGAAGAAGGGCGTTAGCGCGCTTCAGATCCAGCGCACGCTCGGCCTTGGCTCCTACCGCTCGGCCTGGTACATGTGCCATCGCGTCCGTGCGGCCATGCAGGATGCCGGCTTCGCGGGCCTCATGGGCGGCGACGGGGGAGTCGTCGAGGTTGACGAGACCTACATCGGCGGCGAGCAGAAGAACCGCCATGCGTCGGAGCGTGTGAAGTTCGAGGGCCGTGGCGCGGTCAACCACACGCCGGTCATCGGCGCTATCGCTCGCAAGGGCAACGTCGTTTGCAAGGTCATCGAGAACACGTCCGCCAAGACGCTCCAGGGTTTCGTTGACGAGACGGTGGCTGACAAGGTTTCCCTTGTCGCGCACGATGACGCTTCCGGCTACCGGCATCTCCGCCAGACGCACGCGAGCGTTCGGCACAGCCGTGGGGAGTACGTTCGCGGCAACGTCCACACGGCCAACATCGACTCGTTCTGGTCCCTGCTCAAGCGCGGCATCATGGGGAACTTCCACCAGGTTTCCCGCGCGTACCTGCCGCTCTACCTTGCCGAGTTTTCCTTCCGGCACAACAACCGGAAGACTCCCAACATGTTCGAAGCCATCCTCCGCGCTTGTTGAAAGCACGGCGGCGGCCGATGGAGTTCCGCCTATGCCCAAAGCCAAGCCGGTCTCGTTACACCCGCTCTCGTTTGAAGAAGCGATAGGCGCGCTAGTCACCGCTAAGGTTCAGCCGCCAAAGAAGGAAAAGCGAAAACCAACAAAGAGGGCTAGTGCCACTTTGCGTACTAAGGGTTGACAGGCCGCAACAGTGCTCGTACCCTAGAACCAATTCCTCCCCGCTCGCTGGCATGAGTCTTTGGCGTGTCCCTGGGCGGGGCGTTTTCTTTTATGCCCCAACGATGCGTTCTGTTCTTCGATGGACAGAACCTCTACCGTCGCGCGAAAGAGCTATGGGCTCCTCCCGGCATCGTGGAGGGCGGCTCGCCGTACTTCCAACCCAATTGCGACGTTGTTGCCATGGCCGATTCCCTAGTCGCGCGTTCTCCGGGTCGCGTTCTGGTTGAGACGCGCTTCTATACGGGAGTGCCATCGGCCGGCCAGGATGCGCCTTGGAATCAGTGGTGGGCAAACAAGATTCGCGCCCTTACGCGAGCCGATGTCTATGTCTTTCGTGGCCGTCTAACCGGCAACGGTCCTGATTTCAATGAGAAAGGCGTGGACGTAAGCATTGCCGTCGACTTAGTTCGATACGCCTACGAGCAACGCTACGACGTTGCCATCATCGTCAGCGAGGACAGCGACCTACTACCAGCCGTCGAAGCTGCCAAGAAAATCGGCCAAGATCAAGGCCGGATTCTTTCATTTGAATCAGCCTTTCCATACGACGAAGCCCGCTTTCGGGATCTGAGACGCAAGCCAATCGGTATCGGCAATAGTCTCATTCCAGTGAAGATCAGCAAGGAATGGTACGACGCCTGCCTAGACCACACCGACTACCGTACGTAGAGCGAAACCTAGTTCCCCACATAGCCTAGGCCTTGTCCCGCCACACCGCCCGCTTCTCCACGATGGGTATAAGAGCGTTGATGCGGTCGAGGCGCTCCATCATTTCCTGGTAATGCTTCCTGACCTGGGCGGGCCATCGGTCCGCCTCTGGCCGGATCGTGACGGACCCTAGAGTCGATAGTTTGCTTTCGAGAGAATGGCGAGTCAGCAGCTTCAGCGTTGCCTGCTCCCACTTCTCGCAGAGACCAAGCCAGTCAATAGCGTTGTAGTCGTCAAACGGTGGCATTTGGCGTGGCGATATAAACCCGGGCTTTCCCTTGATGGCGTATTGGTTGTTCTGAAGGCGCACTACAGCGAAGTCCCGGAGACGCCTCAAATGGCGAAGGAAGTGACGCCACTTACGCTGTTCGGCCCGCTCCTCTTCGGAGTGATCGCGTTCCCGCCTCAATTCTTCCTCGGCCTTGGAAAGCTTGGCCGAGAGATCTTCTATGGCCTTCCGGTGCTCTCCTTGTGCTCCTTGTGCGACCGAGGTCAGAGCTCGTGTGAGTTTCTCTTCTCGAATGCGTTCGGCAAAACGGCGATGTTGCTCTTCTAGAGATAGGGCTGGCGCGGCGGTGATCCTACGATCCTCCACGAACGCCCAGAACGGGGCCAGCACAAGCCGCACGCCGAACACGATCCCGAAGGCGGCTAAGGGAAGCTGCCAAATCGCGTCGTTCAACTTTTCGACCAGGGCCGCCGAAGTATCGGGACGACCCACGAAGTAGAGTCTGAGGAGCAATGGAATCGCCAGGCCCGCAATCGTGGAGACCCCACCGACGACCGCCCAAGCGCCATGGAAGGCCATGGAGAGCAGTCGTCGGTAATAGGACCCCGCCTGGAGCCAGTATCCGGAAGATGGCGACATGTCAAGAACTTACGCACGGGGGACTGTGGTGTCAAGTTCGGCATAGTCCCCCAACGATTTTAGCCGGAACTCGTGATGGGATCATGATTTACAGCACGCGGAGCCATGTGCTATCCTCCCGTCGGAACCCCCGACGATGATTAAGTGGTTCAAAATCAACAATATCGCCCTGGTCGCCTCCGCCGAGTTGGAGCTTGGCGAGGGCCTCACGCTTCTCACGGGAGAAACGGGAGCGGGGAAGTCGATCCTGGTGGACGCGCTCGGCCTTCTTCTCGGGGACCGAGGCTCCCCGGAGCTGATCCGTAGCGGGCAGGAGCATGCCGTGGTCGAAGGCCTGCTCGAGGCGCGCTCCGCGGCCGCCCTTCTCGAGTCCCACGGCCTGCCGGTCGAGGGTGACGAGATCGTCATCCGCCGGGAGCTCAACGCCTCGGGCAAGGGGAAGGCGACGGTCAACGGCGCGCTCGTGCCGCTCGGCGTCCTTCGCGACCTCGGCAACCGGCTCGTGACGATCCACGGCCAGCACGAACCCCAGGGACTCCTCGACGCGGACACTCACCTCGGCCTCCTGGATCGGCATGCGGGCCTCGAGAGCCAGGAGGTCGGATCCCTGTTCCAGCGCTTGCGCACGCTGGACGGCGAGCTCGAGTCCCTGCGCAAGGATCGCCGGGACTGGGAGCGCCGCCGGGAGATGCTCGAGTTCCAGGCGACCGAGATCGAGCAGGCGGCGCTCCAGCCGGACGAGGAGGAGACGCTGCGCTCCGAGAAGCGCGTCCAGGCGAACGCCGGACGGCTGGCGGCGCTGGCCGCGGAAGCCTACGGTCTTCTCTACGAAGACGAGGGCGCCGCGCTCGGGCGGCTGGCCCAGGTGTACAAGCGCGTCGACGAGCTCGCCGCCATCGACGGCCGGTTCGGCGAGCACGCGGCGGGGCGCTCCGGCGTCCTCGCCCCGATCGAGGACTTGTCCTACTTCCTTCGCGACTACCGCGAAGGCCTTCAGGTGACGCCGGGCCGCCTGGACGAGATCGAGTCCCGGCTCGCCCTGATCGAACGTCTCAAGAAGAAATACGGGGCGACCCTCGAAGAGGTCGTGGCCTTCGGCGCCCGGAGCCGGGCGGAGCTCGGGCCCGCCGGCTCGGCCGACGAGCGGGAAAAGGCGCTCCTCGCGGAACGGGCGACGGTCGCCCAACGCTACTTCGCGAAGGCGTCGGAGCTCTCCCGCAAGCGCCGCGCCGCCGCCAAGGATCTCCAGAAGCGCGTCGAGGCAGAGCTGGCCCAGCTGGCCATGGAGCGGACCCGCTTCCGCGTCCAGTTCGAGCCGGACCTGCCTCCGACCGATGCGACCGACACGTCGTCCTGGGGCGCCCATGGCATCGAGGCGGCCGAGTTCCTGATCTCTCCGAATCCGGGCGAGGACCTCCGGCCGCTCGCGCGCATCGCCTCGGGCGGCGAGATGTCCCGCATCCTCCTCGCGCTCAACGCGGCCTCGGGGCTCGAGGCCGAGGACAAGACGCTCGTGTTCGACGAAGTGGATGCCGGCATCGGCGGCCGCGTGGCGGAGGTCGTCGGCCGCAAGCTGCGGACCATCGCCGAGCGGCATCAGGTGTTGTGCGTGACGCACCTGCCGCAGATCGCCTCGCTGGCCCAGGCGCACCTGGCCGTCTCGAAGCGCGTCGAGAAGAATCGCACCGTGGCCGAGGTCCGCGCTCTCGACGAAGACGCTCACGTCGAGGAAGTGGCGCGCATGCTGGGCGGCGAGACGATCACGGAGACCGCGCGCCGTCACGCGCGCGAGATGGTCAGGCAGGGCCTGCGGGCCTGACACGGATCTTTCGAGAATGAAAAGCAAAAGCCGCTTCTTCGTCGAGACCTTTGGCTGCCAGATGAACGTCAACGACTCGGAGAAGGTCGAAGGGCTGCTGCTCGCCGACGGTCACGAGCGCGCGGCCTCGGCCGAGGACGCGGACTTCGTTTTCATCAACACCTGCGCGGTTCGCGAGAAGGCCCAGGAGAAGCTCTTCCACTCGCTCGGTCGGCTCAAGAAGGCGCAGCGCGAGCGCCCGGAGCTCAAGATCGGCGTCGGCGGCTGCGTGGCTCAGCTCGAAGGCGAGAAGGTCCTGAGCCGCGCCGGCAACGTCGACCTGCTCGTCGGCACGCACAACGTCGCGCGCGTTCCCGAGTTCCTCCGGCGCGTCGTCGAGGGTAGCGGGCCGCTCGTGGATCTCGATCGCTCGGCGGACTCGTTCACGGTTCCCGACGCCGACGTGGCCCACTCGAGCGACGTGCGGGCCTACGTGACGGCGATGGAGGGCTGCAATCACGTCTGCAGCTTCTGCGTCGTGCCGCGGACGCGCGGCACCGAGGTCTGTCGGCCGGTCGACGCGATCCTCACGGAGGTGCGCGGCCTGGTAGCGCGCGGCTACCCCGAGGTGATGCTGCTCGGCCAGACGGTCAACGCCTACGAGCACGACGGCGTCGACTTCGCGGGCCTCCTGGCGGCCGTGGACGCGGTTCCGGGTCTCCTTCGCCTGCGCTTCACGACCTCGCACCCCAGCCACGTAGACGCCCGCTTCGCGGCCGCCCTGCGCGACCTCCAGCGGCTCTGCCCGTACCTGCATCTGCCGGTGCAGTCCGGGTCCGATCGCATCCTGGACTCCATGCGCCGCGGGTACACGCGCGCCGGCTATCTCGAGAAGGTCGCGCTGCTGCGCGCCGCGGTTCCCGAGCTCGCGCTGACCTCCGACCTGATCGTGGGCTACCCCGGCGAGAGCGAGGACGAGTTCCAGGAAACGGTCGACCTCGTGGATGCCGTGGGCTTCGACGGGCTCTTCGTGTTCGCCTACTCGGCGCGACCCGGAACGACCGCTCTGCGCCTCGACGACGACGTGCCCGAAACGGAGAAGAAGCGGCGCGTACGCGTCCTGAACGAGCGGCAGCAGCGCTTCCAGGCACAGCGCCATGCCGAGCGCGTCGGGTCGACCGAGCAGGTCCTGGTCGAGACGGTAGACGCTCCTGGACGGCTCTCCGGCCGCAGCCGCCGCTTCCAGTTGGTCCACTTCGACGGGCCGGCCGAATGGCTCGGACAGCTGCGTCAGGTGGAGATCACGGGATCCGGGCCGAACGCGCTGACCGGCCGCGTGGCCGTTCAACCGCTTCATTGACGGGACCTTCCGCCGTTCCTATATTGTCCTGAGGAGCGCGGGATGCAAGTCGAGATGACCATCAAGGGGCTGATGATCGACCCGATCACCAACATGCCCATCATCGTGCTGCGCGACCAGGAAGGGCAGCGCGTCCTGCCGATCTGGGTCGGGGTCTTCGAAGCCAACGCGATCGCGCTCCAGATCGAGAACGTGCAGACGCCGCGGCCGATGACCCACGACCTGCTGAAGAACGTGATCGACGACCTGCGGGCCGAGGTCCAACGCATCGTGGTGTGCGATCTGCGCGAGAACACCTTCTACGCCGAGATCCACCTGCGCGGCAGCGACGGCGAGCGCCGCGTCGACGCGCGGCCCTCCGACGCGATCGCCCTGGCACTGCGCACCCGCTCGCCGATCTTCGTGGAGGAGGCGGTCATCGACGGGGCGTCGAACTCGGAGAAGAACCGCGACTCCGACGTGGGGCGCCTGCAGCAGTGGCTGGAAGGCCTTTCCGAGGACGAGCTGGGCCAGTACAAGATGTGAGTCGCGCCACCCCGGCGCGCCTCCGGGACGTTCGTCCTTGACCCACCGTCGTGCCTTTGCCTAAGATCCCGACAGCCCCATGATTTCTCCCCCTCCGAGGCTCCGTTGATCGTCATCGCGATCGCGAACCAGAAGGGCGGCGTCGGGAAGACCACCACAGCGATCAACCTGGCCGCCGCGCTCGCCATGCGTGGACGTCGCACGCTGCTCATCGACCTGGATCCGCAGGCGAACTCCTCCATGACCTACGTCGACATTCGCGCGTTGCAGAAGTCGATGTACGACGTGATCGGCGACGGCCTGCCGATCGCCGACGTCGTGGTTCCGAGCAAGGTTCCGAACCTGGACCTGGCGCCCTCGCGCATCGCACTCGCGAAGCTCGAAGCCAAGCTGGTGGGCGAGCTCGACGCGCACTTCCGGTTGAAGGACAAGCTCGATGCGGTGAAGGACACCTACGAGTTCGTCGTGATCGACACGCCTCCTGCGCTCGGCCTGATCACGGTGAACGCCCTCGTGGCCGCCACCCACCTGCTGGTGCCGGTCCAGTCCAGCTATTTCGCGCTCGAGGGCACGGACGACCTGCTCGAGACGGTGGAGCGCATCCGCTCGCGGCCCAACCCGAACCTGAAGCTGCTCGGAGCCGTGATCACGCTGCACGACAAGCGCACGACGCTCGCGCGCGACGTCCAGAAGGCGATCGCCGACGTCTTCGGGGATCGTATCTTCCAGACCACGATCAGCAAGAGCATCCGCCTCGAAGAGAGCCCCGCGCACCGCGAGTCGATCTTCACTTTCGCTCCGCAGTCCACCGGCGCGTACGAGTACTACCGGCTCTGCGAGGAGGTCATCGAACGTGTCTAGCATCCGGCGCTCCGGCCTGCCCGAAACCCTGCGCATGCGCCACGACACGCACTACGTGGATCAGCTCACGCGTCCCAGCGGCCAGCCCTTCGGCCAGCTCGTGCCCATCGAAGACATCGACCCCAATCCCAACCAGCCACGACAGGCGATGGGCGATCTCTCGGAGCTGGTGTCGTCGCTGCGCGAGAAAGGCATCCTCGAGCCGATCCTGGTGCGGCCCGTCGGAAGCCGGTTCCAGATCATCGCGGGTGAGCGCCGCTTCCGCGCGGCTCAGGAAGTCGGGATCGCGGAGATCCCCTGCGTCGTCCGCGACAGCTCCGATGCGGAGACGATGGAGCTCGCGCTGATCGAGAACCTTCAGCGCAAGGACCTGAGCGCGTTCGAGGAAGCGGATGCCTTGAGGATCCTCACCGAGACGTATGGCTACACCCACGAGAAGATGGCCGAGAGGCTCGGAAAGAGCCGCACGGGACTCACGGAAACGCTATCCCTGACCGCGATGCCAGAAGAGGTTCGGCAGCTCTGTCGGCTGGCCGACATTCACGGTAAGTCGTTGCTCTTGCAGATCGTTCGCCAGGGCGATCCTCAGAAAATGGTGGCGCTGATCGAGCGTCTCCAGACCGAAGGCTTCACCCGCGAGGCGGCACGGCGCGTGGTCAAGGAAGAGAAGGCCAAGCCTCAGCGCGGCCGCCCGAAGCACTTCGTCTTCAAATACCAGCCCCGGGAGAAGAGCTTCGCGCTCTCGCTCCAGTTCAAGAAGGCGCAGGTTCCTCGCGAGGAGATCGTGCACGCACTGCAAGCGATCATCGAGGAACTGATGAACGACGAGGGCTAGCGACCGTCAGCGCGTCAGGGTCGTGACGCGCTCGCTCCAGATCGTCAGCAAGCGCATCACACCGTACGCGAGCGCGCCTGCCGCGTAGAGCACTGCAGCCAGACGCGAGCGCGCGGCGAGCCACGCGCCCACGATCGCGATCGCGATCCCGCACAGCGGCGCGACCAGCTCCAGTTCCTTCGCGTATCGCAAAAGGTTCGGCCCGGGGAATCCCCCGGAACCGATGCAGATCAGGACGAAGCTGGCGCCCCACGCCCACACGAAGCGCGCGAGCATCGGCTCGGATCTTTTGATCAGCATTAGAAAACCGATCGCGATCGCGATCGCCAGCGGCCCGTAGAAGATCCAGACGCGATAGCCCGCCTTGCGCACGCCGCGCCAGAGATCCGTGTTGGGCTGTGCGTACGGATCGTCGTGCTCTTCGACGTTCGCTTCCGGTTGCACCGCATGCAGACGTTCCAGGCGCTCGAGCACGATCGCCTCTCCGGCCATCGGCACGCCGCCCTGCATGTCGACGAAGACGGGGACGTAGCGGCCGTAGAATACGCCGACGGCGAGCAGCGCTCCGAGCGCTCCCGCGAGTGCGAAGGCGCCGTGGCGACGCCATGCGCCCGGCCCGCGGTCGAAGAAGAGCTGCAGGAGCAGGAACAGCGGCAGCAGGAGCCCGAGGTTGACGAGGGACTGCGTGTACGTCAGCAACGCGAGCGCGACGAGGCCAGCAATCGTCACGATGGCCGGCGCGCGCTGGAAACGGGGCGCGAACGCGAGCACCGCCAGGATCACGAGCACGTCGACGCCATGGCCCGTGATGGCGGGGAAGTAGGCGAGGGAGAGCCGGACGAGCAGCAATGGCAGGAGGGGGACCGTTGCCGCCGCGGCCAGCGCCGAGCCGGCGGCGAGACCCAGCAGCCGCGCGATCGCGAAGACCGCCAGCACCTCGAGGCCGTTGACGACGGAGGGCAGGATCGCGGCTGCCACCTCCGGCGAGTACCGGAACAGGGTCACCAAGGGTCCGCACAGCAGGTAGAAGACCGGCGGATAAGGGAAGGCGTACCAGTGCCCGCTCTCGAACTGAAGCCCGAGGCTGTAGCGGAACTGGTTGTCCGTGAAGTGTTCCATGAACGCGACGAACCCGGTGCGCGCGAGCTCCCGTACGAAGAGGCCGTGGATGCGCACGTCGGGATAGTAGAAGCGCGGGTGGAGGAGCAGGGCTAGGCGCAGCGCGACGGCCAGCAGGACCAGCACCGCCAGGGCCGAGCGCCGCCACGGTCCGCGGGCATCGGCGGTGAAGGCTCCCGCACCGCGGAAGGCGTACAGGAGCACGCACGCGAGGAGGCCGGCGATCGCGTAGGGGCCAGTCCCGTTTCTCAGGATGCGCTCCACGGCCAGGGGATCGGCCGCGGCGCCGGCCAGCAGGGCCAGGACGACGAGAGCGCCGTGAGCACCGGCGAGAGCGAGGCTGCCACCGGCGAGCACGGGAGCCGCGACCGCGACGAGACCCACGACGGCGCCGCGAAGGGCTGCCGCCGGAGCGAGGGCGAAGGCACGCCGCTCGGGGGTCACGATCTCGATCCAGTCCAGGGCCAGGCCGAGCGGCCGGGGGTTCTCGGACGACGACTCGATCGACAGCGCGAAGCGGTGCTGGCCCTCGAGCGGAGGCAGGGCGAACTCGTAGATGCGATAGGGTTCGCGGTCGTTGGCCTGGATGGCGAAGACGCCGATGGTCCGGCCCTCGAGTCCGAGCCGCACCTGGGCGGGCTCGACGAAATGCCGACGGGCCCGCAGCCTGAGCCGCAAACCCTCACCCTTTACATGAAGGGGAAGGTCGATGCGGGCCGAAGGGGTCGTCCAACGGAAGATGGTGGCGCCGTCCCGTTCCCAGTCGTCCCGGAAGCCGCGCAGGTGCTCGGTGTCGTTGGGACCGAGCTTGAAGACGGCGACGCGCGCCAGCGACACGCCGATGGCCGGGGTGAGCCCGCCCAGCAGCGTCGCCAGCAGGACGAGCCCGGTCTTAAGGAGTAAGGACCGCCGCGTAGTAGTCGCAGATCCCGCTGCGCAGGACCTCCTCGCGCGCCACGGTGAGCGTTTCGGCGTAGAGCTTGCGGTACTCCTCGCTCGGCCGGATATGCTCGCCGTTCTCGATGTTGTGGAGCAGGTGGCCGATCACGTTCAGCTTCGAGCGCGCCGGGATGTCCTCGATCGCGAGGATCCGGCCGCCGGGCTTCAGCATCCGCTTCGACTCCTTGAGCACGGAGCGCACGGACGCGTCGTCGAGGTGATGGAGCAGGCCGAAGATCAGGATCTGGTCGAAGCGGCCGTCCGGGAGCTCGACCGCGCGCGCGTCGCCCACGACGAAGCTGCCCTGGCGGTGACGCCGCGCGTAGTCGATGTAGCGGGCGTTCAGGTCGACGCCCACGTAGTCGTCGCCCGCGAACAGGTCGGCGAACGCCCCCGGACCGCAGGCGAGGTCCAGGCTGCTCAGCTTCCCACCGAGGGCGAGGTCGCGGCGGATCACGCTGCGGATGGCCTTGAAGTCGCTCTCCAGCAGGCTGCGGAAGAAGATGAACAGGACCGGGTTGTCGGAGACGCGCTCCACGAGCTTCGCGAACATTGACATCGACTAGCGGGGCCTCATTCGAAGTTGAGGGCCTGGATGGGGTCCATCCGGGCCGCCTTGACGGCAGGGTAGATCGAGCCCAGCAGGCCCCCCGCGATGCCGAGCGCCGCCGCGATCGCGGCCCACTCCCGGCTCAGGGTGACCGCGAGGGTCGGGAAGATCCGGGGCAGGTAGAGCGCGGTGCCCACGGCCAGCGCCATGCCGACCACGACGCCGGCCGCGCAGATCAGGAAGCTCTCGGTCACGACCAGCCGCACGACCGTGGCCTGTCCCGCCCCGATCGCCCGCAGGATCCCGATCTCGCGGGTGCGCTCGATGATCGTCGTGTACATCGCGAGCAGCACCACCAGGAAGGAGATCACGACCGCCATGCCCGTGAGCGCGGTCTTGAACTGCTCGAGTCCCACGGCGTTCTGCTGCATGACCTTGGAGACCTGGGCCATGGGCGTGATCTTGTAGCCCTTGAAACGAGCCTGGAGGGCTTCCGTGAGGCGGTCCGCGGCCAGGGCGGACGTGCCCTTGATCAGGAAGAACGACGCCTTGTCGGGCGTCCCGATCGCGGCCTGGATGTCCTCGAGGCGGGCATACAGACGGCCGCCGGCGCCGGCGCGGAAGATCCCCGCCACGCGGAAGTCGCGGTTCAGCATGTGCAGCGCGTCGCCGGCCTTGATCCCCGTGGCGTTGGCCAGCACCGTGTCCATCATCAGCTCGTCCGGTCCCTGGAGCGCGTGCCCCGAGACGAGGTCGAGGCCCCCGGAGATCCGGCTGAAGGAAGGGTAGTCGACGGCCCACAGGTTGACCGCGCGGGACTCGCCCTTGATCTGCGAGACGTGCCAGTTGAGCACGGGCGCCACGTCCTTCACGCCCTCGACCTCGCGCATCAGGTCGACGAACTTGACCGGCATCACGGCGCTCGTGGCGCCCAGGATCAAGGAGGCGTCGGGGGGCTGGAACAGCACGTCGGCGCCCACGTTCTGCAATCGGCCGGCGATGTCGCCGAGGGTGCCGTTCGCCATCCCGACCAGGATCATGACCATCGCGACTTCCATGGCCACCGCGAACACGGACACCGCCGTGCGGGTCTTGCGGTGCATCACGTTGGCTGCGGCCAGGTTTGCCATGCTCGAGTCGCCTCTCCGGAACGCAAGAGATTAACCGCGAAGGAGAAGCGGCGCAAGGAATCGGCGGACTTTCTGCTATCATCCCGCCCTTACCCGCGATGGCGATCCCCCAATGAAGCTGTCCACACGGCTGCACCGCACGCTGCGCATCGCGGGCAAGATGGCCTGGGCCCTCCTCGACCGGCACCACCCGGTGCTGGTCCACCTCATCCCGATGCGGCGCTGCAACCTCTCCTGCGCGTACTGCAACGAGTACGACGCGGTCTCGAAGCCCGTGCCGACGGACGCGCTGCTGGCGCGCATCGACAAGCTCGCGGACCTGGGGACGGCGGTGATGACGTTCAGCGGCGGCGAGCCGATGATGCACCCCGACCTCGACAAGCTGGTGGCCCGGGGCCGCCAGCGCGGCCTGTTCGTCACGCTGATCACGAACGGCTACTACCTCTCCCGCGAGCGCATCGAGCAGTTGAATGCCGCGGGCCTCGACCACCTGCAGATCAGCGTCGACAACGTGGAGCCCGACGAGAGCTCGATGAAGAGCCTCCGGCTCCTCGAGCCCAAGCTCAAGTGGCTCGCCGAGCACGCCGACTTCACGGTGGCCATCAATTCTGTGGTGGGCAGCGGCGTGCGCAATCCCGAGGACGCGTTGACGGTGGCCAAGCGCGCCCGCGAGCTCGGCTTCATGAGCTCGATCGGCATCATCCACGACGGCCACGGCCAGTTGAAGCCGCTGGGCGAGCGCGAGATGAAGGTCTACGAGACGCTGCGCTCGTACTCGCGCAGCGGCATCCTGCGCTTCAACCACTTCTTCCAGGACAACCTGGCGAAAGGCGTGTCGAACGAGTGGAGCTGCCGCGCCGGCGCCCGCTACCTCTACGTCGACGAGGGCGGGATCGTGAGCTATTGCTCGCAGCAGCGCGGCAAGCCCGGCATTCCCCTCGCGGACTACGGGAAAGCCGACCTGCGGCGCGAGTACGGGACCAAGAAGTCGTGCGCCGCGTACTGCACGGTCAACTGCGTCCAGCAGACGGCGATCCTGGACAACTGGCGCTCGCCGCAGAAGGCGATCGCGATGCTGCCGCTCCGGCCGCGCGTGCCGTCGACGGCTCCGGCCGCGGCCGAAGTGCCGGCTCCGACGCCCGCGTCCGACAGCGTCCTCGCCGGCTAGGGCGCGCGCGTGGCCGCCGCGGACCTGCGGGCTCTCGTCACCGGCGCCTCGGCGGGTATCGGCGCGGCGTTCGCCCGGGCGCTTCGGGCTCGGGGGGAGCGCCTGATCCTCGTGGCGCGCCGCGTCGATCGGCTCGAGGCCCTGGCCGCCGAGCTGGGAGGCTCCGAGTACGTGGCGGTTGTCGCGGCCGACCTCGCGCAGCCGCGGGCCGTCGCCGAGCTGGCCGCGACGCTCGAGGCCCGGGGCCTCGGGGTCGACACCCTCGTGAACAACGCCGGCGTCGGCCACACCGGGCGCTTCGTGGAGGAGCCCGAGGACCGGATCCTGGCCATGCTGGACCTCAACGTGCGCGCGACGGTCCTCATGACCCGGCGCTTCGTGCCGGGGATGGTGGCCCGCAAGCGAGGCGCCCTCATCAACGTCGTGTCCACGTCGGCCTTCCAGCCCGTCCCGTACATGTCCACCTACGCGGCCAGCAAGTCCTTCCTCCTGTCCTTCACGGACGGGGTGGCGTTCGAGCTGCGGGGGAGCGGGGTCCGAGTCCAGGCGCTGTGCCCGGGGCTGACGGCCACCGAGTTCCAGCAGGTGGCCGGGACGGACCAGGTGCCGTTCAACAAGACCACGACCCAGACCCCGGAGGCCGTGGTGGCCGAGTCCTTGGCCGGCCTCGATCGCGGCAAGGAGCGGATCGTCACCGGATGGCTGAACCGGGCCACCGTCGCGGCCCAGAGACTCACACCGCAGTCCGTCTCCAAGTATGTGGCTGCCAAGATGTTCGAGCCCAAGCCCTAGGGTTTTTTCGGAAGAGGGCTTCCCGTCCTGCACCTCGGCTGCTAAAATCGCGCCTTCTGTTCAGGGGTGAGCGCCTCGTCGTTTGGCGCCGGGAGAGGTAAAGCATGGAGGCGGCCCACAAGAAGGAAGCCGGCAAGACGGCCTTCGCCGAGTACGACTACAGCAATTTCTACTACGGGGCCGGCGACGATCCCCTGAACCTGCTGAAGCCGTTCTCCGAGTGGTACGCGGAGGCCCTCCCGAACGGGTACTACCTGTACTCGGAGCCGCTCCAGACCGCCCCCACGACCCGCGTCACGGTCAAGAACCGCAAGAACGGGAAGCTGGTCGACCTCCTCAACCTGGCCTCCTACAACTACCTGGGCATCTCCTACCGGCCCGAGGTCAAGCAGGCCGCGATCGCCGCCATCGAGAAGTACGGCCTGGGCGCCTCCGGCTCGCCGATCCTCTCGGGCACCCTGGACATCCACAAGGAGCTCGAGGACTCGGTCGCCTCCTTCAAGGACAAGGAGGCCGCCATCCTTTTCCCGACCGGCTACAGCGCGAACGTCGGCTTCATCTCGGCCCTGATGCGCGCCGGCGACTCGATCCTGCTCGACCAGTACTCCCACGCCTCGATCGTGGACGGCGCGATCCTCGCGAAGTCCAAGACCACGTTCTTCCGCCACAACAACCCCATGGACCTGGAGCGCAAGCTCCTCAAGTGCACGGGCAAGAAGCTCGTGGTGGTCGAGGGCGTCTACTCCATGGACGGCGACGTGTGCGCGCTGCCCGAGATCGTGGAGGTCGCGAAGCGTCACGGGGCCCGCATCCTCATCGACGAGGCCCACTCGACGTTCCTGTTCGGCCAGAACGGCCGCGGCGTCGCGGAGCACTTCGGCCTCGACAAGGAGGTCGACTTCCACCTCGGCACGTTCTCGAAGAGCCTGGGCGGCCAGGGCGGCTTCGTGTGCGGCTCGAAAGACCTGATCGACTACGTGAACGCCTTCGGCCGCTCGCGCTTCTTCTCGTGCAACCTCGCGCCCATGATCGCGGCGGGCCTCAAGGCCGGCCTCGAGATCGCGGAGAACGAGCCGGAGCTGCGCGCGAAGCTCTGGAGCAACGTGGCCTACATGCGGCGGCGTTTCGCGGAAGAGGGCATCGACATCGGGAAGTCGACGTCCCAGGTCATGCCGGTGCTCATCAACAACGACGCGCGGGTGTTCGCGGTGGCCGAGAAGATCCAGGACCGCGGCCTCTACCTGCAGCCCGTCACCTACCCGGCGGTCCCGAAGCACAAGTCCCGGCTGCGCATCTCGATCTCCGCCGCCCACACCGAGGCCGAGCTCGAGTTCGCGACCCAGACGATCGGCTCGGTCTTGCGCGAGGAAGGGATCATTCAGTGAACGACGGCAAGACCCGCTACGGCTACGCGGACGCCATCAGCGGCTTCTTCGAGTTCCCGACCGAGAACGCCCGCCGCATCCTGCCCTCGCACCTCGAGCCCGTCGAGCCGCACCACGGCACGAGCATATTCGCCATGACCGTGTTCGACTTCAACGAGAGCATGGTCGGCAGCTACGGCGAGGTCGTGATGGCCGTGATCGTCTCGCCGCTCGTCAAGCCCGGCGAGCGCCTGCCGAAGTCGGCCTTCTTCCCGTACCAGGTCGCGACCACCACGAAGGCGGCCCGCGAGCACGCCATCGAGCGCTGGCACCTGCCGCACTGGATGGAGGACGTGGACGTCCGCTTCGAGAAGAACGGACACCTGGTGACGGCCCACGTCGCCTCGGGCGGTGACGCCGTCGCGGACCTGACGATCGGCGACCACTCATGGCAGCCGGTGTCGCACCTCTATCAGTCGTTCATGAAGAACGATCAGGGCGCCTACCTCGCGCAGATCGTGATGGAAGGCCAGCAGAGCGAGCACGAAGAGGAGCTCGGCAAGCTCGTGCTCCACGACCACGCCTTCAACAAGCCGCTGGAGATCGGCGAGGTCTACGACGTGCCCTTCCGCGAGCTGTGGATGCGCGACGGCAAGCAGACCTTCGACCCGCTCATCACCCTCCAGACCGTCTGAGCCGCGTCTTCGTCGTCTTCAACCCGCGGTCGGGGAAGGGACGCGGGGCGCGCTTCGTGACCCCGGTGCTGGAGGCCCTGAAGGGGCACGGGCTCGAGGTGGGGCACGGCCTCACCACCAAGGCCGGCGACGAGGGTCGTCTCACGTCCGAGGCGATCGCCCAGGGCTACGACACGATCGTGGCCGTGGGGGGCGACGGCACCTGGAGCCACGTCGGGAACGCGATCCTCGCCTCGGGCAAGCGGGCGCGCCTCGGCCTCGTGCCGGGCGGCACCGGCTGCGACCTCGCGAAGTCCCTGGCCATCCCGCCCAGCGACGTGCGGGGCTGTGCCGCGATCGTGGCGGCCGGTCACGTGCGCACGATCGACGTCGGCCGCGTCGAGGGCCGACACTTCCTGAACATCGCCGGCTTCGGCTACGACGTGGCCGTGCTCGAGGACTCGTGGAGCGTGTCGTATCTCGAGGGCAGCCTCCTGTACCTCTACTGCGCCCTGCGCCAGCTGCGCTCGTTCCCCGGCTTCTCGGTCGACGTGGCCGCGGACGGCGGCCCGGCCGTCCGCAAGGGGATGTTGATGCTCGTGATCGCGAACGCCCGGGTTTTCGGCGGCGGCTTCAAGATCGCGCCCGAGGCGGACCTGGCCGACGGGAAGCTGGACGTCGTCGCCTTCGCGAACATGGATTTCTGGGCGCGCCTCGCGATCATGCAGAAGCTCATGGCCGGCACCCACGCGGCGTCGCCCCACGTCGAGGCGACGCAGACGCGCTCCCTCGAGCTGCGCTTCGACGCGCCTCCGGCCTACGAGACCGACGGCGAATGGAACCGGGCCAGCTCCGCGACCGTGCGCGTCGAGAGCGTGCCCGCGGCTCTCGACGTCCTCGTGCCGACGGGGGCCTGACGTGGCGAAGGGCGTGCTGCGACCCCTGCGCGGAGCGCTCTCGCTCCTCGCGGTCGTGCTGTGGTTCGCGGTCAACGCCCCGCTCTGCTACCTCTTCGTGCTGCCCGTGGCCACCCTCTGGCGCGGGGGCCGGCGCGGCCTCGTCTCCTGGTTCATGCGCTGGATGTCCTGGGGCATCCTGGGCCTCTTCAAGCTGGGAGGCGCCCGCTTCGACCTGCGGGGCGTGATTCCCACGGCCGGGCCGTCGTTGATCCTGATGAACCATCAGTCCCAGCTCGACATCCCGATCGCGACGCTGATGGCGCGCCCCTACTGCCCGGCCTACGTGCCCCGGCGCCTCTACACGCGCTGGTTCATCCCGCTCGTCGCGCCGTCCATCTGGCTGCTCGAATGCCCCGTGGTGGATCCCCGGCGCGACGCGCGTGGCGCCGTCGAGGCGATGCGCGAGTCGGCCGCGCGTCAGCCCCATGGCCTCGTGGTGTTCCCCGAGGGCCACCGCTCCGTCGACGGCGAGATCCGGCCGTTCCGGGCCGCCGGCACGATCGCGAGCCTGGCCGCGCGCCGCGTGCCCGTGCATCTCGTCGTGCTCGACGGTCTGTGGGAAGGCCGCCGCTTCGTGGACTTCCTCGCGAACGTTCCCAAGCTGCGCGGCGAGGTGGAGGTGCTCGGGCCCTTCCGGCCCCCCGAGGCCGAAGCGGAGCTGCCGGCATTCGTCGAGGATTGCCGGAGCCGGATGGTGCACCATCTTCGCGAGATGCGGGAGCGGCGTGGCCGCGCCTGACGTCGCGCGCGCCCTGGTCGACGAGCGTGCGTCCCGCGAGCCCGCGCGTCCCGAGGCCGAGGCCCTGGCGCGGGCCATCGCCGAGGCCGGCCAGGGGTCGGTGCGGAGCGTGGTGTTCTTCGGGTCGCAGCGCAGCGGGGCGGCGGCCCGCAACCAGTGGAGCGCCTTCGATCTCTTCGTCCTGACCGACGGGTACGGCCGCTTCTATCGCGGGCTGCGCGCGGCGGGCAAGCAGCGGCGCTCGCCGGGGCTGTTCGCCTGGCTCAACAGCTGGCTGCCTCCGAACCAGATCTCCTTCCGCATGGCCGTGACGGGCGGCGAGCTCCACGGCAAGTGCGCGGTCATCGACCGGGCGGCCTTCTCGCGCGACACCTCGACGGAGCGCCGGGACCACTTCTGCGCGGGGCGGCTCTTCCAGCCGGCCCAGGTCGTCTATGCCGCGGAGCCCGGCGCTCGCGGCGAGGCGCTCGCGGCCCTCGCCTCCGCCCACGCCGTGACGCTCGCCTGGATCCGGCCGTGGCTGCCCGAGAGCTTCGACGCCGAGTCCTACTGCCGGACGCTGCTGCGCGTGTCGCTCTCGAAGGAGATCCGGCCCGAGCCGGGGGGGCGCTCGGACGCGCTCTTCGAGGCCCAGCGAGAGGAGCTGCTGCCGCTCTACTCGCGGCTGCTCGCGGCCTACGCCGAGGACGGGGCGCTCCGGGCCGTGGGAGAGGGCCGCTACGCCCTCGCGGCGCCGGTGAGCTCCCGGGAGCGCGCGGCCGTCGAGAGCTACTTCCGCCGCTCCCTGGTGCGGGCCACCCTGCGCTGGTCGAAGTACGTCGTGACCTTCGAGGACTGGCTCGACTACCTGCTGCGCAAGGCCGAGCGCCACACGGGCAAGAAGATCGAGTTGACGTCCCGCGAGCGGCGCTGGCCGCTGCTGTTTCTCTGGCCGCGCGTCTTCCGCTATCTTCGGGACAAGGATCTCTGACGTGACGGCATCCCTGTCGGTTCTTCTCGGGGCTCTCGGGCTCGCCGGCGCCTCCATGGCGGTCTACGCGGTCGTGGGCCGCCGCGACGCCGACGCGGAGAAGAAGGGCACCCAGTTCGTGATGGGCGTCGGCAACTTCCTCGTCCACTGGTTCATGTGGGTGATCTCTCCGGCCGAGCGCCTGTTCCTGGCGCTCGGTGTCGGTCCCGACGCCTTCAACTTCGCGGGCCTGGCCTTCGGCGCGCTGTCGGGCATCCTGATCGGCAGCGGGCGCGTGGAGTGGGGCGGCTGGGCGATCGCCCTCGGCGGCGTGTGCGACATCCTCGACGGCCGCATGGCTCGGGCCCTGAAGCTCGACTCGAGCTACGGCAAGTTCATCGACAGCACCCTCGACCGCTTCGTGGAGGTGTTCGCCTTCCTGGGCTTCGTCGTCTTCCTGCGCGGCTTCGCCTGGGGCCCGCTCGCGGCGGCCGGGGCGATCACGGGCTCCCTGCTCGTGAGCTACACGCGCGCCCGCGGCGAGAGCGTGGGCGTGCTGTGCAAGGAGGGCCTGATGCAGAGGGCCGAGCGGCTGGTCCTCTCGTGCCTCGCGTGCCTGGCCGACGCGCCGCTCGCGGCCGCCCTGGGGCGGCCACAGGGCAGCGTGATCCTGTGGACCGTGACCCTGATCGCGGTCGGCACGTTCCTCACGGCGGCGCACCGGACGTTCTGGATCTCGGCGCGCCTCCTGGAGCTCAAGCGACCCTAGCCGTGAGCGGCCGCGCCCCCTCGACCCCGGCGGTGCGACTTCTGCGCCAGCACCAGGTCGACTACACGGAGCACCTCTATCGTTACGAGGAGCACGGAGGCACTTCCGCGTCGGCGCGGGCGCTCGGGGTGGACGAGCACCTCGTGGTGAAGACGCTGGTCCTGGAGGACGACGCCGGCGAGGCGCTCCTCGTGCTGATGCACGGCGATCGCGACGTCAGCCTGAAGGCCCTCGCGCGTCAGGCCGGCCGCCGGTCCGTCGGGCTCTGCGCGCCGGAGACGGCGACGCGCCATACGGGTTGCGTGTTCGGCGGCACGTCTCCGTTCGGCACGCGCCGTGCCCTGCCCGTCTTCGCCGAGGGATCGATCCGGCAGCTCGCGCGGATCTACATCAACGGCGGCAGCCGTGGCTTCCTGGTCGGGCTCGCGGTGCGCGACCTGGAACGGCTCCTCGCGCCGACCTGGGTGAGCGTGGCCCTCGCGGGCTGACGCCTAGGGACGCAGGCCGATGTCGTCGAGATGCACCCGTCCGGATGCGGTGCGATCGAAGACGAAGGCGATCGAGCGCAGGCGCTCGAGGCGCAGGCCCTGGGTCGCGGCGGCGAAGCGCGCGAGAGGGATCTCGAAGTCCTCGAACACGGCTTCCGGGGCGGCCGCCAGCCCGAGGCTGCCCGTCTTGAAGATGGGGGCCGGCTCGAGGAGCGTCGCGTCGAGGCTCAGGCGCGCCGACGCGCCCGCGCGATCCGTCACCTCGACCGAGAACGCGAGGGGCTCGCCGACGGCTCCCGCGTTCGCGAGCCGGAAGCTCAGGGCGGCCTTCGGGTCCACGGCGGCGCTCGCCGGCAGCTGAACGCCGTAGCGGCCGGGCTCGCCGGAGGGCCTCCAGTCGACGCTGACGACGCGGCTCACGGCGTGTCCCCAGCGCGTCGTCAGGGTCTCCTCCGCGCAGGCCGCGCCGCCCGCGCAGTCGGTCGTGGCGCCGGGCCAGGTGCCCGTGCGACGGTCGTAGTCCTCCTCCGCGGTGACGAGCGGCCGCGTCGCGGCATCGTCGTACTGGTGCAGGGCGCGGGTCGCGGGCAGGCCGTAGGGAAGGCTGCGGGCTCCCCGGAAGAGCGCGCGGTAGCGCGCGTCGCCACGGAGCGCCGCCTCGAGGAAGCCCGAGACGTAGACGGCCGTGATCTTCCGCTGCATGTCGCCCGGCATGAGGGGCGCCAGGTTGAGGAAGTGACTGCGCAGGCCGAACGAGTCCCGGCGTCCCCAGACGCTGTTGAACTGGCCGTGGTTCGCGGCATCGAGGAAGAGGCCTGCCTTGAAGCCGCGGCCGCCGGGCGTGAACAGGACCCGGTCGTACTGACAGGCGCCCTCGAACGAGCTCACGGCCCCGTCGACGCCGCCCTGGAGCACGAGGTAGTCGACGTCGCGGAGCGGCTCCGGCCGGCTGTCGACCGCGACGCTCGAGGCGACCGGCGAGAAGGCCGCGATGGCGCGGATGCGGGGCGCTCCCTCGGGGTTCCTGGCGGCGGCCGCGGCGGCGCCGCCTCCCAGGGAGTGCCCGATCACCGCGATCCGCTCGAGATCGACCCGGCCGCTGAAGGGATTTCCAGGCGTGCCCGTCCATTCGCGCCACAGACGCAGGTGTTGGAGGAGCACGAACGCCCGGGCGCTCTCGGTGATGCCGGCGCCGCCCATGAGGTCGACGATGGAGAAGTTGAGGAAGTTCTCGTCGATCGAGGCCGCGATGGAGCCGCGGCTCGCGAGGAGCTGCGCGAGGGAGTCGTAGCCGCTCTCGGAGAACTCCTCGGCGACGTGGTTGCCGTGGAGGATCAGCACGAGCGGGAACGGGCCCGGCCCGTCGGGCAGGAAGACCCGGGCCTGGAGGGGAAGCGCCTCCGGCCCGAAGCCCCAGTAGCGGCGGCGCGCGGCGCCGCCAAGGCCGCTCCACGTGAACAGGCGGGAGGCGTCGACGCTCGGCGTCCGCAGCTCGACGCGGCTCCCGTACTCCGGGCGGTGGCGGTCCTGGCCGCTGCCGTAGGTCAGCATCCGGACCGCGTGGGTGCCCGGCTGCCCGGGGTCGGGCGGCAGCGTGCCGTCGTCCCGGGCCGGGGCTCCCGCCGCATAGCGGGGGCCCGGTCCGTCCCAGGCCAGCCAGGCCAGGCCTGCGATCAGCGCCGCGGCGCCCGCGAGGGCGGCGGCAGCCGCGCGCCAGCCCCGACGGCCGGCACGCCACAGGACGACTCCGGCGCCGAGCAGGGCGCCCCCGAGTCCCGCCCAGAGCGTCGAGAGGATCCGCTCGGCGGGAGTCAACCCCGGCACGATGAAGAAGAGCACCTCGAGGGCGCAGAGCAGGACCCAGACATCCAGGACGCGCGTCCAACCCCAGCGCCGGCCCACGCGCCACAGCACGAGCCCCGGCACGGCGAGCACGAGCACGGAGCCCAACACGGGGGCGAGCGCCAGCCAGTTCGGCGAGCGGCCGAGAACTTCGACGGTGCTCGTCACGAGGGCGAGGCCGGCGACGCCGAGGGTGCCGAGGCTCAGGCCTCGAAGGACGGGGTGCTTCGGGGAGGTCATTGGCTGCGCCTCAGGCCGTCGCGCTTACGAGCTTCGCGGTGGTGATCGCCTGGCCCGCGTGGCGCGAGGCGTGTTCGGCGGCGTGGAAGAGCAGGCCCAACACGGTGCTCGGAAGCTGGGCGCGGCCGACGCCGCGGAAGGTCGGCAGGCTCTCGCGGGGCGTGGCCCGGAGCTGGGCGAGGGCGCGGGCGAGGGCCGCGTCGAGGCCGGCGAGGAGCGCCGCGGCGTCGTCCGCCGTCTCCTGACCTTCCGCCGCCGCCGCCTGCTTCTGCTCGGGAGTGAGGGCCTCGCCGCGCGCATAGGTGAGCAACCGGTCGGTGGCGCCCCCCGTGTGGCGGATGTGGAACGCGATCGAGGCGGCGCCGCCCGGACGCGCGTGGAGCTGCGCGTGGGACAACCCCTCGGCGGCGCGAGCCAGATCCTCCACCGCCTGGATGAGCGCGTGGGCGGCGGGCTGGAGCCAGGGGTCGAGGTTCTCGACGGGACCGCGCAGCCAGGCCTCGGTGGCCATCAGCGAGCCCCGACGACGGACAGGACCTCGGCGCACTTGGCGGTGGCGCGCGCGCCCAGGGAATCGGCTTCGGCGCCGACGCGGCGACGGAAGGCCTCGTCGTGGATCTGTCCGAGGTTGATCGCGACGTTGCGGTGGGCTCCCCAGATCCCGGTCTCCAGGCAGCGGGCGCCGACCTCCAGGTCGGAGCGCGAGGCCAGGTTCGAGTGCTCGGCCATGCCGACCATGGCGTCCCAGGCGGCGTCGGCGAGGCGCATCGTGGCCAGGGGCACCTCGACGGCGCTGCGCAGGCCCGCCTGCATCGCGACGTCGCGGGCCTTCTTCTGTTCTTCCGTGTCCTTCGGCAGGCCGAGGGCGTCCATGTAGTCCGTGAAGGCGTTCGTGTCCGCGTCCACCATCGGCAGGAGCGCCTTCACGGCGGCGTCGAGGGGCGGGATCAGCCGGCGCATCACCGCGTCCTTCTCCTCGAACTTGCGCTTGCCGTAGGTCATCCAGCCGGCCATCGCCCCGAGCGCCGCCCCCATGCTCGCCGTCACCGCGGCCGCCGAGCCGCCCCCGGGCGCCGGCGTGCGAGCCCCCAGGAGCTCCACGAACTCCCGCACGCTGAGGGCGAGCAACGGCTCGCTCGTGCCCGACGCGATCAGGGACTCGATCACGCGCTTCTCGGGCACGAAGGGCGTGATCGAGGACAGCCCGAGACGCTCGACGGCAAGGCGCAGCTTCTGGCGTTCGTCGACGACGAACAGCGCCTCCTTCTGCACGTAGTGATCGGCCGCCGCCAGGAGCGCCCGCCGCGGCACGAGGCCCACGAGCTCGGAGCCCGCGACGCCGACACCGAGCTTCGCGGCCTCCTCGACGCAGGCCTCGAAGGCGACGTGGGGCGGCGTGACCGTGTAGTCGTCCAGGTTCATCGACACCTGCGCGAGGCCGTACTCGTCCACCCACCAGCCGATCGCCTTGACGGCCTTCAGCCGGCCCGGATCGTCGGGGCCGCGACCCTGCTCGCGCAGGTTGAGGGCGATGCGGTGGGCCTGCTCCTTGGTGCCGAGGATGTTGACGTTGTAGGCGATCAGGAAGAAGCGCGCGCCGGTGACGGTCGCGCCCCATTCGGGGACGAACTCGGCGGGGCCGAAGTCGGGCCGCCACTCGGGGCGTCGGATACGGGCGGCGACGCCTTCGTACTCGCCCTCGCGGATCTGCTTGAGGCTCTTGCGGTGGAGCTGGCGGGAGGCCTCTTCGTAGAGGTAGACCGGGATGCCCAGCTCGGCCGCGGCGCGGGTGCCGAACTCCCGCGCGCAGGCGACACACTCCTCCATGGTGACTTCGGAGACGGGCACGAAAGGGCAGACGTCGAGGGCGCCCATCCGGGGGTGCTCGCCCTGGTGCCGCCGCATGTCGATGCGCTCCCGGGCCACGCGCGCGGCCGCGAGGGCGCCCTCGACCACGGCATCCGGAGAGCCCACGAACGTGAACACGGTCCGGTTCGTGGAGGCGCCTGGATCGACGTCGAGGACGGTGCAGCCCGGGGTGCGGCGGATCGCGTCGGCGAGGGCGTCGATCACCGCCCGGTCGCGGCCTTCCGAGAAATTGGGGACGCACTCGACGATCTTGGCCATCCATCCTCCAGCGAACGTCGTGGATCTTAACTTGAGCTACGATAACCGTTCCTTGGTGAACTGAATCGATGGCCCTCCTCGACCGTTTCCGCCGCCAGAACCGCTGGGAGCACGACGACGCCGCGGTGCGCCTCGAAGGCGTCCGGGACGTGCCGTCGGAAGACCAGGAGCTCCTGACGAGCCTGGCGCGTCACGACGCGGATCCCCGGGTGCGCCGGGCCGCCCGCAAGCGGGTCCAGGCCCTCGCGATCGTGCTCGACGCGGCCCGCGACGAGAGCGACGCCGCGGTTCGCGACGAAGCGCGCGCCCGGCTCCTCGAAGTCGCCCAGGGAACGAACGAAGCGCCGGCCCGCGAGGCGATCGCCGGCATCGACGATGCCCGGGCCCTGACGGCCCTGTCCAAGGGTGCCGCCCTCGCGCCCTTGCGGCTGCTGGCGGTCTCCCGGCTCCAGGACGAGCGCGCCCTCGCGAACGTCGCCCGGGGCGCCGACGACGCGGCGGTGCGGCGCCTGGCCCTCGAGCGCGTGAAGGACCCGGCGCTCGTGGTCGAGGTCGCCTCGAAGTCCGAGCACAAGGACGTGGGCTCTGCGGCGGTGGATCGCATCGACGCGCTGGACGCCCTGGGCGAGGTCGCGGCCAAGGCCCGCAACGGGGGAGTGCAGCGGCGCGCGGCGAGCCGCATCGTGCTCCTCACCCCGAAGCCCGAGCCGCCGCCTCCCGTGGCCTGGGAACCCGAACCGGAGCCGGAGCCCGAGCCGGAGGTGTTTCCCGCGGAACCCGTGGCCGTCGAGGCCGTCGTGGCGAACCCCGATGCCGTGATCGAGGAGCCGACCGCAGCCTCGGAGCCCGAGCTCGAAGCCGCTCCGGCGGAGGTCGCCGCCGCTGCGGTCCCGTCGGGTCCGACCCCGGCCGAGGTGCGCGCGGCCCAGGAGAAGGAGCGCCGTGAGCGGACCGCGAAGGTCGAGGCTCTCGCCGTTCGCCTCGAGACCCTGGCCGCGACCCAGGGCCTGACGCTGCGCGACGCGGACGCGGGCCTGCGCGACGTCCGCGGACTCCACGAGCTCGTGGCCCAGGTCTCGCCGAAGCTGTCCCAGCGACTGAAGGCGGCCCGGGCGACCCTGTTCGCCGCGACCCAGCCTTTGCGCGAGGCCGAGGACTGGACCCGCTGGAGCAACGCGGCGATCCAGGAGCAGCTCTGCGAGCGGATGGAGGAGCTCGCCGGCCGCGAGGACTTCGAGAAGGTCGCCCGCGAGCTCCGGGAGTGCGACGAGCGCTGGTCGGCGGCGCGCCACGCGCCTCGCGACGAGGCCGAGCGCTTGCGCCTGCGCTACCAGGCCGCCCGCGCGGCCGCGAAGGCGCCTCTCGACGCCTACTTCGCGAAGAAGGCCGCGGTCGAAGGCGAGAACCTCAAGCAGAAGATCGCGCTGTGCGAGAAGGCCGAAGCGCTCTCGGAATCCAGCGAGTGGATCAAGGCCGCCGAGGAGCTGAAGGCGCTCCAGACCCAGTGGAAGGCCGTCGGGCCCCCGCCGCGCACCAAGGCCGAGGCCGTCTGGCAGCGCTTCCGCACCGCCTGCGACCGTTTCTTCAAGCGCAAGCAGGACGACCTGAAGCAGCGCAAGGAGGAGTGGGGCACGAACCTCACCGCCAAGCAGGCGCTGATCGACAGGGCCGAAGCCCTCGCGGCCTCCACCGACTGGACGCTGGCCGTCGCCGAGGTCAAGAAGCTCCAGGCGGAATGGAAGGGAGTCGGGGCCGTCAAGCGCAGCAAGTCCGACGAGCTGTGGCAGCGCTTCCGGACGGCCTGCGACGCGGTCTTCGAACGCTACAAGCACCGGGACGAGATCGCGGCCACGGCGCAGCGGGCCGAGCGCGAGGCGCTGTGCACGGAGATCGAGGGCCTCGTTCCCGCCGAAGCCGGCGACGCGCCCGAAGGCCTCGCCGGAACCCTGGCCGGCCTCCAGGCCCGGCTGCGTCAGCCGTCGGGCCTTCCGGCGGCCGAGGAGGCCGCGTTCGCGAGCCGCTTCGTCGAAGCCCGCAACCGGCTGGTGGCCGCGTGGCCCGAGGCCTTCAAGGGCACGGAGCTCGATCCCGAGGTGAACCGCACGCGCAAGGAGAAGCTCCTGGCGCGCGTCGAAGCCCTCGCCGCCCGGGCCGCGGCCGCGCCGCCGAGCCCCGCGGAGCTCAGCGGGGCCGACCTCGCGCGACGGCTGAAGGAAGCCCTCGCGAGCAACACGATGGGCGGCAAGGCGGAGGCGGAGAGCCAGGCGCGGGTCGAGGCCGAAGAGGTGCAGGCCGCGCGCGAGTCGTGGAAGCGCCTGGGCCACGTGCCGGGGGAGATCGGGGCCGCTCTCGACGCCCGCTTCGAAGCCGCGTGCGCGCCGTTCGCGGCGCCGCGCCCGGCCCGGGAGCGAAGCGCGCCGTCCCGCCCGCGAGCCGGAGCCTCCTAGGGCGTCGTGGCGTCGGTCCCGCCCGACCCAGCGGCGCTGCTCCGACACACGGCACTGACGCGGACGCTGGCCGGGGCCCTCGAGCGCTCGCAGGTCGCTCCGGGCGAGCCCTTCCCGTGTCCCTACGTCGACGGCCGGATGGCCCGCCACGTCGTGCTCGCTCCGCGCCCGTTCTCGTCCTCCGTGTACCACGGCCTCATGGACCTCAACTTCCGCCGCCTCGGGCGCGTGGTGTATCGACCCGACTGCGAGGGCTGCGACGCCTGCCGCATGCTGCGGGTGCGCGTCGGCGACTTCCGTCCCAACCGCAGCCAGCGCCGCGCGGCGGCCCGCAACCGCGACCTCGACGTGCGCGTGGGGAACCCGCGGCCCACGCCCGAGAAGCACGCGCTCTACCGACGCTATCTCGAGGCCCGGCACGAGGGCGAGATGGACGGCTCGCCCGAGGAGTTCGAGCGCTTCCTCTACTCGAGCTCGATCGACACGTTCGAGGTCGTCTACCGGCTGGAGGAGAAGCTCGTGGGCGTGGCCCTCGTGGACTTCATGCCGCTGGCGCTGTCGGCGGTCTACTGCTACTTCGAGCCCGAGCTGGCCCGGCGCTCCCTGGGCGTCTTCAACGTGGTGTGGCTCGTGGAGGAGGCGCGGCGTCGCGGCCTGCCGTGGCTGTATCTCGGGTACTACGTGGACGCCGCGCGGACCTTGCGCTACAAGGCGAACTACACCCCCAACGAGGTCCTCGGCTCCGATGCCGCCTTCACGGAGAACCTCGAACACGGAAACGAGAGCGAGTGAGCGCGCTGGTCGTCCTGTACGAGGACGCGGACGTGATCGCCGTGGACAAGCCGCCCGGGGTGCCGACCGTGCCGACGGCCGACCCGGCGCGCCCGAGCCTCGTGCGACGCCTCGAGGCCGAGCTCCGCGCGGGCGGACTCGAAGGCGTCCTGGGCGTCCACCAGCGCCTCGACCTCGAGACGTCGGGGGTCGTGATGTTCGCGAAGACGGCCGCCGCGAACCCGGGCCTGGCGCGGCAGTTCGAAGCCGGGGAGGTCCGGAAGACCTATCTCGCTCTCGTCGCGCGCCCGCGCAGGATGCCCGCTCCGACCTGGAGCGTCGAGAGCCGGATCGCCCGCGCCGGCAAGGGCCGCATGGCGAGCGTCGCGGAGGGCGGCGCCCTCGCGCGCACCGATTTCCGGTTGGCGGAGGAGTGGCCGCGCGCGCTGCTCGTCGAGGCGAGGCCGCGCACGGGCCGCAAGCACCAGATCCGCGTGCACCTCGCGGACTCGGGCCTTCCCATCCTGGGGGACACGGTCTACGGCGGCGCCTCCCGGGCCGCGGAGCGATGCCTTCTCCACGCGGCGCGCCTCGAGCTGCGGCACCCCGTGACCGGCGAGCCCCTGCGCATCGAGAGCGGGCTGCCCGCCGCGTTCGCGGACGCGCGGGCCGCCCTCGAGCGCTCGGACGCCCGCGCGCGGGCGCTGCGGCCACGGCGGCCGCGCGGCAGGGTCCGTCGTGGTTAGCCGGCCGTCGTGGGATCATCGTTCCGTGGTGGAGGGGGCATGAAGAGACTCGCGTTCGCAGTGCTCGCGCTGTGGGGCGTCGCCGGCGCTGTCGTCGCTCAAGAGGCGCCGCCCTCGCCCCCGTCGTGGTCGGGCGAGGGAGGGCTGTCCTTCATCAAGACCAGCGGCAACAGCGAGACGTCGACGTTCGGGGCCACGCTGAAGCTGTTCCACGACGAGGGCCCGTGGAGGATCGGGATCTCCGGCGGCTACCTGCGCAGCAGCGACTCCGACGTGAAGACGGCCGAGCGCACCGAAGGCCTGCTCCGCGCCGAGCGCGGCCTCGGCGAGCGCTTCGCCCTCTACGGTCAGCTGAGCTACCTCCGGAACCCGTTCGCGGGCATCGACGGGGAGGAGACGCTGGAGTCGGGCGGTCTCTACAAGCTCGCCCGCGGCCCGAAGCACTTCCTGAGCACCTCGGCGGCTCTCGCCTACACCTGGCAGCAGCGGCTCGCCCCGGCCGAGGATCGGAACGTCGCGGGAGGCCGCTTCGCGATCGCCTACAAGTGGCAGATCTCGCCCACGGCCGATCTCACCCAGGACCTCGACTACCTGCAGAGCTTCGACGACTCGTCCGACCGGCGGCTCACGTCGAAGACCGCGATCACGGCCGCGATCAACCAGGTCTTCGCGATCAAGCTCGGGGACTCGCTGTTCTTCTACAACGATCCCGTGCCCGGGAAGAAGAAGACCGACAACACGATCTACGCCTCGATCGTGGCGCGCTGGCCGCCTCCGGCGCCGCCTGCGCCGCCGTGCCCGCCCCCGCCTCCGCCGCCGGCTAGGTAACGGGCTCGAAGCTCCAGGGACCCAGGCGGGTCGGAGCCCGGACCGCGCGGCGCAGCGCGGTCAGATAGCGCGCGCGCGGCCACTCCTCGGCGCCGAAGCGCGCCAGGTGCGGCGTGTACACCTGGCAGTCCACGAGGCCGATCGACCACTCGACGAGGCGCTCGCACAGCGCGACGAAGGCGAGCTTCGAGGCGTCGGGCGCGAGGGCGAACATCGACTCGCCGAAGAAGACTGCCCCGAGCGAGAGCCCGTAGAGGCCTCCCACGAGCCGGCCGTCGAGCCAGGCCTCGGCGGAGTGGGCGATGCCGCGGCGATGCAGCTCGACGTAGGCCTCCTTCATCTCGGCCGTGATCCAGGTGTCGTTCTGCCCGGGCCGCGGTGTCGCGCCGCAGGCGGCGATGACCCGGGGGAAGGCCCGGTCGAGCGTGAGCTGGTAGGGCGCCTGCCGGGCGCGCTTGCGCAGGCTCTTCGGGACCGTCATGGCGCCCGGCAGCAGCACCATGCGCGGGTCCGGGGAGTGCCAGAGGATCGGCTGGCCCTTCGAGTACCACGGGAAGATCCCGTTCTCGTAGGCGAGGATCAGCCGATCGGGCTTGAGGTCCCCGCCGACCGCCAGGAGCCCGCTCTCCTCGGCTTCGTGGGCGGGTGGGAAGAGCAGCCGCCGATCCAGGCGATAGAGCGCCACGCATCGATTATGCTTCGAGGTGAGGAGGGCACTCATGTCCTTGATGGTGAAATACAAGAAGGCGCTGGAGCAGACGAACGAGTCGAAGTTCGACGACCTCTCGGTGGAAGAGGTGGGCGGCAAGCTCCAGATCAAGGGGACGGCCCCCTACGAGATGGACAAGAACCTGCTCTGGGACGCGATCAAGGAGAACGCGGGCTGGGAGAACGAGGTGGCGGTCACCGTGAAGGTGAAGAACACCGACGTCTACGGCCGCTACACCGTGAAGTCGGGCGACACGCTCGGCAAGATCGCGGCGCGCACCCTCGGCAAGGCCAACCGCTACACGGAGATCTTCGAGAACAACAAGGACATCCTCAAGAACCCCGACCTCATTAAGCCCGGTCAGGTCCTGAAGATCCCCCAGAAGTAGGCGGCGCTAGCGCAGTCTCGCCTCGATCTGGTCGAGAGACGCGCTCACGGCGGCCGGGGCGGTGCCCCCGGCCGCCGCTTTCGTTTGCACGGCCTGGGCCGGGTCGAAGAGGGCGTCGAGGCGGCCCGCGACGGCGGGCGAGTGCTGCGGCAGGACGCGGCGGGCGGCGGCCAGGAGGCTCTCGCCGTTGCGCTCCGCCTCGCCCACCAAGGACCCGACGAGCGCGTGGGCCTTCCGGAAGGGCAGGCCCTCGCGGGCGAGAGCCACGGCCAGGCCCGCCGCCATGAGGCCTTCGGTGCCGGCCGCGGCGCGCATGGCCTCGGGACGCAGGGCGAGGCCAGACACGACGCCGCCGATCACGCCGACCGAGGCGAGCGTCGTGTCGGCCGCGTCGAAGACCGCTTCCTTGTCTTCCTGCAGATCCTTCTGGTAGCCGGCGGGGATCCCCTTCAGGATCGTGAGCAGGGCCACGAGGTCGCCGAGGACGCGGCCCGACTTGCCCCGCACCAGCTCGAGGGCGTCGGGGTTCTTCTTCTGCGGCATCAGGCTCGAGCCGGTCGTGAAGGCCTCGGGGAGCGTCACGAAGCCGTGCTCCGGGCCCGAGAAGCGGATCAGGTCGTCGCAGAGACGCGACAGGTGGATCTGGACCTGGGCGCAGCAGAACACGAACTCCGACACGAAGTCGCGGTCGCTCACCGCGTCGAGGGCGTTGCCCGAGACCGCCTCGAAGCCGAGCTCCGCCGCGAGCGCCTCGCGATCGAGGGGGAGGGCCGTCCCGGCGAGAGCGCCCGAGCCCAGCGGGAGCACGTTCACGCGGCGCCGTGCCTCGCCGAGGCGCTCGAAGTCCCGCACCAGGGGCCAGGCGTGGGCGGCCGCGAGATGCCCGAACGTGATGGCCTCCGCGGCGCGCGTGTGGGTGTAGCCGGGCATCACCAGGTCGTGCCCCTTGCGCCCCTGGGCCACCAGGCCGAGGCCGAGCCCCCGGAGCGCGTCGCGCAGCGCGTCGATCGTGGCGCGGATCCAGAGCCGCAGCGCCGTGACCGACTGCTCGTTGCGGCTGCGGCCGAGGTGGGCCTGGCCGGCGAGATCGCCTACCACCTCGTTGAGGCGGGTCTCGACGAAGCTGTGGACATCCTCGGCGTCGAGGGCCAGGCGCTCGGGCTCGAGGCGCGCCTGAGCCAGCACCTGCTCGAGACCCGCGTCGAGCGCGGCCGCATCGGCGGCCGGCAGCGCGCCGCAGCGGCCGAGGGCGCGCACGTAGGCACGCGAGGCCGCCACCTCCTCGGCCAGCAGGCGCTGGTCGAAGGAGAAGGACTGGTTGAAGTTCCAGAAGGCGCGATCCGGATCCGTCGAGTAGTTGCCGCCCCAGAGTTTCATCGGCCGCGTCTCAGCTCCGGTAGTGCGCGTTGATGTCCACGTAGCCGTGGCTCAGGTCGCAGGTCCAGATCCAACCAGTCGCGGTGCCTTCGCCGAGCCGGATGCGCAGGCGGACGGTGGGCTGGAGCAGGGCCTGGTGGGCGAGGGCCTCGTCGTACTCCCGGGCGGCACCGGCCGAAGACACCCAGACGTCCCCGAGGAAGATGTCGGTGCGCGCGATGTCGAGGGGAACGCCGGCGCGGCCGAGCGCCGCGAGGATCCGGCCCCAGTTGGGGTCGCCGCCATGGAGGGCCGTCTTGACGAGCGGTGAGTCCGCGACCACGCGGGCGATGCGGTCCGCGTCGGCCGCGGTGCGCGCTCCCTCCACGCGGATCTCGGCGAAGCGCGAGGCGCCCTCGCCGTCGCGCACGATCATCTCGGCGAGCTCCCGCGCGGCCTCGGTCAGGGCGTCGCGGAGGGCATCGTAGTCGGCCCCGGGACCCGACACGGGAACGTTCCCGGCCGCGCCGCTCGCGAGCACCACGGCCGTGTCGTTGGTCGAGGTGTCGCCGTCCACGGTGATGCGGTTGAGGCTCTCGCCGACGGCCTCGACGAGGGCCCGACGCAGCAGCACGGGCTCGACCGCCGCGTCGGTCGTGAAGAAGGCCAGCATCGTGGCCATGTTCGGCGCGATCATGCCGGCGCCCTTCGCCATCGCGCCGATCGAGGCCTGCGCGCCTCCGCAGCGGAACTCGACGACCACGTGCTTGGGCCGGGTGTCGGTGGTCATGATGGCGGAGGCGGCAGCGAGACCGTGCTCGCGGCCGAGCGCCGGCACCGCCGCATCGATGCCGGCCCGCACCTTGTCCATCGGCAGCGCCACGCCGATCACGCCGGTGGAGGCGACCACGATCTCCTGGGGCGCGCAGCCGAGAGCGCGCGCCGCGTGCTCGGCCGTGGCGCGGGTGTCGGCGAGGCCGCGGGGGCCGGTGCCGGCGTTGGCACAGCCCGCGTTCACGACCACCGCGCGGGCGCGGCCCGTGGCCAGGTGCTCGCGCGAGACGAGGACGGGCGCGGCCTGGGCCAGGTTCGTGGTGAAGACCGCGGCCGCCGGGCACGCGGCGTCCGCGGCCAGGACGACGAGGTCGAGGCCGCTCTTCTTGATGCCGGCCCCGACCGCCGCCGCCCGGAAGCCGCGGGGAGCGGTGACGCTCACTTCTCCACGGTCTCGGGCTGGCGCTCGCGGGTGAGGGCGCGCACCCGCTCGGGCAGGCCGAACAGGCGGATGAAGCCCTCGGCGTCACCGTGGTCGTAGGCCATGCCTTCCCCGAACGTCGCGAGGTCCTGGCGGTACAGGCTGCGCGGCGAGCGGCGGCCGATGGCCTCGGCCCGTCCCTTGAACAGGCGCACGCGCACTTCGCCCGTGACCTCCTGCTCGGTGAACTCGACGAAGGCGGCGAGCGCCTCGCGCAGCGTCGAGAACCAGAGCCCGTCGTAGATGAGCTGGGCGTAGCGCACCGAGATCGTCTGCTTGAAGTGCAGCGTGTTGCGGTCGAGGACGAGGCGCTCGATCTCGCGGTGGGCGAGATGGAGCACGGTGCCGGCAGGGGTCTCGTAGACGCCACGGGACTTGATGCCGACGAGGCGGTTCTCGACGAGGTCGAGGCGGCCGACGCCGTGGGCGCCCGCGACGCTGTTCAGGCGCTCGACGATCGCCACGGGGCCGAGGCGCTTGCCGTCGAGGGCGACGGGAGTGCCCTTCTCGAAGGCGATGGTCACGACCTGCGCCGTGTCCGGAGCCTTCTCCGGATCGACCGACAGCTTGAACATCTCGGAGAGCGGCGCGTTCCAGGTGTCCTCGAGGTTGCCGCCCTCGTGGGAGAGATGCCAGAGGTTCCCGTCGCGGCTGAAGAGGTCGCGCGGCGACTGGTCGACCGGAACGCCGTACTTCTCGGCGTAGGCGAGGGCCTGTTCCCGCGAGCGGATGTCCCACTCGCGCCAGGGCGCGATCACCTTGAGGTGCGGCGCGAAGGCGGCGTAGGTGACCTCGAAGCGGACCTGGTCGTTGCCCTTGCCGGTGGCGCCGTGGGCCAGGGCGTCCGCACCCTCCTCGAGGGCCACCATGGCCTGGCGGTAGGCGAGCAGCGGACGGGCGAGAGCGGTGCCGAGCAGGTAGTTGTCCTCGTAAACGGCGCCCGCCGACAGGGCCTTGAACGCGTAGTCGCGGATGAAGCTCTCGCGCAGGTCCTCGACGATGCACTTCGAAGCCCCGGTGGCGATGGCCTTCCTGCGCACTACCTCGAGGTCGTCGCCCTGGCCCACGTCGCCGCAGTAGGCGATGATCTCGGCCCCGGCGTAGTGCTCCTTGATCCACGGGATGATGATCGACGTGTCGAGCCCACCCGAGTATGCGAGGACGACCTTCTTCACGCTCATGTCCTAGGCGGCTCCTTTGTCGAGGCTCGTGACGAGACGGGGCGGCACGACGGCCGCGGTGGCGCGCAGCGGCGGCCGCACCATCGCGGTCTCGTCGCAGTTGGAGTTGAACGGGCAAGCCTGACAGTCCGCCGCCAGCTTGTCGAGGAAGCGCTCGCGCCGCGTCACCTCGAAGCCGAGGTTCGCGAAGAACGACACGCGCCGCGTGAGGGAGAGCACCTCGGCGAAGCCGCGGTCGCCCGCGATCTCGAGCAGGCGTTCGACGAGCTTGTGGCCGATGCCCTTGCCCGCCTGGTCCTCCCGCACGGCGAGGGTGCGCACCTCGCCGACGCCGGGACCGAGGGCGGTGAGGGCGCCGCAGCCCACCACTTCGCCCGCGACTTCGGCGACCAGGAAGTCGTCGAGGCGCGAGCGCAGCGACTCCTCGCTGCGCGGCAGCAGCAGGCCGCGCTTCGCGTACGCGTCGATGATCGCCAGCAGGGGAGCGACGTCGCTGGGACGAGCCTTACGGAGCTGCACCGGCGCCTCCTTCCAGGACCGCGTCGAGGGCCGCGAGGAACTCACGCACCTCGGCCGCCTTCACCACGAGCGGGGGCAGCAGGCGCAGCACGCGGTCGCCGGCCTTGGTGGCCAGGACGCCGCGCTCGCGCAGCCCCTTCAGGACCGGGCCGGCCTCGCCCTTGAACTCGACGCCGATCATCAGGCCGAGGCCCCGCACCTCGGCGATCGCCGCGTGCTTCTTCTGGAGCTTCTTGAGCCCGGCGCGCAACGTCTTCGCGCGCCGGGCGACTCCCGGCACGAAGCCGGAGGCCGCGAGGCGGTCGAGGACGGCCAGGGACGCGGCGGCGGCCACGGGGTTCCCGCCGAACGTGCTGCCGTGGTCGCCCACGGCGATCGCGGAGGCGAAAGCGTCGGCCACCAGCACGGCGCCCATGGGCAGGCCGCCGCCCAGGGGCTTCGCGAGGGTCAGCAGGTCGGGCGTGATGCCGGCGTGCTCGTAAGCGAAGAGCTTGCCGGTGCGCCCGAGGCCGCACTGGACCTCGTCGAGGGCGAGCAGCGCGCCACGCTCGTGGGTGAGCTCGCGCAGGCCGCGCAGGAACTCGGCCGTGGCGGGACGCACGCCGCCCTCGCCTTGCACCGGCTCGAGCATCACGGCCGCGGTCTTGTCATTGATCGCGGCGGCCACGGCGCCGAGGTCGCCCCAGGGCAGGAAGCGCACGCCGGGAACCAGGGGCTCGAAGGGCTCGCGATACTTGGGGTTCCAGGTCGTGGACAGGGCGCCCAGGGTGCGGCCGTGGAACGCGCGTTCGAAGCACAGGAACTCGGTGCGGCCGGCGGCGCGGCCGATCTTGCGGGCGAACTTGAGCGCGGCTTCCCAGGCCTCGGTGCCCGAGTTGCAGAAGAAGACCCTGGAGGGGAACGCGAGGGAGGCGAGACGGTCGGCGAGGAGCGAGGCGGGCTCGGTGTGGAACAGGTTGCTGGCGTGGATCAGGTGGCCCGCTTGCTTGCGGATCGCGGCGAGGACCTTCGCGTCGCCGTAGCCGAGGCCGTTCACGCCGATGCCGGCGGCGAAGTCCAGGAAGGCGCGTCCGTCCTCCGCGAAGAGCCGCGAGCCCTTGCCCCGCACGAGCACGAGGTCGCGATCGTAGACGCCGAGCAGCGCGCTCATGCCCGAGCCTCGACGGCCGTGGCCGCGGCACAGAGCGTCGTGCCGGCAAAGCCGCCTTCGAGACGGGTGCGGCCCGCGATCACCACCTCGGGGATGCCGGCACGCGCGGCTTCGAGGGCGGCGCGGACCTTGAGCGCCATGCCGCCGCTGATCGTGCCGTCCTCGGTGAGGGCGTGGGCCTCCGCCGCTCCGAGGGTCTGGCTCAGGCCGCCGCCGACCTTCACGCCGTCGACGTCGGAGAGATACACGAGGGACGAGGCGAAGAGACTCGTCGCGAGCCCGAGGGCCGCCTCGTCGGCGTTCACGTTCAGCGCCTCGCCCGCGGGACCGTTCGAGACGGGGGAGACGACCGGCAGGAAGCGCCCGCTCCAGAGGGCGAGGATCGCGTCGGGGTTCGTGCGCACCTGGCTCCCGACGCGGCCGAACGCGGGCTCGGGCACGGCGCGGAGAAGGCCGGCATCGCGGCCCGAGAGCCCCACCGCCGGAACGCCGGCGCGCGTGAGGTCCGCCGCGAGGGCCTTGTTGACGACGCCGGAGAGGATCATCTCGACGACCTCCATGGCCGCGGGCGACGTCTCGCGCCGGCCGTCCACGAAGCGGGACTCGATGCCCAGGGAGCGCAGCATCCGGTCCACGTGGCGGCCGCCCCCGTGGACGAGGACCACGTGACCCGGAAAGCGCCGGATGTCGGCGGCGAGAGGCGCGATGAGGGCCGGGTCCTCGAGGGCCGGGCCGCCCAGCTTGTAGACCCGGACCGGGAGGGCCGTCGCGTTGTTCTTCCTGACGCTCATCTATGCATTCCCTCCGGGAAGCCCCGCGCGCTCGTCCCAGCCGAGGCAGCGGTTGAGGTTCTGGATCGCCTGGCCCGCGGCGCCCTTCACGAGGTTGTCGATCGCCGAGAAGACGACCACGCGCCCGGGAGCGGCGGCGTGGACCGAGATGCGGCAGTCGTTCGTGAGGACGACGTCCGAGAGCTTTGGAGGCGCGTCGACGATGCGGACGAAGGGTGCGGCCGCGTAGAACGTCCGCAGCGCCTGGGCGAGAGCGGCCGGGGACGCGGCGCTCCGCAGGTAGAGCGCCGACAGGATGCCGCGCTTCACCGGCAGCAGGTGGGGGCAGAAGGTGAGGGCCACGGTCTTGCCGCTGGTCTCGTGCAGGACCTGCTCGATCTCGGCCACGTGGCGGTGGGTGCGGCCCGGGGAGTAGGCCGAGAGATCGTCGGCGACCTCGCAGAACAGCAGCTCCTCCTTGGGGGCGCGGCCGGCCCCCGTGGCGCCGCTCTTCGCGTCCACGACGATGTCGTCGGGGTCGACGAGGGCTTCGCGCAGCAGCGGCACGAGGGGCAGGAGCACGGAGGTCGCGTAGCACCCGGGGTTCGAGACGAGCCGCGCGCCTGGCAGGCGATCGCGGTAGACCTCGGTCAGTCCGTAGGGAGTGCCGTCGAGGAGCTGGGGAGCGGGATGCTCGTGACCGTACCAGTGCTTGTAGGCCGCGGCCGTGGCGAGCCGCAGATCGCCGGAGAGATCGATGACGGTGGCGTCGGGCCGCGCGGCGCGCAGGCTGGCGGCGTACTTCGCGGACACGCCGTGGGGCAGGGCGAGCAGGTAGGCGTCCGCGGCCTGGTCGAGTCCGGCCTCGTGGGCGAGGTGAGCGCCGCCGCTGCCGGTCGTGAAGGCCACGCGCGCGCTCGGATGAGACTCGAGCAGGCGGACGCACTCCTTCCCGGCGTAGCCCGTCGCACCGAAGACCCCGACTCGTATCACCCGGAACGCCTCCTTCACAGACGCAAAAAGCAAAACCCGCTGGAGTTCGTCTCCAGCGGGTCACTCCAGTCCGGTCGCTTGTAGCGTTTGGACTAGATGCGGACACCCCGCTGGACACACGGGACTCGCCTGACGCGGGCCTGCGGTCGCACAGCGGGGCAAAACATCATCGCAATCCGAATGGTACGCGGTCGCCGCCGCGTGTCAAGGGGTTTTCAGGAGAAAGTCAGCTTTTCTCCGTCGAGTCCGATCGTGACCGTGCCGCCGTGCTCGAGCGTGCCGAAGAGGATGAGGTCCGTCAGGGGATCGCGCACCTCGGCCTGGATGAGGCGCGCCAGGGGCCGCGCGCCGTACGTCGGGTCGTAGCCCTTCTTCGCGAGGTGGGCCTTCGCCTCCGGCGTGAGCGTGATGGCGACGCGGCGCTCGGCGAGCTGCGCCTCGAGCTCGAGGATGAACTTCTCGACGATCGTCTCCATGACCGCGGTCGAGAGGGGCTTGAAGCGCACGATGGCGTCGAGGCGGTTCCGGAACTCGGGGCTGAACAGGCGCTCGAGGGCGTGCTTGCCCCGGCTCGCCGATTCCTTCTCGGGGTCCGACGCGAAGCCGATCGCCTTCTGGCTCATCTCGCGCGATCCCGCATTCGACGTCATGATCAGCACGACCTGGCGGAAGTCGGCCTTGCGCCCGGTGTTGTCCGTGAGCGTCGCGTGGTCCATGACCTGGAGCAGGATCCCGAACAGGTCGAAGTGGGCCTTCTCGATCTCGTCGAGCAGCACGACGCTGTAGGGATGGTTGCGCACGGCGTCGACGAGGAGGCCGCCCTGCTCGTAGCCCACGTAGCCCGGGGGCGCTCCGATCAGCCGGGCCACGGCGTGCTTCTCCATGAACTCGCTCATGTCGAAGCGGTGGAACTCGTTGCCGAGGTGCTTCGCGAGCTGCCGCGCGAGCTCGGTCTTGCCGACGCCCGTGGGGCCCGTGAACAGGAAGCAGCCGGCCGGATGATCGGGATGGCCGAGGCCGGCGCGGGAGCGCTTGATCGCCTGGGCGACGGCGTGGACCGCTTCTTCCTGGCCGAAGACCACGCGCGTCAGGGACTCCTCGAGAGTGCGCAGGCGCTCCTTCTCGGACAGCGTGGCCTGCTTCTCGGGGATGCGCGCCATGCGCGCCACGACCTTCTCGATCTCGGCCACGTCGGCCGTCGGGTGCGCGTCCGCCGCGGCGCGCAGCCGCAGCGCGGCGCCCGCCTCGTCGATCAGGTCCACGGCGCTGTCGGGAAGCCGATGCTCGCGCAGGTGGCGCTGGGCGAGGCGTGCGGCGGCCTCGAGGGCGGCCTCCGTGTAGGTCACGCGGTGATGACTCTCGTAGCGCGACTTCAGACCCTCGAGGATCCTGATCGTGTCTTCCCGCGACGGCTCGTCGACCGCGATCTTCTGGAGCCGACGGAACAGGGCGCGGTCCTTCTCGATGTGCTTGAACTCCTCGAAGGTGGTGGAGCCCATGAGCCGGACGCGGCCCTCCGTGAGGATCGGCTTCACCATGTTCGCGAGGTCCATGGTCCCGCCCGTCGTGGCGCCGGCCCCGACCATGGTGTGGAGCTCGTCGATGAACAGGATGGGCTTCGAGCGCTTGTCGAGAGCGGCCATCAAGGCCTTGAAGCGCTCCTCGAAGTCGCCGCGGAAGCGCGTTCCGGCGAGCAGCGCGCCGCTGTCGAGGGAGAAGATCTCGGCGCCCTTCAGGACCTCGGGAACGTCCTCGGCGAGCAACCGCTGGGCGAGCCCTTCGACGAGCGCCGTCTTGCCCACGCCGGACTCGCCGACGAACACGGGGTTGTTCTTGCGGCGCCGGCACAGCACCTCGAGGGCGCGCTCGACCTCGGACAGCCGGCCGACCAGGGGATCGAGCTCGCCCTTTCGGGCGCGCTCGGTGAGGTTCACCGCGTAGGCCGTCAGCGGGTCGCGGGAGGGGCGTGGCGCGCCCTCCTCGTCGGAGCCGGAGCCCGCGCCCACGGCCGTGTCGCCCTCGGCACCGGTCGGAACCTTGCTCACGCCGTGGGAGATGTAGTTGAGGACGTCGAGGCGAGTGACGCCCTGGGCCGCGAGGAGCAGCGCCGCCGGGGCCTTCGGATGCTGCAGCAGCGCGGCCAGCACGTCTCCGACCTTGGCCTCGTCGCGGCCGGCGCTCTGGACGTGGAGCACGGCGGCCTGGAGGACGCGCTTGAAGGCCACGGTCTGGGTAGGCTCGAGGTCCTTGCCCTTGGGCAGGCGCTCCTCGTGCTCTTCGAGGTGGCGTCGCAGCTCGCTGCGCAAACGCTCGAGATCGACGCCGCAGGCCCGCAGGATCTCCTCGCCGCCCGGATCGTTCGCGACCGCGTAGAGCAGGTGTTCGAGGGTGAGGTTGGCGTGACGGCGCGTGACGGCCTCGCGGAACGCCACGTTCAGGACCATCTCGAGGGCGACGCTGAACATGCTTCGATTGTAGAGCACGTCGGGGCCCCGGGCCCGGTCCCCTAGACGTCCTCGACGCTCGCCCTCAACGGAAAGCCCTCGCGCCGGGCCCGATCCTGGACCTGGGCGACCTTCGTCTCCGCCACGTCGTGGGTGTAGAGGCCGCAGACGCCGTGGCCGCGCGTGTGGACGTGCATCATGATCCGGTGCGCCTCGGCGGGGGACTTGTGGAAGATGCCCTCGAGCACGTCGACCACGAACTGCATGGTCGTGTAGTCGTCGTTGTGGAGCACGACCGCGTACTGGCGCGGCTTCTCGGTCCTGGGCCGCGTCTTCTCGGCGAGGGCGCCGCCGGCTTCCTTCTCCGTGTCCGCCATGGGGGAATTCTAGCGCGCGGCGCGCGTGTAGACCCGGCGCTTCACGACCGGCTTGCCCTGCGGCGCCTTGAGCGTCGCGTCGACGAGCAGGTGTCCCTGGGCGTCGAGGCCGTAGGCGATCGTCACGCGCACGCCGCCCCCGCTCGGCTGGGAGTCGAGGACCAGGGCCCCCTCCTTGATCCGCACCGTCGTCTCCAGCAAGCCGTTGGCGCGCTTGAAGCGCCGGCCGTCGAGGTAGAGCCTGGAGACGCCGTCGCCGGCGTCGAGCGTGAGCGTGCCGTCGGGATCCCGATCGAAGACGAGCTCTTCGGGATTCGAGTTGAACTCCGCGAAGGCTGCGGCCGGGTTGCCGCCACGCCTGCCGCTCGCGCCGCCCGCGGGCAACGCGCCCGCGGGCTGGACCTCTTCGGGAAAGGCGCCGGGCGGCGTGCCTCCGATGCGCGCCGGTGCCGCGCCGCCCGGCTCGGGTCGCCTTCCCCCCTCGTCGCTCGCTCCGGGCTCGATCACCCAGCGTCCGACCACGTCCGGCACCGACGCCGTGGCGCCGGCGGCCGACAGGCCGAGGATGAGGCCGAAGGCGGCGAAGGTCGATGTCACAGCTGCGGGGCCTTGGATCGACCTCGCGTCGGCACGTCCTTCACCGCGTAGTCCGAGGGAACCTCGAACAGCGACCGGTCGGGCTCGCCCCGGTTGATGTTGGTGAGGCGATACGTCGTCTCGCCCATGCGCGGGTCGTTGTGCTTGCTCAGCACGACGGCCTTGAGCTCGTTCGAGTACCAGCGTTCGCTGACCATCTGGATGGGCTTCTCGTTCCCGATGTCGCCGGCGGGGATCGTGATCGTGGTGCGCGTGCCCTCGGCCTCGACGCCCTCGATCGTCTGGGTTCCAAGGGGCTCCTTGGTGGGCTCGGGCAGCCGCTTCTTGAAGACGCGCTCGATGCCCTTGCCCTCGGGCATGCCGCCGGGGCCGGGCGCGTGGAAGAACACGCGGTCGTGACGGCCGTCCTTGCCGCCCTTGCCGTCGAAGTCGGGTGGCCGCGGCAGCTTGCGGGCGGTCTTCGTGTCGGCGTCGAGCACGTAGGCGACGCCGGCGGCGGGGTCTGAGATGAAGACGTTGGGCGCCCGGCCCTCGGCCGGGGCGAAGGGGCCGAGGCCGGCGAAGGAGGACTCGCGCCGGGTGCGGCCGTCGCCGTCGCGGTACACCTGCGACGTGAGCTTGCGCTGGATGGTATTGCCGTCGGCCAGGTGGTGCACGATCTCGGTGACGGCCTCGGCCTGGTACGGCTGGCCCTTCACGACGGCCCGCTCGAAGCCGTCCTCGACGCCCACCATCATCAGGGGATCGGGCGGCCCGCCGCCCGGTCCGTGGGGCGGTGGTCCGTCCTGGGCGCCGGCGGCTCCCGCGAGAGCCAGGGCTGCGGCGACGACGAATGCAAGACGCATGAGTCCTCCGTTCATACCGTCACTTCAGTTCACGAAACGAATGCCGCGGGCGAGGCCGTCCTGGCCCACGAGGAGCTCCGCGTCGACGCGTCCCGTGTCGCCGCCGGTCGACGCGAGCCCGTAGCTCGCGAGGGCCGAGCGATCGACCGCCACGCGGACGACATGGAAGGCGTCGACGTCGGAGAGTGGATCGCCGTACGTCAGCGGGACGAACGAGGCCTCCTCCGGCTCCGCGACCACGGCGGGAACCCTGGCGGGCCGCGACGTGACCAGGGCGCTCGCGAGAGCCAGCGTGGCCGCGACCGCTGCGACCGCCCAGCTGCCCACGCGGGGCGAGGGTCGATGTCGGGTGCGGTTCCGGAACGCCTCGACGAGGCGGGCCTCGAGGGCCGGGGGGGCCGCGAGGCCCTCGTCGACCGCGGCGAGGCCCCGGAGCCGTTCGCGAAGCTCGAGTTCTTCCTGCGGCGTCATGACAATGCCCCCCCGTGCTTCAGGAACGTGGCGTGGGCCGGCGACGCGTCCCGCGTGCGCAGGCGCTCGGCCAGGATCGACCGTCCGCGATGCAGGCGGGAGCGCAAGGTGCCGACGGCACAGCCGATGCTGGCGGCGGCATCCTCGTAGCTCAGGAGCTGCAGGTCGCACAGGACGATGGCTTCGCGGTAGTGGGCCGGCAGCGACAGGATGCCCGTGCGCAGCGCCTCGTTCTGCTCGCGTCGCAGGAGACCGGCCTGGGCATCCTCCTCCGGCTCGCGGAAGCGATCCTCGGCGCCCTCGACGAGCTGGAGGTAGGGGCGCTCGCGCTCCAGCCTCCGCAACACGTGGTTGCGCGCCATGCCGTATAGATAAGGACCGATCGGCCCGCGGGTCGGGTCGTAGCGGTCGAGGCGTTGGATCACGGCGAGGAAGACCTCCTGGACGGCGTCCTCAGCCAGCCCGGAAGAGCCGGTCATCCGATAGGCGAACCGGAACAGGGGCGGTTGCCAGCGCCGGTACAGCTCGACGAAGGCGTTCTCGTCCCCGTCCTTGAGGCGCTGGATCAGGGTGTCGACCGGGGCCGTTTCGAGCATCGCGTTCTCCGGGTCATTCGGCCGGTGCGGCCCGAAAGTTCCCCAGAAGCTCCGAGGATACCGGTTCGGGTGTTAAATGCTCCCCTCATGAAGCCGAAGTCGTGGCCCGCCGGGTGGTTGACCGTCCTTGCCGTCACCACCGTGGTGGGCGTGAACGTGGCGGGCCTCTGGGGCATCGCGGTCGCCTACCGCGGCGCTCGCGAGGAGGAGGCGCGGGCGTTCCAGGTCGAGACGGCGGCGCGGGCGCGCACCCTGGAGACGGCGCTCTCGACCACCCGCGTGGAGATGGCGTTCCTGGCGGGGTCCTCGGCGATCGCGGGCCTCAGCCTGCCGGTCCCGGCCGGAAGCACGACCCACGGCTACGAGCGCCTGGCCGCCGAGTCGGCCCTGCTGGTGTTCCACCGAGGCCATCCGGAGGTTCGGCGCCTGGTCGTCAAGTCCGGCAAGGACGACGCGCTCGTGGAGACCGCGCGGCGGGGCGGAGTGCCCGTGCTCTGGATGCCTCAGCAAGGGGCGACGGGAGAGGGCGCGCCGAGCGACGGCAAGGGCCGTCCCGCCGTGCGCGGCGTCTTCGCGTTCGATCCGGCGGCCGTTCCAGGCCGCGACGTGGTGCGCGTCGTGGCGGAGATCGACCCGGCCGCGCTGCTCGCTCTCGCGCCGTCCGGCGAGGGCACGACCTGCGCCCTGCGGGACGGCACCGGCCGATCGCTCACGACGGCGTCGACCGCCGATTCCAAGGACCTGCGGCTGGCGGAGGCAGGGCTGCGGGCCGACGGCTGGTCCGTGCCCTCGCCTTGGATGCTCAGCTGCGCGCGCGCGAGCGGGGCGCCCTCGATCGCGGCGCCCGTGGCCGCCCGCAGCCGCACGCTGCTGGCGCTCAACATCGTCGTGATGGTCCTCGCCGCGCTGCTCGGCTCCTTCGCCGTGCGCGAGGCGCGGCGCCGGGCGCGCCTCGAGAGCGAGGCCCACGAGGAGGCGCGAGTCCGCGAGCTGGAGCGCCAGCTCTTCCACGCCGAGCGCCTCGGCACCGTGGGCCGGCTCGCCGCCGGCATCGCCCACGAGATCAACAACCCGCTCGAGGGCGTCGCGAACTACCTCGCCCTCGCCCGGGACCACCTGGCGCAGGGCGAGACCGGGTCGCTGTCCCGCGACCTCGACGGCGTGCGCCAGGGCCTCGACCGAGTGGCCGGGATCGTGCGGCGCGTCCTCGCCCACGCCGAGCCCTCGACGGCGCCCCACGCTCCGGTCGACCTCGGGGCGACGCTGCGCGAGACCCTCGACTTCGTGCGCTCGCGCAAGGAGTTCAGCGACGTCACGTTCGCGGCCGACCTGCCCGCGGCGCCCGTCATCGCTCCCGGGAGCGCCGTGATGCTGGGCCAGGTCGTCCTGAACCTGGTCATCAACGCCTGCGAGGCCCAGCCCCGAGGCGGGGAAGTCCGGGCGAGCGCCGGGCGCGAGGGCGAGGACGTCGTGGTGCGCGTGGCGGACCGCGGGCCCGGCGTGCCCGAGCAGGAGCGCAGCCGCATCTTCGAACCCTTCTTCACCACCAAGCAGTCCACGGGCCTCGGCCTCTCGGTCTGCCACAGCATCGTGACGCAGCACCGCGGCACGCTGTCCGTCGAGGAACGCAGCGGGGGCGGAGCCATCTTCGTCCTGCGTCTGCCGGCGGCGCCATCGGGAGGCCCACTGCATGTCCACTGAAGCGCGGCGCAAGGGCCGCCTCGTCGTGGTCGAGGACGAGAACTACGTGCGCGAGTCCCTGGGCGACCTGCTGCGAGGCCGGGGCTACGAGGTGGACCTCGCCGCCGGCGTCGAGGCGGCCATGGAGCTGCTGCGGACGCGGCCGGTGGACCTCATCCTCACCGACCTCAACATGCCCGGCGGGGGAGGCCTCGAGGTGGTGAGGCGGGCCCAGGCCCTGGTGCCGGGCACGCCCGTCGTCGTGCTCACGGGCTTCGGCACGGTCGCGTCCGCGGTGGAGTGCGTCAAGGCCGGAGCCGCCGACTACATCCTCAAGCCGGCGGACCCCGACGCCCTCGAGGTCGCCTTCGCGCGCGCGATGCGCCAGCGCTCCCTGGAGATGGAGGTCGCCTACCTGCGCGACCCCCGGCGCACCGACGGCGTGCAGCCGATCGGCACGAGCCCCGCCTGGCTGCGCACCCTCGAGAAGGTCCGGGCGTCGGCGCCGGTGGACTCGACCGTCCTGTTGCTCGGGGAGTCCGGCACAGGCAAGGAGCTCCTCGCGCGCCAGGTCCACAGGGCGAGCCGCCGCTCCGCCGGCCCGTTCGTCGGCGTCGACTGCGCGGCGATCCCGACGGAGGTGTGGGAGAGCGAGTTCTTCGGCCATCGCCGCGGCGCCTTTCCCGGGGCCGCCGACGATCGCCACGGGCGCTTCCGCCTGGCGGACAAGGGCACGCTGTTCATCGACGAGGTCGGCGCGATGCCACTGGAGGCCCAGGCCAAGCTGCTGCGGGCCCTGCAGGAAGGCGAGTTCCAGCGGCTGGGCGACGAGCACGCGACGCGCGTGGACGTGCGGGTCGTCGCGGCCACCAACAGCAACCTCGAGGCGGAGATCGCCGCGGGGCGCTTCCGTCAGGACCTCTACTACCGGCTGAACGTGCTGCGCATCGAGGTACCGCCGCTCCGAGATCGCGTGGCCGACATCGCGCTGCTCGCGACGCACCTCGTGGCCGAGATCGCGCAGCGCCTCGGGCGCCGGCCCACGCCGATCCCGGAGCGCACCCTGGCCGAGCTGCAGGCCTACCCCTGGCCGGGAAACGTGCGCGAGCTGCAGAGCGTGATCGAGCGCTCGATGATCCTCGATCCCGACGGGGGCCTGCGCTCCCTGGACCTGTCGCCGGTCCACGGCGCCGGGAGTCCCGACGGCGCCGCAGAGGGCGAGGAGGACCTGACGCTGCGCGTCGCACTCGGACGTACCGAGAAGGCGATGGTGATCCAGGCCCTGCGGCGGGCGGGCTCGGTGCGCAAGGAGGCGGCCCGGCTCCTGGGCATCGACCAGCGCAACATGGGCTACTACCTGCGCAAACACGACATCGATCCCGACAAGCCGGGCCAGGCATGAGGACCGTCCTCGTCCTCGCCCTCCTGGCCGGCGCCGCCGGGGCGGAGACGGGCCCGACCGGCGTCGCGTTCACCGACGTCACCCAGGCCGCCGGCATCCGCTTCAAGCACACGAACGGAGCCTTCGGCAAGAAGTACCTTCCCGAGACGATCGGAGCGGGCGGCGCGTTCCTCGACTACGACGGAGACGGCTGGATCGACATCTTCCTGGCGAACTCCCGTAACTGGAAGCCGCGAGCCGGCCAGCCGGTCCATCCCGCCCTGTACCGCAACAACCACGACGGCACCTTCACGGACGTCACGAAGGCGGCCGGGCTCGCGGTGGAGAGCTACGGCATCGGCGCGGCCGCGGCCGACGTCGACAACGACGGCCGGCCGGACCTCTACCTGTTCGGCGTGGGGGGCAACCGGCTCTTCCGCAACCTCGGCGGGAGGTTCGTCGACGTCACCGCCCGCTCCGGGATCGCCGCCGGCGGCTTCTCCACGGCGGCGCTCTTCTTCGACTACGACAAGGACGGACGTCTCGACCTGCTGGTCGGACGGTACGTCGAGTGGTCTCTCGAGAAGGACCTGTTCTGCACCCTCGACGGAACCCACAAGTCGTACTGCACCCCGGAGTCGTACCGCGGCCAGACCGCGCTCTTGTTCCACAACGACGGGGCCGGAGCCTTTTCCGACGTCACGCAGCGGGCGGGGCTGCTCAACGCCGCGTCGAAGGCCCTCGGCCTCGCGATGCTCGACTACGACGGGGACGGCTGGCCGGACGTATTCGTCGCGAACGACACCCAGCCCAACAAGCTCTACCGCAACAACGGGAACGGGACCTTCACGGACGTGGCCGTGTCCGCGGGCGTCGCCTTCAGCGAGGCCGGCGCCGCGCGCGCGGGCATGGGCGTCGACGCGGCCGACTACGACGGCTCCGGGCGGCCCGGGCTCGTCGTCGGCAACTTCTCGAACGAGATGATGGCGCTCTATCACAACGAGGGCACCGGGCTCTTCGTCGACGACGCGCCGACCACCGTCATCGGCCGCTCGTCTCTCCTGACCCTCGCCTTCGGCTGCTTCTTCTTCGACTACGACCTCGACGGCCTGCCGGACCTGCTGGCTGCCAACGGGCACGTGGCCGACGACATCGCGGCGGTCCAGGCCCAGGTCAAGTACGCCCAGGCCCCCCACGTCTTCCGCAACCTCGGAGGACGGAAGTTCGAGGACATGGGCGCGCGCCTGGGGCCGGCGCTCCAGCGGCCGCTGGTGGGGCGCGGCGCGGCCTACGCCGACATCGACAACGACGGCGACCTCGACGTGTTGCTGACCACGAACAACGGCGCGCCGACGCTGCTACGCAACGACGGCGGCAACCGCAACGGTTGGCTTCGCGTGCGCACGGTTGGGGGGCCTTCGAATCGCGACGGCGTGGGCGCTCGCGTGACGGTGACCCGGTCCGGCGGGACCAGTAGCTGGGCCCTCGTGCACACGGGCTCGAGCTTCGCGTCCCAGAGCGAGCTCGCCCCGACGTTCGGGCTGGGCCCGGCGCCGGGGCCGGTGCGCGTCGAGGTCGCGTGGCCGAGCGGCCGCGTCGACAGCGCCACCGGCGTTCCACCGAACCGTACGGTCACGATGCAGGAAGGGAAGGGCCTCGTGCCGCTCCCGGAATCCCGCTAGAATGCCCTTATACGCTTTCTGCATCCGCGGCTGATCCCGGCTCCCTCCACGCTGGCCCGCGGCAATCGTGCGGAGGAGTGCGGGGCATGAGCGGACGAGGCTGACATGGAACGCCTGCGAGCCCTGATCGCGGAGGACGACGAGGACGACTGCGCCCTCGTGCTTCGCGAGCTGGCCCGCGGCGGTTACGACGTCACCCACGAGCGGGTCGATACCGCGGAGGCGATGGAGCTGGCCCTGGACCGGGGCGGCTGGGACATCCTGTTCTCGGACTTCCGGATGCCGCGCTTCAGCGCGCCCGAGGTCGTGGCGCTCTACCGCAAGCGCGGCCTCGACATCCCGCTGATCATCGTGTCCGGAACGATCGGCGAGGAGCAGGCCGTCGAGTCGCTGAAGGCGGGAGCCCACGACTTCCTGCTGAAGGACCGGCTGGCGCGCCTGTGTCCCGCGGTCGCTCGCGAGCTACGCGATTCCGAGATGAGGCGCGCGCGGCGGCGGGCCGAGGAGCGCTACCGCGTCCTGGTCGAGCAGATCCCCGCGGTGCTGTACATCTCGGCGCCCGACGACCTCGGGGAGGTCCTGTACGTGAGTCCCCAGATCGAAGCCATGTTCGGCTTTCCGGCGCGGGACTGGACCGCCGATCCCGGCCTGTGGGCGCGCCAGACCCACCCCGACGACCGCACGCGCGTGGACGCCGAGTTCGCCGCGCTGCGGGAGCGGGGCGGGGAGGCCACGCACACGGCCGAGTATCGGATGCTGGCGCGCGACGGGCGCGTGCTCTGGGTGCGCGACGAGGCCCGCATGGTGCGCGCGGAGGAACGCACGGTGGCGCGTCTCCAGGGCATCCTGCAGGACGTGACGGAGCTGAAGCGCACCCAGGAACAGATGGCGCGGCAACAGGAGGCGCTCCACCAGACGGAGAAGATCGCGGCGATGGGGCAGCTCCTGGCCGGCGTCGCCCATGAGCTCAACAACCCGCTCTCGGTGGTGCTCGGCCAGTCGGCGCTGCTGCGGCGCGCGGTGGCGGGTCGCCCCGAGGAGGTCCGCGTCGAGCGCATGGAGCAGGCCGCGGCGCGCTGCGCCCGGATCGTGAAGAGCTTCCTGGCCCTGGCGCGTCACCAGCCCCCGTCGCGCTCGGCCGTGGCCATCGACACGCTGATCGGCGAGGTCGTCGAGCTGCTGATCTACCCGCTGCGGGTCGACGGCATCGAGCTCCACGTCGACGTGGCTCCCGACGTGCCGAAGCTCTCGGCGGACGGCCATCAGCTCCAGCAGATGCTCATCAACCTGCTCTCGAACGCCCACCACGTGCTGAAGCGCGGCGAGGCCCCGCGCCGGCTGTCCCTCACGAGCTGGCACGAGCCGGCAACGGGGCTGCTCGCGATCGACGTCGCGGACAACGGCCCCGGCATTCCCCCCGAGGTGATGGGGCGCCTGTTCGAGCCCTTCTTCACCACGAAGCCCGTGGGCGAAGGCACCGGGCTGGGGCTGTCGCTCTGTCGCGGCATCGTCGAAGGCCACGACGGGACCATCACGGTCGAGAGCCAGGTGGGCCGGGGCGCCGTGTTCCACGTGCGGTTGCCGGTGGTGCCGGTCGTGCCGCGCTACGCCGTGGTTCCGGCCGACGCCCAAACGCCGGCCCTGCGCTCCGCCCACATCCTGGTCGTGGACGACGAGGCGACGGTCGCGGAACTCGTGGCGGACATCGTGTCCGCCGATGGGCACCGCGTGAAGACTGCAGGGGACGGGGCGGCGGCGCTGCGGCTGCTCGAGGCGGCGCGCTTCGACCTCGTGCTGGCGGACATGCGGATGCCGGGCCTGAGCGGGCCGGAGTTCTATCGACAGGCGGTGGCGCGCTGGCCCCAGCTCGGTCGTCGCTTCGTGTTCCTGACGGGAGACACGCTGGCCGCGGACACCCGGGAGTTCCTGGCGAGCACCCAGCGCCCGCACCTGGCGAAGCCCTTCGACGCGAGCGACGTCTCGCGCGTGGTGGGCGAGAGCCTGCGCGAGGTGGCTGGAGCCGCCTGACCCGGAACGTAAAAAAGCCCGGAGCCTTGCGGGCCCCGGGCGTCTTTGGTGTTTAGGTTCTGACGAGCGTCAGATGCGGGTGACGTTCGCGGCGCGGGGCCCCTTCGGGCTGTCCACCACCTCGAAACGCACACGGTCACCCTCGTTCAGGGTGCGGAACCCTTCGGCGCGAATCTCCGAGTGGTGAACGAAAACGTCCGGACCACCCTCGCGCGACAGGAAACCGAAACCCTTGGACTCGTTGAACCACTTCACCGTACCTTCGATCATGAACGGGGCCTCCTTGGCCCTTGTGCCTAGTACGCGACGTCCAGCGCGCGTTCACGAATCGAAAGCCGACCACCGTGGCAGACCCGAGTCCGAAACGCCGAGCAACGCCGACTATGCGACCCAAAGAGTAACACGAAGGGTGTCGGCTACCAACTGAGGTCGTACAGGCACTGCGGGTCGCCGGTGCACTGGCACAGGACTTCAAGGCATTGGATCGGCCCGGGGACCTTCATCATCTCCAATACGCCCTCGAAGTAGCCCCGGCCGCTGGCGCAGAAGACGGACGACGGCCGCTCGTAGCCCTCGATGCTGAGGCGCCCGGACTGCAGGCCGCCCCGCTCGTAGTGGGCGCTCCCGAAGTTCTGGAAGCGCCGGTGCAGGAGCGCCTGCTGCTCGAAGAAGCGGTGGGGCTCCTCCCGCGCGAACGACTTGTAGACGCCCTGCAGGTTCGTGACCGCGGAGTGGTGGCCCATGGCGCGATACGCCTCCGCGGGATGGCCGCCGATGGCGGCCGCCACCGCCTGGTCGATGGCGACGAGGCAGCGCAGGGGCACCCAGTCCGTGGCGAGAGGCGGATGGGCGAGCAGGCGCGAGGCTTCGGGATCGAGGGCCTGGGAGACGCGCTCGAGGTCGCGAGGACCGAGGCGCAGGCGGGCCCAGGCCACGTGGGCCTGGAGCATCGTGCCCTTGACGGCGTCCGTCCGAGCGTCGCCCGGCGTGGCCACAATCGGAGTATCGCACCTTTGTCGAGGCGCCACGCTACAATCCCGCCCATGAAGATGCTTCCCGCGCTCCTCGTGCTCCTCGCCGTCGGCCTTCCCGCAAGTGCCCAACACGTCTCGGAGTCGGCGGGCCAGGGAAGCCTGAGCTTCGGCACCCAGAACGACGCGCTCCGGTCCGCGCGGCTCGAGATGGCCCTGACCGGCTCGGCCACGCTGCAGCTCGGCGGCACCAACGTGCCGGGCTACACGCTCCAGGGACGCTGGACCGCCCAGGGCGCCGACAGCGTGCGGCTTACGATCCTGCAGGGCTTTGGCGACAGCGCCGCCAGCGGGTCCGGCACGGCGCGGGTCCAGGGCGACCGGCTCGTCTCGCTCCAGCTCAGCGGATCGACCCGCGCGGGCCGCTACTCGATCAGCTTCCAGGGCAGCGCGAGCGTGCCGAGTCCCACGCCGAACCCGAACCCGCGCGGCTTCAGCCTCGACCAGAACCTGGGCGAGGCCGGCGAGATCCGCGGCGCCAACGGCACGACGCGGGTCGAGCGGGCCCACGTCATCCTGCGGCAGGACGGGACGGCCCAGATCACCTTGCGCGGGCCGAAGACCAGCACCCTGACGGGGACCTGGAAGGACGGCGGGCGGGACACCTACACGGTCGACGTCGTGTCGGGCTTCGGCAGCGACAAGACCCGGGCGACGGTGAACGTCTACATGAGCCGCAGCCACGTCTTCTCCGTCGAGGGCAAGGGGACGTCGCCGGGCCAGGGCGGGGACTTCACCCTCAAGGTCGGCGGCCGCTAGCGTGTCCAGTCGCAAGTTCCTGTTCGTGTCGTGGTCGGGCCTGATCGGCGACATCGCCTGGCAGATCCACAAGGAAGGCCACGAGGTCCGGTACTACGTCGAGGCCGTCAAGGAACGGGACATCGCCGACGGCTTCGTGCCGAAGTCCGAGGACTGGCGCGCCGACCTGGCGTGGGCCGACGTCGTGGTGTTCGACGACACCCTCGGCCACGGCAAGCTGGCCCAGGAGCTGCGGGCCCAGGGCAAGCGGGTGATCGGCGGCACCGAGTACACGGACCGCCTGGAGGACGACCGCTCCTTCGGCCAGGAGGAGCTCAAGAAGCACGGCGTCAACATCATTCCCTACGGCGACTTCGACTCCTTCGACGCCGCGATCGAGCACGTGAAGGACAACCCGGGGCGCTACGTGATCAAGCCGAGCGGGGAAGCCCAGAACGTGAAGCGCCGCCTGTTCGTCGGCGAAGAGGACGACGGCCAGGACGTGATCCGGATGCTCGAGGCGTACAAGCGGGCCTTCTCCGACGAGATCAAGAACTTCCAGCTCCAGCGCCGCGTGACCGGCGTCGAGGTCGCCGTCGGCGCGTTCTTCAACGGCAAGGAGTTCGTCTACCCGGTCAACATCAACTTCGAGCACAAGAAGCTGTTCCCGGGGAACCAGGGGCCCTCGACGGGCGAGATGGGCACGGCGATGTTCTGGAGCCAGCCCAACAAGCTCTTCAACCAGACGCTGAAGAAGATGGAAGGCCGTCTCGCGGAAGAGGGCTACGTCGGCTACGTCGACCTCAACTGCATCGTGAACGGCAACGGCATCTATCCGCTGGAGTTCACGTCACGCTTCGGCTACCCGACGATCATGATCCAGCAGGAAGCCATGAGCACGCCGATCGGCCAGTTCTTCTACGAGCTGGCGGCGGGGAAGTGCACGCGCTTCCGGGGCAAGAGCGGCTTCCAGGTCGGCGTGCGCATCGTCGTCCCGCCGTTCCCCTTCGACGACGACGCGACCTTCGACTCCTTCTCCAAGAATGCCGTGATCGTCTTCAAGCGCGGCACGCCCGAGGAAGTCCACATCGAGGACGTGAAGCAGATGAACGGGCAGTGGCTCGTCGCCGGCACCTCGGGCGTGGTGCTGGTCGTCGTGGGCCTGGGCCTGACGATGAAGCAGGCCCAGCAGCAGGCCTACGCGCGGATCAAGAACATCATGATCCCGAACATGTACTACCGCGACGACATCGGCGAGCGCTGGGCCGAGGACTCCGACAAGCTCCACAGCTGGGGCTACCTGCGCGAGAGCTAGCGGGCGCCGACTCCGATCGGGCAGCTGACGCCCGTCCCGCCGATCCCGCAGTAGCCGTTGGGATTCTTCGCCAGGTACTGCTGGTGATAGTCCTCGGCGTAGTAGAACGGCCCGGCGGAGGCGATCTCGGTCGTGATGGGGCCGAAGCCGGCCGCGCTCAGCTCCTTCTGGTAGGCGTCGCGCGATGCCTCGGCGGCCGCCTTCTGGGCGGCGTCGCTCGTGTAGATCGCCGAGCGGTACTGGGTCCCGGCGTCGTTGCCCTGGCGCATGCCCTGGGTCGGATCGTGGCTCTCCCAGAACAGGCGGAGCAGCTGGGCGTACGACGTCTGCTTCGGGTCGAACACGACCAGCACCACCTCGGCGTGGCCGGTCCCTCCGCTGCAGACCTCGCGGTAGTTCGCGTTCGGCGTGGCGCCCCCGGCGTAGCCCACCGCCGTGGAGTACACCCCGGGGGCCTGCCAGAACTTGCGCTCGGCGCCCCAGAAGCAGCCGAGGCCGAACACGGCCGTCTCGAGGCCGGCGGGAAAGGGTGCCTGCAACGGGTGGCCGTTGACGTAGTGGCGCTCGGGAACCGGCATCGGCTCGGAACGCCCGGGGAGGGCCCGATCGGGCCCGGGAAGGCTGGACTTGGACGCGCTGAAGAAGGCCATACGCCAAGGATAACGCCCCGCGGTCGCCGGCATTCCCGGAGCCGTCAGCCGGCGCTGGCCACGAGCACGCCGAAGGCGGGCTCGTTGCGGAGCGGCGCGAACTCCGGCTCGATGCGGGCGCGGGCCGCGGTGTAGCGTCGCAGCTGGCGAGCGGCCTTCTCGAGGCTCACGAGGGCTTCCTGGAGCTCGCCGCGCTGGGCGTGGACGGCGGCGGCGTAGTACCGGGTGTAGGGATCGTCGGCCCCGAGCCGGACCCGCTCGTCGAAGGCCGAGAGGGCGCTGTCGAGAGCCGCCTCGGCCTCGGGCTTGCGACCCAGGGCGAGCAGCGCGGTGCCGCGCCGCATCTGGAGCTCGATCGAGATCCGAGGGCGCAGCGCGTGCTCCGTGCGGTCGAGGAGCGACAGCTCCTTGTCGAACTGGGCCAGGGCCTCGGTGGGATGACCCTGCAACGCCTGGAGATGGCCGAGGCGCATGTAGGCCCCGACGATGCGGATGCCTTCCTGGCCCGACAGGAAGGCATCCTGCAGCTCCACGGCCCGCCGCGCGGCCGCCTCGCCGCGCTCGAACTGCCGCAGCAGCGCCGCGCAGTGGGAGAGCTGGAGCGCGTACCAGCCGCCCTTGGGGTTGCTGGCGAGGGCGCGGTCGAACCACTCGGCGGCCCCCGCGAAGTCGGCTCGGCCCACGAACAGGTTCCGGGCCATGCCGGCGCGCGCTCCGGCGTCGGCCGGGTCGAGGGCGAGGGCCCGCTCGATCGCTTCGAGGCCGTCGTCGGGCCGGCCGAGGCTCAGCAACACCCAGCCCATCTCGCGCCAGGCCCGGACCAGGTCGGGCTTCAGCTCCAGGGCTTTCCGGAACGCCACGAGGGCGCGCTCGTGAAGATCCGAGGCCGCGAGATAGTCGGCCTTGTTCGAGAGCGCGGAGGCCAGCTCGAGGTGCGCGCGAGCGTACGAGGGATCGAGGCGCACGGCCTTCTCGAAGAGCAGCACGCTCCTGTCGAGGGTCTCGAAGGTCTCGACGCGGGCGTTGAGCAGGCCGCGCGTGAACGCCTCGTAGGCCTCGACCACATGGGTCTCGTCGGTGGGCCGCTCGACCGGGGCGAGCCCGAGCCGCAAGCCCTCGTCGAGATCGCAGACGAGGCGGTCCTGCAGCTCGAAGATGTCCGCGAGCCGGCCGTCGAGCTTGACCGTGCGCGCGATGCGGCCCGTGGCGGCCTCCAGGAGCTGCGCCGTGACGCGGACCGTGTCGCCGGCGCGCTGGAAGCCGCCGCTCACCACCCAGCGGGCGCCGACCTCGCGGCCGAGCCGCGCGGGCAGGTCGGCGTCGCTCGCGGCTGCGGGCCCGGCCAGGCGCAGCACCTCGTGAACGCGCGCCCGCGAGATCATCGTGAGGCCCTCGACGCTCTTGAGATCGGCGGTCAGCGTCTCCGCGATGCCCGTGCCGATCCAGTCGTCCTCGCCGTTGCGCGTGATGTTCGCGAAGTCGAGGACCGCCACGGCGCGCGGCAACGGCCCGCTCGCCCGGGCGGCGCTCGGCCCCTGACCCAGCCGCACGCCCCGCAGGTCGTCGGCCACCTCGCGCAGCCCGGCGTAGCGCAGGCCCCGGTCCTTGGCCAGCATGCGACGCAGGACGGCCTCCACCACGGGCCAGCGCGCGTCCGGGTTGCGGGGAAGCAGGGGCGGCGGCTCCTGGTTCAGGAGCGCGTCGAGGGTATGGGCGGGATTCGGACGGCCGAAAGGGGAGCGACCGCTCGCGAGCTCGTAGAGCACGGCGCCCAGGGAGAACTCGTCGGCGCGGCCGTCGATCTCGTCGCCGCGCGCCTGCTCCGGCGCCATGTAGGCGAGGGTGCCCAGGAGCCCGTGCTGCTCGTGCTCGCGCTCCGGGCCCCGGGTCCAGGTCGAGTCCTTCTCGCCCGGCGGCGGCTGGTACTGCGCCAGGCCGAAGTCGAGGACCTTGACGCGGCCGCTGTCGGTGACGAGGAGGTTCGAGGGCTTGATGTCCCGGTGGACGATGCCGCGGGCATGGGCCTCGCTCAGGGCGTCGGCCACCTGCAGGCCGAGATCGAGCACCGTGTCGAGCTCCACGTCGCGACGCCGCGCGAGCTGCGCGAAGCTGTCGCCGGAGACGTACTCCATCGCGATGAAGCGCAGCAGGCCGTCGGGCCTCACCACCTCGTCGATCTCGTAGACCACGGCGATGTGGGGATGGTTGAGGGCCGAGGCCGCGCGGGCTTCGGCGAGGAGCCGCTCCCGGGCGGCGCCGTCGCGGTTGCCGTCGGCTCGCAGCACCTTGAGGGCGACCGGGCGCTTGAGACGCGTGTCCTCGGCCAGGTAGACCTCGCCCATGCCGCCCTGGCCGAGTCGCTGGACGATGCGGTAGTGCGACACGGTCTCGCCGATCATCGTGACGGCATTATCGCACCCTATAATCCGCAGCCATGACCAGCGTGCGCATCAAGGGCAGCGTCCTGAAGTCGCGCCTCGCCTTCGTCCAGGACCTCGCCCAGGAGGCGGGCGTCGCCCGCGTGCTGGGCCGTCTCGCGCCCGCGCAGCAGGCCGAGCTCAAGGGGCTTCTCGCGACCAAGTGGTATCCCTTCACGCTGGGCCGGGACCTCGACGAGGCGATCGTCGCGGAGCTCGGGCGCGGGCAGTCGTCCTTCTTCGAGAAGCTCGGCGTCGCATCGGCCGAGAAGAACCTGACGGGCGTCCACAAGGAGTTCCTCGTCGCCGGCAATCCCCACGCGTTCCTCGAGCGGACGCCGATGATCTACTCGTTCTACTACGACAAGGGTCGACGCGAGTACCAGAAGGTCGGGCCCAGCGAGGCCGTCCTCACGACCCACGACGCCGAGACCTTCAGCGTTCCGGATTGCGCCACGGTGGTCGGATGGCATCGCCGTGCCCTCGAGATGTGCGGGGCGCGCTCGCCCCGGGTGGTCGAGGAGGAATGCCGCGCTCGCGGCGGCCACGTGTGCCGCTACCGCCTGAGCTGGAGCTGAGGCCGGCCTACTCGCTGCGCAAGGCGACGAGGGGATCGACGCGAGTCGCGCGGCGGGCCGGGACGTAGCTCGCGACGAGAGCGGTCAGGGCAAGGCCCGCGGCCACGCTCCCCAGGGTGACGGGGTCGGTGGGGCTCAGCTCGAACAACAGGCCGGCCAGGAAGCGCGAGAGACCCAGGGTGCCCAGGAGGCCGAGCGCGACGCCCAGGACCGAGAGCCCGGCCGCGCCGCGCAGGACCAGGCGCAGGACGGCGCCCGGGTCGGCGCCGAGGGCCACCCGGATGCCGAACTCGCGCTCGCGCTGCGCGACGCCGTACGACACGACCCCGAAGATGCCGAGGGCCGCGAGCAGTAGCGCGGCGGCGGCGAAGACACCGAGCAGCAGCGCGTTGAGGCGCGGCTCGGCGACGGAGCGCGCGACGATCTCGTCGAAGGTGCGCAGGCGCGCGACCGGGAGGGACGGATCGAGCTCGGCCACGACGCGGCGCACCGACGGGCCCAGGCTGGCGGGCGGCACGGAGCTGCGCACGACGAAGGACAGCGCGCCGATCGGCTTCTGGGCGTACGGGAGATAGACCTGGGGCGGGCTGGGCTCGCCGAGGCCGGCCTCCTTGACGTCGGCCACGATGCCGACGATCTCTCCGCCGGTCGGTGGCGTCGCGCTCGAGTCCCAGCCGATCGTCAGGCGCTGGCCCAGGGGGTCCTGGTCGGGGAAGTGCCGCTTCACCGCCGACTCGCTGAGCAGCACCACCCGCGGGGCGCCCGGCCCGTCGGCCTCGCTGAAGCCGCGTCCGCGCACGACGCGAAGCCCGAGGGCGTGGAAGTAGCCCGGCGTCGCGACGCGCGTCTCGAGGGACGGTTGTTGCGCCGCGGGCAGGCGGGGCCGGCCGTCGACCTCGAACGAGAAGCTCCAGCGCGAGCCGGAGAGAGGCAGGGCCAGGACCCCTCCGACGGCGTCGACGCCCGGGAGGCCCTGCAGGCGCTCGAGGAGCCGCGTGACCCACTGGGTCCGGCGCGCGTCGTCGGGATACGCCGTCTCGGGGAGGGAGAGCCGGAACGTGAGGGCCTGGCCGGGCCGGAAGCCCGGGTCGACCCGGGAGAGCTGGCTGAAGCTGCGCACCAGGAGGCCGGCGCCCGAGACGAGAACCATGGCCAGGGCGATCTCGCCCACGATGAGGCCGCTGCGCAGGCGCCCGCCGCGGCCACGGAGCAGTCCGCGCGCGCCCTCCCGGAGGGACTGGGACGTCGCCCTGCGCGCGACCACGAGCGCAGGCACGAGGCCGAAGACGAGCCCCGTGCCGACCGAGAGGAGCGCCGCGAAGGTCAGGACGCTCGCATCGAGCGGCACGTCGATGGACCTGGGCAGCGCCGGGCCCTGGGTCGCGAGGAGCGCGTCCTTCAGCACGCTCGCGAGCGCCAGTCCCAGGAGACCGCCGAGCCCCCCGAGCAGCAGGCTCTCGGTCAGGAGCTGCCGGACGAGCCGGCCGCGGCCGGCGCCCAGGGCGGTCCGGACCGCCAGCTCCGTCTCCCGCGAGAGCACCCGGGCCAGCATCAGGTTGGCCACGTTCACGCACGCGATCAGGAGCACGAGACCCACCGCCCCCATGAGGACGAGAAGGGCCGGGCGCGTGTCGCCCACCAGGGACTCCTGCAGGCCGACGACGCTCCCGCCGACGCCTTCGTTCATGTCCGGGTAGGCCTTCGCGAGGCGGGCGGCGATCGTCGCGACCTCGCTGCTGGCCTGGGCGACGTTGATTCCGGGACCGAGACGTCCCACGACGCGCAGGTACCAGGCGCCGCGGCCCGAGCGGAAGTTGTCGTCGTAGGCGAGAGGGTTCCAGAGCGCCCGCTCGGCGGGAAAGTCGAAGCCCGGAGGCGCCACGCCGACCACCGTGAACGGCTGCCGGTCGAGGGTGAGGCTCGTCCCGATCACCGCCGGGTCGGCTCCGAAGCGCTCGCTCCAGAGCCGGTGGCTGATCACGACGACCTTGTTCCGCGCCGGGTCGTTCTCGCCTGGTAGGAAGAACCGGCCCTGCAGCGGGTGCACGCCCATCACGTCGAAGAACGTCGCGCTCACCTCCGCGCCGGGCACCGAGACGGGCTCGCCGCGACCGGTGAGCGTCGCCTCGCCTTCGGCATGGGCCGCGAGCGCCGCGAAGCTCCGGCTCTGGGCCTGGACGTCGAGGAAGTTCGGCGGCGAGTAGACCGCGCGCCGTCCTTCCCAGACCTGGCTGACCGACACCAGGCGCTCGGGCTCGGGATAGGGCAGCGGCCTGAGGAGGACCCCGTTCACGAGGCTGTAGATCGCGGTGTTCGCGCCGATCCCCAGGGCGAGGGTAGCGAGAGCCACGAGCGTGAACGCGGGCGCCTGACGCAGGCGCCGCAAGGCGTAGGCGAGGTCCTGACGGAAGGTGTCCATGGGCCGGCCTCTGGCGAATCCCGTGCCGCCCGTGGCGCACGCGTAAGACGTTGACGGCGCTCACGTCGTTCAAACCGCCGACGTTGGCGCTGTCCGCTTCCGGCACGCCCGGTGCCGCGCCCGGACAGCTAGCCGCCGAGGGTCTTGAGCAGCTTCTCGCGGTAGTTCCGGCCCACGGGGACGAGGGTGCCGGTCCGCAGCAGGACCTCGTAGTCGCCGTGGAACATCGGCTGGACCTCCTTCACGGCGTCGACGTTGACGATGGCGCTCCGGTGCACACGCACGAAGCGGTTGGGGTCGAGACGCGACTCGACGCCGTTCATCGTCTCGCGCAACAGGTGCTCGTCGCGCCCGGAGTGCAGCCGCACGTAGTTGTCGGCGGCCTCGATCCAGTCGATCTCGTCGACCCGCACGAAGCTCAGGCGGCCCGATCCCTTGATCAGCATGCGCTCCGCGTAGGTCTCGCGGGCGCCCAGGTGATCGAGCAGCGCGGTCATCTTCTGCTCGAGCTCGCCGGCGCCGCGCGTGCGGACCCGGGCGAGCGTCTCGCGGAAGCGCGCGGAGTCGAAGGGCTTCAGGAGGTAGTCGAGGGCCTGCACGTCGAAGGCGCGCACGGCGAACTCGTCGTGGGCGGTCACGAAGACCACGTGGCCCACGGAGCCGGGACCGACCTCCCGCAGCACGTCGAAGCCCGACAGGCCGGGCATCTGGATGTCCAGGAAGACCAGGTCCACCTTCTGGCTGCGCAGGATCGCGACGGCCTCGGCGCCGCTCGAGCACTCGCCGACGATCGCCACGTCCGCCTCGGTCTCGAGGAGGCGCCGCACCTTCTCGCGGGCCAGGCGCTCGTCGTCGACGATGAGCGTGCGCAGCTTCGCGCTCATGACGGAGCCAGCCGGTAGGGGATCACCATCGAGACCTCGAGGCCGCCGCCGGGAACGGGCAGGAGCTCGAAGCGGTGCTCGCGGCCGTAGAGCTGCTGGAGGCGGGCCCGCGTGTTCGCGAGCCCGACGCCCTCGCGCAGCACGCCCACGGGCAGCCCGGGTCCGTCGTCGCGCAGCGTGATGTGGACCGAGCCGTTGTCGCGGCGCGCCGAGATCGCGAGGCTGCCGCCGCCCGCGCGGGGCGCGATCGCGTGACGGATGGCGTTCTCGACCAGCGGCTGGAGGGAGAAGGCCGGCACGCTCGCGTCGAGGGCGGCCTTGTCCACGTCCACGCTGACGCGCAGCCGCTCCTCGAAGCGGATGCGCTCGATCTCCACGTAGCGGTTGAGCAGCTCCAGCTCCTGGCGCAGGCTCGTCTCGGGCTTGCCGTCGCCGTGGAGCGTGAGCCGCAGCAGCTCGGACAGGCGCGTCATCATGGCGTCGGCCGCGTCCACGTCGGAGTACATCAGCGAGGAGATCGAGTTGAGGGTGTTGAAGAGGAAGTGCGGGTTGAGCTGCATCCGCAGCGCCTCGAGACGCGCCTCCGAGAGCCGGCCCTCGAGGCGCGCGGCGTGCAGCGCCCGGTCGCGGTACTTGGCCGCGTAGTCGAAGGTGAGGTAGGCGAACAGGATCACCCAGTACGTGGGGTAGCTCGAGTGGAAGTTGATGCGCATGGCCCCGCCCACCGTGTCGGCGAGGGGCCGGACCGGCATGTTCGGGTACCAGACCATCCACACCGAGCGCAGGATCAGCGCGGCCACCGCGATCTGCGCGGTCGTGAGGACCAGGCTCGCGAGGACGTGGACGCCCAGGCCCTTCTTCCACTGCGTGTCGAGGGGATGGCTGCGCGCGAGGCGCAGGACGAGCGGCACGGCGGCGCCCCAGGCCCAGTAGTAGACGAGGTTGACGATCAGCGCGATCGTCAGCGGCTCGCGGAGGTTGGGCGGATAGGCGTAGTGGAGCTGGGTCGCGAAATAGACGCCGGCGCCCGTGGAGAGGGCGAGGACCAGCAGCACGGGGGCGAGACGCCGCGGCATCCTCAAGAGTCTAGCGCGATGCGGCCGGCCCCGGCCCCTGCCGCGGGGCGAACCGCCGGCCGACGGGGGCGGAGCGCGGCCCGCCCTGTCCTAGAATGCAGCCCGTGATCGACCGGTCGGACCGCTACGTCGTGATCGGCGCGGGCCCCGGCGGCCTCTGCGCAGCCCGCTGGCTCGCCGACCAGGGCCTCGCCTTCGACCTGCTCGAGCGCCATCCGGACGTGGGCGGCATCTGGGACATCGGGTTCGCGGGCTCGCCGATGTACGAGTCGGCGCACTTCATCTCGTCGCGGACGCTCTCGGGGTTCCGCGACTTTCCGATGCCCGACGACTATCCCGACTACCCGGGCCATCGGCAAATCCTGGGGTACCTGCGCGCCTACGCCGACCGCCACGCCGTCCGCAAGAACGCCGAGTTCGGGGTGGTGGTGACGTCGGTGCGGCCGGCCGGGGACGGCGTCTCGGTGTCCATTGCAGGCCAGGACGAGCGGCGTTACGCCGGCGCGGTGCTCGCGCTCGGGCAGCAGTGGACGCCGCGGACGCCGGAGCTTCCCGGTCGCTTCGAGGGCACGGTCTTTCATTCCTCGGCCTACCGGTCGGCACGGCAGGTGGCCGGCCGTCGCGTGCTGGTCGTGGGCGGAGGCAACTCGGGCTGCGACATCGCGGCGGACGCGGCGACCCAGGCCGAGGCGGTCTTCCTGAGCCTGCGCCGGGGCTACTGGTTCATCCCGAAGCACGTCTTCGGCGTGCCGGCGGACGTCTTCGGCGCCCGCGGCCCCCACCTGCCGGGCTGGCTCGAGCAGCGGGTGCTCGAGCGCCTGCTCAAGGTGCTGGTGGGCGACGTCACCCGGCTGGGACTTCCGGCCCCGGACCACCGGCTCTTCCAGACGCATCCCGTGCTCAACTCCCAGATCCTGCATGCCCTCGCCCACGGCGACGTGGCCGTGCGCGGCGACGTGCGCGCGCTGGACGGGCGGCAGGCCGTCTTCGCCGACGGGCGGAGCGAGCCGATCGACACGGTGATCTTCGCGACGGGCTACCGCCGGGCGTTCCCGATCCTCGATCCGGACGTCCACCGGGAGGGAGAGGTCGGTTCGCTCTACCTGAACCTCGCGCATCGGCGCCATCCGGGCCTGTTCGTGATCGGCTTCTTCGAGACCGACGGGGGAGCGTTCCCCTTGATCGACCTGCAGTGCGAGCTCGTGGCGCGCCTGATCCGGGCCCGTCGCGAGAGCCCGGAAACGGCCGCCCGCTTCGCGCGCCGGCTGGCCGGACCGGCTCCCGACCTGCGCGGGGGCATCCGCTTCCTCGAGGTCGAGCGGATGGCGAACTACGTCCGGACCCTGCCGTACCGGCGCGCGCTCACGGCGGCGATCCGGGAGCTGACGTGAAAACAGCGCTCCGAAATGAACCTGCAGCGGGCGTCGGCCGTACAATCCGCAAGGAGACCTCAACAGAGTGACCAGAAACAAAAAGATCGGGCTGGGTGTCTTGATACTGGCCGCCGCCGGCGGGGGCGGGTGGTACGCGACCCACCGCGGGCCCGAGCCGACCGAGGTCCAGGTCGTCAAGGTGGGACGCGAGGACCTGCAGGCCAAGGTCTCGGCCAACGGCAAGGTCCAGGCCCAGCGCAAGGTCGACATGTCCGCGACCATCCCGGGCCAGGTCACGCGCATCGCGGTCGAGGAGGGCGACGCGGTCAAGAAGGGGCAGTTCCTGCTCCAGATCGACCCCGTGAACCCCCGCTCCGCGGCCCGCAGCAGCGAGGCGTCGCTGCGCGCCCTCGAGCGCGACGTGGAGTCGGCGCGCGCCAGCGCGGACCAGGCCAAGGCGGACCTCGACCGGGCCGAGAAGAACCACAAGGCCGGCATCATCCCCGACGCCGACCTCGACCGGGCGCGGACGGCTCTCGCCACCCGCCGGGCCGATCTGCAGGGGGCCGAGCGTCGCGTCGAGCAGGCCGGCGCCAGCCTCGAGGGGGCCCAGGACCAGCTCTCCAAGACGACCGTGCGCGCTCCGATGGACGGCATCGTGACCGCGAAGCGCGTCGAGGAGGGTGAGGTGGCGGTCGTCGGCGTCCTGAACCAGCCCGGCACGGTGCTGCTGCAGATCTCCGACATGTCCGTGGTCGAGACCGAGATGGAGGTCGACGAGACCTCGATTCCCTCGGTGAAGCTCTCCCAGGAGGCGCTGATCCGCATCGACGCCTACCCGAACCGCACGTTCCATGGCGTCGTGACCGAGGTGGGCAGCAGCCCGATCGTCAAGGAGGCGAACTCCACCGAGGCGATCAAGTTCAAGGTGAAGATCCAGATCAAGGATCCTCCCGAGGGCATCAAGCCGGGACTCTCGGTGCAGGCGGACATCCTCACCGGCTTCCGCGCCCAGGCCATCGTGGTCCCCATCCAGGCCCTGGTCGTGCGCGACATCGAGCGCAAGCCGGGCGAGAGCGTCAAGCCCGGCGCGCCGCGCGACGAGGAGGGCGTCTACCTCATGGACGCCGGCAAGGCGAAGTTCCTGCCGATCCAGTCGGGCCTGCTCGGGGAGCTGTCGCTCGAGGTGACCTCGGGCCTGAAGGGCGGCGAGACCGTGATCAGCGGGCCCTTCAAGGCCCTGCGCACGCTCAAGCCCGACGACCCGGTCAAGCTCGAGGATCCGAAGAAGAAGAAGGACGCGAAGCCCGCGGAGAACTAGGTGGCCCTGGGCGAGCTCTTCTCGGAGGCCCTGCGCGCGATCCGCGCGCACCGCCTGCGCAGCTTCCTGACGCTGCTCGGCATCATCATCGGCGTCGCGACCCTGGTCGGGGTCGTCTCGGTGATCTCCGGCCTCAACGGCTTCGTCCAGGACAAGATCATCCAGCTCGCTCCCGACGTCTACGTGGTCACCAAGTTCGGGATCATCCGCTCGCGCGAGGAGTTCCTGGACGCCTTGAAGCGCAAGAACTTCGACTGGCGGGACTTCACGACCCTCGAGCGCACGCTGCGCCTCGCCGACGGCGTCGCGGCCCAGGTGGGAAGCACGACGGCCGTGAAGTTCCGCGACCGGCGGCTCGGCAACGTGGCGGTGCAGGGCACGACCGCGAACTACGGCACCATGGTCGGCCTGGACATCGAGAACGGCCGCTACTTCACGCCCACCGAGGACGACACCGCGCAGCCCGTGACGATCATCGGCGCCGACGTGAAGGACGAGCTTTTCCAGCAGCTCGATCCCCTGGGCCGCGAGGTGCTGGTCAACGGTTCCTCGTTCCGCGTGATCGGGGTGATGGCGAAGCAGGGCAAGACCCTGGGCGAGGAGCGCGACAAGCGCGTCTACGTGCCGATCCGCGCCTTCAACAAGATGTTCGGGAACCGCGAGTCGATCGACATGCTGGTGAAGGCCCACGGCGGCGTGCCGGGCCTCGAGGCCTCGATGGACGAGGCGCGCGCCGTGCTGCGGGCGCTGCGTCACACCAGCTTCAAGGCCCCGGATCCGTTCGGGGTCGTCACCGCCGAGGCCCTGCAGGAGCTCTGGAAGCAGATCTCCACCGCCGCCTTCATGCTCTCGCTGCTCATCGCGTCCGTGTCCCTCGGCGTCGGCGGGATCGTGATCATGAACATCATGCTGGTCTCGGTCGTCGAGCGGACCCAGGAGATCGGCGTGCGCCTCGCACTGGGCGCGCGGAAGCGCGACATCCGCCGCCAGTTCCTGCTGGAGGCGGCGCTCCTGTCGCTGCTCGGCGGCCTGATCGGCGTGCTGTTCGGGGCCGGCGCGGCCTTCGGCGTGCGCGGCCTCCTGAACTTCCCGGCAGCCGTGACGCCGGGCATCGTGTTCATGGGCATCCTGCTCTCGGCGGGGGTCGGCCTCGCGGCCGGCTACTGGCCCGCCCGCAGCGCCTCGAACCTGCCGGTCGTCGAAGCCCTGAGGGCCGACTGATGGCGCGCGCCCGCCTCCAGTTCAACTGGGCCGAGAACATGGGCTTCGCCCTCGTGGCGATGCGCACCCACAAGCTGCGCAGCTTCCTCACCCTGCTCGGGGTGATGGCCGGCGTCGCGACCGTCATCATGATGGTGAGCTTCGTGGTGGGCTTCAACAACACCGTCACCGCCGCCTTCACCTCCTTCGGCGCGCACCTCGTGCAGTTCCAGAAGTTCGAGCCGCGCTTCGGCGGCCCGAACGAGATCCCCGAGGAGGAGCGCAACCGCCGCGACCTCACGATCGAGGACGCCCAGGCCCTGAAGCGCCTCGCGACCCTGGCCGCCGCCGTGTCCGCCGAGCGCTACGTCTTCGAGAACGTCCACGTGAAGGCGGGCCGCGAGGAGGCGAACGCCCCGATCCTGCTCGGCATCACGCCCGACTACTCCGTGGCCAACACCCACTTCATCCAGGACGGCCGCTTCTTCACCGATGCCGACATCTCCCACGCGGCGCCCGTGTGCGTGATCGGCACCGACGTGGCCGAGGCGCTGTTCCCGCTGCGCGATCCCATCGACCAGGAGCTGACGATCCAGGGCAAGGGCTACCGGGTCATCGGCCTGTTCGAGAAGAAGGGCTCGGCGTTCGGCGGCAGCAACGACAACTTCGTGGGCATCCCGATCACGGCCTTCGACCAGCAGTTCCCGGAGATCAAGAACGGGGGCGGCGACACGATCCACATCGCCACGGTGCCGCGGCGGCCCGAGGACTTCCAGGCCCTGATCGAGCAGGAGACCGCGATCCTCCGGGCGCGCCGCGGCCTGCGCCCGAACCAGGAGAACGACTTCGCGCTGTTCACGAGCGAGGGCACGCTGCGCAGCTTCCAGCAGATCACGGGCGGCGTGGCCGCGGCGATGATCGTGATCGCGGGCATCGCGCTCCTCGTGGGCGGGGTGGGCGTCATGAACATCATGCTCGTCAACGTCACCCAGCGCACCCGCGAGATCGGCCTGCGCAAGGCCCTGGGCGCGCGGCGCAAGGACATCGCCCTGCAGTTCCTGGTCGAGGCGATCACGCTGACGGCGGTCGGCGGCGCCCTCGGCATCGCGTTCGGGATCGGCGCCGCGTTGTTCGCGAAGGCCGTCTTCGACTTCGACGCCGCGACGCCGCTGTGGTCCGTGGTCCTCGGCCTCGTGGTGTCGACGGCGGTGGGCATCGTGTTCGGCATGTGGCCGGCGATGAAGGCGGCGCGCCAGGACCCGATCGAAGCGCTGCGCTACGAGTAGGGTGCTCCTCTCGCGCTTCGTCGCCCAGGTGGCCCGCGTCCGGGCCACCTCGAAGAAGACCGAGAAGGCGAGCCTCCTGGCCGAGCTCTTGTCCGAGGCCGGCGCCGAGGCCGGCCTCACCGCCCTCTATCTCTGCGGGGTCCTGCCCCAGGGCCGGATCGGGCTCGGCTGGAAGACCCTGGAGCCGGTCGTGACCGACGCGCCGGCGAACGGGCCCGCCCTCGCCCTCGTCGAGGTCGACGACGCCCTGACGGCCATCGCGGCCGAGCGCGGGGCCGGGTCCGCCGAGCGGCGTGCCGCACGCCTGAGGAGCCTGTTCGGCCGCGCGAGCGCCGAGGAGCGCCGCTTCCTGGTGGAGCTGCTCCTGGGCGAGGTCCGGCAGGGGGCCCTCGAAGGCGTCGTCCAGGAGGCGATCGCGCGGGCCGCCGCCCTCCCCGCGGTCGACGTCCGGCGCGCCGCCATGTTCGCGCCCGACCTCGGTGTCGTGGCGACCACGGCGCTCGGCGAAGGACTCGCGGGGCTGGCCCGCTTCGACCTCGCCCTGCTGTCGCCCGTGGCGCCGATGCTCGCGAGTCCGGCGGCCGACGTGGCCGAGGTGCTGGAGCGCCTGGGCGAGGCGGCGTTCGAGTACAAGCTCGACGGCGCCCGGGTCCAGCTCCACAAGTCGGGCGACGCGGTTCGCGTCTTCACGCGCCAGCTCCAGGACGTGACCGGGCGCGTGCCCGAGCTCGTGGAATGGGCGCAAGCGCTCGAGATGCCGGGACTCATCGTGGAGGGCGAGACGCTGGCCCTGCGGGCGGACGGGCGGCCGCAGCCCTTCCAGGTCTCGATGCGGCGCCTCGGGCGCTCGAAGGACGTGGACGACGCGCGGAAGCAGCTGCCGCTGTCGTTCTTCTTCTTCGACTGCCTCTACGTCGACGGCCCCGGCTCCATCGTCGGCCTTCCGTATGCCGAGCGCTACGAGCGACTGGCCGGCCTCGCGCCGGACCACCTGCTGCCCCGGATCGTGACCCGCGACGCCGCCGCAGGCGAGGCGTTCCTCGCGCGCGCCCTAGCCGAGGGCCACGAAGGCCTGATGGCGAAGGCCCTCGACGCGCCCTACGTGGCCGGGCAGCGCGGGTTCTCGTGGCTCAAGCTCAAGTCGGCCCACACCCTCGACCTCGTCGTGCTGGCGGCGGAGTGGGGCAGCGGCCGGCGCCAGGGCTGGCTCTCGAACCTCCACCTGGGCGCCCGCGACCCGGACACGGGCGACTTCGTGATGCTCGGCAAGACGTTCAAGGGCCTGACCGACGCGCTCCTGGAGTGGCAGACCCGCGAGCTGCTGGCCCGCGAGACGACGCGAGACGGGCACACGGTGTACGTGCGGCCGGAGCTCGTGGTCGAGATCGCGTTCGGCGACGTTCAGGACTCGCCCCAGTATCCCGGCGGCGTCGCCCTGCGCTTCGCACGGGTCAAGCGCTACCGCGACGACAAGGGCCCCGCCGACGCCGACACGATCGCGGCGGTCCGGGCGCTGCGGCCGGCGCCGGAGGCGTAGAATCGGACCTCGTTCAAACGATAGGAGAAGCGCATGGGACCCCTCTCTTCCCGCAGCCCGCTCGGAATTCTCGCCCTGGCCCTCGTGGCCGCCCCCGTGCTCCAGGCCGACGACGCCAAGGGCACGCACAAGCACTACGAGGAGCCCGCGGAGGCCCGCAAGCCCGGCCCGGCCGGTGAGCTGGCGCCGCGCCTGCAGAGCCTCGGCGACCACGTGTTCCCGGTGACCACGAAGTCCAAGAAGGCCCAGTCGTTCGTGAACCAGGGCGTGAACCTGACGTATGCGTTCAACCACGCCGAGGCCGGCCGCGCCTTCCGCGAGGCGGCGCGCCTCGACCCGAGCTGTGCCATGGCCTACTGGGGACAGGCGCTGGTGCTCGGCGGCAACATCAATGCCGCCATGAACCCGGACGACGAGCCCAAGGCCTTCGAGCTCGCCCAGAAGGCCGTCGCGATGAAGGCAAAGGCGACGCCGCGGGAGCAGGCCCTGATCGACGCGGTCGCCCAGCGCTACTCCGGAAAGAAGGAGGACCGCGCGGCCCGCGACCAGGCCTACGCCGCCGCCATGCGCGGCGTCCACCAGCGCTTCCCGGCCGATCTCGACATCGCGACGCTGTTCGCCGAGGCCCTGATGGACCTGCGGCCCTGGGGCTACTGGGCGCCCGACGGGAGCCCGAACGAGAACACCACGGAGCTCGTGAAGATCCTCGAGGCGGTGCTCGCGAAGAGCGAGGACCACCCGGGAGCGAACCACCTGTACATCCACGCGGTCGAGGCCACGAACGACCCCGAGCGCGCCGAGCCCGCCGCGGACCGGCTGGCCGAGCTGATGCCGGGCGCCGGACACATGGTCCACATGCCGGGTCACATCTACGTCCGGGTCGGCCGCTATGCCGACGCGGCGACCGCGAACCAGAAGGCGATCGCGGTGGACGAGGACTACATCAGCCAGTGCCGCGCCCAGGGCCTCTATCCCATGGCCTACTACCCCCACAACCTGCACTTCCTGTGGTGGGCCGCGAGCTTCGACGGCCGGCGCGAGCTGGCGGTGGCGGCCGCGCGCAAGACGGCCTCCCAGGTGAAGGACGACGCCCTCGCCGCGCTGCCGCTGCTCGCCGGGTTCCGGGTCGTGCCGTACTACGCCCTCACGCGCTTCGGGATGTGGGACGAGATGCTGGCCGAGCCCGAGCCGACGGGCAAGAACGTGTTCCTCGACGCCACGTGGCACTACGCGCGGGGCATGGCGCTCGCGAACAAGGGCCGCCTTGAGGAGGCGGACGCCGAGCTCGCAAGAGTGAAGGCGGCCCTGCCCGATCCCGCCCTCGACTCGCCGCTCTTCTCGCCCAACCTCGGCCGCTCGATCCTGTCCCTGGCGCCCGACGTCCTGGGGGCGACGCTGGCGGCGAAGCGCAAGGACTACGACGCGGCCATCGCGATGCTCGACCGGGCCGTGCGGCTCGAGGACGGCCTCGTCTACACCGAGCCGGCGGAGTGGAACTTCCCGCCGCGCCACCTGCTCGGCGCCGTGCTGCTCGAGGCCGGCCGTCCGCGCGAGGCCGCCGTCGTCTACTGGGACGACCTCAAGCGCTACCCGGAGAACGGCTGGGCGCTCTTCGGTCTCGCCCAGGCCCTGAAGGCCGAGGGCAAGCCGGCCGAGGCCGCCGCCGTCGAGGCGCGCTTCAAGAAGGCCTGGGCCCGCGCCGACGTCGCGCTGCCCGCGAGCGTGTTCGGAGCTGCCGTAGAATCCGGAACGGCGCCCGCCATCGCGGGCGAAGGAGAACGATGAAACTCATCGCCGCCTGTGCCGGTCTCATGCTCGCCGTCAGCGCGTCCGCCGTCGACAAAGGAGCCCCCGTGTCGAACTTCTACGAACTCAAGACCACGAGCCTCTCGGGCAAGCCCGTGAATCTCTCCGACTACAAGGGCAAGGTGACGCTCGTCGTGAACGTCGCGAGCGAGTGCGGCTTCACGCCCCAGTACAAGGGCCTCGAGGCGCTCCACAAGGAGTACGCGGCCAAGGGCTTCTCGATCCTGGGCTTCCCGAGCAACGAGTTCGGCGGCCAGGAGCCCGGGAGCGCCGAGCAGATCGCGACGTTCTGCCAGAAGAACTATGGCGTGAGCTTCCCGATGTTCCACAAGCTCGTGACGAAGCCCGGCGCCGACCAGTCGCCGGAGTACGCGTTCCTGACCCAGGGCGGCCAGGTGCCCAACTGGAATTTCTGCAAGTACGTCGTGGGCAAGGACGGCAAGGTGCGCGGGTTCTATCCCAGCAAGGTGGAGCCCGAGTCGAAAGAGCTGCGCGACGCCATCACGGCGGCCCTGGCTCAGTAGTCGGGATCGTCGCTCGGCGCGGGCCTCGGCAGGGCCTGCGCCGAGCGCAACAGCTCGTCGCGGATCTCCGCCGCCGGGCGCGAGACCGCCGGGCGCGCCCCGGCGACGTGGGCGAAGAGCGGCTCGCGCACCGGCGCGGGCAACACGTTGTCGAGGTACTCGAGGGCCGTGCCGCGCAGGTGGACGTCGGCTCCCTGCAGGGCGCGCCGCGCCAGGTCGAGCTCCTCCGGATCGCCCACGAGCGAGAGCAGGTTGAAGACGTGGTCGAGGCGGCCCTCGGCGCTCCCCAGCGCCGCGCCTTCGCGTGCCGCCGCCTGGTGCACGCGGTCGGCAGGGAAGTCGATCCACGGCCCTTCCTCGCGCATGTGCCGCAACGCCTGCCCGCAGCGGTAGCGGATGTCGAAGCGCGCGTCGGCGAGGGCCCGCAGCAGGGCGTCGGCGGCGTCCTGCGTCGTGACGGTCTTGAGGACGCGCGGGATGCGGCGGCGCGCGGCCGGATCGAGCAACGGGTCGACGAGGGCCGCCGCGAGGGCGGCCGTCTCGCGCGCGGCCACGAGGCGCAGGCACCGGATCGCGCCCGGCGCGAGGGCGTCGTCGGCCAGGAGCGGCAGCACGTGCGGCACGAGTCGCGGATCGAGCCAGGAGCGATCGAGGACGGCATGGACCTGCGCCGCGTCGCCCGAGCCGAGAGCCGCGATGGCCGCCGCGAGCGGGTCCGTTCGCGGGCCCATGGACTCGGGGGCGAAGCGGAGGCTGGCGAGGGTCAGGAGCGTGCCGGCTTCGATCGTCGCTCCGGGCTCCAGGGTCGGGCCGCCGCTGCGCAGGCTGTCGCCGAGGGCGGTGACGTAGTCCGTCCGGAAGCGCGGCGTGAGGGCGAGCGCGAGAGCCGCCAGGATCGCGGCGAGCCCGAGCACGACGCGCGGCGCCGCGCCCGGGGCCGCGAGGGCCAGGCAGGCCACGACCGCGCCGCTCCCGAGCAGGGCCCCGAGCCGATCGCAGGCCACGTCGACCACGACCTTCGCGGGACGCTTCTGCTCGGGCGGCAGCGGCGTGTAGAGCAGCTCGTAGGCGGCCCGGAACGCCGAGTTGCGGAGCACGCTGTGGCCGCCGCGCAGCGCCAGCTCGGTGCCGAGGCGGGGCGAGACGAAGCTCGCGACCGCACCGGCCAGGGCATACGCCGGCTGCAGGCCGAGGGTCGCCGCGATGCCGGGTCCCTGGAGCAGCCGCTGCGTGAGGGTGGCCTGGACCAGCAGCGCGAGGAGGGCGGTGCCGGCATGGAACAGCGCGAAGAACGAGAGCAGCGGCGCGCCCCTGCCGAACGCGGCGCTGGCGGAGGCGCCCAGGACGTAGTCGAGCAGGGTGTCGAGGCTGGCGCCGAGCAGCACGAGCAGCGCGAGGTTGCGCAGGTACGGAACCTCGAGCACGAGACGCACGCCGGAAGGCGCCGGGAGGTCGTCCTCGGGCTCGCGCGTCACGTCGACCGAGCCGCGCGTCAGGCGCACGACGCTGACGAGGCCCAGGATCGACGCGGCGGCGAGCGCGAGGAGGAGCGAGGGGATGCTCACGCGGCCCGCGGCGGCCCAGGCCGCGAGGCCGCCCGCGACGCCTCCCAGGCTGGCCCCGGATCCGATCGCGCCCATCGAGAGCTTGGCGGCGTGGGGATCGAAGCGCTCCGTGACGAGGGACCAGAAGCTCGACAGGACGACCGCGCCCAGGGTCGCGTAGTGGAGGTACAGGAGCACGGCGGCCGCCCGGGGCTCGGCCGGCGCCAGCAGCGCCTCCAGGAGGAAGAGAAGGGCGCTCGCGGCCAGGACGCCCGGCAGCAGGCGCGCGGGCGCGACGCGGCTGAGAGCCCTCGAGAAGGCGAGCGTCGCGAGCAGCGACGCCACGGCGGCTCCCGCCGTCATGTACGGCAGGGCGCTCACGTCGAAGCTCGAGAGGAACAGGGCGTCGCGGGTGGCCTTGGAGGCGATCTGCGGGCCCACGAGCAGGGCCGCGGCGACGACGGCGGCGGTCCGCATCGGCCCATCTTACGTTCCGGCCGGCGAGCCTGCTAGGATCGCGAGGTTCCGATGCCCTCCGACCCGCAAGGCAAGAGCGACGGCGAGGCCGTGCCGCTCTCCGACTGGACCGCTACCCGCGACGCGGGAGCGGACGGGGCCCCGCCGCCCGAGACCGCGTTCACCCCGGGCACCGTCCTGGCCGGCCGGTACCGCGTGGTCGGCCTGCTGGGCCGCGGCGGCATGGGGGAGGTCTATCGCGCCGACGACCTCACGCTCGGGCAGGTCGTGGCGCTCAAGTTCATGCGCGGGTCGTTGTCGCCCGAGCTGCGGCAGCGCCTCTACGCCGAGGTGCGTATCGGTCGCCAGGTGTCCCACCCGAACGTGTGCCGCCTGTACGACGTGGTCGACGTCGAGGACCACACGTTCCTGGCGATGGAGTACGTGGACGGCGAGGACCTGGCGTCGCTCCTCGCGCGCATCGGACGCCTGCCGCCCGACAAGGCCCTGGAGATCGCCCGCGACCTGTGCGCGGGCCTCGCGGCGGTCCACGAGAAGGGCATCATCCATCGCGACCTGAAGCCGGCGAACGTGATGATCGACGGCCGCGGCCGCGGCCGCATCACCGACTTCGGGCTGGCCCTGGTCATGGAGTCGCCGTCGCCGGAGACCTCGGCGGGGACGCCGTCTTACATGGCGCCCGAGCAGCTCTCCGGCGACGACGTGACGCTGCGCAGCGACCTCTACGCGGTCGGCCTCATCCTCCACGAGATGGTCACGGGCCAGCGCTTCTTCGACGCGCGCACGCTCCAGGAGCTGAAGGAGCAGCACGGCGCGCCCAAGGGGCCGAAGGTCGCGAGCTTCGCGCGTCTCGTGGACGCGGCGGTCGAGGCGGTGGTGGTCCAGTGTCTCGAGGAGCGGCCCGAGCACCGGCCCGCGTCGGCCCGTGCCATCCTCGCGGCGCTGCCGAACGCCGACGATCCCCTGGACGCCGCGGTGGCGGCGGGGGAGACGCCGTCGCCCGAGATGGTGGCGGCCGCCGGCCGGGTGGGGGACCTCTCGCCCGCGTGGGCCTGGTCCCTGCTGGCGCTCTTCCTCGGCACGATGCTCCTGCAGGTCTGGCTGGCCGACCAGAGCACCCTGCTGCGGCGCGTGACGCTGCCGCGCTCGCCGGAGCTGCTGGTCGACCGCGCCCGCGGCGTGTTGGCGACGGTCGCCCACGAGCCGCCGCGCGACGCCGCCTGGTCGTTCGAGTGGGACTACGGCTACCTCAAGCACGTGGCCTCGACCGACCCCTCCCCCGAGCGCTGGGAGCGCCTGCGCGACGCCCAGCCGGGCCCGGTGAGGTTCTTCTACCGCGAGAGCCCGCGCAACCTGGTTCCCGCGAATCGCGACGCGGTCGTCACGCCGAACGATCCGGCCCCCACGTTCTCGGGCATGGCCGAGGTCGTGCTCGACCCGCGCGGACGCCTGGTCCGCCTGCTCGTCGTGCCGCCGCAGTTCGAGGCGACGCCGGGGCCCACAGTCGACGTCGACTGGGCGCCGCTGTTCCGGGAAGCCGGGCTGGACGTCGCGTCCTTCGCCGCCGAGACGCCGACCTGGGCGGCGCCGGTCGACTCCGACCGCAAGGCCGCCTGGCGCGGCATCTACCCCGGCCAGGGCGACGTGCCGATCCGGATCGAGGCGGCCTCGTTCCGCGGCCGTCCCGTCTGGTTCGAGATCCTCCCGCCCTGGGCGCACCCGACACGGATGCTCGAGCCCGGGCTGCCGACGCGCCCCGATGTCCCGGTCGGGGGCGTCGGCCTGTGGCTGCTGGCGCTCGCCATGCCGATCGGAGGCGCGCTCCTGGCCCGCCGCAACCTGCTGCTCAACCGTGGCGATCGCCGGGCCGCCTACCGCGTCGCGGGCTACGTCTTCGCGAGCTTCGCCCTCGCGCGGCTGCTGCGGGCGAACCACGCGGGCGCGGCGGGCGACGAGCTGTGGACGCTCATCAAGGTCTTCGCCTACCCGGCGTTCTGGGCGCTGCAGGTCTGGATCGTGTACATCGCCCTCGAGCCCTACGTGCGGCGACGCTGGCCCCGGAGCCTCATCTCGTGGCAACGGCTGATCGCGGGCCGCTTCGACGACCCCCTCGTGGGCCGTGACGTGCTCGTGGGCGTCGCGGGCGGAGGCCTCGTGACCGTGCTCTACCGCCTCACGACGTTGGCACCCGACTGGATCGGGCGGCCCTCCGTGATGCCGTCCACCTGGGTCGACGGCGCGACGCTGCTGGGCTTCCGGAGCGTCGGCTACCGGCTCTTCGTCAACCAGTTCAGCGCCGTCCTCTACGCCCTCGCGTTCCTGTTCCTCCTGGTCCTGCTGAGGCTGCTGCTCCGCAACCGCTACCTGGCGTTCGCCGTCTGGCTCGCGATGATCGCGGCCCCGGTGGCGATCGAGGACCCGGTCGTGGGCTGGATGCTGGGGGCGCTGCGGGCGATCGTGCTGCTCGTCGCGGTCACGCGCTTCGGGCTGCTGGCCCTGGCGGTGGGCCTGTTCGTCGGCTTCAGCCTCATCGAGACGCCGCTCAGCTTCGACCTCACGCCCTGGTACAGCCCGCTGGCCCTGCCGGTGCTCGCGACGGTCCTGGGCCTGGGGCTGTACGCGTTCCACACGTCGCTGGCCGGCAAGCCGCTGTTCGGCCGGCCGCTCCTGGAGGACTGAATGAAGCGGATCGCCGCGTCGTGGGGACTCGTCCTGGCCCTGGCGTCACCGACCTACGCCGACCTGAAGGAAGAGCTCAAGCACGTCGGAAGCAGCGAAGAGAGCATCCGGATCGACGCGGCCTTCAACCTGGGGGAGTACAAGTCCCCCGAGGCGGTCGCCGGCCTGGTGAAGGCCTTGAACGACACCTCGGCCGCCGTGCGGGTGAACGCCGCGGTGGCGCTCTACAACATCGGCGCGCCCCTCGCGAAGGCCGCCGAGCCCGCGCTCCGCACCGCCCTCAAGGACAAGGACGGGGTCGTGCGGGTCAACGCGGCCGAGACGCTCGCCCACATCGGCGTGCCCCTCGGCGAAGTACGGCCGGTCGTGTCCGTCGCCATGGCCGTCGAGGACGGCCGCACCCGCGCCGAGGCCGCGAAGGTCTGGCTCGCGCTCAAGGGGAGCCCGGCCGATGCGGTGCAAGCGATCGCGGGTGCGATGCGCGACTCGCGGCAGGACGTCCGCGAGTCCGCCATGAAGGTCTTGTTCGGGATCAAGGCGCTGCCGGCCGACGGCTTCGAGGTCGCGAAGGCGGCGACGAAGGACAAGTACTGGAGCGTGCGGCGCTACGCGCTCGACACGCTGGCCCATGCCGACGCGAAGCGCGCCCCGAGCCACGTGCCGCTCTACCTGGACGCCTTGCGCGACGGCGAGTCCCTGGTGCGACTGAGCGCGGTCTCCGCGCTGGGCGAGAGCGGCGCCGCCACTCCCGAGGTCTCCGCGGCCCTCGTGGCGCGCCTCAAGGACAAGGAGAGCACGGTGCGCAGCAAGACCGCCGACGCCCTCGCCGACCTGAAGCTGAAGGACGCGCTGCCGGCCCTGCAAGCCCTGGCGGCGACCGAGAAGGACACCTTCGTGAAGAGCTCCCTGCGAGACGCGATCGCCGAGCTCGGAGGCAAATAGATGACACGCTCCCGCTTCGTCCTCGCCGGCGCCGCCCTGGTCTTGAACGCCTGCGCGAGCGCGGCGCCCAAGACTCCCAACCTCTACCAGGCCCAGGTGGCGGTCGTGAGCTATATCGACTCGGGCGCCTACCTCGCCGACCTCGGCCAGGTGGTCGCCCAGGCCCAGACCTACATGGAGAACCGGGCCAGGCTCGCCACGAAGCCGGCCATCGTCCTCGACATCGACGAGACCTCGCTCTCGAACTGGCCCGCCTACCGCGCGAACGGCTGGGGCCGCATCACGAGCGGCCCGTGCGACGTGGAGAAGGGCCCGTGCGGCCTCAGGACCTGGCAGGGCATGGGGAAGTCGAAGGCGATCGAGCCCACGCTCGAGCTCGCGAAGCGCGCGAAGGAGCTCGGCGTCGCCGTGTTCTTCATCAGCGGCCGCCCGCCCGCGCTCCTCGAAGCCACCGAGAAGAACCTGAAGGACGAAGGCTTCACGCCGACGCGGGTCGTCGTGCTTCCCGAGGGGAAGACGTTCAAGAGCGCCGTGGACTTCAAGGCGCCCGAGCGCAAGAGGATCCAGGACGAGGGCTACACGATCCTGCTCTCGATGGGGGACCAGCAGAGCGATCTCGACGGCGGCTTCGCCGAGAAGACCTTCAAGCTGCCCAACCCGGTCTACTTCCTCCCGTAGGGGCTCCGTGCTCTCGAGCCTCCTCCTGACCCTGGCCCTCGCGGCGGCGCCAGCGCCGAACGCCGAGATCCTTCTCGTCGACGTCACGGTGCTCGACGGCCGCGGCGGCGCGCCGGAGCCGCACCGCGACATCCTGATCTCCGACGGCGTCATCGCGCGCATCGCGCCGACCGGGGAGCTGCCGCGCTTCGCGGGCCGCGTCCTCGAGCTGCCCGGCCGCTTCGTCACCCCCGGCTTCGTCGACATGCACGCCCACGTGCTGTTGCATCCCTGGAAGGCCGACGGCGGCCTGTCGCCCCGCTACGACCGGACCGCAGTGCTGCGCTCGCTGCGTCTCCTCCTGGCCCACGGCGTCACGACCCTGCGCGACCCCGGCTCCGAGACCGAAGCGGCGCTGACCTTCCGGAAGCTCGCGAAGGACGGCGCGATCGTCTCGCCGCGCATCCTCACGGCCGGCCGCATCGTGAACGGCAGCTCCTTCGATCCCGAGCCGTTCCAGCCCGTCGCGACGGCCGACGACGTGCGCCGGGAGGTCGAGTGGCAGGCGGCCGCCGGCGTCGACGCGATCAAGGTCTACGGGTCGCTTCCGCCGGACCTCGTCCAGGTCGCGATCGAGACGGCCCACGCTCGCAAGCTGCCCGTGATCGGCCACCTGGGCCGCACGAGCTGGACCGAGGCGGCCCGCCTCGGCATCGACGGCATCGAGCACGGGCCCTGGACGAGCGACACGCTGTTCGGGCGCGTGGCCTGGCTCGAGAAACTGGACCTCGACGGTCCCTTCATGAAGGAAATGCTCGCGGCCCTCACGAGTCGCCAGGTCGTGGTCGATCCGACGCTGATCGCGATGCACAGCAAGCTCTTCGGCGACGATCCGAGCTACCGGCAGTCCCCGGACCTGGCGCTCCTGCCGACGAGCGTCACCGACGGCTGGCCCGCCGGCAGCTTTACCGCGTCCTGGACCCCGGCGCAGTACGCCGCGGCCCACGCGGCCTGGCCGAAGCTCGAGGCCCTCGTCAAGCGCTTCCACGAGGCCGGCGTGAGGCTCACGGTCGGGACCGACACCCCGACGCCCTGGGTCGTCCCGGGGACGAGCTTCCACCGCGAGATGGCGCTGCTGGTGGAGTCGGGCATCCCGGCCGGCGCGGTGCTGAAGATGGCGACCAGCGGCGCTGCGGAGGCGCTGCATCTCGAGAAGGAGGTCGGCAGCGTCCAGGAAGGCCTCCAGGCCGACCTGGTGGTGCTCCGCGCCGACCCGACGGCCGGCATCGCCAACGCGCGGCAGATCGAGTGGGTCGTCCACGCCGGCGTGCCGCGGCGGCCCGCCGAGATCCTCGCGGAGCCCTAGGGACAACGGACCTCGTGGCGCCACCTCGAGTGCTATAAGCGACGGGTGCAGTCGGTCGACGGACAACTCCTGCTGAGCGCCACCGATCTGGTGGGGGAGCTCGCCTGCGAGCACCTGACCGGCCTCGAGCACGACGCCGCTCACGGCCTCCGCGTGCGCCCCTTCCGCGAAGACGACCAGCTCGAGCTCGTGGAGCAGCGGGGCCTGGAGCACGAGCAGGCCTACCTCGCGCGCGTGTCGGTCGGGAAGCGCGTCGCGAACCTGGAACACCTGCCGCGGCGGAACCCGGCCGACCTGAGCCTCGCCCATGCCGCGACGCTCGACGCGATGCGTGGAGGAGCCGACGTCGTCTACCAGGGCACGCTCTTCGACGGCACGTGGCGCGGGCACCCCGACTTCCTGGTGCGCGTCGAGACGCCGAGCCGTTTCGGCGCCTGGAGCTACGAGGTGGCCGATGCCAAGCTGGCGCGCCAGGTCAGGGCTTCGGCACTCGTCCAGTGCTCGCTCTACTCGGACCTCCTCGCAGAGGCGCAGGGTGTCCCGCCCGAGACCCTCCACGTCGTCACGGGAGACGGAGCGGTTCAATCGCACCGCGTCGCCGACTATGCCGCGTACTACCGCAGGGCGCGTCGGCTGTTCGAGGAGCGTCTCGGCAGGGAGGTCGAGACGTACCCCGAGCCCGTGGACCATTGCCGCGTCTGCCGGTGGTACGCGCTCTGCCAGGACCAGCGGCGGAAGGACGATCACCTCAGCCGCGTGGCTGGCCTGAGCCGCTCGCATGCGAAGGCGTTGGTCGACGCCGACATCCCAACACTCACCGCCCTGGGCTCCTTGCCGCCGGAGCGCGAGGTCGAGGACGTCGCACCGTTGACGCTCGTGCGCCTGCGCGAACAGGCCCGGCTCCAGCTGCGGCAGTACGCCGACGGGATCGTCCGGCACGAGCTCATCCCGCCCGACCCCGACCAGGTCGGCCGCGGCCTCGCGCGCCTGCCGGTGCCGAATGCCCTCGACGTCTTCCTGGATTTCGAGTCGCACCTGTGGGCGCAGGACGGCGGCCTCGAGTACCTGATGGGCACCGTGGTCGAGGAGGGAGGCGGGCCGGCCTATGTCGCCCGCTGGGCCGACACCCTGCTCGAGGAGAAGCAGGCCTTCGAGGCCCTCGTGGACTTCATCGCCGAGCGCTACCGGCGCGACCCGGCCATGCACGTCTACCACTACGGCGCCTACGAACGCGCGGCCCTGCGTCGCCTGATGGGTCGCCACGCGACCCGCGAGGAGGAGGTCGACGCCTTGTTGCGGGCCGAGGTCTTCGTCGACCTCTTCGAGGTGGTGCGCCAGGGCGTGCGGGTTTCCCAGGAGTCGTACTCGCTGAAGAAGGTCGAGAAGCTCTACATGCCCAAGCGCCTGGGCCCCTCCACCGAGCCGGGGTTCGCCCTCACGGCCTACGAGAAGTGGATGCGGACGCACGAGCCGGCCATCAAGGCCGACATCCTCGCGTACAACCAGGACGACTGCGTGTCGACGTTCCTGCTCCGGAGCTGGCTCGAGGCGCGGCGGCCCGAAGTCGAGGAACAGTTCGGGCTGGAGCTGGGACGCGGGGAGGTGAAGCCGGCCGAGCCGAGCGAGGAGCTCAAGGCGCGCGCCATCGCGACCAAGGCGCGCGTGGACGCCCTGACCCGGGATCTTCCGGAGGACCCGGCGCGGTGGACGGCGGACGACAGGGCCCGATGGCTGTTGGCTCAGTTGCTCGAATGGCATCGGCGGGAAGACAAGCCCGCGTGGTGGACCTACTTCGACAGCCGGCAGAAGTCGCTCGAGGAGCTCGTCCGGGACAGCTCGACGCTGGGCGACCTCCGCTACGTCGGTATCGTGGGAAAGGTGGCGCGGTCCCAGGTCTACCGCTACTCCTACGACCCGAGGCAGGAGCACAAGTTCCATCGCGGCAGGGACGCGATCGACCCGATCACGGACAAGCCGGCGGGTGAGGTCTGGGAGGTCGACCCCGAGAACGGCTTCATCGACTTGAAGCGTGCGAAGGCGGAGACCCCGCACCCGCGCGGCTTGATCCACGCCAAGCCCATCCCGACCGACGTCCTGCAGGACGGACTCCTGAGGGTCGCGGACCACGTGATCGCCCATGGACTTCACGAGCCGGGCCGCTATCGGGCCGGTCTCGACCTGCTGCTGCGCGCGAACCCTTCGACTCGATCGCTGACCTCGGGAGTCAGCGTCTGCCTGCCGATCCAGGGTCCGCCGGGAACGGGGAAGACCTACACGGGCGCCGAGGAGATCGTCAGCCTCGTCGCGAGCGGCAAACGCGTCGGGATCGTCGCCACGACCCACGAGGCCGTGACCAACCTGGAAGAGGCGGCTTGCAAGGCGGCCAACCGGCGCGGCGTTCCGATCGCGATGGTTCACAAGCGGAGCGAGACCGATGCCGTCACGTCCACTCGCGACGAGATCCGCATCGCGTTCAAGAACCCCGAGGTCGTCGCGGCCCTCGACGGCGGAACGGCGCAAGTCGCGGCGGGGACCCAGTGGCTGTTCGCCCGCCCTGAGATGCAGGATCGCCTCGACGTCCTCTTCGTGGACGAAGCGGGGCAGATGTCGCTCGCGAACGTCCTCTCCATGGCGGGCGCGGCGACATCGATCGTTCTCCTGGGGGACCCGAACCAGCTGGCCCAGGTCAGCCAGGGGACCCATCCGCCCGGCGCCGAAGCCTCGGCGCTCGAGCACGTCCTGGGCGGGGCTCCGACACTGCGGGAGGAGCAGGGCGTCTTCCTGTCGCAAACCTGGCGGATGCATCCCGAGGTGTGCGGGTTCATCTCGGACGCGTTCTACGAAAGCCGGGTGGAGTCGCATCCCTCGACGCACGGCCAGCAGGTGGCGGCGGGCGGCGAGCTCGAAGGTACGGGCGTGCGCTTCGTCGCGCTGCCACACTCCGCGAACGCCGCGCGCTCGCCCGAGGAGGCGGAGCGCGTGGCGGCCCTCGTCGAGGCGCTCGTGGGGCGTGACTGGACGGATCAGGAAGGAAAGACCCGCGCCCTGACCGCGGACGACATCGTCGTCGTCGCTCCCTACAACGCGCAGGTGGCCGAGATCCGGCGGCAGGCTCGCAAGCGGGGGCTCGAACCCCGGGTGGGCACCGTCGACAAGTTCCAGGGCCAGGAAGGCGCCGTCGTCATCTTCTCGATGGCGACGTCGTCGCCCGAGGACGCGCCCCGCAACATGGAGTTCCTGTTTTCGCGGAACCGCCTCAATGTCGCCATCTCGCGCGCTCGCGCGCTCGCGATCCTCGTCTGCAGCCCGGAGCTGTTGCGCTTCCGCTGCCAGACGCCGGAACAGATGCGGCTGGCGAACGCGTTCTGTCAATACCTCGAGCACGCGGAGAACACGCCGCCCGCGCCGGCGCCAGCCCCAGCACAGTCCGTGGGGCCGCCCGTCCAGCTTCGCCTGATCTAGTTCTCCTTCGCCCCGCCCAGCTCCACCGCGAGCTGGTACATGTGCTCGAGTCCCTCGTAGAAGGCCGTGACCGGGAGCCGCTCGTTGAGGCCATGGGCGAACATCTCGCTCGGCTTCGCGAACAGGCCGGAGCTCGCGAACGTCGGAATGCCCGCGGTCCGGTAGACCTTGCCGTCCGTGCCGCCGGACTCGAGGTAGGGAACGACCGGGACGCCGGGATGCTTCGCGTGCACCGCCCGCGTGATCGCCGCGACGACGTCGGGCCGCATCTCGGAGACCGGGCTCGCCGCGGGCTTGTCGCGCGTCGTGATCACGACTGCGGGATCCGCGATCGCCGCCGCGAGGGCGTCGCGCACGGTCTCCGGAGCGACGCCGGGGAAGATGCGGCAGTTGATCGTGCCCTTGGCCTTCTGCGGCAGGGCGTTCTCGGCATGACCGCCGTCGAGCATCGTCGCGACGCACGTCGTGCGCGTGGTGCCGACGAACTCGGGCGCGCCGCGCAGGGTCTCGATGGCGGCGGCGTCCGTGGGGTCGGCGGCGAAGCGGCGCAGAGCTTCGCCGAGGGGGCCGGTCTGCGCCTGGCCGACGGCCCCGAGGTAGGCGCGGGTCAGGGAGTTGGCCATGACGGGGAAGCGGTAGGCCTCGACCTTCAGCAGGGCATGGGCGAGCTGGTAGATCGCGTTGTCGTCGCGCGGCCGCGAGCTGTGGCCGCCGGGGTTGGTCACCGTGAGGTCGAACGTCGCGTAGGTCTTCTCGGCGCCCTGGATCAGGTAGATGAGCTCGGTGCCGGTCGTCTCGTCGAGGAGGCCGCCGCCCGCGTCGGCGTTGATCGCGAACTCGGCGTCCTTGACCCAGGGGTGCGCGGCGATGGCCTGGGTCGTCTTCATGTTCGTCTCCTCGTCGGCCACGAAGCCGAAGACGAGGGTGCGGGCCGGCTGCAGTCGCTCCGCCTTGAAGCGGAGGATCGTGGTCGCGAGAGCGACGACGCCGGCCTTGTCGTCCAGCGTCCCACGGCCGTAGAAGTTGCCGCCCTCCTCGATCAGGGTGAACGGATCCTTGAGCCAGTCCTCGGGCCGGGCGTCGACCACGTCCATGTGGGCCGAGAACAGGATCGGCCGGCCGGGCTTCAGGCCCGGAAGGCGCACGACCATGGCCCGCGCCTCGCCGACGTCGAGGGTGGCGATGTCCGCCTCGGGCACGCCGCCGGCCTTCAGGACGCCGGCGAGGTAGGCCTGCATCGCACCCGTCTGGTTCTGGCCGGCGGCGGTGCGGAACCCGACGACCTTCGCGTAGATCTCGCGGGCCTTGCCGTCGATCGCCTCCGCCCCGGCTGGTGCGGCCAGGGCCATCGTCGCGACCATCGCCAGGATCTGCCTGCTCATCGTCCCTCCCGAAGCCCCGGGAGCATCCCACAAATCCTGTTCGTTCGGGTCGGGCCGGTCGTTAACCCGGGTGGAGGCGAGGAATGTCCAAGGCCGAGTCGATCCCGACCATCCAGGGAGCGAAGGCCGCACGTCGTCCGGCGCTGCAGAAGCTGTCCCTCGCCCCGAGTCCCGGGGCCCAGGGCACGACGATCGTGCGGCTCGCACCCGGCGACCGCCTGACGGTGGTCGTGGACGTGGAGAACGTCGCGCTCCCGTACATGGTGATCTTCGACGACCGGCCGCTGATGTACGGCCTCGTGGACCGCCGCGAGAGCTCCGGCCCGTTGTCGCCGGGCACGTACCGGCTGTTCTGGGCCTTCAACCACATCGAGAAGGGATGGTCGCACCGCCTCTCCGTGGAGATCCCCGGCGGGCCTGCGGAGCTCCTCGAGGCGCGGTCCGAGGCGCATAAGGACGGGCCGTACACGATCGGGATGGCGCTGGTGGTTGTGGGGTAGTCTCTCGCCATCGGAGGCCGCTCCTCGATGTCGCACCGTCTCCCGTTCCTGCCGAAGCTGGCCGTGCTCGCGGTCGCGCTGTTCGGCCTCCTCGTGGTCGCGAGCGCGGCGGAGCAGGCGCGCTTCGCGTTGATGGCGCGCCGTGCCGACGCCGTGGTCGTGGGCTACGTCGAGAAAGAGGGCTCGACCGCGCGGAGCGAGACCACGCAGATCCACGGGAAGGGTCTCGAGACACGCCTCGTCACCGACAAGTTCCGGGGACAGGCGCCCGTCTTCCGTTTCACGGTCGCCGGTGAGGCCGTGGAGTTCTCGGGCCTCGTCCACCAGGTCGGCGCGCCGTACCCGATCGGCACGCAGCTCACGGTCCTCTACGACCCGCTGTTCCCGAGGAACGCGGAGCTGGAGGAGGACGCCCAGGGCTGGGCCGGCGTGCTCGCGTCGGCGTTCTTCGGGGCGGTCGTGCTCGGCGGCGCCGTCCTCGTGATGATCGTGTTCGGCGGCTGGAGCCGCTACTTCCCGAACTTCAGGCTGCGTTAGTGACCCGACTCTTCGGACTCCGCCCTGAGTTCGAGTTGAACCTTCCGGAGGTAGGTCTCTAGGTCGGCAGGCGCGGGACCTGCAAGGTCGTCGAGCGGCTGAGCGTACTCGCCGCTCAAGAGTTCCAATAGCGCGCGGCGAACGTCGCTCTGAGCCCCGACAGAGCCACCGTCCCACTTCGCCATCGCTTCCAACGCCGCATCCAGGTGGCTGCCCACCTTGGTTCGGAGATGGCGGAACCAGTAGGCGTCTAGGTGCCAGAAGCCGGATGCCAACTCTGGAAGAGCCTCGGCATCACGAATCAGGCGCGCGAGGGAGTGACAGTGGTCGAGATATCTGAACAAACCGACCAGCGCGACATCGAGAGCCTCCCGACGGTCGTGAGCTGATGCGAATCGGCGCAGAGAGCTTTGGACCTCCTCTGGGTGGTCCAGCCTTTGGATCAGCTGCGTCCAATTGCTGCCTGTCTCCGGGTCGATTCCGTCGTCGAGAAGCCAAAGGAACCCCTCGATGTTGGCGTCCCTCTGCCGGCTTGCCGTCAATGCGAGGAACAGCATGTACAACTCTTCCGCCTTCTCGGCATGCTCAGGTGCGACCCGGTTCCTGCCGTGGGGTTTCTGCAGGCGCCTCCTGAGTAGCTGCGGAAGAAGAAGTGGGTAGTGCACCTCGTAGTAGCGGACAACTTCGACCTGTTCGAGTTCGCTCAGGGTCCGTTCGACGAAATCCTCCGGAAGCGGTTCGGTGAGATGTCCCGCGATCAGTGCAATCTCGACAAGGCCGTAATAGCTCAGAAGAAAATCGAAGCTGTCTCTCTCGAGGACTTCGCGTTCGGTTCGGATCGGGTCCACCACGTGGTTTCTGAGGAGACGATCCAGCGGAAGCTCAAGGGCCAGGATCGTGGGTCGCGCGAGACGTCCCCGTGCCAACTCCGTGCGCTCGTCGGAGTAGAAGCGAGCCTCGAGTCCCTCAAGGCGCAACCGCTGCAGTTCGGCGGGTGTCATACGAGGGCCTGCTCCACGAGGTAGACAGGAGCGAGATGAGTGTCGCGTGGCTTGCAAACGGCGGTGTGACGAGTCAAGAGCGGCAGAGCGAATTGTTGATCCTGCGGCACGGGGGGGTCACCCGGGAAAGGGCCATTGACGACGACCGGGTCATCAATGGCCCAGACGACGACCTTCGCCGCGACGTGCTGTGCTCCTGCCTTGCGCGCCTCGCGGACGTCATCGCGGAGTGTGGTCAGAACTGCCGATCCCTCCTTGAGGTCCTCGTACGCTCTCAGGGTGCCGGTGATGGCAGAAGTCGCAAAGGACGCTCCCGGGATCGAAATTCCCGAGACGGCGTGGTCGACGAGTGCTCCTAGCCGAGTTCCGTTGTGCGCTGGTGCAAACAGGACGAGATGCACGAGCGAGGCCCAGGCCGCTTGCCGATCGTGTGCCGCGACGAGCGCAATACGCGCGACCACAGCGCCGAGGGAATGCGCCACGAGAACGAGGCGCGTGTAAGCGAAAGACGCTTGGCGGCGGGGGCCAGGGCGTGCCTGGCTGAACACCCGGCCAGGCGCGCTGAGCAGGTTGTCGAGCATCTCGTACAAGTGCTCGGCGCTCTCGGAGGCATGCCGAAAGAGCCCGTCGTATCCGAAGAAAATCAGGTCGGCACCATGCTGCCGCCGCGGAAGCCGATTCTCAAACTCCGACCACGTGGAGGTCGCCCCACCGCCAAAGCCGTGCACGAAGAGGAACAGTGTGCCGTCGGGGTGGAGGGACCAGTAGGCAAGGGAGGGGTACTGCGTCGTAGGGTTCGGAATGTCGGCTTGGATATGCGTGTCCACGTGTGCCGTAAGTATACGACTAGTGCGCCTCGCCAAGACGGTTGCTTGACTGCGATGCGACCCGTACAGGGTCGCCGTGGCCCTGGTCGTCGTGGCTAGCGGGAGGGAAGGCTTGACCCTGTGGGGTCCGGGAGTTCAGACTGACCTCCCGTCCTTGGGTCTGCAGCCTCTTGCAGGACTCGGTCCACCAACGTTCCCCCGAGGCCCTCCGATGTCCCTGCTTCCCCTCGTCCTGTTGCTCGCCGCCACCGACCCCTTCGGCATCCGGATGTTGTTCCCGACGCGCCCCCAGGGCGTCACCTACTACGCCACGAGCTGGGCGAACCAGCAGCCCCGCACCTTCCTCGATTCGGTCGATCCGCTCGATCCCTGGTTCGACGCCGGCCACGGCTCGGGCCGCTACGCGATCGACGGCCACGGCACGCTCAGCGCCAGCGGCGACTACGTGCGCATGTACGTCCACCATCCCAACCGGAAGACGGAGTGGGGCGAGAACCTGGAGATCACCGCGTACCTGACGCGGGTCTCCGAGAGCCGGCGGCTCGACTACAGCGGACCGCAGATCTTCGCGCGCACCAACCACGGCACGTTCACGGGCGCGTTCGACGGCGAGGAGGAGACGCCCTGCGACGACCGCGGCGTGGGCGCCAAGATCAACCTGGGCGGCACGTGGGCCTTCGAGAAGGAGACGCGCCACGGCGGCGACGGGTACGCGACCGCGGGGGCCAGGAAGCACTGGGCCGCGGGCTTTCCGGTGGGCGTGGCGATCGGCGTGAAGTACGTCGTGCGCAACGTCCTGAACGGCGCGGGCCGGATCATCGCCGTCACGGTCGCGCTGTACGTCGACACGACCCGCGGCGCCGCGGGCGGCACCTGGGTGAAGGTCACCGAGTACACCGACGCGGGCAAGACGTGGGGCGTCGGCAAGGCCGCCTGCGCGCCGGGCGCCGATCCCGCGGCGCTTCCCGTGCGCTCCCGACTGCTGGTCCACTCGGAGACGAAACGCCCCGAGCTCTCGGTCTACTTCCGCCACGAGTTCGGGACCATGAAGTACCAGCGCCTCAGCGTCCGGGAGATCGATCCCGTGCGCGCCAGCCCGACCTCGGCCGCCGAGCCCGCCGAATTTCCCGAGCCCTGACCGGGCGCTCGGCGTTCGAGCCGATACAATCGGGGCGAATGCTCGAGTGGGACTACGTCGTCATCGGATCCGGGTTCGGCGGCAGCGTCAGCGCCCTGCGCCTGACGGAGAAGGGCTACAAGGTGCTGCTGCTCGAGAAGGGCCGGCGCTTCGCTCCCGAGGACTTCCCGAAGACCAACTGGGACCTGCGGCGCTGGCTCTGGCGGCCCGCCCTCGGCTTCCATGGGCTGTTCCAGATGATGTTCTTCCCCCACGTCACGGCGCTCTCGGGCGTCGGCGTCGGGGGCGGCTCGCTCGTCTACGCGAACACGCTGCCGATTCCGAAGGACGCCTTCTTCGCGTCCACGTCGTGGGCCCACCTGGCCGCCTGGAAGGACGAGCTGGCGAGCCACTACCAGACGGTGCGACGCATGCTCGGAGCCGTGCCCACGCCGTTCCAGACCGTGACCGATACGGTGCTCGCGGACATGGGCCGGGAGCTGGGCCTGCACCACGCGCCCACGACGGTCGCGGTCCACTTCGGGGAGCCGAACGTCACGGTGGCCGATCCCTATTTCGGTGGCGAGGGTCCCGAGCGCACCGGGTGCAACCACTGCGGCGGCTGCATGCTCGGGTGCCGCTTCGGCGCCAAGAACACCCTCGACAAGAACTATCTCTACCTGGCCGAGAAGCGCGGCCTCACGCTGCAGGCCGAGACCGAGGTGAACTGGGTCCGGACCCGGCCCGAGGGCGGATACGCGGTCGAGGGCCTCCAGGGCCTGCAGCCGGGGCGGCGCACGCCCGTCGCCTACACCACGCGCAACGTCGTGTTCGCCGGAGGCGTGCTGGGCACCGTGCCGCTGCTGCTCCGGCTCAGGCGCCACGCGGCGGGACTGCCACGACTGTCGGCGCAGGTGGGCCGCCTGGTCCGCACGAACTCCGAGGCGATCATCGGCGTCACGACGCGCCGCAAGGACCTCGACCTCTCGAAGGGCATCGCGATCGGCTCGATCCTCGAGACCGACGCCCACTCGCACCTCGAGCCGGTGCGCTATCCCGCGGGCTCGGGCTTCTTCCGGCTCTTCGGGGCGCCCACGGTGATGGGGACCACGATCCTCGGCCGCCTCGGCCGCGTGATGCTCGAGACGCTCCGGCATCCGCTCGACACGCTGCGCGCCTTTACGGTGCGCGACTGGGCGAAGTCCACGGTGATCCTCCTGTACATGCGCACCCTCGAGGGGGGCCTGACGCTGCGCCTCGGCCGGAACCTCTTCACGGGCTTCCGCGAGGGCCTCACGAGCCGGCTCGACGGCGGCCCGCGCCCCACGGCCAACATTCCCGAGGCCGTGGAGCTCGCGCACCGCGTGGCGCGCAGCCTGGACGGCAAGGCCATGGCCCTCGTCACCGACACGGTGGGCGGCATCCCGACGACCGCCCACATCCTGGGCGGCGCCTGCATGGGGGACTCGGCCGAGAACGGCGTGATCGACCACCGGCACCGCGTGTTCGGCTACGACGGGCTCTACGTGGTCGACGGCTCGGCGATCTCCGCGAACCCGGGCGTCAACCCGTCGCTCACGATCGCGGCCCTGGCCGAGCGGGCCATGACCTTCATCCCGCGGAAGACCTAGGCCGTCGCCCGCAGCACGCGCCACACGATGCCGGGGTGCATGAGGCTCGTGGGCGGCCGCACCAGGTTCATCACGTCCAGGAAGACGCCGTAGACGACCGTGTCGGTGTGGGTCGCGCGGTGCACGCGCTCCACGTACGCGTTCACGAGGTCGGTGCCGAAGGGCTTCGGGCCGGTGGTGGCGCGGAAGCGGAAGTCCTCGCCGGCCGCGAGCTGCCAGGGCCGGTCGACCATGGCCGCGAGGCGCGGGAAGACGCGGCGGGTGAGGCAGGTCAGGTCGCGGCTGCCGCGGAGCGCCTCGGCGCGGGCCCCGGCCTGCATCGCCGCGGAGGTCATGCCCTGGGCGTAGGCGGGGTTGAAGCTGCTCACCGCGTCGCCCATCACGAGGTAGCGCTCGGGGAAGCGCGGGAGGCGCTCGTAGTGCCGGCGCAGGTTCGCGGGCAGGCGGTGCTGCACGATGTCGGAGATCGGCTCCAGGCGGGTCAGCATCGCGTGGGCGTCGGGGCAGGGAAGGCTCCGGGCGAACTCGAGGAAGCCGGCCTCGTCGTCGGGAGGGTAGTCGCCGCCCCATCCCGTGAGCGTCGCGATCCAGCGCTCGCCCTCGACCGGGATCACGTTGCAGGCCCGCTCGACCGGGCTCGTCCCGAGCACCATGAGGAGCTTCGCGCCGTCGAGATCGCCGGGCTTGCGGCGGAACACCCGCGTCGCGTAGCCCATGTGGATCGTGATCGCCGTCTCCGCGGGCCGGGAATAGCCGAGCGCCTCGAGCCACTTCGGGGTCGCGGAGCCGCGGCCGCTCGTGTCCACCACCAGGTCGGTGGCGAGGACCTCGGCCGAGCCGTCGCGCGCCTTCAGCTGCAGGCCCGTGACACGTGCCCGCCCCGGGTCGGGGACGAGAGCGTCGACCTGGGTGCCGCCGCGGATCGTCACGTTCGGCAGGGCCTGCACCCGGCGCCGTATGCACTGCTCCAGGAACGGCCGGCTCATCAGGGCGCCGGTCATGCCGCTCGGGAACTGCCGCCGGAAGCCGCCGAAGGCGTACCAGCGGATGTCCTGGCCCATGTCGCCGATCACGGCGCCGCCATCGGACAGGTCGCGGCGCAGGTCGGGGAAGTAGTGCTCGAGGCGCCTGAGGCCTTCGGCCAGCAGGGCGTGGAGGTGGCGCGCGTGGGGCTGGCCCTTGCGCGCGATCGCCTCGTCCACGACCTCGTCGCGCTCGAGGATCGTCACCGACGCGAAGTGGTCGCTGAGGACGCGGGCCGCCAGCAAGCCGGCCATGCTCGCCCCGATCACGGCCGCGTGGCGGCCGAGAGGCTCGCTCACCGCCCCTCGTGCTCCGCGGCCTCGGCGTACACGCCGCGGTACTCGGGCGGCAGCAGGCGCGCGATCTCCACCATCACGCGCTCCGTGAGGGCCTGGATCGCCTGGGCGGTCGGCTCGCCCTCGGGGGCGAAGAACGGCGCCGCCATCTTCACGTGGACCGGGGTCCGTGGCAGACGGCCCAGGCGGCGCGCGATGTCCTCCTGGCCGTACACCACGACGGGCACGATCGGCGCGCGGCTCCGGAAGGCCAGGTGCGCGACGCCGCTGAGGCCCCGCTGCAGGCCGCCCTGGGTGCGGATGCCCTCGGGCGAGAGGCCCAGGACGCCGCCGGCTTGCAGCACGCCCAGGGCCTGCTGGAGCGCCTCGGTGTCGCCCTCGCCGCGCTTCAGGTAGATCGCGTCCCAGACCTTGTGGAGCGTCCAGTGCAGCCACGGGTATTTCCGCAGCTCCTCGGCGGCGAAGATCACCGTGCGGCGCTCGGAGTAGCGGAGCAGCACCGGCGCGTCCCACATGCTGAGGTGGTTCGCGGCCATCAGGACCGGGCCCGTGGCCGGAACGTGCTCGAGGCCCTCCACGTGGACGTCGGCGACCGTGGCGACGACGCCCGACACGACGCGGCGCGCGACCCGCTGGAACGGCGTCCACCGGCTGAAGTCGAAGGCCGCGTAGTCGAGGATCGGCGCGGGCGCGGCCGGGGCCGGCGTTTCGGCCGGCACCGGTTCGGGCGCGGGCGTTTCCGCGATCGGCGCCACGGGGGAGGGCGCCGCCACGACGGCCGGAGCAGCCGCTGGAGCGACGGCGCCTCCCAGCGTCTTCAGGTGCTCGAGGATGCGGGCCGCGAGCTGCTCGAGGGTCGCTCCCTGGAGCAGCTTCACCGCCGGCACGTCGATGACGAAGTCGCCCTTGAGCGCGGTCATCAGCTCCACGGCCATGAGCGAGTCCATGCCCATCTCCGTGAGCGGCGTCTTCATGTCGACGCGCTCGGGTGCGGCGCCCAGGATCTTGGCCATGCGCCGCCGCAGCTGCTCGGCGACCTCGGGAACGCGCGCGTCCGGATCCATGGCGAGCAGCCGCTCGAGGAGCTTGCCGGTGGGGCGCGCGCCCTTGTCCTCCGCCGCGGCGGGCTTCTCGCGAACGAGGGCCTGGAAGCGCGGAGACGCGCCCATGACGGGGTTCGCGTCGGCCCACGTCGCCCAGTCGGTCTTCGCGATCGTGGCCTGGACGACGCCGCGGCGCAGCAGCGCCGCCATGTCGTCGAAGCCCTGCTCGGCGCGGAAGCCGAGCTGGCCCTGGCGCTCGAGGTACTCCCCGAGCTCCTTGCGCTGCGCCACGTAGCCGGCGTCGGAGAAGACGCCCCAGTTCACCGTGAGGCCCGGCAGGCCCTGGGCGCGCCGGTGGCCGGCGAGAGCGTCGAGGAACGCGTTGGCCGCGCCGTAGTTGGCCTGGCGCGCGTTGCCGTAGACCGACGTGATCGAGGAGAACAGCACGAAGTGGTCGAGGGCGCGCTCGCGCGTCGCGAGGTGCAGGTTCCACGCGCCGCCGGCCTTGGGCGACATGACCGTCGCGAAGCGCGCCTCGTCGAGCTCCAACAACGGCGCGTCGTCGATGACCATGGCGCCGTGGAAGACGCCCTTGAGCGGGGCCTCGGGGCGGTCCGCGGCGTCGAGGGCCCGCTTCACGTCGGCGGGATCGCTCACGTCGGCCGGGATCAGCAGCACCTCGGCGCCGCGCTCGCGCAGGCGCGCGACGGCGTCCGAGGCCTCGCCGGCCGCGGCCTGCCGGCTCACGAGGGCGACGTGCTTCGCGCCGCGCTTCACCATCCACTGCGCGAGAGCGGTGCCGACGCCCCCGAGGCCGCCGGTCACGAGGTACGTCGCGTCGCCGCGGAACAGCGTCGTGTCGCCCCCGAGGGCCCGGATCGGAACCTCCGGGTCGTCGATCGCGATCACGATCTTGCCGGTGTGCCGCGCCTTCGCCAGGTGGCGCAGGCCGTCCTCGAGGCGCCGCAGCGGGAACACCTCGGTGGGGAGGTGCCGGAGCGAGCCCTCCTCGACGCCGTCCATGGCGCGCTGCAGGGTCTCGCGCAGCACGAGCCGGTCGATGTCGCAGAGCAGGTCGATCTGGATCGCGAAGAAGGAGAGGTTGCGGCTGAAGTGCTGCAGCGAGAGGTCGCCGTTGCGGTAGATGTCGGCCTTGCCGATCTCCAGGAAGCGGCCGCGCGGCGCCAGCACCGACAGGCTCTTGTCGATCGCCTCGCCGGCGAGGGAGTTGAGGACGACGTCGACGCCCCGGCCGCGGGTGAGGTCGAGGATCTGCGCGGCGAACTCCAGGGAGCGCGAGTCGAAGACGTGGCGCACCCCGAGGCCCCGGAGGAAGTCCCGCTTCGCGTCGCTGCCGGCGGTCGCGAAGACCTCGGCTCCCGCGCGCTGCGCGACCGAGACGGCCGCGAGACCCACGCCGCCCGCGGCCGCATGGATGAGGACCTTCTCGCCCGCCTTCAAGTGGCCCAGGTTCTCGAGGGCATACAGGGCGGTCACGTAGGCGAGGGGCAGCGCCGCGGCGTCCTCGAAGCTCAGGCCGCGCGGCTTCTTGACGACCACCTCGCGGGTCATGGCGTGGGACGCGACCGAGGCCGGCGAGAGCGCCACGACCTCGTCGCCGGGCTTCACGTGGGTGATGTCGCTGCCCACGGCCGTCACGACGCCGGCGCAGTCGACGCCGATCGCGCCGCTCGACAGCATGTTCTCGAACGCCACCGCCGGCAGCATGCCCATCGCGAACATCACGTCGCGGAAGTTGAGCGAGGCCGCCTTCACCTCCATCTCGATCTCGTCGGGCCCCGGGCGGCGCCGCGCGAACTCGCCCAGGTAGACCGTCGCCAGGTCCCCGACGGAGCCGACGTCGGCGCGGAAGGCGCGGCCCCGGGCGGGCTCCGACGGAGCCACTTCGCTCCGCTCGGCCTGGAGATCGAGGCGGGCGAGGCGTCGCACGTGGCGCCGGCCGCGCCGCAGCGCCACCTCGTCCTGGCGTTCCGTCGCGCGGATCTCGCGGGCCAGCGCCTCGACCTCGTCGGGCCCCGGCTCGGCGCTGCAGTCGACGAGCCTCGGGCTGAACTCCGGGTGCTCGTGGAGCAGGACGCGGCCGAAGCCCCACAACGGGGCCTGCACGACGTCGGTGAGATCCGCGCCGTCGTCGATGGCCTGGGCGCCCGCGGTCACGAACACCGTGCGGCGCGGGCGCGCGCTGCCTTCCGCCTGGAGGGCGTGGACCAGGTGGAGCGCGGACACGTAGCCCACGCCCTGGGCCGACAGCAGGCCGGCCGCGTCGGTGGGCGCGGAGTCCGGCATCTCCAGGCTCCACAGGTGGACGATGCCGGCGGGCGCGCCGATCTCGGCCTCGGCCGCCTTCAGCAGCTCGCCCAGCGCCGCCGCGGATCCGGAGGGAACCTCGTAGGCGCGGGGCCCGATGCGGCGGAACGTCTCGCCGCGGAACGCCAGCGCCACCGGAACGTCGTCGCGCCGCAGGCTGCGGGCGAGGGCCTCGCCCACGCCGCGCCGGTCGGACAGGATCAGCCACGCCTCGCCCGACGGAGCCGCGGCGGCGGCGAGCGGGGCGCGGGCCACGAGCACCGACTGGCCGGGCGTGGGGTCGCCGGTCTCGCTGAACGCGAGCGGCTCCTCGAAGCCGGCCGCCTGGAGCGCGCGCTGCCAGGTGGGCGGGTCGAGCAGGGCGTGTTGCGGGCGCAGGTCCGGGTCGGCGAAGGCCCACCAGCCGTCCGTGATGCCGAAGATCACGTCGAGCCAGCGCGGGCGCCGCGTGATCTCCTGGAGCAGGAGCAGGCCTCCGGGCGCGAGCAGCGTCGAGAGATGGCCGAGCGTCTCGGCCACGCGCGGCGTGCCGTGGACCACGTTCGCGCCGATCACGAGGTCGAAGGAGCCCGGCTCGAGGCCCTGGGCGCGCGGGTCGCGTCCGACGTCGAGGACCGCGTACCGGAACGCGCCGCCCTCGCCGAACTCGGCGCGCGCCTGGTTCACGAACAGCGGCGAGACGTCCGTGAACGTGTACTGGAAGCGGCCCTGGGGGAGGCGGGGGAGGACGTAGCGCGTGGTGCCGCCCGTGCCGGCTCCCACCTCCAGGACGCGCAGCGTGCGTCCGGACGGCAGCCCCGCGACCGCCGCCGCCGCGGACTCGGCCGTGAGGGCGTTGAAGAGACGGCACGACGGCGCGTCCCCGTAGAACGCGGCCATGTCGGCGAGGCCGTCGCCGGAGAACAGCACCTCGGGAGCGCTGCGGCGGCCGGCCAGGATGTCGGAGAGCGCGAGGCCGCAGCGCGACAGCAGGTCGAGGACGCTGGTCCAGCCGGGCCGCGCGAAGCGCAGCTTCTCGGTGAGCGCCAGGGCGTCGTCAGGATCGGGCGCGCGCAGGACCTTGTAGCTCTCGGCCTGAGCCTCCAGGACGCCAGCCTCGGCGAGCGCGCGGGCAATCGCCTCGAGCTGACGCCGGCGCGGCTCGGGCAGCGGCGTGCCGTCGGGAAGCGTCGACGTCGAGACCCGCGAGCCGGGCTGCCGGTCGACGTTGAGCTCCGTGAGCGCGCGCACGAAGAAGGCCCGGGCGATGCGCTCGAGGCCCGGCTCGACGTCCGCGTAGTAGCCGGCGAACCCCAGCTCCTCGCTGAGGCCGTCGGCCCGCGGCACGACGCTCGCCGCGACCGCCACGGGCGAGCACCAGGCCGCACCGCCGGCGGACGCCTCGACCGAGGCGAGCGGGGCCTCGTCCCAGACCTGGCGATAGAGCGTCTCGGAGCCGCCGGTCGATGCCGCGGCTCGCACGTCCTCGAGCGTCTTCGCCTGGAGCCCCTCGACCTGGAGCAGCAGCGTCCCGTCCTCGTCGTGGATCGAGACCGTGCCCCGGAAGGACTCGGGCGTCAGCTCCTCGACCGTCGCGTGGCTCCAGAACGTCGCGCCGACGGGCCGGTGCGACACGACGCGCGCCGCGCGCGTGGGCAGGAAGGCCGGCAGCGTGTCGCCGCTCGAGGGCTCGCGGCTCGTGACGGCGCCGATCAGCACCTGCAGGCCGGCGTCGAACAGCGCCGGGTGCACGCGATCCCCGTTGACCTCGACGGCATGAGCCTCGGGCAGACGGATGCGGCCGAGGGCCTCGCCGTCGCCCTGGTAGAGCGTCTCGACGCCCATGAACCGGGGCCCGAACGTGAAGCCGCGCTTCGCGACCTCGGCGTAGAACTGGCTCCGGTCGAGCTCCCGGGAACAGCGCGCCCGCACCGCGGCGATGTCGAGCGCCGGAGGCGGCTCGCCGGGAGCGGGCGTGAGCCGGCATCCGGCATGGAGGGTCCAGGAGTTCGCGTCGCCCGAGGGCGGCTGGGCGTGGATCTCCATCGCGCGGCTGCCGGGCTCGTAGACGGCCTGGACCCGCGGCACCGCGTTCTCCGGCACGAACAGCGCCTTGCGGAACGCCACGTCCTCGAGGCCCAGGCTGGAGGTACCGCTGATCTGCGACGCGGCTTCGAGAGCCATGGCCACGTACGCCGCGCCGGGATAGACGACCGCGCCGTGGATCTTGTGGTCGTTGATGTAGTCGAGGGCCGGGTTCTCGAGGTCCACTTCCCAGTGGGGCTGTACGCTGCGCACGCGGTGGCCGAGGATCGAGGTGCCGTTGGCGCCGGCCGGGGCGGCGTCGTCGAGCACGGCGGCCGTCGAGAGGTCGAGCCAGACGCGCTCCTTGTTCCAGGCGTAGAGCGGCAGGCTCACGCGGCGCGAGGGGCGTCCCTGCACCTTGGCCCAGTCGACCGAGACACCCCGCGCGTAGAGCGCCGCGAGCCCGCGCATCAGCATCGCCCGGTCGTCTTCCTTGCGGCGCAGGCTCGGGATGCAGGCGCCCGCCTTGTCGAGGTGGCTCAGGCACTCGGCGACCGACGCGCCGAGCACCGGGTGCGGGCTCACCTCGAGGAACGTGTCGAAGCCCTCGGACGCGAGGCGCAGGATCGCGTCGCCGAACAGCACGGGCTGCCGGATGTTGCGCCACCAGTACGCGGCGTCGAAGGCGTCTCCCGGGAGCCAGTCGCCCGAGACCTCGGACACGATCGGGATGCTGCCGGGTCGCAGCGCGAGCTTCGCGAGGGACTCGTGGATCTCGCCTTCGATCGCGTCCATGTGGTGGCTGTGGTACGGGACGTGGACCGACATCACGCGGCAGAACGTGCCCTGCTTCTGCAGGACCGCGCTCAGCTCCTCGATCGCGTCGGTGTCGCCCGAGAGCGTCACCGACTGCGGGCTGTTCACCGCGGCCACGGCGATGCGGCCCTCGTAGGGAACCAGGAGCGGGCGCAGGGCGTCGAGGCCCTGGCCCACGGCGGCCATGCGGCCGTGACCCGTGGCGCGGTGCTGCAGCCGGCCGCGGTGGAAGGCGACGCGCACGGCCTCGTCGAGATCCATCGCGCCCGCGGCATAGACCGCGGCGATCTCGCCGGCGCTGTGGCCCACCACGGCCTGGGGCTCGACGCCCCAGTGACGCCAGAGCGCCCACAGCGCCGCCTGGAACGCGAAGTTCACGGGCTGGGCGAAGTCGGCCTCGGCCACCCGCGACGTCGCCTCGTCCTTCTGGAGCTCGTCGACCAGCGACCAGTCGCAATGGCGCCGGAGGAGCGCGTCGCACTCCTCGATGACGGCGCGGAACACCGACTCGGTCTCGAGGAGCTGCCGGCCCATGCCCCACCACTGGGGGCCCATGCCGGCGAACACGAGGGCGAGCCGCGGCGGATGTTTCTGGGACGCGCGGCCGCTCACGACGTCGGCCCGCGTCTCGTCGTTCAGGAACGCGTCGAGGTTGTCGGCGAGGCTCTCGAGGTCCTTGCCGGTGACGCCCAGCCGGTGCTCGTGATGGCTGCGCTGGAGCGCCGCGGCGGCCACGAGGTCCGCGAGCGGGGGAGCGTCGGGCTTGCGGCAGAGGTCGCGGTAGGCGAGGGCGAGGCCACGCAGGGATTGGGGGCTGCGCGCCGAGGTCACCAGCAGCCCCGCGCGCGGCTCGGGCTCCGCCAGTGCGATCTCGGGCTCGTGGGGCGGGCCCTCGAGCACGACGTGGGCGTTGGCGCCTCCAAAGCCGAAGGAGTTGATGCCCGTGAACGCCGGCGCGTTGGCCGGCCAGGCCTCGGCCTCGGCCGTGACCTTGAGCCGGTACGCGTCGAACGGGATCGCCGGGTTCGGGGTCTTGAAGTGCAGGCTCGGCGGGATGTGGCGGTGCTTCACGACCAGGGCGGCCTTCACCAGGCCCGCGATGCCCGAGCCCGCCTCGAGATGGCCGATGTTCGTCTTCACCGAGCCGATGCGCAGCACCTCGCCCTTCGGGCGCTCGCAGGCCACGACCGTGGCCAGGGCCTCGGCCTCGATCGGATCCCCGACGGGCGTGCCGGGGCCGTGGGCCTCGATGTAGCGCACGTCGCCGGGACGCACGCCCGCGCGCCGGTACGCCTCGCGCAGCACCTCCTGCTGGGCCGGGAGGCCCGGGACGGTCATGCCGTTGGTGCGGCCGTCCTCGTTGACGGCGCTGCCGCGGATCACGGCGTAGATGTGGTCGCCGTCGGCGAGAGCCTGCGACAGGCGCTTGAGAACGACGATGCCGCCGCCCTCGCCGCGCACGTAGCCGTTGGCCTCGGCCGAGAACGCCTTGCAGCGCCCGTCGGGCGAGATCATCGACGCCTTGCAGAAGCCGATCGTGAGCTCCGGGTTCAGGATCGCCTGGATGCCGCCGGCCAGGGCCAGCGTCGACTCGCCGCTGCGCAGGCTCTGGCAGGCGAGGTGCACCGACACCAGGGACGACGAGCAGGCGGTGTCCACGATGAAGCTCGGGCCGCGCAGGTCGTAGACGTACGAGATGCGGTTGGCCGCGATGCTGCCGGCTCCGCCGGAGTTGGTGTGGGCGTCGATGAGCGCGCGGTTCTGGGGATATGCCTGGGCGTCCGCGTAGTCGTGGGTCGAGATGCCGACGAAGACGCCGGTGGCGCTGCCCGCCAGCCGGTCTCCCGGGATGCCCGCGTCCTCGAGGGCCTCCCAGGCCGTCTCGAGCAGCATGCGGTGCTGGGGATCGATGCGCAGGGCCTCGCGCATCGAGAAGCCGAAGAAGCCGGCGTCGAACTGGTCGATGCCGTGGACGAAGCCGCCCCAGCGCGTGTACATGCGGCCGGGCCGCGCCCGGTCCGCGTCGAACACCGAGGCGAGCTCGAAGCGCTCCGAGGTCATGTCCTCGACGGCGTCGACGCCCTCGACGAGCATCTTCCAGAACGCCTGGGGGTCGTTCGCCCGGCCCGGGAAACGGCACCCGATGCCGATGATGGCGATCGGCTCCAGCATGTCTCCTCCGCGCGTCGTCACTGCGCCGCCTGCCAGGCGGCGACGAGGGGAAGAGCGTGACGGTAGCCGCGCTCGGCGGCGTCTCGGGCGGCGCCCCAGTTGAACGGCTCGATCTCCTGCAGGGGCGGATACAGGGACAGGCTCGCGTACTCGCTGATCCGCTTCCGGTTGTGAATGCTGTTGAGGCCCACGGAGCGCGACAGCAGCGAGAAGATGCTGGGCAGGGCCAGGCCCGCCTCGGCCTTCCGGAAGCGGCTGAACAAGGCGGAGTGCCCGGACAGCGTCGCCTGCGGCTCGGGCGGCGCCGCGAACTCCAGGGGCGGGTTCACGTCGACGGCCACCACGGGGCCGGCGTTGCGCTCGCGCATCACGTCGGCCGGAAGGTTGTTGAGCAAGCCGCCGTCCACGTAGACGTCGCCGCCGTGGAAGGTCGGGGCCTGGATGCCCGGCACCGCGCAGCTCGTCTTGACCCAGAACCACAGCGGCCCCGTGTCGTGGACCACGGCCTGGGCGCGGCTCAGGTTGGCCGAGACGCAGAAGTAGGGGAGCCACAGGTCCGAGATGTCCCGCTCGTCGAACATGTTGCGCAGCATCTTGACCGTGGCGCGGGAGCTGAGCAGCGAGACGAAGGGCAGCGTCGCGTCGCTCAGGGCGCGCAGCCCGATCATGCCGCGGAAGCCCGCCAGGTTGCGCTCGACCATCTCCTCGGGCGTCCACTCCATGGCGATCTGCGCCGCGACGATCGAGCCCATGCTGGTGCCGCCGACGCGATCGATGGGGACGCCGAGCTCCTGCATGGCCCGCACCACGCCGATGTGGGAGAAGCCGCGGGCCCCGCCGCCGCTCAGGACGAGGCCGATCGCCCGGCCGGTGACCAGCCGCACCAGGCGCTCGTAGTCCTGGCGCCGCGCCGGCCGGACGTGGTGCAGACCGCTGAGGGCCGTGCCGGTGCGCCATCCCGCCGAGCCCCGCGGGACGTCGGCGCCGTCGTGGAGCAGGACGAGCTCCTTGCCCACGGAGTCGGACGACGCGGCGCCGAGGCGCGCCCAGCGGTCGTCGACGCGGCCGGGCTCGACCCGGGCCCGGGCCACGAACAGGATGTGGTCGGCCTGCCTCAGGCAGCGCTCGACCCAGGCGTCGTCGCGCGAGTCGCCCTCATAGATGAGGTATTCAGCGGCCTCTTCCTGCTCGGCCAGCCACTGCACGACGGCCTCGCCGGCCGGGTCGCCCATCGCGATGTCGCTCGCGCCCTTCCACAGCCGCTCGTCGAGGATGTGGCGGTTGAGGCGCTGGGCCGGGTGCCCGAGGCGCGCGAAGCACTCCATCAGCGTGGGCACGAACGTGGGCGGCAGCTCTTCGCCCAGCAGCGGCACCACGGCGATCGTCGCGACGCGCTCGCGGCGCGCCTCGGAGACCGCGGCCGTGGTGTCGGCCAGCCGCTCCGCCAGGGTGCGGGCGAGGGCGGCGCCCACCTGGGGGTGGGTGCCGAGGAAGCCCGCGAAGCGGCTGTTCTCGATGCGCAGCAGCTCGCAGTCGCGGATGGCCCGGACGCTGGCCGAGCGCCGCGCGCCCGTGAGCAACGACATCTCGCCGACGCAGGCCCCGCGCGTGAGCTCGCCCACGACCACGCGCTCGCCGGCCGCGGGCTCGCTCACCACCTCGAGGCGGCCGCTCAGCACGACGTAGAGCGCGTCGCCGGCGTCGCCCTGGCGGAACAGGTCGGCGCCGCCCGCGAGGCTGACGTGCTCGCACTCCTTGTCCAGCACCGACAGCACCTCGAGCTCCAGGCCCTTGAAGAGCGGGACCTGGGCGAGGGCGCGAGTGCGGATGACGTCACGGTCCGGACGCACTCCGATGGCCGCCTCCCTGATGGCTTGGGTCGAAGCGCGAGCCTACTACAATCCGTCCGCTCGGAGCGCGCTCTGCATGGTCTAAGATCACCGCTTGAAATTCTCGATCCTGCTGGAGGCCCAGATCTCCGAACCGACGCCCGAGACCGAGCGCCGGATGTTCTTCGAGTGCATCGAGCAGGTGGTCCTCGCCGACCAGCTCGGCTACCACGCGGTGTGGGCGACCGAGCACCACGGCCTGTTCGAGTTCTCGCACTCGTCGGCCCCGGAGACGCTGCTCGCCTTCGCCGCGGCGAAGACCAAGCGGATCCGGATCGGCCACGGCGTCAGCCTGACGGCCCAGCGCTACAACCACCCGATCCGGGTGGCCGAGCGCGTCGCGACCCTCGACATCCTTTCCGAGGGCCGCGTGAACTGGGGCTCGGGCAAGAGCGCCTCGCGGGTCGAGAAGGAGGCCTTCGAGATCGACCCGGAGACGCTCCACGACCAGTGGCTCGAGGCCCTCGAGATGATCCCGCGCATGTGGCGCTCGGACGTCTTCGAGTGGAAGGGCCGCTTCTACAAGATCCCGCCCACGGCGATCGTGCCGAAGCCGGTCCAGAAGCCGCACCCGCCGATGTTCGTGGCCTGCTCCCACAACCAGAGCGCGGCGCTCGCCGGGAGCCTGGGCGCCGGCTCGCTGCACTTCTCGGCCGGCACGGACGTGGAGCTCGTGGAGCGCGTGAAGACCTACCGCGACGCCCTCGCGGGCGCCGGTGCGGCCGGCAAGCGCGTCAACAACCACTTCGCCTGCACGCCGACGGCGATCGTGCTCAAGGACGACCGCAAGGCCTGCGAGTACGGTTTCCGCGGCGGCCGCTTCTTCGCCGAGTGCCTCGGCACGTACTTCTTCGGGGGCCAAAGGCCCGTGGGTCCGCTGGACATCTCGCGCGAGCGCTTCAGCCCGCGCGCCCTCGAAGAAGCCATGGCCGCCCGCAACCGTCCGGGCTCCCAGCTCGTGGCGATCAACGGCGATCCCACGTCGGCCCGCGAGACCGTGTCCCGCTACCAGGCTGCCGGCGTCGACGAGCTGATCCTCGTGATGCAGCTCGGCACCGTGCCCCAGGAGATCGTCCTCGAGTCCTTGCGCACCTTCGCCGAGGACGTGATGCCGCACTTCACATGAGCCTCCCGCGTCGGATCCTGCGCGCGGCCGTCGTCTTCGTGGTGCTGGTCGCCTGCGCCGCCGGCTACATGGGCTACCGGATCCAGAGCCTGCCCCCGACCGCGCCCGAGCGCCTCGTCCGTGAACCCTCGAAAGCGCTCGTGGTCCTAGCCGGAGCGAGCGTCACCCGCGGCAGCATGAGCCAGAGCTACGTGGAACTCCTGGAACAGCAGCTGGGCTCCAGGTTCCAGTTCGCGAACGCCGGCCGCAACGGCGATCTCGCCTACAACCTCGCCGAGCGCCTCGACCCCGTTGTCGCGCTCAGGCCCGACATCGTGGTCTTGCAGATCGGCACCAACGACGTGAACGCGTCCTTGAGCCCCGAAGCCGCCGCGTCCTACCAGCGCCTCAAGAAGCTGCCGGTCCTGCCCACGCGCGAGTTCTACCGCGAGAACCTGGTGCGCATCGTCAAGCGCCTGCGCACCGACGCCCAGCCGCGGCTCGCGATCCTGTCGTTGCCCGTGATGGGGGAGGACCTCGCGAGCGTCGAGAACGCCCACGTCCGCGACTACAACGAGGTGATCCGCGAGGTCGCCGGAGCGGAAGGCCTGACCTACCTGCCACTGTACGAGTCGATGGCCGAGGTCCTGGAGAAGACACCGTCGCCTCATCCGACGCAGCCGGCGTCGTCCCTGATCGCGAAGTCGATGCTGAAGCACTACCTGCTCGGCCGCAGCTACGACGCGATCGGCCAGGGCAACGGCTACCAGCTCCTGAGCGACGGCATCCACCTCAACAGCAAGGGCGCCGCCCTGGTCGCCGACCGCATCGAGGCCTTCCTCACGGCCAAGACTTCCAAGGTGTTCGACCTCGGCCATCCGCTCCGTCCCGGCGACCCGAGCTGGAACGGTCCTCCGGGCTATCAGCGCACGGACCTCGCGACGGTGGCGAAGGACGGCTACGCCGAAGGCAAGTTCTCGGCGCTCGAGCACTTCGGCACCCACGTCGACGCCCCGTCGCACTTCGCCGCGAACGGCTGGACCGTCGACCAGATCCCGGTGGACCGCTTCCACCGCCCCGGCGTCTGCATCAACGTCGAGAAGCAGGTCGAGACGAACGTCGACTATCAGGTGACGGTGGCCGACATCCAGGCCTGGGAGAAGGCGAACGGCCCGATCGAGGAAGGCACGATCGTCCTGATCGCCACGGGCTGGGACACCCGCTGGCCCGACCGCGCGCGCTGGCTCGGCGAGACTAAGGGCGTGAAGCACTATCCGGGCCTGTCGGCCGAGGCCGACGCCTACCTGTCCCGCGACCGGAAGGTGGCGGCGATCGGCATCGACAGTCCGAGCATCGACTTCGGCCCGTCGACCGAGTTCGAGGCGCACCAGGTCAGCCTCGGCCTGAACGTCTACCACATCGAGAACGCCGCGCACCTCGTCGGGCTCTCGGCGCGCGGGTTCACCGTCGTCGTGGCACCGATCAATCTGGCGGGTGGCAGTGGAGGACCGGCACGGGTGTTTGCGGTGGTGGACTAGCGCAGATACCAACTTCGGATACCATCTCGGAATCCGTTCGGCCACCGCCATGCAACCGGTCGGTTTGCTCCTTGAGGCATTCTAGGGATGCGCCTCTATTCGGGAATGTCGCCGGACTTCGTCCGCGATACAGTCCGCAATCAGATCGCGTCCAAGCTCGAAACGGCGTTCTTTCAGTACTTCCGCTACAAGCCGGCGCCCGCTGAGGTGAATTCCTGGCGCAATTCCCTTCGTGCCATGGCTCAAGTCGTGGACGCAGCTGAACTCAACGATCACGGCGTTCTTCTCGAGTACCAGCTACCCCTCTCCTCAAAGCGCCTGGACTGCCTGATCTGCGGAGAGGGCGAGGGGGGCTCTCAACGTGCCGTCATTGTCGAACTGAAGCAGTGGGACGCATGCGAGCGCTCCGACTCTGACAAGCTTGTGAGGAGCTGGGTAGGCGGCAAGCAGCGGGAGCTTCTTCATCCTTCTGTACAGGTAGGGCAGTATCAGCAGTTCCTCCAGGACACCCATACGGCCTTCCACGAGGGTCCCCGGCCTGTCGAACTCAGCGCCTGCTCCTATCTGCACAACTACGCAGTAGCCGACGACGACCCCATCCGTGCCGACAAGTTCCATCCCTATCTGCAGGAGTGTCCGCTCTTTTCCCAGGATGAGACCGATGGCCTGTCGTCTTACCTGACCAGTCGCTTAGACCACGGCCGGGGCCGGCCTGTATTGGATCGCATCGAGCAGAGCCGGTTCCGACCTAGCCGCAAGCTCATGGATCACGTGTCGCAGGCCATCGCTGCTCGGCCGCCCTGGATACTTCTCGATGAGCAGCTCGTGGTCTACGAGAAGATCAGGACACTGGTCCGCAACAGGCTAGGAGACCGAAAGAAACAGGTTGTCATCATTCGCGGCGGCCCAGGAACCGGGAAGTCAGTCATCGCGATCAACCTCTTGGCCGAGTTCCTGCGCGAAGGGATAAACGCTCACTACGCAACTGGGTCAAAGGCATTCACCGAGACCCTGTGGAGCCTGGTTGGAAACCGTTCCCGTGGGGTCTTCAAGTACTTCAACAGCTACGGAGAGGCCGAACTCAACTCGGTAGACGTCCTCGTCTGCGACGAGTCGCATCGGATTCGCGAGACGAGTAACAACCGATTCACTCCCGCCGCACGACGCAGAACGAAACCTCAACTTCTCGAGATACTCGACGCAGCACGGGTCGCCGTCTTTCTCATCGACGACAGGCAGGTGGTCAGACCCAACGAGATCGGATCCTCCGACTACATCCGGCAGGAAGCAGCAGCCCAGAAAGCCGACGTTTCCGAGTTCGAGTTGGAGGTGCAGTTCCGATGCTCAGGCTCCCAGGGCTTTCTCAACTGGATCAACAACACGCTTGCGATTGAGCGCACGCCCAACGTCCTCTGGGATGGCGCAGAAGGCTTTGACTTTCGAACGTTCGACTCGCCCGAGTCATTGGAGAGCGCGATCCGAGCGAAGGCGGCCGAGGGTTTCTCCGCCCGGGTCGCGGCTGGCTTCTGTTGGAAATGGTCTCCACCCCGCGCCGACGGCACTCTCGTGGACGACGTCGTGATTGGAGACTACAGGCGGCCGTGGGACGCCAAGCCTGGAAACTGGAAGCTCGCCCCAGGCATTCCGAGCGCTTCGCTCTGGGCTACGGACCCGACGGGATCAATCAGGTTGGCTGCGTCTACAACATTCAGGGTTTCGAGCTCGACTACGTGGGTGTCATCTGGGGAGAGGACCTCGTCTACCGATTCGATCAGCAAGCCTGGGTCGGTGATAAGCGCAAGTCTTCTGACCAGGTCGTCAAGCGATCGAAAGAGCAGTTTGTCGACCTAGTCAAGAACACCTATCGAGTGCTCCTGAGTCGCGGA
>CADEEV010000003.1:195919-236163 GCA_902826455.1 uncultured Acidobacteriota bacterium | reverse complement strand
GATCGTCGCGGCGCCGCGCACCGGCAAGACCATGCTGCTGCAGGCGATCGCCAACGCGATCACCGCCAACCATCCCGAGGTCGTGCTGATCGTCCTGCTGATCGACGAGCGCCCGGAAGAAGTCACGGACATGCAGCGCTCGGTCCACGGCGAGGTCGTGTCCTCGACCTTCGACGAGCCCGCCGACCGCCACGTGCAGGTGGCCGAGATGGTCCTCGAGAAGGCGAAGCGCCTGGTCGAGCACAAGAAGGACGTCGTGATCCTGCTCGACTCGATCACGCGCCTGGCGCGCGCCTACAACACGATCGTCCCGCCCTCGGGCAAGGTGCTCTCGGGCGGCGTCGACTCGAACGCGCTGCAGCGGCCGAAGCGCTTCTTCGGCGCCGCCCGCAACGTCGAGGAAGGCGGCTCCCTCACGATCATCGCCTCGGCCCTGGTCGAGACGGGCTCGCGCATGGACGACGTCATCTTCGAGGAGTTCAAGGGCACGGGCAACGCGGAGATCGTGCTGGACCGCAAGCTCACCGACAAGCGCGTGTTCCCGTCGATCGACATCCTGCGCAGCGGCACCCGCAAGGAAGAGCTGCTGGTCCCCGAGGCCGAACTCAACCGCGCCTGGATCCTGCGAAAGGTGCTGTCGGCCCTGTCGTCGGTCGAGGCCATGGAGCTGCTGATCGAGCGGCTCTCGAAGGCGAAGTCGAACAAGGAGTTCCTCGACAGCATGTCGAGCGGCGGCTAGTCCCGCCGTCGAATTCCTCCGGGGTTCCGGTTCGTTTTCGTGGTATACGAAAAGAGAATCCCGGTGCGGCGAGACCTGAGGGGCCATCTCGCCTTAGGAGGGGCAGCATGCGAACCCTCATTGCGAGCCTGATGGTGCTCGCCTCGGTGCAGGAGCCGGTACCGACGCCGACGCCGACGCCACGCGAGACCCTGGTCGTTCGCACCAGCCTCGAGCTGATCCAGGTCGACGCCATCGTGACGGACAAGAAGGGCCGCTACGTCACGGACCTCGGCCCCGACGACTTCGCGATCTACGAGGACGGCCACCGGCAGAAGATCACGAACTGCACGTACGTCCCGCTCGCCCCTCCTGTGACCGAGACTGTGCAGTCCACGTCAGCCAGTCTGCCGGTCGCGGTCGCGGTCGCGAAGGCGCTTCCTCCGAGAACGCTGAGCGCCGACAAGGTCCGGCGCACCATGGTCCTCCTCGTGGACGACCTCAACACGGACATGTGGTCCATGACCTCGCTCCGGGAGAGCCTCGCGAGGTTCGTCGAGCACGACGTCCAGCCCGGCGACCTCGTTTCGATCGCCATGACCGGCCGTGGCAGCGGGCGGCTCCAGCAGTTCACGGCCGACAAGCACGTCCTGGGCGAAGCTGCCGCAAACGTGCGCTTCAACGTGATGGCCGGCGCGTTGCCGTTTCCCACCATCGATACCGGCTCGTTGCTCGCAGGGGCAGACGGGAAGGCCCGGAACAACCCGGTGGGCGACGCGGCCCTCGACGCGGAGAGCCTCATGTACGGGTCGATCCACGCGCTGCGGTCGCAGCTCACGGGTCTCAAGGACATCCCGGGGCGCAAGTCGCTGATGTTCTTCTCGCGCGGCTATCCCAGCCGATATCGGGGCACGGACAACCGGCTGACGCCCTGGGGCCAGGCGATCCCCGGGCTGGTCGACCTCGCCAACCGCGCGAGTGTCGTCGTGTACGCGATCGATCCGATCGGGATCTCGACCGGCGTTCTCAACGCTGCCGACAACCTCCTCGGGCCCTCGAACGTCAACCGTGGCAACGGCTGGAGCGTGGATCAGTTCCGGGCGCATCTGGAGACGATGGCAGGGAGTCGGGACCGCAAGGAGGAGTTCGAGGGTCTGCGGGGGCTCGCCGAGCCGACAGGCGGCGCACTGCACCGCGGCAGCAACGATCCGACGGAGCACATCGACAAGGTCATCGCGGACCAGCAGGGCTACTACCTCGTCGGCTACGTGCCCATCTCCGCCAGCTTCCTCATGAACGGCAATCGGCCCGTCTACCACCGCGTCAAGGTCGAGGTGCGACGGAAGGGACTGAGGGTCCGGTCGCGTGACGGGTTCTACGGAGTCGCCGACGACGATGCCCGCCTGGTCCACACCCAGGGCGCCATGGCCCTGCGCACGGCCCTGCTCTCGCCCTTCGGCTCGAGCGACATCGCGGTCCGGGTCAGCTCGTTGTTCTTCGACGACCCGGCCCGGGGCCTTCTGCTGCACTCGTTCATGAGCGTCGATCCGGGGGCGTTGAGCTTCGCTCGCGCCGAGGACGGCAGCTACAAGGCCGACGTGGAGCTGCTGGCCGTGACCTTCGACGCGGACGGGCGCGGCGTCGACCAGCTGTATCGTTCCGGGGAGCTACGCCTCTCGGCGGAAGCCTACGAGCGTGCGCGAAAGCGCGGGGTTCAATACGTCATCGACGTCCCCGTCAAGAAGCCCGGCTCGTACCAGCTGCGTGTCGCGCTGCGGGACAAGGCGTCGGGACGGCTGGGCTCGGCGTTCCAGTTCGTGAAGGTCCCGGACCTCGGCAAGAAGCGGCTTGCCCTCTCCGGGATCCTCCTGGCGCCCGGTCTCGCGACCGAGAACCCTTCCGAGGTCCCCGTGGCGGAAGCCGCCTACGCATTCGCCGCGGGCCAGCCCGTCACCTATGGGCTCAACATCTACAACGCGCGCGTCGCCGACGCGGCGTCGCCGCCGCTCTCGAGCCAGATGCGGCTCTTCAGCGAGGACGGCCGCGAGGTCGTGAGCGGGACGACCCGGCCGGTGGACCTTGCCGGGCAGCCGCCCGATCGGGTGCTGGCCGGCGGCACTTTCGAACTGCCGCGCCAGCTGACGCCAGGCAACTACGTGCTCCAGGTCAAAGTGACCAACACTCTGGCGCCGAGGAAGGACGCGTCCGCCGACCAGTCGATCGCTTTCGAGGTGGCCCCCTAGCGGCACTGTCCGTCTATGGGAGAGGGCGTAGCAGGATCGGACGCCCGCGACGGTGGCCATCGGCGCAACTCGCACAGTCGACAGGCTCTGGCCCCTGGCACGGCCTTCGCCATGGGCTCGCAGGAGCTCTCATGAACAGCCTCGGCCAGGACCTTCGGTACGCGGTGCGGACGCTGCGGCGCAACCCCACGTTCGCGCTCGTGGCCATCGCCACGCTGGCCATCGGCATCGGGGTCAACAGCGCGATCTTCAGCGTGTTGAACGCCGTCCTCGTACGGCCGCTACCCGTGTCCGAGCCGGACCGGCTGGTCGCGATCTGGGAGCACAACGTCGGTCGCGGCCGCGACCGCAACGTCATCAACGGGGCGAACCTCGCCGAGTGGACGGCCCGCAACGACGTGTTCTCGAGCCTCGGTGCCTACTACCCGTGGGCGGCCAACCTGGCCGGCGGGAGCGGCGATCCGGAGCGCGTGCCGGCCGTGCTCGTCACCGGCTCTTTCTTCCGGACCCTCGCCGTCGAAGCAGCCCTTGGCCGCGTGTTGCGCCCCGAGGACGCGAAACGGGGAGCGCCGGACGTCGCCGTGCTCAGCGACGGCTCCTGGAAGCGCCGCTTCGGGGCGGACCCCAACGTCGTGGGCCGCGTCGTGTCGCTCAACGACACGCCGACCGCTATCGTCGGCGTGATGCCGGCGAGCTTCAACGTGCCCATCCCCGGCGAGCTGTGGGCGCCCGTGTCCGACGAGACCGTCGTGGGCTCGCGGGGCCGCTGGCTCGCCGGGATCGGACGCCTCAAGCCGGGGGTCACGGTCGAGGCCGCGCGAGCCCAGATGGTCACGATCGCCGCGACCCTCGCGAAGGAGTTCCCCGACCGCGACACGGGCTGGAGCGTGACGGTCAAGCCGCTCCACGACGACCGCGTCGAGGCTCTGCGCCCGGCGCTCCTGGCACTGGCCGGCGCCGTCGGCTTCGTGCTGCTGATCGCCTGCGCCAACGTGGCCAACCTGCTGCTGGCGCGCGCGGTGGGACGCGAGCGCGAGGTCGCGATCCGCGCCTCGATCGGCGCGGGGCCCGCCCGCCTCGCGGCCCAGTTCCTCCCGGAGCTGGCGCTGCTCGGGACGCTCGGAGCCGTCTGCGGCCTGGCCCTCGGCGCGTGGGCCCTCGAGGGCCTGCTCGCCCTGGTGCCGCCCGAGCTCGCGTCGCTGGCGCCGATCCGGCTCGATGCCACCGCGGTCGCGTTCACCCTCGGCCTGTCCCTCGTCAGCGTGCTCCTGTTCGGGCTCGTGCCGGCGCTCCATCTCGCCCGGCCCGCCCTCGCGCGCTCGTTGAAGGAGGGCGGCTCCGGCTCGGGCTCCGAGCGTCGGACCCTGCGCCAGAGCCTGGTCGTGACCGAGGTGGCCTTGGCGCTCGTGCTGCTCGTCGGAGGCGCCCTGCTCGCGAAGAGCTTCTGGCGGCTCAATCAGGTCGACCCTGGCTTCGCGCCCGGCGGCGTGCTCACGATGCAGATGTCGCTGTCGGGCGATCGCTACCGCGAGGACGCGAGCCAGGTGCGCTTCTTCGACGACGCGATCGCCGGCCTGGGTCGGCTTCCGGGCGCGGCCTCGGCCGGCGCCATCAGCTACACGCCCCTGGGCAATCAGATGGGAATGGCTACCACGATCGGAATCGAGGGCGAGCCCACGCCGCCCAAGGGCCAGGAGCCCGTGGCCGACGTGCGCATCGTCGCGGGACGGGCCTTCGAGGCCCTGGGCATCCCGGTGCGCGACGGCCGCGTGTTCTCGGAGCACGACACCGCCACGTCGGCGCCGGTCGTCGTCGTCAACGAGAGCCTGGCCCGGCGCTTCTGGCCGGGCCGCAGCGCCGTCGGCCAGCGGCTGCGCCTGCTGGGCCAGGAGAAGGTGTCCGAGATCGTCGGCGTCGTGGCCGACGTGAGGCTCACCGCGCTCGATACCGAGGCGCGCTCGACGCTCTATTTCTGGAGCGCTCAGGCGCCGACGGGCGCGATGACCCTGGCCGTCCGCAGCCGGGGCCCGATCGCGGCGCTCGCCGTTCCCGCTCGCGCGGCGCTCGGCGCGCTCGACCCCGGCCTGCCAGTCGCCGAGATCCGCTCGCTGGAGGACGTGGTCGGCCGTTCCCTCGTGGCGCAGCGCTTCGTGCTCGTGCTGATCGCGGTCTTCGCCGCCACGGCGCTCGGCCTCGCGGGCCTCGGGCTCTACGGCGTCCTGACACACGCCGTGAACCGGCGGCGCACCGAGGTCGGCCTGCGCCTCGCCCTGGGCGCACGGCCGGTCGACATCCGCCGGATGATCCTCGGCGAGGGACTGCGCCTCACGCTCGTCGGAGCCGTGCTCGGGCTCCTGGCGGCCATCGCGCTCGCGCGCGGCCTGTCGTCCCTCCTGTTCGACGTGAGCCCGGCCGATCCGTGGGCCTACGCGGGCGTCGCCGCCCTAGTGTGCGCGGCGTCGATCGTCGCGGCCTGGCTGCCGGCACGGCGGGCCGAACGCTGCGACCCGATGCAGGCGCTGCGCGGCGACTAGTTCGGGTCGCCGTCCGTGCGGTCGCCGGCGCCCGGCCGCACCGTGACCTGGACGGTCTGGGTCGCGAACGTCTTCTCCGTGCGGCGAAGAGACACCTTCGCGACGTAGAGCGCGGCGCGGTCGTAGGTGTGGTTCGCGGTGAAGCGCCGCTCGATCTTGGTCTTGCCCGCCTCGAAGGGCGCGCAGTCGCCCTCCTGCACGCTCTTCCCGCCGTCGTCCCACTCCCAGATCACTTCCGGGCAGTAGAAGTCCTCGATGTCGTCGCCGCCCGTGAGCTCCGCCGTGAAGAGCACGCTGACGGGTGAAAACGAGAAGCGGGGCGTGACGCGCAAGGCGAGGGAGGGCTTCTTGCCCTTCGGCGCGTCGGCGGCGACGGCAGACCCACCGGCGAGGGCGGCGAGAACGGCAACGGCCACGGAACGCGAAATCATCGGCGACTCCCGGGAGCCCCCTCCCACCGGCATTCTAGTATCAAACCCGGGGCCCTTAGAATGAGCCGGCCATGACCCGCCTGCTCCGCCTCAGCCCCAGCCTCGCGGTCAAGGAGAGGCGCCTCGCGGCGCTGCTGGGCGACCGCACGCCGCAGGCCCCGGAGCTCGTCGCGGCCGTCGAGGACGCGTGGCTGCTCGGCAGCCTCGAGCTCGCGGGCGTCGCGGTGAGTTGGGACGACGTCCGACGCTCGCGCCGCGGCGAAACGGCGGCGCCCGAGATCGCAGCGCTGCGAGCCGCCGCGCAGGCCGTCGGCCTCGACCGGCCCTTCAGCACGGAGGCCTTGCTGCTGTGGCACCGGACGGCCCTGGGCACCACGGCCGGCCTCCGAACGGCGGAGCGTGAGCGTGCCGGCGGCCCGCCGCCGGCGCCCGCGGCGGCGCTGCCCGGCCGGCTCGCCATCGCCGAGCAGTGGCTGGGCAGCGACAGCGGCCTCGAGCTGAAGCCGGCGGAGGCCGGGGCGCTGATCCTGGCCCGCGTCGTCGAGATGCTGCCGTTCGACGACGGCAACGGCCGCGTCGCCCGCCTCGCCGTGAGCCATCGCATGCGGCGCGGTGGCGCGCGTCACCCGATCCTCGTCGGCGGCGACAAGCCGCGCCTCGACGCGTCGCTGCAAGCCGCCTTCCGGCTCGACATGGGGCCGCTCGTCGCGCTGCTCGAAGAGGCCGCGGAGCGCCCGCTCGACGTGATGATCCAGACCCTCGAGGGGCGCGTCTAGCGCAGCGGGTCGAGGAAATCGAGGGCGCGCTCGCCCGCCCAGAACGAGCCGGGGGCAAGGGACGGCGCCACGAAGCCGACGTGGCCTCCGGTGGGCGTGACCTCGCGGACCACCAGGCCCGAGGCGGGCAGCGGCCAATGGGTGAGCGACGCGATGGGGATCATGGGATCGTCCTGCGCCGCGAGGATCAACGCGGGCGTGGCGATCCGCGCGAGATGCGGTCCGGCGCTCGAGCGCGCGTAGTACTCGGCCGCGTCGCGGAAACCCGCGTAGGGCGCGGTGATCGCCTCGTCGTACGCCCGCACGCTCCGGAGACCGACCTCGCGGCCGGCTGCGTATAGGTCGGGCCGGGCGCGCTGGCGATCGCGGTAGGTCCGCCGCAGGTTGCCCATGAAGTAGCGTTGGTACGGGGCGTTCGTGAGGGCGTCGAGGCGCTCGCAGCAGGCCGCGAGGTCGAGGGGAGGCGAGACCCCGACGACGCCGAGCAGGCCCGGGGGCAGCCGATCGCCGCTGCGGCCGGCGGCGAGCAGCGCGAGGTTCGCACCCAGGGAGAAGCCCACGACCGCCATGCGCGGCGTGATCCCGGCGACACGGGCCAGCACCCGCACCACGTCGCCGTCGAGGCCCGCGTTGTAGAGGACCGGCGACAGCCCCATCGAGTCCCCGGCGCCGCGCATGTTCATCCGGATCACGTGCCAGCCGCGCGACCACGCGAGGGCCCCAGTGGCGAGGCCGTACTTCGCCGCGTCCCAGCCTCCGAGGCCGTGGATCAGGACAAGGGCCGGCGCCGCCTCGCGCGGGCCCGGCTGGTAGCTCGCGCGCAGGAGCAGGCGCACGTCGCCGTCCGTGGGCACGACGATGTCCTCGCTGGCATGGGGCCATTGCACGTGACGGCGATACCAGTAGCCGAGGAGCGTCTGGCGGTGGCCCCCGGAGGTGAAGGGGCGGGGAGCGAAAGGCGTCACGCCGCGAGCACGATCTTTCCGAAGTGGTCCGACGCTTCCATCATCTCGTGGGCGCGGCGAGCCTCGGCGAGCGGCAGCGTCTCGTGCACGATCGGCTTCAGGACGCCCTTGAACAGGAGCGGCGCCGCCTCGAGGAGCTCCGCCTTGCTGCCCATGTAGGACCCGAGGATCGAGAGCTGCTTCGAGAACACGTAGCGCAGGTCCGTGGTCGCCGCCGAGCCGGTGGTGGCGCCGCACGTCACGAGGCGGCCGCGCTGGGCGAGGGCCTGGATCGTGCGCTCCCACGACGACTGGCCGACGTGCTCGATGACGACCTCGACGCCTTTCTTGCCGGTGAGCTTGCGCACCTCGGCGAGCACGTCGCCCTTGTGGTGGTCGATCACGTCGTCGGCGCCGAGGCCGCGAGCGAGCTCGAGCTTCGCCGCGGTTCCGGCGGTCGCGATCACGCGGGCGCCGAAGTGCTTCGCGATCTGGATCGAGGCCATCCCGACGCCGCTGCCGGCGGCCCAGATCAGGACGTCCTCGCCGGGCCGCAGCCGCGCCCGCGTCACGAGCATGCGCCAGGCCGTGAGGTACACGAGGGGGAAGGCCGCGGCCGTCTCGAACGACAGCGCGTCGGGGATCGGGATCAGGTTCGCGAGTGGGCAGCGCACGAGCTCGGCGTAGCCCCCATGGATCTGAGCGCCCAGCACCTTGTACGACCGGCAGGAGCTGTCTTCCCCAGAGAGACACGCCTGGCAGCGGCCGCACGAGGTTCCCGGCGACAGCATCACGCGCTGGCCGACGGCGAGGCCGTCGACGGGCGTCGGCAGGGCGGCGATCTCGCCCGCGACGTCGTTGCCGAGCACGTGGGGGAAGGGGATCGAGCGGCCGGGCAGTCCGCGCCGGGTCCACAGGTCGAGGTGGTTGAGCGCGCAGGCCCGCACGCGCACGAGCGCCTCGCCCGGCTGCGCCACGGGATCGGCGAGGTCTTCGTAGGACAGCACTTCCGGTCCGCCGTGCTGATGGATGACTGCCGCCTTCATGGCCTGGCCTCCGTCCTATAATCCCGACCGAGCCCGGGATGATACAAGCGTTCCACGTCTACAAGCAGTACGACCGCGAGTCCGTGGCGCTCTCGGACATCACCCTGCACGTCGAAAAGGGCGAGTTCTGCTTCCTCACCGGGCCCTCGGGTGCCGGCAAGACGACGTTCCTGAAGCTCGTGTTCCGCGAGGAGCTGCCGTCGCAGGGCCAGATCCTCGTCGGGGGCAGGAACGTGACCGCGATCCCCGAGGCGCAGATCCCCGAGCTGCGGCGCTCGATCGGCGTCGTGTTCCAGGACTTCAAGCTCCTGAAGCGGAAGACCATCCTCGAGAACGTCGCGTTCGTGCTGCGCATCCTGGCGGTGCCCCACAAGGAACAGAAGCGGCGCGCCTTCAACGCGCTCAAGGCGGTGGGCCTGCACCACAAGATGCACGCGTATCCCATGCAGCTCTCGGGCGGCGAGCAGCAGCGCGTGGCGATCGCGCGCGCCTTGATCAACGAGCCGATGCTGCTCCTGGCCGACGAGCCCACGGGCAACCTCGACCCGGGCATGGCGCAGGAGATCATGACGCTGTTCCAGGAAGTGAACGCCCGCGGCACCACGGTCCTGGTCGCGACCCACGACCGCGAGATGATCCAGCGCATGGGCAAGCGCGTGATCACGATCCAGCGCGGCCGGGTGAACGAGTAGCGCCGCCTAGGCCTTCAGCATGGCGTGGACGCGGGCCACGACCGCTTCCAGCGCCACGGCGTTCTCGGCGCCCTCGGGGATGATCAGGTCCGCGTAGCGCTTCGAGGGCTCCACGAACTCGAGGTGCATCGGCCGCACCGAGTCCAGGTACTGCTGCTCGACGGAGTCGAAGGAGCGGCCGCGCTCCTTGATGTCGCGGCGCAGGCGCCGCAGGATCCGCACGTCGGCGTCCGTGTCGATGAACAGCTTGATGTCCATGAGCCGGCGCAGCGGCTCCTCGGCCAGGATCAGGATGCCCTCGAGCAGGATCACGGGCCGCGGCGACAGCGCGTCGGGCAGCACGCGGCGCGAGTAGTTGGCGTGGTCGTAGGTGAGGGCCGGCGCCGGGCGGCCGGCCTTGAGGTCCCGCAGGTCCTGCACGAGCAGCGGCGTGTCGAAGGCGTCGGGGTGGTCGTAGTTGATGGCCGCGCGGGCCGCGGCGTCCAGGTCGCTGCCGTCCTTGTAGTAGGAGTCCTGGGCGATCGTCAGGCAGCGCTCGCGTCCGAAGCGCTCCGCGACCTTGTGCGCGAACGACGTCTTGCCCGAACCCGTCCCGCCCGCGATCCCGACCAGGATGGCCATGGGGCGTGAGTATAATCCGCGCGCATGCCGGTCTTCCGGGCGCTCGCCTACTTCGTGCAGGAGGCCCTCACCAGCCTCTGGCGGAGCCGGCTGATCAACGCGCTCTCGATCGGGACCATCGGCGTCAGCCTGTTCGTGCTCGGGGCGTTCCTCACGGTCGCGAGCAACCTGAACGCCGTCGTGACGCGCTGGACCGAGAAGGTCCAGGTGACGTTCTACCTGGAGGACGGCCTCGAGCCGCGCATCCGCGAGATGCTCGAGAGCCGGCTCAAGGACGACCCCGCCGTCGAGACCCTGACCACGATCAGCCGGCAGGCGGCCCTCGACCGCTTCCGCGCCTTGTTCCACGACCTGCGGACGCTGCCCGACGACCTGGCCGAGAACCCCTTTCCCGAGTCGATCGAGATCACCGTCAAGAACGGCCACCAGTCGCCCGAGGAGATCACGCGCTTCGTGACGGCCTTCGAGAAGTCCCCGGGGGTCGAGGAGGTGCAGTACGACCTGCTCTGGATCCAGCGCCTCACCACGGCGGTGCGCCTCGTGCGCGGCCTGGGCGGCGTGCTGGGCGGCATCCTCGCCCTCGCCAGCATCTTCACCATCTCGAACGTGATCCGCCTGACGGTCTACGCGCGCCAGGACGAGCTCGACATCATGCGGCTCGTGGGCGCCACCCGGGCCTACGTGCGGGGCCCGTTCATCGTCGAGGGCATGCTGCAGGGCGGCCTGGGCGGCGTCGTGGCTGTCGCGCTCTTGTGGGGGGGACTGCGCTTCGTCGCGCGCGACCTGCTGGCGGCGTCGGAGCTCCTCGGCCGCGCGGCGATCTTCATGCCGACGGAGCTCGCCTTCGCGATCGTGTTGGGGGGCATGGCCGTAGGCCTCGTGGGAAGCCTCGTGAGCCTCGGCCGCAGCCAGGTCTAGCGTCTTAGAGGTTGTAGGTGCGGCCCTGCACCATGACGTGCAGGTTGCGGATCTTCAGCGCCTTGAGCTCGCGCTTGATGATCCCGAGGTGCTTCGGCTTGCACCCGTAGATGTAGACCGGCACGTCCTTCTTGAGCTTCTTCAGCTCGAGCTCGAGCATCCAGGGCGTCATGTGGCCCGAGACCTTCGCGAGCTCACGCAGCTCGTTGGGGAACGAGCACTCCGTGATCACGGCCTTGAGCTTCTTCGTCTGGTTCGTGATCTCCCAGAAGCGGTGGGTCGGGCCCGTGTCGCTCGAGAACGCGACAGCGCCCTTCTTGTCTTCGAGGATGTAGCCCGCGGTCGGCACGCTGTGCGAGACGTGGACCGCGCGGATCTTCAGGCCGTTGATGACGAACGGCTCCTCGGGCTGGATCTCGACCAGCTTCAGGACCGGCGTCATGTCGTTGGGAAGCGACGTGAAGTCGGGCCAGGTCTGGTTGTTGAAGAGGTGGTTGCGCATCGACGCCACGACCTCGGGGATCGAGTAGATGCGCAGCGCGAAGCCCGGCGCCGTGAAGTTGTTGTCGATGAGGAACGGCAGCGTGCAGGTGTGATCCAGATGCGAGTGCGAGATGAGGATGTCCTTCACTCGCTCCTGCTGACGCAGGGACAGCGCGTTCGACACCCAGCCGGCGTCGAGCGCGAGCGTGTCGTTGACGAGGAAGGAAGTCATCCCGTGCCCGGGGATGTTGCCGCCATAGCAGCCGAGTGCTTTGAGTTTCATGCTGAGGCTGATCGTCCGAGCGGCCGCCGCATCGAGGCTTCCTGGTTCATCCCGTTGCGCCCCAAGTGTCTCATCTCTCGACGGTTACTGGCTCGTGCTGATCGATGCGCGACGGTAGCACGCGCTCTCTCGGAGTGTCAAGCCTGTGCACCGCGGCGGTGATCTCGCGCGCGCACGCGCGCGCACTACCGAAGGTATGACGTCGTCGTCGCGACGCGACCGGTTGTACTTTTTTCTTGACTTGCGAAAGGGGCGATCCGTACACTCGATTCACGCGAGAAAGGAGGTGGTCCAGTGGACAGTTGCCTCACACCCCGCGAGGTGGCTGACGCTTAGGTCAACGTGCCGAGCGTAAACAGCTAGACCCGCTTCAACTGGATGCCTCCAGCCGATCGCAGGATCGGTCCCGCGAAAGGAAGGGGGCCCGCTAGGCCGTAGCAGACCTGGCGAATCCCAACAGCGCACCGGCCCTGGAGAGCGTGAGCTCTCCAGGGCATTCGTGTTTCTGGGGGCTACTTCGAGCCTTCGAGAGGCTTGCGCGCGAAGTGGTAGAGCGAGAACGCGAGCAGCGCGAAGGCGACGACGCCGAGGCCCGCGCTGGCATGGATCGCCGGCAGGTGCTTGCCCATGTCGATGGCGCCCTCGGGGATCCAGCCCTGCTTCTCGAGCAGCTTCACCGCGATGCCGAGCAGGCCGATGATGCCGCCGGCGGCGATCAGGCCGCTCGCGTACAGGGCGCCGGGCCCCGTCTCGTCGTCGGACTTCTCCTCCTGGCCGCGCTCGGCCAGCCAGCGCACGACGCCACCCACGAAGATCGCGCAGGTCGTGCCGATGGACAGATAGGAGCCGACCGCGAAGCTCAGCGAGCGGACGCCGAGCAGCTCGACGGTGATTACCAGGAAGACGCCCAGGAAGACGAGGCCCCAGGGCAGCTTGCGGTCGAGGATGCCGCGGATCACCACGGACATCAGGCGCGCCTGCGGCGCCGGCGCCTCCTGGCTGCCGATGCCGGCCACCCACTGGATCTCGATCTTCCCGGATTGCGGGTTCAGCAGGTACTTGCCCTCGGGGATGACGGTCGAGCCCAGCACGTTCAGCAGCGTGTAGGTCTTGCCTTCGTGGGTGTAGGCGTTGTCGAGGACGTGCACGCCGTCGGGCAGGTGGGCGGCGTCGACCGTGATGTCGGCGGGAACGAACTTCTCGAGGCCCTTGTTCACGGCGAGCAGCGTGATGCCGATGACGAACGACGAGGTCAGCACGCCCAGGAAGAGACCCATCTGCTGCGCCGACGGCGTCGCGCCGACCAGGAAGCCCGTCTTCAGGTCCTGCGAGGTGTTGCCCGCGTTCGCGGCCGCGATGCAGACGGCGCCGCCGATCATCAGGGCCAGGACGCCGTACGCTCCGCTCGTCCAGCCCACCGCGAGGAACACGCCGCACGTCGCCATCAGCGTCGCGATCGCCATGCCCGAGATCGGGTTCGAGGAGGTCCCGATGAGGCCGACGAGGCGGGACGAGACGGTGACGAACAGGAACCCGAAGATGACCACCAGCAGCGAGGCCAGCAGGTTCGCGAACATGCCGGTGGGGGCGCCCTCGACCGGCTTGAAGGTCAGCATCGCCCACATCAGCCCGACGATCACGATGGAGCCGCCGAGCACGACCGTCATCTTGAGATCGCGCGCGGTGCGGCCGCTGCTCGCTTCGGTCCCCGCCTTCTGCTTGCGCAGGTCGGCGGCGCCGGCCTTGAGCGCGCCGAGGATCGTGGGCAGCGTCTTGCCGAGGGTGATCAGGCCCGCCATGGCCACGGCGCCGGCGCCGATGTAGCGGATGTAGAAGTTCCAGAGCTGGCCCGAGTCCATGGCCGCGATGGGGATCGTGCTCGGGTAGATGGCGCCGGGCACCAGGCTGCCGAAGAACTTGATGGCCGGCATCATCACGAGCCAGGAGAACACGCCGCCCGCGAAGATCACGCCGGCGATCTTCGGTCCGATGATGTAGCCGACGCCCAGGTACTCCGAGGTGATGGCCGCGCGCAGCGAGGCGCCCGGCATCCAGCTCGGGTTGTAGGTGGGCAGCGGGTTCACGATCGCCAGGGCGTTCTCGTTCTGGAACAGCGTGTAGACGCCGCCCAGGCCCAGGCCGTAGAACACCCGGCTCGCGAAGGAGCCGCCCTTCTCGCCGGCGATCAGCACGTCCGCGCACGCCGAGCCTTCCGGGTACAGCAGGTTCCCGTGCTCCTGCACGATCAGCTGGCGGCGCAGGGGGATCATGAACAGCACGCCCAGCCAGCCGCCGATCAGGGCCAGCAGCAGGATGCGCGTGTACTCGAGCTCGAAGCCCAGGAAGATCAGGGCCGGCATCGTGAAGATGACGCCGCCCGCGACCGACTCGCCGGCGGAGCCGATCGTCTGCACCAGGTTGTTCTCGAGGATCGACGCCTTGCCCAGGGCCCGCAGCAGGCTGATCGACAGCACGGCGATCGGGATCGAGGCCGCGACCGTGAGGCCGGCCCGCAGCCCGACGTAGACCGTGACCGCGCCGAAGATGATGCCGAAGATCATCCCCAGCAGGACGGCCCGGAACGTGAACTCCGGGACGTTCGCGGAGTCGGGGACGTACGGCTTGAACTCGCTCGCCGCGGTCTTCTCTTCAGCCATGCTCCGCTCCTCGATAGGCCTGCTTGAAAGTGGCGTTGGATTATACTCGGCCCATGCGGTCGCGACGCGCCCTGACGCTGTTCCTGGCGACTTTCGCCGCCGCCCTGCCGGCTCGTCCCCAGGGCGTCAGCTCGAGCGAGACGTACTCCCAGTACGAGATGCGCTTCGGCGATCCGGTGGAGGTCTCGATCTCCGACCTCGTCAACACGCCGACCGCCTATCAGGACCGCGCCGTTCGCGTGCGCGGCCGCCTCCAGCTCGACGCGAGCGGCAGCTTCCGGTCGTACCAGCTCCAGAACAACTTCGGAGACAAGGTGCGGATCGCGCCGGTGTCCGAGGTGCGCTCCTACTTCGAGGGCGAGGCGCTCCAGTTGATGGGGCGCGAGGTGGACGTGACGGGCGTGTTCCAGACGGCCACCAGCCAGTCCACGAGCGGCGACCTGAACATCGGCTCGATCACGTTCTGGAAGTACTTCGGCGAGGCGCCCGAGATCAAGGACGTCAGCAAGGTTCCGACCGCGACCCTCGAGCAGATCAGCACGAACCCCGGCCGCTTCGAGGGCCGCCAGATCCGGGTCGTCGGGCAGTTCCGCGGCCGCAACCTGTTCGGAGACCTGCCGCCGACCTCGCAGACGAACCGCTCGGATTGGGTGGTCAAGGACGACGTGTACGCGCTCTGGGTCACGGGACGCAAACCCAAGGGCGACGGCTTCGACCTCGACGCCACGTTGAAGCGCGACAGCGGCAAGTGGCTCGAGGTGGTGGGCCAGATCGAGCTGCGCAAGGGCTTCGCGTACCTGACCGCGCAGCGCGTCGCGCTCACGACCCCGCCGACGCCCACGGCCCAGGCCCTTCCGCCGAAGCCGCCGGTCGAGCGCCCGCGGGTGCCGCCCGTGGTGATCTTCGCGCTGCCCCTCGACGGCGAGGTCGACGTGCCCGGCGCCGCGCGCTTCGCCGTCCAGTTCAGCAAGGACATGGACGAGGACACGTTCAAGGGCCACGTGGTCCTGCGCTACTCGGGACGACCCCAGGCGGGCGACCGCGACCTCGACGGCGTCAGCATGCGCTACGACGGCGGGCGCAAGGCCCTCGTCGTGGATCCCGGCGACATCCTGCGTCCGGGCCGCCAGGTCGAGCTGCTGCTGCTGCCGGGGATCCTCGACGTCGACGGCATGCCGCTCGCGCCGCGCCACGGCCCGTTGCCGGAAGGCTCCCAGGTCGTGGACGCGCTGCGCTGGCGGATCGGGCTCTAGCCGCTACTTCTTGTCGAGGAGCTCGCGCAGCTTCTTCGGCAGCGTCTTCGCCTTCTCGAGCACCGCGGCCGCCATCGCCTTGCGCTTGTCCGCGAGCTTCGCGCGCAGCGCCGCGTCCGACATCGCGAGCAGGGTGACCGCCAAGTGTCCGGCGTTGCCGGCGCCCATGGCGCCCACGCCCACGGTCGCCACGGGGATGCCCGGCGGCATCTGGACGGTCGACAGCAGCGCATCGAAGCCCGAGAGCGGCGAGCCCGCGAGGGGCACGCCGATCACCGGCAGGAGCGTGTGGGCGGCGACGACGCCGGCCAGGTGCGCGGCGCCGCCGGCGCCGGCGATCACGACCTTGAAGCCGCGGCGCTCCGCTTCCCGCGCGAAGCGCGTGGCCTGCTCGGGGCTGCGATGGGCCGAGAGGACGCGGATGTCGTAGGCGATGCCGTAGCTCTCGAGCACCTTCACGCACTCGGCCATCACGGGCAGGTCCGAGTCGCTTCCCATGAGAATCGCGACAGGCGGCGTCTTCGTCCGGTTCGTGGTCATGGTCCTCTTCTTGGGTCTACTTGGAGGCGTGGAGTCGCGCGAGGGCGCGCTGGCCGATGTCCTTGCGGTAGTGCATGCCGTCGAAGGAGATCCTGGCGACGCTCTCGTAGGCGCGCTGGATGGCACCCTCGAGGTTCGCTCCGAGGGCGGTGATGCCCAGGACGCGCCCGCCGACCGTCACCGTCTTGCCGTCCTTGCTCGCCGTGGCGGCATGGAAGGCGAACGCGTCGCTCTGGCCCTTCAGCGAGTCGAGGCCCGAGATGACGCGACCGCTCTCGGACTGGTCCGGATAGCCCTTGCTGGAGATGACGACGCAGACCGAGGGCTCCTTGGCCCATTCGATCTTCGAGTCCTTGAGCTGGCCGTCGGCGATGTTCTTCAGGACGGGAACGATGTCGGAGCGCATCCGCGCCAGGATCGCCTGGGTCTCGGGGTCGCCGAAGCGCGCGTTGAACTCCAGGGTCTTCGGTCCCTTGTCCGTCATCATGATCCCGGCGTACAGCACGCCCTGGTAGCGGCGGTTCTCGGCGGCCATGCCGGCGATCGTGGGGAGGATGACCTCCTGCATGATCTGCTTGTGGCCCTCGAGGGTGAGGGTCGTGGCGGGGGAGACGGCGCCCATCCCGCCGGTGTTGGGGCCCTCGTCGTTGTCGAGCAGCCGCTTGTGATCCTGGGCGGACATGAGCGGGAGCGCCTTCGATCCGTCCGAGAAGACCAGGAACGACACTTCCTCGCCGGTCAGGAACTCCTCGACCACGAGCTTCGAGCCGGCGGAGCCGAACTTCTTGTCGGTCATCATCAGCGTGACGACCGCCTTCGCCTCCTTCGCGTCCTTCGCGAGGACCGTTCCCTTGCCCGAGGCCAGGCCGTCGGCCTTGAGCACCATCGGGAACCCGAAGGGCGCCTCCTTCACGACCGCGAGCGCCTCGTCGACCGTCGTGCAGATGCGGTAGCCGGGCGAGGGGATCTTGTGGCGCTGCATGAACTCGCGGGCGAAGGCCTTCGAGCCCTCGAGCTCCGCGGCCGCGCGGCTGGGACAGAAGATCGACATCCCACGGCGGGAGAATTCGTCGGCGATTCCCAGGACCATCGGCAGCTCGGGTCCGACGACCGTCAGGTCGGCCTTGATCGTCTGGGCGAAGTCGGCGACCTCCACGATGTTGGAGGTGTCGATGGGGACGCAATCGGCGAGCTCTGCGATGCCGGCGTTCCCCGGCGCGCAGAAGACCTCGGTGACGAGGGGGCTCTGCCGGATCTTCCAGGCCAGAGCGTGCTCTCGGCCCCCGTTCCCGACGACCAGGACTTTCACGCGCTTAGGCTTCTCCGGTCAAAAAGACTGACAACTCTCTCATGGCAAGGACTTTCCTGTCAAGGACAGGACCCGCGCATAGACCTCGCGAGCCGGCAGGCCGAGCGCCTGGGCGGCCTCCTTGACGGCCTCGCGCCGCGTCTTGCCGGCCGCAATGGCGCGCTCGAACAGGGTCTCGGCGGACTCGGCCGAGACGGCCGCCTCGCCCGCCCCGGCCCCGGCCACGACCAGCACGATCTCGCCCCGCACCTCGTCGCGGCTCGCCAGGCTGGCGCGCACGACCGACAGCGGCCCACGCAGGTGCTCCTCGTGGAGCTTGGTCAGCTCCCGGCCCACGAAGCCTTCCCGGTCGCCCAGGCCCGCCTGGAGATCCTCGAGAGCCGCGACGATCCGGATCGGCGATTCGTAGAGCACCAGCGTCTCGGCGACGCTCGCCAGGGCGGCGATCGTCTTCCGCCGCGCTCCGGTCTTCGGGGGCAGGAAGCCGACGAACAGGAAGCGATCGGTGGGGAGGCCGGAAACCGACAAGGCGGCGACCGCGGCGCTCGCGCCCGGCACGGGAAGCACCGGGAGCCCTTCGGCGCGCGCTTCGCGGACGAGACGGAAGCCCGGGTCGGAGATTCCGGGGGTGCCCGCGTCCGACACGAGCGCGACGTCGCGGCCTGCCCGGAGCTCGGCCAGGAGCGTCTCGCCCTTCCAGCGCTCGTTGTGCTCGAAGTAGGACGTCGTGCGGGTGCCGATCCCGTGGGCTCTCAGCAAGTTGGCCGTGCGCCGCGTGTCCTCGCACGCGATCAGGGTGACCTCCTTGAGCACTCGGAGGGCGCGCAAGGTCACGTCCTCGAGGTTGCCGAGCGGTGTCGCGACGACGAAGAGGGTGCCGGGTCGATCCATGTGAGGCCCCGATCATAGCGCCGGCCGGGGTTTGACTCGCCCCGGCCTATCGCCTAGCATCCGAGGAGCTTTGGGGCGCCGCGGCCAGCGGCTCCGAGGCCATTCCAACACAGTCAGGGGGTGTATCCGTTTTGGCCGAGATCAAGATCCAGGAAGGCGAGTCCATCGAGAACGCCCTCCGTCGCTTCAAGCGCAAGGTCCAGCAAGAAGACATCATCAAGGACATCAAGAAGCACAGCTTCTACCTCAAGCCGGGCGACAAGAAGCGCGCCAAGCAAGCCCTGGCGCGCAAGCGCAACCGCAAGAAGATCCGCCGCGAAACCGAGTAGTTCGTCGCGCCCCCGGGGTGAAACCCGGGGGCATGCCCTTACCCCCCGGAGGGCCGTGCCGACTCAGGAATACCGTGACAAGGAACTGACCTGCGGCGACTGCCAGAAGGCGTTCGTCTGGACCGCCAGCGAGCAGCTCTTCTACGCCGACCGTGGCTTCAAGAACGAGCCGCGGCGCTGCCGCGACTGCAAGTCGAAGAAGTTCGCGCCGACGGGTCGTGAGCGCGTGAGCACCGAGGCCGTGTGCTCGCAGTGCGGCAAGGCCACGACCGTGCCCTTCGCGCCCAAGCCCGGCCGGTCGATCTTCTGCGAGACCTGCTTCAAGGAGCGCCGCCAGATCGGCGGGTCGTACCGGACGCGTTAGCGAGCCGACGCGGCCTGGATCGCCGTCACGGCGATCACGTCGAGGATGTCCTCCACCGAGCAACCCCGCGAGAGGTCGTTCGCGGGCCTCGCGAGGCCCTGCAGGATCGGGCCGATCGCCCGCGCTCCCGACAGCCGTTCCACCAGCTTGTAGCCGATGTTGCCCGAGTCGAGATCGGGGAAGACGAGGACGTTCGCGCGTCCCGCGACGGAGCTGCCCGCGGCCTTGCTCTTGCCGACCTCGGCCACCAGGGCCGCGTCGAGCTGAAGCTCCCCGTCCGACAGCAACCCCGGCTCGCGCTCGCGCGCCAGGCGGGCCGCCTCGCGGACCTTGCGGGAGCGGGCATGGTCGGCGCTGCCGTAGGTCGAGAAGGACAGGAACGCGACGCGCGGCGCGTCGCGCAGGAACAGGCGCGCGCTCTGCGCGGCCAGGAGGCCGATCTCGGCCAGCTCTCCCGCCGACGGGTCCGGGTTGACGCCGCAATCGGCGAAGACCAGCAGGCCCTCGTCGCCGTACTCCGGGCGGGGCGTGGCCATGAGCATGAAGGACGACACCTTCGAGACGCCCGGATGCGGCCCGATGCCGCGCAACGCGGCGCGCAGCGTCGCCGCCGTGGTGTTGCGGGCTCCGGCGACGCTGCCGTCGTAGCGGCCCGCCGCCACCTGGGTCGCGGCCCACAGCAGCGGGTCCGCCAAATGCCGGCGCGCTTCCTCGGCGAGGATGCCTCGATGCCGGACCCGCGCTTCGTAGGCGTCGAGGGCCGCGCGGAAGGCGGGACCCTCGGTCGGGACCGGCTCGACGGCGACGCCCGTGAGATCGACGCCCGCCACGCGCGCCGCCGAGGCGATCTCGGCGGGCGGGCCGAGGAGCGTGACCCGGGCGAGGCCGGCGGCGCAGGCCTGGCCCGCCGCCTCGAGCGTTCGCGGCTCGGTCGCCTCCGGGAGGACGACGTGGGTGCGGGCGTCACGGGCCCGATCGCGCAGCCGATCCACGAAAGTCATCGCGGCGACGCTAGCACAACTCGACACTTTCGTTGACACGCGCCGAAACCCTGTGGTAGCGTTCCCCCTCTCGTAACTACCTGAAGCTGTAGGAGAACGTCAATGAAGATCGTCGAGCGAACGGTCGAGGATGTGGTGATCCTGGATCTTCACGGGAAGATCCTGATCGGAGAGGGCGACGACGCCCTCCGCGACGCCGTCACCCGGGTGGTGGACAGCGGCAAGACCAAGATCCTCCTCAACCTCGAGGACGTTCCCTACGTGGATTCGGCCGGCCTCGGCGAGATCGTGCGCTGCTACACCACGGTCAGCCGCAAGAACGGCAAGCTCAAGCTGATCAACCTCACGAAGAAGATCAAGGATCTCCTCGCGATCACCAAGCTGCTCACGGTCTTCGAAACCTACGAGTCCGAGCCCGAAGCGATCAAGAGCTTCTAGCCGCTCCCGCCCGACGCTTCCGGGCGGCCCTGGTCCGGGGGACGAAGGGCCGGGCCCGCGTCTTCCATGAAACCGCTGCTCGTCTCCCTCCGGCCGCACCAGTGGACGAAGAACCTCCTGGTCTTCGCTCCACTGGCGCTCTCGAAGCATCTCTTCGAGCCCGAGCCGCTCGTCCGCGCCGTCCTCGCCTTCCTCCTGTTCTGCGGCCTGTCGGGCACCGTCTACCTGGTCAACGACGTGGTGGACGTGGAGCGCGACCGGCTGCACCCGCGCAAGCGCCTGCGGCCCATCGCGAGCGGCGCCCTCGGCGCGCGCCCGGCCGCGCTGGCCGCGGTCCTGCTCGGTCTGGGCTGTCTCGCGGGGTCCTTCGGGCTCGGCTTGAGCTTCGGCGTCGCGGCGCTCGTGTACCTCGTCCTCAACCTCGCCTATTCGTTCAAGCTGAAGGAGATCGTGATCGTCGACGCGATCGCCTTGGCGCTCGGGTTCGTGGTGCGGGCCGTGGCGGGAGCGCTCGTGATCGGCGTCGTGTTCAGCCAATGGCTGCTCATCTGCACGATCCTGCTGGCGCTGTTCCTCACCTTCTGCAAGCGCCGGCACGAGCTCACATCCCTCGAGGCCTCGGCCTCCGAGCACCGCAAGAGCCTCGAGGAGTACAGCCCGTATCTCCTCGACCAGATGATCAGCGTGGTCACGGCCTCGTGCCTGATGGCCTACGCGTCCTACACGACGGCTCCCGAGACGATCGAGAAGTACCGGACGGACCGGCTGCCCTGGACCATCCCCTTCGTGCTCTACGGCATCTTCCGCTATCTTTACCTCGTGCACCGACGCGAGCTGGGCGGCAGTCCGTCGGACATCCTGCTGACGGACGTGCCGCTGATCCTGGACGTCGTGCTGTGGGCCCTCGCGATCGTCGCGATCGTGTACACGGCCCAGGGCGCGCCGATGCCACTGGGGCGCTAGATGAGCTTCGAGATCCAGTCGAAGGACGTCGACGTCGAGGCGATCATGCGCGGCATCCGCGAGCGCATCGACGAGAAGCGCAAGGGCCTCTACAGCGACGACGAGATCCGCGAGATCGCCGACCACAGGCTCGACGCGGTCCTCGACGCCCACGAGTTCAACCCCGACTTCATCAAGGACTTCCGTTCCCAGGAAGCCCGCTGGAACTTCATCTTCGGCAAGGACACCGTCTACGAGTCGTCGCGCGGCACGGTGGGGACGATCCTGCAGACGATCCGCGGCGTGCTGAAGCCGGTCCAGAAGCTGTTCTGGAACCCGAACCCGATGATCGCGGCGCTCTCACGGCAGTCGGACCTGAACGACTACTACGTGCACCTGCTCCACAACCTCGCCCTCGAGGTCACGAAGCTCAACCTCGAGGTCCAGGAGTTGCGCAACCGCAGCCTCGAGCTGCAGGGCCGCCTCGACTTCCAGGTGCGCCGCGAGAAGACCCTGGAACAGATGGTCGTCTATCGGGACGACGCGCCGGACGGGCGCCCCGCCGAGTAGGTGAAGCTCGCCTTCGTGGTCCAGCGCTACGGCCTGGACATCGCGGGTGGCGCGGAGTACCACTGCCGGCTCGTGGCCGAGCACCTCTCGCGCCACGCCCAGGTCGAGGTGTTCACGACCTGCGCCCTCGACTACGTCACCTGGGCCAATCATTTCCCCGAGGGCACGGAGACCCTGAACGGCCTCCCGGTGCATCGCTTCCGGGTGAAGCGTCCCCGCGACACGGTGCGCTTCGCCCGTGCCAGCCGCGAGGTCTTCGGCGCCCGCCGCGGCGAGCGCGAAGAGCTCGCCTGGCTCGAGGAGGAGGGCCCCTTCTCGCCTCGCCTCGTGAGGGAGGTGGAGCGGCGTCGCGCCGAGTTCGACCGCTGGATCTTCTTCTCGTACCGCTACTACACGACCTATCACGGCCTCCGCGCGGCGGCCGACCGCGCGCTGCTCGTGCCGACGGCCGAGGACGACGGCGTCTACGATCTCGAGATCTTCAGGCCGCTCTTCAAGGCGCCCCGGGCCATCGTCTGGAACAGCGTCGAGGAGAAGGCCATGATCGAGGCTGCCACCGGGTGCGCCGGCGTTCCCGGCGACGTGGTGGGCGTCGGCTCGGCGCTTCCGGAGCGCCTGGATCCCGCGGCCTTCCGCGCGAGCAGCGGGCTCGAGGGCCCCTTCGTCCTCTACGTCGGGCGCATCGACGAGAACAAGGGCTGCCGCGAGCTCTTCGGCCACTTCCGGCGCTATCGCGAGGAGACGGGCTCGCAGCTGCGGCTGGCGCTCGTCGGCAAGGCGGTCCTGCCGATTCCCGCCGATCCAGGGATCGTGCACCTCGGCTTCCTGCCCGACGCCGGGAAGTGGAACGCCCTCGCCGCCTGCGAGGCTCTCATGATGCCGTCGCGCTACGAGAGCCTTTCGATGGTGACCCTCGAGGCCTGGTGGGCCGAGCGGCCGGTCCTCGCCAACGCCAAGTGCGCGGTGCTCCGTGGCCAGTGCCAGCGCTCGAACGCCGGTCTCTACTACTCGAGCTACGACGAGTTCCGGGAGTCCCTGGCGCTCCTCGAGGCCGACGCCACCCTGCGCGCGACCCTGGGCCGCAACGGCCGGCGCTACTTCGACACGCACTACGCCTGGGACGTGGTCGAGAGGAAATACCTGGCCCTCTTGGACGAGCCCACGAAGGGGAGCGTGGCGTGAGGCGCCGCGTCCCTCAGCTGCTCGCCGCTCTCTCCTACGGCGACGCGATCGGCAACGAGGCGCTGGAGATCCAGCGTCATCTCAGAGCGGCCGGCTACGATTCGGACATCTTCGCGGAGCACGTGCATCCGCGGATGGCACATCTGGCCCGGCCGCTCCACGAGTATCGCGAGGTCTCGTCGCCCGAGACCGTGTGCCTGTTCCACTTCTCGATCGGCAGCGCGGCCGGGCGCATGATCTTCCACGCTCCCGACAGGCTCGTCTCGATCTACCACAACATCACGCCGGCCGAGTTCTTCATGGGCTTCCATCCGCATCTGGCAGGCTTGTGCTATCACGGCCGCCGCGAGCTCCACGCCTTCGCGCCTCGCACCGAGCTCGCCCTCGGCGACAGCGAGTTCAATCGCCGCGAGCTCGAGGCCACGGGCTACCGCCGCACCGCCGTGCTGCCGATCGTCCTCGACCTCGACGGCTATCGGCGCGCCCCGTCACGGCTGACGACGCGGATGTTCGACGACGGACGCAAGAACATCCTGTTCGTGGGCCGCGTGATCCCCAACAAGCGCCTGGAGGACGTGATCCGGGTCTTCGCCGTCTACCAGCGCTACATCGAGCCGCGCAGCCGCCTGCTGCTGGTCGGCGAGTCGCGCGGCTTCGAGCGCTACAGCCGGCGTCTGCGGGAACAGGTGGAAGCCCTCGGTCTCCACGACGTCGTCTTCACCGGCCACGTGGACGACGACGACCTGCGCGCTTGCTACGCGTCTGCGGACCTCTTCCTGTGCCTCTCCGAGCACGAGGGCTTCTGCGTCCCGCTCGTGGAGGCGATGAACTACGGCGTTCCCGTCGTGGCATTCGCGGCGGGGGCTATCCCCGAGACGCTGCGGGGCGGCGGCGTACTGTTGCGCGACAAGAGCCGCCCCGAGGAGACGGCGGAGCTCGTCGACAGCGTCATCTCGGACGCGGCGGTGCGCGGAACCGGATTGGCGACGCAGGCGCGTGCGATCGCGGAGATCCGCGCCACCGACTTCGGCGCGCTGCTGCGGGAGCGGCTCGCCCCGGTGCTCGGGCCGTGAGCGCGCGGCGGGCCGTGCATCAGATCCTGGGAGCGCTGCACGCGGGAGACGCCGTGGGCCACGAGGCCCTCGTCATGCGCGGCGTCCTGCGCGCCCGTGGCCACGTCTCGGAGATCTTCGCGGGCCGCATCGATCCGGACGCGGACAGGGAGGCGCGGCCGCTGCGCGATTTCGCCCGCGCGTCGAGCGAGAACAACGCCGTCCTCGTTCACTTCGCACCGGGAAGCCCCGCCGGGCGGATCGCCCTCGCGGCGCCGGATCGCCTGGGGGTCGTGTTCCACAACGTGACGCCGCCCGGTTTCCTGGCGCCCTACGATCCGCCCCTCGCGCGGCGCCACCACGAGGGACGAGACGAGTTACGCCTTCTGGCGCGCCGGGCGCGGGTGGGGATGGCCCACAGCGAGTTCAGCCGGCGCGACCTGCTCGAGAGCGGGTTCGGCGAGCGGGCCCGCGTCATTCCGTTCGCCGTGGACCTGGGCGACGCGCCCACGGCGCCGTCGCCCGTCCTCCGCCGGATGCTCTCCGACGGTCGCGTCAACGTGTTGTGCGTGGGACGCCTCGCTCCGAACAAGCGCCTCGAGGACGTGCTTCGGGCGTACGCGGCGTGGCGCCGGCGCACGCGGCGCCGCCTGCGCCTGCTCCTCGTCGGCGACGGGACCGGCTTCCCGTCGTACGTGCAGAGCCTCGTGTCCCTGGTCCGCGCACTGCGCCTCGACGACGTCGTCTTCACCGGGCACGTCGAGCCTCCCGAGCTCGAGGCGTGCTACCGGAGCGCCGACGTCTTCCTGAGCCTTTCGGAGCACGAGGGCTTCGGCGTGCCTCTCCTGGAGGCCATGGCCCACGACGTTCCCGTCGTGGCCTTCGACGCCGGCGCCGTCGCGGAGACGCTGGCAGGGGGAGGCGTGCTGCTCAGGGAGAAGGCGCCCGAGGTCGTCGCCGAGGTCCTGGCGGCCCTCGTCGGCGAGAAGCCCCTGCGCGAGGCCGTGCTCGCGACGCAGAGGCGGAGCCTCGCCGTGTGGCGCGACGTCGACTTCGCCGCGCGCTTCCTGGACGAGCTCGAGGTGCTGGTCGCATGAGCCGCGTGGACCAGTGGGTTCCGGCCCTCCACGCGGGCGACGCGATCGGGGACTCGGCGCTGCGCATGCGCGATGCGTTCCGGGCGTGGGGTCATCAGGCGGACGTCTTCGCCCTCGATCTCGACGAGGACGTGGCCGCCGAGGGCCGGCCGTTCGCCGAGTTCCGTGCCGGCGGCCCCGCCGACGTCGTGATCCTCCACTTCGCGCTGCCGTCGCCGTTGAGCGGCGCCTTCCGGGAGCTTTCGTGCCGCCGCGTGCTGCTGCACCACAACATCACGCCGCCCGAGTTCTACGCTCCGTACGACGTCGAGATGGCGAGGATCTGCGACCTGGGGCGCCGCGAGATCGAGGGCCTCCTGGGCCACGCGGACCTCGCCCTCGGCGACAGCGAGTGGAACCGCCGCGAGCTGGAGGCGATGGGCTTCGAGCGGACCGGGGTGCTGCCGATCTTCGTCGACTTCGACCGCTACTCGCTCCCGCCAAATCCCGTCCTCGCGCGGACCCTGCGAGACGAGCGGGTCAACCTCCTCTTCGTGGGACGGATCGCGCCCAACAAACGCCACGACGACCTGATCCGGTTGGCGTCGTACTGGAAGCGCTTCATCTCGCCCGACGTACGACTCGTCCTCGTCGGCAAGAAGCCGCGCCGCGCCACGGGGGAGGGCCTGCCGCTGCGCAAGCACTACCTCGATGCCCTGCAGGCCTTCCACTTCGAGGAGGGTCTCGACAGCTCCGAGGTGGTCTTCACCGGCCACGTCCCCCACGACGACCTCCTGGCCTGCTACCGGACCGCCCGCGTGTTCGTGTCGATGAGCGAGCACGAGGGCTTCGGCGTGCCGCTCCTCGAGGCCATGCTGACGGACGTGCCGGTGCTCGCCTACCGCTCGACCGCGGTGGGCGACACCCTGGGCGACGCGGGCGTGCAGGTCGCCACGAAGGACCTGCCCCAGATCGCGGAGCTGGCCCATGCCCTCGCGAGCGACGCCGCCCTGCGTGGCAAGGTCCTCGCGGGGCAGCGCCAGCGGCTCGAGCACTTCGCCCCGGCGGCGGTCGAGGGCGCGTTGCGGCGTCACCTGGAGTCGCTGTGACGCGGCGCCCGAGGGTCGCGATCGTCGTGCAGCGCTACGGAGCCGACATCGCCGGCGGATCCGAGTCCCTGGCGCGCGCCGTGGCCGAGCGCCTCGTCCTGGACCACGACGTGACGGTCCTCACGACCTGCGCGCGAGACTACGTCACCTGGCGCAACGAGCTGCCCGAAGGTCCGCAGCGCGTGAACGGCGTCGACGTCCTGCGCTTCCCGGTCGAGGAGGAGCGCGACCTCGCGTCGTTCAACCGCCTCTCCGACGGCCTGTACGGCCGGCCCCGCGCCGAGGCCGACGAGCTCGAGTGGCTGAAGCGCCAGGGTCCCGACGTGCCGCGCCTCGTGCACCGCCTCGAGGCCGATCGCGACCGCTACGATGCCGTGCTGTTCTTCACCTACCTCTACTTCCCGACCTACTGGGGACTGCGCGCGGCGCCGGAGCGCTCCATCCTGGTGCCCACCGCCCACGCCGAGCCGCCGCTCGAGTTCTCGCTCTACCGCCTGGTGTTCGAGGCGCCGCGGGCCTTCGTTTTCTGCTCGGAGCCCGAGGCGTCGCTGGTGCGGCGGCGCTTCGACATCGGGGAGCGCCCCAGCGACGTCGCCGGCATCGGCGTCGAGGTTCCCGAGGCGCCCGACGTGGAGGGCTTCCGCATCCGCCACGACGTGCGGGGGCCGTACGCGCTCTACGCCGGGCGCATCGACGCCGGCAAGGGCTGCGACGAGATGCTCGGTCATTTCGCGCGCTACCGTCAGGACGTGCGGGGCGGCGCCCAGCTGCTCCTGATCGGGCGGCTCGCCATGGAGGAGCCTCGCGTGCCGGGCGTCCGGTACCTCGGGTACCTGAGCGAGGCGGAGAAGTTCGCCGGCATGGCCGGCGCGAGCGCCGTCGTGTGCCCCAGTCCCTACGAGAGCCTGTCGATCGTGCTCCTCGAGGCCATGGCCTACGGCACCCCGGTGCTCGCGACCACGCGCTCCGAGGTCCTCGAGGACCACTGCCGCCGCTCGAACGCCGGGCTCTTCTACCGGGACGCGGCGGAGTTCGGCGAGGCCCTCGACCTGCTGGTGACGCGGCGTGGCCTGGCATCGGCCCTGGGGGCGAACGGCCGACGCTACGTCGCCGAGGGCTACCGCTGGGACGTCGTCATGGCCAAGTACCGGCGCATGATCGCCGCCGTCTCAGGAGGCGGGAGCTAGGCGCTCCCAGAGGGCGCCCGTCACGCGCCACGTGCCGCCGGCCTCGGTCAGCGACACCTCGAAGCCCAGGCGCTCAACTTCGGGGAGCAGTCCCGCGAGACCGCCGATCGCCTTGGGCTTGCCGGCGACGCTCGCCTTGAAGCGCGCGACGGCGGCTCCGGCCTGCGGTCGCTCGATCACGAGGTCCGCGAGGCCGACCTCGATGCTGTCGTAGAGCGCGAAGTAGCGCCGGAGCTCGAGGCCCAGGTCCGAGGCGACCAAGCCGCCCTGTCCCGCGAAGCCGGGCGCCAGGCGGCCGAGGATCGCGTCGGCGTCGCGGCGTGTGGCCGCATCCGCCATCTCGTGGAGGAGGCGTTCGACGGGATCGCCCGCAGGCCGGGCGCAGGCGGAGGGAAGGAGGAGCGACCACGCCACCAGGACGACGCGGCGCGTGGTCGCGCCGCTCAAGCCCGCAGGGCTTTGAGCTGCTCCAGGATCGCCTCGGTCGTGGAGGGCCCCTTGAGGATGGAGGCGGCCCGTGCGATCTGGGTCACGGCTTCCTCCACGGCCTCGAAGCCGGCGCCGCGCTCGACCTCGGCTTTCGCCTTGGTGTAGTGCTTGCTGACGACGCTCTCGCCGACGGGACCCAACAGGCCGTTGCAGATGTCGCGGGCCTTCAGGAGCTTGGCGAGGAGCTCACCGCTGCCGACGGCGGGCGCGGGCGCCGCGGGCGCCGGGCGGCCGCCGACCAGCGGGATGCGGCCCGAGGTGCCCGAGGACGGCGGGGCGTCCCGAAGCCGGATCAGGCCGGTCGCGATCAGGCCGTAGAGGATCTTCGCGGCGTCGAACACCGACAGGCCGCTCGCGTGGGCGATCTGCTTGGTGCTCCGCGCGCCGTCGATCTTGGAGAGGATCAGCCACTCGCTCGTGTTGAGGTTGATCTGGCCCTCGCGGTTGTCGAGGACCACGAACTCCGGCACCAGCTCCGTCGAGGGGATCTTCTTCGAGAGCACGCGCCACTCGTCGAGGCGCCGCGCCGCCTCCATGAGCAGGTTCGTGTTGCTCTTGGAGATGGTGCGCAGCTCGGTGGAGATGCCGGGCTCGAACTTGAAATCGCCGCGGCTCCAGATCGCGAGGGCGTAGACGGCCTCCTCGCCGGACGCATCCTCGAGCGAGGCGTGGACGATCTTCCCGTCGTTCAGGTAGATCTGTCCCTTGAGCGCCCCGTCGGTCAGGTGGAAGACGCCGGTCTTCCCGCTGACGCTGATGAGCTGGATGATGTCCGGAAGATGAAGCTCCGCGAGTGAGCCCTGGAAGGCCATGTCAGAAGGCTCTAAACCTCAGGTTTTCTTCCAATTAGAGACGCGAGGGTATCAAGCATGAAAGCCGGCTGTCAAGATCAGGCCGGCGTCGGTTTTGCGTGACCTTCCTCGACTTCGCGCAGGCTCGCGCCACGCCGCTCGCGCTCGCGGGGGATCGCGATGTTGTGGCGCTTGATCATCTCGTTGAGGGTCGTCGGCTTGAGGCCCAGCAGCCGCGCCGCTTCCTTCTGCACGCCGCGCGTCGACTCCAGGGTGGACTCGATCAGGCGGCGCTCGAAGCTCGCGATCACGTCCTTGAAGCTGATGCCCTCGGGCGGCACGGTCAGGTGCGGCACGTGGAAGACAGGCGCGCTGCGGACGTGGTCGGGAATGATCTCGCGCTCGATCAGCTCGTCGATCGTCAGGACGACCCCGCGCTCGATCACGTTCTCGAGCTCGCGCACGTTGCCGGGCCAGTCGTAGTCCATCAGCACCTGCAGCGCCGAGGGGGCGATGCCCGTGACGTTCTTGCCGTTCTCCTTCGCGTACTTGTCCACGAAGTGCAGGGCCAGGGCCGGGATGTCCTCCTTGCGCTGGCGCAGGGGCGGCAGCTGGATCGCGATGACGTTCAGGCGGTAGTAGAGGTCTTCGCGGAAGCGGCCCTCCTCCACGGCGCGGCGCAGGTCGATGTTGGTCGCGGCCACGATGCGCACGTCGACCTTGATCGTCTCGACGCCGCCCAGGCGCATGAACTCGCGCTCCTGCATCACGCGCAGCAGCTTCGCCTGGGTCTCGAGGGGGATGTTGCCGATCTCGTCGAAGAAGAGTGTGCCCTTGTCCGCGAGCTCGAAGAGACCCTTCTTCGCGTAGACGGCGCCCGTGAAGGCGCCCTTCACGTGTCCGAAGAGGTTCGACTCGAGCAGGTCGTGGGGCAGGCTCCCGGAGTTGACGACGATGAAGGGCTTGTCGCTGCGCGGGCTGTTCGCGTGGATCGCCTTGGCGACGAGCTCCTTGCCGGTGCCGCTCTCGCCGACCACGAGGATAGTGGAGCGCGAGGGTGCCGCCTGGGAGATGAGCCCGAACACCTGCTGCATGCGCTGGCTCTTGCCGACGATCTCGGTGAAGCGCGCCTGGTCGCGCAGCGCCGTGCGAAGCTGACGGTTCTCGTCCTGCAGGCTGCGCTGCTTGAGGGCGTTGCGCAGGATGTGGAGCACTTCCTCGTGCTTGAACGGCTTCGCCACGTAGTCGAAGGCGCCGCGCCGCATCGCCGTGATCGCGGTCTCGACGGAGGCGTAGGCCGTGATCATCAGGACGACGAGGTCGGGATCGGTCCGCTTCAGCTCCTCGAGGACGTCGAGTCCGCCCATCTCGGGCAGCATCACGTCGACGATCGCAGCGTCGAAGGCCGTGCGCTTCGCGAGGGCCAGGCCCTCGAGGCCGTTCTCCGCCAGGGTCACCGCGTAGCCGGCCTGGGTGAGGAGCGTCGAGAGGACGTCCCGCATCACCTCTTCGTCGTCGACGACGAGGATCGATTCGCCCGTGGCGCTCACCGGCGGGCCGCCTCCACGACGCGCACCGCCGGCAACGCCACCTGGAACGTCGTGCCCTTGCCCGGCACCGAGTCGACGAAGATCGCGCCGCCGTGCTCCTGGACGATGCCGTAGGACACGGACAGGCCGAGACCGGTGCCGCGGCCGATGCCTTTCGTCGTGAAGAAGGGATCGTAGATCCGCTTCACGTCCTCGCGCTTGATGCCGTGGCCCGTGTCGCGCACCTCGACCACGATCGTGTCGTCGTCGGCATGGGTCGCGATCGTGAGCCAGCCGCCCTTGGGCATGGCGTCGCGGGCGTTCAGGATCAGGTTGAAGAACACCTGCTGGATGCGGTTCTCGTTGCCGCGGACCTCGGGCAGGTCCTCGGTCAGCTCCTTGACGACGCGGATGCGCGCCTTGTCGAGCTGGTGCTCGAGGAGCGAGAGCACCTCGAGGACGCTCTTGTTCACGTCCACCACCTCGAACTCGGCCGTGGACGAGCGCGCGAAGTTGAGCAGGTTGTTGATGATCTTCGCCGCGCGGAACGTCTGCTTCTCGATCTTCTCGAGGAGCGGGAAGCGCAGGTCCTCGGGCTTCACCTGCTCCTTCAGCATCTGGGTGTACGACGAGATGCCGGTGAGCGGGGTGTTGACCTCGTGGGCGACGCCCGCGGCGAGCAGGCCGATGGAGGCCATCTTCTCCGAATGCTGCAGCTGCTCCTCGAGGCGCACGCGCCCCGTCACGTCCTCGAGGATGAGCACCGTGCCGTGGCGCTCGCCCGAGACCACCTCGAAGGGGGCGATCGAGACGTTCACCATCAGGCTGCGTCCGTCGGCCGCCGGAAGGTGGAGCTTGTAGATGTGGGCGATCTCCTCGTGGTCCTCGAGGACCAGGCTGCCGCGCAGCGCCTCGAGGAACGCCGCGGGGAAGATCTCGTCCAGGGTGCGGCCGAGCATCTCTTCCCGCTTCCTGCCGTAGAGCCCTTCCATCGCGCGGTTCCAGCGCACGAGCTGGCCCTCGAGGTCGAGCACGAGGATCCCGGAGTCCATGCTCTCGAGGATGTTCTGGTTGTAGTCCGTGAGGCGCTGGAGCTCCTCGGCCTTCTCGCGCAGGCTCTGGTAGAGCCGGCCGTTCATGAAGGCGGTGGCCGCCTGGCCCGCGAGGGCCTGCAGCAGCTCGACCTCCTCGCTGTTCAGCGTGTCGAAGCCGCCCTTGCGGCCGACGCCCAGCACCGCGATCACCTCGCCCTTCACGCGGCAGGGCAGGTAGTAGACGAGGTCGAGGGGGCCGGCCTCGGGATACGACTCGCCGGCCGCTTCGGCGTGGACGGGCCCGCCCAGCGCCAGCTTGTGGAGCAGCGCGCCGCCGCGGGGCAGGCGCACGGTCTCGGTGCCGGGGGCGCAGCCCCGGGACTGGAAGATCGAGAAGGAGCCGTCGCTCTCCGGCAGGAACGCGGCGACCGACGTCACGCCCAGGGCCAGGGACACGCCGTCGAGCAGGCGCGCGGTCATCGAGTCGAGATCGAGCTCGGAGTTGAGGTCCTGGGACAGACGCAGCAGGGACCGGCGCGGGCTCTCGTGGTGGCGGTAGAAGAGCCGCTCGATGGCGTCCTGGATGCGGCTCTTGACCGGCGTGAAGAGCAGCACCACCACGAGCGTCGAGAGCACCGCGATGAGCGTGACGTGGGGCTCCTCGTCGCCGGTGAAGAGCGAGCCGAGGGTCCCGACCACGAGCAGGCAGATGCCCACGATCGCCGCGGTCGCCAGCACCGAGACCAGCGAGCGGCGGAAGATGAGCTCGACGTCCATGAGGCGGTGCTTGACGACGGCGTACGCCAGGGACAGCGGGATGAGCGCCAGCGGGATGTAGCCGGCGAGCTCCATCGCGAAGCGCGGCTCCCGTCCCAGGGCGAACGGGATCGCGTAGAACAGGAAGAAGGGAAGGACGCCCGCACCGGTGCCCCAGACGAGCCACTTCATCTGCTTGCGCGCCGTCAGGCTGCGCGTCTTCCGGTAAGAGTCGAGCAGGATCCCGAAGGAGATCGCGAACAGGAACCCGAAGTAGAGCGGCTTGCTGCGATCGATCGCGGCCGTGATGCGCCAGAGCACCTCGCCGCCCGGGGTCGTGACGAAGAGCACCTGGCTCGCCACCGCCGCGCCGGCCAGGGCCAGCGCCGGCATGTAGGCGGCCGGGACGAGCCACGCCCGCGAGGCCGGCAGCCGGCGCTCGGGGAACGAGATGCAGAAGTGGAGGAAGACCACCGGCAGCAGCAGGATCGCGAGGTGGTCGGTCCACAGCAGCGTCCAGTCGGCCAGGTTCAGCCGTCCCGTGTAGGACGTCGAGTACATCAGGAAGAAGAGCAGGCAGATCGCGTAGAAGTGGAGCGCCGCGCGGTCGGGCGGCCGGCGGAGCATCACGATCGTCCCGACGATCAGGCTGAAGAAGCCGACGAGCGAAAGGTAGTAGAAGAGCGTGACGTTGCCCTTCGCGAGCGGCTTGACCTCGAGCTCCAGCGAACGCCTCTCCTCGGAGCGCAGCAGCGAGTACTGGACACGGCTGCCGGCCGAACGGTGGGCGAGACGCGCCTGTACCTGCTCGTCCGTGAGCACCTCGTCCCCGTCGATGGCCAGAAGCACGTCACCGCCGTGGACGCCCGCGAGGGCCGCAGGGCCACCGGGGGCGACACGCGCCGCCGTCACGCCGGCCGGGGCGTCCTTCCAGAGAACGCCATCGTCCAGCATCGTCCATGTCGCCTTCAGGAAGATGTTGTAGAGGCCCAGGCCGGTGAGCAGCAACGCCACTGCCACCACCGCGAGGTTCTTGAGACGAGGGCCTTTCATAGTTTTGAACTTGATCCAAGGCGCTGCAATCGGCGTGCCCGATCCATGAAATCAGAAATGCCGTAAAGTCCTGATAATACATGCACTACTAGATGCATTCGGCGCGGCGAATTCGGATTCACGGAAGCGGAATTCATAGGCTTGGAGCGACCGCCAGGCGAAAAAAGAAGCGAGGCGCTCTCCGCCTCGCTCTGGTTTCGGGCTCGCCTTGGAGTATCAGAAGCGGACGGAGATCCCTCCCATGACCCTGGTGGGTGCGTTGAGCACCGCCATCTCGTCGAGCATCCCGCCCTCGGCCGAGTCGTAGAACAGGTTTCGGACGGCGACCAGCAGGTCCCAGTCGGCCCGGGTCAGCCCGCCCAGGAAGGGGAGCCCCTGGCTGAGCTGGACCTCGAAGCGGGTGTTGTGCTTGGACGCGCTCGCCTCGGCCTCGGGCCCGTCCGCCCGCACGACGTTCACGCGGTAGAAGGCCACGAGACGCGTGTCGGTCGGCTCGATGAACGTCTCGAGCTGGGCCGTGACGTCGTGGAACCGGCCGGGACCGACGCCGAACGGATCGCTCGCGAGCGCGAAGCTCGCGGTGCCGTTCGCATCGCGCTCGAGGCGCCCGAAGGAGTAAGCGACGGAGCCGCGCACCCAGCGCCCGAGCTCCTGGCCGACGTCGAGGGTGAGGCCCTGGGTCGTCACGGCGCCGCGGTTGTCGATGCGCAGGCTGCGGGCGTTGCTCGGGCCGCTGAACGCGTTGACGAGCTGGTTCTTCGTCTCTTCGCGGAAGGCCCGGACGCCGACATGACCCGCGCCCAGGCGCCGCTCGAGCCCGAGGCGGAAACGCTGCAGGTGCTCCGGCGAGAGGCTTCCGCCGAGGTCGGCGTACACGATCGCGGGCGCCACCGAGAGCGTCGAGAGGGTCAGCAGATCGCCGCCCGGGACGATCGTGCGCTCTTCCGCCGAGGCCAGGATCGTGGTGTCGCCCGAGCCCTTGATCTCGAAGGCGAGCATGGGGTCGATGTGGTTGCGGTCGCCGGTCACGAAGCCGATGTACGAGTGCCGACCTCCGAAGGTGGTCGTGACCTGGTCGTTGATGGTCCAGCGATCCTCGATGAAGAGGGCGCCCACCGTGCCCGCGTCGAGCCGTACGTCGGGCCCGATGTCCGTCAGGGGCCGCACGTACCGCGTCCCGTAGCCGGTCCCGGTGCGGATCTCGTGGCCGCCTCCCGGCTCCACCACGAACTCCGCGCCCATCCGCCACGTCGTGTCCTCGCTCTCGGCCACGAGGCCACCGAGGGTGAACGTCGCGATGTCCGCGATCCGGCCCTCGAGGCGAACGGCGCCGGTGCCGGAGAGCAGGTCGCTCGTCGAGAAGTCGCGCCCCGGCCGCGCCAGCGCGTTCGTCACGACCTCGACCGACCCGCCGATCTGTGGCGCCAGGGCTTCGGGGCGCTCGAGGCCCGCCGCGTCGTACGAGACGGTCTCGGCGCCGGACTGCTCGAGGACCGAGCGGGTCTTGTGCCTCACCAGCCACTTCCACTCGCGCGCCTTTTCCTCGGATTCCTTCTCGGTCAGCTCGCTGAAGCTGGCGAGGCTCAAGGACAGGATCGCGTCCTGGTTGGGCAGGACCGTGATGCGCTGCGCCTGGGCCGCCTTGAGGCCGCGTCCCACCGCGCGCACGGTGTACGACCCGGCCGGCAGCGAGGGGAGCGCGAAGCGGCCCGAGTCGTCGGAGAAGGCGACGAGCCCCCCGCCGCGCATGCCCTTCGCGAAGAAGGAGACGAGCGCCCCGGCCACCGGAACGCCGCGGCTGTCTTCGACCCAGCCCACGACGTTTCCGGGTGATGCGCTCTGGGCCCGGGCAATGGGAGAGGATGCGAGGAGCAGAAGGGCGGCGCTCCCGACGGTCGCGAACGGCGAGCGGATCTTCTTCACTGCGGAGATGAGGACCTTCAAAGCCTCACGCTAGCAGCGGGGGCGGGGGCTGTCAACCCATTTTGAACGCGCTCCGGAGCCGCGCCGCGGGGCAAAGGCCGCGCCGCGTTGCGCTATGCTAGGCGGCGCTAAGGGGAGCGTCCCGGAATCCAGACATGGCCCGCATCTACGACGTCACAGTGCCGCTCTCCGCCTCGATCCCCACGTTCCCCGGGGATCCGCCCTTCCAGATGGACTTCACCCATCGGATCGACGACGGTCAACCCTACAACGTGGCCCGGCTCACGATGGGCGCCCACGCCGGCACCCACGTCGACGCGCCCTACCACTTCCTGGCCGACGGCGCGACGGTCGACCAGCTGCCCCTCGAGATGCTCCTGGGCAAGGCACGGGTCGTGGAGGTCGCGGCCCGCGAGAAGATCGAACGCGCGGACCTCGAGGCCCTGGATCTGCGCGACGATCTGCGGATCCTGCTGAAAACCCGCATGTCGGGCCAGATGCGCACGCCCCAGTTCCAGGAAGACTTCGTCTACCTGACGCCCGACGCCGCGGTCTACCTGGTCCAGGCGGGAATCAAGCTCGTGGGCATCGACTACCTGTCTGTCGAACAGTTCGGGAGCCACGACTTTCCGGCGCACCACGCGCTGCTCGGCGCCGGCGTCGTGATCATCGAGGGCCTCGATCTCTCCCAGGTCGAGGCCGGGGACTACGAGATGGTGTGCCTGCCCTTGCGGATCGCGGGCGCCGACGGCTCCCCGGCCCGCGTGGTCCTGAGGTCACGGTCTTGAACCACAGCCTGCTCGCCGCCGTCGAGGAGACGCGCTCCTTCGTCGTGCTCCGCACGGACACGGCGTCCCAGGCGATCGAGGCCGGCCGCGCGTGCCTGCGCGGCGGCCTGCGGCTCCTCGAGGTCACCTTCACCGTCCCCGGAGCACTCGATGCCGTCCGGGCGCTGCGCGACGCGCCCGGCGTGGTCGTCGGCGTGGGCTCGGTCACCGAGCGCGAGCAGATCCGCGCCGCGGCCCGGGCCGGCGCCCGCTTCTCCGTGTCCCCCCACTTCGACGCCGACCTGCTGGCCGAGGCCCGCAGCCACGGCCTCATGGTGTCGATGGGGGGCGTGACCGCCACCGAGGTCATGACGTGCCACAAGGCGGGCGTGGACGTCACCAAGATCTTCCCGGCGACGGTCTTCGGCCCCGGCTATCTGAGGGCGCTCCGGGAGCCGTTGCCGTTCCTGCGCCTGATGCCGACGGGCGGCGTCGACGAGGAGAACCTGACCGCGTGGCTCGACGCCGGGGCCGCGGCCGTGGGGCTGGGCAGCGGCCTCGTCGACCGCAAGAGCGTCGCCGCCTCCGACTGGGGGGCGATCGAGACCAAGGCACGGCGCGTGGCCGGCCTCGTCGCGGAATGGCGGGCGCTCCGGGAGCGATGAGAGCGGAGTGAACGTCCTTCTCCTGCGGGACGTCGTGGCTCTGCTCCTGGCCGGCGGCGCCGGCGAGCGTCTCTACCCGCTCACCCGGGACCGGGCCAAGCCCGCCGTGTCCTTCGGGGGCGCCTACCGCATCATCGACTTCACGCTGTCCAACTGCATCAACTCGGGGCTCCGGAAGATCTTCATCGCCACCCAGTACAAGTCCCAGAGCCTGAACCGCCACGTCCGCCTGGGCTGGAGCGTCGTCAACACCGAGCTCGGCGAGTTCGTCGAGATCCTCCCGCCCCAGAAGCGCACCGGCGAGAACTGGTACCTCGGCACCGCGGATGCCGTCTACCAGAACCTCTATTCCCTTGGCCGCGAGCGGCCGCGCTGGGTGATCCTGCTGTCGGGCGATCACATCTACAAGATGGACTACGGGAAGATGCTCGACGTCCACATCGCCCGGGGCGCCTCGCTCACGGTGGGCGCGATCGAGGTGCCGATCGCCGACTCGCGGCGCTTCGGCATCCTCGAGGTGGACGAGGACTCGCGCGTCACCGGCTTCCAGGAGAAGCCCCAGGCCGCGACGCCCACGCCGTGGAACGCCGGCTTCGCCCTCGGCTCCATGGGCATCTACATCTTCGACTTCGAGGTCCTCGAGCGCGAGCTCCTCCGGGACGCCGACGAGGCCACGAGCCACGATTTCGGCAAGGACATCATCCCGAGCCTGGTGAGCCGCGGGGAGCGGGTCTACGCCTACCTGTTCTGGGACGAGAACAAGAAGGAATCGAAGTACTGGCGCGACGTCGGCACCCTCGATGCCTACTACGACGCGTCGATGGACCTGATCCAGGTCGACCCCGTCTTCAATCTCTACGACCCCGACTGGCCGATGCGCACCTACCAGCCCCAGTTCCCGCCCGCCAAGTTCGTCTTCAACCAGGACGGGCGCAAGGGCGAAGCGACGGAGTCCATCGTGTCCATGGGCTGCATCGTCTCGGGCAGCCGCGTGCAGCGCTCGATCCTCGCGCCGAACGTGAGGGTGCACTCGTTCTGCGACATCCAGGACTCCATCGTGATGACGAACGCGATCGTGCACCGCAATGCCCGCATCCGCCGCGCCATCGTCGACAGCGACGTCGAGCTGCCGCAGGGTGCCGTGATCGGCTACGACCCCGCCGAGGATCGCCGCCGCCACACCGTGACCGAGAACGGCGTCGTGGTCGTCACTCCCGGCGAGGAGTGCAAGGTCGACCCGGCGCTCGTCTAGCCGCCGCGTCCGGGGCCGCTTTCGGTTACGATCCTGGCCGGCCGAGGAGAGGGGCCCTGAATGACGACCATCGAGAACGTCTTCGCGCGCGAGATCCTGGACAGCCGCGGCAACCCGACCGTCGAGGTCGAGGTGATCCTGGAGGACGGGGCGATCGGCCGCGCGGCCGTGCCGTCCGGCGCCTCCACCGGCTCCCGCGAGGCCGTCGAGCTGCGGGACGGCGACAAGAAGCGCTACCTCGGCAAGGGCGTCTTGAAGGCCGTCGGCGCGGTGAACGACGTCATCGCGGCCGAGGTGACCGGCGAGGACGCCCTGGACCAGGCCCTGATCGACTCGATGATGATCGACGCCGACGGCACCGACTTCAAGAAGAAGCTCGGCGCCAACGCGATCCTCGCGGTCTCTCTCGCCGTGGCCAAGGCCGGCGCCGAGTCGCTGGGCCTGCCGCTCTATCGCTATGTCGGCGGTCCCAACTCCCGCGTCCTTCCAGTGCCGTTCATGAACGTGATCAACGGCGGAGCCCACGCCGACAACAAGCTCGACCCCCAGGAGTTCATGATCGTTCCCCACGGCGCCACGAGCTTCGCCGAGGCGCTGCGCATGGGCGTCGAGGTGTTCCACAACCTGAAGGCCATCCTCAAGAAGAAGGGCCAGCAGACCCAGGTCGGCGACGAAGGCGGGTTCGCGCCCAACCTCAAGTCGAACGAGGAGGTCCTGGAGACCCTGCTCGAGGCGATCGCGGCGGCCGGCTACAAGCCCGGCAAGCAGATCTCCCTCGCCCTCGACGTCGCGGCGAGCGAGTTCCACGAGGGCAGGAAGTACGTCTTCAAGAAGTCCGGCGGCGCCGTGAAGACGGCGGCCCAGATGATCGCGATGTACGAGCAGTGGGCGAAGGACTACCCGATCGTCTCGATCGAGGACGGTCTCGGCGAAGGCGACTGGGACGGCTGGAAGGACCTGACGGACGCCCTCGGGAAGAAGCTGCAGCTCGTCGGCGACGATCTGTTCGTGACCAACCCCAAGATCCTGGCGAACGGCATCGAGAAGGGCATCGCGAACGCCGTGCTCGTGAAGGTGAACCAGATCGGCACGCTGACCGAGACCCTCGACTGCGTGGCCCTCGCCACCCGCTCGGGCTACACGTCGATGATGAGCCACCGCAGCGGCGAGACCGAGGACACCACGATCGCCGACCTCGCGGTCGCCACGAACTGCGGCCAGATCAAGACGGGCTCCGCATCGCGCACCGACCGGGTCGCGAAGTACAACCAGCTCCTGCGCATCGAGGAAGAGCTGGGGCCGATGGCCCGCTACGCGGGTCGCGGCGCGATCAACCCGCGGAGCTAGGGCCTGGGCGCCGTCGCCTTCGCGGCCCTCGCGATCGCGGGGCCCGGGGTCGCGCTGCAGCGTTTGCTGCGGCTCCGGATCGACGTCGCCCTCGTCCTGCCGGCCGGTCTCGCGTTCGCCGCCTTCGCGGCCTGGCTGGGTTTCGCCAGCGGCGAGCCGCGCCTGTTCCTCGTGCTCGTCGGACTCGCGGACCTCGCCCTCCTGCTGCCGCTCGGTCGCTGGCGGTGCAGCGCCGGCCCGACCCTGCGGGGCGCTCTTCCGGCGCTCGGCGCGTGCGTCGCCCTTCTCGCCCTCACGCAGTACGGCCTGAACCGCCGTGCCGCGAACGGCGACTTCCTCCTCGACGACCTCGAGCGCATCGACACGGCGTTTCACGTCGCGGTGACGTGGGAGGTCGCGACCTCCTGGCCGCCCCAGGTTCCCGGCCTCGCGGGCGTGGCGCTCCACTATCACCTCGGCCCCCACCTGATCCGGGCCATGGCGCTGCGCTACGCGGGCGTCACGCCCTACGACGCCCTGTACCGCCTGGACGTGACGCTCGGAGCCGTCGCTCTCGTGCTCGCGCTGCGCGCGGCCACGCGCGCGTTGGGAGGTGGACGCGCGGCCGTGGCGCTGGCCGGGTTCACGCCGCTGTTCGCGGATCTGTCGTTCCTGTTCGCGGCGGGCCGCGATCTGCGCTGGTGGTCGGAGCTCTTCGCCGGCAACCTGCTGTTGTCCCTGGTGTTCGCCAATTCCCTCGTGCCGGCTCTCGCGCTGGCGCTGGGAGCGGTCGTGGGCCTGGGGCGCGCGCGCGCCGGCGAAGGCCGGGGCTGGCTGGTCCTCGCCGTGGGGCTGGCCATCGGCGTGCCGTTCTTCAAGGTGTTCCTGGCCGCCCCGCTGTGCGCGGGCCTGCTGCTGGCCGCACTCGTCTGTGGCGGCGCTCCGTCGATCCTCGCGGTCGCGGCGCCGTGCGCCCTCGCCACGGCATGGCTCGTGTCCGGCGCCGGGAGCTCCGTGGAGACCCTCCTCGACCCGCTGGCGCCCGTCGTGCGCACGCGGCAGCTGTTGGG
>CADEEV010000003.1:184022-195909 GCA_902826455.1 uncultured Acidobacteriota bacterium | reverse complement strand
GCCGTCGTCTGGTGCGTCGGCGTCCTCGGCCTGCGTGTGCTCGCCGTGCCCCAGGCCCTGCGCGGCCTGGCCTCCCGTGCCCTCACGCCCGTGGTGCTCGGCGTCATGGCGACGAGCGGCCTGCCGATCGCCTTGCTGCTGCGCCTCACCGCGGACCGGGAGTTCAACGAGTCCGTCTACTTCACGGTGTCGAGCGGTGTCATCCTGTGGCTGTTCTTCGCGCTCGCCCTCGAGCGCGCGCTGGAGCCGGGCCGGGCGCGTCGGATCGGCGTCGCGGCGACCCTGGCGCTCGCGCTTCCCGCGACGGCCGAGTTCGCGTGGCGCAAGGCGCGGACGGCGCCCGACGTGGTTCCGGCCCGGGTCTTCGAGGCGCTGGCGCGCCTGGCCGACGACAGCCGGCCCGGCGACGTCGTGCTGATGCGGCCCTACTCCCGCTTTCCGCCGCCGCCCATCGTCTTCATCGGCCGGCGCCTCGCGTACACGATCTACCTGCCGTACATGCGGCAGTTCGCGCCGCAGACGCTGCTCCACGCGCGCTCCGAGGACCTGCGCGCGTTCTTCCGCAGCGAGGACGCCACCGAGGCCCGCGGCATCGCCGCCCGGCTCCACGCCCGCCACGTGTTCCTGCAGGGGTCCCAGGCCATGGGCCGGGGCGCGCGCGCGATCGTCGAGCCGCTGTTCGTCTCCGGGGACACGGCGCTGTACCGCGTGCGCGCCGAGGACTGAGGACTACTCGTCCTCTTCCGTGACGGAGATCTTGAGCGAGCGCAGGAACTTCTTGTCGAGAGGCGTCATCTTGATGGGCGCCGGCTCGCCCTTCTCGACGCGGAAGTCGAAGGTGGAGACCTCCGCCGGCTCGCGGGTCCCGCTCTTGCTGAAGCCGATGGTGGCCTCGAGGATCAGGGACACCTCGAAGCCTTCGGAGCGGATGCGGTTCAGGCAGTGGGCGATCTGGGGCGATTCGGACAAGGTTCTCTGGATCGTGGTGCCGAGCTCCTGCACCAGCCGTTTTACGTCCTCGCCGTGAGTGGAGTCCGTCTTCTCCATCGCCTGTGGTGAAAATTATGGGGAGCGTGTGTTTTCGCTGTCAAGCCCGATGAGACATGTTAACGTTCCGGCCCGCATGGCGAAGGAGTTCCGAACGGCCTCCGGACTGCCTCGCGAGCGCGTCTACGGCCCTTCCCAGGACCCCCGGGACGCAGACCGGCTCGGGGAGCCCGGCGCGTATCCGTTCACGCGCGGCCTCCACGCGACCGGCTACCGCGGCCGCCTCTGGACCATGCGGCAGTACGCCGGCTTCGGCACCGCGGCCGAGTCCAACCGGCGCTACCGCTACCTTCTCGAGCGCGGCACGACCGGCCTGTCGGTGGCGTTCGACCTCCCGACGCAGATCGGCTACGACTCCGACGACTCCCACGCGATGGGAGAGGTGGGGCGGGTCGGCGTCGCGATCAGCAGCCTCGAGGACATGGAGACGCTCCTCGACGGCATCCCTCTCGCGACGGTGTCCACGTCCATGACGATCAACGCGACCGCAGCGATCCTGCTCGGTCTCTACATCGCCGTGGCGCGACGCCGCGGCATCCCCGAGACCGATCTCTCGGGCACGATCCAGAACGACATCCTCAAGGAGTACGTGGCGCGGGGCACGTACATCTACCCGCCGGGGCCGTCGCTGCGCCTCGTGACCGACGTCTTCGCGTACTGCGCCGAGCGCGCGCCGAAGTGGAACACGATCTCGATCTCGGGCTACCACATCCGCGAGGCCGGGGCGACGGCGCCCCAGGAGATCGCCTTCACCTTCGCCCACGCCCTGGAGTACGTCCGCGCCGCGCGCGGCGCCGGCCTCGATCCCTCGGCCTTCGGGGAGCGCCTCTCCTTCTTCTTCGCGTGCCACTCGGACTTCATCGAGGAGATCGCGAAGTTCCGCGCCGCGCGCCGCCTGTGGGCGCGCCTGATGCGGGATCGCTTCGGCGTCACGAACCCGAAGGCGCAGCAGCTCCGCTTCCACGTCCAGACGGGCGGCGTCACGCTGACCGCGCAGCAGCCCGACAACAACGTGGTGCGCGTGGCGCTGCAAGCCCTCGCGGCCGTGATGGGCGGCTGTCAGAGCCTCCACACCAACGGCAAGGACGAGGCCCTGGCGCTGCCCACCGAGGACTCGGCGCGCCTGGCGCTGCGGACGCAGCAGGTGATCGCCTTCGAGTCCGGCGTCACCGAGACCGTCGATCCTCTCGGCGGCAGCTACGCCCTCGAGGCCGCGACCGACGCCCTCGAGGCCGAGGCGCTCCGGATCCTCGACGGCATCGAGGAGCGCGGCGGCGCGCTGCGCGCGATCGAGCGCGGCGAGATCCAGCGCGAGATCCAGGAGTCGGCGTACCGGTTCCAGCAGCAGGTCGAAGCCGGCGAGCGCGTCATCGTCGGCGTCAATCGGTTCGCGGACGACGCCGAGGCGCCGATGGGGGACCTCTTGCGCATCCACCCGGACGTCGAGCGCGATCAGGTGGCCCGGCTGCGCGCGTTCCGGGCGCGCCGCGACGCGGCGCCCTGGAAGGCCGCCCTCGTGGCCCTCGAGGACCGGGCCCGGACCGGGGGAAGCCTGATGCCGCCGATCATCGAGGCGGTCTCGTCGGGAGCCACGGTCGGGGAAATTGCCGGCACGCTGCGCGGCGTCTTCGGCGAGCATCGCGAGACCCTGGTGTTGTGAGCCGCTTCCTGTTCCGCCTCCGGCCGGAGGAGGCGATCGCCCTCGCGTTCCTGCTCCCGACCACCTACCTCACGTTCGCCGCCCACGAGTACGCCAAGGAGGCGGGCGTCATCGGCGACCGCTACTCGGGCGGCGTCTACCGCCTCGGCGTCGCCGTCCTCGTGCTGGTCCTGCTGGCCCTCGCCCTGCGACTCTGGCCGGCCGCGCGCTGGCCGCGCGCCCTGCGGGAGATCCTGCCGTTCCTGACCTGCATCCTGATCTACACGAACCTCCACGACACGATCGGGTTCGTGAACCCCCACGACGTCCACGACCGCCTGGTCGCCATCGACCAGTGGCTGTTCGGCGTCCAGCCCTGCGTGTGGGCGGAGCGCTTCATCACCCCTGGCCGCACCGAGGTCATGACGTTCTTCTACGTGAACTTCTTCTGGATGGCGCCCTCGACGCCTCTCATCCTGCTGGCGCAGCGCCGGTGGCGCGAGTTCCGGGCCGCGACCATGGGCGTCATGACCTGTTTCTACCTGGGCTACGTGATGTACGTCGTGTTCCCGGCGGCGCCGCCGCGCCTCGTGTTGCTGCGACAGTTCACGAAGGACCTCTACGGCTATCGGCGCTTCTTCGGAGAGTTGTCGGCCGAGGCGTTCGCGCTGCTGCCGGTCGACTCGCGCGCGGCGTTCCCCTCGCTGCACTCCGCGATCTCGGTGGTGGCCCTCGTCTTCGCCTGGCGCTACGCGCGGGTGTGGTTCTTCCTGCTGCTGCCCTTCGCGGCCGGCCTGTGGGTGTCGACCATCTACCTGCGCCACCACTACGCGATCGACCTGATCGTGGGCTGGGCCCTCGCGTTCGTCGCCGTCGCGCTCGCGCCGCGCCTCGACGCGTGGTGGGCCTCCCGCCAGCGCGCCTTCGGGTACGCCCCGGCGCGGGGCGCCGCGCAGACATGAAAAAAGGGGATGCGCCGGAGCGCACCCCCTCGATGGACGACGGCGGCGTCGACTACGGAAGGATGTCGATCGCCCAGCTCTTGGCGCCCCAGGACAGCGTCAGTGTCGCGCCCGTTCCCTTGGCGGCGAGCTTCATCGTGAACAGCTCGGCCGGCGGAGCCGCGGCGCCCGCCTTCATCGCGGCGCGCGCAACCTCCTTCGCGGCGATGTTCGAATAGCCCTCGAGGTGCGGCCAGGGCTCGTTGGCCAGGTTGGCCGGAGCCTTGTCCCACAGCTTGATCAACGCGATGCCCGCGTCGCTGTTGAGGATCAGCGACCAGTCGCCGGTCGCCGGGGCGTGCACGTAGACCGAGTACTTGCCGGCCGGGACCTTCTTGCCGCCGATCGTGATCGCTCCCTCGGTGGTGAGGGTCGTGACCTGGTCCTCGCCGGCGCGCCAGATCCGCTCCTCGGGGAGCTGCGCGATCAGGCTGTCGAGGGTCCGGCCCTTGAGCGCCGGCCGGCCGTAGTCGATCGAGACCTTCTTGCCGCCGACGCTCGCCGAGATGGTCTCGCGCGGCGCGCGATCCTGGGCGAGCGCGGGCACGCTGAGGGCCAGCGCCCCGACGATGAGTGCGAAATTCCGCATGGCTTCACTTCCTCCTGAGATAACGACCCCCTACGCTTCGAGCGCCTTCTGCAGCAGGGCGTTCACCACCTTGGGGTTCGCCTTGCCGCCCATCCTCTTCATGACCTGTCCCACGAACCAGCCCATGGTACTCGTCTTGCCGGAGCGCCACGTCGCCACCTGCTCCGGGCTCGCCGCGATCACCGCGGCCACCGCCGCGGCGATCGCCGCCTCGTCCGAGACCTGGGTCCAGCCCTTCCGCTTGACGATCGCTTCGGCCGCCTCGCCGCTCGTCCACATCTCCTCGAAGACGTCCTTCGCGATCTTGCCGCTGATCGTCCCGGCATCGATGAGACGGATCATCGCCGCCAGCCCCTCGGCGCGCACGGGCGCCTCCGAGAGGGGCCGGGCGTCGTCCTTCAGGGCTCGCAACAGCTCCGTCATGATCCAGTTCGAGGCGGCTTTCGGGTTCCCGCTGCCCTTCGCGGCGGCCTCGAAGTAGTCGGCCACCTCGCGCGACTCGGTGAGCACGCCGGCGTCGTAGTCGGGAAGCCCGTATTCGGCGACGAAGCGCCGGCGCTTCGCGGCCGCGAACTCGGGCAAGGTCGCACGCACCGAGGCGATCCACGCGTCGTCGACGACCAGCGGCGGGAGATCCGGCTCGGGGAAGTAGCGGTAGTCCTGGGCGTCCTCCTTCGACCGCATCGACACCGTCTCGCCGCGCTCGGCGTTCCAGAGCAGCGTCTCCTGCACGATGCGTCCGCCGGCCTCCAGGGTCGCGATCTGCCGCGCGATCTCGTGGTGGATGGCGCGCTCGACGTTGCGGAACGAGTTGAGATTCTTGATCTCCGTGCGGGTGCCGAGGAGCGTGGCGCCGCGCAGGCGCACGGAGACGTTCGCGTCGCAGCGCAGCGAGCCTTCCTCCATGTTCACGTCCGAGACCTCGGCGTGGAGCAGGATCGAGCGCAGCGCATCCAGGTAGGCGTGGGCCTCTTCGGGGCTGCGCAGGGTCGGGTGGGTCACGATCTCGATGAGCGGCACGCCCGCCCGGTTCAGGTCGACGCCGCTCTTCTCGCCCGACCACGCGAAGCCCTCGTGCAGGAGCTTCCCCGCATCCTCTTCCATGTGGATGCGGTGGATGCCGACGTGGCGAGCCTCGCCTCCGACCAGGATCTCGACGAAGCCGTCGGTCGCGAGGGGCCGCTCGTACTGCGAGATCTGGTAGCCCTTCGGCAGGTCCGGATAGAAATAGTTCTTGCGCGCGAAGATCGACCTCGGCTGCACCGCGCACTGCGTGGCGAGGGCGGCGCGCAGGGCCAGGGTCACCGCGTGGCGGTTCAGGACCGGGAGCGCTCCCGGCAGGCCGAGGCACACCGGGCAGACGTTCGAGTTCGGCGCATCGCCGAAGCGGTTCAGGCACCCGCAGAAGAGCTTGGTCTTCGTCAGGAGCTGACAGTGGACTTCGAGACCGATGACCGGCTCGTATTTCGCGAGCCCGTCCTCGCGCGCGGCGCTCGACATGAGGCCGGGGATTCTAGCACCGGCCTCTTGACCGTGCCCGGTCCCGGCCGTAGCGTCTCCCTCACCATGAACATGCTGCTGGCGCTCGCCGTCGTGAGCGGCCTCGTCTACGACGACACGAACGCGAACGGCCACAGGGACGCGGGCGAGCGCGGTCTCGCCGGGGTCGCCGTGAGCGACGGTCGCAGCCTGGTCGAAACGGACGCCGAAGGCCGCTATCGCGTCGACGCTCCCACCGGCCACCCCCTCTTCGTGATCGTGCCGGGCGATCGGCGGGCTACGACCCCCTGGTACGCGCGGACGGCCCCGGATTTCGGCCTGGCGTCGTCGCCGGTCCCCGACACCTGGACCTTCGCCCACATGTCCGACACCCACATCCAGCCCGAGAACGTCGAGCGCACGCGCCGGGCCCTCGCCCTCGCGGCCGAGCGGCGCGTCGAGTTCGCGCTCGTGAGCGGCGATCTGGTGAAGGACTCCCTGAGGGTGGGCGAGCAGCGGGCCCGCTCGCTCTTCGGCCTCTACCGCGACGAGATCGCGAAGGCTTCGTTCCCGGTGCGCAGCGCGATGGGCAATCACGACGTCTTCGGGATCGAGCGCGACAAGAGCGGCGTCGCCGCCGACAACCCGGCGTACGGCAAGGCGTTGTTCGAGGAATTCCTCGGGCCGCGCTACTTCTCGTTCGACCGCGGCCGCGTCCACTTCATCGTGCTCGACACGATCGGGGTCGCCGACACGCTGTACTACGGGTCCCTCGACGACGAGCAGCTCGCGTGGATCGCCGCGGACGTGGCCCGTCTCGCGCCGACGACGCCGATCGTCACCCTGTGCCACATCCCGCTGCGCAACGGCGGCGTCTCGACGGACCCGTTCGGCGTCGAGCTCCTCACGGTCGCCGGGATCGAGGGGCTGCGCCACGTCGTGCGCAACGCGCCCGCGCTGACGCAGGCCCTCGCGGGAAGGAACTGGACCCTGGCGCTCCAGGGCCACTTCCACACTGCGGAGCGCCTGCGCCAGTGGGACGAAGGCGCGCCGCGCTACCACACGGCGCCAGCCGTCGATCACCCGGAGCCGGAGCCGTTCTCGGGGCTCTTCGTCTACACGGTGCGGGGAGCGCAGATCGACGACGGCGTCCTGGTCGGACTCGACGGGCCGCCGTCGAAGTGAGCGCCTAGAATAGCGGCCATGCTGCAGAAGGCCGACTTCCAACGGCTGTTCGAGTACACCATCTGGGCCAACCACCGGCTGCTCAGGGCGGCCGCCCTGCTGTCGGTCCCCGACTTCCGCCGCGACATGGGCTCGAGCCTGGGCGGGGTGCGCGGCACCCTCGTCCACACCATGGGCGCCGAGTGGATCTGGCTCGAGCGCGTGAAGGGCGTCTCGCCGTCGCGCGGCTTCGACGAGGGCGAGTTCCCGGACGTGATCGCGCTACGTGATCGCTGGGTCACGATCGAGGAGCATCGCGCCGCCTGGCTGCGGGGGCTCAAGAAGGACGACCCGGCCGAGAAGATCCGCTACAAGAACCTCCAGGGCCAGGCCTTCGAGCAGCCGCTCTGGCAGATCGTCCAGCACGTCGCCAACCACTCGACGTACCACCGCGGCCAGGTCGTCTCCATGCTCCGAATGCTCGGCTCGAAACCCGTGGCGACCGACATGATCGTCTGGGACCGCGAGCGCGATGCGAAGAAGAAGCGCGACTAGGGCCGCTTGTAGACGGTCCCGCCTTTCATCACGAACGCGACCCTTTCGGTGGCGTGGATATCGGCGAGGGGGTTGCCGGGAACGGCCACGACGTCCGCCGCCTTGCCCGCCTCGAGGGTCCCGATCTGCTTCTCGAGCCCGAGCAGCACGGAATCGACCTGGGTGCCGGCGCGCAGCGCCGCGGCCGGCGTCATGCCGTGAGCCACGAGCAGGCCGAACTCCTGGGCGTTGAGCCCGTGGGGGCTCACGGCCGAGTCGGTGCCGAGGGCGATCTTCACCCCCATCTGGATCGCCTTCTTGAGGGCGTTCGCGTGGGAGTCCGCGGCGGCCTTGGCCTTCGCGGCGATCTCCGGCGGGAAGTTGCGCGGCCGTCGGCCCGTGAATTCCACGGCCATGGCCGTGGGCACGTAGTACGTGCCCTTCTCCTTCATCAGGCGCAGCGCCTCGTCGTCGAGGAAAGAGCCGTGCTCGATCGAGTCGATGCCGGCGCGGATCGCGACCCGGGCCCCCTCGGCGCCGTGGGCGTGGGCGGCCGCCTTCTTGCCCAGGCGGTGGGCTTCGTCCACGAGGGCATCCATCTCCGCCTGGGTGAGCTGGGGGGTGTCGACCGCGTCGGAGAGCGAGAGCACCCCGCCCGTGGCGCACACCTTGATGACGTCGGCGCCGTACTTGAGCTGGATGCGCACGGCGTCCCGGAACTGGTCGGCGCCGCTCGCGATGCCCTGGGCGATGCCGGGCTCGAAGCCGAAGAAGTTGTAGGGGAAGCCCGTGGTGTCGCAGTGTCCGCCCCGGGCGCCGAGGGAATAGCCCGAGACGAGCATGCGCGGCCCCGGCACGAGACCGGCGTTGATCGCGTTGCGCAGGCCCACGTCGACCGCGTCGCTCGCTCCCACGTTGCGGATCGTGGTGAAGCCGGCGAGCAATGTCCGCTTCGCGAAGTCGGTGGAGCGGATCGCCTGCTCGGCGACGCTCTGCCGCATGCCGTTCACGGTGTCCTCGTACCAGTTCGCGCCGGATTCGCCGGTCAGGTGGACGTGGGCGTCGATGAAGCCGGGGAGCAACGTCGCGTCGCCCAGGTCGATCACCGTGGCCCCGGCCGGGATCGCGAGGCCCGAGCCGGCGGCCTGGATCCTGTCGCCCTGCACGAGCACCACGCCGTTGGGCTTCGCGGCGTCGGACGTGCCGTCGAAGATGCGCGCCGCCTTGAGGGCGGTCACGGGGCCTGGATCGGCCGCGAGGGTGGCGACCGGCACAGCGGAGAGCAGCAGGGACAAGACCGTGCGCCTCATGGAACCTCCTGGAAATGCAGGCCGAGAAGGTAACATGGGCCCCGGAAATCCACGCCGGTGAACGCGATCGACCTCCGCTCCGACACGATGACCCGGCCCACGCCGGCGATGCGCGCCGCCATGGCCGCGGCCGAGGTAGGAGACGACTACTACAAGGAAGACCCGACCCTGAATCGCCTCCAGGAGCGAGCCGCGGAGCTGCTCGGCTTCGAGGCGGCCCTGTTCGTGCCGTCGGGCACCATGGGCAACGAGATCGCGATCGCGATCCAGGTCGCTCCGGGAGAGCTCGTGCTGACCGACGAGCGCAGCCACGTCATCGAGTACGAGCTCGCCGGCATGGCGGCCCACGCCGGGGCGATCCCCTCCGTCGTCCGGACCGAGGACGGGAAGCTCACCGCGGACGCGATTCGCGGCGCCGTGAAGCCGGCGGCGTTCAACCGGCCCCGGGTCGCCCTCGTCGTTCTCGAGAACACCCACAACCTGGCGGGAGGGACGGTCTCGGACGTGGCCGAGATGCAGGCGGCGATCACCGCCGCCCATGAGCTGGGCCTTCGCGTCCACGTGGACGGCGCGAGGCTGTGGAACGCGGCCGTGGCCCTCGGCGTCGAGCCGCGCGCGCTCGTGGCGGGCGCGGACACGGTGATGGTGACGCTCTCGAAGGGGCTGTGCTGTCCGGTCGGTTCCCTGCTCGCCGGTTCGGCGGAGCTCGTCGCCCGGGCGCGCCGCCAGCGGCAGCTCTTCGGCGGCGGCATGCGCCAGGCGGGGATCCTCGCGGCCGCCGGGCTCGTCGCTCTCGACTCGATGATCCCGCGCCTCGCCGAGGATCACGCCCACGCGCGCCTGCTGACAGACGCGATGACCGGAGCGCGCGGCGCCCGCGTCGCGCCGGCCCGGACCAACATCGCGGTCGCCACCCTCGAGGCCGGCAACGCCCCGGAGATCGCCGCGGCTCTGAAGGCCCGCGGCGTTCTCGGCACCGCCATGGACCGCGTCACCCTGCGTCTCGTGACCCACCACGACGTCTCTCGCGCCGATTGCCTGCGCGCGGCCGCCATCCTAGGGGAGGTCCTCGCATGACGACTCGCTGGGCGCCGATCCTCCTGCTGGCGCTGGCGCCGCTCGCGACGGCCGCCGAGCCCGTCGTGGAGCGCGACGTGGCGATCCCGATGCGCGACGGCGTGGCGCTGCGCGCGGATGTCCTGCGCCCCGCCGGGCCCGGGCCGTTCCCGGTCCTCCTCTACCGTACGCCCTACGGAAAGACGCCGGCCCAGGAGGGCTACAAGACGTTCTCGAAGGCCGTGGCACGAGGCTACGCCGTCGTGATCCAGGACGTGCGCGGCCGCTACGCGTCGGAGGGCGAGTTCTCGGCCTACGCCAACGAGGGCAAGGACGGCTTCGACACGATCGAGTGGGCCGCGGCGCAGCCGTGGTCGAACGGCGCCGTCGGCACCTTCGGCCTGTCGTACCCCGGCGCCGTGCAATGGCTCGCGGCCCTCGAGTCGCCGCCGCACCTCAAGGCGATGGCGCCCGCCATGACCTTCGCGACACCCCGCAACTTCTTCCTGTCGGGCGGCGTGTTCGACCTCTCCTGGATCTCCTGGATCTGGAGCATCTCGGGCGACACGCGCGTCCGGAAGAACCTGCCCGGCCCGCGCACCGACGAGGAAGTCGACGCGGCCTGGGAGAAGAACAACATGGAGTTGCGCAGCCGGCTGCCCCTGAACGCACTCACGGAGCTGCGCGAGATCTCTCCCTACCTCTTCGAGTGGCTGAAGCACCCGGCCTCCGATCCGTGGTGGGACTGGGCCGAGATCCGCGGCCGCTACGATCGCGTCGGCGCAGCCGTGCTCAACCTGTCCGGCTGGCACGACGAGGCCTATGGCCCCGACGGCGCCATCACGAACTTCCAGGGCCTGCTCGCGGCGCGCAAGGGCCAGGCCGATCCCCGGACGCGGCTCGTGGTGGGCCCCTGGGTCCACGGCGTCGGAGCGACCGCCTCGCCGAGGTCGGGGGATCGCGTGTTCGGATCGGCGGCGGCGATCGACTACGACGAGGTCGTGCTGCGCTTCATGGACCGCTACGTCCGCGGCATCGAGAACGGGCTCGAGGGCGAGAAGCCGGCGCGCGCCTTCGTGATGGGCGAGAACGCCTGGCACGAGGGCGACGGCTGGCCCGTCGTTCCCGTGACGCCGCGCACCTACTACTTCTCGCGGGACGGCGAGCGCGGCCGGCTCGTGGCCGACGCGGCCGACGTCAAGGGGGGCACGAGCCGGTTCGTCTCGGATCCGGCCCGGCCGCTCACCGATCCCTTCGCGAACCGGGTCGGCGCTCACGACTATCGGGACCTGCCGAAGCAGCCCGGCACCGCCTGGTTCGAGACCGAGCCGCTGCCGGCCGATCTCACGGTGATGGGAGCGATCGAGGCCGAGCTGCGGATCTCCGTCGACGCGCCCGATGCCGACGTATGGGTCAAGGTTCACGACGTGGCTCCCGACGGCACCGCGTGGAACCTCATGAGCCCAGGCCTCGACGTCGTGCGGGCCAGCACCCGCGACGGCAGCCTCGAGCCGAAGCTGCTGAAGCCGGGGGAGGTCGTCACGCTGCGCTTCTCGAACCTGTACACGGGCAACCGGTTCGCGAAGGGACACCGCATCCGCGTCGTCCTGACGCCCGAATTCTTCCCGCATTTCTCGCGCAACCTCCACACCGGCGAGCGCGAGACGACCTCGAAGACGATGCGCTCGGCCACGATCACGCTCCACCACGACGCCGCCCATCCCTCGCGCCTGGTGCTGCCCGTTGCTCCGTAGCGCGCCGGCCCTGGCGGCCCTGGCACTCGTCGGGAACGCGACAGGCGCCCGCGGCGACGACGTCGAGGCGCGTCTCAAGAGCCTGCTGTCGGCCGAGCGCCTCGGGGCCTTTCACGAGCGCCTGACCCGCGAGCCGCACGTCGCCGGCACGCCCCAGGGCCGCGCCGTCGCCGCCGAGATCGAGCGCACCCTGGTCGGCATGGGCCTCGCGAGCGAGGTGCGCGAGTACCAGGCGTACCTCTCCTACCCGAAGCGCATCGCGGTGCGCCTGACCCAGCCCGAAGTGCGCGAGCTGCCGGTCGCCGAGCCCGCCG
>CADEEV010000003.1:140898-184012 GCA_902826455.1 uncultured Acidobacteriota bacterium | reverse complement strand
TACTCGGCGCCGGGCAGGGTCGAGGGACCGGTGGTGTACGTGCACTACGGCCTCCCGGCCGACTACGAGGCTCTCGAGACGAAGGGCGTCTCCGTGAAGGGCGCCATCGCCCTCGCGCGCTACGGGAAGGTTCACCGGGCGGTGAAGGTGCACACCGCCGAGAGCCGCGGGGCGCGCGGCATCCTCGTCTACAGCGATCCTCGCGACGACGGGGCCGCAAGGGGCCCCGTGTGGCCTGCCGGCCCGTGGCGGTCGCCCGGCTTCGTGCAGCGCGGCAACGCCAAGTACAGCTGGTTCTGGCACGGCGACCCCCTCACGCCCGGAGTCGCCGCGACGGACGAAGCGAAGCGCCTCGATCCGAGGAGCGCGCCGACCCTGCCGAAGATCCCCGCGGCCGTGCTGTCGTGGTCGGCGGCCGAGCCGATCCTGAAGGCGCTCACGGGCGGCGTGGGTCCCGGTCCCGCGGTCGTGGACCTCGACGTCGCGATGACCGCGGGCCTGCGGCCGATCTACGACGTGCTGGGCCGCATCGAAGGCAAGGAGGAGCCCGACCGCGAGGTGATCCTCGGCACCCATCACGACGCCTGGACCTTCGGCGGCGTCGATCCTGGCAGCTCCGCGGCCGCGGTGCTCGAGCTCGCGCGCGCCCTTTCCGAGCTGCGCAAGACGGGCTGGCAGCCGCGGCGCTCCATCGTGTTCGCGTTCTGGGACGCGGAGGAGTACGGCCTCGTGGGCTCCACGGAGTATGCGGAGGATCGCGCGGCCGAGCTGCGCGAGCGCGCCGTCGCCTACGTCAACACCGACTACTACCTCGCCGGTCCGCTGAAGGCCGGGGGCTCCGCGTCGCTGCGCGAGCTCGTGGAGTCGGTCGCCGGCGCGCCGGTCGATCTCAAGCCGCTCGGCAGCGGCGCCGACTTCGTGCCGTTCCAGGACTACCTCGGACTGCCCGCGCTGTCTCTCGAGTACGGCAGCGACGCCAGCTACGGCTCGTACCATTCCGCCTACGACACGCGGCGCTGGATGACGACCCACGGCGATCCCGGCTGGCGGACCGGCGTGGCGCTGGCCGACACCCTGGGCCGCACGGTGCTGCGGCTGGCGCAGGCCGAGATCCTGCCCTTGCGCTTCAGCCGCACGGCCGAAGCCCTTTCGGGCTACCTCGATCGACTGACGCCCGATTCGTCCCTCGGCGCCACACGGGAGAAGGTGGCGGCGCTCGCGACCGCCGCCCGGACGTTCGAGACCCACGCTGCCGTCGGGGTGCCGGCAGCGACGCTCCGCGCCGTCAACGATCACCTGCAGCGCGCCGAGACCGGCTTCGCGGCGCCCGACGGCGCGTCGTGGTATCGCCACGTGGTCTACGGCTGGGACATCTACTCCCTGTACAGCGGCGACACCCTGCCGGCGCTGCGCCGGGCGCGGGGCGCGGACTTCGACCGCGAGCGCCTGCGGCTCGAGGCCGCCGTCGACGCCGCCACGCGCGAGCTGACGGCCGCGACGGCGCTCCTCTCGCCCGTCGCGGCGTTCTGCAAGGACGCACCGTCGTCGGCGGGTCTCGCCGAGCTCCCGAGCCCCGACGACTGGTTCCGCATCTACCGGGTGGCCGACGGCGTCTACGAGATCCTCGAGCCGTACCAGTTCCAGGAGGTGATCTCGTACCTCGTGGTGGGATCGACGGGCGCCCTGCTGTTCGACAGCGGGATGGGCATGGGCCCGATCCGCAAGGCCGTCGAGTCCCTGACGACGCTGCCCGTGCGGGTGCTCAACTCCCACACCCACTTCGACCACGTGGGCGGCAACGCCGACTTCGACCGCGTCCTCGCTCTCGACACGCGGTTCACGCGTGCGAGCGCGCGCGGAATGGCCCACGACGTCGTGAAGGGCGAAGTCGCTCCCGAGGCCTTGTGCCGTCCCTTGCCGGCGGGACAGGCCGTCGCGAGCTACCGCATCCGGCCCTGGACGATCACCGACTGGGTCAAGGACGGCGACGTCGTGGATCTCGGCGGCCGGCGCCTCGAGATCCTGAGCGTGCCGGGCCACACACCGGACTCGCTCGCGCTCTTCGATCGCGAGGCCGGTCTGCTGTTCACGGGCGACACGTTCTACGACGGCCCGCTCTGGCTGTTCGAGCCAGAGACCGATCTCGACGCGTACCAGCGCTCCCTGGCCCGCCTGCGGGCGTTGCCCGGCGTGCGACACCTGCTCACGAACCACGAGAAGGCCCTGGCGCCGCCCGAGCGTCTCGCCGCCGTGGCCGCCACCGTGCGCGCCGTGCGGGCAGGGAGCGTGGCGCACCGCATCACGCCCGAAGGACGCGCCGAGTACACGAGCGGCGGCGTGACGTTGCTGCTCGCTCCGCCAAGGAACTAGCGGCGCTCCGAAGCCGGATGCTATCGTCGGTCGGGTGAAGAGAGACCTGGCCGCGATCGCCGCGCGCGAGCACGACGTGCTGATCATCGGCGGCGGCATCCACGGCGCGTTCGCGGCCTGGGACGCGGCGCAGCGCGGGCTGAAGACGGCGCTCGTCGAGGCGGAGGACTTCGGCTCGGGCACGTCCTGGAACAGCCTGAAGACGATCCACGGCGGGCTGCGCTACCTGCAGGGGCTCGACCTGCCGCGCATGCGCGAGTCGATCCGCGAGCGCCGCACGCTGCTGCGCATCGCGCCCGCGCTGGTGAAGCCGCTGCGCTTCGTCGTGCCGACCTACGGCCACGGGCTCAAGGGACGCGAGGCGCTGGCGATCGCGCTGCGTGCGAACGACCTCGTGAGCCGCGACCGAAACGAGGGCCTCCCGGCGCCCCAGCGCATCCCGCCCGGCCGTAGCCTGAGCCGCGAGGAGCTGCTGCACCTCGCGCCCGGCGTGCCCGCCGCCGGCCTGACGGGCGGCGCCACCTGGACGGACGCCCAGGTCTCGAGCAGCGAGCGCCTGCTCGTCGGCGTGCTGCACGCGGCCGACGCCGCGCATGCGCTGCTCGCCAACCATGCGCGCGTCGTGGGCTTCGGGGTTTCCGGCGATCGCATCACGGTCGTGCGCATCGAGGACATGGTGAGCGGCGAGATCGTCGAGGTGCGCGCGCGCGTGATCCTGAACGCCGCCGGCCCCGGCATGGACGAGGTCCTCGGCCTGGCCGGTTCCCGGCGGCCGCCGGTGCCGCTGCTCTCGGCCTTGAACCTGGTGCTGCGACGGCCGGTCGTGCGCGACCACGCGCTGGGCGCCCTCTCGAACGGCCGATACCTCTTCCTGGTGCCGTGGGCCGGCCGCGCCATCGTCGGCACCGACTACGTGCCGGCCGCGACCGCCGATCCGGTCGAGGACGGGCGCCGGTTCCTGGACGAGGCCCGTCACGCCTACCCGTGGGCGCGCCTCGAGCCGGCCGACGTCGCCCTCGTCCACCGCGGACGCGTGCCCGGCCGCAGCGCGCGTCAGCTCGCGGGGCGGCACCTGCTCGTGGACCATGCGCGCGACGGCCTCGCCGGTCTCGTCTCGGTGCAGGGCGTCAAGTACACGACGGCCCGCGCCGTGGCCGAGGAGGCGATCGACCTCGTGGCACGCAAGCTCGGCTCCGGCCGGCCCTCGCGCACGGCCGCCACGGTCCTGAAGCACGCGGCGCCGCTCCCGGGCACCCTGACGCAGCAGGCGCTCGCCGCGATGAAGGACGAGATGGCCCTCACCCTGTCCGACATCGTGCTGCGCAGGCTCGACCTCGTGAGCGGCGGTCTGCCGGCCGAGTCGGAGCTCGACGCCATCGTCCTGGCGCTGTCCGACGCCCTGGGTTGGGACGCGATCCGGGTGGCCCGGGAGAAGGCCGGGCTGTCCGAGAGCCTGGCGGGCCTCGCGCTATGACGCCCCCCTGAATCTTGCTATCGTGAGCGCGCCATGAGCCCCCGCGACCGCGCCCACGTCGCCCCGTCGAGCGAGGCGCAGGACCGCACCATCCGCGCGCTCATGTCCCTGGTCGACGACCTCACCGTGGAGATCGAGGAAGAGGGCCTGCTGGCCTCGACCCTGGAGCACGTCGTGCGCACCCTGGGCGTCACCGGCGGCCTCACCCTCACGACCGACGACGAGCACGTCCTCCGGCCCGCCGCGCAGTTCCGGGCCCCCAGCAGCGACATGGCGGCGACGATGGAGCTGGCGCGCGCGTCGCTCGACCGCGGCCGGCCCCTGGTGAAGGAGCTCGAGCAGGGCGGCTGGCTCGCGGCGGCGCCGCTCATGACCAAGCAGCGGCAGCTCGGCGTGCTCACGATCCACGACGCCGACGACGAGAGCATGGCGCCGGACCTCGAGCTGCTCGAAGCGGTGGGGAAGCAGATCGGCACCGGTCTCGACAACGCGCGCCTCTATGCCGCGCTGCGCGCGAGCACCTCGCGCCTCGAGTTCCTGAACCGCATCTCGGCGGCCTTGACCGCCAGCATGGACCTGAAGACCGTCGTGCCGGCCTTCGCGAAGGAGATCGCGGCGCTCCAGTCCTTCGATCGCCTCGCCTGCGGGTTCGTGAACGAATCGGGCGACTACATCGAGATCACCGGCTACCCCGACGAGTCCACCTGGGGCCTGGGAAGCGTGCTGCCCGTCGTGGGCAGCGGCCCCGGGTCGGTCGTGCTCAACAACAAGCCGATCCTGCAGCGCGACCTGCTCCACGACCATCGCTTCATCGAGGACATGCGCCTGCTCGAGGAGGGGATCCGCTCCTACGTGATCCTGCCCTTGAATTCACGAGGCCGCGGCATCGGGGTGCTGGCCCTGGGCTCGAAGAGCACCGAGGCCTACGACGACGCGACCCTCGCCCACGTGCAGCCCCTCGCCGACTCCGTCGCCCTCGCCTTCGAGAACGTGCGGCTGTTCCAGAAGACCCGGGAGATGTCGATCACGGACGAGGTCACCCCGCTCTACAACTTCCGCTTCTTCCACCAGATCCTCGACCGTGAGCTGAAGCTCGTCGACCGCTACCGCTCGACGCTGTCCCTGATCTTCGTGGACCTCGACCGCTTCAAGCCCATCAACGACCAGTTCGGCCACCTGCGGGGCAGCCGCGTGCTGCGCGAGGTGGGCTTCCTGCTGCGCGCCGCGGTGCGCGAGACCGACTACCCGGCCCGTTACGGCGGCGACGAGTTCGTCGTGATCCTGCCCCAGACCGACGCCGACGCGGCGATCGCCCTCGGCGACAAGCTGCGCCAGATGATCGAGGGCCACACCTTCCTGCAGGAGGAAGGCATCAACGCCCGCATCGGCTGTTCCCTGGGCGTCGCCACCTACCCGCTCGACGCGCGCTCCAAGGAGGCCCTGATCCGCCTCGCCGACGAGCGCATGTACAAGGACAAGGACAACCGCCGCTAGACCGCGGGCTACTGGATGTAGCCCAGCGCCTTCAGCTGCTCGACGATGTCGGCGTCGGCGGCGCTCTCCCGCGAGCTCCCCGACGTCGCCCGCCTGCCGTAGCTGTCGATGCGCGCCGGCTCCGCGGCCGGCGGCGGATCCAGCAGCTCGACGGGGACGCGGCCGCGCATGTCGCGCGCGGCCGGCAGGCCGTAGAGGTGGAGCAGCAACGGCGCCACGTCGAAGACCGACAGCTCCGGCCCGCGGACGCCGCGGCGGAAGCCGGGGCCCGAGACGGCGTAGACGCCCTCGAGCTCGTGGCGCGCCGCGGGGCGGCGCTCGGGTCCGTTGCCCACGACCTCGGTGCGGAAGCCGTGGTCGCTCAGCACGAGGAAGACCGTGTCCCGGGGCGCGACGCTCATGAAGCGCCCGAGGGCCTCGTCGAGGTACACGTAGTAGTTGTCGATGATCCCGCCGAACAGGCGCTGGTTCTCAGGGTCCACGGGCGTGAGGGCATCCTGGGGCGCCCGCTCGAACCAGAACGCGTGCTGGGCGTGATCGCTGCCGCGCAGGTAGGTAAGGAACAGGTCGGGCTCGAGGGCCTGGAGCAGCTGCAGGCCGCCTTCGACGAGCGAGGAGTCGCGCTGGAACACGCGCAGCAGCACGGGATCGAGGGACGCGCTGCGCTCGTAGGCGGGATCGCCCGGCTTCAGCCGCTCGCGCCAGCCGGCCTCGAACGGGAACGGCGTGAACCGCGCGAGCTCGGCCACCGACCGACGCTGCCGCTCGCGGACGATGGGATCGAAGGCGTCCTGGAGAGCCGCGGGGTGGAAGGACAGCGGCCGCTCCCTGTCGCCGGGGGTGACCGAGGTGGCGCGGTCCGAGAGCATGAAGCCGGTCACCGCGTCGACGGGCCAGGTGACGAACCAGCCGCTCACGCCCACCGTGGCGCCGGCGTGCTCGCCCACGATCTCCCAGATCCGCTTCGTCTTCACCTGGCCCGAGTGCACGAGCTTGCCGGCGTCGTCCACGAAGCCGTGGATGCCGTGGGCGCCGTGACCCTGGCCCGTCGCGATGGTCGTCCAGATCGCCGGTGACAGCAGCGGCTGCACCGACTTGAGCCGCCCGGCGACACCGGCGCGCAGCAGCGCCTGGAAGTGGGGAAGCCGGCCGGCCGCGAGCAGGGGATCGAGGACGCGCCAGGTGAGGGCGTCGAGCCCCAGCACGATCACCCGCGGCCGATCGGCCTCGACGACCTCCAGGGACTCGATGACGATGCCGCCGCGGTCGAAGCCCAGGCCGACCCAGTCGGTCGCACCGAGGGTGGCAGCGGCGACCCGCAGCTCGCGGGCAAACGCGCCGGCCCGCTCGGCGAGGGTCTCCGTCGCGACGACGCGCGGCGCGCCGGTCGCGAGGTCGCTGATCCGCACCTGCGCCGGACCGGGGCTCGTGCCGGCGATGCGGAGCTCGAGGTCCTGGCCGCGGTGACGCAACAGCCGGCACTGGGCAGCTCCGCTCAACGTCGCCCGGCTGACCGGCACGCCGTCGGTCTCGACGGAGCCGCTCCACAGCCCGCGCACCGGCCGGTCCTCCCGCGCGCAGGCCATCCCGAGGCTGGAGAGCAGCAGGAGGGCGGCACGGCCGGAGAGTCGCCGCGAGACGCTGACCACGCGGCAGTGTAACGGACTAGGCGGGACCCCGGAGCGGCAGGCGGCGCACCCGGCGGCCCGTGGCCGCGAAGAGCGCGCTCATCACGGCCGGCGCGACGGTCGGCACGCACTGCTCGCCGAGACCGCGGGCGGGCGCGTCGGGCGTGCGGACGAAGTGCGTCTCGACCTGCGGCATCTCGTCGATGCGCAGCACGGGGAAGTCCCGGAAGGTGGACTGCTCGACGCGCCCCTTCGCGATCGTGATCTCGGACTTGAGGGCGGCCGTCAGTCCCCAGGCGATGGCGCTCTCCACCTGTCCCTCGGCCCCGAGGGGGTTGACCACCGTGCCGCAGTCGACCGCCGTGACGATGCGATCGACGCGCACGGAGTCGCCCGCGGCGGTCACCTCCGCGACCTGCGCGACGCAGGTGGAGCGGTGGTAGATGTTGCAGGCGATGCCGCGGCCGCGCCCGGCGCCGAGGGGTGTGCCCCAGCCGGCCTTCTCGGCCGCGACCTCGAGCACGCGCCGCAGCCGGTGGCGATCGATGGGCCGGCCGCCAGGGACTTCGCCGAGGCGGGGCTCCGTCAGGAGCGAGCGGCGCAGCTCCAGCGGGTCGCGACCGCTCGCGTGGGCGATCTCGTCGAGGAACGACTCGCGCGCGAACACGCTCGGCGGATACATGACGGCGCGCCAGGCCCCGGTGCGCACCGGCGAGTCGAACAGAGACAGGTCCGTGCGCAGCGCCGGGATCGCGTACGGGTTGTCGTGGGCGCCCCAGAGCTGGAACGTATCGGGGTCCTTCCGGTCCGGCGTGCCGAACATCGTGAGCGACGAGTCCGCGGCCGAGTGGCGCCAGCCGGTGAGCCGGCCGGAGGCGTCGAGCGCCGCGCGCAGCACGTGGGTCTGCGCCGGATGGAAGTAGTCGTGGTGGGTGTCGTCGGCCCGTGTCCACAAGAGCTGCACCGGGACCTTCGCCGCCTTGGCGATCTCGACGGCCTCGCGTACGAAATCGTTCGCGATGCGCCGGCCAAAGGCGCCCCCCAGCAGCGTGAGGTGCAGCGTGACCTCGCCCTCCGGCACGCCCGCGACCTCGGAGGCGATCTTCTGCGCGCGGTTCGGAGACTGGGTGCCGACCCAGACCTCGCAGCGGTCGGGCTTCACGTCGGCGAGGCACGCCAGGGTCTCGACCGAGGCGTGGGCCTGGTAGGAGTCCTCGTACTCGGCCTCGAGGGTCCGTGCCGCAGCGCGGAAGGCCGCGTCGACGTCGCCGTCGTTGCGGGCCACCTCGCCGCCGCGGCGTGCGGCCGTGAGGCGTTCCTCGCGTAGCGCCGCGGTCGAGAAGCCCGCGTTCGGGCCCAGGTCCCACTCGACGCGCAACGCCTCGCGGCCCTTCAGCGCCGCCCAGGTGCTGTCGGCGATCACGGCCACGCCGTTCGAGATCGCCACGACGCCGCGCACGCCCGGTCGCGCCAGCGCGTCGGCGCCGTCCCAGCTCTTCACGGCTCCACCCTCGACGGGACACCGCACGAGCGTCGCGTACTTCATGCCCGGAACGCGCACGTCCGCGGCGTACAGCGCGGAGCCCGTCACGATCTTGGGTCCGTCGACGCGCCGCTGCGGGGTGCCGACGCGGCGGAAGTCCGCTTCCTTCTTGAGCGGCGCGTCCTTCGGCACGGGCAGCGCCGCGGCCCGGGCGACGAGGGCGCCGTAGCCGAGCCGGCGCTTCGTGCGAGCGTGGATCACGGCGCCGGCCTCGGTGCGACACTCGCCGGGCGCCACGCGCCACTGCTCCGCCGCGGCCCTCAGCAGCATCGCGCGTGCGGCCGCGCCTGCCGCCCGCAGGCCACGCCAGGCGTCGCTCACGCTCCCGCTTCCGGCCGTGTGCATGTCGGGGAAAGCGGGCCCGGGCGTCGCCGTCTCGACGGCCACGCGGCTCCAGTCGGCGTCGAGCTCCTCGGCCAGGATCATCGCCAGGGAGGTCCGGACGCCCTGGCCCATCTCCGCCTTGTCCACGAACAGGGTGGTAGAGCCGTCGGCGTCGATGCGCAGGAACGCGGTCGGTCGGAACGTCGCCGCGGGTGACGCCGCCACGGCGTCGGGGCCGATGTCGAGGAGCAGCGCCGCGCCGGTCAGCGAGGTCGCCTGCAGGAAGGCGCGACGACTCGTCACTTCGCCTGCCCGGCCTTGTGGATCGCGCGGCGGATCCGGGGGTAGGTGCCGCAGCGGCAGACGTGATCGCGCAGCGTCTCGTCGATGTCGCGGTCGGACGCCCCGGGCCGCGCGGCCAGCAGGCACACCGCTTCCATGATCATGCCGGGCTGGCAGAAGCCGCACTGCGCGACGTCCTCGGCGAGCCAGGCCGCCTGCACCGGGTGATCGCCCTGCGCCGACAAGCCCTCGATCGTCGTGATCGACGCTCCCCGGGCGTCGCCGAGGCTCACCTGGCAGGCGCGGGCCGCGTGGCCGTCGATCTCGATCGTGCAGGCTCCGCAGATGCCGAGGCCGCAGCCGTACTTCGTGCCCGTGAGATCGAGGTGATCCCGCAGCACCCAGAGCAGCGGCGTGTCCGGGCTCGCGTCGACCTCGCGGAGCCGGCCGTTGACCTTGAGCGCGTGGGGCATGGGAGAAGTGGCAGCTACGCTAGCGCATCCGTCCGCGAGCGGTGTGTAAAGAGATGTGAGTCTTCGGCCCGTTCAGGCTACTGGACGCGCCGCGTCAGCGTGGCGATCAGCATGTAGCCCGACACGAACGGGATGAGAGCGTCGAGGGCCGCGACGGACGCGACGATCGGGTAGATCAAGGAGTAGGCGCGGAACAGCCTCGCGTGCTTCGCGACGTCGCTGCCGGTGACGACCATGCCCTTGGCGGAGCCCTTCTTGCCCAGGCGCTCGACGCCCCAGTTGAGGGCGGTGTCGACCGCTTCCGAGAAGAAGCGCGAGTAGGTGCGGTGCTCGCGCAGCTCGAAACCGCCGCCGAAGATCTCCCGCAGCCGCTCGGGCGTGTAGCCCGGCCGCAGGTGTCCGTGCTTCTCGTCGGTCTGTCCGATCGCGTGGCGCAGCCTGCGGAGCAGCGTCGGCTTCAGGTGCGGCGTGTTGACGATCAGCAGGCCGCCGGGCCTGGTGAGCCGCGCCAGCTCCCGGGCGAAAGCAGCTTCGTCGGGGGCGTGTTCCAGCATGTCGACGACCACGACCCGGTCGAAGCTCGCGTCGGGGAACGGGAGCCGGATCCCGTCGGTCTTGTGGACGTCGCTGCCGACGAGGCCCCGGATCGACTCGACGGCTTCGTCGGTGAGGTCGGCCGAGGCCCAGGAGCCGCCGCGGGCTCGCAGCAGCAGGCTGATCACGCCGTTGTCGGAGCCGAGGTCCAGGCAGCGCAGCCCTTCGCTGGGTCCGAGGCTCGCGGTCAGCTCGCGCAGCTTGCGCTGCTTCAGGACCGACTTCCTGAAGAGGCCGACGGCCCAGGGCGCTTCAGCCACGACGCTCGGCCCTCAATATGACCGGCGAGCCGAGCAGCGAGGTCAGCCCCGAAACCGCCGCGACCGTCTCGGCGCCGTGGCTGAGCGGCGCGATCCCGAGAGCCCTGTGCAGGGCCATGGGGAACAGGAACTGGGGCCGTCGCACGTCGGCCACGAAGCCGGCCGCGCGGAACGCGTCGCGCACCTCGGCGTCCGAGAACACACGGAACGGCCGCGTGTCGCCCTCGACGCCCTTCTTCATCCCGAAGAGCGCCCCGGAGGCCGCGTTGACGCTGCGCGTGGTGGGGTAGTCGACCACCACGACGTGGCGCGCCACGCGGCACAGCTCGCCCACGAGACCTTGCCAGCGCCCGACGTGAGGCAGGAGGCGGAACGCCAGCACCGCGTCGAAGGAGCGATCCTCGAAGGGCAGCCGCAAGAGGTCGCCGGAGCGGAAGCGCGCGCGTCCGGTGTTCACCCAAGCCTCGACACGGCGGGCGCACGACGGGTCGCTGCCGAGGATGGTGACCTCGTGGCCGGCGTCGACCAGCGGCCCGGTCAGCTGGCCATGGCCGCCGCCGACGTCGAGGACGGACGCGCCTTTCGGGACGAGCGCCAACGTGGTGCGGGCCTGGACCTCGAGGAAGTACGCGCCGACCGGCCCTGCAAAGCGCCGGGCGTACGTGTCGGTCGAGCTCTCGACGTCGGCATCTTCACGAGTCCCTTCCACGGGCTCCAGTGTATGCTCGCGCATCCATGGCCGTCGACGCCGCACTGCTCTGCATGGCCCTCTTCTGGGCCTCCAACATGATCGTGCTCAAGTGGCTGCTCGGCACGCTGCCGCCCCCCGTGCTGTCGAGCGTGCGCTTCGTGCTCGTCTCGGCCATCGGGCTGAGCGTCCTCGCGGCGCAAGGCGGCCCCTGGAAGGTCGAGCGCCGCGACCTGCCGCGCCTGTTGCTCTGCGCCTTCACCGGCGTCTCGCTCTACCAGGTCCTCTTCATGGAGGGCCTCTTCCGCACGACGGCATTCGTCTCGAACCTGCTCCAGGGAACGGAGCCCGTGTTTGCCCTGCTCCTGCTGTGGGTCACCGGTGTGGCCGTGCTCCGGCGCCAGTGGATCGGCGTCGGCGTGGCGTTCCTGGGCGCGATCCTGTTCTTCTTGCAGGACGTCGGCCACGGCGTGAGCGTCGCGTTCGGCGCGGGCGACCTGCTGAACCTGGTGAGCGCCCTGTCGTTCGCCGTGTACGGCTTGTCGAGCGGCGTGCTCTTCGAGCGCTACAAGGGCCGCACAATCATGGCCTACACGATGGCGCTCGGGGCGGTTCCGTTGATCTTCTGGTCGTGGCGCGACCTCCTGGCCTTCCCCTGGGCGAGCCTCGAGCCTCGCGTAATGGGCGCGTTGCTGTTCTCCGCCGTGTTGCCCGTCTACATCGGCTACTGGATCTGGAACTGGGCGATCACGAAGAAGGGTCTCGCCCACGCCTCGCTCTACATCTTCGTGGACATCATCCTGAGCGGCGTCGCGTCGTATTTCTTCCTGGGCGAGCGCTTCGGCGTGCAGCGCCTGATCGGCGCCGCGATCATCCTCACGGGCCTGCGGCTCGCGCGCTAGCCGCCCTGCTGGAGCAGCTCGGCCAGGCAGCGGATGAGGTCGTTGTCCGTGAGGATGCCGACCAGCCGGCCGTTGTGCACGACCGGCAGCGCGCCGTACTTCGTCTCGTGGAGCGTCTCGGCCGCCGCGACCAGCGGCAGCGTCTCGTCGACCGTGATCGGCTTGTTGATCATGATCCGCGAGACCGTCGTCGACTCCATGATCTGGTTGAACTCCTCCTGGGAGTCCGAGAGCGTCGAAGGCTGGGCGCGCTTCAGGTCGCCCTCCACGAGCAGGCCCACCAGGTCGTCGCCGAGCACGATCGGGATGCGCCGGATGCCGTGGAGGCGCATCACCTCGACGGCCTTCATCAGGGTTTCCTCGGGGCCGAGGGTGACGGGCGCCGACGTCATGGCCGACGCGACGGTCAGGTGGTGGGCCCAGGCCGGCACGCCTGCCGGCAGCCGCGTTCCGCACTGGGGACAGCGATGATCCATGGAGGGCGATCCTAACCCTTCAGGCGCCCCAGCGCTTGTCGGCGCGGAGCGGCGAATCGGTCCGGACGAAGACGGCGTCGACCTGCCAGAGCGCCGCGTCCAGCGGCCGCCGCATCAGGCCGGCGATGTCGTGCATCACGAACGAGCGCAGGGCGAGGTGCTGGGAGACCTCGTGGATCAGGGGCACGCCCACGTGGATGTCCAGGAGGTTGAGCTCCAGTATCAGCACCTGGGCGGACGCGAGGCAGCGCTCCGCCCCGCGAAGGACCTCGAGCTCGTAGCCCTGGACGTCGACCTTGATGAGCTCCAGCGGCCCCGGAACCGCGCCGGCCGCCACCAGGTCGTCGAGGGCGGCCGTGGTGCGGCGGACGCGCGGCATCGTCTGGTCGACGTGCTCGCGCAGGACGCTGGAGGCGGTCTCGAGCGTGGCGAAGTCGACCTCCCGGCCGCTCGTCGCGCCGAGCAGCTCGCCACGGACGTGCACGCGCGATCGACCCGCGAAACGGCGAGCCAGCTCGTCGCGCCGCGCGTCGAGGGGCTCGAGGCACGTGACCTCGAGACCGGGCCAGCGCGCGAGGAGCTCCTGCGTGAAGTCGCCCCGGTACGCGCCGATGTCGCAGGCGCGCCCCAGGCCCGGCAGCGCGTGCCGCAGGCGGTCGAGGCTCGAGCCCATCGTCGGGACCCCGAGCCGGCGGCGCGCGGCGCTCGCGAGGGCGGCACGCAGCGCACGGATCAAGGCGTCTCCTCGGGCTCCGTGGGCTCGGGGCCGGAGTCGTCGACCGGCTCCGGGGTCGGCTCGGTGCCGAGCTTCCCGAGGCCGCGCTTCATGTAGCCGGCCCGCGCCATCAGCCAGAGCACGCGGCGCTGGGCCCGGGCGTGGCGGGCCGGATCGATGCGCGGGTTGATGCGGCGCGGGTTCGGGATCATGGCGGCGAGGCCGGCCGCATCCTCGGGGGAAAGGGCCGCGGCCGACTTGCCGTAGTAGCGCTGCGCGGCGGCCTCGCATCCGTACACCCCGTCGCCCCACTCGATCACGTTCAGGTAGATCTCGAGGATGCGCGTCTTGCGCAGGTCGTCCTCGAGCCAGCCGGTGACGATGAACTCGCGCAGCTTGCGCGTGACGCTCTTCTGGGTCGAGAAGAACAGGTTCTTCGCGAGCTGCTGGGTGATCGTGCTGCCGCCCTGGGCGAAGCGCCGCTTCTCGATGTTCTTCTCGAAGGAGGTCTGGATCGCCTCCCAGTCGACGCCGCCGTGGCCGAAGAACTTCGCGTCCTCCGCGGTGAGCACCGCCTGCAGGAGGTTGCGCGAGATGCGCGAGAGCGGCACCCAGGTCTGGAGCGAGCGCGGCCGCCGCCGGGCCGCCCTCGCCTCCGCCTCGCGCTGCAGCATGATCGCCGTCTTGCCGGGGTTCTTCTTCGCGAGGGCCCGGACCTGGGCGCGATCGGGCAGACCCCAGAACAGGAAAGCCGCGTAGGCCAGCAGGAGCGCGAGGCTCCCGAGGACGGCCTTTCTCACGCCGCGCGGCGGGCCGGCACGATCGTCCGCAGGGCGGCCACGAAGGCCTCGGTCTCCGCTTGCGTTCCGATCGAGATGCGCAGCCAGGTCTCCATAGTGGGGAACTTGCGGCCCACATGGATGCCCTGGGCCTTGAACGCGGCGATGACCGGCGTCACGTCGCTGCCTACCTCGACCATCACGAAGTTCGCGTGGGACGGGATGAAGCGCCGACCGTCCTTCGCGAAGGCGTCGCACAGGTAGCGCTTCGTGCCGTTCAGCGCGTCGCGCTGCTGGGTGACGTGGCCCGCGTCCTCGATGGAAGCGACCGCGGCGGCGAGCACGGCCGCGTTGCCGTTGCTCCAGATCTGCTGGTCGCGCAGCGCGTCGGCGTTCTCCTTCGTCGCGACCGCGTAGCCCATGCGCATGCCGGCGAGCCCGTAGATCTTCGAGAACGTGCGGGCCACGACGAGGTTCGGGTGCTTCGCGATCGAGGGGATGACCGTCCCGTAGCTCTTGTCCTCGACGAAGTGATGGTAGGCCTCGTCCACCAGCACGGTCGCCGTGCGGGGCACGCGCTCGAGGAAGGCCGCGAGCTCGGCCGACGAGACGATCGTTCCGGTGGGGTTGTTGGGATTGCAGACGTAGACCATGCCCGTGCGGGCGTCGCAGGCGGCGGCCATGCGCGGCAGGTCGTGACGGAAGTCGGAGGTCTGGGGGACCGTCACCGCTTCGGCCCGCGTGCTTCGGGCGTAGAGGATCACGGCCTCGAAGGTGGGCTGGGCCACGACGACCGTGCGGCCCGGAGCCAGGAACGCCATGTCGGCCATCTTGAGGATCTCGCCCGAGCCGCAGCCGAGCACGACCTGTTCCGGGCTCACGCCGTGATGACGCGCGATCGCCTCGCGGAGCGTGTCCTCGGCTGCGTCGGGATAGCGCGACGCGATGACCTGGGACGCGGTCATCGCCTCTCGGGCGCGGGCCGACGGGCCATAGGGGTTCTCGTTGGAGTCGAGCCGGATCGGCCCGGCGGGCGCCGCCGCCCGAACGGCCGGTAGGAATCGCGGGGCGAGGAGGGAGCCGCTGACACCCGCGCCCAGAGCGGCTGCGAACGACCGACGTGACAGTCGAGAACCGGCCATGAAGGCCTCCTTCTTTGGTACCTCGGGAAACGGGGCGAGTGTATCATTCGGGGTCCCGCCGACTGTCGGCGCGCGCATCGGAGGTTGTGGTCCGTGGATTTCACCCTGAACGAGGAGCAACAGCTCCTCAAGAACACCGTGCGCGACTTCGCGGAGAGCGAGCTCAAGCCGCACTCGCGCGAGTGGGACGAGAAGCAGGAGTTTCCCCGCGAGATCTTCACCAAGCTCGGCGAGCTCGGTCTGATGGGCGTCGCCTGGCCCACCGAGTACGGCGGCTCGGGCATGTCGACGGTGGACTGGGCCATCGTGATGGAGGAGCTCTCGCGCGTCGACGCGGGTGTCGCCCTGTCCCTGGCCGCCCATCACAGCCTGTGCTCGGGCCACATCTTCCTCGCGGGCAACGACGCGCAGAAGAAGAAGTACCTGACGCCGCTCGCCCAGGGCCAGAAGGTCGGCTGCTGGGGCCTCACGGAGAACAGCGCGGGCTCCGACGCCGGCGGCACGAAGACCGTGGCGGTGCGCGACGGCGCCGACTGGGTCCTGAACGGCTCGAAGACGTTCATCACCAACGCGAGCGTCGCCGACACGGCGGTCGTGATGGCGGTGACCGACAAGACCAAGGGCAGCAAGGGGATCTCCGCGTTCATAGTCGAGCGCGGCACGAAGGGCTTCCGGGCGGGCAAGAAGGAGGACAAGCTCGGCGTGCGCTCCTCCGACACCTCCGAGCTGATCCTCGAGGACGTGCGGGTGAAGGGCGAGAACCTCCTCGGCAACGAGGGCTACGGCTTCATCGACACGCTGCGCATCCTCGACCGCGGCCGGATCGGCATCGCGGCCTGGTCCGTCGGCATCGCCCAGGCGGCGTTCGAGGCGTCCATGAGCTACGCGCGGGGCCGCAAGCAGTTCGGCCACGCAATCGCCGAGTTCCAGGCCGTGCAGTTCAAGATCGCCGACATGGCGGTGCAGATCGACGCCGCGCGGCTGCTCGTGCACCGCGCCGCCTCGCTGCGGGACGCGGGGCGCGAGCACACCACCGAGTCCTCGATGGCGAAGCTGTTCGCGAGCGAGGTGTCGGTGCAGATCGCGCTCGAGGCGATCCAGATCCACGGCGGCTACGGCTTCACGAAGGACTACCCCGTCGAGCGCTTCCTGCGCGACAGCAAGCTCGGCACCATCGGCGAGGGCACGAGCGAGGTGCAGCGCCTCGTGATCTCGCGCGAGCTGCTGAAGCTGCGCGGCATGGTGCGCTAGCCTGGCCGACACCGAGGCCCTGGCGGCCGGCGTCCTGCGCGGCGACGTGCGCTCCGTGGCCCGCGCGATCAGCCTCGTCGAGGACGGCGAGGCCGGGGCTCGCGCCCTGATCGCCGCCCTCTTCGCGAAGACCGGCAAGACCCTGGTCCTCGGCATCACGGGCCCGCCGGGGGCCGGCAAGTCGACGCTCGTGGACCGCCTCGCGGCGCACCTGCGCCGCCAGGGCAAGACCGTGGGCATCGTCGCGGTGGATCCCACCTCGCCCTACAGCGGCGGCGCCATCCTCGGGGACCGGATCCGCATGCAGGCCCACGCGACGGATCCCGGCGTGTTCATCCGGTCGATGGCCACGCGCGGCCACCTCGGCGGCCTGGCCGCGGCCACGGCTCACGTGCTCACGGTCCTCGCCGCGGCCGGCAAGGACGTCGTGCTCGTCGAGACCGTGGGCGTCGGGCAGGACGAGGTCGACATCGTGAGCGCCGCCGACGTGAGCCTCGTGGTGCTCGTCCCGGGCCTCGGCGACGAGGTCCAGGCACTGAAGGCGGGGATCATGGAGATCGCCGACGTCTTCGTCGTGAACAAGGCCGACCGCGAGGGCAAGGAGCGCGTCGTGGCCGAGATCCAGTCGATGCTCTCGCTCTCGAGCAAGGAGGGCCACGTTCCCGAGATCGTCGAGACCGTGGCGACCGACGACCGCGGCCTCGACACGCTGCTCGCGGCCGTCGACAGGTTCCTGGACCAGGCCGATCGCAGCGGACAGCTCGCCCACAAGAAGCGCTCGCAGCTCGAGCAGCAGTTCCGCGACGCGCTCACGACGCGCTTGATGCAGGCGGCCCGGGAACGCGTGCTGTCCCAGGCCGAGTCGAAGCGACTGGTCGATCGCCTGGCGGCACGCGAGATCGACCCGTTCAGCGCCGCCGAGGAGGTCGTGACGAAGATGGGGCTCCAGGCATGACGTTCCGGGTGCTCAAGATCGACCATCTCGGGATCGCCGTGCCCGACGCCTCGGCGGCGACGACGGCCTTCGAGGCCCTGGGGTTCCACGTCGAGTCCAGCCACGACGTGGCGACCGAGCGCGTGAAGACCGTGTTCCTGCCGGTGGGGGAGTCGCACCTCGAGCTGCTCGAGCCCACGGCACCCTCCTCGACGATCGCGAAGTTCCTGGAGAAGCGCAGCGGCCTCCACCACGTCTGCGTGCTGGTCGACGACATCGAGGCGGCCATGGCCGACATGCGGGCGAAGGGCGTGCAGCTCCTCGACGAGACGCCGCGCATCGGCGCCGGCGGCTGCCGGGTCGCCTTCATCCACCCGCGCTCGGCCGCGGGCGTGCTGCTCGAGCTCAAGGAGGACGAGGCGTGACGACCGAGCGGGTGGAGATCGGCATCATCGGAGGCAGCGGCCTCTACGACATGGAGGGCTTCACCGACCGGCGCGAGGTCGTCGTCGACACGCCCTTCGGCAAGCCCTCCGACGCGCTCGTGGTCGGCACCCTGGAGGGCCGGCGCGTGGCGTTCCTGCCGCGCCACGGCCGCGGCCACCGGTTGCTGCCCACCGAGCTGCCCTTCCAGGCGAACGTCTTCGCCATGAAGACGCTGGGTGTCGAGCGCATCCTGTCGATCTCGGCCGTCGGCTCGCTGAAGGAGGCGTACGCGCCGCTCCACATCGTGCTGCCCGACCAGTTCGTGGACCGCACGCTCACCCGGAAGTCGACGTTCTTCGGACGCGGCCTGGTGGCCCACGTCGCCTTCGCGCATCCGATCTGCGGCGTCCTCTCCGAGCTCGGCGCGGCGGCGTGCGCCGAGGCCGGGGCTACGTTCCATCGGGGCGGCACCTACGTCTGCATCGAAGGCCCGCACTTCTCGACGGTCGCGGAGTCCCAGCTCTACCGGTCGTGGGGCATGGACGTGATCGGCATGACGAACCTGCAGGAGGCCAAGCTCGCGCGCGAAGCCGAGATCTGCTACGTGACGTTCGCCATGGTGACCGACTACGACTGCTGGCACCCGGACCACGACGCCGTGACCGTCGACCAGGTGATCGCCAACCTGGGCCGCAACTCGGCGACGGCGAAGGCCGTGCTGCGCGCGACGCTGCGGCGCCTGCCGGCGGCGCGCGCCTGCGAGTGCGCGCACGCGCTCCAGCACGCGCTGTTCACGGCGCCAGAGCTCGTGCCCGAAGAGACGAAGCGAGACCTCGCCCCGATCGTGGGGCGCTACATGCCCGTGGGAGCCAAGTGATGAGCCGTGAGACGTCGATCCTGGTCGTGGGAAGCGTCGCGTACGACACCGTCGAGACGCCGTTCGGCAAGGCGGAGCAGGTGCTGGGCGGCAGCGCGTCGTTCTTCTCGGTGGCGGCGTCGTTCTTCGCCCCGGTGAACCTCGTGGGCGTCGTGGGCGATGACTTCGGCGACAAGGAGCTCGCGGCGTTCAAGGGACGCCCCATCGACGTCGCGGGCCTCGAGCGCGCCGCCGGCAAGACCTTCCACTGGCAGGGCAAGTACTCCTACGACCTCAACTCCCGCGACACGATCCGCACCGACCTGAACGTCTTCGAGCACTTCAAGCCGCGGATTCCCGAGAGCTACCGCAGGTCCGGGCTCGTCTTCCTGGGCAACATCGATCCCGCTCTCCAGCGCAGCGTGCTCGACCAGGTCCAGAAGCCGCGCCTCGTCGCCTGCGACACCATGAACTTCTGGATCTCGGGCCGCCTCGAGGAGCTCAAGAAGACCCTCGAGCGCGTCGACATCCTCCTCATCAACGACGCCGAAGCGCGGCAGCTCTCGGGCGAGTGGAACATCGTCAAGGCGGCCCGCGTGATCCGCGCCATGGGCCCCAGCATCCTGGTGATCAAGAAAGGCGAGCACGGCGTGCTCATGTTCTCGGAGCACGGCTCGTTCGCGGCTCCGGCCTATCCCCTCGAGAGCGTCTTCGATCCGACCGGCGCGGGCGACACCTTCGCGGGCGGCTTCATCGGCTACCTCGCCGGAGCCGCCGACGAGAGCGACGACGTCCTGCGCCGCGCGGTGATCATGGGCAGCACGCTCGCCTCGTTCTGCGTCGAGGCCTTCAGCCTCGACCGCCTCGTGGCGCTGACCCGCGCCGAGATCGACGAGCGCTTCCGACTCTTCAAGAAGCTGACCCACTTCGAGAGCCTCTAGCCGTGCTGGCGCTCCCGGCGCTCGCGCTCCTGCTCGCCGCGGCGGACGGCCACTCGCTGACCGAGGCCGAGGCTCGGGAGTGCGCCGGGTGCGTCGCGGGCGACCGGCGGCTCGCCGCGTCGCCTTTCGAGCTGGTGCTCGGCTCGAGCTCCCGGGACGACGAGTGCTTCTACAGCTTTCCGACGGCGGACCTGCGCGGCAGCCTCCTGCGTTTCCGGCCCGCGGGCCTGCCGGCTTCCGGCGAGCGGCTCGCGGCGGGCTCGCCCTACATCCGTGTCGACGACACGACGGTCCACCTCCGGTACGAGGCCGTGACCACGGCCGATGCCTCGGTCGAAGCCCGGGCCGCCTGGGTCGGAGCGAACGGGGACCGCGCCGACGTCGTCACGCGCTACGCCTTCGACGCCGGGCACGGGCGGGTCGAGCTCGTGTCCACCCTGACCAACGCGGGGCCACGACCTCTCGTCGATCTCGTGTTCGCGCTCTTCTTCGATCCCCACCAGATGTACGACTGGAGTCCGTCGGACGTGGCGGGCCACGAGACCCAGGCGTTCCGCGTCTACCCGCGGCCCGGCCACTACCTCGCGTGGCTCGACGGGAACCCACGCCGTCCCGAGCCGAGGCTGCCGGCCATCTGGGACGGCTCGCTGACCCTCGAGCCGCCCGCTCCCGTGACCCTGCGACCCGGCCAGGCCCACACGATCCGCTACGTCCTGCTGACGGCCGCGCAGCCGGCGGAGCTGCTGAGGCAGGTCTACGCCGCGCTGGGTCAGGCCACGGCGCCCGCGACCGTCGACCTCGCGAGCGAGGGTTCCGGGCCGGCCGAGCTGATCGTGCGCGAGACCGCGAGCGGTGCCATCTACTTCCGCTCCTTCCTCGCGGGCTCCGGCAGCGTGGAGCTCGCGCTGCCCGCGGGCAGCTACACGGCGCGCGCGAACTTCTTCCCCGCGGTCGTCGAGCGTCCGCTCACGATCGGCGGCGCCGCGCCGGCTCGCGTGTCCCTCGTCGATCCGCCGCAGGGCCACGTGCGCGTACGGCTGCGCGATCGAGAGGGCCGGCCCGTGCCCGGCAAGGTCACGTTCCTCGGACTCGACGGGACGCCGTCGCCGTTCTTCCGAACCGTGGATCCGGTCCAGGGTGCGCGCTATTGGGAGTCCTTCAAGAACTCCGTGTTCCCCGGGGGCGACGGCCTGGACGTGGCGCTCCCGCCGGGCCGCTACCTGGTCAACGGCTCGCGAGGCCCTCGCCAGTCTCTCGACTCGGTCGCGGTCGACGTGAGCGCGGGCAGCCGACAGGACGTCGCGCTCCAGGTCGACGCGGTGGTCGCGACTCCGGGGTGGGTCGCGGTCGACCCTCACCTGCACACGCTCGTCTCGGACGGGTCGGTGGACGTGGCCGAGAAGGTGCGCGCCCTCGTCGCCGAGGGCATCGACATCGCGGTGGCGACGGAGCACAACCACCCCTACGACTGGACGCCCACGGTGACCCGGCTCGGCCTCGCGTCGGAGCTCGGGGTGATCGTCGGCGCCGAGGTCACGGTGCCCGACCGGCTCGACTTCAACGCGTATCCCATGAGGGTCGACGACACGAAGCCCAACGGCGGCGCCCTCAGCTCGCGCTCGACCGACATCGCGGGGCTGTTCCGGCGGAGCCGCGAGAGGGACCCCGGCGTCCTGATCCAGTCCAACCACCCCCGCGGCACGGAGTACGACTACCTGACGTGGCACGGTCTCGACGCGACCGACGCGGGCTCGGCGCGCCCCGGCTTCGATCTGTCCTTCGACGTGCTCGAGGTCGTGAACGGCCCGCGCCTCGAGGCCGAGCAGAACGTCAAGGCGAAGCGGGACTGGCTGAACCTGCTGCGGCGCGGCTTCTTCCGGCCCCTCGTCGGCTCGTCGGACAGCCACGAGATCGATCGCGACGAGCCCGGCTACTCACGCACCTACGTCCGCTACGACGGCCCGAAGGGCGCCGCCTTCGACGAGAAGGCCCTCGTCGAAGCGATGCGCCGCGGCCGCTCCTACGCGAGCAACGGTCCCGTCGTGGCCTTCACGGTCGATGGCACCGCCGGCCCCGGCGATACCCTGACCGCCCGGGACGGCCGCGTCTCGATCGCGATCGACGTGCGGAGCCCCGAGTGGGCCCGCGTCGACCAGATCCGCCTGTTCGTGAACGGTGAGGAACGGCTCCTCGACGCGGTCCTGCTCGAGTCGACGCCGGCCCGCCACCTGCGCGCGACCCTCGATCTCGAGCTCCCTCGCGATGCGTTCCTGGCGGTCCAGGCCTCCGGGCAGGGCCGGCTGTTCCCGGTCGTGCAGGCGAGCCCGGACGAAGGCATCGCTCCGTACGCCCTGACGAACCCGGTCTTCGTCGACGTCGACGGGAACGGGCGCTTCGATCCGCCGCTGCCCCACGCCATCACGACGCGCTAATTTTTCTTCGCGAGCCGGCCGCCTTCCTGACATCATGTAGGAGGGACACTTCGGGAGGAATTCATGGCCGATTTCCTGGGTCGCTTTCTCTGGTACGAGTACCTCGCGAGCGATTTCGACGAAGCGCAGGCCTTCTACAGGAAGGTCGTGGGCTGGGGCAGCGAGGCCTTTCCCAATCCGGACCAGCGCTACGAGCTCTGGACGCGCAAGGGCGGCGCGCCTGTCGGCGGCGTGATGATGCTCCCGGACGAGGTGCGCAACGCCGGCGTCCCGCCCCACTGGCTGTCGTACGTGGGCACGCCGAACCTGGAGGCCGTCCACGCGAAGGCGACCGGCCTGGGCGCGAAGACGCACATGGGGCCGATGAACATCCCGTCGGTCGGCCGCATCGTGGTCCTCGAGGATCCCCAGGGCGCCTACTTCGCCCTCTATCAGCCGGCGCAGGACCCGGATCCGGAAGCGGAGGCGCAGCCGGGCACGTTCTCGTGGCACGAGCTCGCCACGACCGATCCCGCGGCCGCCTGGAAGTTCTACACCGCGCTCTTCGGCTGGGTGAAGACGAGCGCCATGGACATGGGGCCGCTGGGTGTCTATCAGATGTTCGGCCGCAGGGCCGACGCGCCCCTGGGCGGGATCTACCTCAAACCGAAGGAAATGGCCGGGCCTCCGTCCTGGCTGCCTTACGCCATGGTGGCCGACGTGAAAGCCTCCGCGAAGACGATCAAGGCCGCCGGCGGCACGGTCGTGAACGGGCCGATGGAAGTTCCCGGCGGGGATTCGATCGTGATGGCGCTCGACCCGCAGGGCGGGATGTTCGCGCTGCATTCCAAGGCCGCAGCGGCCAGGCCCGCGGCGCCGAAGAAGGCCGTCGCGAAGAAGAAGCCGGCTCCCAGGAAGAAGGCCGCCCCGAAGAAGGCCGCAAGGAAGCCGGCGACGAAGAAGCGCGCGGCGCCCCGACGCAAGGCCGCGAAGAAGAAGCCCGTCCGCAAGGCCGCGAGGAAGGCGGCGAAGAAGAAAGCGGCGCGCCGCCGACGCTAGCGGCGGAGTTAGACTAGCGGCCTTCCCCCAGGAGGGTCCATGGTGCTGCCGCTCGTCGCCCTGCTTCTCGCTGCCGCTCCCGAGCCGCCGAAGGCCGCGCTGGTCGCGGTCAAGGCGGCTCGTCTCATCGATGGCAAGGGCGGCGCGCCGCTCCAGAACGCCGTGGTCCTCGTCGAAGGCGAGACGATCCGGGCCGTGGGAGCCGGCCTCGCGATTCCCGCCGGGGCCCGCGTCATCGACCTGGGCGGCGCCACGCTGCTCCCGGGGCTGATCGACGCCCACGTGCACCTGACGGGCCGCGCCGACATGCACGGCTATCGCGCCCTCGGCATCTCCCTCCCCAAGTCGACCCTCGACGGCGCGGTCAACGCGCGCCTGACCCTGCAGGCCGGCTTCACGACCGTGCGCAACGTCGGCGCCGACGGCTTCTCCGACGTGGCGCTGCGCGACACGATCAACGAGGGCGGCCTGCCCGGCCCACGCATGCTCGTGTCGGGGCCGGCCCTGGGCATCACGGGTGGTCACTGCGACAACAACATGCTGCCCTTCGAGGCCCAGGGGACGCCGGCCGAGGGCGTCGCCGACGGCCCCGAGGCCGCGCGCGCCGCGGTGCGGCGCAACTTCAAGTTCGGAGCCGACCTCATCAAGATCTGCGCGAGCGGCGGCGTGCTCTCGAAGGGCGACGCCGTGGGCGCACCCCAGTACACGATCGAGGAGATGACCGCGATCGCAGCGGAGGCGCATCGCCAGGGCAAGAGGGTCGCCGCCCACGCCCATGGCACGCTCTCGATCAAGGAGGCGATCCAGTCCGGCATCGACACGATCGAGCACGTGAGCCTGATCGACGACGAGGGCATCCGTCTCGCGAAGGAGAAGGGCACGTTCCTCGTCATGGACATCTACAACGACGACTACATCCTGAGCGAAGGCGAGAAGGCCGGGTTCCTGCCCGAGTCCCTCGAGAAGGAGCGCGCCATCGGCCGCCTGCAGCGCGAGAGCTTCCAGAGGGCCTGGAAGGCCGGGGCGAAGATGGCGTTCGGCACCGACGCCGGCGTCTACCCCCACGGCGACAACGCGAGGCAGTTCGCGTACATGGTCCAGTACGGCATGACGCCGATGCAGGCGATCCAGGCCGCCACGAGGGTCGGCGCCGAGGCCCTGGGGTTGCAGGACAAGGTCGGCACCCTCGAGCCCGGCAAGCTGGCCGACCTGATCGCCGTCGCGAAGGATCCGCTGGCGGACGTGAAGGCCCTGGAGCACGTCTCCTTCGTGATGAAGGGTGGCGCCGTCGAGAAGAGCGAGAGCCGCTAGGCCGCGTGCGTCTCGCCGCCGTGCTGGCCGCCACCGCCGTGTCCTATCCGCTCGGCCTCGCGGTGGGGAACCCCTGGCTGCTGCCCGCGCTCAACACCCTGCCGGTCTATCTCGCCATGGTGGAACGGCTCCGCTCGGGCGATCGCCGCGGCGCGGTCGTCACGGTGTTGGCCTGGGCCGCCACCCTCGCGGTGTGCGGCACTGTCTCGTTCGCCCTCTGGCCGCAGGATCCGAGCCGCGCGGTGCTGAACGGCCCCGGCTACCGCGAGGAGATGTTCGCCTGGATCTGCACGGGCGTGGGCCGGGAAGGCAACTGGCGGCTGTTCCTGCCGCAACACCTGCTCCACCTCGGCGCCTTCGTGGTCTTGAGCCTGCTGACGGCGAGCGCCCTCTCGATCCTGTTCGGCGCCGTGCTGATGAACTACATGGCGTACTACGTCGCGTCCCTGGCGCGGGCCGGGGTGCCCACGGCGACCGTGCTCGCGTTCGGGTGGCAGCCGTGGGCCTTGAGCCGCGTGGCCGCCTTCTGCATCCTCGGCGCCGTGCTGGCGGAGCCGCTCCTGAGGCGGGTCCGGCCGGGCCCCTACGCCCGCAACGGTGTGCCGCGGGCCTACTGGCTCGCCCCTGCAGCGCTCATCGCTGCCGACTGGCTGCTGAAGGCCACGCTGGCGCCCGCCTGGGGCCGGGTGCTTCGCGGCGTCCTGTGTCCCTGAGGGGTCGCCCCGGCAACGGCTAGGCGAGGTTGGTGCCGGACTCCAGCATCGTGTTCACGCTCGTGAGCCGCTTGTTGGCGGTGAAGGGCTTGTTGATGTACATCACCGCGCCGGACTCGAAGCCCTCGGCGAGGGCTTCCCCGCCGCCCTTGGCGGTCAGGAAGATGACGGGGATGTCCCTCAGCCGCGGATCTTCCTTGATCTTCCGGCACACCGTGAAGCCGTCGATCTCCGGCATCATGACGTCGAGCAGCACGAGGTCGAACGTCTTGGCGGCGAGAAGCGTGAGAGCCTCCGCTCCGCCCGCAGCCCCGGTCACGTCGAAGCCCTTCTGCTCGAGGATCGTGCGCTCGAGGTTCAGGATGTTCTCGTCGTCGTCGACCACAAGGATGCGCTTCGCCATCAGCGACCTCCGGGGTGCGGCCGGTTGCGTGCCAGATTCGCGACGGATTCTAGCAATGTCCTCCGGGCTTGTCAGCATCGACTCCATTTCCCAGAGCAGAAAGAACAGCGTTCCGGGACGGGCGGCGAGCGAGCCCAGGGCGTCGGCCGCCGCCAGCAGGCTCGTTGCCGCGGCCGCCTCGGGGTTGGCGCCGGCGGGCGCCCAGCGGTCGAGATAACCGCGGACCAGGTTCTCGTCGCCGTCGTCCCAGCTCCCGGTCTCGTGACGCAGGACTCGCCGGACGAGGGCCCGCTGGCAGCGATCCGGATGCGGCCACGGCCCGCGGCCTTCCGCCACGGCGCGCAACGCCTCCAGACGGCGCTCCAGCAGCTCCAGGAACGGCGCGCGACGCCGGTCTTCCGGCAGGATCGCGGCCAGCGAGGCGACGAGGGGATGGCTCATCGCTTCGGGAGGAAGCCGGCGACGATCGCGGCCGCCCGCGCGGAGGCCCCGTGTTCTCCGAGCTGCCGGCGCACCGCCGCGAGCTCGCCGCGCATCGCCTCGCGGCGGCTCGCGTTCTCGAGCAGATCGAGCGCCGCGTCCGCCGTCCGTTGCGGCGTGAAGTCGCCCTGCATCAGCTCCGGCACGATCTCGCGCCCGGCGATCAGGTTCACCATGGCGAAGTGGCTCACGCGCATCAGCGGACGTCCGAGCGCGTAGGTCAGGGGCGAGACACGGTAGACGACGACCATCGGCAGCCCCTGGATGGCCGCCTCGACGGTCGCGGTGCCGGAGGCCACGATCCCCGCGGTCGCGCTCGCCATGACGCCGTGCGTCCGGCCGCGCACGAGGCGCAGGCCGGGCTGCGCGAGAAGGGGGCGGAAGGCGTCGTCGGCGAGCGTCGCCGCCGCGGCGAGGGCGAACTGCACGCCCGGACGGCGCGCCGCGATCCTCGCGAGTGCCTGCGCCAGCGGCGGCTGGTTGTGGGCGACTTCCTGCGGTCGGCTGCCGGGAAGGATCGCGAGGACGGGGCGCTCCGGATCGAATCCGATCTCGCGCAGGAACGCTCCGCGGTCCGCCACGGGCTCGACCTGGTCGAGGAGCGGATGGCCGACGAAGCTCACCGGCACTCCCGCGTCCCTGTAGATCGTCTCTTCGAACGGGAACAGCACGAGCATGCGCGACACCGTCTCGCGGATGGTACGGATCCGGCCGCGCCGCCAGGCCCAGACCTGGGGCGAGACGTAATAGACGACCGGGATGCCGCGCCGTTTCAGCTCGCGCGCGAGCCGCAGGTTGAAATCGGGGTAGTCGACGAGAACGGCCACGTCGGGCCGATGGCGATCGACCTCGGCCAGCAGACGCGCGAAGAGGGCCCGCAGATCGCCGAGGTGCTTCACCACCTCGATCAGCCCGACCACGGCCAGGTCGCGGACGTGGGCGACGAGAGTGACGCCCGCCGCCTGCATCCGGTCTCCGCCCAGGCCCGTGACCGCCAGGTCGGGGTGCAGGCGGCGCAGGTCCTCGACCAGGGCTCCGCCGTACGCGTCGCCGGAAGGCTCGCCGCAGGAGAGCAGCAGGCGGGGAGGGCTCGTAGAACTCAACCTGCGGAGTATAGGGCCGGCTCCTACACCAGGCCATGCCGGTCCTGTCCCCGGCGTGGGACAGATCCTCGACCGTCCCGACAGGTCAACTGCCTCATTTCATTGGCTTTTGACATGGACGCCATGCGGCACGTGGATTGCTTTTGAAAGTCGGCGCAGAATGAGCCTGCGCGGAGGACGACGATGAACGGACGGAATCTGGCGGCAACGGCGGTCCTGGTCCTGGCGGTTGCGGCGCCGCAGTCGGGTGCCGAGGACGCCAAGCAGCGCGGCAGCGGCGGCTCGTCCTCCTCGGGATCGAGCCACTCGTCCCACAGCTCGGGCGGCAGCAGCAGCCGGAGTAGTGGCAGCAGCAGCGGCTCGGGCTACCGCTCCTCGGGGCAGTCGTCCTCGGGCGGGTCGGTCGCGATGACGGACGCACAGCGCCGCCATCCGCGGGCCGGCACGGGGACGGGCGGCTATCGCGGCTACTACAACCGTGGCGGATACCGCGGGGGCTACTACGGCGGCGGCTACTACGGCGGCTACTACCGGCCTTACTACTCCCGGCCCTACTACTGGGGCTACGGCTCGTATCCCTGGGGCGGCCTGTACTTCGACAGCTACTGGTACGGCGGCGGCCCCACGTACTACGGCGGCTCCTACGTCCAGCCTTACGGCGACACCGGCGCCGTCCGGATCATGGTCGACAAGGAGAAGGCCAAGGTCTACGTCGACGGCTACTATGCCGGCGTCGTGGACGATTTCGACGGCCTGTTCCAGCGCCTGTACGTGTCGCCCGGCCGTCACGACATCACCCTGAAGCTGGACGGCTACCAGACCGAGCGCTTCGACGTGTACGTCCAGGAGGGCGGCACGGTCAAGATCAAGCACGACATGGTCCGCGGGACCGGCGAGCAGCTCAACTCGGAGTACGCCCGCCTCCAGGGTCACGAAGGGCCGGACGCGGACTACTACGCGCCGCCGCGCTCCGACGACCGCTACGCGACGCGGCCGGACGATCGCGCCACGCGGGCTCCGGAGCGCCGCAGCAGCGACGGCCAAGGCACGCTCCGCCTCGACGTGCGGCCCGACGACGCTTCGGTGTACGTGGACGGCACGTTCAGCGGTTCTGCCCGGGACCTGTCCCGGGTGGATCTGCCGGCGGGCGGCCACCGCGTCGAGATCGTGCGGCCCGGCTACCGCACCTCGATCGCGACGTGGACGTCCTCCCGGGTGAAGCCGTCGACCTGAGCGTGGAGCTCGAGAAGTAAGAGGCTAGCGACCCCCGGCGGCGGAAGCCGTCGGGGGAGCCAGGCCGCGGGGCTTGTAGAGATCCTGGTAGATCTTCCCCGCGATCGACGAGGCCAGGTGGCCGTTGCCCCGCCTCACGAACACGACGATCACGACCTCGGGATCGTCGGCGGGCGCGTAGGACGCGAACCATCCCAGCCGTGAGCAGGAGCCGGTCTTGCCCGCGACGAGCACGTCGGGATCGAAGGCCGGCATCGCGCTGCCTTCGTTGACCGCGCCCAGGAAGCCAGCCGCGAGACCCTCGAGCTTCGTCGCCGGACGCAGCCGCCAGCGCTCCTTGGGGACGAAGCCCTCGGCGGCGCCGACCTGCGGCTGATAGACGATGCCGCCGTTGATGGCTGCGGAGAGCAGCACGGCGAGCTGGACGGCCGAGGTCTCGATGCCGGCCGCGTGACTCGACAGGTGCCCCACGGCCGCCGGCGACACCTTCGTGGGCAGGCGCCCCTTGCTCTCGCCGGTGAGGTTGATGCCCGACGTCGCGCCCAGGCCGAGAAGCTGCGCGTACTGCTCGATCGTCGCGTACCCGAGCTGTTCCCCGACCCACTCGAAGTACGGGTTGCAGGAGACCGCGAGAGCCCGCCTCAGGTCGATGCGGCCGTGGCCGGGCCACGACCAGCAGCCGCGCACGCAGTTGTGGGTGCTCTCGGGGGTGATGACGCCCTCCGAGAGCCCCGCGACGGCCACCACGATCTTGAAGACCGAGCAGGGTTGGTAGGCGTTGAAGAGGCCGTAGGTCGGGTTGACGAGGGCGATCACGCGCCCGCTGCGGGGATCGATCGCGACGACGGCGCCCGCGGTCTTGCCCAGGGCACGACGTGCGGCCTCGGCCACCGCCTGATCCTGGGCCGAGGCCCCCGGGGGAATCACGATCGCCGGGATCACGGAGCGCGCCGGGGAGGTCGTGCGGCTGCGCGTCCGGGTCCTGACGGCGGCGTCGGCAGGGGTCGCTAGGGCGGTCGCGGCGACCAGCCCGCCTGCCACCAGAACCTTGATCATTCCCGCGGCAGCGTAGCATATAATCCGCGTTTTCTAACCGGCTTCACTCCATCCAAGGAGAGACGATGATGCCCTCGCGGCGCACTCTCGTGCTGACGTTCCTCGCCCTCGGCGTGCTGCCTGCCTCCCCGGCGCGCGCCGACAAGATGACCAAGGAAGACAAGGCCTGGCTCGACTCCGTGCATCCGATCGTGACCACCGACGAGGCGAAGAAGTTCAAGGATCTCAAGGACAAGGCGGACCGCGAAGAGTTCAAGAAGATCTTCTGGGCGCGCCGCGATCCCGATCTCGAGACCCCGGAGAACGAGTACCAGACCGAGTACGCGAAGCTCGTCGCCATCGTGGACCCGCGCTTCAAGAAGGGCGGAGAGATCGGATCCAGGAACGATTGCGGCAAGATCTTCATCCTCATGGGCGAGCCGACGACGATCCAGCACGATCAAGAGGGCAGCGGCGAGAGCTGGAAGTACAAGGACGAGAAGCGCTTCGTCGGCGGCGAGGCGATCGTCTCGTTCAACGACGCCTGCCACGGCCCGGTTTCCGCCGACTTCGACAGGCAGCTCGACCGCCTCGCCGAGGGCAAGATCGTGCACCCGAACATCGACTACCGCTTCGGCGCCGACGGCCATCTCGTCAAGCTCGTCGACCTGCTGCCGAAGCCGACCCCCGGCCAGGCGCTGCTGAAGGCTCCGCGTCAGGACTATCCCCTCGAGACGCAGGTCACGTTCATGAAGACCGAGGGGGGCGGCACGGCGGTCGTGGGCACCGTGCGCGGCAAGGTCCAGGAAGGCATGGAGGTCCAGGACGCCGGCGGCAAGAAGACCCTCAAGGTCACCGTCGTCGGCCAGGCCCTGAGCGCCGAGGGCAAGCCCGCGGCATTCGCCGAGCAGGAAGAGGCGGCCGACGTACGCCCCGACGGCTCCTTCCTGGCCACGTTCCGCATGCTGCTCAACCCGGGGACCTACACCGTCAAGGGTGGGGCTCTCGAAGTGAAGACGGGCAAGGGCTCGGTCGCCGAGGTGAAGACCGAGGTCCCGGACCTCAACACCGGCGGCCTGACCGCGACGCTCATCCCGTTGCGCGACGTCGAGGATCTCCCGAGCGCGGTCGTGGACAACAACCACGCCTACCAGGGGTTCGCCCTCGCGAAGGTGCGCCTGATCCCGCTGTTCGGGACGACCTTCACGAAGGACGACTCCGTCATGATGTTCTTCCAGTTCTACGACGCCCAGGTCGATCCCGCGACGTCCAAGGCGACTGCGATCGCGAGCGTCTCGATCCAGAAGGCCGGCAAGACCCTGGCCAAGGCGCCCGACCAGCCCTTCGACACCGTCGTCGGCGGCAACGTGGTCGGCCCGATCCCGTTCAAGGACTTCACGCCCGGCAGCTACGCCGCGCAGGTGAAGATCGTGGACAGCGTCGCGAAGAAGGAAGTCGTCAAGCAGTTCACGTTCGAAATCAAGTAGCTCACCCCAGGGGGCCTCGCATGTCGAAGAAGGTCGTCGTCGGTCTGGTCGTCGTCCTGCTCCTCGCTTTCCTCGTCTGCGGCGGCGCGGGCGTGTTCTGGTATCTGAAGCACCAGGGACCGGCCGACGTCGGCCCTCTCAGCGGCCAGGCGTTGTCCCTTCCGGCCGACACCGCCCTCCTGGGCGGATTCGACGCCAAGGGGTTCTTCGCCAGCGAGGGCTACAAGAAGGTCGCGAGCGGCGATCTGCCCTCGACCGGCAAGACCCCCGAGGAAGCCGAGGCCGCGAAGAAGGAGTTCCGCGAGAACCTCCAGAAAGGCCTTGCGGAAGGCGAGGCCAAGCTGGGCCTGCGCATCGACCGCGACGTGGATCGCGTCGTGATCGCGGTGTCGAACGTCGCGGCGCCGACGCCCGACGGCGTGATGATCGCCCTCGGCCGCTTCGACAAGGCCAAGATCAAGAGCGCGATCGAGGCGTCGATCAAGGCCGAGGGCCACACCGCGACGAGCAAGACCGTCGCCGGCGTCGACGTCCTCGAGATCGCCGAGCCGGGCAAGCCCAGCGTGCTGATCGCCGTCCCCGACGCGGGCCGCATGGTCGTCGGCAGCGAGGGCGCCGTGACGAAGCTGCTCACCGCGCAGGCCGCGTCCCAGAAGCCCCTAGAGACGAACGCCTCCCTGATGGGCCTCGTGAAGGGCATCGACGCGAGCTCGGGGTACTGGATCGTCGCCGACGCGCCGCTCGTGGACCGCGGCCAGAAGGAAGCGGGCCCCGGCGCTGCCTCCATGTTCCCGATGCCGAAGAACCTCACCCTCAGCGGCAAGTTCGAGGGCTCCCTTGCGCTCACGGCCGAGATGGCCGACGACGCCGCGGCCACGCAGGTCTCGGCCATGCTCGACGGCGGTCTCGCGATGGTGAAGGGCTCCGCCGCCGAGAACCCGCAGGTCACGAAGGTTCCCGGCGCCAAGGAGATGCTGAACGGCCTGAGCGTCAAGGCGACCGGCAAGAAGGTCACGCTGTCCATGGCCGCGCCCGCCGGCGGCGGCGCGAGCCTCGCGGGCGTGATCGCCGCGCTCGCCGTGCCGAGCCTCACGAGCGCCCTCGGCAGTGGCGGCGCGATGGACGGCGGGATGTCCGAGCCGCCGGCCGCGATGTCGGAAGAGCCGCCGGCCGGCGAGATGACCGAGGCGACGCCCGAACCGGCGCAGGAGGAAGCGCCGGCCATGACCCAGGCGCCGAAGCCCGCGAGCACCCCGCGCCCGGTCCGGCCCCGGCCCGTCGTGAAGGCGACGCCGGCTCCGGCGGTGTCCGCAGCGCCCAAGGCTCCGAGCGGCCCCGTGCGCGTCGGCGGCGAGATCCGCGAGCCGCGCAAGATCAAGAACGTCAACCCCGTCTACCCCGAGCTCGCGAAGCGCGCCCGGCAGCAGGGCGTCGTGATCCTGGAGTGCACGATCAGCGCCGAGGGCAACGTCACCGACGTGAAGGTGCTGCGTGGCCAGGGCATGCTGGACCAGGCGGCGGTCGACGCCGTCAGGAAGTGGGTCTACGAGCCGACGCTGCTGAACGGGATCCCCGTGCCGGTGGTCATGACCGTCACGGTGAACTTCCGGCTGAACTGACCGAGCCTCACCCGGCGGCGCCGGGGTCAGGCCGCCTTCTTGACCTCGCCGCCGCCGTTCAGGATCTCGATCGCCTTGTCGAGGACCGGATCGCCCGCGGGCGCCGTCGTGTCGTCGTCGTCGTCCGCGAGGTCGTGGAGCGCGACCGCCACGCTGGGCTCGACGCCCTTGCCGTGGATCGGGTTGCCCTTCGGCGACAGGTACTTGGCGACCGTGAGGACGAGGCCGCCCTCCGGCAGCGTCACCAGCTTCTGCACCGGTGCCGAGCCGTACGTGTGCTGGCCCACGACCGGCTTGCCGGCGTCGAGAAGGGCCGCCGCGACCACCTCGGCCGGCCCCGCCGTGCCGGAGTCGACGAGCACGACCATCGGCAGATCCCAGGCCGAGCGTTTCGGATCGGCCGTGAGCGTGCGCTCGGCGACGCGCCGTCCCACGACCTTCGCCACGGTGCCGCCCTTCAGGAACAGGGCCGCCGTATCGACGCCGTCGGCCGGATCGCCGTAGGCGGCGTCGCGCAGGTCGAGCACGAGGCTCTTGGCGCCGCCGCGCTTCAGCGTCTCCACCTCGTCGCGCACCGCGTCGGCGGTCTTCGGGGAGAACTCGGCCACGCGAAGATAGCCCGGGCCCGACTCGAGCACGCGTCCGCTCGGCGCCTCCGCCGTGAGACGCTCGCGCACGACCGAGATCGTCACCGGATCGACGCCCGGCCGCAGGATCTCGAGCTTGACCGTCGAGCCCGGCGCGCCGCGGAGCAGGCGCGCCCCCACGGGCACGCTGACCCCGCGGGTGTGGCGGCCGTCGATCGTCTTCACGATGTCGCCGCTCTTGACGCCCGCCTTCTCGGCGGGGGAGCCCGCTCGCGGCGCCACGATCGCGAGGAACGTGAAGCGGCGCGAGAGCACGACGCCGATGTCGGCGTCCGTGTCCTTGGCCGGCTGCTGGTAGGCCTTGAGCTCCTCGGGATCGAGGTAGGCGCTCTCTGGATCGAGGGCGTCGGTCAGGCCCACGCGGGCGCCGCCCATCACCCGGTCCACGTTCACGGGATCCACGTACGCGGTCAGGACGAGGTTCATCACCTCGCCGAAGACCGAGAGCTGGCCGTAGGTCGTGTCGCCGAAGACCCGGCCGAGCACGGTGCCGGCGAGGACGTAGGCGCAGACGCCGGTGGACACGAAAGCGACGAGGAGACGGGCGCGCGGGCTCATGACCGCATTATCTACCTGTCGTCCTTCTTCAGCCAATCCAGGGGATCCTCGGGTTTTCCCTGGAAGCGGACCTCGAAATACAGGCCGGGACCCTCGAGGCCGCCGCCGACGAGACCCACGGTGTCCCCCGCGCTGACCTTCTGGCCGGGCTGGACCGTCGCCGCGGAGAGGTGGCCGTAGAGCGTGTGGTGCTTGCCACCGTGGTCGACCACCACGAGCAGCCCGTAGCCCTTGAAGCGATCGGCGAACACCACGATTCCGTCGTAGACGGCCGTGGCCGGCGCGTCGGCGGGCGCCGCGATCTCGACGCCGTTCTGCACCGTGTAGGTGTCGAAGCGCGGGTGCTTGCGCAAGCCGAAGGGAATGCGCACGCGCCCCTTCACCGGCCAGGGCAGGGCGCCCTTGAAGACGGCGGCGGGGACCGCCACGTCGGTGTCGCCCAGGCCGGCGATCATCCCCTGGAGCCGCCTCTCGGCATCCTGCAGCTCCTGGACGTAGGCCGCGTTCGTCTCCTTCTTCTCGACGAGGGACGTGAGCAGCTCGGTCTTGCGGCTGCGATCGGCCTCGAGCTGCCGTTGCGTGCGCTGCAGGTCGCTGCGCAGGGCGACCGCTTCCGTGGTCTTCGTCTCGAGCTCCTGGCGCGTGGTCGCGAGGGCGACGAGATCCGACCGGAACGCGGCGATGCGCTGGTTGTCGCGGCGGGCGAGAGCCGTCACGTAGCGGTAGCCGTTGAGGAAGTCGGCGGGCCGCTCGACGGACAACAGCAGCCGCATGTACGACACGTCGCCGAGCTTGTAGAGGTCGCGTGCCCGTGCCCTCAGCAGGGGCCGTTCGGCCTCGACCTGGGCCTCGATCTGCCGCGAGCGCTTGAGGGTCGCGTCGAGCTGGGCGTTGGTGCGCTGCAGGAGCAGCTGGGACTCGCGCAGGCGTTCGCCGCCCAGGCGCACCTCGAGCTCGAGGCGCTCCACCGCGCCGAGCAGGCTCTTCTCTTCCACGCGCAACCGGGCCACTTCCCGCTCGAGGGTGGCCCGGCGCTCCTGGACCTTGCGGAGGCGCTCGTCCCCGACCGGCGCCGGCTGCGGCGACGGCTCTGCCGAGGGGGACGACGACTGACCCCCCGCGCGGGCGGGCGCCAGCAGGGCCAGTCCCAGCAGCAGCGCCAGCCGCCTCACATCAGGGGCTTGCCGTCCAGGTCCGAGGGGAGGGGCACGCCGAGCAGCTTCAGGATCGTGGGCGAGAGATCCATGATGTTCGGCGTCTTCGTGTCGATCTTGCGGTTGCTGAAGAAGACGCCGCCGCTGATCTCGGTGGCCGTCGCGCAATGGTCGCCGCTCCACTTGCGGTTGTTGTTCTCGACCACGGCCCGGGTCACGCCGCCGAGTGTATCCTGCCAGCCCACCCGGTAGCCGTCGTTGAAGCCGACCTGCAGGTCCGGGGCGAACTGCAGGTACTCGCCCTTGTAGATGTCGTCGCGCTTGTAGATGTCGCGGAACACCGGCTCGTTGGTGTCGGGATCGAGCAGCGTCACGAGCTTGCCGCGGATCTCGTCCTGGAGCGCCTTGTACTCGGCCCCCGCGGACACGACGCCCTGGGATTCGCGGCCGCGCAGGTTGAAGTAGATCTGGCCGAGGCCGACGGCGTACGCCTTGGTGCGCGTCCAGTCGACGCCCTCGAAGAACTTGCCGCGGCCGAACAGGTCGGCGAGACCCTTCTTGTTGTCGAGCTGGCCGTGGAACGACATGTAGCCGTTCTGGACGAGCCAGGTGTTGAGGTTCACGCCGCGCCGGAAGGTGTGGAAGCCGTGGTCGGACATGACCATGAACACCGTGCCCTCGGGCAGCTTCGCCTGCAGCTTGCCCACGAGGTCGTCGGCGCGCCGGTACACCTTCTCGATCGAGTCGCCGTACTTCGCCGCGAGCTCGGCGTCGTACATCGGGTGCTTGGGGTCGATCAGGCGCCACATCATGTGCGAGACGCGGTCGGTCGTCTCGATCACCGCGACGAACAGGTCCCAGTCGGTGCGCTCGAGGTTCTTGAAGAAGATCCGCTCGCGGTCGTCGAAGGCCTTCTCCGAGTCGTACATGAAGTCCGCTTCGCTCAGGCGCCCCTCGTTCAGGGCCTTGTCGGCGGACTCGGCCCAGCCGAGGGTGCGGTAGAGGCCGATCTGTTTCGCGAGGCGCGGCGCGAAGTCGTCGGGCTTGGAGATGGCGATCGGGGGGTTGCGCGGGTCCATGTTGACCGGCGACGCGTAGAGCTGGAGCTCCTTGTCGGCGCGCACGACGTAGAACTGCGTCATGCCGTGGACCTTGATGAGGAAGTTGAACTTGAAGGAGATCGGCACCCAGTCGCTCCACTGGCCCTGCTTCAGCGTGAGCTTCTGGCCCTGGATCTCGAGCTCGGCCTGCCCCGAGTTCTCGCTCCACTTCACCTTGAGGGGGATGTTCACGTCCTTCGTGGTCGCGAGCTCGTCGAGGCGCTTTTGGTCGCTCTCCGAGAGCGCGCCGTCCTTCTTCTTCGCCTTGAGCTCGCGCTCCTCCTGCTTGAGGATCGGGTTCTCCGGGCCCTTGATGAAGGTCTCGGCGACGCCGTTCTCGAAGAGCAGCGTCTTCAGGTAGCCGCCGAACTCGGTGTTGCCTTCCTCGAACGAGGTGAGGTCCGTGCCCCAGTAGTTGAAGGTGCCGATCGTGCCGCGCATGTCGGACAGCGGCAGTCCCGACAGCATCTCTCCGTGCTCGATCTCCTCGGGCGGGAACGTCACCGGCACCGTCAGCACGATGCTCTTGACGCCGTCACGCCCGGCGTGGACCCAGAACGAGGTGCCGCCTCGGATCGACGTGAGCTTGGGCAGCTTGGTGGGGAACAGCCCCCACAGGAACTCGGGCGGATCGCCCTTCTTCACCATGCCGAGGTCCGGCAGGTACGTCTCGAAGCTGCGCGTGAGGAAGTCGTAGATGTTGTGCTTGCCTGGGTTGACGCCGGTCGCGAAGCTGGACCACGCGGTGGGGGACTCCGAGGGCTGGGTCGAGCCGAGGGTCTCGAAGGTTCCGGCCTCGGCCAGCTTCTTGAGGTTCGGCAGCTTGCCTTCGTCCATGAACTTCCGCGTCAGGGTCGGGTCCATGCCGTCGAAGCCCATCACGAAGACCTTGTTCGGGGCCTTGCGGGCGGGCTTCGTCGTCTTGGGCGAGCCGGGGCAGCCGGCCACGGCGATGGCCAGGGTCAAGGGGAAGACGGCGGCGCGGCGATGCAGCATCGGACTCCTCGGCAAAGGGGCCGCGCGGCGCGGCCAGAACGCGCCATTCTAGCCGATGCTCCCGAGGGAGCCGTTAGCGGGGGCGCGAACGCCTGCGGAGGCGGCGGCCGGCCGGCCCGTCGGCGGGGGCGAGGGACGCGGGGCGGGGCTGCGAGACGGGCGTGATGTGGGGCGAGAACTCCGAGTCCTTCGCCACCGGGAACAGCGTCGGCTCGATCTCGGTCGACCGGTGGGACGGGGCAGTCTCGGGGAACAGCTCGCTCAGGTGCTGCTTGAGGCTCAGGTTCGTGGGCCCGTAGCGGTTGTCGTAGAGGAAGTGCTCGCAGGCCGCCCCCATCTCCGCCGCCGAGGCGAAGCGCTGGGCCGGATCCCGCTGCAGCGCGCGCTTCAGGATCTCGAGGACCGGCTCCGGGATGTCGGGATTGAGCGAGAGGGGCGAGGGCTGGGAGCCCGTGATGACGTGCTCCAGCACTTCTCCCGCCGTGGCCCCGCCGAACAGGCGCTCGCCGGTCAGCATCTCGAAGAACACCGCCCCCAGGCTGAAGACGTCGCTGCGGTTGTCGGCCCGCAGCTCGACGATCATCTCGGGGGCCATGTAGGCGGGCTTGCCCGTGAGCCCGGTGTCCTTCGACCCGCTGCGCGTCGCGATCCCGAAGTCGATCAGCTTCACGGCGCCCTCGCGCGTCATCATGATGTTGCTTGGGCTGATGTCGCGGTGGACGATCGCGGCGCGCTCGAACACGTACTGCAACGCCCGGCACACGCGGCTCACGACGAACACGGCGAGGTCGATGTCCGGCCGGCGCCCGAGCTGGCGGTGGCGCTCCACGTACTCCACGAGGCTCCAGCCGTCGATGAACTCCAGGATCATGCTGAGCTCGCCGCCGACGTCCTCGAAGTCGAACATCCGGCCGATGTTCTCGTGATCGAGCACCGCGTAGCGGCGGGCCTCGTCGACGAACATGCGCAGGTGCTCGGGATCGCTCGCGGCCTTGAGCTTCTTGATCACGATCGGGCGCTGGAAGCCGGCCTGGCCGACCAGGGCGCCCTTGTGGATCGTGCCCATGCCGCCGGCCCCGAGCTCGTGGAGGATCACGTACTTGGAGGAGTCGGCCATGAGTATCCTGGGCGGGCGATGAGGGCGGGAAGTATACTGCGCTTTCGAAATGCGCTACCTCGGCCTCGACGTGGGCGACGTGCGGATCGGCGTCGCGCTCTCCGACGAGAGCGCCACGATCGCGAGCGGCCTCGAGACCCTGGCCCGCGTGGGCCCGAAGAAGGACCTGAAGGCCGTGGCGGAGCTGGTGCGCACCCACGAGGCCGGGGAGCTGGTGGTCGGCCTTCCCAAGCGCCTCGACGGCTCGATCGGGCCCCAGGCGGAGAAGGTCCTCGAGTTCATGGAGGGCCTCAAGCGTCACGTGCGCATCCCGGTCGTCGCATGGGACGAGCGCTTCACCACGGCCATCGCGCAGCAGGCGCTCATCGAGGGCGACGTGTCCCGCAGGAACCGCAAGGACCACGTCGACAAGGTGGCGGCCATCCTGATCCTCCAGAACTACCTGGACTACCGCAAGGTCGCGGATGCCGAGGGCCGCGGGCCTGACAGCTAGGATCGCGTCGCTCCTGCGGGGCGCCGTGCTCCTGGCGCTGCTCGCCGCGACGGCGAAGTACGCCTGGGAGTACGAGACGACGCGGCGCCCGATGCGCCTCGCGAGCGAGGCCCCGCATCCCCTGGCGATCGAGCCCGGGGCGAGCGCCGAGTCCATCGGCGAAGCGCTCCGCGGCCTCGGCCTCGTCTCCCATCCCATGGTGTTCCGGGCCTATCTCCTGCAGCGTGGCGACGGGGCGCGCCTGCGCGCGGGCGAGTATTCCTTCGAAGGAACCCTGACCCTCGAGGACATCGTGAACAAGCTGGTGCGGGGCGAGGTCTCGCGCCACGACATCACGTTCCCCGAGGGCCGCGCGCTGGGCGAGATGGCCGACATCGCCGCCTCGAAGGGGCTTTCCCGCGACGCGTTCCTGAAGGCGGCCCAGCAGGCGGCGCTGGTCCGGGACCTCGACCCGCAGGCGGCCGACCTCGAGGGCTACCTCTTCCCCGACACCTACGACGTGGGCCGGCGGCCCGACGCCGCGGGCGTGCTCGTGGCGCGCATGGTCCAGCGCTTCCGGGAGGTCGCGACGCCGTTCCTCGCCGCGCTCGCCGAGCGTTCCCTGACCCTGCGCGAGGCCGTGACCCTGGCCTCGCTCGTCGAGCTCGAGACCGCGCGCGCCGACGAGCGCAGCCGCATCGCGGCGGTGTTCCTGAATCGCCTGAAGAAGGGCATGCCGCTGCAGACGGATCCCACCGTCATCTACGCCTTGCGCAAGGCCGGCACCTGGGACGGCAACATCCGGCGCAAGGATCTGGCGATCGAGTCGCCGTACAACACCTATCGCTATCCTGGCCTGCCTCCGGGACCGATCGGCTCTCCCGGGCGAGAGGCGCTCCAGGCCGTGATGGCGCCGGCCGACGTGAAGGACCTCTACTTCGTGAGCCGCAACGACGGCAGCCACGAGTTCAGCGAGACCCTGGCGCAACACGAGCGGGCGGTCGACCGGTACCAGCGCCACAGGCCTCGCGCGCAGGGGCGCTGATGGGGGTCCGCGCTCCGGAGTCGCGCGACGCCTACGAGGGCACGCTCTACTCGGCGCGGCCAGTCGGCGGCAGCCCCACGACCGCGTTCCTGCTGGGCCTCGTGCTGTTCCTGCTGCTGCTCTCGAACGGCCGCCCCATCGAGTCGGGGGACACGCGGGTCAACGCCCGGGTGGCCGCGAGCCTCGTGCGCGAGGGCAACTTCACCCTCGACGAGTACCCGGACGCCGAGTTCCCGTTCGTCCGCGAGGCGAACGGCCACGGCGTCTCGATCTACCCGTTGCTGCCCTCGCTCCTCGCCACGCCGGTGTTCCTGGTCGCGAGCTTCTTCTTCTCCCTCGACGAGACCGGCGTCGCGTTCGCGGGCAAGCTCGCGGCGTCCTTGTTCTCGGCCGCGGCCGCCGCGTTCCTGTTCCTGGCGATCTCACGCCGGCACCCTGCGAGCGACGCGCGCTTCGCCGCAGTCGTGTTCGCCCTCGGCACCTCGGTCTGGTCCACGAGCCAGGCGCTCTGGCAGCATCCCGCCGCTGTCCTGTTCCTGACGATCGCATTGCTCCTGGCGCTGAAGGCCGAGGAGGATCCGGTGTGGGCCGGCCGCGCCGCGCTGCCGCTGGCTCTCGTGGTGGCGTGCCGGCATGCCGACGTGGCCCTCGCGGCCGTCCTGGCCGCCGGGATCCTGGCGCGCTGGCCCCGGCAGGTCCTCGCGTTCGCCGCCTGGGGCGCGGGTCCCGCGCTGTTCCTCCTCGCGTACCAGTGGGCCGCCTTCGGCTCGCCGCTCGAGCACGGCTTCTCCGGGACGCTCGGGCGCTTCTCCGAGCCCTGGGGACGCGGCCAGCTCGGCCTGCTGGTCTCGCCCGCGAAGGGCCTGCTCGTCTTCACGCCCGTGGTGCTGGTCGCCCTTGCCGGGCTGGTGCGCGCCGTGCGCCGTGGCCACGAGCGCTGGCTGCCGCTCGTCGCCGGTGGAGCCGCCCTCGCGCACCTGTGCCTGATGGGCCGCTGGAGCGAGTGGCATGGCGGCGAGAGCTTCGGCCCGCGCCTCATGACCGATGCCCTGCCGCTGCTGCTGCTCTTCCTGCCCGAGGGCATCGCGAGCGTCGGCTTCGTCGGCGGGATCCTCGCGGCGCTGGGGATCGGCGTGCAGCTCGTCGGGGCCTTCGCCGACGACGGCCGCTGGGAGCGCCTCTACCAGCGGCCTCCGGCCCCCGGACGCCCGGAGCTGTGGGACGTCGCCCGCAGCCCGCTCCCCCTCTACCTCGGCCGCGGCGCCTTCGTGCCGTCCCTGCCGGCGGTCCGCGACGGCAAGCTCGTGATCCGCGAACGCCCGGTCGTGTTCTTCAGCGGCCGCGGCTCGCGCGTGCGCTTCGAGGCCCCCGACCGCATCGTGACCCAGAGCGCCGACGCGACCCTCGGCGACCTGTACCTGATGCGGGGCGCCCGCATCGACGAAGGCTACCTGCGCCTGCGCGGCCGCTGGGACGGCATCTTCCTGCGCGTCCTTCCCGAGGCCCGGCGTCGCAAGCTGGAGCTGCGCGTGACCGGCCACGGCAAGGGCATGCTCTACGTGGGCGAGCGCTCGTTCTGGGGCGGCCGCCCGCAGTTCCGCGAGTATCCGATCTCCGGGCCGTTCCGCATCCGCCATCCTTATCTGTACGCGCAGTCGGGCGGCCCCGACCTCGTGGTCACGATCGGCCGCGCCGACGCCCTGGCGTCGATCGACGCCATCGCGCTCGTGCCGCCGACGGATCCCGAGCGGGTGTACGAGCTGCGCTAAGGCCGCACCCCGGCGAGGGCGACCGGCTGCAGGCGCACGCTCTCGAGGAGTGCGGGGGCGTCTTCCGCCTCGGCGCTCAACGCGACGCGGGTGGCGCCGCTCGGAAGCGACAGCTCCAGGGAGGCGTCGGCGGCTCCCGGGGTCATGTGGATCACGCCCAGCCGACCTTCCTCGGAAGTGAGACCGAGCCGCAGTACGCCTCCGGCTCCGACGGCGCCGCGCGCCACGAGGCGGTAGCGGCCCGCAGGCAGGTCGAGCCTGCGCGAGACGCGTACCTCCCGCGGCGTGAGCGACCAGGGAGCGCCCGGGAGGTCCAGGGGCAGGGAGAGATCCGCAGGCACCACGGGACCCGACACCCCGACGACACGGCGCGCGGCGAGGGCGTAGAGCAGCTCGAGCGTCGCACGCCGCTCGTGCACGCCGACCTCGCTCGGCCCCGTGTCGGGCACGAAGGACGGCAGCAGGGGATCGAGACTCACCGTGGGAGCGAGCACCTTCAAGAGCGCGCTCTCGCCGTCGGGCCGGTTGTGGATCGCGCGGGGTGCGTCCGCGGCCACGAGCGTGACCGCGAGCCCAGCCCCGAGCAGGCCCCACGCCGTGCGTGGAAAACGCGTCACGGCCGGGGCCATCAGCAGCGCCAGCACCGGAAGTGCGGGCACGACGAAGCGCGCCGGCGGGCACGTGCCGCCCCACCACATGCTGAACGAGGCCCCCACCCCGAGGGTCGCCGCGGCGAGGAGCACGGCGCGCATCAGGTCGCCCGGTGCCCGCCTCCACAACAGGAAACCGCCCGGCACCGCGAGAAGCCAGAGCGGCGCGAGCGGCAGGAGGCCGAACTGGCGATCGAAGGCCAGCGCCGCCAGGCCGCGCGGGATACGGGACAGGGAAACGTCCGAGGCGATTCCGGCTCCGTAGGCGGCCGACAGCGTGGCCCGGCCGTAGAGAGCGCCGAACAGGACGAGGAGCCCGACGAGCCCGCCGGCCCCCAAGGCCAACGCCAGGGTTCGCTGCGCCCACGGCCCGCGGCGCACGAGGGTGAGGCCCAGGCCCAGCGCCGCGAGCGGCAGGAACTTGGGATGGAACCACGGCAGCGCCGCCGCGATGGCCGCCGCGGTCAGCAGGCGCGGGCGCGTGGGATCGCTGCGGCCGGTCCACAGGAAGACGGCCGTGGCGAGGGCGCCGAACGCCTCCGGGTAGAGCGAGACGGCGTAGAACGAGAACGGCGGTGCGAGCGCCAGGGCCGCGGCCGTCGTGCGGGCCGTCCACTCGTCGCGGCTGACCTCTCGGACGAGGCCGAAGACGAGGGCCACGGCGAGGGCCGCCACCGCGGCGATCGCGAGCTGCGCCCCCGCGAAACCCGCCACGACGTAGCCGGGCAGCATCAGCAGCGGTAGGCCCGGGGCGTGGACGGAGTAGAGGCGGCCGCGCGGGCTCGCCGGCGAGCGATGGGGCACGAGCCGCCCGGCGTAGAACGAGCGGTAGGCACGGTCGTCGTGCTCGTCGCGCAGGTCCAGGTCGCCGTCGCTGCGCAGGCTCTCGGCCATGACGAGGTAGTGGGGCTCGTCGCCCTGGGGTCCGGCGGCTCCCGGGAGGAAGCGCGCGAGCAGGGCGTACCCGAGGAACGTGAGCAGCGCGATCAGCACGGCGTTCGCGCGAGGCAACGGCGCGCGACGCGTGGCTCCGGCGAGCCCGAAGCCTGCCGCTGCCAGGGCGACGATCAGCAGCGTGGGTCCCTGGAACACGAGCAGCCACAAGCCGCGGCCGGTGAGGAGCGGCACGAAGGGCAGCGCCGCCACGAGCAGCCACAGCAGCCAGCGGCCCGCCCGACCGTGGCGCACCACGGCCCAGGC
>CADEEV010000003.1:0-140888 GCA_902826455.1 uncultured Acidobacteriota bacterium | reverse complement strand
ACGGCGAGCCGGGCCAGACCGGGGGGATCCACGAGGCCGCGCCACAGACCGAGGCCGGCCGGAACCACGAGGATCTCCGATGCCCCGAGGGCGAGGGGCAGCGCGAGGGCCAGGGCGAGAGCGGCGCCGTGGACGAGACGCCTCAAGCGCGCGCCCGCTACCGCCGGCGCGTCGTCGATTCGCCCCACTTCAGCTTGGTGCGCAGCACCGCGAAGAAGTCGCGGGCCGGCGCCCGCACGAGCCGCAGGGACCGGGGGCTTCGGGTCACCGTGACCGAGTCCTCGCCGGAGAGCGCGAAGCCGAGCTGGCCGTCGAAGGTGACGTGGACTTCCACGTCGCGCGCCGGCCGCAGGCGCACCTCGATCGTGGACTTGTCCCCGACGACCAGGGGCCGATTCGTCAGCATGTGGGGACAGATCGGCGTGATGGCGATGGCGGGCAGCGAGGGATGGAGGATCGGCCCCCCGGCCGCCAGGTTGTAGGCGGTCGAGCCGGTGGGAGACGACACGATGAGGCCGTCGGCGCGGAACGCCGACACGAACAGGCCGTCCACGAAGACGTCGAGCTCGATGATCCGCGACAGGGCCGCCTTCGTGATCACCACGTCGTTCAGGACGTCGGCTTTCTCCGCGACGCCCGAGCGCGTCGCGACGGCGTGGAGCATGCGGCGCTCGTCGTACTCGTAGCGCCCCTCGATGAGACCCGTGAGGGTCGGGTACAGCTCGTCGAGGGCGATCTCGGTGAGGAAGCCGAGGCTGCCGAAGTTGACGCCCAGGACCGGCACGTTGCGCCGCGCCAGCAGGTGGCTGACGCGCAGCAGGGTCCCGTCGCCGCCCAGCACCACGAGGGCGTCGGCGCGCGCCACGACGTCGGCGGCCTCGGCCTGGGCGACGCGCGTCCGGGTCTTCGCGAGGGCCGCGGTCTGGGTCTCGAGCAGCGCCGTCACCTTGCGCGCCTTGAGCCAGGCCACGAGCTTGTGGAGCGCCGGGCCGGCTTCGACGAGGTCGGGACGCGCGATGACGCCGAGGGTGGTCATGCCTGGAGAGCCGCCGAGATCATCGCATCAAACGCGTCGGGGCCGAGCGCCGCGCCGTCGCGGGCGAGGCCCAGGAAGAACTCGCGGTTGCCCTCGGCGCCGTCGATGGGGGAGGCGCACGCGCCGAGCAGGCCATAGCCGAGGGCGGCGGCGCCGGAGGCGACGCCCTCGAGGGCCCGGCGATGCAGGGCCGCGTCGCGCACGATGCCGCCGCGCCCCACGTCGGCCCGCCCCACCTCGAACTGGGGCTTCACCAGCACCGCGAGGCGCGCCTCCGGCGCCAGGACGGCGCGCAGCGCCGGCAGGATCTTGAGGACCGAGATGAAGGACACGTCCATCGTGGCGAACGTGCAGGCCTCGCCGAGCGCGTCGGGGTCGAGGGTGCGCGCGTTCGTGCCCTCGTGGACGCGCACGCGCGGGTCCTGCCGCAGCGTCTCGTGGAGCTGGGCGCGTCCCACGTCGACGCAATGGACGCGCTGGGCGCCGCGCGCCAAGAGCGTCTCGGTGAAGCCGCCGGTCGAGGAGCCCACGTCGACCGCGACGCAGCCGCGGGGATCGAGGCCGAGGCGCTCCAGGGCGCCCGCGAGCTTGATGGCGCCGCGGCCCACGTGCTCGGGCCCCGGCAGCAGCTCGACCCGCGTCGCCTCGCGCACCGGCGTGCCCGGCTTTGCGCCGGGCGCGCCGTCGACGCGCACGCGGCCGGCCATGATGAGCGCCTGGGCCTTCTCCCGCGACGGCGCCAGCCCGTGATCCACCAGCCAGACGTCGAGGCGCGCGCGGGGCGCGGGGCTCACGCGCGGCGGTCCACGATCGCCCGGGCCAGCTCCGCGAGGCCCTGGGCGCGCGTCCCGAACGGCTCGAGCTCCGCCAGGGCCTGGCCGAGCAGCTCGCGCGCCATGGCGCGCGCCCGTTCGAGGCCGTGGACGCTGACGTACGTGGCCTTCTGCGCCGCCTGGTCCTTGCCGGCCGTCTTGCCCAGGCGCTCCGCGCCCTCTGTGGCGTCGAGCACATCGTCGACGATCTGGAACGCGAGGCCGATGCTGGAGGCGTAGCGTCCCAGCCGCTCGACTTCGTCGGGCCCGGCGCCGCCCAGTAGCGCGCCGCCCCGCACGCAGGCGGACAGCAGCGCGCCCGTCTTGGCGCGGTGCAGCTGCTCGAGCTCCGCCGCCGGGATCGCGCGGCCCTCAGACTCGAGATCGACGACCTGGCCGCCGATGAGGCCGGTGGTGCCGCAGGCCTCGCCCAGGAGCGCCGTGGCCGCGAGCCGCAACCGGCATGCGTCGGCGTCGGCGTCCGCCGGCATCTCGACCATGAGGTGGAACGCGCGGGTCAGGAGCGCGTCGCCCGCGAGGATCGCGATGGCCTCGCCGAACACCTTGTGGGAGGTCGGCTTGCCGCGCCGAAGGTCGTCGTTGTCCATGGCCGGCAGGTCGTCGTGGATCAGGCTGTAGGTGTGGATCATCTCCACGGCGCACGCCAGCGGCAGCGCACGGGCGCGCTCGCCGCCCACGGCGTCGCAGGCCGCGAGCACGAGCAGCGGCCGGATGCGCTTGCCGCCGGCGAACAGGCTGTAGCGGACGGCGCGGTGGATCGTGGCCGGCCAGGCGCTCTCGGCCGGAAGGGCCGCCTCCAGGGCGGCGTCGAACTCGGTCATTCCTCGGCCGGCGCGAGGGGCGCCGTCTTGGGCCGGCCGGTCTTCGGGTCGATCACGGGCTCGCCGCGCTGGTCCTTCAGCAGCTGCTCGATGCGGCCCTCCGCCTCGTCGAGCTTGGTGTGGCACAGCCGCGACAGCCGGATGCCGTCCTCGTACAGCTTCAGCGAGTCCTCGAGGCTGAGCTCGCCCTTCTCCAGGCGCTGCACGATGTCCTCGAGCTGCTTCAGGGCGCCCTCGAACGCGGGGGCTTGCGATTCGGTCACTCGTTCTCCTTCGCGGTCACGGTGGCGTCCAGGGTCCCTGCGTGGAGCCGGACGCGGATGGCGTCGCCGACCTTCACGGCGGCCGCGTCGCGCAGCAGCCGCTCGCCGTGCCACGCGAGGGCGTAGCCGCGGCCGAGCACCGCCAGCGGCGACAGGCTGTCGAGCTTCCCGGCGGCGCGCCCCAGGGACGCGCGCCGGGCGGTCACGATGGCCCGCAGCCGGGCGCCCAGCACGTCGCCCAGGCGGGTCACCGCCTTGCGCCGCTCGGCGAGCTGCCGGTCCCAACGGAAGGCGGCGAGACGGGTTTCGACGTGGCGGAGCCGATCCCGGCCGCGCTCGCGCTGGCGCGTGAGGCCCGTCTCCGCGCGCCGCACGAGGTCGTCGACGCGCTGCGCCGCGGTGCGCAGCCGGCCGCGCTCGGCCTCGAAGACGCGGTGTGAGGTGAGCGCCGCGAGACGGGAGCGGATGCGCGTGAGGCGCACATTCAGGGCTCCGTCCAGGTGCTTGTCGAGCGCCGCCAGGTGCGCCTCGAGATCGACCTTGGCCTTCACCACGCGCTCGGCGGCCGCCGAGGGCGTCGCGGCCCGCAGGTCGGCCACGAAGTCCGCGATCGTGAAGTCGGTCTCGTGGCCCACGGCCGAGATCGTCGGGACGCGGGACGCGGAGAGGGCCCGGGCCACGGCCTCGTCGTTGAAGGCCCACAGGTCCTCGAGGCTGCCGCCGCCGCGCGCGACCATCAGCACGTCGAGGCCCGCGATGCGGTTCAGGGTACGGATGCCCTGGGCGATCTCGGCCGCGGCGCCCTCGCCCTGGACGCGGGCCGGGTAGAGCAGGACCTCGAGGTTCGCGTAGCGCGAGCGCAGCACGCGCAGGATGTCGCGGAGCACCGCGCCCGTGGGAGAGGTCACGAGCCCCAGGCGCTTCGGCAGCATGGGTAGCGGCCGCTTGCGCTTCGGGTCGAACAGCCCTTCCTTATCGAGCTTCTCCTTGAGGTCCTCGAAGGCCTGCTGCAGCGAGCCCTTGCCCAGCGGCTCCATGACCTCGACGGAGAGCTGGTAGTCGCCCTTGGGCGCGTAGACGCGGACGCCGCCGCGCACCACGACGCGCGTGCCGTCCTTGGGGCGGAAGCGGATGAGGCGCGTGGCGGTCTTCCACACCACGGCCCGGATCTGCGCGCTCTCGTCCTTGAGCGAGAAGTACCAGTGGCCGGAGTCAGCGATCTTCAGGTTCGAGATCTCGCCCTCGACCCACACGTCCGCGAACGTGACCTCGAGGGCCCCCTGGATGCGGTTCGTGAGCTGGCCGACGGTGAGCGTGCGCGCGCGCGGCTTCGGGCCGTCGGGCGCGCCGCCGAAGTCGAGACCGGTCTGGCGCATGAGCTGCCGGATTCTACCTAGCTCTCCTGGATCTTCTCCAGGCGGTACTGCAGCGTCCGCCGGGAGAGGCCCAGGAGCCGCGCCGCGCGCGAGACGTTGCCCTCCGTCTTCTCGAGGGCCTTCAGGATCAGGGTGCGCTCGACGCCCTCGAGGTCGATGCCGGAGTCCGGGATGTCGAGGCCCAGGGGTCCCCGGGCCGACGTGAGGCCGGCCCGCACCGCCGCCGGCAGGTCCGCGGGGACGATCGTCTCGCCCTCCGAGAGCAGGAGCGCGCGCTCGATGACCGACTCGAGCTGCCGCACGTTGCCGGGCCAGTCGTAGCCCGAGAGGATCTCGAGGGCCTTCTCGCTCACGTCCCGCGGGCGCTTCGGGTCGGCGTACTTGCGCATGAAGTGCTCGACCAGCAGGGCGATGTCGGTGCGACGCTCGCGCAGCGGCGGGAGCAGCAGCGGAATCACGTTGAGACGGTAGAAGAGGTCCTCCCGGAAGCGGCCGGCCCGCACGTCGGCCTCGAGATCGCGGTTGGTGGCGGCCACGATGCGCACGTCGATCTTCACGCGCTCGGTGCCGCCCACGCGCATGATCTCGCGCTCCTGGAGCGCCCGCAGCAGCTTCACCTGCAGGTCGCGCTTGAGGTCGCCGACCTCGTCGAGGAACAGCGTCGAGCCGCTCGCCTGCTCGAAGAGCCCGATCTTGCGGGACTCGGCCCCCGTGAAGGCGCCTTTCTCGTGGCCGAACAGCTCGGCCTCGAGGATGCTCTCGGGCAGCGCGGCCACGTTCACGGCATAGAAGGGACGGTCCCGCCGCTCGCTCTGGTGGTGGAGCGCCTTCGCCACGAGCTCCTTGCCGGTGCCGCTCTCGCCGTAGATGAGGACCGTGGAATTGGACGCGGCTACCTTGTGCACGATCCGGAACACGTCCTGCATCGAGCCGTGGGCGCCCACGATGTTCTCGATCCGGAAGCGGTCGCGCAGCTGCTCCTGCAGCATCCGGTTCTCGCGCACGAGACGCGTGCGCTCGAGGGCCCGGCTCAGCACCACGAGCAGCACGTCCTTCTCGAGGGGCTTCGTGAGGTAGTCGAAGGCCCCCTTGCGCATGGCCTCGACGGCGCTGTCGATCGTGCCGTGGGCCGTCATCAGCACGACGCAGGCGCCGGGCTGCGAACGGCCGAGCTCCTGCAGCAGCGCGATGCCGTCGAGGTCGGGCATCTTGAGGTCGGTCAGCACCACGTCGAAGGGCTGCTCGCGGGCGATCTGGAGCGCGTGGCGCCCGTTGCGCGCGGCCGCCGTCTCGTAGCCCTCGGACTGGAGGATCGTCTCGAGGATGTCGCGCTGGTGCCGCTCGTCGTCCACGACCAGGACGCGCCCCCGGGGCGCCGCGGCTGCGTTCACGAGACCACGGCCTCGGCCGGCCGTTCGGTCACGGGCTTCGCGACGAGAGGCAGAACGATGCGGGCACGGGTGCCCTGGCCCGGGGCGCTCTCGAGGGCGATCGAGCCGCCGTGGTCGCTCACGATCTTGCGCGTGAGGGCGAGCCCCAGGCCGAGGCCCGTCTCCTTCGTCGAGAAGTACGGCTCGAAGGCCGTGCGGATCTCGTCGGGGGTCATGCCCTGGCCGGTGTCGCTCACGGTGACCAGCAGCACGTCGCCGCCGGTCTCCCGGGCCGGCCCGGCCTCGACCGAGAGCACGCCGCCCTTGGGCATGGCGTCGACGGCGTTGATCATCAGGTTCAGGAAGCAGGTCTTGAGCAGCTCGGGATCGGCCAGCGTCTCCGGGAAATCCGCCGCCGTGGCGATTCCCAGGGCGATGCCCTGGTCGCGGGCCTTGTGGTCGACGAGCTCGGCCACCTCGCGCAGCACGTCGTCGACGCGGCACGGCCGCGTGTCGAGGCGCATGGGCTTGCCGAAGGACAGGAAGTCGCCGACGAGGCGATTGAGCCGGCTGATCTACCCCTTCACGTTGCCGAGGATGCGGCCGAAGGCCTCGCGCCGGGCGGGGTCCTCGGGGGCCAGCTTCTCGCGGATGTGGTCGATCGAGAGGTTCATGAAGTTCAGGGGATTGCGGATCTCGTGGGCCACGGCCGAGGCGAGCCGTCCCATGGCGGTCGAGCGCTCGGCGAAGTGCAGGCGCTCCTCGAGCAGGCGCTTCTCGCGCAGGCGCTCCACCATCTCGTTGAACGTCTGGGAGAGCGCGCCGATCTCGTCGGTGCCGCTGGCCGACACGGAGACCGAGAGGTCGCCGGCCGCCACCGAGCGCGACGCCAGGGTGAGCTGCTCGAGGGGCCGGCTGAAGGACCAGGACAGGTACAGCGCCAGCGCGATGCCGAAGGCGAACACGCCGAAGGTGGCGATCAGGCGGTTGACGAGCGCCTCCTTGGACAGCGCCGAGAAGTCGTCCAGGTAGCGGGTGATCACGACGTAGCCGACGCGCCGGTCGGCCACGACGATGGGGATCGTGAGGGTCGAGGTCTTCTGGGTGCCCGGCGGCCCCGAGTCGTCGCCCAGCACGCCGCGGATGACGTACTCCTTCGGGCCCCGGCGCTTGGTGCTGGTGCGCACCAGGGGCTTGCCGACGTTCTGCGGGTTGGTGGAGGCCTGCACCTCCTCGGCGGCGTCGGCGATCGAGACGTCCTTGACCCCCAGGGCCGTGAGCTTCTCCGCATAGGCCTTGAGGACGACCTGGGGGTCGCCCGGCCCCGCGGGCTGCTCCTGGGCGATCTCGATGGTCGTCGAGAGCTCGTCGGTGTAGTCGCGGACCTGGGCCAGGAGCTGCCGCTCGTTCAGGAGGTGCAGGAAGAAGAGCGACGTGACCGACAAGGCCAGCAGCGCCAGCATCATCAGGAGGAGCTTGGTCTTGATGTCGGCCCTGCCGAGCCTGAAGGCGGCGGGAGATGCGGCCATGAAGCGAGTCTATCGCACCCGCTTGACCTATATAATCCCGGCGGGAGGTGAAGTAGGCATGGCCACTGCCGAGGCACCGACGCGGAAACGCGAGACCATCGAGCAAGCCGTCATCCGCTTCTGCGGGGACTCCGGCGACGGCATGCAGATCACCGGCAGCCAGTTCACGAACACGGTGGCGATGTACGGCAACGACATCGCCACGTTCCCGGACTTTCCTGCCGAGATCCGCGCCCCAGCCGGAACCCTTCCCGGCGTCTCGGGCTTCCAGCTCCACTTCGCCTCGGGGGACGTCTACACGCCGGGGGACGCGGTCGACGTCCTGATCGCCATGAACCCCGCGGCGCTCAAGATGAACGTCGCCGACCTGAAGACGAACGGCATCCTCATCGTCAACACCGACAACTTCAAGGAGATCGACCTCAAGAAGGCGCAGATCACCGTGAGCCCGCTCGAGGACGGCAGCCTCCAGGGCTACCGGCTCTTCCCGGTCGCGCTCACGAAGCTGACGCGCGCGGCGCTCAAGGATCTCGGCCTCGACGCGAAGAGCATGGACCGGTGCAAGAACTTCTTCGCGCTCGGCATGTGCTACTGGCTCTACAACCGGGCCATGGACGCGACCGACCGCTACCTCGACGACAAGTTCAAGACGAAGCCGGCCCTGGTCGAAGCCAACAAGCTCGCGATGAAGGCGGGCTATTCGTACTGCGAGGCGACCGAGGCCTTCCAGACGAGCTACGAGATCCCGCCCGCCAAGCTGCCGCCGGGGACCTACCGCAACATCAACGGCAACAGTGCCCTCGCCCTGGGCTTCGTGGCCGCGTCGCGGCAGAGCGGGTTGCCGCTGTTCCAGGGCAGCTATCCGATCACCCCGGCCTCGGACATCCTCCACGAGCTCTCGATGTTCAAGAGCTTCGGCGTGATGACGTTCCAGGCCGAGGACGAGATCGCCGCGATGACCTCGGCGATCGGCGCCGCCTACGGAGGCTCCCTCGCGATCACGACCACGTCGGGGCCCGGCATGGCGCTCAAGATGGAGGCGATCGGCCTCGCCATCGCCGTCGAGCTGCCGATGGTGATCTGCAACATCCAGCGCGGCGGCCCGTCGACCGGGCTGCCCACGAAGACCGAGCAGGCCGACCTGTTCCAGGCCCTCTATGGCCGCAACTCGGAAGCGCCGGTGCCGGTCCTCGCGCCCTCGACGCCCGGCGACTGCTTCTGGATCGCCCTCGAGGCCTGCCGCATCGCCCTCAAGTACATGGTTCCGGTGATCATCCTGTCCGACGGGTACCTCGCGAACGGCGCCGAGCCGTGGAAGGTGCCGGACGTCTCGGAGCTGCCGGACTTCAAGGTGAAGTTCCGCACCGACGCGGAGGGCTTCATGCCCTACTTGCGCCATCCCGAGACGCTGGCGCGGGCCTGGGCGGTGCCGGGCACGCCGGGGCTGGAGCATCGCGTGGGCGGGCTCGAGAAGCAGGACGTGACCGGCAACGTGAACTACGAGCCGCTCAACCACGAGCGGATGGTGCACCTGCGTGCCGCCAAGGTCGCGGCCGTGGTGCAGGAAGTGCCGGACGTGGTGCCCGCGGGGGATCCGGACGGCGACCTCCTCTTCGTGGGCTGGGGCTCCACCTACGGCGCCATCACCGCCGCCCTGCGCTCGGCGCGCGGGCAGGGAAAGCGCATCGGCCACGTCCACCTGCGCCATCTCAACCCGCTCCCCCGGAATCTCGGGGACGTGCTCGGGCGCTACAAGAAGGTCGTCGTGCCCGAGATGAACATGGGCCAGCTCGTCTGGCTGCTCCGCGCCAAGTACCTGGTGGACGCCGAGGGCTTCAACAAGATCCAGGGCAAGCCGTTCAAGCAGTCCGAGATCGAAGCCAAGATCGAGGAGGTCCTGCGATGACCACGACGCTCCCCGTCTACACCAAGAAGGACTTCCAGACGGACCAGGAGGTGCGCTGGTGCCCGGGCTGCGGGGACTACGCGATCCTGTCGGCGGTGCAGCAGGTGTTTCCCGAGCTCGGCGTGCCCCGGGAGAAGTTCGTCGTGGTGTCGGGCATCGGTTGCTCGAGCCGCTTCCCGTACTACATGAACACGTACGGGTTCCACACCATCCACGGCCGCGCCCCGGCCGTGGCGACCGGTCTCAAGCTCGCGCGGCCCGAGCTCGAGGTGTGGATCGCGACGGGAGATGGCGACGCGCTCTCGATCGGCGGCAACCACACGATCCACATGCTCCGGCGCAACGTGGGCCTGAAGGTGCTGCTCTTCAACAACCGCATCTACGGCCTCACGAAAGGCCAGTACTCGCCGACCTCGGAAACGGGCAAGAAGGCGAAGTCGACGCCGTACGGCTCCGTCGACCGCCCGTTCAACGTGCTCTCCCTGGCCCTCGGCGCCGAGGCGACCTTCGTCGCGCGCTCGGTGGACGTCTTCCAGGGCCACCTGAAGGCCACGTTACGCAAGGCCGCCGCCCACCGCGGCTCGGCCTTCGTCGAGATCCTGCAGAACTGCAACATCTTCAACGACGGCGCGTGGGACTCCCTCGTCGAGAAGGACGTGAAGGAAGACCACCTGATCCAGCTCGAGCACGGGCAGCCCCTGATCTTCGGGAAGAACAAGGACAAGGGCATCCGCATGAAGGGCATCGACCTCGAGGTCGTGACCCTCGGCAACGGCGTCGCGGAGAGCGACCTGATCGTCCACGACGAGCGCCATCCCAATCCGGCCTATGCGTTCCTGCTCTCGAGGATGGAGGCGCTTCCGGGCTTCCCGACCCCGCTCGGCGTGCTGCGCGCCGTCGATGCGCCGCGTTACGAAGAAGGCGCCAACCAGCAGGTGCAGGAGCTGATCGCCCGGAAGGGGCCGGGAGATCTCGCCAAGCTCCTGAGCGGCGGCGACACCTGGGAAGTCAAGTAGATCGTCCTTGACAGCGCGGGGTGCGCGGACGATATTCGAGGCGTAGGAGGCGTTCGAGGACGTTTCACGTTCTTGAGGTCTTCGGAGGTGCCGTGATGGAGGCCAGTCCGCCGGACTGCTGACGGGGCCGCCGCCAGGCCCCACGCACCTGCAACGTACGAAACGCACGCCAGTCGGCGCGCGCACGGAGCCGGAACAAGCGGCTCCTCGTGACGTGGCCCGGAACCCCCAGGGTTCCGGGCTTTTTCGTCGATGGGCCTACTTGGGAAGCGGCGGGATCGCGATGCGCAGCTCGCCCTCGTCCGTGTCGAGCAGGACGTCGGTCGACTGCACGTCCTTCACCACCGCGTTCGCGAGGCGCTCGCCCGCCCGATACGCGAGCAGCGCGCCCCCGGGCGAGTACGCGAAGGTGCTCCATCCCGTCCCCGAGCTCGCGATGCCCGTCGGCTCGAACTCGAGCAGCGAGAGATCCGGGGCGCGCAGCACTAGGCGCGGCGGCTGCGTCTCGGCGGCGACCGGCACGGGCGCGTCGCTCGAGCCGGCCCGGATCAGGACACGGTGATCGTCCTCGACGCGCTCCGTGAGGCCGGCGGCTTCGAGCACGCCGGCCCGCAGGGCGGCCAGCGGCGTCTCGCGCGCCCACAGCGAGAGACGTCCGAGAGAGCCCGGCGGGCCCAGCGACGCGAGGTTCGCGTCGGCGTCCGTCATGACCGCGAGCACGTCGCGCACGCTCGCGCGCTTGAGCTCGAAGCTCGCGCTGAGCGTGGACGGCGGCGGCGCGTCGGGGGCCGGCGTCGCCTTCGCGGCCGGCTTGCGGGGCCCGGGCGCCTCTCCGTGGGCGTTGGAGACCCGCCGCACCAGGCCTGCGTCGCCGATCCGCAGGTTGGCGGAGCGGGCGAGCGCCGCGAGGGTCTCCTCGAGCGTGACCCGCGCGAGCTCCACGTGGACGCGGCCCGAGACGTCGCCATCCACCAGGAAGCCCTGGCCCGTGAGGGAGTGCAGCACGCGGAACACGTCGGCGACGTCCATGTCGCGCAGCCGCAGCGTCAGGGGCCCCTGGCCCGGGACCTTGGTGTTCGGCCCGCGCACCACCGCCACGCGGGCGGCGTCGCGATCGACCGCGCACGACGCGTCCTGTTCCTCGAAGGGATCTTCCGTGGGCAACGGAAGCTCGGCCTCGGGGCCGGCGACGGGAGTCGTGCCGCGGGCCTCGAAGCGCAGGCACGCGCCCTGGCGCGTCATCAGGAACTGCGAGACCCGGAAGAAGCCGCGCTCCATGCGCGACTCGAGGGCATGGGCGGAGGCGTCGCCCACCGTCAGGCCGCGCACGAGGAACTCGTCGCCCAGGGCCGCCGACGTGAGGATCACGGGCCGGTCCCGGACGATCGCCGACAGCTCGGACAGGAAGACGCGGGGGTTGCGCCGGGCCCGCCGCAGCGCCGCGATCGTGTCGGACTTCGCGAGGGCCAGCGCCTGATCCGCGACGAAGGCGTCGGCCTGGGGGCGGGGCAGCCCGGTGGCCCGGGCTCGCGTGCCGTCGGGCGGCTGCGGCAGCGGCGCCCGCGCGGGCCGGTAGGGGAACTTCAGCACCGCCGCGAAGCGCACCGTGTCGCCGGGGGCCGCCGTCAGGCTCAGGCTCTCGACGTCGATCAGGCGGTGCGACAGGGCGACCTGGCGGAAGAAGCGATCGATGTCGGCGTAACGACCGACGCCCGACACGTCCACGGGGACGTCGCCGCGGGAGGTCGTCTCGACCGGCGGCCGCGCCAGCGACTCGACCGACAGCAGCCGGGCGCTCTCGGCCATCTCGCGCACGATCGCGGCGTCGCCCGGCGGGTTCGCCGCGTCGGGCAGGATGCGGCGCAGCGTCTCGAGGCGCCGGTCGAGGAGCAGGCGCTCCTCGCCGAACGGGCGCGTGACGGTCGTGGCCGCCGCCAGGACGAGGGCGAGGAGCATGGACGCGGAATCTTATAACTAACGCGCGGCCTGGACCTCGACCACCATCGTCGTGAAGTCGCTCTCCCACGTGCCGTCGGCGCGCCGACGCAGGTCGGTGGCCGCGAACATCCAGGGGCCCGGGGCGCCCAGGGCGAAGCGCGCGCGGCCCTCGGCGTCGGTCGTGACGAGCGTGCGCTTGCCGCCGTTCACCGCCGCCACCGCGATCCTCGGGAGCGCCGCGCCGTCCTTCAGGAGACGCACCGCGACGCTGTCCCCCGTCCGGAGCGCCGTCGGATCGGCCTCGGGCACGAGCTCGAGCGGAAGCCCGGCCGGCTCCTGCCCCGAGGCGTCCGAGGCTGCCGGCTCGCCGACGCGCACGAACGTCTTCGCGAGCTTCCGGTACGTCTCCTTCCAGCGTCGCGTCGCCGGCTCCTTCTGCCAGAGCGGGAGCACCTGCTCCGTGAGGCCGATCTCGTCGAGGTACTCGACCACGTGGGCCTCGTCGAGCTCGAGGGTCGCGGGAGCGAGGGCGACCGCCAGGGTGGCGATCCCCGCACGAGGGACCGGCACGGCCAGGGTGAGCGAGCGCTTCGCCGGCTCGAAGGACGTCACCTTCGTGACGGCGCCCGCCAGCCGCACGTCGGCGCGAGCCAGGCGCGAGCGCTTGATCGCGTAGTCGAGGACCGGGAACGCCATCCCGCTCGTGAGGTGGGCGCGCAGCGTGGCGCCGGCGGATCCGTGGGACGCGAGCGGTCGCAGCCAGGTGTCGTGGGCGAGAGCGGCCGGCGCGAGCAGGAGGGCGAGGAGTGCCAGAGCCCGGCGGCACCGAGGGATCAGTCGCATGACGGGATTGTAGTGGCGTTGCCGCCCCCTCTGGCTGCTCGTACACTGCCGCGCGTGGCGTCCCTGCGAGACACGGCCCTGGGCGCCCTCCTCGCGGCGGGGCTCGTGGCGCTCAACGTGGCCTGGGTCGCGTCGGCGCTCGGTCCCGCGCCGCATCGGCCCCGCGACGTGCGCGAGCTCGACCATCGTCACTACATCGCCATGGCGGGAGCGCCGGCAGGGCAGGCCACGTCACCGCTCGCGACGGAAGCCCCGTTCGCGTACCGGGTCGCGGCGCCCTTCCTCGTCTACGTCGCGACCCGCGCGGGGGTCGACCTGCACGTCGCGTTCTGGCTCCTGACGACGCTCAGCGCGACGCTGTTCCTCTTCGTCCTGTTCCGCCACCTGCGGTTCCTGGGCTTCGGCTCCGGCGCCGCCGCGCTGGGAACCACGCTCGCCGGCCTCATGCCGGGAGCCGTGCGCTGGTACGCCTACCAGTACTGGATGCCCGATCCGCTGTGCCTGTTCCTCGTCGTGCTCGGCATCCACCTGGTCGCGACGCGGCGCCATGGAGCCCTCGGCCTCGTCGCCCTCGCCGGTCTCCTGACGCGCGAGAGCTGGCTGGTCGTCGTGGTCTACGGGCTGCTGCGCTGGGGCCGTCTCGAGGGCGCCGCCATCGCGTGGCGCCGCGCCCTCGCGGTCTTCGGTCTGCCCCTGGCCGTCTTCGTCGGCGTGCGCGTCCTCTGGCCGGCGGCGGGTCCCGGCCTATTCGAGGCCGCGCGGGAGATGCTGCCGTTCCGTGGCCGCCACCTGTTCGACAACCAGCTCTACTTCGCGACCCTCGGGACCTTCGGTGTGCTGGCGCCGATCCTGCTGGCCCGCGCGGACCGCTGGCGGAGCGCGCGCTGGGAGGACGTGGGCGTGGTGCTCACCGTCTACGCCTCGCTCGCGGTCGCCAACAACACGGACCGACTGCTCGTCTACGCGCTGCCCGTCGTGATTCCCGCGGCGCTCCGGGCCATGGCGCCGGGCCGCGCGTTCACGGGCGTGGTCCTGGCGGGACAAGCCTTCGTGTACTGGCGGACGCCGTTCCACGGAGTGGCGGGCCTCAGCATCTACCAGCCCGTGCAGTGGAGCGTGGTGCTCGTGCTCGCCGCCGTCCTGCTCGTGGCCGTCGCCGTGTCGCGACGGCCCGTCGCGTCCGGCTAGCGGCTACTCGTCGTAGTCGTCGTAGCCGCCGCCGCGCTTGCGGTTGGGGACCTGCTTGTTGTTCGAGCGCGCGGGCTTCTGCTTGAAGCGCCGGCCACCGGGCTTCTCTTCCTTGAAGTCCGGGGGCGGGAAGGGCAGCTCGCCGCCGCCACCGCCCCGGCCGAACGACGGCCGGTCGCTGCGGAACGTCGACGGCGGACGGAACGTGGGCCCGGCGCCAGCGGGCCGGGGCGGACGGCTGTCGGCCTCGTTCACGCGCAGCGGCCGACCCTTCATATCCTTGCCGTTCAGCAGCTCGATCGACTTGGCGGCGGATTCGTCGCTGTCGAACTCCACGAACGCGAAGCCCCGCGGGCGTCCCGTCTCGCGATCGGTGGGAACCTTCGCGTCCACCACCTTGCCCGCGGCACCGAATACCTGCATGAGCTCGTCGCGCGTCACGTCGTAGCTCAAGTTCCCGACGAACACCTTGTTCGAAATGGCCCAGCTCCTCGAAAAGAGGCGGCTGCCGGCGCCGCCGCAAAAAATCTCGCAGGAGAGTAGCAGAAAGCCCCAGGGATGCCAATGCCAACCCTGGGGCGGGCCACGGCGTCTCAGGGGCGGTGGAAAACGAGGCCGCACGATGACGGTCTGGTGGCTGGCGCTGGCCCTGGCCGGGGGAGTCGAGAGCGCCCCACGTCTCGAGGCGGTCCGCGTCGACGAGGCCATCGCGATCGACGGGCGCCTCGCCGAGGCCGTCTGGCGAGCGGCGCCGCCGGCGACCGCCTTCACCCAGCGCGAGCCGGCCGAGGGCGTGGCGGCCAGCGAAGCCACCGAGGTTCGCTTCGCCTACGACGACGACGCCCTCTACGTCGCGGCGCGCCTTCACGACTCCCAGCCCCGGCAGATCGTGGCGCGGCTGGGCCGCCGCGACGCCTGGCTCGAGGCCGACGCCTTCGTGTTCTTCGTCGACGCCTTCCACGACCGGCGCAGCGGGCTGTTCTTCTCGGTCAACGCCGCCGGAACGCTGCGCGACGGCACGCTCTACAACGACGACTGGGACGACGACACCTGGGACGGCGTGTGGGAGGGCCGCTCGCGGATCGACGACGAGGGCTGGACGGTCGAGATGCGGATCCCGTACTCGCAGCTGCGCTTCCGCGAACAGCCGGACCTGGTGTGGGGCATCAACTGCCGCCGCTTCCAGGCCCGCACCAAGGAAGATTCCTACTTGGTGCTGCGCCCCAGGAAGGAAAGCGGCTTCGTCTCGCGCTTCGCCGATCTCGGCGGCATCCGCGGCATCGCGCCGCCCCGGCGCGTCTCGATCACGCCCTACGTGACCGGCAAGGCGGCCTTCGTCCCCGGGGATCCCGACGATCCCTTCGCCGACGATTCGGAGCTCGAGCCCACCCTGGGCGCCGACGCGAAGATCGGCATCGGCACCGGGCTCACCCTCGACGTGACCGCGAACCCGGACTTCGGCCAGGTCGAGGTGGACCCCGCCGTCGTCAACCTGTCCGACGTCGAGACCTTCTTCGACGAGAAGCGTCCCTTCTTCGTCGAGGGCTCGAGCCTCTTCAATTTCGGCTTCGGCGGCGCCAGCAACTACTTCGGCTTCAACTTCCCGAGCCCCAACCTCTTCTACAGCCGCCGCATCGGTCGGTCGCCCCAGGGACTGCCCGACGACTACGACTTCGCCCAGACCCCGAGCGGCACCACGATCCTGGGCGCCGCGAAGCTCACCGGCAAGGTCGCCGGCCGCTGGAACGTCGCGACGCTCCACGCGATCACGCAGCGCGAGTTCGGCGACGTGTCGACGTCCGGGGTCCGCTCCCACCTCGAGGTGGAGCCGAGGACGTACTACGGCGTCGCCCGGGTGCAGCACGAGTTCCCCGACAACCGCTACGGCCTCGGCTTCATCGGCACGCTGGCCGAGCGCTCGTTCGGCGAGGAGCGGCTCCGCGACGTCTTCAATGGCCGCTCGTTCACCAGCGGCATCGACGGCTGGGCCTTCCTGGGGCCGGGCAAGAAGTGGGTGGTCACGGGATGGACCAGCCTGAGCCAGGTCACCGGGAACGCCGCGCGCCTGAAGGACCTCCAGGAGGGTCCCCAACACTACTTCCAGCGCCCCGACGCGACCCACGTCGAGGTCGACGAGAACGCGACGTCGCTCTCGGGCTGGGCGGGCCGCGTCGCCGTGAACAAGGAGAAGGGCAACGTCCTGTTCAACGCGGCCTACGGCTTCGTGACGCCCGGCTTCGACAGCAACGACCTCGGCTTCCTGTCCCGGGCCGACGTGAAGAACGGCCACGTGTGGAGCTCCTACCGATGGACGACGCCGGGGAAGCTCGCGCGCGCGGCCAGCATCGACGGCGCCCTGTTCCGCAGCCAGGACTACCAGGGCAACACGACCTGGCAGGGCGCCTTCCTGTTCGGCTACCTGCAGTTCCTCAACTACTGGGCGATCGAGGGCTTCACGGCCTACAACCCCGAGACCCAGAACCCGCGGCTCACGCGCGGAGGTCCGCTGGCTCTCAATCCTCGCGGCCTGGAGTGGGATCTGGCGCTGCGCAGCGACGATCGCCGCACCTTCTCGGTGAAGCTCTCGAGCCACGGCTCGGACTACGCGCGCCAGTCGGACTGGTACCGCAACGGCTCCATGGCCCTCACCTGGCGTCCCGGCTCGAGCTTCAACCTCAGCGTGGAGCCGCGCTACGAGGTGGCGCGCACGGCGGCGCAGTACATCGACACCTTCGACGACGCCCTCGCGACCGCCACCTTCGGCCACCGCTACGTGTTCGCGCACCTGGAGCAGAAATCCTTCTCGGCGGCGCTGCGTCTCAACTGGACGTTCTCGCCGCGCCTGAGCCTGCAGCTGTACGTGCAGCCGCTCCTGGCCTCGGGTGCCTACCGCGACTTCGGAGAGCTCGCGCGGCCCCGAGACTACGCGTTCCGCCGCTACGCCGACGTGAGCCGCGAGGACGACGTCTACACGGCCGATCCCGACGGCGCCGGCCCGGCGCCCGCGGTATCCTTCGACGATCCGAACTTCGACTTCCACTCGCTGCGGGGCAACGCGGTGCTGCGCTGGGAGTTCCGGCCCGGCTCCACGGCGTTCTTCGTGTGGACGCAGAACCGGGTCGACGAGGACACCACCGGCGAGCTGCGCCTCGGCCGCTCCTTCTCGCGCCTGTTCCACGCCGAGACCGACAACGTGCTGCTCGTGAAGCTCGCCTACCGCTTCGGAACCTAGCGGACGGCATAGAATGACCGTCTCCCTCCGGAGACGGTCGATGGACGCGTTCATCCAAAAGCACATCCTCGGGATCCGCACGACCCCGAACACGCCGTTGCCGCGGCCTTCGGCCTGCCTGATCGTGAGCCGCATCGCCGCGCGCTGCATCGCCGCCGCCGCCGGCGTCGCCGAGAAGGACCTGCTCGTGCAGATCGACGGGCAGCCCGCCGCCGGCTTCATGCCGAGCCTGTACTCCTACGGCGCCGCCCAGCGCCGCTACGTGTTCTACTCCCGCGCCCGTCACGAGCTGATCGAGCTTCACGCCTCCGGCATCGAGATCGGCGTCGCGCTCGCGAAGACCCTCGACGCGATCAAGCTGACCTACGACCCCAAGCAGCCCGACCCGAAGGCGCTCGAGCAGGTGTGGGAAGCCCGGGACTTCCGCAGCCTCGCCAAGCTCGCCACGGCCACCCTGGCCGCGGGCAAGGAGCGGGGAACTCCCGCGCTCCTGTTCGAGGGTGCCGCCCTGTGGGAGGGCGGTCGGCACGACGACGGTCTCGCGCGCATCTCCGAGTACATGGACCAGTACGCCTCGTGGTGGACCACGAACTACTCGGCCGTCGGCCTCTTCTACTTCGGCGCCGAGTGGTGGCGTCGTGGCGAGGCGGAGCAGGCCACGGCGATCTTCGCCGAGGCCTACGGCCAGAACCCGTCCGAGGCCCTCGGCCGCAGCATCGAGCGGCAGACGGGCGCGCGTCCCCAGAAGCCGCATCCCCAGTGGCTGCAGCGCCGCTTCCCCGGCGACTACACGTTGCCGCTTCTCGAGGGGGGCCCCGGCGAGGTATCGCTCCGCGCGACGCTGCAGGCCATGGCCCACGAGAGGCTCCTCATCGTGTGCCTGCTCGCGAGCTACCGCGGCAACGGACCCTACGGCGACTTCATGGAGCGCTACCAGAACTACGCCCGCTTCTTTCCCGAGTATCTCCATGGACTTCACGTGCTGACGCTCACGCGGGAGCGCCCCAGCGAGCGGCCGTACTACACGCAGGCCGAAGACGCGGCCCGCGCCGCCGGGTACCCGGTCTCGGTGCTGCTCGATCCCGGCGACGTCACGCAGGCGGTCGCGCCGACGTCGAGCCCCTTCATCCTGATGATCGATCGCACCGGCACGGTCGTCTACGAAGGCGAGCTCGACAGCGTCGCGCTGTGGGACACGCTCGCGAGCGTCGCGGCGCCGTAGTCTTTCGGCATTCGTCTTTTTTCGTTGACTTCGCCGCGCGAAAGCGTCTGAATCGGTCTCAGAAGTCAACCATTCGTAGTCCAGCCGTCGCGACCACGCCACCCGAGGTCTCTCTTCCGGGGTCAGGGCTGGGCTTTCGCCGCTCCGAACAGCCGTTGTCCCGTTCAGGAGGTTCGAAACATGTCCCTTCCCACCTGGCGGCGCTTCCCGCGCCCCCTCGTCGCACTGACCCTCGCTGCCAACCTGGCCGCCCCCGTCCTCGCACGGGCCTCGGACGACGCCGACGCCGTGGCCGAGAAGGCCGGCACGCCCCGGCTCGCCGACATCTCCCAGCTCTCGGCGCATGCCCGGGCACAGATCGACGCCCTCGTCCGCGACAAGCGTTCCTGGTCGCCGGCCCAGCGCAAGATCAGCTCGAGCCTGCTCTACTCGACGACCTCCAAGGGCAGCCTGCTCGCCCAGGGCGGCCATGCCCTCAAGCCCGTGGTCCCCAGCCGCAAGGACGGCCTGGTGGCCGTCGACATCGGCACCACCGCCACCAAGGGCGTGGCCGCGGCCGTGCGGTCTCTCGGCGGCAAGGTCCTCTACGGCAACGCCAACGGCAGGCTCGTGCGCGCGCTCGTCCCGTCGCGCTCCCTCGAGCGCCTGGCGTCGCGCGCCGACGTCCGCAGCGTGCGTCCCGCCGTCCAGGCCACGACCGACGGCATCGTCCGCCAGCGCACCTCCGAGCGGCTCCGGGAGGCGGTGGCTTCCCTCGCCGCAGGCGGCAGCGTCACCTCGGAAGGCGACAAGGCGCACCGCGCCGAGGACGCCCGCCAGTTCTTCGGCCTCAACGGCGCCGGCATCAAGGTCGGCGTTCTCTCCGACAGCGACGACTTCAAGGAGGATTCGATCGCGAGCGGCGACCTGCCGGCGAACACGATCACGCTGCCCGGGCAGGACGGCCGCCCGGGCTCGGGCGAGGGCACGGCGATGATGGAGATCGTCCACGACATCGCCCCGGGCGCCCAGATCTACTTCGCGACCGCCTTCAACAGCCCCGAGAGCTTCGCCGACAACATCCGCGCGCTGCGTGAGGCGGGCTGCGACATCATCGTCGACGACGTCATCTACTACTTCGAATCGCCGTTCCAGGACGACATCGTCGCCAAGGCCGTCCAGGACGTGATCGCCGACGGCGCCATGTACTTCTCCTCGGCCGGCAACTCGGGCGGCATCAACAACGGCACCTCGGGCGTGTGGGAGGGCGACTTCAAGAAGGCCAAGGGGACGATCCCGGCCCTCGACGGCATCGGCTACGAGATCCACGAGTTCGGCCACGGCGTGATGTCGAACCGCATCGAGCTGGGCAGCGGCCCGCTCTACCTCCACTGGTCCGATCCGGGCTCCCTGGACAACCCGCAGTCCGGCAACGACTACGACCTGCTGGTGATGGATCCGACGCTCAACGAGGTGCTCGCGGCCGCCTTCGACGTCCAGGACGGCGACGACCTGCCCTTCGAGTACCTCGGTCTCTTCGTGCCTTCCGAGCTGCGCATCGTGCTCGTGAAGTTCTCGGGCGAGGCCCGGGCCCTGCGCGTGACCCTGTCGCGCGGCGAGCTGGCTCTCGCCACGACCGGCGCGGTCTACGGCCACAACTCGGCGCCGGGCGCGTTCGCCGTCGCCGCCGTGGATTCCTTCAACGCCGGGGGCGGCGCCTTCACCGGCGGCGCGACCAACCCCGTCGAGATCTTCAGCTCCGACGGTCCGCGCCGCGTCTTCTACGACTCGAGCGGCACGCCGTACAAGCCCGGCAAGTTCACGTTCAAGCAGGGCGGCGCCCAGAGCCGCCCCAAGCCCGACTTCTCGGCCGCCGACGGCGTGTCGACGACGCTCCCGGGGGACAGCGGCCTCAACCCGTTCTTCGGCACCTCGGCAGCGGCCCCCCACGCCGCGGCCATCGCCGCGCTCCTCAAGTCGTCGAAGCCGGGGCTGACTCCCGCGAAAATCAAGACGGCCCTGATCGGCGCGGCCCTCGACATCGAAGCCCCCGGCAAGGACCGGGACTCGGGCGTCGGGATCCTGGACGCGTACGGCAGCCTCGCCAAGCTGAAGGCGAAGCCGGCTCCCTTCCTCGAGTTCTCCGAGGCGACGGCGGCAGAGAGCGTCGGCGATGGCGACGGCTTCGTCGAGCCCGGCGAGTCGGCGTCCCTCACGACCGAGCTCACGAACCTCGGCGGCGCCGCTCCCGTGGCCCTCAACGGCGTACTCACCACCTCGACGCCCGGGGTCACGGTCACCGCGGGGGCCTCCGCCTTCCCGGCGATCGCGCCCGGCGGCGGCACGGGAACCAACGCCACTCCGTACGGCTTCAGCCTCGCCGCGGACGCAGTCTGCGGCCTGGCGGCCGACTTCACCCTCACCGCGAGCTACACCAACGGCGTCCTGAGTCCCCAGGCCCTGGAGTTCCAGGTCGCGACCGGCAAGCCAGGCTCGACCCCCGCCACCACCGCATACTCCGGCCCCGACGTCGACATTCCCGATGCCGACTCGGCCGGCGTCGACGTGCCGCTCAACGTCTCGGGCGCCACGGGCGCCATCGCGAACCTGGTGTTCAGCATCGACGGCACCGCGTGCTCGACCGACGCGGACTCCGCCACCGTCGGTCTCGCCCACACCTGGACCGGTGACATCGTGCTCAAGCTGACGTCGCCTTCGGGTACCACCGTGACGCTCATCAACCGCGCCGGCGGCGGCCTCAACGACGGCGTCAACTTCTGCCAGACCGTGCTCGACGACGCTGCCGTCGACTCCATCCAGGCCGTGGCGCCCGAAGACGCCCCGTACACGGGCACCTGGAAGCCGGCCAACCCGCTCTCGGCCTTCAACGGCGAGGATCCCAACGGCACGTGGACGGTCAACGTGTCGGACAACGCGTTCTTCGACACCGGCGTGCTCCGGGCGTTCTCCCTGGCCATCACGCCGACCATCTGCGACTGACGTAGTCGCTCCGCCGTTCCGCGCGCCCTGGGCCTTCGGGCTCAGGGCGCGCTCGTCTTTTGCGGGCTAGAATCGCGGCGCTCCCTCGGAGGTCGCCATGCTCGCTCCCCTCGCCTTGATCCTTCTCGCCGCCCAACCTCCCGCGCCCGTCTTCGACCTCGTGCTCACGGGCGGCCGCGTCGTGGACGGCACGGGCGCGCCGTGGTTCGTGGCCGACGTCGGCGTCACGGGCGATCGCATCGCCGCCGTCGGCGATCTCTCGAAGGCACGGGCGACGCGGCGCATCGACGCCACCGGCCTCGTCGTGGCTCCCGGCTTCATCGACATGCTGGGCCAGTCCGAGTACACGGTGCTCGTCGATCCCCGGGCGGCGAGCAAGATCACCCAGGGCATCACGACCGAGATCACCGGCGAGGGCAACGCGATCGCGCCGCTCACGCCGAAGATGATCGCGGACGGCGAGGAGACCTGGAAGCATTACGGCGTCCGCCCGACATGGACGACCCTGGCCGGCTACTGGAAGGCCTTCGAGGCGGCGAAGCCCGCGATCAACCTCGGGACGTTCGTGGGCGCGGGGGGCGTGCGCGAAGCCGTGGTCGGGAACGACGACCGTCCGGCGACGCCCGCCGAGCTCCGCGCCATGGAGACGCTCGTGGACGAGGCCATGACGGACGGCGCCTTCGGGCTCTCGACGTCGCTCATCTACGTGCCGGGCCGGTTCGCGTCGACGGAAGAGATCGTCGCCCTCGCGAAGGTGGCGGCGCGCCACGGCGGCAGCTACATCACCCACCAGCGCGACGAAGGCGACGGCATCGACGGCAGCCTCGACGAGGTGTTCCGCATCGCGCGGGAGGCGAAGCTGCCGGCGGAGATCTACCACCTGAAGACGGCCGGTGCCAAGAACTTCGGCCGCATGCCGGCGGTCCTGAAGCGCATCGAGGCCGCCCGGGCCGAGGGCCTCGACGTGACCGCGGACCAGTACCCGTGGACCGCGAGCTCGAACAACCTCGACGCCACGCTGCCGGCCTGGGTCCGCGAAGGCGGGCGGGAGAAGCTCACCGAGCGCCTGAAGGACGCGGACCAGCGCGCGCGGGCCCGCAAGGACGTCCTCGACGAGGGCGTGTTCCGCGGCGACGCGATCCTGATCACGAGCACCCTCAACCCGGCGCTCAAGAAGTACGAGGGGCAGACCCTCGCGGACATCGGCAAGGCGGAAGGCAAGGAGCCCGTCGACGTCATGCTCGACATCGTGATCGCCGACAAGGGCAACACGGGCCGCATCACGTTCAGCATGGACGAGGGCGACGTGAAGGCCGCGCTGCGCCATCCCCTCGTGGGCTTCTGCACGGACTCGAGCGGCTCGGCCGAGGACGGCATCTTCTCCCAGGAGAAGTCCCACCCCCGCGCGTGGGCGTCGGCCGCCCGCATCCTGGGCAAGTACGTGCGCGACGAGCAGGTCCTGACCCTGGAGGAGGCGATCCGCAAGATGACGTCGCTGCCGGCCTCGCGCATGCGCCTCACCGACCGCGGCATCCTGCGTCCGGGCATGGCGGCCGACCTGGTGGCGTTCGACCCGAGGACGGTGCGCGACGTGTCGACCTACGCCGACCCGAACCACTACAGCGCCGGCTTCCGCTTCGTCGCGGTGAACGGGCAGCTCGTCGTGGACGAGGGGAAGATCACGGCGGCCCGGCCCGGGCGGGCTCTCAAGCGCCGCTGACGCGATAGAATCGCGGGCGATGCTCGTCCGCACGTTCCCCGTGGGCCTGTTGCAGTGCAACTGCACCGTGATCGGCGACCCGGTCACGAAGGACGCGATCGTGGTGGACCCCGGCGACGAGCCCGAGAGGGTCCTGGCCGCACTGCGCGAGCAGGATCTCACCTGTCGCGCGATCCTGATCACCCACACCCACCTCGACCACGTGGGGGGCATCGAGCGCCTGAAGGACGCGACCGGAGCGAAGCTGATGCTCCACGAAGGCGACATGCCGCTCTACGACCAGCTGAAGGTCCAGGCCGAGTGGATGGGACTGCCGGTGGCTCCGGTGCAGGTCGAGGTCGACGACCACGTGACCCAGGGCGACGTGGTGAAGGCCGGCGGCCTCTCGGCCCAGGTGCTGCACACGCCCGGCCACACGCCCGGCAGCCTCTGCTTCCACTTCCACGGCGACGACTCCCTGCTCCTCGCGGGCGACACGCTGTTCGCCGGGAGCATCGGGCGCACCGACCTGTGGGGCGGCGATTTCGACCAGGAGATCGCCTCGATCCGCACCCGGCTGCTCGCGCTCGACGACCGCACCCGGGTCATCGCGGGCCACGGTCCCGAGACCACGATCGGCCGCGAGCGCCGCCACAACCCCTTCCTCACCTGATCCCCGGAGCTCTATAGATGAAGATGCGGACCCTTCCGCTGCTCGCCCTCGTCCTGGCGTCGTCCGCGCCGGCCCCGGCCGAGGAGGCCGTGGACCTGGGCGTCGTGACGCGGCTGCGCGACGAGGGCCTGCGGCGCTCCCAGGTCATGGAGACCGCCGCGTACCTGTGCGACGTGATCGGGCCGCGGCTCACGGCCTCGCCGGCCGCGCGCAGGGCCAACGAGTGGACCCGCGACCGCTTCACGGCCTGGGGCCTCGCCAACGCGCACCTCGAGAGCTGGGGCCCCTTCGGGGCCGGCTGGACCCTCGAGCGCGCGTCGCTCCACATGGTGACGCCCACCACGACGCCTCTCACGGCCTGGCCCAAGGCCTGGTCGCCGGGCACCGGCGGCGTGGTGCGCGGCAAGGCCCTGCGCGTGTCCCTCGAGAGCGAGGCCGACTTCGCCGCGCACAAGGGCAAGCTCAAGGGCCGGATCCTGCTCCTGAACGGCGCGGTGCCGGTGCCCGACGAGGAAAAGGCGCCGCTCACGCGGTTCTCGAAGGACGAGCTGGCCGACCTCGGGCGCTATCCCGTTCCGCGCGAGCGTCGCACCGAGGAGGAGCGCGGCGAGGAGCTGCGCGGCAATCGCTTCCGCCGGGCGCTGCGGGCGTTCCTCGCGGAGGAGGGCGTGGTCGCGACGCTGCAGGGCAGCTCGTGGGCCGGGGTGATCCGCGTCGGCAGCGGGAGCAGCGGCGAGTGGCGCGACGGCGAGAGCCGCGGGGTTCCGGCCTTCCTCGTGCTGCCCGAGCAGTACAACCGCCTCGTACGCCTCGTCGAGAAGGACGTGCCCGTGGAGCTCGAGGCGGAGCTGCGCGTCAGCTTCGACGAGCGCGACAAGCTGGGCTACACGACGCTCGCCGACATCCCCGGCTCCGACAAGAAGGACGAGCTGGTGATGGCCGGCGCCCACCTCGACTCGTGGCACGTGGGCACCGGCGCCACCGACAACGCGGCCGGCGTCTCGGTCGTCATGGAAGCGGCGCGCATCCTGAAGGCGCTCGGAGTCGCTCCGCGGCGCACGATCCGCTTCGCGCTCTGGACCGGCGAGGAGCAGACCTACGGCAGCTCGGCGTCCTACGTCGCCCGCAACCTCGCCGAGCGCGCGGCGCCCAGGGACAAGGAGGAGGAGGACCTGTCGATCGCGCTCCAGAAGGACCCGGCGCCGCTGCAGCTCAAGCCTGGACACGCGAAGCTCTCGGGCTACTTCAACGTGGACAACGGCACGGGCCGGATCCGCGGCATCTATGCCCAGGACAACGCGGCCCTGGCGCCGATCTTCGAGGCGTGGATGCGGCCCTTCGCCGACCTGGGCGTGACGCAGCTGACGCTGCGGCCCGAGGTCGACACCGACCACGAGCCCTTCGACGACGTCGGCATCCCGGCCTTCCAGTTCATCCAGGACGACGTCGAGTACTCGACCCGCACCTGGCACAGCAACCTCGACACCTACGACCGCCTGAAGCGCGACGACCTCGTGCAGGCGTCGGTGGTGCTCGCGAGCTTCCTCTACGACGCGGCGATGCGCGACGAGATGCTGCCGCGCAAGCCGCTGCCCCGGAGGTGAGCGTGAGCGAGCGCGTTCCGGCGATCAAGGTCCTGCTGCTGCCCAAGGACACGAACGCCCTCGGCACCATCTTCGGCGGCGTGATCCTGTCCCACATCGACCTGGCCTCGGCGGTGGAGGCCCGCAAGGTCGCGCGTTGCCGCTACGTGACGAAGGCGATGCGGGAGGTGGAGTTCCACGCCCCCGTGTTCGTGGGCGACGTCGTGAACTTCTTCACCGAGACCCTGCGCGTCGGCCGCACCTCGATCACCGTGAAGGTCGTGGTCGAGGCCGAGCGCTGGGGCGCGGGCTCCGGCGAGCGCGTCACGGTCACCCAGGCCGAGGTGGTGCTGGTGGCCGTGGACGAAAACGGCCAGCCGATGCCGATCCGGCCCGAATAGCGTGTCGATTCGGGCATCCTTCGTTCGACGTGATGGCAGGAGGTCGTCATGAACATCGTGGTCTGGGTCTTGCAGGTCCTGCTGGCCGCCGCGTTCGCCGCTCACGGCTGGCTGTTTCTCGCGCCCCCGCCCGAGATCGCCGTGCAGATGAACGCGTCCCTGCCGCGCTGGTTCCAGCTCTTCCTCGGCATCGCCGAGGTGCTGGCCGCGATCGGCCTCATCCTGCCCGGGGTGACGAAGATCCTGCCCTGGCTCGTGTGGTGGGCCGCCGGCGGGATCATGATCGTCCTCGCCTCGGCGACCGTCTGGCACCTGGTGCGCGGCGAGATCAGCTCGGGCGTGATCACCCTCGCGATGCTGGGCCTCGCGACGTTCGTCGCCCACCAGCGCCGCAGCGTGCGGCCGATCGCCTCGCGGCGCTAGAAAGGATACCGGCCATGCGCACGCTCGTCGTCTCGGAGTTCATGTCGCTGGACGGCGTCATCCAGGCGCCCGGCGGGAAGGACGAGGACACGGACGGAGGGTTCCAGCACGGCGGCTGGACCGTCCCGTTCTGGCACGACGACATCGGCGCCAGCTTCGGCGCGCTGATGCAGGGCACCGACGCGTTCCTGCTCGGCCGCCGCACGTACGTGACCCACGCCGAGGCCTTCGAGCCCATGCCGGCCGGCGACGTCTTCGGCGACATGATGAACGCGCCGAGGAAGTACGTGGTCTCGAAGACGCTGACGAAGGCGATCTGGCGCGACACGACGATCCTCCGCGACGACGTGGTGGGAGCCGTCCGTGCCCTGAAGGCGCAGCCGGGAGGCAAGATCCTGACCGACGGCAGCAGCCAGCTCGTGCGCACCCTGCTCGCCCACGACCTCGTGGACGAGCTGCACGTGCTGCTGTACCCGTTGACGCTCGGCGGCGGCAAGCGCATCTGGGCCGACGGCGCCCACGGCGGTTTCAAGCTGCGGTCGGCGACGCCGTACCCGACCGGCGTCGTGGGTCTCGACTACGTCCGGGAGCGCTAGCTACTCGACGTAGCCCAGGGCGCGCAGGCCCTCGCGCGCCTCGGCGGAGAGCTCCGGCGTCGTGCCGGGCGTCGCGACGTAGCTCAGCGACACGGCGAGGGACGCGCCTGGCGCCGGTCGCAGGGGCCCGCCGAGCTGCCCAGGGCCGGCCTCGAAGGGCATCGACTCGGGATGCCGTCCTCCACCCAGGTCCACGGAGCGGGGAAGGAGCGGCCGGCCGGCGGCGGTGACCGCGAACCACAGCGGCGCCTCGGGTGGATCCGCGCTCAACACGAGCTGTCGTGGCGCGCCGTCGGCGACGTATCGATACACGACGCGCTTGCCGTCGGGAGCGCTCTCGAGCGTCTCGCCCGTGCGTACCGACAGCCGGAGCGCCTCGCGCATGCGAGCGGTCGTCGTCACGGTGACCTCGACCTTCTCGCCGTTCCCGCCGTCGAGGTGGAGCTGATAGCCGCGCTGGCCCTCCTGGATGAAGCGCAGCAGCTCGCGCTCGAAGGGAGCCGCCGCCGCGCCGTGGCCGGGGAGGAGGTCGTCGCGCTCGCCCGGATCCCGGCCGACGTCGAAGAACAGGGACCCGGGTTCGGGCAGCAGCCGCCGGATGTACTTGTGGCGGCCCCGTCGCAGCGCGTAGACCGTGTCGCGGGCGCCGATCTGCTCGGCGAAGAGCCCCGGGCGGGGGGGCACCGCGCCGCCCGCCGTCGAGGCCGTGAGCTCGAGCCCCGCGAACGCCGGCTCCTTGGCGAGGCCCGCGAGCGTCACGAGCGTGGGGGCCACGTCGATCAAGCCGACCTCCGACGCGACGCGCCGCCCCGACGGCTTCGAGCCCGGCAGCTTCACGACGAGGGGCACGTGGAGCAGCGTGTCGAAGACGCTGTGGCCGTGGCGGTCGAACCCGTGCTCGCCGAACTCCTCGCCGTGGTCCGCGGTGACCACGAGCAGCGTGTCGTCGTAGAGCCCGAGACGCTTCAGCTCGCCCACGAGCACGCCGATCTCGTGATCGTTGCCGGCCAGCTCGCCGTCGTAGAGATCGACGTCGCCCGGGACGGCGCCGGTCGCGAACGCCTTGTCGTACGGCGCCTTGGGCCGATAAGGGAAGTGCAGGTCGAGGGAATGCACGTAGGCGAAGAAGCGGCGGTCGCGGTTGCTCTCCAGGAACGGGCGCAGGGCGGTCGTGAGGTCGGCGGCGTCGGTGTTCACGGAGTTCACGGCCTTGCCGACGTACTCCCGGGACAGCTGCACGAAGCGGTCGAAGCCGCGATCGAAGCCGAAGCTGTGGTCGACGATGGGGTTCGCGACGAACGCCGCCGTGAGGTAGCCGTGGCGTTGGAACGCCTCGGCCAGGGTCGTCCGGCCCGGATCGAGCACGCCGTCGAGACCTCGCGCGCCGTGCTCCGCGGGGTACTGCGAGGTGAAGAGGCAGCCCACGGACGCCTTGGTCCAGCCCGCGCACGCGTACGCCTTCTCGTACAGCACGGCCTCCGCGGCCAGGGCGTCGATCGCCGGGGTCGTGGGCCGCGGGTAGCCGTAGCTGCCGACATGGTCGGCGCGCAGGCAGTCGACGAGATAGACGAGGACGTTGGGGCGGCGCTCCGTCGGCCGGGTCAGGAGCTCGGGCTGGCCGAACGCGACCGTGGCGCCGGCCGGTCCGGTCGCGCGCAGCTCGAGCTCCACGTCGCGGCCGCTCCAGGCCCCGAGGTCGATGCGGCGCTCCGCCCAGCCGCGCACGCCCTGCCAGCGCTCGGCATAGGCCGGGCTGCTCTTCGCCCCCTCGACCACCGACACGCTCACGTCGACCGCCGCCTCGATCGGGCGCACGACGAGCCCGAGAGCGAGCTGGGCTTCCGCCGGGATGCGCGCCTCGAAGCGCACGCGGGCCGGGACTCCGACCACGACGCTCGGCCGACCGTCGCCGTGGACCCGCATGGCGCGGATCTCCGTGCTCGCGGCCTCGATGGACGGGGGAGAGCCCGCGGACGCCAGCCGGAGCGCCGAGGAGAGAGGGGCCGGCTCCCGGCGGCAGGCCGCGAGCGACAGCAGGCCGGCGCAGGCCAGCGTCACGAGACGTGTCACCTCGGAAGCCTAGCCGACGGGATGGTAGGATCAAAGGTCTCGATGGCCACCCTCAAGGTCGTCTGTCCCCACGATTGTCCGGACACCTGCGTGATGACGGTGGACGTCGAGAACGGCCGCGCGCTCGCCATCGGCGGCGACAAGGACCACCCGTTCACCCAGGGCTTCCTCTGCGCCAAGGTGAACCAGTACCTGGACCGCGTCTACAGCCCCGACCGCCTCCTGCACCCGCTGAAGCGCGTGGGGCGCAAGGGCGAAGGCCGCTTCGAGCGCATCTCCTGGGACGAGGCCCTCGACACGATCGCCGCCCGCTTCCGGGACGTGATCGCGCGCGACGGCTCCCAGGCCATCCTTCCTTATTCATACGCGGGGAACATGGGCCTGCTGTCCTACGGCAGCATGGACCGCCGCTTCTTCCAGAGCCTCGGCGCGAGCCTGCTGGACCGCACCATCTGCGCGTCGGCCGGCGCCGCGGGCTACAAGGCCACGGTCGGCAAGTCGATCGGCTTCGACGCCGAGGCGGTGGTCCACGCGCGCTTCATCGTCGCCTGGGGCGCGAACATCGTCAGCTCCAACGTGCACCTGTGGCCCTTCATCGAGGAGGCCCGGCGCCGCGGGGCGCGCTTCGTGGTCGTCGACCCGTATCGCTCGCGCACGGCCGAGAAGGCGGACCAGCACCTCGCGATCCTGCCCGGCACGGACGGGGCCCTGGCCCTGGCGATGATGCACGTGATCTTCCGGGACGGCCTCGAGGACCGGGACTACCTCGAGCGCTACACGATCGGCGCCGACGCCCTGCGCGCGCGAGCGGCCGAGTGGGCGCCCGAGCGCGCCGCCGCGATCACGGGCCTCTCCGTCGCCGAGATCGAGGCCTTCGCCCGCGCCTACGCGACCACGCAGCCCTCGGCCCTGCGCATCAATTACGGCCTCAACCGCCATAGCGGGGCCGGGATGGCCGTGCGCACGATCGCGTGCCTGCCGGCGCTCACCGGAGCCTGGCGCCACCCGGGGGGCGGCATCCTTCTCTCGAGCTCCGGCACGTTCCCCGTGAAGGCCGCTGTCCTCGAGGGCCACGACCTGATCCGGCCGGGCACCCGCACCCTCAACATGAGCGAGATCGGCCGCGTGCTGAACGACGCGACGCTCGCCCCGCCGGTGAAGGCGATCTTCGTCTACAACTCGAACCCCGTCGCGGTGGCTCCCGACCAGGAGTCGGTGCGGCGCGGCTTCGCGCGCGAGGACCTGTTCGTCGTGGTCCACGACCTGTTCCAGACCGACACGGTGGACTTCGCCGACATCGTGCTTCCCGCCACCACGACCCTCGAGCACTACGACCTACACAAGGCGTACGGCCACCTCTACCTGAGCCTGAGCCGTCCGGCGATCGAGCCGGTGGGGGAGTCGAAGCCGAACACCGAGGTCTTCCGGTTGCTCGCGGCGCGCATGGGCCTCGACGATCCGAGCCTCCGGGCGAGCGACGCGGAGCTGGCGCGCCAGGCCCTGGACTGGTCGAGCCCCTTGCTGAAGGGCATCACCTTCGAGCGCCTGGAGTCCGAGGGCTCGCTGCGCCTCAACGTGCCGGCGTCGTGGGCGCCCTTCGCCCAGGGCGGCTTCCCGACGCCCTCGGGCAAGTGCGAGCTCTATTCCGAGACGCTGCTCGCCCAGGGTCACGACCCGGTCGCGACCTACACGCCGCCCCGCGAGAACCGCAGCAGCGCGCCGGAGCTCGCGGCGAGGTACCCGCTGGCCTTCATCTCGCCGCCGGCCCACCACTTCCTCAACTCGACGTTCTCCGCGCAGCCCGCCTTCGTGCGCCGGGAGAGCGAGCCGTTCCTCACGATCCACCCCGAGGACGCCGCGGCGCGGGGCATCCGAGACGGCGCCACTGTCCGGACCTTCAACGATCGCGGCTCGTTCCTCGCGACGGCGCAGGTCTCGGACGCGGCCCGGCCCGGCGTCGTGGTCGGGCTGTCCATCTGGTGGTCGAAGATGTGCCCGGGAGGCCGCAACGCCAACGCGGTCACGAGCCAGGCCTTGACCGACCTCGGGGCCGGGGCGACGTTCTACGACGTCCTGGTCGACGTCGTTCCCGCGTGAGCCTCCAATCGTTCTACGTCGCGGCCTGCGTCGTCGCCCTGCTCCACTTCGTCCGCCGGCCCGACCCCCGGCGCGTCCCGCTTCTCGCCATGCTCGCGCTGCTGGCGGTCGCCCACCACCAGCCCGACTTCTTCGCGGCCCGGCCCTGGCACTTCGCCGCGGGCGCCGCCGCTCTCGTCCAGCTCGCGGTCCTGGCGCCGCGCGCCACACAAGGAGACCCCCGCCGATGACCCGTCGCCTCGCCGCCCTCGCCTGCGCCGTCCTGCTCCCGGCCGTGGCCCACGCCGAGCAAGCCCCCGATCTCGCCACGCTGCAGGCGATGACCGCTCGCTTCGCGCCCGTGGACTTCCGGGTCGACGTGAGCGCCCTCCCGGCCAACGAACGCCAGGCCCTCGTCAAGATGATCGAGGCCGCGAAACTCTTCGACGCGTTGTTCCTGCGCCAGGTGTCTCCCGAGAACGAGCCGCGTCTTCTCGACCTGGTCCGCGACGACTCGCCGCTCGGGCGCGCGCGCCTCCACTACTTCATCCTCAACAAGGGGCCGTGGTCGCGCATCGACGGCCAGAAGCCGTTCCTGCCGGGCGTCGGCGAGAAGCCCGGTCAGGGCAACTTCTATCCGGCGGGCGCCACGCGGGCCGAGGTCGAGGCCTGGATGAACGGCCTCCCGCAGGAGCAGAAGGAGGCGGCCACGGGCTTCTTCACCACGATCCGCCGCAGCCCGGCAGGCGCGCTCGTCGCCGTGCCCTACAGCCTGGAGTACCAGGGCGAGCTGGCCCGGGTCGCGGCGCTCCTGAACGAGGCCGCGGCGCTGACGACCCAGCCCACCCTGAAGACGTTCCTCGAGAAGCGCGCGAAGGCCTTCGTCTCCAACGACTATGTCGACAGCGACATGGCGTGGATGGACCTCGACGCCTCGCTCGAGCCCACGATCGGCCCGTACGAGGTGTACGAGGACGAGTGGTTCAACTTCAAGGCGGGCTTCGAGGCCTTCATCACCGTGCGCGACGACGCCTTCAGCACGAAGCTCGGCCGCTTCAGCGCCCACCTGCAGGAGCTCGAGGACCACCTGCCGATCGACCCGAGGTTCCGCCGTTCCAAGCTGGGCGGCGCCTCGCCGATCCGCGTCGTGAACGTCGTGTTCTCCTCCGGCGACGGCAACCGCGGCGTCCAGACGATCGCCTACAACCTGCCGAACGACGAGCGCGTGGTCGCCGCCAAGGGCTCGAAGCGCATCATGCTGAAGAACAGCAACGAGGCGAAGTTCGAGAAGATCCTGGCGCCGATGGCGCAGGTCGCCCTGCCGAAGGCCGATGCCGGCGAGGTCTCCTTCGACGCGTTCTTCACCCACACCCTGATGCACGAGCTGATGCACGGCCTCGGCCCCCAGACGATCACCGTGGGCGGCCGCGATACGACCGTGCGCCAGGAGCTGAAGGAGCTCAACGGCCCCCTCGAGGAGGCGAAGGCCGACGTGTCCGGGCTGTGGGCGGTCCAGTACCTGATCGAGCACGGCATCGTCGACAAGGGTCTCGAGCGGCCGATGCAGCAGACCTTCCTCGCGTCGTGCTTCCGCTCGATCCGCTTCGGCATCACCGAGGCCCACGGGCGCGGAATCGCGATGATCCTCAACCACGTCCTCGACCAGGGCGGCTATCGCGTGAACGCCGACGGCACCTACGCGGTGGACTTCGCGAAGATCAAGCCGGCGGTCGAGAGCCTGACGCGCGAGATCATGACGATCCAGGCCACCGGCGACTACGCCCGCGCGAAAGGCCTGCTCGAGAAGATGGCCGTGATCCGCCCCTCGACCCAGGTCGTGCTGGATCGCCTGAAGGGCGTGCCGGTCGACATCGAGCCGCGCTTCGTCACGGCCGACGAGCTCACGGCGCGCTGAGCCCGTTAGTCTCGAGGAAGCCGAAGACCGTCGCCCAGTAGTCCGGGTGGAGGATCGCTCCCGCGTGGCCGGATCCCGCGGCGACCCAGAGCTGCTTCGGACCGGGGTGTGCGTCGAACACCCGGCGCACCACGGGCTCGGGCATGCGCGGATCCGCGCCGTCGGCGATCGCCAGGAGCGGCGCCCGGAGCCGGGACGCGGCCGCCACGGCGTCCACGTCGTCGGCGTCGAAGCCCGCCCGCCATTCCGCCACCGCTACGGTCAGGGAAATGAGCGGCACCCAGTCGGGAATGTGGAAGAACAGGTGCCCATGGTGGCGCGCGGTGCCCCGGAACGAGTCGAAGGGCGCCTCGGCGATGACGGCGCGCACGTCCTCGCGGCCGGCCGCCGCGCGGAGCGCCGCCACGGACCCCATCGAGACGCCCGACAGCACGAAGCCGTTCCTGGCGAGGCCCCGGTCGCGCAGCGTCGCCATGGCGGCGAGGACGTCGTCGCGCTCGAAGCCGCCCAGGGTCGTGTAGCGGCCCTCGCTGCCGCCGTGGCCGCGCAGGTCGAACAGCAGCACGCTGTGGCCCCTCTCGTTGAAGCGGCGCGCCGGGCCCTCGAAGCTCTCGAGGGAGTCCCCGAGGCCGTGGACGAAGACGAAGGCCGGCTTCTCCGGATCGCCTTCGAAGAGCCAGCCCCGCAGCTTCAGGCCATCGGACGTGAAGAAGGAGTCGCGCGCGTCGCTCGGCGGCCGATCGACGGGCTGCCGGGGCGGGGGAGAGACGAGCATTCCCGAGAGCGCCACCGGCAGCGCCGCGAAGACGGCGAGGCCATAGAAGAGGACGCGACCCTGCCACGGGCGAAGCTTCATCTGTCACATAATGATCCATCCATGGACATCGTCGTGAATCGCCGCGGCGGAGCCCCCGTGCGGGAGCAGCTGAAGGCTCAGCTCGAGCTCAAGATCCTCGGCGGCGAGATCGGCCCGGGCCAGCGCCTCCCGAGCGTCCGGGCACTGGCGCGGCGCCTCAACGTCCACGCGAACACCGTCTCGGCCGCCTACCACCAGCTCGAGGAGGCCGGGCACCTGGAGCTGCGCTCGGGGTCGGGCGTCTACGTGCGTTCGACAGGCCCGCGCCTGCCCCAGGACGCCCGCGATCTCGACGAGATGGTGCGCCTCGCGCTCCACATGGCCTTCGCGAAGGGCTACTCGGGCGACGAGGTCCGGGCGGCGGTGAAGCGCTGGCTGGCCGCGGCGCCGCCGGACCGGGTCGTCGTGTTCGATCGCGCGCGGGAGATGGCGGACCTGCTGGTCCACGAGCTCTCGCAGCTCCTGACCCAGCCGGTGCGCGCCGCATCCCTCGCGGAGCTCGAGAAGGATCCGGGCCTGTTGTCGGGAGCCCTCGCGGTGGCCCTGCCCTACCACATCGACGCCGTACGCCGCAGCGTCCCCGGAGCCGCGGTCTTCTGCCTCAACCTCGAGGTCTCGCCCGCCGAGCGCGCGGCGGTGCTGGCCCTGCCCGAGGGTGCCATCGTCCTCGTCGTGTCCCACTCGCCGACCGTGTTGCCCTTCGCGTCGACGCTGATCAAGAGCCTGCGGGGCGACGACGTCCTGGTCGAGGCGCGGCCGCTCTCGGCGCGCGGCGACTGGCAGCGCCTCTTGCGAGCGGCCGACGTCGTGTTCGCCGACGTGCTCGCCTATCCCGAGGTGCGCCGCGGCGGACCGCGTCGCGTGCGCGAGGTGCGCTTCGTGCCCAGGCCCGTCCTCGACAAGCTCCTCGCCGAGCTGACCGTCGTGGTGGCGCGGCGGAAGGGCGGCAAGCGCGCGCCCGCCGCCCCGCGCCGCCGCTAGAACCGCACGCCGTACACGAGCTTCACCGTACGGCCCCTCTCCGGCGTCACCTCGAACAGCACGCCGCCCAGCGACACGAGAGCCGCGAAGGCGACGAGGAACGTGAGGGCCGAAAGCCTGCGGCGACGCATGCTCGAACGTTCCTAGCGCAACATCCCGGCCAGCAGCTCCTTCGTGAGCTTCGCGGCCACCGCGGCCGTCATGTCCACCACGTCGCGGAGCGGGTTGTACTCGACGATGTCGGCCCCGACGATCTCGCCCTCGAGGGACTGGAGCACGCCGAGCGCGTCGCGCATCGTGAGCCCGCCGGGCTCGTGGTGCGACACGCCGGGAGCGCACGCCGGATCCAGGGCGTCGATGTCGAAGGTCACGTAGACGGGCCCGTCGAAGCGGAAGCGGCGGCCCGAGACCCACTCGGCCATCTGGACCACCTCGACGCCGAAGCGCTCGGCCTGCGCCTTCTGGTGGCCGTTCAGGGTGCGGATGCCGACCTGCACCAGCCGCGTCGCGGAGCCGCCCTCCATGATCCGCGCGAAGGGCGACGCGTGGGAGAAGGGGTTGCCCTCGAAGTCGTCGTAGAGGTCGGGGTGGGCGTCGAAGTGGAGCAGGCTGAGGCGCTCGTACTTGCGGCCATACGCCCGCACGATCGGGTAGGTCACGGAGTGGTCGCCGCCCAGCGCCAGCGCGCGGGCGCCGCGAGCCAGGATCGACGTGACGGCCGCGTCGATCGCGTCGATCGCCGCGGAGCCGTGGCCGAGGGACAGATCGCCCACGTCGCGCCAGCCCGCGTGTCCTTCGAGATCGAGGCCGCTCTCCGCGCACCAGTTCATCGAGCCCGAGTGCAGCGCTTCACGGATGCGCTTCGGTGCCAGGGCCGGGCCGCGGAACAGCGACGAGTTCTCGTCGAGGGGAACGCCGAGCAGGGCGACCTGGCCGGACGTGAGCGCGTCGATGGGCGCCTGCATGGGAGAGCCTCCGGGCGTCATTGTAGTATCCGTGCCGAGCGCGGAGGGATTCCATGAGCGTGTTCCGATCCGGAGCCGTGATCGTCGCGCTGGGCCTCGCCACGGCCGCGCCGGCAGAGTCTCGCTTCGGCCTCGAGCACCTGAGGCAGCTGGTGCGGATCTCCGAGCCCCAGGTGGCGCCCCGCGGCGACCGGGTCGCGTTCCTCGTGACGCGCGTCGACGAGGACGAGAACCGCTACGAGACCGAGCTCGCGGTCGTGGAGATGGCGACCCGCGCGGTGCGCAGCGTCAGCCGGCTGCCCGGGCTCGCGAGCCCGCGCTGGCTTCCGGACGGCGCGCGGCTCGTGGCGCTCGCGACCGACGGCACCGGCCAGAGCCAGGCCTTCGCCCTCGATCTCGCGGGCGGCGCGCCGCGCCGCATCACGAACGTCGCCGGCGGCGTCGAGCAGATCGCCCTCGGCCCCGACGGCGCCCGGCTCGCCTTCATTGCCCCGGATCCGGCCCCCGAGCGCACGGGAGTCGAACGCTGGAACGACGGCTTCGTCGTGGGGCGCGACGGCTACCGGACGATGGCGGCGCCACGGCCGTCGCATCTCTGGCTCGTTCCCGTCGAGGGAGGCGTCCCGCGCCGGCTCACCTCGGGGGCCGCGAGCCTCTCCACGTCCCTGGGGACGTCACCGATCGCGTGGTCTCCGGACGGCAGGACCCTCGCGATCCGCAGGACGCTCTCGGCCCACAGCGGCGACGCCGGCACGAGCTGGATCGAGAGCGTCGACGCGGCCACGGGCGCCGCTCGGGCCGTCACGGGCGGGCGTGCCGGCGAAGGCCATCCCGCGTTCTCCGCGGATGGCGCGACGATCGCCTACCTCGCGTCGCGCGACGGCGATCCCGCGAACGGCGACGAGCTGCACGTGGCTCCGAGCGCCGGCGGCCCCGGCCGAGCCGTGTCCCGCGGCCTCGATCGTTCCCTGGGCTGGTTCTTCCACGCCGGCTCCGGCTTCCTCGTGGGCGGCAACGACCACACGCGCGTCGGGCTGTGGGCCCTCGCCCCCGATGCCGCGGCGCGTCCGCTCGAGCTGGGTCCCGTCGTGGAGTTCACCGACGTCGACCGGGGTCCGACCGGGGCGATCGCCCTGGCGGGCAGCGAGGCCGGCCGACCCTCCGAGCTCTACTTCATGGCGAGCGCCGACGCGGCCCCGGTGCGGCTCACCGACTTCAACGCTCCCGTGGCGGCTCTCGCCCTCGGCCGGAGCGAGGCCTTGCGCTGGACGTCGTCGGACGGCGTCGCCGCCGACGGGGTGTTGACGTTCCCGCCGGATTTCGACGCGAAGCGCCGCTGGCCCCTCGTGCTGTACATCCACGGCGGGCCCACGGGGTCGTCGAACGAATCGTTCTCGGAGCTCGCCCAGTTGTTGGCGGCCCGCGGCTTCGTGGTCCTGCAGCCCAACTACCGGGGCAGCGACAACCTCGGGAACGCCTTCCAGCGCGGCATCGTGACGGGGGCGGGCTCGGGGCCCGGCCGCGACGTGATCGCCGGCGTCGAGGCGGTGAAGCGGCTCGGCTACGTCGACGCCGATCGGGTGGCGGTGTCCGGCTGGTCCTACGGGGGCTTCATGACGGTCTGGATGCTCGGCCACTACCCGGGCTTCCGGGCGGCCGTGGCCGGCGCCGCGGCCCTCGATCTCGTGGACATGTACGCGCTCTCGGATCTCAACGTGATGCCGCGTCACGCCATCACCGGCTCGCCGTGGACCGAGGGCCGCGAGGCTGCCTACCGGGAGGAGTCGCCGCTCACGAACGTGACGAAGATCGACACGCCGACGCTGATCCTCTCGTGCGTCGGCGACAGCCGGGTGGCGGTGACGCAGTCCTACAAGCTGTTCCGGGCCCTCGAGGACCGCGAGGTCGAGACGCAGTTCGTGGCGTACCCGTGCAGCACCCATTTGCCGCCCGACCCGGTGCGCCAGCGCGACGTCTACGCGCGCTGGATCGCGTGGCTGGAGACCCGCCTGGCCGCGCCGCGCTAGTCGTCGGGGTTCTTCTCCCAGGAGCCGTACATGGGATTGGGGAGCACGAAGGCGCGCGCGCCGAAGCGGGCGAGGTCGGCCTCGGGCGCGCTGCGCAAGGCCTGGGAGCCGTCGGGGAAGTCGCGAACGTTGTCGCCGACCCAGGCCGCGATCTCGAGAGCCGGCAGGTCCGCCGCCGCACGGCCCTCGGCGACGTCGCGGAAGCGCGACTGCTTGTCGGAGCTCTCGCCCGTCTGGCAGAGGACCACGTCGAAGGGCAGGGCGAGCTGCGCCAGGTTCGCGCGCGTATCGTCGCAGAGCGCCGCCGTGCGGTTCGTGACGATCGCGACGACGCCGCCCAGGGTGCGGACCCGCTCGAGAAAGCCGCGGGCCCCCGGGATCTCGTGCGCCTCGCGGCGCTTCACCCAGGCCGCCCAGCTCTCCGGGCTGAAGCCGCGCCCCGCGAGGCTCCGCTCCTTCTGGTAGAGCGAGTTGTCGAGGACGGTCTCGTCGGCGTCGAGGATCACGGCCCACGACCGGGGGGGCCGCGCGGCGAAGCCCGACTCGACGGCACGTCCGGCGGCCGCGTAGGTCTGCAGGCACAGCGCCCGGTACTCCGCCGAGGATCGCACCCAGTGGATCGCGAGAGCTCCGGGACGGGCGTGGGCGCAGCCCCAGGCGGCGAGGAGCACGGGAAGCAGCAGCCGTGCGCGGCGTGGCCCGCGAGGGACTTCCATGGCGCGCCAGAATAGAGGACGATCGCGGGGCATGTCCACCGAGCTCCACCGCGCGCAACGCCGCCGTCTCCGGGAGGCGCTGCCCGACGGCGTCGTGGTCCTCGCGTCGGCCCCGGAAGTCGTGCGCAACGGCGACGTCCACTTCGAGTACCGGCAGTCCTCGGACTTCCTCTTCCTGACGGGCGTGGCCGAGCCCGGCTGCGTCCTCGTCCTCGACGGCCGGCGGGGCGGCGAGACGCTGTTCGTGCCCCGCCTCACCCAGAGCCACGCCGTGTGGCTGGGCCACATCCCGAGCCCGCGCGAGGCCCGCGAGCGCTACGGGATCCGTTCGGTCTGCTACGCCGACGAGCTGCCGGCGTTCCTCAAGCGCCGCGCTCCCCGCCTCGTCCATGCCGACGCCCACGCGCGTCACCTCGTGCGGCGGGCGCGGCCGCGGGCCCGGCTGCGCGGGAGCGAGCTGCGCGACAGCCTCGACGAGCTGCGGCTCCTGAAGACCCCGGCCGAGATCGCCCTGCTGCGCGAGGCGAGCCGCATCACCGGCGTCGGGCATCGCGCGGCCATGCGCGTCGCGCGCCCCGGCCTCACGGAGTACCAGGCGCAGGCCGAGCTCGAGCGCGGCTTCCGTCATGCCGGGGGCACGGGCCTCGGCTACGGCTCGATCGTCGCCGCCGGCCGCAACGCCGCCGTCCTGCACTACCACGCCAACGACGCCGCGCTGCGCCGCGGCGACCTGCTCCTGATCGACGCCGGCGCCGAGTACCGGGGCTACACGGCCGACGTGACCCGGACCTTTCCGGTCGACGGCCGCTTCACGCGCCGGCAGCGAGACCTCTACGAGATCGTGCTGGCGGCCCAGGACGCCTGCATCGCCTTCACGCGCCCCGGCCGCACCACTGTCGAGCTCCAGGGCCTGGCGGAGCGGACCCTGGCCGAGGGCTTGCGCCACCTCGGCCTGCTGTCGGGCAGTCTCGACGAGCTGCTCGAGAGCGAGGCCGTGCGCGTCTTCTTCCCCCACGGCATCGGCCACACCCTGGGCCTCGACGTCCACGACACCCAGGGCAGCCGCGCGCGCCGCCTGCCGAAGGCGAAGGGCCCGCGGATCCGCTTCCGCGCGCGCCTCGAGGCCGGGTTCGTGTTCACGATCGAGCCCGGCGTGTACTTCATCGACGCGTTGCTCCAGGACAAGGCGCTGCGCCGCCGGCACCGCGGGCGCGTGGCCTTCGAGAAGGCGCTCGCGTTCCGCGGCCTGGGCGGGATCCGCATCGAGGACGACGTGGTGGTGCGCGCTTCGGGCCCTCCCGAGAACCTGACCCGCGTGGCGAAGACCGTCGCGGACATCGAGGACGCCTGCGGCGCTTGAGCCCGCGGGCGAGTCGCCGCTAAGCTAGCCGCTCCCAGGAAGGTGGTGCCCATGCGCCGTGCCGGCCGCTTGCTCGTTCCCGCCGCAGCGTCGTTGCTCCTCGCGGCGACTCCCGCGCCCGATCCGGTCCAGCACGTCCGCGAGCTCCTGAAGACGTCGCCGCTCGTCGACGGACACAACGACTACCCGTGGGCGGTGCGCGAGAAGGCCGGCTCCGACCTGGCGAAGCTCGACATCCGCCGCAGCCAGCCCACGCTCCACACCGACATCCCGCGCCTGCGCCGCGGTGGCATGGGCGGCCAGTTCTGGTCCGTGTACGTGCCGGTGGAGCTCCCGGGACCCGAGGCGACGCGGGCCACCCTCGAGCAGATCGACCTCGTCTACGGCATGGCGCGACGCTACCCGGACGTCTTCGAGATGGCGTTCACCGCCGACGACGTCGAGCGCGCGTTCAAGGCCGGCCGCATCGCCTCGCTCATCGGCATGGAGGGCGGCCACTCGATCGACGGCTCCCTGGCGACGCTGCGCATGCTCTACCGGCTCGGCGCGCGCTACATGACGCTCACCCACACGGCCAACACGGCCTGGGCGGACTCGGCGACCGACGCCCCGAAGAGCGGCGGACTGAGCCCGTTCGGCGAGGAGGTGGTGCGCGAGATGAACCGCCTGGGGATGCTCGTGGACCTGTCCCACGTCTCTCCCGACACGATGCGCGACGCGCTCCGGGTCTCGAAGGCGCCCGTGATCTTCTCCCACTCCGCGGCGCGCGCCCTCTGCGACAGCCCCCGCGACGTCCCCGACGACGTGCTCGTGGATCTCGCGAAGAACCGCGGCGTCGTGATGGTCACCTTCGTGCCTGCGTTCATCGCGCCCGAGGGCGGGCCGGCCATCAACCGCTACCTCGCCGAGAAGAAGCGCCTCGATGCGCTCTACCCGGGCGACGCGAAGGCCGTGGCCGCCGCCATCGGCGAGTGGCGCAAGGCGAACCCCGACCCGAAGGCGACCTTGCGCCAGGTCGCCGACCACATCGACCACATCAAGAAAGTGGCCGGCATCGACTCCGTCGGCCTGGGCGGCGACTTCGACGGGACCGACTCGCTGCCCGAGGGCCTCGAGGACGTCTCGAAGTACCCCGACCTGCTGGCCGAGCTGGTGCGCCGCGGCTACTCCGACGAGGACATCCGCAAGATCGCCGGCAAGAACGTGCTCCGGGCGTTGCGCGGTGCCGAGGCCGAGGCGGCGCGCGAGGCGAAGGCGGGCGGCGCCGACTAGCCTTCCTCGATCGCGCGGCGCACACGCCACGCGCCGTGCGTGTCGGCGATATACAGCGACGTTTCCCGGGGGTCCACGCCGCATTCCCCGGGAAACAGGGTTTGCCGCGCGAGGCATTTCGCGCATACTCGCCCGCGTGGCGGAGGCCCCCAAGCCGGCGGTGCTGCGCATCACGCTGCAGGGCGACGAGCGCGCCGCGGATACCTGGGAGACACTCCTGGTCTCGCCCGGCACCGAGTTGCTGCGCGTGGCGGATCCGGCCGCGGCACGGGCGGCGGAACCGTCCCTCGCCGTCTTCTTCGCGCCCGTCGACGGGGTGGGAGCCGTCGCCGAGGAGGTCGCGCGGCTGGGCCTGCCCTCGACCCTGGTCCTGGGCGGCGATCACGCGCATCCCCACACGCGCCTGCTCCACGATCTGATCCAGGCCAAGCGCGACTGGCAAGGCGCATTCGACGCCATGGTCGACCCGATCGCGGTCGTCGACCGGCGCGGCATCGTGGCACGCGCGAACCTGGCGCTGGCCCGGGCTCTCGACCGGCCCATCACGACCGTCGTCGGCGCGGACTACCGCGCCCTCCTCGGCTCACCCCTGCCGCCGCTCGCCGATCCGATCGCCCGCGGCCTCGAGGAGCGGGTGGCCACCACGGCGGAGGGCCGCTACGAGCGGCTGCCCGGCGTGCGCCAGGTGACGGTCTCGCTGCTCGAGACCGACGGCGCCGTGCGGGGCGTCGCCGTCGAGCTCAAGGACGTGAGCGAGCTGCGCGAGCAGCAGCTGCGCCTCCACCAGTCGGCGCGTCTCGCCGACGTGGGCCTGCTCGCCGCCGGCGTCGCCCACGAGATCAACACGCCCCTGGCCTCGATCGGGCTCCGGGCCGAGAGCCTGTTGCGTAGCGCCCAGGACCCGCGCCTCGCCGCGATCGACGCCTTCAAGAACTTCCCCCGCTACCTCGCGACGATCAGCGAGGAGATCTTCCGCTGCAAGAGGATCATCTCGGCGCTGCTCGAATTCGGCCGGCCTCGCAAGCAGGAAGTGACGGCCTCCGATCTCAATGCGCTCGCGACGAGCGCCGCCGACCTCGTCGGCCACGAGCTGCGCGTCCGGCGCCTCGCCCTGGAGCTGCACCTCGCCGAGGCGCTGCCGTCGATCCGCGCGGACCAGGGCCAGATCCGCCAGGTGCTGCTGGCGTTGCTGATGAACGCGATGGAGGCGACGGCGCCCGGCGGCCATCTCGCGATCGAGACCCGGGTGCTCCCGAGCGGCCGCATCGCCCTCACGATCCGCGACGACGGGTCGGGCATCGCGGCCGCCGACCTGCCGCGCGTCTTCAGCCCGTTCTTCACGACCAAGCCCGTCGGTCAGGGCACCGGCCTCGGTCTCGCGATCTGCCACGGCATCGTGACGGGCCACGGCGGCGAGATCCGCATCGACAGCCGCCCCGGCCAGGGCACGGCTGTCACCGTCGAGCTCGGCCCCGAAGGGCCGCCCCAGGGCCCGGGAGACGCGGCGTGAGCGACCTGGTCCGGGTGCTCGTGGTCGAGGACGACGCGGCCCTCTCCGAGATCCTGTGCGACGCCCTCCAGGGCCACGGCTACGTCGTCTCGCCCGCGGCGCTCGTGCGCAGCGCCCTCGACCAGGTGCGCGCCTCGGAGTTCGACGTGGCGATGGTGGACCTGATGCTGCCCGACGGCTCCGGCATCGAGGTGCTGCGCGAGATCGCCGCCCAGGAGCTCGCCACGGAGTGCATCGTGCTCACCGGCTACGCCGAGGTGGCGACCGCCATCGAGGCGATGAAGCTCGGGGCCTACGACTACCTCACGAAGCCGGCGCGCCTCGAGGAGATCGAGGTCCTCGTGGAGAAGGCCGCCGAGAAGGCGCGCCTGCGCCGGGAGAACGTGGCCCTGCGCGTGCGCCTCGAGCGCCACGACCGGCCCGCGGGCATCGTCACCGACGACCCCGGCATGCGGGAGATCCTGGCCACCATCGGCCGCGTCGCGTCGTCCGAGCTGCCGGTGCTGGTCGAGGGCGAGACGGGCACCGGCAAGGAGCTCGTGGCGCGGGCCCTGCACGCCCAGAGCCCGCGCGCCGGCGCGCCGTTCATCGCGATCAACTGCGCGGCCGTCCAGGAGTCCCTCGTGGAGAGCGAGCTCTTCGGCCACGAGAAGGGCGCGTTCACGGGCGCCATCGCCCGGCGCCCCGGCGTGTTCGAGCTGGCCGACCGCGGCGTGCTGTTCCTCGACGAGGTCGGCGAGGTCTCGCCCGCGGTGCAGGCGAAGCTGCTGCGCGTCCTGGAGTCGCGGGAGTTCTTCCGGGTCGGCGGCACGCGCACCACCCAGGTCGACATCCGCGTCGTGTCCGCGACCAACAAGGACATGCGGCGCGAGGTCGCGGAAGGGCGCTTCCGCGAGGACCTCTACTACCGCCTGGGCGGCGTCACGATCCGGCTCCCGCCGCTGCGCGAGCGCCGCCACGACGTGGGGCTGCTGGCCTCGGTGATGCTCTCCCGGCTCACGCCGCGGCGCACGCTGTCGCCGGGCGCCCTCGACAAGCTGCGCGCCTACGCGTGGCCGGGCAACGTCCGCGAGCTGCAGATGGTCCTGCACCGGGCGGCCGTGCTCTCGCCGCGCGAGCTCCTGTCCCCCGAAGACATCCCCCTCGACCCGCCGCGCCCGCCGAAGGCCGAGGCGGTGCGCGCCGGGATGACGCTCGCCGAGGTGGAGCGCCAGTACATCGAGAGCGTGCTCGCCGAGCACGGCGGACACCGCGGCAAGGCCGCGAAGGCCCTGGGAGTCGACCCCAAGACCCTCTACAACAAGCTCGGCGCAGCCAAGGACAAGTCCGGCGCGTAGCGCCTGCGTCCATTTCGACCGCCGTGCCCCTGGGATATACGTTTATGAATTGTGCGCATGAACACTGAACGTATATGTTTCTCTTTCGCCGTGCTCAATCCCTGACGCATGTGCTTAGATCGACCCCAGGGGAGTGTTCATGAAACCTCAGGTCGATCTCATCGATTCGTTCACGGATCTCGTCGTAGGCTCGAGCGACCCCCGGCGCCTGGCCGAGCGGACCCTCGAGGTCGCCATGGCCATGACGAACGGCCGCGCCGGCGCCGTGTTCACGCGGGAGGGCGACAAGGTCACGCTTTTCGCGTCGCGGGGCATCGACCAGGAAGTCCTGGACACGCTCCAGACCGTGTGGTCGCGCCACAAGTCGAGCCTCGAGAAAGCCGAGCCCTTCTACGTCGAGGACCGCGCCGGCGACAAGCGGCTCAACAAGGAAGCCCGCGCCACGGGCGCTCCCAGCTTCGCCGTCGTGCCTGTGTTCGAGGGCGAGCGTCTCGTCGCCCTCGTCTACCTCGACGGGCGCAACACCCGCTTCGCCGCCGAGCAGGGCATCACGCGCATCACGAAGCTCGCGCGCATCGTGGGCAAGGCCGTGGCCGACGCCCGCGACGGGGTGGGCCGCACGCCCCGCGAGGCCCTCGACGACTATCTCGAGCGCACGCCGTCCGAGGACCTCGAGCGCGAGAAGCTGCTGCTGCTGCTGAACCGCAACGAGTGGAACATCGCCCGCGTCTCGCGCCTCATGAACGTCACGCGCCGCACCATCTACTTGCGGCTCGCGCGCTTCGGGATCGCCCGCCAGAAGATCCGCAAGACGCGTCCGCGCCTCGCGATCGCCTAGATCCCCGGCAGAAGCAAGCAAGAGAAAACGGCCTTCGCCCGGGCACGAGCCCGACGAAGGCCGTTCGCACGTCCAGGGACCTTTCGCGCTAGAAGGTGCAGCCGTAGGCGGCCATGCTGGTCTTGGCCGCGTCGGAGGCCGCCTTGCACCCGGTGGCGAGCCCCGCCTTGCCCTCGGGCGTCGCCGCCGCCTTCTGCCAGGCCTCCTTCGTCTGCTCGAGCTGCTGGCGGACCATGGCGCGGGCCGCCTCGGGGACCTTGCTGTCGACGCAGGCGAGGTACTTGGCCATGTAGTCGTCGCACTCGGGCACGCCGAACTGGCCGGCCGTCGATGGAGCCGCGGCCTGCGTCGTCGCGGGCTGCGTGGGAGCCGGCGCGCTGGTCGCCGGGGGCGCGTCGTGGGAGCCGCCGCCGCACGCCGCGAGGCCGAGAAGCGCGCCGAGGGTCACGACCTTCAAGCTCTTCTTCATCGTGTTCTGGTCTCCTGTGTAAAGAACGCGCCACTCTAACCCACGGGCTCGCCCGCTGGCGAGGGAAAAGCGGGAGCCGCGCGCGGCGCTGCCTGCCCGCGTAGAATGCCGGCACATGGCCGACAGCCGCATCTCCATCCGCAGCGCGCGTCTGGCCGTGGCCCTGCTCTTCGGCGTCAACTTCCTCAACTACATCGACCGCTACGTGATCGCGGCCGTGGGCCCGATGATCCAGGCCGACTTCGGCCTGAAGGACACGGACTTCGGCTGGACGGGCTCGATGTTCATGATCGCCTACATGGTCGCGTCGCCCATCGCGGGCGTGCTCGCGGACCGCTTTCCCCGGCGCTTCTTCGTGGGCGGAGGCGTGGTCGTCTGGAGCCTCGCCACCGTGGCCTCGGGGCTCGCCGGCAACTTCAGGCACCTCCTGGCGGCGCGCTCCGTGATCGGCATCGGCGAGGCGGGGTTCGGAGGCGTCGCGCCCACGCTCATCAGCGACCTGTTCCCCCGTGAGAAGCGCGGCCGCGTGCTGTCGTACTTCTACGTGGCGATTCCCGTCGGCAGCGCCCTGGGCTTCCTGCTGGGCGGGTACGTGGGCGAGCACTGGGGCTGGCGCCACGCGTTCTACATCGCCGGCGGCCCGGGGCTGCTCCTGGGGGCGCTCGCGTTCTTCATGGCGGAGCCCGCGCGGGGCGCGGGCGACGGCGCCGTCAGCGCCTCGCATCGCTTCGAGATGGGCGCGGCGAAGGGCCTGCTCGGCAACCGTTCCTTCATCCATACCACCCTCGGGTTGTCCGCCATGACATTCGCCCTCGGCGGCATGGCCTTCTGGATGCCGACCTTCTTCCACCGCGAGCGCGGGCTGCCCCTGGCCGAGGCCAACACCCTGTTCGGCGCCCTGACCGTCGGATCGGGGCTGGTCGGTACCTTCCTGGGCGGCTTCCTGGGCGACTGGTTCCTGAAGCGCACCCCGAAGGCCTACCTCCTCGTGTCGGGCTGGGGCATGCTGCTGGCCGTGCCCTTCGCCTACGTCGGCCTCCACGCCACGGACCGCGGCGTCTATCTCCCGGCACTGTTCCTGGCCGAGGTCCTGGTCTTCCTCAACACCGGGCCCGCGAACGCCGTCCTCGTGAACGTGGCGCTGCCCGAGATCCGGGCCACGGCCATCTCGGTCTCGATCTTCGTCTACCACCTGCTCGGCGACGTGCCCTCGCCGATCCTGATCGGCAAGCTCTCGGATCGCTCGGGAAGCCTCGAGGGGGCGCTGATGCTCACGACCGTGGCGATGGCCGTGTCGGGGGTCTTCTACCTGCTGGGTGCCCGCACCCTGGGCGACGACACCGAGCGCGTCCAGCGCACGGTCGCGGAGCGCGAGAGGCGGCATGCGCCGGATCCTGTTTCCGCTTCTTGACGCCCTGTTCCGTGTGCTCTTCAGCTGGGACCGGAGCGGTCTCGAGAACATTCCCGGCGACGGCCCGGCCGTGGTCGCGGCCAACCACCCGTCCTATCTCGATCCGGCCCTGCTCTCGGTCGCGTCGCCGCGGCCGCTGCGTTTCATGGCGTGGGACGCGCTCTTCAGGGTGCCGGTGCTCGGCGCGGTGATCCGCGCGTTCGGCGCGTTCCCGGTCGACGTGCGCCCCGGCCAGGGCAAGGCGGCGTTCGCCGAGGCCAAGCGCCTGCTCGAGGCCGGCGAGGTCGTGGGCCTGTTTCCCGAGGGCAAGCGGTCGCGGGGCGGCTGGATGGAGGAGCGCCTGCGCGAGGGCGCCGCCTTTCTCGCCCTCGAAACGGGGGCGCCCCTGGTGCCGGCCACGATCGTGGGCGCGTTCCGGGTCTGGCCATACCACCAGCGCCTGCCGAAGCCCGGCCGGATCCGGATCCGTTTCCACGAGGCGATCGATCCCGTGCCCCTGCGAGCGCTGCCCGAGGAACAGGCCGTCGCGAGCCTCCTCGGCGAGCTCCGGCGGCGGGTCGACCGCACGCTGCTGCCGGGGGTGAAGGCCGACCTCAAGCTGAACGTGCTCTACAACCAGCCGTCGGCCTGGCCGCGGCTCCACGAATCGCTGCCGGCCCTGGCGGCGGCCCTCGTCGTGTTCTGGCGCAGCCGCAGCCTGGTCGCGGTGGCGCCCGCCTACGGCTACATCGCGTACCTGCTCCTCGACCACTTCCTGATCCCCCAGGGACGCCTCGTGAAGTGGATCCGCAACGCCTCGCCGATCCTCTTCGTGTTCGGCTACGCGCCGATCCTCCTCGACGTGCTCGACCGGCCCGAGATCCCCGCGGGCGCGGCCCTCGGAGCGATCCTGTGCGGCGCGCTCTTCCCGTACCTGTACGAGAAGGGCCGCACCGGCCTCGGCTTCATCCGCGGCGTCGTGATCGCGTCGGTGCTCGAGCTGGGGGCGTTGTTCCTGAGCCCGATCGACGCGGGTCCCCACATCGCGCTTCCGCTCTTCGCGGCGGCCTTCGCCTGGCAGAAGCGCAGCGTGTACTCCGACTACGCGGCGCCCGTGCTGGTCGCGTACGCCGCCGGGGCCGCGTACCTGCTCGGCGCCGACGTCGTGTCCGCGATTCCCCACGCCGTCGCGGCGCTCTTCGCCTGGTGGCTCGCGACCGCAGGCGGCACGCGGGTGACGCCGCCGCCGGCCGACGCGCCGCCGCCCGTCCTGGGCCTGGGGCTCGAATGAAACGCTGGCTCTTCGCGGGGCCCATGGCGGGCTCCAGCCACGGGCACGAGACCTATCCCTGGTGGAAGGTCATGTGCCTCACGGGCGTCGACTACTTCTCGACCCTCGGCTACCAGCCCGGCATCGCGTTCCTCGCAGCCGGCGCCCTGTCGCCCATCGCGACGTGCCTGCTGGTGTTCGTGACGCTGTTCGTGGCCCTGCCGGTCTACTCCCAGATCGCGGAGCGCAGCCCCCACGGCCAGGGCAGCATACAGATCCTCGAGGAGCTCTTGCCGCGCTGGAAGGGCAAGCTCGCGGTGCTCGTGCTGCTCGGCTTCGCCTTCACCGACTTCGTCATCACGATCACGCTGTCGGCCGCCGACGCCACGGCCCACATCATCCACAACCCGTTCACGCCGGCCTGGGCCGACCACCCGGTGGGCGTGACCCTGGCGCTCCTGGCGCTGCTCGGCCTCGTGTTCCTGTCGGGGTTCCGCGAGGCGATCGGCATCGCGGTCGCGATCGTCGTGACGTATCTCCTGCTCAACACGATCCTGCTCACGACCGAGATCGTCCAGATCGCGACCCACCCGGAGGCCCTGCCGGCCTGGCGCCGCGCGCTGTTCGAGACGCGGGGCACGCCGTGGGGGATCGTCGCCCTCGCGCTGCTCGTGTTCCCGAAGCTCGCCCTGGGCCTGTCCGGCTTCGAGACCGGGGTCGCCGTGATGCCGCTGGTGCGCGGCGATGCCGACGACGATCCGCTCTACCCCCTGGGCCGGATCAGGAACACGCGCCGCCTGCTGGTCACGGCGGCGCTCCTGATGAGCGTCTTCCTGATCGGCAGCAGCTTCGCCACGACCCTGCTCATCCCCGCCGTGGACTTCGAGCCGGGCGGGCCGGCCAACGGCCGTGCCCTCGCCTACCTGGCGCACCGCTACCTCGGGCCCGTGTTCGGCACCGTGTACGACCTCTCGACGATCAGCATCCTGTGGTTCGCCGGGGCGTCCGCCATGGCGGCGCTGCTCAACCTGGTGCCGCGCTACCTGCCTCCCTACGGCATGGCTCCCGACTGGGCCCGGGCCACCCGACCGCTCGTGCTCGTGTTCATCGCGATCACGTTCGCCGTGACGATCCTGTTCGAGGCGAACGTCGACGCCCAGGGCGGCGCCTACGCGACCGGCGTGCTCGTGCTCATGACCTCGGCCTCGGCGGCCGTGACCATCTCGCATCGGGCGAGCGCCTGGCGCTTCCCCTACGGGCTCATGACCCTGGTCTTCGTCTACACCACGGTCGAGAACGTGCGCGAGCGCCCCGACGGCGTGAAGATCGCGGCCTTCTTCATCGTGTCGATCATGGTGACGTCGCTCCTGTCGCGGGCGATCCGCTCGACGGAGCTGCGGGTGACCCACGTGCACCTCGATCCCGCGGCCGAGGCCTTCGTGGCCGAGGATCGCGGGCGCGGTGTGCGGATCATCGCCCACCGGCCCGACCGCCGGACCGCCGACGAGTACGACCGCAAGGAGCAGCAGGCCCGCGACGACCACAGCCTCGACCAGGGGGAGCCGCTCATCTTCCTCGAGGTGACGCAAGGGGACGCGTCGGCGTTCGAGGACGACCTCGAGGTCCACGGTCACCTGGTCGGGCGGCACCGCGTGCTGCGCTGCGAGAGCCCGGCGATACCCAACGCGATCGCCGGTCTGCTCCTCCACATCCGCGACACGAGCGGCGGCATGCCCCAGGCCTACTTCGGCTGGACCGAGGGCAACCCGGTCTTCTACGTGCTCAAGTACCTCGCCTTCGGCGAGGGCGACACGGCGCCCGTGACCCGCGAGGTGCTGCGCAAGTTCGTGAAGAACCCCCTGGAGCGGCCCCGCATCCACGTCGGCTAGAGCGCCGCGAGGAGCTCCTGCACCGCCCGGTGCGCCTGGTCGATCGCGACGTTCGTGTAGGCGTCGGCGCCGGCGTCGGAGTTCGCGATCGCGATGCGGCCGAGGCGCTTGCGGCCGAGCACCCAGGGCTCCTGTCCCGCCGGCCACGCGGGATCGAACAGCGAGTTGGGCCAGAAGGCGTAGCCGTGGGACCAGCGATTCACGGTGATCGACTCGATGTCGCGCCGCGGCTCGAAGCCGCCCCCCGCCAGCATGCGCCCCAGCTGGTCGCGGATCTTCGCCTCGAAGACGTCGAAGGGGGTCTCCAGCAGCTCCATGCGGCCCATGCGGTGCTGATCGCGCATGGACAGGCCCGGGCTGCACGGCGTGCGCAACAGGAACAGGACCATGGGCTCGTCCGGGCGGCTCGGGAACGCGTAGGAGCCCAGGCTGACGGGGAAGTCGAGGGCGGCCCACGAGTGGTAGCTGCCGGGCGCGCTGATCTGCTTCACCCCGAGCTTCTGGAACGACGTCCAGTTGCGGATCCCCACGTGGGTGTAGACGAGAGGCGCCTTGACGCCGTACGCGAGCGCTTCCTTCTGCGCCGCTGGCAGCTCGGGGGCGATGTGGGGGATGACGCCGTTCCAGCACGCGAGCACGACCTGCGCGCCGACGACCGTCTGCAGCTCTCCGCCGCGCACGTAGGCGACCTCGACGGGCCCGGCGCTGCCGAGGTGCTTCACGCGCACGGCCGTGCTCTCGAGGCGCACGCGCACGGGCGAGGCCGCGTCGTCGAGGCGCCCGTAGTCGGCCCGCGCCGTCACGACGTCGTCCATCGTGGAGCCGGGGATGCAGCCGGGGATCAGCCCGCGCACCAGCAGCCGCGCGACCGAGGCGTTGCCGTCGGGGAAGTGGAAGATGTACGGCTCGCTCTCCGCCTCCGCGGTGTCGAGCCCGAGGCCGGCGAATCCCGGGTAGCCGAAGGCGTAGTCGTCGCCGCTCTCGAAGCAGGCCCAGGCCGGGACCGCGTCGATGCCGACGGCGAACAGGTCGTGGGTGCGGGTCTGGTAGAACGGCAGCACGTCCTGCGAGAGCCCGATGATCTTCGTGAGGTAGTCGGCGTAGCTGATCGTCGCGAGCCGCGCGCGCTTGGCTTGCTTCGAGAGTCCGGGCAGGTAGTCCTTCGTCTCGGTCTGCAGGCGGGCGATGTCGCGGCGCGCCGCGGGTGAGAGCGGGCTCGCGGCCAGCACCTCGGGCCAGGGCCGCTTCCCGAACCCGGTCGCCAGGCGATCGGCGCCGAAGGTCTCCTTGTCGAAGAACACGCCGGTGCCGAGGGCGTCGTAGAGCTTCCGGTCGAAGGCCTGGTAGAAGCGCTGCGTGTCGATGCCCAGCTCGCGGATCAGGCCGGCGGCCACGGCGCTGTACGAGCCCGGCGCCTCGATCGACTGGGTTCCGCCGTAGCTCAGCAGCGTGCGGGCGCCGGAGCGGAACTCGTTGCGGCGGGCATGGCCCCCGAAGTCGTCGTGGTTGTCGAGGATCAGGATGCGCGCCCCGGGTCCCGCGGCCTTGCGCCAGAACCACGCGGTCGCGAGGCCGCTGATGCCGCCGCCCACGACCACGAGGTCGTAGCGCTCGCCGGTGTCGCGAGGCGCTCCCGCGCGCTCCCAGAACAACCCGTCCTTGAGCTGATGGGCGACGGTGTACGAGCCTTCGTTGCTCCCGCGCAGGCCCGTCAGGGCCGGCGGGTAGGGCGCGTCGGCGCCGTCCAGGGCCGTGAGCCAGCCCGGCGCCAGCAAGGATCCGGCCGTGACCGCGACGCCGTTCAGGAAGTCCCGGCGGATCACGCGCGCTGCCAGGGCCGGGCGCTGGCCCAGGCCTCGATCGTGGCCTGCAGGGGATCGAGATGCCCCGTGAAGAAGTGATCGCTGTCGGGGATCACCGTGAGCTGCCTGGGCTCGGGCAGCCGCGCCACCCAGGCCGTGATCGCATCGCGGCCGCCGTACGTGTCGTTCTCCCCGTGGACGAAGAGCCGCGGCACCGTGATTCCGTCCGCGAACTCGGGATCGGCCAGGCTCTTGATCGGCAGGCCCATGGCGATCACCGCGGCCGGACGGGGATCGCGCGCCGCGACCCGCAGCGCCATGTGCGAGCCGAAGGAGAAGCCGCCGATCACGAGCGGCAGGCCCGGAAAGCGCCGCGCCATCTCGTCGAGGGCGGCGCTCGCGTCGTCCTGCTCGCCCTTGCCGTGGTCGTGGCTGCCGCCGGAGCGGCCGACGCCGCGGAAGTTGAAGCGCAGCGCCGCGACGCCCTGGGCCTGCAGCGCCTTCGCGGCGCGGAAGATCACCTTGAAGTGCATCATGCCGCCGTGGAGCGGGTGGGCATGACAGACGACCGCGGCAGCGACCGGCGGCGTCTCGGGCTGGATCAGGAGGCCCTCCAGGTTCCCGGCGGGCCCCTCGAAGTTCAGCGACTCGTTCTGTGCCACGCGGGCCGGATTATCTCCGGTCCCGCGTGGTTCGGGGAAGGTCGCTACGCGGCGGCGGCGGCCGAACCGGCGGCGGCAGCGGCGGCGGCCCGGAGCTGGGCCGCGCGCGGCGGCGGCGTCCCCTCGTTCGCCTTCTGCACGATGCGGCGGGCGCCGAGGGAGCGCGCCTTCCCGACGGTCGCGAGGAGCAGCAGCTTGGTCGCGCGCTTCGCGTCCGTGTGGGGGGCGAGCACCATCTCGTCGAGGGAGGCCACGAGCCCGCCGAGGCCGAGCTGGTAGCGCAACGACAGCGACGCCATCCCCACGATCGCCCCGTCGTCGTCGACGGCGACGCGCACGAGGAAGTGGGGGTCGGTCAGGGTCTTCCGATAGGTCTGGGCGAAGGGGATGGGTTCGGGGTAGTAGCCCACCTGTTCGAGGAGGGCGAGGACGGCCACACCGTCCTGGAGGCTTGCCGGTCGGACCTGCACGCTCATGATCATCAACCTCTCGAGTGGTTCCGCGACCACGCGTTTGTGGGTGGTGCGCCACGTATCAGCCACCGATTCACGCGTCGCCACGTGCTAGAGCAGGAGGCGTGCCAGAAGGGAAAAGGGTCTACAGCGGCAAGCGGAGGATGGCGCGGCAGCCGCGGGCCCCCTCGTGGTTCCCCAGGGCCAGCGCCCCGCCGTGGGCCTCCGCGATCTGGCGCGCCAGCACCAGGCCGATGCCGGAGCCCTGGGGCTTGGTCGTGAAGAACGGCACGAACAGGTTCATGGACGCCGGCAGGCCGGGGCCGTCGTCGTCGATCCAGACCTCGACCTGGCCCGCCGCCGGCAGGCGCTTCCAGCCCGTGCGGACGCCGCCGCCCGTCTCGAGTGTCGCGTCGACCGCGTTGCGGAACAGGTTGATGAGCAGCTGTTCGAGCTGGTCGCCGTCGGCCTGGATGGTGACGACGCCCGCGGTCTCGATCCGGATCGGAAGACGCGTCTCGAGCCCGGCCACGCGCTTCACGAGCGCGCCGATGTCCACCGGCGCGAGCTTCGGCGCGGGCAGCCGCGCGAGGCGCGCGTAGGCCTCCATGAAGCGCGACAGGGACTCGGCCCGGGCGCCGATCACGGACAGGCCGCGCCGCATGTCGTCGTCGACGTCGGCGGGCCGCGGCTCGCGGGAGAGCAGGGCCTCGAGGCTCCCGGCGATGGACTTGATCGGCGCCAGGGAGTTGTTGAGCTCGTGGCCGATGACGCGGATCAGGCGCTGCCAGGCCTGGCGCTCCTCGTCGCGCAGCGCGCGCGAGAGGTCGGCGAGCACCAGGAGCTGATGGGGACGGCCGCCCTGGCGAAAGACGGAGTGGCGCGCCTCGTAGCGGCCGAGGCCCCCCGGGAAGACGAGCTCGAGGACGCGCGGCCCGCTCTCTCCCAGCGCCACGGCGAGGCCCAGCTCGTCGGCGGTGCGGCCCAGGAGCTGTTCCGACGGCCGCGCGAGGATGCGCTCGGCGGCGCGGTTCAGGAGCCGCAGCTTGCGGTCGCCGTCGAAGGTGAAGACGGCCACCTCGATCTCCTCGGCGACCTTGCGCAGCAGCGCCGTGGCCTCGAGCGCCCCGAGGCGCTGCTCGCGCAGCGTGTCGGCGAGCGCGTTGACCTCGCTCATGGCCTGGCTCAGGGCGTCGTCGCCGCGGGTGCGGCGGGCCCGGAAGCTGTAGTCCTCCTCGCGCAGCGCGGCGAGCAGGTTCGAGAGCGTGCGCAGCGGGTGGATGACCTGGCTCTGGGTGGCGAAGGCGAAGCCCAGCCACGCCAGGCCCACGAGGATCCCGACCGTCCACTCGACCCGCGCCGAGTAGCCGCCGACCGCGAGCAGGATCCCGGTCGCGATCAGGGCGGGCGCTCCGGCCCCGAGGGCCAGCAGCAGCGTGCGTTGGTCGTGGGTGAGGGCTCGGCGCCTCCGCCCCGGGCTCACAGGCCGTAGCGCTGGAGCCGTCGGTACAGGGCGCTGCGCGACAGGCCCAGGGCGTCGGCCGCGCGGCTGACGTTGCCGTCGAAGCGCGCCAGGGCCTTCTTGATCAGGAACGCTTCCACTTCCTCGAGGCTCATCTCCTCGAGGCGGCCCGCGTTCTCGCCGGCCGGCCGGAGGGCCAGGTCCACCGCGCGGATGCGATCCTCGGGCGCCATGAGCACCGCGCGCTCCACGGCGTGGTCGAGCTCGCGCACGTTGCCGGGCCACGGGTGCTCCTCGAGCGCTCGCACGGCGGCGGCCTCGAAGCCGAGCAGGCGCTTGCGGTAGCGCTGCGCGTGCTGGCGCAGGAAGTGCTGGGCGAGCAGCGGGATGTCCTCGCGGCGCTCGCGCAGCGGCGGCACCCGGATCTCGATCGTGTTGAGGCGGAACAGCAGGTCCTGGCGGAAGCGGCCGCTGCCGACCTCCTGGCCCAGGTCCGCGTTCGTGGCGGAGACGATGCGCACGTCGGCCTTGCGCGTGCGCGAGGAGCCGACCCGCTCGAAGTCTCCGGTCTCGAGGACGCGCAGGAGCTTCGGCTGGAGGTTGAGCGGCACGTTCGCGATCTCGTCGAGGAACAGCGTGCCGCCGTCGGCGAGCTCGAAGCGGCCGACGCGATCCACCTTGGCGTCCGTGAAGGCGCCCTTCACGTGGCCGAACAGCTCGCTCTCGAACAGGCCCTCGGAGAGGCCGCCGGCGTTGACCGTCACGAGGGGCTTCCCGGAGCGCGCGGAGGCCGCGTGCAGGGCCTGGGCGATCGTGCCTTTGCCCGAGCCGTTCTCACCCGTGACGAGGACGTTCGCATCGGAGGGCGCCACGCGCGCGATCATGTCGAGCACCGGCCGCATCGACGCCGAGCTCGCGATCAGGCCCGGCGGCGCTTCGCCGCGCAGCGCGCGGTTCTCGGCCTCGAGGCGCTGGCCCTGGCGCAGGGCTCTCGCGAGCTCCGCCTGGGTGCGCAGGATCGACAGCAGGCGCGCGTTCTCCCAGGGCTTCTGGACGAAGTCGCGGGCCCCGCGGCGCATCGCCTCGACCGCCACGTCGACGCTGCCCCAGGCCGTCATCGCGACCACTGGAAGCGTCTGGTCCAGGGCCTGGACGCGCGACAGGAGGTCGAGGCCTTCCTGTCCCGAGGTCGTGTCGCGGGTGTAGTTGAGGTCCATGAGCAGGACGTCGAACTCGCGCGCCTCGAGGGACTGCAGGACACCGGCCGGAGACGACGCGGTCTCGATCGCGTAACCCTCGTTCTTGAGGAGCAGGCGCAGCGCCTCGACGACGTCGGGCTGGTCGTCGGCGACCAGGATGCGGGCGTTGGGCATGAGCGGGGTCAGTATAAGGGCCCCGCTTCCTACTCGCGCAGGGCCGTGACGGGATCGACACGCAGGGCGCGTCGCGCCGGTCCGAGCCCTCCGAGCACCGCGAGGAAGAGCAGCGTCACGACGCTGAGCGCGAGAGCCGTGGCGTCGGTGGCGCTCACGCCGAACAACAGGCTGCGGGCGGCGCGTCCGAAGGCCACGGCGCCACCCAGGCCCAGGAGCAGGCCCAGGGCCACCGGCCTCAGCCCCTCGACGAGGACCAGGGTCGCGATGTCCCTCGAGCGCGCGCCGAGCGCGACGCGCACGCCGATCTCGGGCACGCGCCGCGAGACCGCGTGGGCGAGGACGCCGTAGAGGCCGAAGCCGGCGAGAGCGGCCGCGAGGCCGGCGAAGGCCAGGATGAGGACCGCCCGGAAGCGCGCGCCGCCGCGCGCCCTGTCGACGAAGCGCAGCAGCGCCACGGCGTCCGAGGGCTGGTCCTTGTCGAGGGCGGCGATCTCGCGGCGCACGGAGGCCGCGAGCCCGGCGGTCTCGATCGGGCTCTTCACGACCAGGTACTCGGCCGGGAACGGGCTCTGCTCGGAAGGCACGTACAGGTCGAGGGCCGCCTCGTGCACCTGGCGGTGCCTCACGTCCTGGGCGACGCCCACGACCGTCTGCCAGACGTAGCCGCCCTTGGGATCGGCCTTGGCGCCGTACACGGCGACGCGCTTGCCGATCGGGTCCTGGCCGGGCCAGAAGCGGCGGGCCGTCGCCTCGCCGACGACCACGACGCCGGGAGCCGAGGCGCCATCGGCTTCTTCGAAGCCGCGACCGCGGAGGATGTGGGCGCCCATGGCCTCGAAGTAGCCCGGCGTCACGCTCTGGTAGTTGACGGAAGGGTTCCGGTCCTGGGCCTCCGAGCCCTCGCCCTCGAGGGCGATCCAGCTGTTGACCCCGATGCCTCCGAGCTCCAGCGGCCTCAGGAACGTGGCGGCGGCCGCCTCGACGCCGGGCAGCGCGCGGACGCGCTCGACCAGCGCGTGATGGAAGGCGCGCTTGGCCTCGAGGCTCGGGTACTTCCAGTCGGGCAGCCCCACGTTGAACGAGCGCGTCTGGGGGTCGAAGCCGAGCGGCACGTGCTCGAGGGCGAGCAGGCTGCGGGCGAACAGCCCGGACCCGGCCAGCACCACCACCGCGAGCGCCGCCTGCAGGGCCACGAGACCGCCCTCGAGGCGCCGGCTGGCGCGGCTCGCGGTGAGCCCGCGGGAGCTGTCGCGCAGCGCGTCGACCACGTCGGGCCGCGAGGCCTGGAGCGCCGGCACCAGGCCGCACACCAGGGCGGTCACGAGGCTCAGGCCGAGCGAGAACGCGAGCACCGCGGGGTTGACCGCGATCTCGCTCGCGCGTGGGATCTCCTCGGGGGCGAGGGCGGCGAGCACGCGCACGCCCCACGCCGCGAGCAGCAGCCCCAGGCCGCCGCCGGCGAGCGCGAGTACCAGGCTCTCGGTCAGCTGCTGCCTCACGACACGGCCGCGCGAGGCGCCGATCGCGAGGCGCACGGCGGTCTCGCGGCGCCGGGCCAGGCCCTGGGCGAGCAGCAGGTGCGCGACGTTGCCGCAGGCGATCAGCAGCACCAGGCCCACGACGCCGAACAATGCGAACAGCGCGAGGCGTGTCGAGCCGAGCAGGTAGTCCGTGACCGCGAGCGTCGCGGCGCCGCGCCCCTTGTCGTCGGTCCGGTACTGCCGCGCGAGCTGCCGCACCAGGCCGTCGATCTCGGCGCGGCCCGTCTCGGGGGCGACGCCGGCCTTCAGCCGGCCGATGACGTGCAGGAAGCCGGTCTGCCGGCTGGCGACGACGTCGGGGAGCGTCGTGACCGCCGGCAGCCACAGCTCGGCGCCGCGGGGGAAGTCGAAGTCCGACGCCATCACGCCGACGACCGTCGTCGCGGTGCCGTTGATTGCCAGCGAACGGCCGACGATGCCGGGATCGCCGCCGAGCGCCTGCTGCCACGCCGCGTGGCTGAGGACCACGACCGGCGCGCCGCCGCTGCGGCCCTCCTCCGGCTGGAAGGTCCGGCCGAGCGCCGCCCGCGAGCCGAGGACGTCGAAGAAATTCCCCGAGACGAGGCTGCCCTTGAGGCGCCGCGGCGTGTCGCGGCCCTCGAGGATGAAGCCGTCGGACACCGCGTTCGGCATCGCGGCCAGGTCGTCGTAGGAGCGCTGCTGGCGCCGCCAGTCCTCGTAGTTCGGCCACGAGACCTCGAAGCGGTCGGAGCCGCGCTTCGCGTGGGTCTCGAACAGCATGACCAGGCGATCCGGATCGCGGAACGGGAACGGCCGCAGCACCACGGTGTCGAGGGCGCTGAAGAGGGCGGTCGTGGCGCCGATGCCCAGGGCCAGGGTCAGGATCGCGGAGAGGCTCGAGAGGGGCGTGCGGGCGAGCCGGCGGACGGCGTGTCGCAGCTCCTGCATCCTAGTCGGCGAGCCAGCCGTCGCGCAGCTTCACGATGCGGTTGCCGTAGGTCGCGTTGGTCTCGGAGTGGGTCACCTGGACGATCGTGGTGCCGGCCTCGTTGAGGGTCCGGAACAGCTCCATGATCTCGCGGCCCTGGTCGGAGTGCAGGTTGCCCGTCGGCTCGTCGGCCAGGATCAGCTTGGGCTTCGCGACCAGCGCCCGCGCCACGGCCACGAGCTGCTGCTGCCCGCCCGAGAGCTGGTTCGGGTACAGGTCCTTCTTGCCCACTATGTGGAAGCGGTCGAGGACGTCGGCCACGATGCCCTGGCGCTCGCTCTTCTTCACGTCGCGATAGGACAGCGGGATCTCGAGGTTCTCGTAGACCGTGAGATCGTCGAGCAGGTGGTAGCTCTGGAACACGAAGCCGATGTTCTTCTTCTGCACCTCGAGGCGCGCCTTGCGGCTCAGCTTGTGGATGGGCTCGCCCAGGAAATCGAACTCGCCCGAGAACTCCCCGTCGTGCATGCCGAGGACGTGCAACAGCGTGGACTTGCCCGCGCCCGACGGTCCCATGATGGAGACGAACTCGCCCTCCTTGATGGTGAGCGTGATGCGGCGCAGGACGTAGGCGCGCTGGCCGCCCTGTTCGTGCCATCTCTCGACGTTGCGGAGCTCGATCATGGGGCTGAGGCTACCAAGGCCCGTGCCACCGACGCCACTCCGGCGAAAGCCTGTGTCTCCCGGACGTTGGCCCGATGACGCGTTCCACAGGACCGTCCGGCCTGTCCGTTCGTGGGACGCAGAGTCCCAGCCTCGAACAAGGAATCGCGAGCCAACCCACTGTCCGACAAGTATTTCCGGCGCAGCCGCCGGTTTTTTCGGCGAGAATCCCTTCCGCCCTGCATCTACCGGCCAGAACATGACTCCGGCGCCGAACCCCTCGCCCGAAAGGACGGTCCTGCGCGCTCGCGCTCGGGGCGAGGTGTCGGCAGCCGACTCGTTCGAGGAGCTCTACGCCCTCCACTCCGGATCCGTGCGCGCCTGGCTGCGCTCGCGGGTGCCGGCGGCGACGGCGGAAGACCTGATGCAGGACGTCTGGCTCGTCTTTCACGATCGATGGCGGCGCTGGGAGTTCCGGCCCGAGATGGAGGCCGAGGAGGCCCGGCCCGTGCTGAGCTTCCTGTTCCGCACCTGCCACTTCGTGCTGCGCGGCCATTTCCGCCGCCGCGAGCTACGTGGCGAGCTGCCGATCGAGGCCGCCGACGACGTCGACGCGCCCACGGGCATCCTGCGCATGGAGCGCGCGGCCGACGCCGGCAACGCGCTGCGGCTGGCGGAGCGCGTGTGCACGGCCGAGGAGCGCGACGTGCTGCTCGCGAAGCTCGCCGGTGTTCCGGCCCGGGAGATCGCGGGAGCCCTGGGCATCACCGAGGCGGTCGTCGACCATCGCTTCCGCGACGCCCTCGCGCGGCTCAAGAGCCGGCTCGCACCGAAGCCGCGCGCGCGGAAGGGAGGCGGCCGTGGCTGAGCGCGCTCTCCTGAAGCAGCTCGAGGCCGAGTGGGCCGCGGAGACCCGCGCCCTCGCCGAAGCCCGCCCGGCGTTCCTTTCCAGCGGACGTCCGCCGATCGCGGCGACGCCGCTGGCCCTCGCCGCGCAGCTCGAGGGCATCCTCGAGCGGTGGCAGGCCGTCCGCGGCTCCGCGGAGGGCTTCGCCGAGCGCTACGCGAACGCGGCCTGGACCGTGAAGGACATGGTCGGGCATCTCGCGACGTGGGCCGCCGAGTTCCGCCGCGAGTGCGAGACGGTCCTGCGCGGCGAGGGCTTCGACTACGCGATCCCGTTCGCGCTCTCGATCCTGGGCCCGAACGAGTGGAACAACCGCCAGGCCGAGGCGCAGCGCTCGGTGCCCCTGCGGGCGCTGCTCGACGCGTTCGAGGCCGACACCCGCTTCCTGCAGGACCTGGTGCTCTCGCTGCCCGAGCCCGCGCTCTACGGCGAGGCGCGCCTGCCCCTCGCCCCGTCGGGGGATCCGCAGGCGCTCTTCCGCGGCTCGATCGCCATGGTGGTACTCGGCAAGTGCACCCACGACGCGTATCACATCGGGCGCCTCGCGGCGCTCTTCGAGAGGTGGTCACGATGAAGACTGCGACCTGGGCCGTGCTGCTCCTGCTCGCCGCTCCGGGCCTGCGGGCGGAGGAGCCCGCGATGCCCAAGATGACGACGTACTACTTCGGCATGCTTCTGAAGGCGGAAAAGTGGACTCCCGAGGTCACGCCCGAGAGCACGGCGCTCCAGGCCCTGCACATCGCCCACCTCACGGCGATGGGCAAGGCGGGCCGCCTCGTGATCGCGGGCCCGCTGCTCGACGACGGCACGATCCGCGGCCTGGTCGTCTACAAGGCCGCATCGATCGAAGAGGCGAAGGGCTGGGCCGAGGCGGACCCGGCCGTGAAGGCCGGGCGCCTCAAGGTCGAGATGCACCCGTGGATGGTGCAGCGCGGGATCCTGCCGTGATCGCGCCACTCTTCGCGATCCTGCTCGCCGCCAACCCGGCGCCCGCCACGCGCGAGTTCGTCTTCGACGTCACGGTCGACCGCAAGCCGGCCGAGGTCTACGCGCTGTGGACGACGACCGAGGGCGTTCGCAAGTTCTTCGCGCCCGTGTCGGTCATCGAGCCCCGCGTCGGCGGGCGCTACCAGATCGTGTTCGAGCCGAAGACGGACCCCGAGGGCCGCAAGCACGGCTCCTTCGGCGTCTCGATCCTCGAGCTCGTCCCGAATCGCCGCTTCGTGACCGAGTGGACGTTCCCGCCCTTCGGGCCCGAGTACAACACGAAGCCGTTCCCGACACGGGTGGAGCTCGACTTCGAGGAAGGGTTCGACGGCCGCACGCGCCTGCGCCTCGCGCATCGCGGCTTTCCCGCGGACGCCGCGTGGGACAAGCCGTTCACGACCTTCCGCGACGTGATCTGGCCGTACGTCCTCAACAGCCTGGTGGCCTACGGCCGCGACGGCGTCTCGCCCGAGTGGGACAAGGCCCAGAGCGACGTCGTAGCGCCCGCGGTGCACAAGGACGTGCTCGTCCCCGCGGCTCCCGCCGAGGTCTGGAAGGCCTGGACCACGAGCGCCGGCATCAAGGAGTTCCTCGGGGTGGACTCGAAGGTCGAGGCGAAGGCCGGCGGTCCGTTCGAGCTCTACTTCAACCCGGCCGTGCCCCTGGGGCAGCGGGGCAGCGAGGGCTGCCGCTTCCTCGCGGTCGAGCCCGAGCGGTACTTGACGTTCGAGTGGAACGCGCCGCCCACGATCCCGAAGATCCGACCGCTGCACCACGTCGTCACGGTCCACCTCGAGCCCGAAGGCGCCGGCACCCGCGTCCGCCTGGATGCGATGGGCTACGGCGCCGGCCCCGAGTGGGCCGAGACCCGCAAGTACTTCGACAACGCCTGGGGCATGGTGCTCGGGGCACTGCAGAAGAGGTTCACGCCATGAAGGGGATGCTGGTCGGTTCCGCGCTGAGCGCGCTCGCGATGTTCTTCTGGGGCTTCCTGTGGTGGGGCGCGCCGCACTACCTTCCGTACAAGACGGCCATGAAGACGGCGCCCGACGAAGCGGCCCTGGCGGCCTCGCTCTCGGCGGCCCTGCCGGCGACGGGCGTCTACCTGCTGCCGAACCCCGCGAGCGGCGCCACGGCCGAGGACGTGCAGAAGCGCGCGTCCGCAGGGCCCACGGCGCAGGTCTTCTTCATGAAGGAGGGCGCCGCGATGGACGGCAGCGTCTTCCTGTGGGGCTACGTCCACATGTTCGTCGCGTCCTTCCTCGGAGCGCTGCTGCTGCAGCGCACGGTCGCGGCGACGACCGGCTACGGGAGCCGCGCGGCCCTCGTGCTCCTCGTGGGCCTCGCCGGTTCGTTCTTCTCGAACCTCGGCAAGCCGATCTGGTGGCATCAGCCGTGGGACTACCACCTGACCTACTTCGTCTACGACTTCTCGAGCTGGCTGCTCGCCGCGCTCATCCTTGCGAAGTTCGTGCGCTCTGCGCGCTAGATGAAGCGCCAGCGCGTCGCCTTCAAGGTCGGCCTGTGGGTCGCCGGGATCACGGGAGCCCTGCACGGCATCGCTTCGATGCAACCAAACCCGCCTGCGGCCAACGACACCGAGGCCACGCTCTTCAAGCTGGTCGCGACGACGGCGATCGACTTCGGCGCCGGCGGCCCGCGCCTGACGTTCGAGCAGATCCTCGACGGGTTCAGTCACAGCTTCACGTTGATGATGGCGTGGGTCGTGGCGCTCGGCGTCGTCGCGCTTCGTGCCGGCGGAGCGACGCTCACGGCCGTGGCGCGCGTGAACGCCGCGGCCTTTGCCTTACTGTTCGCGATCTCAGCGCTTCACTTCCCGCCGCCGCCCACGGTCTGCATCGCGGTGATCGTCGTGGCCTTCGGCCTGGCGTCGCTTGGAGGGGAATAGCCGGGCGTAGAATCCTTCTATGCAGGACCTGATCTGGCTCGGTCGAGCGCTAGAAAGAGCGAGTGCCGACGCTCTTGCTGCTCGACGGGTTCCGGTTCTGGTTCTACAGCAACGAGCGCGACGAACCTCCGCACGTGCATGTGAGCAGAGGGGATGGGGCGGCCAAGTTGTGGCTTCAGCCGGTAGCTCTCGTTCACTCGCACGGACTGTCTCCGGGAGAACTTCGAAGGGCTCGGGAGGTCGCGTTTGAGCGACAAGCCGAGTTCGTGGCGAGGTGGCATGAGTACTTCCATCGTTAGCCCGCCCGCTGCCAGGGCCCGTCGCGTGACGTTCGCGTCCGACACGTTCACCGTCGAACTCGAGGATGGGCGCGCGCTGTCGGTACCCCTCGAATGGTTTCCGCGCCTTCGTGACGCGACGGGGCCCGAGCGGGACGAGTGGCAGCTCATCGGCCAAGGGCAGGGAATCCACTGGCCGGCCCTCGACGAGGACATCTCCGTGGCCGGACTGTTGGGGTTGCCGGACTAGTCCCTACTGATCTCGGAGCGCCACCATCGGGTCGATCCGCGTCGCGCGCCGTGCTGCGAACAACCCCGCGCCGATTGCGACGGCCGCGAGGCCGGCGGCAGTCGCCGCGAACGTGACCGGGTCGGTCGAGCTCACGCCATAGAGCAGGCTCGCGACGGCACGATTCGACGCGAGCGCTAGCACCAATCCAACGACAACGCCGGCAGCGGTCAGGCTCGCCACCTGGCGCAGCACCATCGCGAGCACATCCTTGGGCCGGGCGCCCATCGCCATGCGCACGCCGATCTCGCGGGTGCGGCGCGCCATCGAGCTCGCCATGACGCCGTAGATTCCGACTACGGCCATGACCACGGCGAGGCCCGCGAAGATGCTGAGCAGGAGCGCCGTGAAGCGCGGTCCGGCGACCGCCGCCGACACCGCGCGTTCCATCGTGGTGACGTCGGCGAGAGGCAGCTCGGAGTCTCCGGCGAGCACCGCTTGCCGTAGCGCTGGCACCACGCTCAGGGGATCGACGCTCGTGCGCAGCACGAGGTCCATGCGGCCGAAGCTCCACTGCTGGTAGGGGACGTAGGCGTCGAGCCAGGGGTTCGTCCAGCCGCGGTAGCGTGCGTCGCCCACGACGCCGATGACCGTGTGCCACGGGGCCTTCTCGTTGTCGGCCCCGCCGAACTTCATGCGCTGGCCCAGCGGATCGCGGCCGGGCCAGAAGCGCTCGGCGAGCGCCTTCGTCACCACGACGACCTGCTGGCCGTTCTCGCCGTCCGTGGACTCGAAGGTGCGGCCCTTGAGCAGCGGGATGCGCATCGTCTTGAAGTAGCCGGCGCTGACCGCTTCGTAGTTGCTCGGCGGGTTCTTCTCCTGCTCCGAGGCGGTCTGGCCTTCGATCGTGAAGTCGTAGTCCCAGCCGATCGGGTCCACGAGCGGCCGCAGCAGCACGATGTCCGCCGACTCGACGCCGGGCAGGGCGTTCATGCGCTCGAGGAGCGCCGTGAAGAACGCGGTCCGCGCCTTCTGGTCCGGGTACTTGGCGTCCGCCAGGCTGATGCGCGCGGTGAGGACGTTCTTCGGATCGAACCCGGGGTCGAGCTCCACCAGGTGGTTGAGGCTGCGCGCCATCAGGCCCGCGCCGGCCAGGAGCATCAGGCTCATGGCGATCTCGCTCACGACCAGCAGGCTGCGCAGCGTGCGGCCGCGGCGGTTGTCGGAGGCGCGCAGCGTGCCCTCGCGGAGCGTGTCGGCCGGGTCGGTCTGGGAGGCCCGCAGCGCCGGGGCGAGGCCGAACAGGACGGAAGTCACGAGGGCCAGCAGCAGCGCGAAGCCGAGCACGCGCGCGTCGATCGCCACGTGCTCGAGGCGCGGCACGCCCTCGGGCACCTGCGCCGCGAGGGTGCGGAGCGCGATCGTTGCCAGGCCGACGCCCAGGACGCCGCCGATCGACGCGAGCAGGACGCTCTCGGTGAGGAGCTGCCGGACGATGCGTCCGCGCCCGGCGCCGAGAGCGCCGCGCAGGGCGAGCTCGCTCTCGCGGGAGGCGCCCCGCGCCAGGAGCAGGTTCGCGACGTTGGCGCAGGCGATCAGCACGACGAAGCCCACGGCCGCGAGTAGCAGCAACAGGGCCGGCCGCGTGTCGCCGTAGATCTCGTCGGTGAGCTTCGCGATCCGGATGCCGAGGCCGGCGTTGGCCTTGGGGTTGATGCTCTCCATGCGCTTCGCGAGCACGTCCATCCCGGCCTGCGCGGTCGGCAGCGTCGTGGCGGAATCCATGCGGCCGAGGACCTTGAGGATGCGGTACTTCGAGGCGTCGGGCGTGTCGAGGCCCGAGCCGGCCGTGAACCACAGGTCGGCGCCCTTCGGGAGCGCCACGTCGGGCGGCAGGATCCCGACGATCGTGCAGGCGGTGCCGTCGAGGGTCAGGGCGGATCCCACGAGGCTCGCGTCCGAACCGAACTGGCGCTTCCAGAAGCCGTGGCTCATCAGGGCCACCGGCGCGGCACCGGCCTTGTCGTCCTCCGCGAGGAAGTTCCGGCCGGCCAGCGGCGTCACGCCCAGAAGCGAGAAGAACTGGGCCGACACGAGGGCGCCCTCGACCTGCTGCGGCTCTCCGCGCCCGGTGAGGTTCACGCGGAAGTTCGTCGACGTCAGGGCCGCGAGGCCGTCGAAGCCCTTCGCCTGCTGGCGCCACTCCTTGAACTCGTCGTACGAGACCTCGACGAGCGGGGCGCCCGTGCGCAGGTCGTGCTGCCAGAGCAGCACGAGCTGGTCCGGGCTCGCGTAGGGAAGCGGGTGGATCAGGACGGCGTCGACGACCGAGAAGATCGCGGCCGACGCCCCGATCCCGAGGGCGAGGGTCGTGACGGCGACCAGGGTGAACGCGCGGCTCTTGGCGAGCTGGCGCAACGCGAACCGCACGTCCTGCCGGAAGTCGGAGCTGAACATGGAGCCTCTAGTCGTAGCGCAGGGCGCGGATCGGGTCGACGCGGGCGGCCCGCCGCGCGGGGATCAGGCTGGCGGCGAGGGCCGTGAGGCCCAGGCCGACGAACACGACCACGTAGGTGACGGGGTCGAGGGGATCGATCTCGAACAGCAGGCCGGTCAGCACGCGGCTCCCGGCGAGGGCCGCGGCGAGGCCGAGCGCGAGGCCCGCGGCCGTGAGCGTGACCCCGCGGCGCAGCACGAGACGCAGCAGGTCCGACTGCGTGGCGCCCAGTGCGAGGCGCACCCCGAGCTCGCGCCGGCGCTGGACGACCGCGTAGGCGAGCACCGCGTAGATGCCCTGGAGCGCCGTGAGCAGCGCGACGAGGCCGAAGGCCGACAGTGCCAGGGCGCTGAAGCGCTGCTCGCCCAGAGCCGCCCCGACCTTGTCCTCCATCGCGCCGACCTCGGAGAGCGGGATCGTGGGATCCACCGACCACACGGCCTGCTCGAGGACGCGGGCGAAGCCGCGCGGGTCGGACTTCGTGCGGGCCACGAGCGTGCCCCAGCGCTGCCAGTCCACGAGGCGCTGGGCGTAGGGCATGTACACGGCCCGCTGGTCGTCGCCGTCGATCGAGACGCCCTTCATGTCCGAGGCGACGCCGACGATCGTCATGAACACCGGCGTGCCGTCGTTGTGATCGCGCCAGGCGATGCGCTGGCCGAGCGGATCGCGGCCGGGGAAGAAGCCCGCCGCGAACGCCTGGTTCACGATCGCGACCGGCGGGCCATGGTCGTCCGCGGCCGAGAACGCGCGGCCCGCGAGGATCGGCACGCCCAGCGTGCGGAAGTAGTCGCCCATGACGGCGCGCAGTCGGGCGCCGCGCGAGCGGCCGTCGACGGGCTCGGCCTCGCCCTCCACCAGGATCGCGCCGCCGACGCCGCCGCGCGGGTAGAGCGGGGGCGTGAGCACGTAGGCGGCGCTCTCGATGCCCGGCGCCTGCGCCAGGCGGTCCACGGCCTCGCGGAAGAACGGGGTCTGCAGGCCGCGCGTGCCGTAGCGGGACTCGGGCAGCACGACGTTTCCCAGGATGACGTTGCGCGGCTCGAAGCCCAGCGGCACGCTCTGCAGCTTCAGGAACGTGCGGCCCAGCAGGCCCGAGCCGATGACGAGCACGAAGGCGAGGGCGATCTCCACCGCCGCCAGGCCCCCGAGGAAGCGATGGTGCGTCGAGCCGCCGCCGCTGCCCTTCCCGGACCCCGAGAGGAAGGGCGCCGGCTGCGCGCGCAGCACCTGTAACGCCGGGGCGAGGCTGAACAGCAGGCCGGTGACGAGGCTCAGCCCGAGGGCAAAGGCGAGCACGCGGCCGTCGATCGACACCTCCCAGGTGCGCGGCAGCGATTCCGGGGCGAGCGCCACGAGCGCGCTCTCGCCCCACGTCGCGACCCCCGCGGCCAGCACCCCGCCGAGCAAGGACAGGCACAGGCCCTCGGTCAGGACCTGGCGCAGGATGCGGCCGCGACCGGCGCCCACCGCGAGGCGCAGCGCGAACTCGTCCTGGCGCGACGCGGAGCGCGCCAGGAGCAGCCCGGCCACGTTGAGACTCGAGATCACGAGCACCAGGCCCACCGCGCCCAGCAGCACGAACAGCGCGCGCCGCACCCGTCCCACCATGAACTCGAGCATGGGCAAGGGCTCCACGATCTTGTCCTGGTTGGTCTTCGGGAACTCCTTCTCGAGGCGTTCGCAGATCGTGCGCAGCTCGGCGCTGGCGGTCGCGAGCGTCGCGCCCGGCTTGAGCCGGCCGATCGCGTCGAAGTTGTTCGTGCCGCGCTCGGACATCGCCCAGGGCGTCGCGAGCGCCACCGGCATCCACAGGTCGACGCCGTCGCGGAACACGTCGAAACCGGCCGGCATCACGCCGATCACGGTCGTGGGATTGTCGGAGAGCGTGATGGTGCGGCCGACGATGTCCGGAGCGCCGCCGAAGCGGCTCTTCCACAGGCCCTCGCTGATGAGAGCGACCCAGGGCCCGCCCACGCGGTTGTCGGCGGCCGTGAAGACGCGGCCGGCGAGGGGCGCCACCTGGAGCGTCGCGAAGTACTCGGGCTCGGTCACGACGCCCTGCAGCCGCAGCGGGTCCCCGTCCCCCGAGACGCTGAAGTCCCAGGCCCGCAACATGAGCGCGATCGACTCGAAGCTCGGGCTCGCGGCGCGCCAGTCGACGCCGTCGGGGATCGACACGTCGCCCTCGCGGGTGATGAAGGCGAGCCGGTCCGGCTCGGGCAGCGGCAGCGGCCGCAGCAGCACGCCGTTGACGACGCTGAAGATCGCGGTGTTGACCCCGATCCCGAGGGCCAGCGTCACGACGATCGCGCCCGCGAACGCGGGGGCCCGCGCGATCTGCCGGAGGCTGTAGCGGAGGTCCTGCAGCAGCGCGTCGATCACTCGGCCCTCAGGGCCACGACGGGATCCACCTTCATCGCGCGACGCGCGGGCACGTAGCACGCGACGCTGGCGGCGGCCACCAGGACCAGCGGCACGACGCCGAAGGTGACGGCATCGACCGAGGGCACGCCGTAGAGCAGGCCGGAGATCGCCCGCGACAGGCCGAGGGCCGCCAGCGATCCCAGGGCGATGCCGGCGAGGGCGAGGCTCAGGCCGCTGCCGAGCACGAGGCGCATCACGTCGCGCGGAGCCGCCCCGAGGGCCATCCGGAGCCCGATCTCCCGGGTGCGGCGCGAGACGCTGAACGCCATGACGCCGTACAGGCCGATGCTGGCGATCGTCAGGGCCAGGCCCGAGAACGCCCCGAGCAGCCCGGCGGCCATGCGCGGCGCCCAGAGCGAGGCCTCGACGCGCTCGCGGAACGAGCCCACGCCGAAGACCGGAAGCCGCTCGTCGAGGCGCTGGATCTCGGCTCGCAGCGCGGCGAGCTGGGCCGAGGGGCGCTCGCTGCGGACGTAGAGCGTCGCCGCAGGGCTGTAGTTCTGGGCCAGGGCCACGTAGGCGCAGGCTCGTGGCTCTTCGTCGAGGGTCCACAGCTTGCTGTCCTTCGCGACGCCGACGACCTCGTAGGGCTCCGTGCCGAAGAAGTGGAAGCGTCGGCCGATCGGGTCCGCGCCCGGCCAGTAGCGCTTCGCCATGGCCTCGTTGACCACCGCCACGCGGGCGCCGCCTTCCCGGTCGATCGCCTCGATGTCGCGCCCGCGCAGGAGCGGCGTGCCGGCCGTCGCGAGGTAGTGCGGGCTCACGGTGTTCACGAGGACGAAGGTGCCGACGCTGTCGCCCGTCACGCCTTCGGGGAAGACCGTGCGCCCGAACCCGCCGCCGAACAGCGCCTCGTGGGTCGCGAGGGCGGCCGACTCGACGCCGGGCAGGCGCGAGGCGCGCTCGATCAGCTCGCGGTAGAAGCTGGCGCCGCGCGCCGGCGTGTAGCCCTGGGCGCCGAGATTGAAGCTCAGCACGGCGAGGCGACCGACGTCGAAGCCGGGCTCGATGCGGCGGGCGTTCTGCAGGCTGCGCGCGAACAGGCTGGCGCCCGCGAGCGCCACGAGGGAGAGCGCCACCTGGGCGACGACCAGGCCGTTGCGCATGCGTCCCGCGCCCCGGCCCCCGCTCTCGGCGCCGCGCGCCTTCAGGTCCGAAGCGAGGTCGCCGTGGGTCGACTGCAGGGCGGGAGCGAGGCCGAACAGCAGCCCGGCGAGGACGGCCAGGAGCAGCGCGAAGCCCAGCACGCGCAGGTCGAGGCCGCGGCCGAGGTCGATGGCGATCGGCGACTCGGGACGCAGCCGCAGCAGCAGCGAATGGGCCCAGCTCGCGACGACGAGCCCGAGGGCGGCGGCGCTCACGGAGAGCAGGGCGCTTTCCGTGAGGAGCTGCCGCACCAGCCGCCCGCGTGACGCGCCCAGGGACAGCCGCACGCTCACCTCTCGGCGTCGCGCGCTCGCGCGACCGAGCAGCAGGTTCGCGACGTTGGCGCAGGCGATCACCAGGACGAGCCCCACGATCGTCATCAAGGCCGCGGCGGCCAGCCGCGCGGTGGACCGAGCCTCCGGGTCGAGGGTTGCCGTCGCCAGGGGCGACAGCACGCCACCGCGATCCTTGTTCTCGGCCGGATACGCGACCGCCAGGCGTTCGCCCACCGTCTTCACCGTGGCCAGCGCCTGCTCGACGCTCACCCCGCCCGCCAGCCGCCCGACCACGCTGAACTGGAGGGTGCGCCGGTCGTCGGACACCTCGGCGTCGTCGGGGATCACCTGGGCGTGGAGCCCCATCGGCACCCAGAGCTCCGGCCGCACACCGACGTCGAGGCCCGTGAACTGCGGCGGGGCCACGCCGACGACGGTGAACGAGAGGCCATTCATGTCGACGCTGCGGCCCACGACGCCGGGATCGCTGGCGAAGCGGCGCTTCCAGAGTGCGTGGCTCAGGACCGCCACCGGCTCGGGGCGCTGATCCTCGACCGGGGTGAAGCTGCGGCCGAGCACGGGCCGGACGCCCAGCACGTCGAAGTAGTTGGCCGTGACGATCTGGCCGAAGACGAGCTCGGGCTCGCCCCCGTTCACCAGGCTCAGGGGCACCCAGTCGTAGGCCGCGAGACCCTGGATCGAGCCGCGTGCCTGCTCCGCGTAGTCGCGGAAGTTCGGCAGCGACGTGCCGCTGTATCCGGGGTTGCGCGAGTCGCTCGTGTAGAGCCGCACCAGGCCCTCGGGCTCGCGCACCGGCAGCGGCGCGAACAGCGCCGCGTTGACGAGGCTGAAGATGGCCGTGTTGGCGCCGACGCCGAGGGCGAGGGAGAGCACGGCGGCGACCGTGAAGCCTGGGCTGCGCGCCAGCATCCTGACGGCGTAGCGCAGGTCCTGCAGCAGGGCGTCCATGGCCGCGCCTCGGACGCTAGGCGAGAGGCTTCAGGTGCAGGCCGAGGCGCTTCAGCTTCTCGTGGAGCGTCGTCGGCAGGACGCCCAGGGCCGCGGCGGCGCGCCGCTGGTTGCCGCCCGTGGCCGTCAGGGCCTCGGTGATCAGCTGGCGCTCGTAGTCGGCGACGAGGTCCTTGAGCGGCCGGCTGGTGTCGACGCTCATCGTCTCGGGGCTCGTGAACTCCATCTCGTTCTCCTTCTTCTATTCGTAGCGCAGCGCGACCATGGGGTCGACGCGGCTCGCCCTTCGGGCGGGAATGAATCCGGCGGTGAGAGCGACTCCCAACAGCAGTGCCGTCGCAGTCAGCGCGGTCACGGGATCGTGGGGGGACAGGCCGAAGAGCTGGGCGCTGATGGCGCGGCCGAAGGCCCAGGCCGCCGGCAGGCCGAGGGCGACGCCGATGCCGGCCAGGGTCCCGACCTCGAGCATCACGAGGGCGAGGACCTTGCGGCGCTCGGCGCCCAGCGCCATGCGGATGCCGATCTCGCGGGTGCGGCGCGCCACCGCGAAGGACATCACGCCATACAGGCCGAGGGCCGCCAGGGCCGTGGCCAGGAACCCGAAGGCCGCGGAGAGTGCGGCCGTCATGCGCTCGACGAACAGCGACTCCCCGATCTGGGCCTTCATCGTCTTCATGTCGGTGACCGGGAGGCCGGTGTCGGCCGTGCGGACGAGGGCGCGGATCCGGGCCGCCAGGGGCGTGAGGTCGGCCGCCGTCCGCACGTAGTACGTCATGTCGCCCAGGTTCTGGACCTGCGGGTAGGGCAGGTAGACGAAGCGGCGCGTCTCGTCGGTGAGGTTCGCAGCCTTGCCGTCCTGGACGACACCGACGATCGTGATCTGGTCCTTCTCGTCCCGGCCGAGCTTGAAGGTGCGCCCGAGCGCGTCGGACTCGGGCTTGCCCTTGTAGAAGTAGCGGACGAAGGACTGGTTCACGATCGCGACCTTGGGCGCGGTCGTGCCGTCCTGGGTGCCGAAGTCGCGGCCGGCCAGCAGCGGGATCCCGAGGGTGCGGAAGAAGTCGGGCGCGACCGTGTTGAAGTTCGGGTTCATGTTCTCCCCGTCCTTCGACTCGTAGCCGTCGACCACGACCGTGCTGCTCGACGCGCTGTTCGCCATGAGCGCGATCTCGGCGAAGGACGCCGAGGCGATGCCCGGCTCTGCGGCCACGTCGTCGAGGATGCGGCCGAGGAGCGCCACGCGCCGGGGGTCGTCGTAGCCCTCGAGGGACGGGTTCACGCTGAACGCGAGCAGGTTCTCCGGCTTGAAGCCAGGATCCAGGCTGCGCAGGTTGTGAAGGCTCCGGGTGAAGAGTCCGGCCCCGATCAGCAGCAGCAACGAGAGCGCGACCTGGGCCACGACGAGCGCCTTGCGGAAGCGCAGGGGGCCGGCGGCGCCCATCACCGAGCCCGCCTCGGTGCGCAGCGAGGTGAAGAGGTCGGGGCGGGTCGCCTGGATCGCCGGCACGAGCCCGAACACGAATCCCGTCACGAGGGCCACGACGAACGCGAACGCCGCCACGCGCAGGTCCGGGTCCGACGAGAGCGCCGCCGCCGTCGACTCGCTCGGGAGCGCGCGCAGGATCAGGCTTCCCGCCCAGGACGAGACGAGCAGGCCGAGCACGCCGCCGAGGAGCGAGAGCAGGACGCTCTCGGCGAGGAACTGGCGCACCAGCACGGCCCGGCGCGCGCCCATGGCGAGCCGTACGGCCACCTCGCGTTGCCGCGTCGAGGCCCGCGCCAGGAGCAGGTTCGCGACGTTCGCGCAGGCGATCAGGAGCACGAGCCCCACCATGCCCATGAGCACGAAGAACGTCGTCTGCGAGTCGGTGCGCAGATCCGACTGGCCCCGCGCGCCCGGGAGCAGCTCGAGGGTCTTCTCGACGAAGCGCTTGCGGAAGCTCTCGGACTTGGTCGTCATCTGCACCAGCTCTTCGGTCAGGATCTGGCGGTACTGGACGTTCACCGCCGCCTTCGCCTGCTCCGGCGTGACGCCGGGCTTGAGCCGCGCGAACGCGGTGAGCCACGCCGTGCGGCGCTGACCGAGCATCTTGTAGATGGGGACGACCTGCTCCTGCATCATGAGCGGCACGAAGACGTCCGTCGTGCTGCCCACCGCGACGCCGTTGAAGCCGCGGGCCGAGACGCCGATCACGGTCATGGGCTGGCCGTTCACGAGCACGCTCTTCCCGACGATGCCGGGGTCCGAGGCGAAGCGCCGCTGCCAGTATCCGTAGGCCAGCACCGCCACCGGGTGGGCGCCCGGGGTCTTGTCGTCGGCCGGGCTCAGCAGGCGACCCACGGCCGGCTTCACCCCGAGAACGTCGAAGTACGTTCCGGACACGAGCGCGCCCGAGGCCCGCTCGGTCTCGCCGCCTGACGACAGGTGGAGGTCGGCGGGGAAGTAGGCCATGACGCCCGCGAACGGCTCCGCGTGATCGCGGAAATCCGCGAACATCGGCTCGGAGATCGGCTCGATATTGCTCGCCTGGTGGCGCGAGCCCTGGCTCGGTCCGGGCGCGTTCAGCATCACGAGGCGATCGGGATCCTGGACCGGCAGCTTCCGGAACAGGATCTGGTCCATGAGCGAGAAGATCGCCGCGTTGGCGCCGATGCCGAGGGCCAGGGTCAGCACCACGATGCCGGTGAAGAGGGGGCTCTTCGCGAGCTGCCGGACCGCGTAGCGCAGGTCGCCGATCAAGCCTTCCATTTCCACTCCTTCATTCGTGACGCAGCGCCACGGCGGGGTCGACGCGGGTGGCCCGCCGCGCCGGAACGGCGCACGCGAGGCTCGCGGCGAGCAGCAGCGCGCCGATCGTGCCGGCGAACGTCGCGGGATCGACGGGGCTCACGCCCACGAGCAGGCCGCTCACGAGGCGGCCCAGGGCGAGGGCGAGGCCGGTCCCGAGCAGCACGCCGAGGACGGCGAGGCGCAGGCCTTCGCCCAGCACCTGCCGCAGCAGCGTCGCGACGCTCGCGCCGAGGGCCGTGCGGATCCCCATCTCGCGGGTGCGCTGGGCCACCGAGAAGGCCAGCACGCCGTAGAGCCCGAGCATCGCGAGGGCCAGTCCCAGCACCCCGAACGCCCCCAGCACCTGGCTGCCCAGGCGCTGCCGGAACGCCGAGGCCTGCACGTGGTCCTCGAGGCTGCGCAAGCCGAAGACCGCGAGCGACGGGTCGAGGGCGTGGATCGCGCCGACGAGGGCGCCCTGGTGGGAGGCCGGGTCGCCGTGGGCGCGCAGCAGGACCGTCGCGTCGGGACGGTAGCGCTGCAGGATCGGCATGTAGAACGTCGGCCCGGGCGGCTCCTGGACGCTCGTGAACGGCGTGTCGCGGGCGATGCCGACGACGCTCACCCAGTCGTCGCCCAGGCGCACGCGGCCGCCCACGGCCTTGCCGCCCTGCCAGTAGCGGCGCGCCATCGTCTCGTTGACGACGATCACCTCCGGGTGCTGCGCGTCGTCCCCGGGGCCGAACTCGCGGCCGTCGACGAGGCGGATGCCGAGGGTGCGCAGGAAGTCGGGGCCGACGTTGTTGACGTAGGCCCAGGCCGGGTCGTCCTTGGGTGCCTCGTAGCCTTCGACCTCGAAGCTCGTCGAGCTCGAGCCGCCGAGGCCGAGCGGGACGCGACGCACGAGGCTGACGCTCTCGACGCCGGGAAGGGCCCGGGCGCGCTCGAGCAGTTCACGGTAGAACGCGGTGCCCCGGGCGGAGTCGTAGCCGCTCGACACGAGGTCGACCGACGCGAGCCCGACGCCCTTGAGGTCGAGGCCGAGATCGAACGAGCGGACGTTGCCCAGGCTGCGCAGGAACAGGCCGGCGGTGACGAGCAGCAGCACGGACGCCGCGACCTGGGTCACGACGAGGGCGTTCCGCAGGCGCTGCCGGCGCCGTCCGCCGGCCACGGCCGAGGAGCCCTCGCGCAGCGCCCCGGAGGTCGTGCCGCGCGTGGCCTGGAGCGCCGGCACGAGACCGAAGACCAGGCCCGCGAGCGTCGTCACCGCGAGGGTGAAGCCGAGGGCGCGGCCGTTGAGGCCGACCGCGAGGCCGAGCGGATAGTCGGTGGGGGGCAGCATCGCCTGCAGCGCGTGCTCGCCCCACGACGCGAGCAGCACGCCGAAGCCGCCGCCGAGGGCGGCCAGCAGCAGGCTCTCCACGAGGAGCTGGCGGACCAGGTCGCGCCGCCGCGCGCCCAGGGACAGGCGCACCGCCATCTCGCGCTCGCGGCCCACGGCCCGCGTCAGCAGCAGGTTCGCGACGTTCGCGCAGGCGATCAGCAGCACCAGGCCCACGACGGAGGCGAGCACGAGCATCACCGGGCCCAGCACGGCGCCGCCGCCGCGGGGCGAGCGCGCGATGGGGAACAGCCCGACGCTCCGGCCGCGGCCGGCTTCGGTCTTGCGCTCGGCGCCGATCTGCGCCGCGATCTGCGTCAGCTCGGCCCGCGCGGTCTCGCGCGACACGCCGGGCCGGAGGCGTCCCAGGCCTTCGAGCCAGCGGTTGCCGCGCTCCTCGAGGCGCGTGCTGCCGGGCTCCACGACCGCCTGCATCATCACGGGCACCCAGACGTCGAGGCGCATGCCGAGGGCCGAGCCGCGGAACTCCCGGGGCGCTATACCCACGATCGTGAACGGCTGCTTGTTGAGGCGCACGGCACGGCCGACCACGTTCGCGTCGCCGGCGAAGTGCCGCTGCCAGAAGGCGTGGCTGATGACGAGCACCGCCGACTCGCCGGGGGCCCGGTCGTCCTCGGGCGCGAAGGTGCGGCCGAGGCTCGCCCGCACGCCGAGCACGTCGAAGAAGTTGCCCGAGACGATCTGGCCGTAGAGGCGCTGCGGGGTGCCGTCGCTCTCCAGGGAGACCATCACGTTGCGGGTCACGGCGAGGCCCGAGAGGGTGGTGTTGCGGTCGCGATAGTCGCGGTAGTCGGGATACGAGAGGCTGACGTAGCCCTCGTTGTTGCCCGGCTCCTTCTGCTGCACGACGAGCACGCGGCCCGAGTCCGCCACGCCCGGCAGCGGGTCGAGGAAGACCGCGCTGGCCCAGGTGAAGATCGTGGTGTTGGCGCCGATGCTGAGGGCGAGCGTCAGCACCGCCACGGCGGTGAAGCCGCGGCTCCGGTTGAGCCCGCGTGCGGCATGGCCGAGTTCCCGGAGCAGGGTCTCCAAGGGAGGCTAGGCGAGGGCGGGGGCGGCGGCGGCTTCCGTCGACTCCTCGACGACGCGGCCGTCGAAGATGTGGATCGTGCGGTCGGCGTGGCGCGCGAAGCGCGGGTCGTGGGTCACCATGCAGATCGTCGAGCCGGCGCGGTGCAGCTCGCGCATCAGGTCCATGACCGCGTCGCCGTTCTTCGAGTCGAGGTTCCCGGTGGGCTCGTCGGCCAGCAGGATCGAGGGGGCGCCGACCAGGGCGCGGGCCACGGCCACGCGCTGCTGCTGACCGCCCGAGAGCTGCGAGGGCAGGTGCTTCGAGCGGTGCGCCATGCCCACGCGCTCGAGGGCCGCGTTGACCCGGTCCTTGCGCTCGCTCGCCTTCATGCCGCGATAGGTGAGGGGCAGCTCGACGTTCTCGTAGACGTTGAGGTCGCCGATCAGGTTGAAGCTCTGGAAGATGAAGCCGATCTCGCGGTTCCGGATGCGCGCCCGCTGCGAGAGATCGAGGCCCTGCACCGGCGTGTTGTTGAGGACGTAGGTCCCGCTCGACGGCGAGTCGAGGAGGCCGAGGATCGAGAGCAGCGTCGACTTGCCGCAGCCCGACGGGCCGGAGATCGCGACGTACTCGCCCCGCAGGATCTCGAGGTGGATGCCGGCGAGGGCGTGGGTCTCGACCTCGTCGGTGTAGAAGACCTTGGTCAGGCCCTCGAGCTTGATCATCGCGTCGTTCGAAGCGTTCATTCTGCCCCTCGGAGAATCAGTTGAGACGGATGCGGTCGTGGGAGTCCCAGGCGGAGGTGTCGGAGAGCACCACCTGGTCGCCTTCCTTCAGGCCTTCGACGATCTCGACGGTGTTGACCGACGCCCGGCCGAGCTTCACCTTCACGCGGTTCGCGTCGGCCGAGTCGGGCTCGAGGCGGAACAGGCCCACGAGGCTCTCGGGCTGGCCCTGGGCGGGCCGGCCCACGAACAGCACGTTCTCCAGGCGCTCGAGCTCGATCGTGCCGTCGACCGAGAGGTCGGGCCGCGCGCCCTTGGGCAGGGTACCGTCGATCGCGAGGTCGACGCCGACCGTGCCGTTCTGCGACGACGGGTCGACGCGGATCACGTGGCCCGCGACGACGCCGTTGCGGGTGTCGATGGACGCCTTCTGGCCGATCATCACGTCCTTCGCCTGGGTCTCGGCGACGCGGATGACCGCCTTCAGCTTCTCGGGCTGCGCGACGCGCGCCAGGTTGAGGCCGGGCGTCACGCGCTGGCCCACCTCGACCGGGACCACCTGCAGCACGCCGTCGATGCCGGCCTTGAGGCGCAGCGCGTCGACCTCGTTCCGGCGCACGCGCAGCAGGGCGCGCGCGCGCTCGACCGCGGTCTGCTGCACCGCGAGCTGCGCCTTCACCGACTCGCCGCTGATGTCGAGGCGCTTCTCCTCGATGCTGTTTCGGTTGCCGAGCTCCTCGGCCGTGACCTTCGAGACCTGCCGGGTGATGTCGGCGATCAGCCCCGCCTTGGCCAGCTCGGCGTCGGCCTGGGCGCGCAGGCGGGCCTCGTTGTAGCTCGCGCGCACCTGGGCGGCGGACGCCTCCTGGTCGAGGCGCTGGCTCTGGAGGCGCACGCGCAGCTCGACGTACTGGGCCTCGGCGGCGCGCAGCTGCGACTCGGCCTCGAGGGCCGCGAGCTCGAGGTTGGGGTTCGAGAGCTCGAGGATCACCGAGTTGGCCTTCACGGCGGTGCCGGGCTGGATCACGATGCGCTCGACGCGCGCTTCGTTGATCGCCGGGATCCAGCGGATCTCCACCGGGACGAGCGTCCCGAGGCCGCGCACCTGGCGCAGCATCGGGCCGCGCTTCACGGTGTCGATCCAGACGGTCGCCCGCTCGACGCTGGGGGCGGCCGGCTTGAGGCGCGACAGGCCGAGCGTCACGAGCAGGACGGCGGCGAGGCCGAGGCCTCCGTAGATCAGGCGGCGGGTCTTCTTCTCACGAGCACGGTCCGGACGGGCGATGTCCATGGCGCCCGGCTACTCCACGCGGCGTGCCATCGGCGTCTGGAACGTCAAAACGCTGATTCGAAGCGACTTGCGATCCAGGAATTTGAGCGCCCCGGGGCCTCAGGTGTTCGTTTCCGAACGCCTCGATCCCAACGCCGCATTCGCCACGGTCGCCCCCAGGATCACACCGCCGCCCAGCAGCGACCAGGTGCCCGGGGTCTCGCCGTGGATGAGCCACGCCCACAGCGGCGAGAGCACGGGCTCGACGAACAGCAGCAGCGCGGCCTCGAGCGCCGGCACGTGGGTCATGGCCTTCGTGAGGAAGTAGTAGGCGACGCCGATCTGGAAGATCCCCAGGTACGCCACGAGCGCGATGTCGAGCACGCGCACCGGCCCCACGGGCATGACGAAGGGCAGGCAGAAGACCGCCGCCAGGACGTTGCCGATCAGGACCGACGACGCGGCGCTCAGGCGATCGATGCGGGCGAGCCAGCGCAGGCCGATCATCATCACGCCGCACGCGAAGCCGCTCGCGACGGCGATCAGGTTGCCGCGCAACGGGTCGGGGGCCGTCTCGACCGGGGCGTCGAGGCCCACGAAGAACAGCGCGACGCCGGCCGCGATCGCCACCAGCACGAAGACGTCGCTGCGGCGGATCTTCTCCTTCAGCAGCCACGGGCCGAGCAGGAGGATGTACAGCGGCGACGTGGACTGGATGTAGATCGCGTTGGCCGCGGTGGTGAGCTTGTTGGCCTGGACGAACAGGATCACGGTCGCGGCGTAGGCGACGCCGACGGCCGCGGCCTGCCGCGTCAGGTGCCGGCGCGTCTCCGGGAGCAGGACGAAGACCGTGAGGGCCGCGAACGCCGCCCGCAGGCCCGCGACCTGCCAGCTCGTGAGCGTCGTCGCCTTGATCACGGCGCCGGCCGTGGAGAACAGCGCCGCCGCCGCGACGATGCGGAAGGAGTGCCGGAGGTGGTCGCTCAAGCGCGGGCGGGAAAGACGGTCAGGCCGACGCGGTGGCCGTCGGGGTCCTGCAGGTAGAGCGTGTGCTCGGTGCGGTCGACGATCGCGACGCCCGCGCTCGCGAGCCGTGCTTCCCAGGCCGCGAGCTCGTCGACCGCGAGGGCGAGCACGTGACCGGAGCCCGCGTCGGCGCCGGCTCCGCGCAAGGCGGTCTCCAGCATCAGCACCGCGTCGCCGGCCGAGAGCCAGACGGCCGTCCCGTCGTCGCGGCGCCGGATCTCGGGCAGTCCCAGCACTCCGCCGTAGAAGCGGGCCGCGCGCGCGCAGTCCGCGACCCGCAAGGCGACGTGATGGATCTTCACGAGGGACTCAGGCCTCGAACTCGGAACGCAGCACGCCCATCACGAGGGTGTCGCAGTAGCGCCCGCGATGGAAGGCATCCTCGCGCAGCCGGCCCTCGTGGCGGAAGCCCGCCTTCTCGTAGGAGCGGATCGCGCGCTTGTTGTCCTCGTAGACCTTCAGCCAGACCCGGTGCAGGTTGAGCTCGTTCAGGCCCCAGCGGGTCAGGGTGCGCACCGCGTCGGTGCCGAAGCCGCGTCCCCAGAACGCCTTGTCGCCGATGAAGACGCCGATCTCGGCGTGGCTGTTCTTCCAGTCGACGCGGTGGAAGCCGATGATGCCGATGTGCAGCACGGCGCCGCCGCCGCCCGACAGCGCGTCGATCGAGAACTGCTGCGCCGCGGGCTCGCTGCGCAGCATCTCCTCGAACCAGGCCTGCTCGTTGGCGAGGCTCACGGGGTAGATCATCTCGAGGCCCTCGCGGACCTCGGGATCGTTCAGCCACACGGTGAAGCGAGGCAGGTCCTCGCGCTCCACGCGGCGCAGGCGCACGGCCTTTCCGATCAGCACGCGGCGATGATAGCAGCCCCTGGCCGGCCGCCCTTCGGCGGTACGATAGTGCCGTGTTCGCGACAGTGCTCGCCGGTGGTCCGTGGCTGAACTGACGCCCGAGCTCCAGGACGCGCTTCACGATCTCAACCAGTACCTCTCCGACAACGTGGCGCCCTTGATCGTCACCGACGCGGTGACGCTGCTCATGGCGCAGCCCCCGGAGCTGATGGCGGCGGAGATCCAGAACTGGACCCTGCTGCAGTACCAGGGCGCGCGGGAGCAGATGCCGGTCTCCGACTACCTGTTCCACGCCGTGAAGAAGCTGGCGCTCCTTGGAGACTTCGGGCTGATCTCGAAGGACCAGATCCTGCCCTACATCGAGCGGCTGGCGCCCGTGCTCGCGTCGTTGTGCCCCGAGGGCGACCGGCAGTTCTTCTTCGACAACCTCCAGAAGCTGGCGCGGCCCCAGCCGCTGCTCGCGACCCCCGTCACGGTGATCCATCGGCAGATGGGGACCCAGTCGCGCCTCGCGACCGACCAGGCCGCGCCGGCGCCGGCCACCGCCGCCGCGGCGCCGCTGCGCTCCGCCGGGCCGGTCCCGACGGCCCTCCCGTCCGTGGCGCCGCCGGTCGTGCCCGAGGACAACGCGCGCCTGTCGCGCCTGGTGACGATCCTGCTGGACCGCTACGAGCGGGACCTCGGCGTCGCTGCCGCGCCCGGGAGCCCGGCGCCCGCCGCGGGCCCGCGGCCCGATCCCGGACAGCTCATCGCCGCGGTCGCGAACAACTCGGCCACGGGCCGCGAGCTCGACCAGGATCTGGCGCGCCTCAAGAGCCTCGGCATCGACGCGGGCATGGACCAGGTCTTCAGCTTCCTCGGCAACAGCATTCCCGGCTGGTCGCTGCCGGTCGGCCCGACGCCGGCCGCCGACGATCCGCAGCTCCCGACCAGCGCGCCCGTCGAGGCCATGCATCGCATCATCAGCATGGCCGAGGATCCGGCCGAGGCCACGCATCGCCTCCACGAGCTCGTGAAGGCGGCCGTGGCCCAGGTCAACGAGGGCCTGCTGAGCCGCGCGGTCACGATGTTCGAGCTGGCCGAGAAGGTGATCGGTGAGAACAAGGTGAAGCCGTCGGTGGTCGAGGCCCTGCGCCGCACGGGCCACGAGTTCCTCGACTTCGAGCGCCTGAAGCAGTACGGCGACGCGCCGGACCGCCACGCGCAGCTGCGCAAGGTGATGGCGTTCTACCTGCCGCTGCGGCCCTCGGGCCTGCTCGAGGAGCTCGCGATCTCCCCCAAGCGCGACCGGCGCCGGCAGCTCCTGACCTTCATGGAGGTCCACGGCCCGTCGGGCCGCGCCGAGGCCCTCGACTGGCTCCAGAAGTCCTTCACCGGCGTGATCGCCCGCGACGACTGGCACATCCAGCGCAACCTCGTGCACGTCGCGCGGCGCATCCCGCGGCCGCCGGAGGTCTCGCCCGAGCCCGAGCTCGAGATGTTCGCGACCCTGGCCGACCCGGCGCGTCCGGCGCCGCTCGTGAAGGAAGTGATCGCGGCCCTGGGCCAGATGCGCCACGACAAGGCCGAGCAGCTGCTGGCGCGGCTCGTGACGCGCTTCGAGGAGCGCCTGCTCCAGGGGCAGCCGCCGGCCGGCGAGGCGGGGGAGCTGCGGGCGCTGATCGATCGCGCGATCGCGGCCCTCGCGCGAGCGGGCACGCCGAACGCGCGCCGCGTCGTGGTGGGCCACGGGCTCAAGAACGACTCGCGCCTGGGCGACACCGTGGGCCGGCTGGCGGAGCTCGGCGCCTCCGACCTCAGCGCCGACAAGACGATCTTCGAGAAGCTGACGCGAGCCTTGCAGGAGGAGCTGCCGAAGAAGGTGCTGGGCGTCGTGGTCAAGCCGCAAGGCAACCGCGCCGTCGCGCTCATCCGGGCCCTCGCCGGCACGGTCGCGGCCCGCGAGCTGCTGCTGCACGTGGTCCGCGAGCACGGCTCCGAGGATCTGGGCCAGGAGGCCCACAAGGCGCTCACGACGCCCGTGGCCGCGGCGCCTCACGGCCCCGGAGCGGCGCCCGCTCCGCCGCCGCCCGCGGGCGCGGTCGCGGCGCCCGCCGGCGCGGCCCCCGGCTTGTCCGGCGACCTCGAGCTGTTCGGCCTGCCCAACCTGCTCCAGAGCCTCGCCCAGTCCTCGGTGACCGGCGTGCTGCGCCTGCACGGCCGCGACGCCCAGGTGCTGGGCACGCTCTCGATCCGCAGGGGGCAGATGCTCGACGCCCAGGTGGGCCACCTGCGGGGCCCCGACGCCGTATACCAGCTCCTCGAGCGGCCCGTCACGGCCACGTTCCAGTTCGCGAGCCGGCCCGAGGGCGAGCTTCCGGCGGGCGGCGGCGGCACCGAGATCCTCAACCTGCTGTTCGAGGGCATGCGGCGCTACGACGAGTTCCAGCGGGCGGCGGCTCTCGTGCCCGACACGGCGCCGCTCGCGAGCACCGGCGTGGCGCCGACCTCGCATCCCGAGGAAACCGACCAGTCGGTCGTGACCGCCGTCTGGACCCGTGCCCGCGGCGGGACCCCCGCCCTGTTGTGCGAGCGCGAGGTGCCGACCGACGCCTACCGCATCCGCCGGCTCCTCGCGCACTGGGTCGAGCAGGGTAGCCTGAAGTTACGCTGACAAAAATTGGCCTCGGACCTGTTACCTTTCCGCGTGCCGCGGCTCACAGACGCTCGACCCGGCGCCATCGTACCTTCGCGGCCATGCGCTCCTTGATCCTGGCCGCGGTATTCGTGTCGGCTCCCGCCTGGGCCCAACCCGTCATTGACGGGTGCCCGGTGTTCCCCGCCGACAACATCTGGAACGTCCCGGTGGACACCCTGCCCGTCGACGCGAAGTCCAGCGCCTACGTGACCTCGATCGGAGCCAACACGTCGTTCCACCCCGACTTCGGCGCCGGCCTCTATCAAGGACAGCCGATCGGCATCCCTTACGTCACGGTGCCGGGCAACCAGCCGAAGGTGGGGATCGAGTTCACGGCCTATGGCGACGAGAGCGACCCGGGCCCGTACCCCGTGCCGCCGACGGCCCCGGTCGAGGGCGGCACCAACCCCAACGGCGACCGTCACGTGCTGGTCGTCGACAAGGGTGCCTGCAAGCTGTACGAGCTCTACCGGGCCTTCAAGCAGGCGAACAACAGCTGGAAGGCCGACCAGGGCTCGATCTACGACCTCAACTCCCACCTGCTGCGCGAAGACGGCTGGACCTCGGCCGACGCCGCGGGCCTGCCGCTCTTCCCGGGCCTCGCGCGCTACGAAGAGGTCGCGGCCGGCGAGATCAAGCACGCGCTGCGCTTCACGGTGCCGAGCACGCGCAAGGCCTACGTCTGGCCGGCGCGGCACTACGCGTCGTCCTCGACGAACGCGAACCTGCCGCCCATGGGGCAACGCTTCCGCCTCAAGGCCGGAGCGGTCGACATCTCGACCTTCTCGCCCCAGGGCCAGGTGATCCTGCGGGCTCTCCAGAAGTACGGCATGATCCTGGCCGACAACGGCTCCGCCTGGTACATCTCGGGCATCCCCAACCCGGGCTGGAACAACAGCGCGCTCAACACCGACTTCGGCCGCCTCAAGGGCTCGCACTTCGAAGCCGTCGACGTCTCGTCGCTCAAGATCGACGACGACTCCGGTCAGGCGCTGGTGGACGACGCGCCGCCGCCGCCGCCCCCGCCGCCGGCCTCGATCCAGGTGCTCGCGCCGAACGGCGGCGAGCAGTGGCTCGTGGGCACGTCCTACAAGGTGCTGTGGGCGTCGTCCGGGGTCACGGGCAAGGTCAAGATCGAGTTGTCGAAGGACGGCGGCGTGACATGGAAGGCTCTGCTCGCGAAGACCCTCGACGACGGCAAGCAGCAATTCAAGATGGTCGCTCCCGCCGCCCAGCGCTGCCGCGTGCGCATCACGAGCGTCGACCAGCCTCAGGTCACCGACACGAGCAACGCCGACTTCCGCATCAAGTAGAGTCGCGCCGGGCTACAATCCGCGCCATGAAGATCCAGCCCTTCGAGATGGAGCGGATGCAGTCCGAGTGGGAGAACCGCGTCTCCCACAACCTCTCCGAGAGCGGCGTGCATCCCATGTCGGTCGAGGAGTTCCTCACGCCCGACGAGTGCCAGGATCTCCTGCGGCGCCGGCTCGTCTACGTCCAGTCGAACGGCACCGACGAGCTGCGCGCGACGATCGCGGGCCTGTACCCGGGCGCCGCCGTCGAGAACGTCGTGGTCACGAACGGCTCCGCCGAGGCCAACTTCATCTGCGCCTGGCGCACGATCGAGCCCGGCGACGAGGTCGTGATGATCCTGCCGAACTACGGCCAGCTCCTGGGCCTGTTCGGAGGCTTCGGGGCGAAGGTCGTGCCGGTGCCGCTCCACGAGGAGCGCGGCTGGGGGCTCGACCCCGAGGAGCTGCGGCGCGCGGTCAACGCGAAGACGAAGATGATCGTGGTCTGCAACCCGAACAACCCGACGGGCGCGATCCTGAGCGACGCCGACCGGGCCGCGATCGTGTCGGCGGCCGCCTCGGTGGGCGCCTGGATCCTGGCCGACGAGGTGTACCGCGGCGCCGAGCGCGACGCGCCCGAGACGCCGTCGTTCTGGGGCACCTACGACCGGGTGCTCGCGACCTGCGGCCTGAGCAAGGCGTACGGCCTGCCCGGCCTGCGCATCGGCTGGATCGTCGCGCCCGCGAGCTCGACCTACGACCTGTGGGGACGCAAGGACTACACGTCGATCAGCCCGGGCGCGCTCTCGGACTTCCTGGCCCAGAAGGCCCTGGCGCCGGCCACGCGCCCGCGCATCCTCGCGCGCACGAAAGGCATCCTGCGCGAGAACTACGCCGTCCTCGAGAGCTGGGCCGGCAAACGCCGCGACGCGTTCCGCATGGTGACGCCGGAGGCCGGCGCGATCGCGTACGTGCGCTACCCCTGGAAGGTGAACTCGACGGAGCTCGTGCTGCGGCTGCGCGACCAGCAGAGCGTGCTGATCGTGCCGGGCGACCACTTCGGCATGGACGGGTTCCTGCGCATCGGCTACGGCAACGAGCCCCACGACCTGTCGGGCGGCCTGAAGCGCATCGACGCGATCCTGGACACGCTGCCCGCGGCGTGAGGTCGAAGCTGCGCCTCGCCTTCGTGGGCTTCGGCCACGTCGGCCGGCGCTTCGCACAGCTGCTGCCGGGGCCCTTCGGGCGGGCCCTGCGTGCGGCCGGCGTCATGCCCGTCGTCACCGGCATCGCCACCGCCCGTCACGGCATCGCGATCGACCGCGCGGGCCTGTCGCCGCGGCGGGCCACGACGCTCTCGCTGGCCGGCCGCTCCCTGGCGGCGCTGCACCGCGGGCCCGCGGTGGCGTCGATCCCCGAGTTCATCGAGCGCGTGCCCGCCGACGTCCTGGTCGAGATCACGCCGCTCGATCCGCGCACGGGCGAGCCCGCCACGTCCCACGTCGCGGCGGCCCTGACGCGCGGGCTCCACGTCGTCACGGCGAACAAGGGGCCCGTGGCCTTCGGCCTGCGCCGGCTCCGCCGCCTCGCCGCGCGCGCGGGCACGAGCTTCCTCCACGAGGGCGCCGTGATGGACGGCTTCCCGATCTTCAACCTGGCCGAGCGCTGCCTGCCCGGCCTCGCGGTCACGGGCTTCCGCGGCGTGCTGAACGCCACCACGACGCGGATCCTCGGACGCATGGAGGAGGGCGTCGCCTTCGACGCCGCGCTGCGCGAGGTGCAGGAGGCCGGCGTCGCCGAGGCCGATCCCCGCAACGACATCGATGGCTGGGACGCCGCGGTCAAGGCCTGCGCGATCGCCAACGCCGTGATGGGAGCCGACCTGCGCCCGGCGGACGTGCGCCGCGAGGGAATCTCCGGGATCGCGCCGGCGGTCGTCACGGCCGCGCGCGCCCGGGGCGAGCGCCTGCGTCTCGTGGCCCGCGGCCGGCGCGACGGCCGCCGCGTGGTGCTGAGCGTCGGCCTCGAAGCGCTCGGGAGCGGCGACATCCTGGCCGTCCACGCGGACGGCGTTCTGGTCCTCGAGACCGACCTCATGGGCGACGTCGGGCTCGCCGAGGGCCCGGGCGGCGTCGACCAGACCGCCTACGCGCTCCTGTCCGACCTGCTCGAGATCACTCGGCGAGGTCGCGGGCGCGCTCGGCGGCCTCGACGAGCGCCGCGTGGCGGTAGGGCTTCTGGATGAAGCTGTCCCGGCCCGAGAAGCCGTCGCCGCCGCGCGCCGCCGCTTCCGCGTAGCCGCTCGAGAACAGGATCGGGAGCGCCGGCCGGACCCGGCGCAGGTCGTGGGCGATGTGGGGCGTGTCCTCCATGACGGAGGCGTCGACGAGCGCCAGCACGATGTCGTCGCTGGCGCTCTCGAACAGCTTCAGGCCGTCGCGGGCGCTGCGCGCGGTCAGCACCTTGAAGCCGGCGTCGCTCAGGTGCGCCCTCAGGGCCCCGAGCACCCCGGCGTCCACGTCGAGGGCGAGCACCGTGGCGCGCGAGGCGTCGGCGCTCCTCGGCGTCGCGGCCGTCGCGGGGAACAGCACGCCGAACGTGGTGCCGCGGCCGGGCGCCGAGCGCACGCGGATGGCGCCCCGGTGGCCGCGCACGATGCCGAGGGTGGCCGCGAGCCCGAGCCCGCGCCCCGCGAACTTCGTGGTGAAGAAGGGGTCGAACATGCGGGCCTGGGTCTCGGCCGTCATGCCGGCGCCCTCGTCCGCCACCTCGAGGAAGACGTAGGGTCCCGGAGCAAGGTCCTCGCCGAGCACGCACTCGACGAGCGCGGGCTTGTCCGCGTCGAGGGTGCCGGTGCGCACCGTCACCGTGCCCTCCCCGCCCTCGAGGGACTCGGAGGCGTTCGTGAGCAGGTTCATGACGAGCTGCCGGAGCTGGCTCGGATCGCCCTGCAGCGTCGGCAGCCCGGCGCCGAGCGCGTACTCGAGGCGCGTCTTCTTCGAGAGGCCGGCCGCCAGGAGCTGGCTGATCTCGCCGACCAGGCCCGAGAGGTCGACGGCCTGGACCGCGACGCGGCCCTTGCCCGCGAACACCAGCATCTGGTGGGTGAGCTCCGCGGCCCGGGTGGCCGCGAGGCGGATCTGCTCGACGCGGCCCGCGAGGGCCGTGCCCGGCGCCACGTCCCGCGTCGCGAGGTCCGCGTGGCCCAGGATCGCGACCAGCAGGTTGTTGAAGTCGTGAGCGATGCCGCCGGCCAGCAGCCCGAGGCTCTGCATCTTCTGGGCGCGGTGCAGCGCGTCCTCGACGCGGCGCTCCTCGCGCTCCCGGGCCAGCTCCTTCTCCCGGAGCTCGGCCTGGGCGCGCTCGCGCTCGGTGACGTCGGTGAAGAAGTTGAGCGTCGCGGGACGCCCTTCCCATTCGAAGGTGATCGCGTTGATGTCGACCCAGCGCACGCCGCCGTCGGGCCGCACCACGCGGAACGAGTAGAAGTGCGCCACGTCCTCGCCCTGGATCCGGCGCTGGTAGCGGTCCATGACGAGACCGTGGTCGTCGGGGTGCACGGCCTCGAGCAGCGGCATCCCGAGGAGCTCGGCGCGGCTCACGCCGATGATCTCCTCGGCCTTGCCGTTCACGAAGCGCAGCCGCCCGTCCTGGGCCACGACGATCGCCTCGTTCGCGTTCTCGACGACGAGCCGGTACTGGTGCTCGGAGGCCCGTAGCGCCTCGCGCTCGCGCTCGCGCTGGGAGACGTCGACCGTGAAGCCCACGACGCCGGTGATCCGGCCCGAGGCGTCGCGCAGGGGCTGGAGCCGGGTCTCGAAGGCGACGCCGTGCTCCCTCCACTCGTAGGTGACCACCTCGCCCGCGAGGGCGCGCAGGTGATGGCCGAGGCTCGGGTTCGACTCGGGGTTCGGACCCAGCCAGTCGAAGAGCGTGCGGCCCACCATCTGGCCCGGACGCAGGCCGAGGGCGCGCAGCCCGCTGCCCAGCGACGCCGTGATGCGCAGGTGGACGTCGAGGGTCCACAGGATGGCCGGGACCTGGTCGGTGACGAGCCCCAGGAGATGCGCGCTCTCGCGCAGCTCGCCCTGCAGGCGCACGCGGTCGAGGAACTGGCCGAGCAGCGCCGCCGCCGACTCGACCTCGTTCGCGAACGCCGGCGCGAGGGGCTCCGGGCTCGTGAGCGTCGCGAGACCGACCACGTCCTCTCCGATGCGCACGGGGCACGCGAGGAACCAGCCGCTCTCGTCGCGGGCCACCGCGGAGCGCCGCTGCTGCACGGCGCGGCCGTAGCGGTCGTGGCCGATCAGGAGCCGGGCGCCGACCTCGCAGGGGAGCTCGCCGGCACCGGCGCTGGCCGCGAGCTCGAGGAAGTTGCCCTCGCCCTCGACGGTGAACACGCACGCGAGGCCGGCGCCCGGCTGGCGGGCCAGGGCCTGCGCCGCGGCCTCGAGGGCCGCGCGCGTGCCCGCCGCCCGGCCGAGTGCCAGGCCGATCTCCCCGACGAGGGGGAGCTCTCGTGCGCCGTCTTCGAGCAAGAGGGAAGAAACTCCGGCCGGGAGGATAGCACTTCGCTTCGGAAGCGTCTGCTAATATCGCCCCGCACATGAGCCTGCGCGTCTCGCCCCTCGACGCCGCTCAGCGGGCGATCGAACACACCCGCCGCAGCCTGTTCCCCTTCCGTTTCGAGCGCTGGCTCCTCCTCGGCTTCGTGGCCTTCCTGGACCAGTGCGGCCGCGGCGGCAGCGGCGTGCCCTCGAACGTTCCCGGCGGGGGCGGGCTCGGCGACGGCGGCGAGGGCGCCGGACCCGAGATCGCGAAGGCCGCCGCGTGGGCCGGCGACCACGTCGGCCTGCTGATGGGCCTGGCCGCGGCGGGCCTTCTCTTCATCGTGCTCGTGAGCGCGCTCGTGCTGTGGATCAACTCCCGCGGCATCTTCATGTATCTCGAGGCGGTGGCGGCGGCGCCGCGCGAGCTCGGGCTGCGCTTCTCGGCCCATGCGGAGAACGCCCAGTCCCTGTTCGCCTGGCGTTTCGCCCTGGCCATGGCGACGCTCAGCGCCGTCCTGCTGCTGGTCGGGTCGGGAGCGCTCACGCTCTGGATGCACTCGCGCGACCGCCTGCCCGGCCTCGCGACCGCGCTCGTCGTCGTCGGGCTCGTACTCCTGGCGCTGCTCGTGGTGCTCGCCGCGTCCCTCGCCTCGGTGTTCCTGCGCGATTTCGTGGCGCCGCTCCAGTGGCGCGAGGGCCTCGCGTGCGGGGACGCCGCGCGCCGTGCCGCGGGCCTGCTCGCCCCGCACAAGGGCGCCGTCGCCGTGTACCTGGCCCTGAAGATCGCCTTTGCGTTCATCCTGGGCGTCGCGAGCCTGGTCGCCGCCTGCTTCACCTGCTGCTGCGCGCTGCTGCCCGTCGTCGCGCAGGTCGTGCTGCAGCCCTTCTTCTTCTTCGAACGCGCCTGGTCGCTGGGCCTGCTCGAGCAGCTCGGCGTACCCATGTTCGACACCGAACGAGGAGTCCCCGATGGCCCTGTCCGCCCCTGAACGCCGTTCCCGGATCGAGCGCTACGCGCGCGGTCCCGCCCTGCTCCACGCGGCCTGGGAGCGCGTGCCCGAGGCCGCGCGCCTCTTCCGGCCCGGTCCGGGCAAGTGGTCGGCTCACGAGGTGGTGTGCCATTGCGCCGACTCGGAGACGAACGCCTATGCCCGCATCCGCTACCTCGTCAGCGAGGCCGAGCCCGTGATCCTGGGCTACGACGAGGCCGACTGGGCGCGCCGCTTCGACTACCACAGCCTGCCGGTCGAGTCGGCCTTCGCCACGATCGACGCGGTGCGGGCCCACACCGTCGCGCTGATCGAGCGCTTCTCGGACAAGGACTGGGCGAGCGCGGGCCGGCACACCCACTCCGGCCCGTACTCGGGCGACAGCTGGCTCGAGTCCTACGCCGAGCACCTCGAGAAGCACGCGGGGCAGATCGACCGCAACCTGAAGGCCTGGGAAGCGGCCCAAGGCGGCCGCTAGGCGACCGTGACGTCCGAGGAGCTGCGCGTCGTCGCCTTCACGCTGAAGGTCGCGGCCCTGGGGACGCTGCTGCTCGTCCCGCCAGGCCTGCTCGCCGCGCTGTTGCTGGCGCGCTATCGCGGCCCCGGCAAGGGCGTCCTCGAGACGCTGCTGGCGCTGCCCCTCGTCCTGCCGCCCACGGCGGTGGGCCTCGTGCTGCTCGAGGTCCTGTCGCGCCGCACGACGTTCGGCGCGTGGCTCGCCGTCCGCGGCTGGGACATCGTGTTCACCTGGCGCGGCGTGCTGGTCGCGACGATGCTGATGTCCTTCCCGCTCCTGGTGCGCTCGGCCCGCACGGCGTTCGAGGAGGTGGATCCGCACCTCGTGGGTCTCGCGCGCACCCTCGGCTGCAGCCCGCTCGCGGCGTTCTTCCGCGTCACGCTCCCGCTCGCCTGGCGCGGCGTGCTCGCCGGCGTCGCCCTCGCCTTCAGCCGCGCCCTGGGCGAGTTCGGCGCGACGATCATGGTCGCCGGCAACATCCCCGGGAAGACCCAGACCCTGGCCCTCGCGATCTTCCACGAGAGCCAGCTCGGGCGCGACGATCGGGCCATGGTCCTGGCCGGCGTCACCGTGGCCCTCGCCTTCGCCTGCCTGTGGACGACGGAGTGGCTCACGCGCGCGCGCGACCGGCGGCTCGCCTCGTGATCGAGCTCGCGGTCGAGCTGCCGCTGTCCCGCTTTCCGCTGCGCGTGAGCACCTCCCTCGGGGCGGGCGTGACGGGAGTGCTCGGGCCGTCGGGATCGGGCAAGACCTCGCTGCTCGAGGTGCTGGCCGGCCTGCGTCCCGCGGCGCGCGGCCGCATCGTGGTCGGGGGCGAGGTGTGGCTCGACTCCGGCGCCGGGGTGAGGCGCGCGCCCGAGCGACGGCGCGTCGGCTACGTGCCCCAGGCGGCCGGCCTGTTCCCGCACCTGCGCGTGGGCGAGAACGTAGCGTTCGGCGCGCGCGGCGACGCGCGGCGCGTCGAGACCGCGATCGCGACCCTGGGCCTGGGCGAGTTGCTCGAGCGCTACCCCGCGCGGCTCTCGGGCGGGGAGCGCCAGCGCGTCGCCCTGGCGCGGGCCCTCGCGAGCGACCCGGCCCTGCTGCTGCTCGACGAGCCCCTGGCGTCCCTCGACGCCTCGCTGCGCGAGCGCATCCTGCCGTACCTGCTGCGGGTGCGCGACGACTGGCGCGTGCCGATGCTCTACGTGACCCACAACGTCGGGGAGGCCCTGCTCCTCGCGGACCACGCCCTGCTGCTGCGCGACGGCGCCGTGGAGGCGGCGGGCCGGCCGCTCGACCTGCTCTCGTCGCCGGGCCTCGCCCAGGCGGCGGAAGCCGGCATCGAGAACCTGTTCCGTGGCGCCGTCGCGAGCCACGATGCCGAGGCGGGTCTGACCCACGTCGTGGTCCAGGGCGGCCTGCCCGTCTCTGTCCCGATCGCGCCGGGCCTGGCCCTCGGCGCCCCCGTCACCCTCGCGGTGCGGGCCGAGGACGTGCTGCTCGCGGTCGAGCCGCTCACGGGGCTCTCGGCCCGCAACGTGTACGCGGGCACCGTGGTCGCCGAGGAGCGCACGGGCACCGACCTCACGCTGCGGCTCGAGACGACACAGGCCCGCGCGACCTGGCTCGCGCGCCTGACCCCCGGAGCCGTGAAGGCCCTCGCCCTGCGCCCGGGCGTGCCGGTCTGGATCGCGGTCAAGAGCCATTCGTTCCGGCTCCTCGTTTGACGCTCCGCCGACCCGCGGCTTAAATGGAAGGCTGGTTCGTCGAAAGGAGTCGTGACTTGAGAAGATCCTTGTTCCTGGCCCTCGTGGCCGCCATCCTCCTTCCCGCCTGCGGTTCGGACGAGGTCACGGGCGAGCTCGTGATCGCGGACATCGTCGTCGGCACCGGTGCCACGGCCGTCGTCGGCGACGTGATCACCGTCCACTACCTCGGCACGTTCACGAGCGGACAGAAGTTCGAGAGCTCGTACGACAGCGGCCGTCCCTACACGTTCCGCCTCGGCGCCGGCGCCGTGATCCCCGGCTGGGACCAGGGCCTCGTCGGCATGAAGGTCGGCGGCAAGCGCCGGCTGACCATTCCGCCCAACCTGGCCTACGGCAGCCAGGGCCAGGGACCGATCCCCGGCAACACCACGATCGTCTTCGAAGTCGAGCTGCTCTCGATCGCCGGCAAGTAGTTGGCCGGCGGCGTCGCCGTCGTCGGGGGCGGTGCCGCGGGCCTGGCCACCGCGATCTTCGCGGCGCGCCGGGGACTCGCGGTCACCGTTCTCGACGGCGCGCGCACCCTCGGAGCCAAGATCCTCGTGAGCGGCGGCGGGCGCTGCAACGTCACGAGCGCCCGGGTCGGCCCCGAGGATTTCTGGCAAGGGCGTTCCCCGTTCGTGAGGCGCGTGCTGCGCTCGTTCACGGCCGACGAAGCCGTCGCCTTCTTCCGCGAGCTCGGCGTGACGCTGCACGAGGAGCCGGGCGGCAAGATGTTTCCCGACTCCAACAGCGCCCGGACGGTCCTGAAGGCGCTGCTGGACGAGGCGGCCCGCCTCGGCGTGACCCTCGCGACCGGAGAGCGCGTGCTCTCGGCCGCTCCCGGCTTCGTCCTCGAGACCTCGAAGGGTCGCGTCCTCGCCGAGCGCGTGGTGCTCGCGACCGGCGGGTTGTCGCTCCCGAAGACCGGCAGCGACGGCGGCGGCTACGCGCTCGCCCGGGCGCTCGGGCACTCCCTCGTGCCCACGACCCCGGCGCTCGCCCCGCTCGTGCTCGACGGCGCCTTCCACAAGGCGCTCTCGGGCGTCGCCCACGACGTGACGATCGCGGTCCACGTCGACGGCCGCAAGCAGGTCGAGGTGCCCGGTCCGCTCCTGTGGACCCACTTCGGCGTGAGCGGCCCGGCGCCCCTCGACGCCTCACGCTTCTGGCATCGGGCGCGCCTCGACGGGCGCGAGGCGGCGCTGTTCGTGAACCTCCTCCCGCCCCACGACTTCGAGGCCGTGGAGCGCTGGCTCCTCGAGGCCCCGCGCCCGGCGACGCTCGCGAAGACCCTGGCGCAGCGCCTGCCGGCCTCGGTCGCGTCCGCCGTGCCCGAGTCGCTCGGCATCGATCCCGCCGGAACCCTGGGCCAGCTGAAGCGCGACGCGCGCCGCTCCCTGGTGCATGCCCTCACGGCCTGGCCGCTGCCGGTGCGCGACAGCCGCGGCTACGGCTTTGCCGAGGTCACGTCCGGCGGCGTTCCCCAGGGCGAGATCGACCCGGCCACGATGCAGTCGCGGATCGCCCCGGGCCTCTACTGCGTGGGCGAGATCCTGGACGTGGACGGCCGCATCGGCGGCTTCAACTTCCAGTGGGCCTGGTCGACGGCGTTCGTGGCCGCCCGCGCCCTCGCCGCCAGCGCCTAGCCGTAGATCTCGCGCAGGCGGTCCTCGAGATAGCGGCCGGCGGCGACGGGCGGGTAGCGCGGCGGGTTCGAGGGCGTCGTGCAGGTCGGCAGGCACGCGATGTCGGTGTCGTAGTTCGTCGCGAAGAAGAACGGGATGGAGAAGCGCGGCGCGCCCGCGACCGCGCCCACGCGGTGCGGCGTCGCCCGGAACGCGTCGTTCGACCAGCGCTGCAGCATCTCGCCGACGTTCACGACGAACGTGTCCTCGAGCGGCGGGGCCGCCACCCAGGCCCCGGCCGTGTTCTGGACCTCGAGACCGCCGACGCCGTCCTGGGCGAGGATCGTGAAGCACTCGTAGTCGCAGTGGGCGCCGATGCCCGGGCCCGCCTCACCGGCGCGCGCGACGGGATAGCGCAGCAGGCGCAGCTGCGCGATGGGATGCGTGAGCTCGGCGTCGAAGTGCCGCTCGGGCAGCCCGAGGGCGCCCGCGAACATCGCGAAGAGCCGCCGCGACAGCCCGAGCATCGCGTCGAAGTAGGCCTCGACCGGCTCGCGGAAGCCGGGGAGGCCCGGCCAGCGGTTGGGGCTCGTCATGCGCTCGAAGCCCGGCGTGTCCTCCGGGGCGTCGAGGACGAGGCCGACGTCGAACGCCTCCTTGAGATCCGGAGGGGCGAGGGGATCGGTCGCCTCGCCCCGCGACGGGATGTAGCCGCGGTGGCGTCCGCGCACGGCCTCCTTGGCTCCCTGGGGCAGGTCGAAGAAGCGGTGGGCTGCCGCCAGCACGTCGCGGAGCAGCCGCCCGTCGACCCCGTGGCCGGCCGCGTAGAAGAAGCCGACGTCGCGGCAGGCGGCGCCGATCGCGCGCGCGACGTCGCGCTGCCCGAGGTCCACGACCGGGATCGCGTCGAACGCCGCCACGCTCAGAGCGCCCGGGCCACGATCAGCGTCGTGTCGTCGGCCTGAGGCATGCCGGTCGAGAAGCGGAGCACCTCCTCCAGCACCCGGTCGTGGAGCTCTTCCGCCGAGAGGCCCGGGCAGGCCGCGGCGAGGAGCCCGACGCGCTCGTCGCCGTACATGTCGCCGCTCGTGCTCTCCGCCTCGGAGATGCCGTCCGAGAAGATGAGGAGGGCGTCGCCGCGCCGGAGCTCGACGGTCGCGCATTCGTAGACGGGATCGGGCATCAGGCCGATCACGAGGCCGCCGGTGGTGAGCCGCTCGACGCTCGGCGCCTCGCCGTTGGCCCGCACCAGCACCGGGGGCACGTGGCCCGCGTTCACGTAGGTGAGGCGACGCGTGGGCTCCTCGTAGACGCCGTAGAAGAAGGTCGCGTAGCGGGCGGAGTCGGTGGACTCGAAGAGCAGCCGGTTGATGTCGCTCACGAGCGCCGCGAGATCGTGGCCGCGCAGCGGCGCGTGGCTGCGCAGGAGCGCCTGCAGGCTCGCCATCAGCAGCGCGGCCGAGATGCCCTTGCCGGCGATGTCGCCCAGCGCGATGCCGACGCGGCCCGGGCTCAAGGCGAGGAAATCGTAGTAGTCGCCGCCGACCTCGCGGGCCGAGCGGCAGGAGCCGACGTAGGCGAGGGTGTCGAGGCGTGGCAGCACCTTCGGGAACAGCCCGGCCTGCACCTCCTTCGCGATCTCGATCTCGCGCTGGAGCTTCTGCTGGTCGGCGAGCTGCGCGAACAGCCGCACGTTCTCGAGGGCGATCGCGCACTGCTCGGTGACGCTCATCAGGAGCTCGCGGTCCTCGGGCGTGTACGGCTCCTCGGAGAGCTTGTCGCCGAGGGCGAGGAAGCCGAGGAGCTGGCCGCTGCCGTGGAGCGGCACCAGGAGACGGCAGCTCTCGCCGTCGCCCTGGCCGGGCGCGTCCATCACCGGGATCCGGAACGCGTCGCCCGTGGCGAGGATCTGCCGCACCGCCTCGATCGGCACCACGGGCAGCCCGCCCCCGACGCCCTCGGCGCGCGACGCGGCGAACGCCAGCCAGCGATCCTCGCCCTGGCCGGCTGCCGGGGCCGTGGCGAGCGCGTGCAGCTGCGGCCACGCCTCGTCGCGCAGGTAGAAGGCCGCGAAGCGCGGGTGCAGCGAGGCCACGACCTGGCTCGTCACGGTCCCGAGGAGCTCGGCGGGCCTCGAGGTCAGCCGCCGCACCGTGCGCGAGAGGTCCACGAGCACCTCGCGCGCGTCGTAGTCCTCGCGAAAGAAGCGCCGGTCGATCCACGGCAGGACCTTGCGCGTCACCCGCGCGAGGCCGTAGACGGCGCCCACCGCCAGGGCTGCCGCGATGGCCGGCACGAACCGCGCATGGTCGTCGGGCACGTCCACGAGCGAACGGGCGCCCATGAACAGCAGGTAGAAGACCAGCACGGCCTCGAGCAGCAGGACGCCCCGCGAGACGAGGGCGTACTGGAGGCCGCGGCGCAGGATCAGCCGGATGCCGAAGACGCGATCGCGCAGCACGACGTAGACGAACGTGAGCGGGAACAGGCCCATGAGCAGCGCGAGGCTGCCGAGAGCGTCGGGCGGCAGATTGACGCCGAGCTTGAAGGTGAGAGCGCCCGTGAAGAGCGACAGCACGGCGGCCCCGACGCCGAGGTTGATGAGCGCGAGGCGTCGGTGCTCGTCGGGCGTCTGGGCGCGGCGCCGGTTGTTGCCGAGGGTCCCCAGGGCGACGGAGTACTGGAGCGCGATGAAGGCGAAGAGCGCGTTGTCGAGGGCGGAGGTCCGGTCGATCTTCGGCAGCGCGGCGACCAGCGTGCGCATCGCGTCCGTGCCGTACACCTCCGCCAGGCCCGGCAGCAGCACGAGCAGCCAGAACGCCATGGAGACGACGGCCACGGCGCGCGTCAGCCACGGTGCGCGGCGGTCGAGCGTCGAGCGCCGGGGGTAGTGGAGGAAGAACGCCAGCACGAAGTACGGCACCGCCACGATCGCGGCGAACGAGCTCAGGATCGCCGCCACGCGCGGCAGGCCCGGGCCGAAGCCGAGGCTGGGGCTGCGGATCATCCACGCGAACCACAGGAACATCTGGCTGGCGCGGAACGCGTTCGGATCCCCGGCGCGCATGAGGCCGATGAACGCGCCGGCGCCCAGGGTGAGCAGCGGCACCCACAGCTCGTTGGAGAAGCGCAGCAACGGGCTCTCGGGCAGCCCGGAGACCGGCGTCCCGAAGTAGGCCTCGAAGATCACCGCCAGTCGGAGCCCTCCCAGGACGAACACCATCGTCAGGAGGAAGACGAAGCGGCGCTTGGTCATGGAAGGAGCGACGCTACACCCTCGTAGTGGCTCCGTCCACAGCCGCGAGGGCCGCGAGGGCCCTGAGGGACGCGCTCTCGCCGAGGCGGGACGTGTCGACGGCGTGGGCCGCCTGGGCGTAGAGAGGGCCGCGCTCAGCGAGGAGCCGGCGCAGCTCTTCCATCGCCTCGGGGTTGTCGGCCATGGGCCGCCGGTCGCCCTGCCTCACCACGCGGTTCCAGTGATCCTCGGGCTTCGCCCGCAGCCACACGGTGAGCGCGCGGCGCTTGAGGATCGCGAAGGTGCCCCTGGCGTTCACGATGCCGCCGCCGGTGGCGAGGACCAGGGGCCGGCCCTCGGTCAGGACCTGGTCGAGGGCGTCGCGCTCGAGGCGGCGGTAGTACTCCTCGCCGTGCACCGTGAAGATCTCCGCGAGAGACAGGCCTGCGGCCTCCTCGATGCGACGGTCGAGCTCCACGAACGGCACGCGCAGCTTGCGCGCCAGCTTGCGGCCCAGGGTGCTCTTGCCGGCGCCCCGCAGCCCGAGCAGGGCGATCACCGGCATCCCGGACTCGCCCCCAGCGCCCGTGAGCAGCGCCGCCGGTGTCGAGCCCAGGGCCCGGGCGAGGGCCAGCAGCTTGCGGACCGAGATGTTCCCGGTGCCCGACTCCACCTGGACCAGGAAGCGGGCCGAGACACCGGAGCGCGTGGCGAGCTCGCGCAGCGAGTAGCCGCGCTCCGTGCGCAAGGCGCGCACGCGCTGGCCCAGGGCCTCGAGCAGCCGGTCGGCGTCCATGGCGCGCACTATAGTGCGTGAGCGGTTGGAGAGTCAACGCAGTATAGTGCTTGACACCCGGTGCTCCGGTCGCGTAGCCTCCGGAATTGCCCATGGAACACCCCGAGGCCGCGAGCGCCACCCCCGTCCGGTTCGAGACCCACCCCTCCCGCTACGTCCACTGGAAGCTCGAGGTGGCCGCCCCGGTGGCCCGGCTCGTGATGGACATCGAGGAGGAGCGGCCGCTGCGGCCGGGCTACACGCTCAAGACCAACAGCTACGACCTGGGCGTCGACATCGAGCTGGCCGACGCGATCGCGCGGCTGCGCTTCGAGCACCCCGAGGTGCGGGTGGTCGTGATCTCGAGCGGCAAGGACCGCATCTTCTGCTCGGGCGCCAACATCTACATGCTCGGCTCCTCGACCCACGCCTTCAAGGTGAACTTCTGCAAGTTCACGAACGAGACGCGGCTCGCCCTCGAGGACGCCTCGCAGCACTCGGGCCTGAAGGCCATCGCCGCCGTCAACGGCGCGTGCGCCGGGGGCGGCTACGAGCTGGCCCTCGCCTGCGACGAGATCCTTCTGGTCGACGACGCGTCCTCCGCCGTCAGCCTGCCCGAGGTGCCGCTCCTGGCCGTGCTTCCCGGCACCGGGGGACTCACCCGGGTCGTGGACAAGCGCAAGGTGCGGCGCGATCTCGCCGACGTGTTCTCGAGCCTCGGCGAGGGCGTCAAGGGCAAGCGCGCCGTGCAGTGGCGGCTGGTGGACGAGGCCATCCCGCTCTCGAAGTTCGCGAGCCGCGTGCCCGAGCGGGCGGCGGCGCTCGCCGCCGGCGCGCCGGCGCGGAGCGGGCCCGGCGTCGTCCTCGCCCCTCTCGAGGGCCGCTACGACGACCGGGGAGTCCAGCATCGCTACGTGACGCTCGCGATCGACGCCGCGACCCGCGTCGGGGAGATCACCGTGCGCGCGCCCGAGTCGGACGAGCCGGCCGACGCGGCCGGGATGCGCGAGCGGGGGAGCGAGCTCTGGGCGCTGCGCGCCTTCCGCGAGCTCGACGACGTGCTCCTCGACCTGCGCTTCAACCGTCCCGAGATCGGCGTGCTCGTCCTGAAGACGCGCGGCGAGGCCGCTCGCGTCCTTGCCGTCGACGCGGCGCTCCTGGCGCAGCAGGACGACGGGTTCGTGAGCGAGGTCCTCCATCACATGAAGCGCGTGCTGAAGCGCCTCGACGTGACGGCCCGCAGCCTGCTCGCGATCGTGGACGAAGGCTCGTGTTTCGCCGGCTCGCTGCTGGAGCTCGCGTTCGCCGCCGACCGCTCGTACATGCTCGCGCAGGACGACGGGCCCGAGATCGCGTTCTCGGCCCTGAACGGCGGCGCGCTGCCCATGGCGAACGGCCTGTCGCGTCTCGCGACGCGCTTCCTCGGCGAGCCCCGGAAGGCGGAGCCGCCCGTGGGCGAGAGCTTCGACGCCGAGTCGGCCCTGGCCGAGGGCTACGTGACGTTCGCTCCCGACGACATCGACTGGGAGGACGAGGTGCGCCTCGCCATCGAGGAGCGCGCCACGATCTCTCCGGACGCGCTCACGGGCATGGAAGCGAACCTGCGCTTCGCAGGGCCCGAGACGATGGAGACGAAGATCTTCGGCCGCCTGTCGGCGTGGCAGAACTGGATCTTCCAGCGCCCGAACGCGGTGGGCGAGAAGGGCGCCCTCACCCTGTACGGCAAGCCCGAGCGCGCCAAGTTCAATTGGAGTCGAACCTAGATGTCCTCCGTCGACTTGAACGCCAAGATCCCGAACAACGTCGGCCTCGCCGACGACAAGAAGCTGCTGCGCGCCCTCGAGGCCTGGCAACCGAACTACATCGACTGGTGGAAGCAGATGGGCCCCGAGGGCTTCCAGGAGAAGGACGTCTGGCTGCGCACCGCGATCAGCGTCGACGCCGACGGCTGGGCCCACTTCGACTACGTGAAGATGCCCGACTACCGCTGGGGCATCTTCCTGGCCGACGCCCAGCCCGAGCGCACGATCGGCTACGGCGACGCCATGGGCCAGGCGGCGTGGCAGCAGGTTCCCGGCGAGCACCGCAACACGCTGCGGCGCCTGATCGTGACCCAGGGCGACACGGAGCCCGCGAGCGTCGAGCAGCAGCGCCGCCTCGGCGACACGGCGCCCTCGCTGTACGACCTGCGCAACCTGTTCCAGGTGAACGTCGAGGAAGGCCGCCACCTGTGGGCCATGGTGTACCTGCTCCACAGCCACTTCGGCCGCGACGGCCGCGAGGAGGCCGAGGAGCTGCTGCAGCGCCGCAGCGGCAACGCCGACAAGCCGCGCATCCTGGGCGCATTCAACGCGCCCATCGACAACTGGCTCGACTTCTTCATGTTCACGATGTTCACCGACCGGGACGGGAAGTATCAGCTCCTCGCCCTGGCGGAGAGCGGCTTCGATCCGCTCTCGCGCACCACGCGCTTCATGCTCACGGAGGAAGCCCACCACATGTTCGTGGGCGAGAGCGGCGTCGAGCGCATCGTGCAGCGCACCTGCGAGCTCATGAAGCAGGATCCCAACGAGGACGCCCGCGCCCAGGGCGGCATTCCTCTCGACATGATCCAGCGCTACCTGAGCCTCTGGTTCGCGCTGTCCCTCGACCTGTTCGGCGGCGAGATCTCCTCGAACGCGGCGTCCTACTTCGCGGCGGGCATCAAGGGCCGCGCCAACGAGGACAAGTACGCCGAGCACACGGGCCTCGACCAGGTGTACCGCATGGCGGTGCCGAAGGACGGTGGTCTCTCGCAAGACGAAGTGCCGCTGCGCAACGCCATGAACGAGGTGCTGCGCGACGCCTACGTCGAGGACTGCGAGCGCGGCATCGAGCGCTGGAACAAGCGCATCGCGGAAGCGGGCATCGGCTATCGCCTGCGCCTGCCGGCGAAGACCTTCTACCGCCACATCGGTCTCTACGCCGGCATGCCCTTCGACATGGACGGCCGGCTGCTGAGCGCCGAGGACTGGGAGAAGGGCAAGGGGGCGTGGCTGCCGACCGCCGCCGACCGCGAGTACGTCGCGACGCTGCAGCAGCCGGTCTACGAGCCCGGCAAGATCGCGAACTGGATCGGCCGTCCGCCCCGCGGCATCAAGGGCCTGCCGTTCGAGTACGAGTACGTGCGGCTGGTCTAGAACCTGCCACTCGGTCCGATACTCCGCGCGGGCGACGTACAATCGCCGGCTGATGTGGAAGTCGGGAGACGCCGTGCGGCACCGCCACAACCCCGAGCTCGGCATCGGGCGCGTCGTGGCGGTCGAGGGCCGCGCGGTGGTCGTGGAGTTTCCGGACGGCGAGACGCTGCGCATCGCCGGCAGCTCCGACGCGCTGGTTCCGGGAGCGCAGCTCGAAGAGGACCTGGTCGAGCGCCTGGCCCGCGGCGCCACGGACCCCGTGGCCGACTTCGCGAACCGGCTCGACGCGCTGCACCTGCTGGAGCTGAGAGAGGCGGGCGGGCTCGGCTCGTTCCTGGGAGGCCGCATCCGGCTCTTCCCGCACCAGCTCTACACCGCGCAGCGCGCGGCCGCGGCCGACCCGGTGCGCTGGCTGCTGGCCGACGAGGTCGGACTCGGCAAGACGATCGAGGCCTGCCTGATCCTCAACCGGCTCGTGCTCTCCGGCCGGGCCGAGCGCTGTGTCGTGGTCGCCCCCGACACGCTCACGGTCCAGTGGCTGGGCGAGCTGTGGCGGAAGCACCACCAGGCCTTCGTGCTGTTCGACGAGCAGCGCCTCGCCGACGTGGCGCGCGACTTCGGCGCCGACTTCAACCCCTTCGACGTCCACCGCCGCGTCGTGGTGTCCCTCGAGATGCTCGTGGCGCGGCCGAAGCTCACGGCGCAGGCGGTGGCTGCCCGCATCGACCTCATGGTCGTCGACGAGGCGCACCGGCTGCGACGGCCGCCCGGGCACGCGGGCGATGCCGCCTGGCGCGCGGTGGCGCCGATCGCGGATCTGGGGCGTCACGTCGTGCTGCTCACCGCCACGCCCTTCGAGGACGACGTGCACGGCTTCTACCGTCTGCTGCAGCTCTTGCGGCCGGAGGAGTTCCTCGAGGACGACGGCTTCGAGGCGCGCCTCGCGCGCGCGGAGCCCCTCCCGCCGTGCACCAGCTCGACCCGACGTTCGGAGATCGGGGGACTGCCGCCGCGCGTGGGCCTTCCGACCGAGGCCGGCGGCCCGCCGCAGTGGCAGGCGCGCCTCGCCCTCGAGGACGCGGTGCGCGGCGAGCCGGCGCCCCATGCCCTCGCGCGCAAGCAGAAGTCCGAGCGCCTGCGGCGCGCCTTGTCCTCGGGCGCCGCCCTGCGGGCCGTGCTCGGCCAGGGCCAGGAGGAGCTGAAGCGCCTCGCCGACGCCGCCGACGCCGCCGACCCGCGACTCGCGTGGCTCGCCGCCGAGGCCCGCGGCTGGAAGGAGGCCGGCGAGAAGACGCTGGTCTTCGTGGCGCAACGCGAGACCCTGGAGCTGCTGCGGGCCGAGCTCAGCCGCCGCGTGCAGCTCGCGACCGGCGTCTTCCACGAGGAGCTCTCGGCCACGCGCCGCGACATCGAGGTCGCCCAGTTCCGGCGCCCCGAGGGTCCGAGCCTGCTGGTCTCCACCGAATGCGGCGGGGAAGGCCGCAACTTCGAGTTCTGCCATCGCCTGGTGCTGTTCGACCTGCCCTGGAATCCCGTCGTGGTGGAACAGCGGATCGGCCGTCTCGACCGCATCGGCCGGACGCTTCCCGCGGCCATCGTCTACTTCCGGCCGCCCTCGGGCATCGGCGATGGCGTTGCGCGGATCTACGAGGAGATCGGCCTCTTTCGTGAGCCGCTGGCCGGCCTCGAGCCCGAGCTGGCGCCGGTCGAGGCCGCGATCGAAGAGGCGGCCCTCGATCCCGGCGGCGCGCTCGGGGCGGGCCGTCTCTCGCAGCTCGTGAGCGCCGCACAGACGAGCCTCGCGCGCATCCGCGAGGGCGCCTACCAGGAGCTGCACCGCGATCGCTTTCGCGCCGCGATGGCCGAAGGCATCCTGGCGCGCGTGCCGCCCGAGCTCGACTCGCTCACCCAGGACGTGGTGGTGGCGGCCTGCGAGCGCGTCGGCTTCACGGTCGAGCGGCAGCTCGGACGCCGCGTGCACTCGATCGAGTTCGGCAACGAAGCGCTCGTGGACAGCCTTCCCGGCGTTCCGCCCGGCTCCGGCTTCCGCGGCACGTTCGATCGCGAGGAGGCCGTCGAGGACGAGACCCTGGACTTCTTCGCGGCCGGCCATCCGCTCGTCGAAGCGGTCCTCCAACACCTCGAGGATGCGCCGACCGGCCGCGCCACCGTGCTGGGCGTCGACATCCCCGGAGCCCACGGCCTCTGCCTGCTGGCCGTCTACAAGGACGGACCGGCCTCCGAGGTGCTCGTGATCGACGGCGCGGGAAGGGCTCGGCCGGACTGGGCCGCCACGCTGCGCCAGCGGCCGCTGCGCACGAAGCGCGTTCCGGCCGACGCCGCCGCCGAAGAGGGCTGGTCCGACACGATCCGGCGGCTCTCGGTCGCGCTGCCGCAGGGCCGGCGGCCCGTGGCCCTCGCGGCCCTCGTGGTGGCTTGACGTATCATCGCGCGATGCCGACGTCGGACAAGCGCCTCTACAGGGTCACGTTCCTCAACCAGGGCCAGGTCTACGAGATCTACGCGAAGCGCGTGAACCAGGGGAACCTGCTCGGCTTCGTCGAGATCGAGGGGCTGGTGTTCGGGGCCCGCCACCAGATCGTCGTGGACCCGGGGGAGGAGCGGCTCCAGCAGGAGTTCGCCGGGGTCAAGCGCTTCTTCGTGCCGATGCACTCCGTGGTGCGCATCGACGAGGTGGACAAGCGCGGCCCGAGCCGCATCAGCGAGGTCGCGAAGGGAACCGTCACGCCGTTCCCCGTCTCGATCCTCAAGCCCGGGCGGGGCTCCGCCGAGAGCTGAGGTCGGCGCGCAGCAGCAGCTGCGCGGGGCCGGCGCCCGTCGGCAGCCGGACGAGGGCGATCAGCACGTAGGCCGACATCGCGATGTTGCCCAGCGCCATGATCAGCGCGAACCACGCCACCCGCCCGGGCCAGCCGCGCTCCTTGTAGAACACCCACGCGTAGAAGGTGAGGAAGCCGCAGTACGCGTCGGCCAGCGTCGCGACGCCCCACACGTCGCGGATCAGGAAGCCGTTGTCGAACACCGAGCGCTCGAGGCTCGCGCGGATCGTCACGAACAGCATCGTCGCGAGGATCGCCAGGAAGAGGACGGCGAGGGCGCGCTTCATCGCACGCCGAACAGCCAGAACCACCAAGCGCCGAGGACCATGGCGAGGTAGAGCAGGCGTTTCCAGAGGGCGAGCGCGGGATCGTCGGCCTCCCAGGCGTAGGCGGAGCCCGCGCTCGCCGCGAGAAAGCCGAGGACGCGCGGGAAGGCGAAGGCGGGCTGGAGCGTTCCGGAGGCTCCCGGCCGGAACAGGAATACGAGCACGACCACGGTGACGAGCACCAGGCTGCTCGTGCCCGCCTTGAGGGCCGCCGCGAGCGGAGCTTTCGGGGTCTTCGCCGCCATCGCCACGCCGTCCTCCCCGGCCTCGTCAGGCCGTCGTCAGGACCGTCTTCAACGTCTTCAGGAGCGTCTCGGCCGCGTACGGCTTCGGCAGGAAGGCCTTCACGCCGGCCTCGGTCGCGCGGGCCACCTTCTCGCTCAGGCTCAGGCCGCTGGCGGCGACGATGCGCGCGGCCGGGTTCATCTTCATCATGGCCTGGATCATCATGGGGCCGTCCATGCCCGGCATCATCATGTCGGTGACGACCACGTCGATCTCGTCCTGCCGGCGCGTGTAGATCGCCAGGGCCTCGTGGCCGCCGCCCGCCACGATGACCTGGTAGCCGAACTCCTCGAGGGTCTCCCGGGTGACCTCGCGGACCGCCTCCTCGTCGTCCACCACGAGCACCAGCTCGCGGTTGCCGCGGGGCAGCTCCTGGGCGGCGATGCGCTCGGATGCGGCGGCCGAGCGCGCCTGGGCGGGCAGGTAGACCTTGAACGTGGTGCCGCGGCCGGCCTCGCTGTCCACCTGCACGAACCCGCCGTGGCTCTTCACGATCGCGAGGGAGGTGGAGAGGCCCAGGCCGGTCCCCTTGCCGACCTCCTTGGTCGTGAAGAAGGGATCGAAGATGCGCTCCAGGACCTCGGGCTTCATGCCCGAGCCCGTGTCCTCCACGGTGAGGCCGACGTGGGGCCCCGCCTGGGCTCCGGGGTTCGCCGCCGCCCAGGTCTCGTCGACGGTCACGTTCTCGGCGGAGATCAGGATGCGGCCGCCGTTGGGCATGGCGTCCCGCGCGTTCAGGCACAGGTTCAGCAGCACCTGGTGGAGCTGCGTCGGATCGCCCGACACGGCCCACAGCCCCGCGGGGGACTGGGCGCTCACCTGGATGCTCTTCAGGAACGTCTCGTTCGTGATCTTCTCGACGTCCCGGAGCAGGTTCTTGACGTGGACCTCGACGCGCTGCCCCTCGACGCCGCGGGCGAACGAGAGCACCTGACGCACCATGTCGGCGCCGCGCCGCGTGCTCGCCTCGACGGTCGCGAGGAGCTTCAGGCGCCGCGGGTCCTTCTCGTCGCGCCGCAGCAGGTCCATGGCCATGAGCGTCGGCGCGAGGACGTTGTTGAGGTCGTGGGCGATGCCGCCGGCCAGGGTGCCGATGCTCTCGACGCGCTGCGCCCGCAGGAACTGCTCCTCCATGCGCTTGCGCTCGGTCAGGTCGGTCATGCCGCCGATCATGCGCACGGCCCGGCCGGTGGTGTCGCGGATGATCTGGCCGCGGTCCCGCACGAACGCGTGGCTGCCGTCGGCGCGGCGGAAGCGGTACTCGTCGTTCCAGGTCAACGCCTCCTGGGCCAGGGCCGTCTCGAAGCCGCGGACGACGCGCTCGAGGTCGTCGGGGTGGACGCGCTCGCGCCACGCGTAGGGGTTGGAATCCTGCTCGGCGCGCGTCACTCCGAACAGCGTCTGGAAGCCCTCGCTCCACCACATCGAGCCCGTGATCAGGTCCCAGTCCCAGATCGCGTCGTTCGTGGCCTGCGACAACAGGCGGAAGCGCTCCTCGCTCTCGCGCAGCACCTCGCTCGCGTGCTTCTCCACCGTCACGTCGCGGAAGTAGACCGCGAGGCCCTGGGCGGACGGGTAGGCCCGGACCTCGAACCAGCGCTCGAAGGGCGCGTAGTGCTCCTCGATGAACACCGTGACGTTGTCCCGCAGCGCCCGCTGGAACTCGCGGTGGAACGGCGTCCCGATGGCCTGGGGGAACTCCTCCCAGACCACCTTGCCCAGCAGCTCCTCGCGCGGGCGCAGCATCAGCCGCTCGGCCTCGTGGTTGAAGTAGGTGAAGCGCCACTCGCGGTCGAGGGTGTAGAAGGCGTCGGTGATGCTCTCGAGGGTCGTGGAGAGGTTCGCGACCACCTGCCGCGAGGTCTCCTCGGCGCGCTTCTGGCGGGTGATGTCCTGGAGCGCGCCCTGGATGCGGCGGATCGTCCCGTCGGCCGCGCGGTCGGCCTCGCCGATCGAGCGCGCGAACATCTGCCGGCCGCCCTCGCGGATGATCTCGAGCTCGATGTCGAAGGGCGTGCCGTCGCGGGCGCAGCGCACGAACGACTCGCGCACGCGCGCGCGGGTCTCGGGCGGGTAGAAGGCGAGGGCCGCTTCCACCGTGTCGGGCGCCCAGCCGGCCGGCACGCCGTGGATCGCGCACACCTCGTCGGACCAGGCGATCTGGAAGCGGGCGAGGTCCACCGTCCAGGCGCCGATGCGTCCCAGGCGGCAGGCGATGCGCAGCAGCGCCTGGCTCTGGTGGAGCTCGTCGTCCGGCCGCTCGAGGTCGCTCACGGCTCCATCAGGTCGTGGCCGACGACCACCCGGCCCGCGAAGCGGGTGCGGGCGGCGGCGATCCACGTCGCGTCGTCGATGGCCGGATCGTCCGGCGGCACCAGGTGCGACAGCACCAGTGTCTTGACGCCCGCCTCCTGCGCCACGCGCCCGGCCTCCTCGGCCGTGGTGTGGTGGGACAGGATGCTCTCCCGGAGCGTCGCCTGGTTGGGCACCTTCGCGACGAGGCGCTCGACTCCGGGCACGAACAGCGCCTCGTGGACCAGCACGTCGGCGCCCTTCGCGAGGCGGATCAGGTTCTCGGAGACGGTGGTGTCGCCGGAGATCACGATCGACCGGTCGGCCGCGTCGAACCGGTAGGCGAAGGACGGCACCACGGGAGGATGGTGGACGACGGCGGCCGTGACCGTGAGGTTCGCGTCCCGGAGCACGACGCCGCCGTCCTTCAGCTCGTGGACATGGACCAGGGGAGCGAGGGGCACGCGCCCTTCGTCGGCGATGCGCGTGGCGATGTCTGCTGCGTTCATCTCGAAGAACAGCGCCGTCATCCTCTCGAGGGGCGGCGGACCCCACGTGTCGACCGGCGTCTCGAGCCCCGAGGCCCAGGCGAGCCACAGCAGGTTGCCGTAGTCGGCGGTGTGATCCGAGTGCTGATGGGTGATGAAGACGTGGCGCAGCGACGGCAGCGGCACGTTCGCGAACGCGAGCTGCCGCGCGACGCCGTCTCCGCAGTCGACGACGTACGCGGAGCCGCCCGCGACGATCACCTGGGCGGAGCCGGAGCTGGCGCGGCGCGGCCGTGGACCGCCGCCGGTCCCGAGCAGGATGAGGCGGGTCGGGGCCTCGGCGTGGGTCCGACCGGCCAGCGTCGCCAGGCCCGCGGCGCCGGCCGTCGCCAGGAACGCGCGCCGCCGCCAGGCGCTCACCCGCACGCCTTTCCGAAGACCGTGAACAGCAGCAGCAGCGTCGTGCCGATCGCGGCGAAGATCGTGTTGCGCCAGATCGCCGGGCCCTCGATCTCGGCCGTGCCCGCCGGGTCCGCGGGATCGTAGACGACGGTCACCGTCTGTCCTTCGGAGTAAAGCGGCGCCTGGGCCTGGGCCACGCGCGAGCGGAACTCGACGCGCGCGCCGGCGGCGGTCGTGAAGGCCGCGTGAGCGCGATAGCCGTAGCGGGTCTCGGCCGGATGGTCGGCGCAGTAGCTCGCGTGCTCGTACTTCTCGGCTTCGACCCGGGTCACGGTACCGTCCACGTGAAGGCCCCGGCTCAGGAAACGGCGGGCTCGCCACCACAGGACCGCCGTCACCAGCACCGCGATGCTGGTGAGGCTGACGGCCGTCCGGAAGACGCTGGGGTCCATGGGACGTGGGTCTGTGCCGCGAGTATACGGCGGTCCTAGGCGGGCAACCCCGGCCGGACCTTGAGCACCGCCTCCTTGCGGATCTCGACGGTGCCGGCCTTCGCTCCCCGAGGCTTCGAGACGAAGCGCGCGCGCGTATACGACACCGGCACGACGCCGGCCGCGCGCGCCTTGCTGTGATACGCGGCGATCGACGCGGCGAGCTCCAGGGTCTTGCGGTCGGCCTCGACGCCGTCGGGAGCCTGCAGCACGACGTGGCTGCCGGGCAGGCCCCGCACGTGGAACCACCAGTCGTCCTGGCGCGCGACCCGCAGGCTCAGTTCGTCGTTGTCGGCGTCGGTCTTGCCGACCAGCACGCGGAAGCCGCCCGGCAGGCCGTACTCGATGAGCTTCACGAGGGCCATGATACGGTCGATGGGTGCGTGGCCTCGTGCCGGCGGCGTGCCTGATCGCCAGCGGAGCACTCGCGCAGGAGCCGACCCCGCCGCCCACGACCCAGGCGCCCCGGCCGATCCTGAGCGCGATCGACCCGGCCGTGGAGAAGTGGTGGCGCGAGAGCCGGGAGCCCTGCAACAAGCCGATCAACCAGGGCGTTCCGTGCTTCCCGGTCGAGGTCCACGCGGAGGGCCCCACGGTCTCGGTCCGCGAGTCGCTCTGGAACCTCGGCTCCGGGCGCAAGCCCGCCGAGCGCCGGCCGCCGACCGTGGAGGAGATGGCGCCCATGCGACCGGGACCGAAGTCGACCGTCGCGGGAATCGGCGTGGCCCTCGATCCGGTGTGCGCGGCGAAGGCCGCGTGGAAGGCCGCGAAGGGCCGCAACGACACGTACTTCCTGTACCGCCTGCGCGACGCGAAGGGCGAGCACGTGGTGATGCGCGACAAGAAGCTCGACGCCACGACCTACCAGGGCGCCGCGGAGTTCCTGGGCGAGTTCCACGGCGAGTGCGAGGCGATCGCCGCCTTCCGCCACGAGGATCGGCGGTAGGATCGACGCAGCGCCGTGAAACGCCCTAGCAGTTCGCCTTCGGCCCGTCATTGGCACATCGCGCGCCACATGGTCTCCACGTGGACCGCGTTCCTGCCGATCACGGCCGCCACGCTGGCTCTCGGGATGGCCCTGTACCACTGGGTCGAGGGCCTCGCCTGGTCCGACGCGTTTCTGAACGCGGCGATGCTGCTGGGCGGCATGGGACCCATCGACCCGATCCGCACCGAGCTCGGAAAGTGGCTGATCGGGTTCTACGCGCTGCTCGCGGGGCTGGTCGTGATCGTCCTTGCGGGCGTGATGCTGACGCCGGTGTTCCACCACGTGCTCGGCAAACTGCACGTGAAGGAGCCGGAGTGATCGCCCTGCACCGGCCGCCGTCGCCGGCGCTCTCGGGGCTCGTCGAGCTGTACTGGTACTACGCGGGCTGGGCGCCGGGCCACGCCCGCGAGCGGCTGCTCCCTTCGGGCTCGATGGAGCTCATCTTCGACCTCACCGACGAGACGCGGGGCGACGCGTTCCTGGTCGGCGCGCAGTCGGGCGCCGTCGAGATCGACACGTCGAAGCCGCAGACCCTGCTCGGCGTGCACTTCAAGCCCGGCGGCGCCTTCGCGTTCCTCAAGCCGCCCGCCCACGCGTTCCGCGACGAGGAGGTGACGCTCGCCGACGTCTGGGGAGGCCTCGCGCGCGACCTGCGCGAGCAGTTCCTGGCCAGCCGCGAGCCCGAGGCGATGTTCCGGAGACTCGAGGCGACGCTGCTCCGGCAGCGCGTGCGCGACCTCGACCGGCACCCGGCCGTGGAGTACGCGCTTCGCGCGTTCCAGGCGCCCCTCGCGGCGAGCGCCACGGACGTGGGCGACGCCACGGGGCTCAGCTCGCGGCGCTTCATCGAGCTGTTCAAGCAGCAGGTGGGGCTCACGCCCAAGCTGTTCAGCCGCATCCGGCGCTTCCAGCACGTGCTGCGCACGACCCAGCCCCGGGCCGAGGTCGACTGGGCGGACGTGGCGCTCGAGTGCGGTTACTTCGACCAGGCCCACTTCATCCACGACTTCCGCGGCTTCTCGGGGCTCACGCCTTCGGCCTACCTCGCGCTGCGCAGCGACCATCTCAACCACGTGGCGCTGCCGGACTGAGCCCGGGGTCAAATTCCTACAATCGAAGCGCCGCCGTTCCCGGCAGAATCGGCGCATGGAAGGAGAACGACCCATGAAGAACGCCGTGAAGCCGGTTCCCGAGGGCTACCACTCCGTCACGCCCTGTTTCACCGTCGAGGACGCCCCGAGGTTCCTCGCGTTCGTGAAGGAGGCCTTCGACGCGGTCGAGGTGCACCGCACCCTCGACGGGGACGGCCTCATCCGCCACGCCGAGTTCCGCATCGGCGACTCCATGCTGATGCTGAGCCAGGCCCGGGCCGAGTGGAAGGCCGCGCCGGGCTCGGTCTACGTGTACCTGCCCGACGTGGACGCCACCTACCGGAAGGCGCTCGCGGCCGGGGCCACGTCCCTGATGGCGCCGGCCGACCAGTTCTACGGTGACCGCAGCGGCGGCGTCGCGGACGCCCACGGCATCACCTGGTGGCTGGGCACGCACATCGAGGACGTCCCGGGCGAGGAGATCCAGCGCCGCGCCGCGGCGCAGAAGTAGCTACTCGAGCCGGGTGTCGACCGCGCGGCGGCCGTCGACCGCCGCGCGGAAGAACGGCTCCCACTGGGCGCGCAGCTGGTCGAGCTTGGCGATCGCCGCGGGATCGGCCGGCCCGCCGACGCTCACGTACACGAAGGCCTGACGCCACGGCTGCAGGCTCGTGCTCGCCGCCGGGTTGCGCGGGCCGAGCGCCGCCACGATGTCGCCGATCGCCACGTCCTTGCGCGTGCCCTGGAACGTGACGCTCGTCTGGGGGTCGCGGCCGGGATCGAGCGGGCTCGTCCCCGAGGGCGTCCGGACCAGGAACAGCGGCGGCACGTCCTCGGCGCGCCGCAGGCCCATCAGGTACTCGTCGAGCGGCCCGTAGCCGAGGGACGCTCCGGCCGTGCGGAACTGGCCGCCGCCGAGATCCGTGATCTCGTTGCCCTCGTCGAACGAGCCGTCCGTGTCGAGGAAGAAGCTCCAGTGGGCGAGGTCGCGGCCCAGCAGCTCCTCGCTGACCCGGTCTCCGTCCTTGAAGAGGGCCGAGGCGAGCCAGCGGTGGCCGACCTCGTGGCCGATCAGCGACAGCGACGTGTCCTCGCCGTTGATGCGCGCTCCGGGGATCGTGGAGTACTTGGAGAGCGCGTCCATCATCACGACGCTCTCGAGGCGCCCGGCGCTGCCGAACTGCGCCGAGAGGTCCTCGATCGCGACGCCGGTGCCGGCGTCGGCGTTCTTCACGTTGTTCTCGAAGGCGAAGACGCCCCGGGCGATCAGCGACTGGCTGGTGAAGAACAGCACCTGGTCGTAGGCGTCGCCGTGGCTGCGGTAGAACTTGCGGGCCGCGGCCACCAGGTCGAGCTCGTTGGCGCTGCGGAAGGACTCGGCGATCGCGCCACCGCCCACGGCGCCCGCCACCGTCGACAGGTCGACCCCCGTGAGCCCGCCCTGGTTGCGGCCGGGAGCGATCCCGACGACGCCCTCGTCGAGCAGCGACGACAGCCCCGTAGCCCACGCGAAGGCCACCCGCCCGTCCTGGAACAGGGTCACCTGGAACGTGTTCTTGTCGGCCTTGTCGAACTGCGGCACGTCGGTCCACGTCACGAGGAAGGCGCCCGCCTCGGCGCGCGTCGTGATGCTGGCCCCCGGCCGGGTCGGGTCGAGGTCCGCGAGCAGCGGCGCAAGGCGCGGCGGCCCCGCCAGGAAGCGGCCGAGGCTGCGCGCCGTGGAGGCGTCGTCCTTCTCGCCGAAGGTCAGGTTGCCGTCGGAGTTCACGAACACGCTGGCGTAGGCCGCGCCGCGGAAGGTGAAGGAGAAGGGCAGCGGAACCGAGACGCTGGCGTCGTCGCCGAGGGTCAGCGGAGCGCCGCCGCCGGTGACGGGACGGTCGACGCGGGTCGCCCGGTAGGTGGCGCCGGAGGGAACGAACTCGACGCCGGCGCCGCCCAGGTCGAGGAGGTTGCGCAGGAGCGCCAGGTCTCCTTCGTCCTGGAGCACGGCGATCGCACCGACGTCCGAGGCGGTGGCCGTGGCCGTGCTCCGGAACGGCCCGCGGCGGGCGAGCGCCTCGGCGTGGGCCGCGAGCGCCGTCCGGCTGCCGTCGCGGCTGGTGCCGCAGGTGCGATGGCCCGAGGCCGCGTGGACGGGTGTGGCGAGGACGAGGAGCGCGAACGACACGACGCATCGACGCATGGCGAAGCGGCCTCCGAATCTCGAGTGTAAGGTATCCTGCCCGTCCATTCAGAAAGGGCCCCATGTTCCTGCAACGAAGCACCGCGGCCGCCGCCCTCGCCCTGCTGGCCCTTCCCGGAGCCGCCTTTGCCCAGCGTGCCCCGGTCCTGAAGCAGATCCAGGTCCCGCATCATTATTACTACCGGGAGATGTACCTCCCGCAGGTGACGAGCGGCCCCGCCTCCGCCACTTGGTCGCCCGACGGCACCGAGCTCGTCTACGCCATGCAGGGCTCGTTGTGGCGGCAGACCCTGGGCTCGACCACGGCCCGGCAGATCACGAACGGGCCGGGCTACGACCACCAGCCGGACTGGTCGCCCGACGGCCGCTTCGTCGCGTACGCGTGCTACCGCGACGACAAGGTCGAGCTGTGGATCCTGGAGCTCGCGACGGGGAAGAGCTGGCCTCTGACCCGGAACGACGCCGTCAACCTCGAGCCGCGCTGGTCGCCGGACGGCAAGCGCCTGGCCTTCGTGTCGACCGCCTTCAATCGCCGCTTCCACATCCATACGGTCGAGGTCGCGGACGGCCGGCCCGGCGCCGTCACGCGCATCACCGAGGACAAGGAAGCGACGATCCCACGGTACTACTACTCGAACTTCGACCACTACCTCTCGCCCTCGTGGTCCCCCGACGGCCGCGAGATCCTCTACGTCGCGAACCACGGCCTCGTGTGGGGCACCGGCGGCTTCTGGCGCATGAAGGCCGAGCCGGGCGCCGCCGAGCGCGAGGTCCACTTCGAGGAGACCAACTGGCGTGCCCGGCCCGACTGGTCGCGCGACGGCAAGCGCGTCGTGTACGCGTCGTACCTCGGCGGGCAGTGGCACCAGCTCTGGCTGATGACGGCCGAGGGCGGCGACGCGTTCCCGCTGACCTACGGCGCCTTCGACGCCGTGTCGCCGCGCTGGTCGCCGGACGGCCGCCGCATCGCGTACGTCTCGAACGAGACCGGCAACACGTCCCTGTGGGTAATCGACGTGCCCGGCGCGCAGCGCACCCAGGTCGAAGCGAAGGACCGCCAGTACCTGGGGCCGGTGGGCACCCTCGGCCTTCACGTCGCGGGCCCGGACCATCGCCTCGTGCCGGCGCGCGTCGCGGTGCGGGGCCCGGACGGCCGCTACTTCGGGCCCGACGACGCCTGGCGCTACGGCGACGAGGCCTGGGACCGCGCCTCGGGGAAGTTCGAGTACGGCTACTTCCACACGCCCGGCGACTCGACCCTGACCCTGCCGGCCGGCGAGTACACGGTCGAGGTCCAGCGCGGCATGGAGTTCCGCCGGGTCGTGAAGACCCTGAGCGTCGTGGCGGGCGGCCGGCTCGACGTCGCGATCGCCCTCGAGCGCCTCGACGATCTCCCGGCGAAGGGCGTCTTCTCGGGCGACGTGCACGTCCACATGAACTACGGCGGCACCTACCGCAACACGCCGAAGAACCTGGCCGCCCAGGCCCGCGCCGAGGATCTCCACGTCGTCGAGAACCTCATCGTCAACAAGGAGCAGCGCATCCCGGACATCGCGTACTTCGACGGCGGCCGGACCGACCCGGCGTCCACGAAGGACACCCTGATCGTCCACGGCCAGGAGTACCACACGAGCTACTGGGGCCACACGGGCCTCCTCGGCCTGACCGAACACATCCTGGTGCCGGCCTACGCGGCCTACGTGAACACCGCGGTCGCGAGCCTGTATCCGAACAACGCGGCGATCGCCGACCTCGCCCACGCCCAGGGCGCGCTGTTCGGCTACGTGCATCCCTACGACAGCGACCCCGATCCTTCGAACACGTCGCGTCCCTCGAACCACGAGTTCCCCGTGGACGTGGCCCTCGGCAAGGTCGACTACTACGAGGCCGTCGGCTTCGTGGACGACTACTGGCCCACCCAGAAGGTCTGGTACCGGCTCCTCAACTGCGGGTTCAAGATCCCGGCCGGCGCCGGCACCGACGCCATGGCCAACTACGCGTCGCTGCGCGGTCCGGTGGGCATGAACCGCGTCTACGTGAAGTCGGGCACGCTCGACCACGCCGCGTGGCTCGCCGGCCTCAAGGCGGGCCGCACGTTCGCGACCAACGGGCCGCTCCTGCAGTTCACGCTGGGCGGCAAGGAGCTCGGCGACACCCTGGCGCTCGCGAAGGCCGGCACGGTCGACGCCAAGGTGGATCTCAAGTCGATCGTGGCGGTCGACCACCTGCAGATCGTCGGCAACGGCGAGGTCGTGGCGGAGATCCCGCTCGGCGGCGACAACACCGCCGCGGCGGCCACGCTGCCGCTCAAGGTCGCGAAGAGCGGCTGGTACCTGCTGCGCGCCTTCGCGAACGCCTCGCGCCACCCGGTCCTCGACACGCTGCCGATCGCCACGACGAGCCCGATCTACGTGAGCGTGGCCGGAGCGCCTGCGCGGTCGGCGGCCGACGCGGCGTACTTCACGGCCTGGATCGATCGCATGAAGGCCGGGGCGCTGGTCCATCCGGCCTACAACAGCGACGCCGAGAAGGCCGCGATCCTCAAGAACCTCGACGACGCGAGGGCCGTGTTCGCGGCACGCTGACTCACAGTCACGGCGGTTGACCAGGGTGCGGTGGGGACTGTAGCCTCCGACCACTCATGCTCGACCCGACACCGGCCTCTCTCGTACCGGCTCTCGTGGCGATCCTGGCGCTCCCGCTCGTGGCTCATGCCGCGGCTCCGGCGCCGTCGGCGCTCGAGGTCGAGATCGGGGCGCGCGCGAAGGCGTTCCGCGGCGTGTTCGGCCTCGCGGCCAGGAACCTCACGACGGGGGAAACGGTGTTCGTGAACGCCGACACGCGCTTCCCCACGGCCAGCACGATCAAGACGCCGGTCCTCGTCGAGGCCTTTCGGCAGATCGGCGCCGGCACGCTGAAGCGCGACCAGCTCGTGTCGCTGAAGGAAGACGAGAAGGTCGGCGGCTCGGGTGTCTTGCGGCTCATGCACCCGGGCCTCGCGATCACGCTCAACGACGCCCTCGAGCTCATGATCTCCCAGAGCGACAACACGGCCACGAACCTGGTCGTGGGCCTCGTGGGCACGGCGAACGTGAACGCGACGATGGCATCTTACGGCCTCGACAACACCCTGCTCTTCCGTCCCACGTTCCGCCAGGGCAAGCCCGACGTCCACCCCGAGCTCGAGAAGGAGTTCGGCCTGGGCATGAGCACGCCCCGCGACATGTGCCGGCTCTTCGAGCTGATCGCCGAGGGCAAGGCGGTGAGCCCCGAGGCGTCCGCGGCGATGCGCGAGATGCTGGCGCATCAGCGCTACCAGGACATGATCCCGCGCCAGCTTCCCGGCGACGCGGAGGTCGCGAACAAGACCGGCATGGACGAGGAGAAGCTGCCCGGGCCCGACGGGGTCGCGCGCCAGGTGCGCGCCGACGGCGGGATCGTGCAGGGGCCGAAGGCGCGCTACGCGATCGCGATCTTCACCCGCCAGGTGGACGACGGGCGCTGGAGCGTCGACAACGAGGCCCTCGTGTTCGGTGGCGCGATCTCGCGCCTCGTCTACGACCACTTCAACAAGCCGCAGTAAGGAGCCGACCATGGCGAAGACGAAGGGGATCCTGGAGCGCCTGAAGAAAGGCGTGGTCCTGGGAGACGGCGGCTACCTGCTCGAGCTCGAGAAGCGCGGCTACGTCCAGGCCGGGCCGTTCACGCCGGAGGTGAGCCTCACGAACCCGGAGGCGCTCGCCCAGCTGCACCGTGAGTTCCTGCGCTCGGGCGCGGAGGTGCTGCAGACCCTCACGTTCTACGCGAGCGAGGACAAGCTCAACACGGTGGGACTCGGCGGCAAGGCCGACGACATCAACCGCGCCGCCGTGAAGATCGCGAAGCAGGTGGCGGCCGAAGGCGACGCGCTCGTGGCGGGCAACATCTCCCTGGCCTGGGTCTACGACCCGAAGGAAGCGAAGACGAAGGACCGCACCCGCGAGTTGTTCGACCGCCAGGTCGCGATCATGAAGGACGGCGGCTGCGACTTCGTGATCGGGGAGACCTACTCGTTCCTGGGCGAGGCGCTCCTGGCCGTGGAGTCGATCAAGAAGGCCGGCCTGCCCGCCATGGTCACGATGTCCTTCGAGCAGAAGCCCGGATCCTACGAGGGCGACTCGGTGGCGGAGTGCATGAAGCGCCTCGAGGGCGCCGGCTGCGACATCGTGGGCATCAACTGCCTGCGCAACCCGGAGTACACGCTGCCGCTGATGCAGGAAGTCCGCGACGCCGTGAAGGGCTTCGTCGCCTGCCAGCCGACGGCCTACCGCACGAAGCCCGAGGCCGTGGACTTCACCACCCTGCCGGAGTTCCCGGTGGGCCTCGACCCCCTGCAGCTCAACCGCGCCGAGATGGCCGACTACGCCACGAAGGCGAAGGCCATGGGCATCGAGTTCATCGGCTCGTGCTGCGGCTCGGTCGCCTGCCACGTGAAGGCCATGGCGAAGGCGCTCGGGAAGATTCCCGCGGGCGAGCGCCAGTGGCGCGTCGACTACGGCAAGCCGATGTCGGCCTACGAGCAGCACGGGCACAAGGACTAGCGTGAAGACGCGCTTCGACTACGCGGTCCTCGGCGTGGGCGGCCTCGGCAGCGGGGCCTGCTACTGGTTCGCGCGACGCGCCGGCGCCGAGGTGCTCGGCCTCGAGCAGTTCGAGTTCGGCCACGTGAAGGGCGGCTCCCACGACCACTCCCGCATCATCCGGCTCTCGTACCACACGCCGCAGTACGTCGCCCTCGCGAAGCAGGCCTACGAGGCCTGGGCGACGCTCGAGGACGACGCCGGCGAGGCGCTCATCGTGAAGACGGGCGGCCTCGACTTCGCCAAGCCCGAGAGCCTGATCCCGCTCAAGGACTACTACGACTCGCTCGACGCCGAGAACGTGCCGTACGAGAAGCTCGACGCGGCCGAGATCATGCGGCGCTGGCCGCAGTTCAAGCTGACCGACGACATCATCGGCCTGTACCAGTCGGAGGGCGGCATCGCGCCGGCCAACAAGGGCGTCGCGGCCCACATCCGCATGGCCCGTGCCCACGGCGCCACGATGCGCGACAACGCGCCGGTGTCCGCGATCCGTGCGAAGGGCGGCGAGATCGAGATCACGGCCGGCGGCGTCACGTACACGGTCGGCACGCTCGTGATCGCGGCCGGCGCCTGGTCCAACGAAGCCCTCAACCACTTCGGCCTGAAGCTGCCGCTCACGGTCACGCAGGAGCAGGTCACGTACTTCAAGGCCCCCGACCTGGCGCCGTTCCAGGTCGGCCGCTTCCCGATGTGGATCTGGATGGACGAGCCCTGCTACTACGGCTTCCCGGTCTACGGCGAGCAGGCCGTGAAGGTGACGCAGGACGTCGGCGGCGACGAGGTCACGGTCGGCACGCGCACCTTCGACCCCAACCCGCGCATGGAGGCCCGCGTGCGCGCGTTCCTCGAGCAGTACATCCCCGGCAGCGTCGGTCCGATCCTGTACTCGAAGCCGTGCCTCTACACGATGGCTCCCGACCGCAACTTCCTGATCGACGCGCTGCCGGAGCACCCGAACGCCTTCCTCGCCCTCGACTCGGCCCACGGCTACAAGTTCTCGTCGCTGTTCGGCCGGATCCTCAGCGAGCTCGCGATCGACGGCCGCACCGCCTCGAACATCGCGGGCTTCGACTACGGCCGCGAGATCCTGCACATGGAGAACCCGCCGAAGAGCTTCATGGTGTGACGGAGTCCGCATGAAAGCCGCAGCCCCTCCGAAGGACGTCGACACCTACATCGCCGGCTTTCCTCCTGCAGTGCGGAAACTGCTGAAGCAGATGCGGCTCGCGATCCGGAAGGCGGCCCCCAAGGCCGAGGAAGCGATCAAGTACGGGATCCCGACGCTCGTGCTCGACGGCAACCTGGTCAGCTTCGCCGCGTTCAAGAACCACATCGGCCTGTACCCGGCGCCGCGGAGCCATGCGGACTTCAAGGAAGAGCTCGCCGCCTACAAGGGCGCGAAGTCGTCCGTGAGCTTTCCTCTCGACCAGACGATTCCGGTCGGCCTCGTCGGCCGCATCGTGAAGTTCCGGGCGAAGCAGCTCCGCGAGAAGGCGGCCGCTAGGAAGCGTCGCTAGCCGTCGGCCGTGCGTGCCCCGGGGCGTATACTTACAATCCATATGCCATTCGCGCCGGCCGGCGCCAACAAGTGGTTGTGGGCAATCCCGTTGCTCCTCGCAGCCTCCACCGCGTCGGCCGAGGGCGATGCGATCGTCAACCAGCGCGTTCGCCTTCGGCTGCTCGCGAGTCCTGAAGCCGTCATCGGTACAGCCTTGGCGGTCACCCAGGAACGGATGACGCTCCAGATCTCAGGGCTAGATACGCGACAGGAGATTCCCTGGCGCGACGTCAAGTGGCTGGAGCTGAGCCGAGGAAAGAAGCGCAACACTTTGAAGGGCGTGTTCGCAGGTGCAGCGCTTTGGGGCGCAATCGTGGGTGCCTTCGCCGTCGGCAGCACGCTCGACGAGTCCGGTGTCGGCGAACCGGTGTTCATCGGTGTTTTGCTCGCCGGCGGCGGCCTCGTGGGGCATGGCATCCAGGCTGAAAAGTGGGAACGGGTGCCCGTTCCTGCCGCCACAGGCGAGACCCGCTAGAATCCCGGGCGGGGGGCGAGTGGAGGTCCGATGAAGAGACCGCTCGTCTGGTTGGCAGCCGTTCTCGCTGCCGTTTCCGTTCACGCCGCCGACGAGGCGGTCTACACCGTGCCCGGCATGGACGCGGTCCGCGTCCAGACGAACCTCACGTACACGAGCGGCGACGCGACGCTCGCCATGGACGTGTACCTGCCGCAGGGAGCGGCGCCGGCCGGCGGCTGGCCGGTCGTGATCTTCGTCCACGGCGGTCCCGTGCAGCCGGACGCGGCGCCCAAGGACTGGGGCATCTATCGCTCGTACGGCCGGATGATGGCGGCGTCGGGAATGGCCGCCGTGACCTTCAACCATCGCCTCACGGCCGTGGCGCACTACCCGCGCGCGGCGGACGACGTCGCGGCCCTGATCGCGCGCGTGCGCGGCGACGCGAAGGCGCTCACCATCGATCCCGAGCGCGTGGCCGTGTGGGGGTTCTCGGGCGGCGGTCCGCTGCTGGCCTCCGTGCTCGCGCAGCATCCCGCCTGGCTGCGCTGTACCGCGTCCTACTACGCGTTCCTGGATCGTCCAGGCGCCGCGCCCGCGGAGCCGCGCCTCTCGGCCGTCGAGGTGGTCGGCGACGGCCGTCCGCTTCCGCCGCTGCTCGTCGCACGCGCCGGCAAGGACGATGCGTCGCTGAACGAGTCCGTGGATCGCTTCATGGCGCTCGCCGTCGAGAAGAAGGCCACCGTCGACCTGCTGCTGCATCCCGAAGGCCAGCACGGCTTCGATATCCGCGACGACGTCCCGCGCAGCCGCGAGATCATCCGGCGCACGGTCGCGTTCCTACGCGAGAATCTCGGCGCGACGCCTGCGGCGGTGGCGAGCGCCGAGGACGTGCGCGCCGCCGTGGCCGCGGTGAAGCAGGGGATCGTCGACGGCCATCGCCGCAAGGATGCCGTCGCTCTCGATGCGCTCTATGCCGACGACTATGCTGCCCTCTCGGCCGACGGCTCGGTGAGAACCAAGGCGCAGCTGCTGGCGGGCCTCGCGACGGATCCCGTGATGGTGAGCGGCGGCTACGAGCTCACGGCCGTGAAGGCCTGGGGCGACACCGCGGTCGCCAGCGGCAAGGGCCGCTTCCAGTACCGCAATGCCGACGGCTCGACCCGCGTGTCCGAGTACGCCTCCGTCAACGTGTTCCAGAAGCGCGACGGCCGTTGGATCTACGTCGCGGCGTTCTTCCCCTAGAGCCGACTAGCGCGGCTCGTTCTGCGGATCGGCCACGCGCTTCACGATGCGGTCGGTGCCGCCCAGCTCGCGATAGATGAAGTGCATGACCGCTCCTGAGGGTGACCGCACGAAGATGTAGCGTGCCGAGTCTCCGGTGGCCGCCTGCCCTTTGATGAAGAACGTCGTCTCGCTCTCCGGCAGCAGCTCGCTCGGCTCGTCGTTCATGAACTGCTCGAACAGGGCCCCTCCACGACGCGTGATCGTCGAGGCCATGTTCGGGCCCCATTCGTACTTCCCGACGTAGCCGTCGTAGACGGCAGGGTTCACCTTCACGGGAGTGGGCTCCACCGGAATGACGCCGTCGGCGATCGAGACGAGCTGCCAGCGTCCCGCCCGGCGCATCCACGTCTCGATCTGCCAGCGGTTCTGATGGGTCGTCTGTCCGCCGTACTCGTTGAACTGCTTCGACCGGAACGTGACGATCGCCGTCTCGCCGTGGACGCGCACCTTCACGTCCTCGAGGGGCCCGTAGTAGTACTTCACGCCCGCCGGCCACGCCTCGTGCTCCTGGATCCAGGCCTGCTTCATCGGCACGGCGCCGCCCAGAGGCGCGACGCAGTCGTCGGCCACGAACTGTGCCCAAGCTGCCGTGTCGTTGCGGCCGGCGGCGTCGAGCCGGCCCCGGAGAGCGGCGAGCACCTCGGCCTCGGCGTTGGTCTGCGAATCCGTCGTCCCGGGAACGGGCGGGGGCAGCACGGCGAGAAGCACCAGCGAGAGGAGGGCCTCCGTCGCGAACATCCTCATGGATTCCTCCTCAACACAGGTCTAGTCGACTGTTGACGGGCCGTCGTCCCACATGTGGCGCGAGATCTGCCAGCGGCCCTCCGCGGATTTGCGGAACACGTTGAGGTAGGTCCCGGGGTGGCCGTGGGCCGTCACGCGTCCATTCTCCTCCTGGGTCCACCCGACGTCGTCGTGCCCATAGGCGGAGGCCATCCGGCAATCGCCGCTCAACCCTTCGATCGTGATCTCCAGCCGCGTGACCGTGGTGACGGGAGCGCCCACGGGCCACCAGTATCGGGTGATCGCCGCCTTCCCGACGACCGGTGCGGCGCCGTGAGCCGGAAGGAGCACGGCATCGTCGGTCAAGGTCGCCAGGACCCCGGCCTGGTCGCCTCGCAACCACGACGACCGGTAGGCCTCGACGACCGCCCGCACCTGGGTGGCGTCGGCCGCCGTCAGGCCATCGGGGCACCCGTCGCCCCACGCCGGCGTGGACAGGACGGCGCCGGCAAGGATCAGTACCTGCCCGAGATTCCTAGGTATCACAGTCACTCCTCCGCAGACCCATTCTAGGGATCTCGGGGAGCGATTCCGATGGATTGCGCATGAGCCGTGGGTGAGGACCGACGGTGGATCAGTCGACGGGACCGGCGAGGGCCCGCTTCAGCAGAACGATCTGGCCCGCATGGTAGAGGTCGTGTTGGGTGATCCCGACGAACTGGACGTAGGCCGTGTACGGACTCTCCGGAACCAGGGGCGCGTCGAGACGCTCGGCGGGGAAGGCGCGCACGATGCGGCGGACCTCGACGTTCAGCTCGCGCAGCCGCTGAAGCAGCTCGACCCATGCCACTTCGGTCACAGGCGGCACCGGTGGCCAGTCCTCTTCCGTAGACAATTGGCGTCCGTCGCCGGCCAGGCGTCGGAGCACCAGCCCATAGGTGCCCGTCAGGTGCAGGGCCAGCTCCCAGATGCTGTGCGCGCCTGCGATGGGATGCTCCGCGGCGGCGGCAGGGGAGACGCCGGCGAGCGCCTGCAGTACGGCAGGCCCGTGCCAGGCGTCGCCCTCGAAGGACAGCCGCAGCTGTTCCGCGATCCTCTCGGGCTCGCTCGTCATCGGGCCGATCCCACCACTTCGTAGTGGACGACGTTGGGCTCGAACTCCACCTCGACGTCGGCGCCGGCGAAGCCGACGATCGCCGCGATGTTGCCGGGTACCGAGCGGTAGTCGGGAATGGCGCGGGCGTTGAGGAATGCACGGTACGCGGCGGCCTTCGCGGTCGGCACGCGTCCATGCCACATGCGGACGATCATGGGATCCTCTTCAGCGCGGCGCGGAGGCGTCGAACCTCTGCGACAAGACGGGGTACGTCCTGCCGGGAGTGGGCGATGAAATCTTGGTCGGCGTTCGACACATTGGCGATCTCGATGTCCGGCGACCTGTCGTCAAGTCCACCGGTCACGATGACGTTGGATCCGCCGAGATGGTCCCTGCCCTCTACGTAGGATTGCCAAGGTCCCTTCGTGGCGGCGTTCGAACGCCCTTCGATCGCGTCGAGATCGTCGTCCGTCAGGATCGGGTCAGTCATGGGCACGGACTACCTGGTGGCGGGCTTCGACGCCTCGGCGGGCAGCAGATCGAAGGCGCCGTTGCTCTCCACGAAGAATACGCACTCGGCCGCCTTGTCGCACGACGTCGTGTGGCGGTACTTGCCGCCGGGCTGCTGGAAGTAGGAGCCGTGTCCGAGCCGGAACTCGGGCTTGCCCTCCGGCGCCTGGACGTAGGTCCCCGACAGGATCACGACCTTCATGTCGTGGCTGTGGGTGTGCAAGGGCGCCGCGAATCCCGCGGGCAGCCTGATCAGCGCTCCGAACGCGCCGGTCGCGTAGTTGCCCCAGAGGTTGGCGATCCTGACGCCCGGGGCGCCGGGCCCGAGATCCGCCCACTTCATCTCGCCCGCCGGCACCACGACGAGCGGCGTTGCCGACTGTGCGAGCGCAGTCATCGGCAGGGCCAGGGTCATGAGGAATGCGGCACCGGCTCGAGCTTTCATCGAAAGCCTCCTTGGTTGACGGCGTCTCATTGCGTTACGAGCACCCGAACCCAGATCATCGTGGCCCGGCCGACGGTCCACGCTGCGGCCCAAGCGCCACAGAACAGTGCGATCCGGCCGAGGCCCGCTCGACCCTCACGTTGCACGATGTAGTACGGAGCGACCACGATCCAGACGAGGTACAGGAACCAGCCCATGTCCACGACCCACGGCACGTGGTGCTCCTGGCTGTACTGGGAGAACCACGCCACCATGCTCAGCCACAGTGCGAGGCCCGTCAGTAGCGAATAGCCGGCAGGAACGGGGCGCCCCAGGCCCTGGTACAAGCCGCTGACGACCTGCGGGACGAACACCGAGGCCAGCAGGAGACACGTCGCGCCGCGCTTCGGCCAGTGGCTCGTCGGCATTCGCGGCTAACGGTAGCCCAGGGCACGGAATAAGGATAGCGACCCTAGTCGACCAGCCCGGCTCGATCGCGTACGGACATCATCGTGCCGGTCATCATGGCGAGCAGCGAGCCCGGTGGCTCCGCTTCCACGGCCCGGAACTCGCCCGACACGACCGCCACGGTCCGACCGGCCCGCACCACGCGCCCGCTCGCGAGGAAGCGGCTGCCTCGCGCGGGTGCCAGCAGGTTCACCTTGAACTCGACGCTCAGCACGGCGGCGCCGGGTTCCATCAGGCTGAGGGCCGCGTAGCCGCACGCGCTGTCCATCAGGGTCGTGACGATCCCGGCGTGGAGGAAGCCGTGCTGCTGTGTCAGCTCGGCTCGGAACGGCAGCTCGATGTCGACCTCGCCGGGGCCGACGCGCACGAGGCGTGCGCGAAACGTCGCCATCACGGCCTGCCGGTCGAAGCTCGCGCGCACGCGCCGCTCGAAATCCGGGTCGCGAGGCACCTGGGTCATGGCCGCCTACGAAGGCTTCTGTCCCCGGTCGCGGTTCACGAGCACCTTCTTGCCGCGGATCTTGGTCGCGCGCAGCGCGTCGATGATCTTGTTGGCGAGCGCCTCGGGGACCTCGACGATCGAGAAGCGGTCGGCGATCTGGATCGAGCCGATGACCTTGTTCTGGACGCCGGTCTCGCCCGTGATCGCGCCGACCAGGTCGGCGGGGCGCACGCCGGCGATGCGACCGGCGGCGACGTAGAGCCGCGTCGTCGGCCCGGCCGGCACGTAGGCGCGCTTCGGGGCCGGCTTGTCGCCGCCACCGCCCTCGGTCTCGCGTGCGCGCGCCTTGAACTTGCCGCCCTTGGGCTTGGGCCGATCCGAGGCCGCCGGGCCGCGATCCTTGAAGGAGACCGAGACGGTGGGGATCTCCTTGTCCTCGCCTTCGCCCAGGGAGGCTTCGAGGGCGAGCTTCACCGCGGCCGAGGCGACGCGCACGATGTCGAACTCCTCGGCCAGCGACTCGACGATCACGCGGACATCGTCGATGTTGCCGGCGAGCAGGCGCTCGCGGAGCGACGCGCGCATGACGTCGAGGCGGCGCGAGCGCAGGTCGGCCACCGTCGGCACCGAGGCCAGCTCGATCTTCTGCTTCGTGAAGCGCTCGATGTTGCCGAGCAGGCGGTGCTCGCGGGGCTCGGCCAGCGTGATCGCGACGCCCGTGCGCCCGATGCGGCCCGTGCGACCGATGCGATGCACGTAGGCCTCGGGCGCCGAGGGCACGTCGTAGTTCACGACGTGGGAGAGATGATCGATGTCGAGGCCGCGCGCCGCGACGTCGGTGGCGACGACCAGGTCGACCTTCTTGGCGCGGAACAGGCTCATGACGCGGTCGCGCTGGTTCTGGGCCATGCCGCCGTGGAGCGGCTCCGCGCGATAGCCGTGGGCGCTCAGGGTCTCGACGAGCTCGTCGACCTCGAGGCGCGTGCGGCAGAAGACGAGCGCGGCCGACGGGCTCTCGATGTCGAGGACGCGGCCCAGGGTCTGGGGCTTGTGGGCGCGGGGCACGATGTACGCGACCTGGCGGACGCGGGGGATCTGGCCCGCCGTGGCCTTCTCGCGCGCGATCGTCACCCGGGCCGGGTTCTTCAGGTGGCGCGAGGCGATCGCGGCGATGCGCGGCGCCATCGTGGCCGAGAACAGCGCCGTCTGCTTGTCGGACGGCGTCGCCTTCAGGATCGCTTCCATGTCGTCGGCGAAGCCCATGTCGAGCATTTCGTCGGCTTCGTCGAGGGTCATCATGCGGATCTGGTCGAGCTTCAGCGTCCCGCGGTTGATGTGGTCGAGCACCCGGCCCGGAGTGCCGACCACGATGTCGGCGCCGCGCCGCAGCGCGCGGATCTGCACGTCCATGGGCGCGCCGCCGTACACCGGCACGACCGAAAGGCCACCGCCCTTCGCGTACTTGTGGATCGCCTCGGAGACCTGCATCGCGAGCTCGCGGGTGGGCACGAGCACCAGGCCGCTGGTGCGGCCCTTCACCTTGCTCTCGAGGATCCGGTGGAGCATCGGCAGCGCGAACGCCGCGGTCTTGCCGGTGCCGGTGGCTGCCTGGCCCAGCACGTCGCGGCCCTCGAGCAGCACGGGGATCGCCTCGCGCTGCACGGGCGTCGGCTCCTCGTAGCCGAGAGCCGTGGTCGCGGTCACGAGGGAGTCCAGCAGTCCGAGGCTGGCGAACGTGGTCATAGGGCCTTCACTTTCTTGAGGGCACGCTGCAGCCCGGGATCGAGCTCCATCGTTGCGAGTTCGTCCCAGGTGAACCAGCGGATCGCGTGGCTCTCGGCGGGATCGTGGACGGCCACGGCGGAATCGGGAGCGATCACGAGGTAGCGCAGGTCGAGGTGCTCGTGGGCCGGCTCGTCCCTGCGCGCCGGGATCGTGTGGACGTCCACGTCGATGGGGCGCGGCGCCGTCGGGTGCAGCACGAGCTCGCGGATGCCGGTCTCTTCGAGGGCCTCGCGGAGGGCCACGGCCTCGGCGCTCGACTCGCCGGCCTCGCCGTGGCCGCCGGGCTGCAGCCAGAGGCCGAGCTTCTTATGGTGCAGCAGCAGCACGCGATCGCGCGACGCCGAGACCACGATCGCGCTGCCGGTCAGGTGCCCTTCCGGGATCGCGCGGTCGAAGGGCCGGGGATGCGCGGCCACGAACGCCAGGATGCGGGCGAGGTGGGAGCCTTCGAGGGCGTCGGCGGGAGCGTGGGTGCGGAGCCCTGGGGCGACCTCCATCGCTGCATTGTAGGGGCGACGAGCGGCGAGCACCGCACAGGCGGCGTAGCAGAGGGAGCCGGCCAAGAGCACCGAGTGCAGGCCGAACGCCTGGGCGAGCAACGTCGCCGCCGCGGACGCGGCCACGGTCGCGACCGCGTTCGAGGCGTAGAGCGCCGCGGCGCCTTTCGGGCCTTGGATCTCGAACAGGGCCGGCAGGCAGAAGCCGATCGGCAAGCCGACGGCGGCGACCAGCAAGGCGGTGAGCACCGCGAGCCCCGGCGTGCCCGCCGGGGGATGGACCGCGAGCCAGGGCCAGGCCACCGCTTCGAGCAACGCGACGCCCGCCACCAGGCTGGCGCCGAGCCGCAGGCGCCGCACGGGATCGGGCTGCGCGCGCGGGCCGAGCACGGCTCCGACCGCCGCCGCGATCAGGATCGAACCGATCACGAGGGCGAGGGCCAGCGTCGGCGTGCCGATCAGGAACTGGCCGCGGGCGATCAGGCCGGCCTCGAGCAGCAGGAAGCCCGCGCCCAGCCCGGCGGCCGCGAGCCAGCCGGCCCCGCGGAGGCGCGGGCCGTGGGCGGCGAGCCGGTCGCGGGCGTACAGCGCCAGGAGCAGCGCGACGCCCCCCAGCGCGACGCTCGCGAACAACCCGGGCAGCGCGCGATTGAGGTCGAAGAAGAAGGGGCGATCGTCCGTGGGTACGTCGAGCCGTGACCGGCTGCCGGCGACCCACGCGGCCAGGCTCTCCCGGCCCTCGACGAGCGCGCCGAGCCGCGGCGAGGTGCCCTCGCCGGTCAGGTGACCGACTCGCAAGCCGTCGCGCGCGGCGGACGCGGCCAGGGCCGCCCGCGTCGCGGCGCTCCATGGCTCGCGCGCGACCAGCACGAGATGCGCGAACGGATTGGTCCCCGGCTCCCGCAGGTGGAACACGGCGAGCCGCTCGAAGGCGTCCGCGGTGGACAGGCCACGGTCGTGGAGCGCCGCGAGAGCGGTCGCGACGGTCTTCTCGGCCACCGCGTCGGTGTTCTGCACGATCGCGAGCACGCCGCCCTGCTCGAGGTGGTCGAGATACGTGGCCACGGCCTCGCGCGTGAAGACCCAGCTCTGGAAACCGGTGTTGGCGCGATCCACGGCCGGGTCGGTCTGCAGCAGCGACAGGCTCACGAGACCGTAGCGGTCCCTGCTCGCGCGCAGGAAGCGCCGGGCCTCGGCCTCGTGGACGCTCACCTCGGGACGGTCGTAGACATGGCCCGCGAAGGCGCCGAGCTCCTGGGTCATGCGCAGCATCGCGCCGTTGATCTCGACCGCCTCCACCCGCGTCGCGCCCGACTGGAGTGCCAGGGCCACGTCGAAGCCGCCGCCCGAGCCGAGGACCAGTACGCGACCCGGACGCAGCGCGCGGAACGCGAAGCCCTTGAGCCGCGACAGCTCCGCGAGGGGCGCGTCGGCGAAGGCCGCAGTCGCGCCGTCCCAGCGCGCCACGCGCGCCGTGTACATGCGGTCGGTGAACAGGTAGCGCAGCCACGGCTCGCGGGTCTCGACGAGGTCGGTGCGCGCGAAGGCGTCGTAGGCCGTGGCGAGCACGCGTCCGTCCTTGCCTTCCGTCTGCGCCACCATGTGCGGGCGGAACCCGAACTGCGACCACGGGTCGACCGCGATCGCGTGGGTGAACAGGTTGGCCGCGCACACCGCGGGCGCCACGAGCACGGCGAGGCGCGCGCTGCCGGCGGCCACGAGCAGACCCGCGAGCCCGGCCAGGGCGGCCGCCGCGAGCGCCGCGTTCACGTCGCCCAGCAGCCGGATCGCCCCGGGCGCCAGGATCGCGCCGAGCGCGCCGCCCAGGGCCTCCGCCGCGTAGGTCCGGGGAGGCGCCGCGCCCCGCCCGTAGACCCAGGCCGCGAACGCGCCGGTCCCGAGGAAGGGCGCCGCGAACAGCCCCAGGGCGAAGCCCAGCGGCGTCGTCACGAGCGCCGCCACGGCCAGTGCCCCGCCGGCCGAAGCCACGAGCACGGCCGCCACGGGCAGGCGCGTGTCGTCGAGGCGCGGGCCGGCGAGCGCCGCTCCGAGCCCGAGGGCCGCCAGGCAGACCGCGATCACGACGGCCGTGAGCGTCGCCTGGAGCAGGACGGAGGCGATCCGCGTCAGCGCGATCTCGAACAGCACCGCCGCCAGCGAGAGGAGGAAGAGCGCGGCGCGCGGTCGGGACAACCGGAGGACTACTTCTTGGACGCGGCGCGCTCGATGCGGTCGAGGCGGGCGAGCGAGTCGGCCTGGAACCGGTCGACCTTCTCGTGGAGATGGGCGATCTCCAGCTCGGCCTTGAGGTTCACGTCGTACTCGATGTCGGCGCGCACGCGCTCCTTCGCCGCCTGGCGGTTCTGGCTGAGCAGCACGAAGACCGACAGGAAGATCGCCTCGAGGGAGACGGACATCGTCAGCAGGCCGAACGGGAAGGGGTCGAAGTTCGCGACGGCGTGGAGCGCGCCGACCCCGGCGATCCACGACGTGTTGAGCAGGATCCAGACCGTGAACAGTCCCACGTGCAGCATCAGGAAGGCGATGCTGCCGCTGAACTCCGCGATCCAGTCGGCGGTCTTCTGGATCGTCGTGCGCTTGTCCTCGGCCTCCTCGTTCACGTTGCGCGACGCGGTATGGCGCAGGCGCTCGGTGGTGAAGCGCAGGCGCCGGCCCGTGGCCGCGAGCATGTCGAGGGCCGCCGAGGGATGACGCTGGAGGAACTCGCCCAGGTGGGTGCGGTCGAACTTCAGGGCCTGCAGGTCTTCCTTCACCACGACGGAGGCCGTGCGCGGGCCGCCGTCGAGCAGCGACAGCTCGCCGAACACGTAGCCGGCCTTGCCGTCCTCGAGGACGATCTTCTGGCCGGTGTCGTCCTTGAAGAAGACCTCGACCTCTCCCGAGCGCACGATGAACAGGGCGTCGCCGGGGTCGCCGTAGTCGAACACCATGCGGCCTGCCGGCAGGCGGATGGGCTCGAGGCGCGCCACGAGATCCGCTCGTTCCTCTTCGCCGAGGAGCTGGAAGAACGGGATGTCGGCGAGGAAGGACGTGTCTTCGGCCATGCGGTTCGGGGCGCCTCCTGGCGGGGGATTCTATATGATGCCGCGCGCATGGAGCCCACGCGCCGTCCCCGCATCAAGATCTGCTGCATCCGGGATGCGGGCGAGGCGTGGACGGCCATTCGGCGGGGAGCCTCGGCCCTGGGCCTCGTCTCGGCGATGCCGAGCGGGCCGGGAGTGATCGCGGAGGAGACGATCGCGGCGGTGGCGGCTCAGGTGCCGCCCGGCGTCGCGACGTTCCTGCTCACGAGCCTGCAGGACGTTCCGTCGATCGTCGCCCAGCACCGGCGGCTTCGGACCACGACGCTGCAGCTCGTGGACGCCCTCACGACCGGAAGCTATGCGGAGCTGCGCGAGGCGCTGCCGGGGATCGGCATCGTCCAGGTGGTCCACGTCACGGGGCCCGAGTCGGTGGAGGAGGCCGTGCGGGTGAGCGCCGGCGTCGACGCCCTGTTGCTGGACTCCGGGAACCCCGGCCTGGCGGTCAAAGAGCTGGGGGGGACCGGCCGGCGCCACGACTGGGCCCTCAGCCGGAGGATCCGCGAGGCCGTGGACGTGCCGCTCTACCTGGCCGGCGGCCTGCGGGTCGAGAACGTCCAGGAGGCGATCGAGGCCGTGGGCCCGTTCGGACTCGACCTGTGCACCGGCGTGCGCACCGACGACCGGCTCGACGCGGGGAAGCTGGCCGCCTTCGTGGCGGCGGCGCTTCCCTAGAACTAGGCTTCGACCGGGTCGACGGTCAGGCCGGGCTCGATGATCGCGTTCGGGTTCGCCTTCTTGTCGAGGCGGAAGCGCTCGGCGCCCTTCGGCAGGAGCTGGACGTCCTTCACGAGGCCCAGCGCCATCAGGCTGCGGATCACCACCCAGTTCGCGTCGAACTCCCACCACTCGTGGCCGTGACGGGCCGAGCGCTGGAAGGCGTGGTGGTTGTTGTGCCAGCCCTCGCCCCAGGCGAGCAGGCCGACCCACCAGCAGTTGGTCGAGCCTTCGGGCGTGTCGAAGGTGCGGTAGCCCCAGGTGTGGGCCGCCGAGTTCACGAGCCAGGTGACATGGAGCGTCACCACGATGCGGAGCAGGGCGCCCCAGGCCGCCAGCGGCCAGCCGCCCCAGGCGTAGAGGGCGAGGCCGACGAGGATGTTCGGGAAGACGTGGAACTTGTTGAGGAAGCGGTGGACCGGGTCGGCGACCAGCTCCGGCGCGTACTTGCGCTCGATCTCGCCGCGGTCCATGTTGAGGTCGCAGATGATCCAGCCGAGGTGGCTCCACCAGAAGCCGTCCTTCGGGGTGTGGAGGTCCTTGCCGGGACGGTCGGACCACGTGTGGTGCATCCGGTGCATCGCGACCCACGTGATGGCCCCGCCCTCGGAGGCGAGCGTCCCGCACAGCGTGCCGAGGTACTCGAGCCACTTGGGGGCCTTGTAGCCGCGGTGGGTGAGCAGGCGATGGAACGTGATCCCGATGCCGAGGGATCCGGCCACCCAGTTCATGAACAGCAGGACGAAGACGCCCGTCCACGTGAAGTTCCAGAACGCGGTGATGGCCGCGATGTGAATCGCCGAGAAGTAGGCGACGTTCACCCAGTCGAAGCGCTTGCCGTTCCAAGTCAGGGTCATGGTGCAAGGAGACTAGCACCCGGCCCTCCGGGGGCAGCGTCAGACTTTTGTAATAGCTAACAGTTCAGCAGCTTAGGCAACAACGCGGACGGCCGTCGGGCGCCGTGTCAGGCGCACGGCCGCCCACAGCATCGCGCCCACGAAGAGGAAGGGCAGGAGCGGCAGCAGCACCAGGCCGAGCAGCACGCCGCCGACGGCGAGCAGCAGGCCGACGGCGGTCGCGGCGACCCCCGCGACCCCGGCCAGGACTCCCGCCACCACCCGGAGCAAGGCTCCCAGGATGCGGAACGGCAGGAAGAGCACGGTGAAGGCGACCTTCAGCAGCATCAGCGGGATCGCGACCAGCAACGTCACGCCGACCGCCATCGCGAGCGCCACGACGACCAAGGCTCCGAGCATTGGACTTACCTCTTGATCAGTCCATACGCACGACGCCCGCCGCGGGTTCAGAAAAGGGGACGAGCGAAGCCCGCGGGCCTCACGCGCCGCTCCGTCCCAGCAGGGCCCGCAGCGCGCCCTCCAGCTCGGGATGGCGGAAACGGTAGCCGGACTCTTCGAGACGTCGAGGCACGACGCGGGCGCTCGAGAGCAGGAGCGCCTCCGCCATCTCCCCCAGGGCGAGCCGCGCCGCGAACGCCGGCAGCGGCGCGATCGCGGGGCGATGCAGGACGCGGCCGAGGGTCGCGGTGAACTCGGCATTGGTCACCGGCCGCGCGGCGACCGTGTTGACGGGCCCGCGCAGCGCGGCGTGGCCGAATGCGTGGTGGATCACCCCCAGGACGTCGTCGAGGGCGATCCAGCTCGTGTACTGGGTTCCGGGACCGATCGTGCCGCCGACCCCCAGCCGGAAGGGCGTGAGCATCGTCCCGAGCGCTCCTCCCTTGGGACTGAGGATCAGGCCGAAGCGCAGGTTCACGACCCGGATCCCGGCCGCGGCGGCCGGGCGTGTCGCCGCTTCCCATTCCTGGCCGACTTCGGGAAGGAAGCCGGTGCCGGCCGAGCTCGCTTCGGTCAGGGGCTCGGCGCCGCGGTCGCCGTAGTAGCCGACGGCGGAGGCGGAGACGAGGACCTTCGGCTTGCGCTCCAACGCGGCCATCGCCGTGGCGATGGCGGTCGTGCCGTTGACCCGGCTCTCGCGGATGCGGCGCTTCTTCGCCTCGGTCCAGCGGCCCGACGCGATGCTCTCGCCGGCCAGGTGCACCACCGCGTCGATGCCCTCGAGGGCCGCCGCGAGCTGGGCCGGGCTTGCGTCGCGCGGAATCGGCACGACGGCATGGCCGCCGGTCGTGAGGTAGGGCACGAGCGCGGAGCCGACGAGGCCGGACGCGCCGGTGATCGCGACCTTCATGGGAGCTACCTTGCGGCAGGCCGCGTGATCCGCGAGGTCGGCGGCGATCACCGCGTGGCGATGCTCGAACGCCGCGTGGAGCTTCCGGCGCACGAATGCGCCGGCCACGAGCTCGCCGGCGGGGCCCGCCGGCAGCGCGTACTCGATGCGGTCCTCGAGGACGCTCGAGGCGCCGGCCGGCTGCATCGAGTGGCGGTGGCTCCAGCGCGCGAACGGCCCCTCGACCTGGACGTCGCGGAAGCCGCGCCCCGGCTCGACGTCGCGGTGCTCGGCGACCCACCGCGTGGCGGTGGGGCCCACGGGCACGCGCAGCGTGACGCGCGCGCCGTCCTCGACGCCGCCGGTGCGGCTCACGACGCGCGTCTCGTCCCAGGGCGGCGTCAGGCGCTCGAAGGCGCCCGGCCGCGCGTGCCACAGGAACACCTCCTCGGCGCTCGCGGCCAGGGTGCTGCGCCGGGTGAAGACGTGAGCTCCCTTCGTCGGCATCGTCTCGAGCCTAGCGCCGGGCGACCAAAGCGTCAAGCTATTGAATAGGTTTTGCGCTCACCTGCGCGTCCGCGTCGCGGGCCGGCCGCCGAACGTGGCAGAATCGTCGTTTCCTCGAGGAGGCCGGATGGCGCCGCAGTACATCTTCACCATGAAGGACCTGAGAAAGGTCACCCCCCAGGGCAAGGAGATCCTGAAGGGGATCTGGCTGTCCTTCTACCCGGGGGCCAAGATCGGCGTGCTGGGCGCGAACGGCGCCGGCAAGTCGACGCTGCTGCGGGTCATGGCGGGCCTCGACAAGGACTTCGGCGGCGAGGCCTTCCCGGCCGCCGGCACGCGGATCGGCTTCCTGCCCCAGGAGCCGCAGCTCGATCCCCAGAAGAACGTCCTCGAGCACGTCGAGGAGGCCGTGGCCGACAAGCGGGCGATCGTTCAGCGCTACGAGGAGATCGCCGCCAACTACTCCGACGAGACGGCCGACGAGATGGCGCGGCTCCAGGACCAGATCGACGCCGCGAACCTGTGGGAGCTCGACCGCACGGTGGAGCTCGCCATGGACGCCCTGCGCCTGCCTCCCGGCGACGCCGACGTCACGAAGCTCTCGGGCGGAGAGAAGCGCCGCGTCGCGCTGTGCCGGCTGCTGCTGCAGCAGCACGACATGCTGCTCCTCGACGAGCCCACGAACCACCTCGACGCCGAGTCGGTGGCGTGGCTCGAGCACTTCCTGAAGGAGTTCAAGGGCACGGTCGTCGCCATCACCCACGACCGCTACTTCCTGGACAACGTGGCCGGCTGGATCCTCGAGCTCGACCGCGGCGCGGGCATCCCCTGGGAGGGCAACTACTCCTCCTGGCTCGACCAGAAGAAGACGCGCCTGGTGCAGGAGGAGAAGGAGGAGTCGAACCGCCAGCGCTCCCTCGAGCGCGAGCTCGAGTGGGTGCGCATGTCCCCACGCGCCCGGCAGTCGAAGGGCAAGGCCCGCCTCGCGCACTACGAGGAGCTGCTCGCGGAGCAGCAGGCGACCGAGAAGCGCGACGGCACGGCCGAGATCGTCATCCCGCCCGGGCCGCGCCTGGGCGACCTCGTGATCGAGGCCAAGGGCGTGCGCAAGGCCTTCGGCGAGAACCTGCTGATGGACGACGTCAACTTCATCCTGCCGCGCGGCGGGATCGTCGGGGTGATCGGCCCGAACGGCGCCGGCAAGACGACGCTGTTCCGCATGATCCTCGGCCAGGAGAAGCCCGACGCCGGCAGCCTGCGCGTCGGAGAGACCGTGTCGCTCTCGTACGTCGACCAGAGCCGCGACAGCCTGATCGGCGACCGGTCCGTCTGGGAGGAGATCTCGGACGGCGGCAAGGACATCGTGATGGTCGGCAAGAAGGAGGTGAACTCGCGCGCCTACGCGGCGGCGTTCAACTTCCGCGGGCCCGATCAGCAGAAGAAGGTGAAGGACCTCTCAGGCGGCGAGCGCAACCGCCTTCACCTCGCGACGCTGCTCAAGAGCGGCGGCAACTTGCTGCTGCTCGACGAGCCCACGAACGACCTCGACGTCGACACGCTGCGGGCCCTCGAGGAGGCCCTCGTGTCCTTCGCCGGCTGCGCCGTCGTGATCAGCCACGACCGCTGGTTCCTGGACCGCATCGCGACCCACATGCTGGCCTTCGAAGGCGACAGCAACGTGGTCTGGTTCGAGGGCAACTACCAGGACTACGAGGCCGACCGGCACCGGCGCCTGGGCACGGAGGCCGACCAGCCGCACCGCATCAAGTACCGCAAGCTCACGCACTAGGGCGCGGCGACGGGGCCGGCCGTCGCGAGCAGCCGGCCCAGGTTCGCCTGGGCCTGCGGGTGGCGGGGTGCGATCAGGAGCGCGCGGCGGTAGCAGCGTTCCGCCTCGGCCCGCTCGCCGCGTTGCTCGTGGATGAGCCCGAGGTTGTTCCAGGCGTTCGCGTGGCGCGGCACGAGGGCGATCGCCTGGCGGTACTGCGCCTCGGCGCGGGCCAGCTCCTCGAGGCTCCCCTCGCGGAGCCCCCGCTCGTGGAAGAGCGCCCCCAGGTTGTTGTGGGCCATCACGACCTGTCCGGGGAAGACCGCGACCACGTGGCCCCAGAACGTCTCCGAGTCCCGCCAGAGGCGGACCTGCGCTCTCGTCATGAGGCCGAAGACGAGGGCGAGCGCCGCGACGAGCCCGAGAAGCAGCGCCCGGGCCCGCGTCGCCCACGCGCGCGCGACGACTGCGCCCGCCAGGAGGAACAGCGGTAGCGTCGGCACGTAGCTGAAGCGATCCGCGCCGACCTGGCCGGCCAGGGGCCACAGCCCGCTCACGGGCAGGAGCGCGACCCCGTAGAAGGCCCAGGCCGCCAGCCAGTAGCGCTCGCCCCGGGACCAGCGCCAGAGCGCCGCGAGGCTGGCCGCGGCGACGAGGAGCGCCGAGAGCGCGAACTCGGGGTCCGCGAGACGCCGCCGTGCGGGCGGCGGCGCGGGATAGAACGCGACCAGCGGTTCGGGCCACAGCGTCTTCTGGAGGTGGAACGTGGCCGAGCGCAGCGGCAGCAGGGTCCGCGCGCTCGACTCCATCACGCCCACCCGCATGCGTGGGGCGGCCTCTCGCGGGGGAGCGACCGTGATCCCGCCGACGAGCGCGGCGAACGCGATCATCAGGGCCTTCTCGGAGAGCAGACGCGGCCAGCCCGCCCACGACATCCGGCCCAGCGGGTACGCGTCGAGGACGAGCAGCAGGACCGGCAGGGTCACGGCCATCGGTTTCGAGAGGAGGGCGAGGGCCACGGCGAGGTTGGCGAGGACGAAGGCCGTGCGCCGGGCCGCCGCCGTGGTCGCGGCGGCCCGGCGCAGCCAGGCCAGCAGCGCGATCAGCATGAACAGCGCGCACAGCAGGTCCTTCTTCTCGGACGCCCAGGCCACGGACTCGACCCGTAGCGGATGCAGGGCGAACAGCAGGGCGGCCGCGAAGCCGCCGGCCACGCGCGCGTTCTTGGTCCAGGGCACGCCCGACGCGCGGCTGAGCGACAGGAACGCGAAGAGCACGAGGACGGCCACGCAGGCGTGGAGGCCGACGCTCGTGAGGTGATGGGCGCCGGGATCCAGGCCGAAGAGCCGGACGTCGACCGCGTGGGCGGCGAAGGCGAGGGGCCCCCATTGAGGCAGGGTGTTGCGCAGCATCCAGGCCAGGTTCGCGGTCGAGAGGCTCTGGACGTGGGGGTTGCGCGTGACGTAGAGGTCGTCGTCCCAGTTCAGGAAGCCGTTGTCACGGACGCCCGCGTAGGCGACGAAGACGGCGAGGGCCAGGGTCAGACCGGCCAGCACGACCTTGCTCCGACCAGGCGGCGCCACGCGACGCGAGGCTAACACGATGGTCAATAATGCGCGGGCGGAGGCACCATGAAGCGAGTGACGACGGGTCTCGGTGTGCTGGTGGCCGGAGTGCTGCTGGGCGGGTCGGCGCTCGCCGCCGACGCCCCCTACGACGTCGTGATCCACGGCGGCACGGTCTACGACGGCAGCGGCGCGCCCGGCGTGCGTGCCGACGTCGGGCTCCGGGGCGACACGGTGGCCGCGGTGGGCGACCTGTCGAAGGCGAAGGCCGCCGCGCGCCTCGACGCGTCGGGCCTCGCGGTGGCGCCGGGCTTCATCAACATGCTGTCGTGGGCCGTCGACTCGCTGATCGCCGACGGGCGGTCCCAGGGCGACATCCGCCAGGGCGTCACGACCGAGATCTTCGGCGAGGGCTCGTCCATGGGGCCCTGGACCGACGAGATGAAGCGGCTCGCGAAGGCGAGCCAGGGCGACATCCAGTACGACATCGAGTGGACGACGCTCTCCGAGTACCTCGCGTTCCTCCAGAAGAAGGGCGTCGCCCCCAACGTCGCGTCCTACATCGGGGCGGCCACGATCCGCGAGTACGTGCTGGGCGAGGGCGACGTGAAGCCGACGCCCGCGCAGCTCGAGAGCATGCAGGGCCTGGTCAGGAAGGCGATGGAGGCCGGCGCCCTGGGTATCGGCTCCTCGCTCATCTACGCGCCCGGCAGCTACGCGTCCACCGAGGAGCTCATCGCGCTGTGCAAGGCCGCTGCGCCGTACCAGGGCAAGTACATCTCGCACATGCGCAGCGAGGGGGACCGCTTCCTGGAGGCCGTGGACGAGCTGATCCGCATCAGCCGCGAGGCAGGCGTCCCGGCCGAGATCTACCACCTGAAGGCGGCCGGCAAGGACAACTGGGGCAAGCTCGACGCGGCGCTCGCCAAGGTCGAGGCGGCGCGCAAGGAAGGCCTGAAGATCGGCGCGGACATGTACACATACACCGCCGGGGCCACGGGCTTCGACGCCTGCATCCCGCGCTGGGCCCTCGACGGCGGCTACGAGGCGCTCTGGCCGCGCCTCAAGGATCCCGCGACGCGCGAGAAGATCAAGACGGAGACGCGCACGCCGGGGCTGGGCTACGAGAACCTGTGTCTCTCGGCCGGCACTCCCGAGCGGATCCTGCTCGTGGAATTCAAGACCGACGCCTTGAAGCCGTACAGCGGCAAGACGCTGGCCGAGGTCTCGAAGCTGCGCGGCACGGATCCCGAGGAGACGATGCTCCAGCTCATGCTCGAGGACCAGACCCGCATCGGCGTCGTCTTCTTCCTGATGTCCGAGGAGAACGTGCGCAAGCAGATCCAGGTGCCGTGGGTCGCGTTCGGTTCGGACGCCGGCTCGCTCGCCCCGGAGGGCGTCTTCCTGAAGTCGGGCACGCACCCCCGCGCGTACGGCAACGTGGCCCGGCTCCTCGGCAAGTACGTGCGCGACGAGAAGCTGGTGCCGCTGAGCCAGGCGATCCATCGCCTGTCGGGGCTGCCGGCCACGAACCTCGGGCTTGCCGGCAGGGGCTTCCTGAAGCCCGGCATGTTCGCCGACGTCGTGGTCTTCGACCCGGCGACGATCGCGGACCACGCCACCTTCGAGAAGCCGCACCAGTACTCGACCGGCGTGCGCGACGTCTTCGTGAACGGGGTGCAGGTGCTGAAGAAGGGCGAGCACACGGGGGCCCTGCCCGGCCGCGCCCTCAAGGGGCCCGGGGCGACGCGCTGATGGCGCGACGCCTCGTCCTGACGGGCGCCAACGGCTTCGTGGGCCGCCACGTGATCCAGGCGGCGGCGGCCGAGGGCTGGGAGGTGGCCGGTGTCGTGAGGAACGAGGCGGCCGCACGCGCCGTGATCGCCGCCGGGGGTCGCCCGCTCCGCCACGCGGGGCTCGAGGCCGCGGCGCTGTCGGAGGCGTTCGCCGGCGCCACCGCCGTCGTCCACCTGGCGCAGATCGGCTCCGAGAAGCCCGGCGTCACGTTCGCCGAGGTCAACGTCGAGGGCACACGCCGCGTGGCCGAGGCGGCGCGCGCGGCGGGCGTTCCCCGGGTGGTCTACTTCAGCGGCCTCGGCATCGCCCACTACGGCGCGTGGCCGCGCTGCACGAACCCGTACTTCCTCTCGAAGCTGGAGGCGGAGACGGCCCTCTTCGCGTCCGGTCTCGAGGTGGCCGTCTTCCGGCCTTCCTACATCCTCGGCCCCGGTGACTCGTGGGCGCCGTTCATCCTGAGGCAGATGGCCGCCGGCGAGCTCGAGCGCGTCGGCGACGGGCTCTACCGCATGCAGCCGATCGCCGTGCGGGACGCCGCGCGCCTGGTCCTCGCCGCGGCCGCGGGCCCGGCTCCGCGCCATCGCGTGTTCGATCTCGTCGGACCGGAGCCCATCTCCTGTCAGGCCTTCTACGAGAGGTTAGGAGAGGTGGCGCGTCGCGCCGGCAAGGCGGGGGCCTGGAGCGTCCGCGAGGTGCCGGTCGCCGAAGCCGACCGCGCCGCCCTCTCGCCCGGCGGCTACCGCGGCATGGGCAAGGACGAGCTCGACTGCCTGCTGTGCGACGAGATCGGCGACGCGCGACCGCTCGAGGCGCTGCTCGGCGGGTTCCTCACGCCCCTCGACGACGCGATCGGGGCCGCCGTGCGGAGCGCCTGAGCCGCGGCCCAGGTGCGACTCCTCGAACGCAGCGCTCTCGGCGTGATCTTCGCGGCGACGCTCGCCGCGGTGCTCACCGTGGGACCGAACCTGCTGGCGCCGACGCCGTCGCGGGTCACCTTCGGCCTGGCGTTCTGGGCGGCCTTCCTGGCCTTCCATGCGGCCGTGGCGCTGCCCGCCGCCGCCGTCCTCGCGGTCGTCGGCCGGGTGGGCCGCGTGCCGTGGCTCGCGCCCGCGATCGTTCGAGCCGCCGCGGGGACCTTCGTCGCCGTTGCACTGGCCCTCAACCGGCCCGGGCTGCTCGCACTCGCGCGACTGCCGGCGCCGATGCGCTTCCAGTGGCTCGCGCCGGCGGCCCTCGCTCTCGCGGCCCTCGGCCTGGCGCTCTGCGCTGCGCTCGCCCTCGAGCGGAGAGGCCTGCTGCGGGCCACCGCGCTGCTCACGCTCGGCGCCGCGCTCGGCGCCTTCTATCCGGCCCGCCCGCGCCCGGCGATGGCCCTCGAGGCCGTGCGCGAGACCCCGCCGCTGCTCGTCGTGGGACTCGACGGGGCGGACTGGCGCTACGTCGAGCCGATGCTGGCGCGCGGCGAGCTCCCGAACCTGGCGCGCCTCCGTGAGGGCGGCGCCTTCGGCCCCCTCGCGACGATGCAGCCGACGCTCTCGCCGGTCGTCTGGACCACGATGGTCACCGGCCGGCCGCCGAGCGCCCACGGCGTGTCGGGCTTCCTCATGAAGACGCTGGCGCCCGTTGACGTGGCGCTCCCGGAGTCGCTGGCGTGGCCGCGGGGCGTCGGGTCCGCGCGGGTCGAGCGCGAGCTCAAGGATCGCGAGCTCCTGCGCGAGAGCCCCGTCGGCAGCGAGGCGCGGCGGGTGCCGACGCTGTGGAACATCGCGACGGCCCACGGCTCACCCATGAGCGTCGTGCACTGGTGGGCGACCACCGATCCCGAGCCGATCCTGGGGAGCCTGATCAGCCCGCGCGTGTACTACGCGGTCACCGAGGGCGAGGGCGGCGGGTTCGCGCCGGGCGCCGTCTTTCCCAGCCGCGTGTACGCGGACGCCTTGAAGCAGGTCACCACACCGCGGGAGATTCCCTTCGCGATGGCGCGGCGCTTCGCCCGGATCGACGAGGCGGGCTGGGCCACCCTCACGGCGCTGCCGTTGCGCCACGACGGCCATCTGCTCCAGATGCTGCCCTACACGCTGTCGCTCTTCGAGACGACGCGGCGCCTGGGCCTGTTCGCCCTCGAGCGCGGCCGTGCCGAGGCCGCCCGGCCCACCGACCTGCTCGTGCTGTTCCGGCTCGTCGACATGGTCTGCCACAAGGCGCTGGTGGACTCCGACCTGATCCGGAAGCCGGCGGACGAGGAGGACACGAGCTTCACGCCGGCCGTGGGCGAGGCCTATCGGAAGGTGGACGAGGCCCTGGGGCAGCTCGTCGCGGCCGTGCCCGGAGCCAACGTCGTGGTGGTCTCGGATCACGGCTTCGACGTGGTGGAGGGGCGCCGTGGGCGGCGCGCCGGGCACGACCGGGCGCCCGACGGCATCTTCATCGGATCCGGTCCGGCCTTCCGGCCCGGGCGCGTCGAGGGCCTGGGCGTGATGGACGTGATGCCGCTGCTGCTCAACCTCAAGGGCTTCCCGCAAGCGAAGAACATGGAAGGTCACCTGCCCGTCGCGGTGCTCGCGCCCGAGTGGCTCGCGTCGCGCGTGCCGCCGCCCGTGGAGTCGTACGACGGCGTCCGGCGCGGGCGCCTGTCGATGCGTCGTGACGGCGCGCACCTCGACGCCGGCGAGCTGGAAGGCCTGCGGGCCCTCGGCTACATCAACTAGACGGGCTGCGCCTCGCCGGCCTCGAGCTCCGCGAAGCGCCGCATCAGCTCGAGCGTGAGCGGTCCCGGCCTCCCGGAGCCGACCGGGGCGCCGTCGATCGTCACGACCGGCAGGATGCCGCGGGACACGCTGGTGAGGAAGGCCTCGGCGACCCGGGAGAGCTCGTCGCGACGGACCGCCCGCGCCTCCAGGGGCAGGACCGGCCGCGCCACCTCGAGCACGAGCGAGCGCGTCACCCCCAGCAGGACGCGCTCGGCCTCGGTGCGCAGGACGCCCCCCACGATGGCGAAGAAGTTGCTCGACAGCCCTTCGAGCACGGCGCCGTCCTCGGCCACCATCAGGCCCTCGTGGGTCCCGGGCGGCAGGGCGGCGTGCGCCGCCTGGGCCGTCGCGATGAAGCGCGTGTCCTTCGCGTGCGGGTTGTCGCGGCGCACCGGAGCGGTTGCGCACGCGACGCCGTCCCGATACAGCCCCGCGGGCAGCGCCGTGAACGGCTCGACCGAGACGTAGAAGACGGGCGACGCCCACGTGAGCCGCAGGCGCGACTCCGCGAACGCGGTCTCGCGCAGCGCGAACGCGATGGCGGCGCGCGCCTCGGACTCCTCGAGCCGGCCCGCGACCCCCTGGAGCCACGCGGATTCGTTGAGCCGGGCGACGTGCTGGGACAGACGCAGCAGCCGCGCTCCGGAATAGGTGCGCAGCGTCGAGTAGGCGCCGTTCGGCAACGCCCGGGACGCCTCGCCGAGGCTCGCATGCTCCGAGCCCCGCCTGAGGCGACCTCCGCGCGATTCGACGGTCAAGGCCCCCGCCGTGAAAGCCATTCTTTTCAATTATATGCAGGCGGACACGCAACCGCATTGACAGAACTGCGCTCAACCCGTAGCTTAGAAGGTTGGAGGGTAGCTTGAGCAAGATCATCGGTATCGATCTCGGAACGACGAACTCGGTGGTGGCGGTCATGGAGGGCGACAGCCCGACGGTGATCGCGAACCCCGAAGGCGCGCGCACGACGCCGTCGGTCGTGGCCTTCACGAAGGCCGGCGAGCGGCTCGTGGGCCAGGTCGCCAAGCGTCAGGCGGTGACCAACCCCGAGAACACCATCTTCTCGATCAAACGCTTCATGGGCCGCAAGTTCTCCGAGGTCACCGAGGAGAACAAGATGGTCCCGTACAAGGTCGTGCCGTCGGACAACGGCGACGTCCGGATCGACATCGACGGCAAGCTCTACTCGCCGCCCGAGATCTCCGCGATGGTCCTGCAGAAGATGAAGGACGCGGCGGAGCAGTACCTGGGCGAGAAGGTGGACAAGGCCGTGATCACGG
>CADEEV010000002.1 GCA_902826455.1 uncultured Acidobacteriota bacterium | reverse complement strand
AGGTGCTAAGTGTTTTCCGGCACCCTCAACAACGCATTAACTGGCGCGCGCAGCAGGGTCTCCGAGGAGCGTATCGCCCGCGGAAAGTCAGGACCCTAGTTCAGGGCAGGGTCGAGGAGTTCCTATGAGTACGCCAGGCAAACGGACGCACGTTGCTACAAGGCCGCTCGCGCAGTCGGCGTTCTCAACGCCTAAACTTCCGATGAATCCTCAAGGCCAGGTCTTCGCCGACGCTCTCGAGGTCCTCGGAACCGCTTTCAGCACCTCGTGGCGACGACGATCCCGACTGGCGGCCTGCTACACCTGCTCCGGTTCCCGGAGGCGTCAGCCGCTCTCGTCCCCGTCGTCCTGATGGCCGCCAGATGCGCTGGGACTGGCCTGAGCCGGCCGACGGTCGACCGCAGTCTGATTCGATCTAGGGACGCACCGCCCACGCCAGACCGTCGGCGAGGGTGCCGGCGGCGATAAGCTTCTCGACGCTCTGCGCCGCGAGGTCGATCACCGCGACCTGCGCGCTGCCGTCGCAAGAGACGTAGGCATACCGGCCGTCGGGTCGTACCAGGACTTCCTGCGGCGTGCCGGGCACCGCGACCGTCTTCGCGACCTGCATCGTTTCGAGGTCCAGGAACGCGACCTTGTTCGCGCTGACCAGCGCGATCACGAGCCTCTTGCCGTCGGGGGTCGGTGCCGTGCCGAAGCCGAACGCCGGCAGGTCCACCCAACGCGCGAGGGAGTTCGTGGTCGTATCGATCACGGCGAGCCGCGGCTTTACCTGGTCTGCGGTGAACAGCCAGCGGTCGTCGATCGACAGCGACAGCCGCTGCGCGTGCGGCGCGACGGGAATGATCGTGACGACCGTCTTCGCCACGAGGTCGATGGCGCTGACGGTGCCCGGGCCGACGTTCGAGGTGTAGGCGCGCTTGCCGTCGCGGGTGAGCGCGAACATGTGGGACTCGGGCTGGCCCGTGGGAATGCGGTCGACGACCGTGTTCGTCTTCGGGTCGATCACCGTGAGCGTCTGCGTGAGCTCGGTCGTGACGTAGAGGCGGCCGTCGGGCCCGAAGAGCGGCCCATGCGGACGCTCGGCGCGGCCCAGGTCGATTGTCGTGACGCGCTTTCCGGACGCGACGTCGACCACGTCGATGCCTCGGCCGTCGGTGCCGGGTTTGCCGACGCCGGCGTTGCCGTAGATCGGCAGGTACGCCGTGCGGCCGTCCGGCGACGCGGCCACCTCGTGAGCGGTGACGCCGCTCTCGCCTACCGTCGCCAGGGTCTTGCCCGTCTCCGGATCGATCACGCTCATCGTGTGAGCGCCCTTGTTGGCCACCAGCAGGACGCCACCGGCCTGGGCGTCGAGAGCGAGCGCGCCGAGGACGACTAGCGCGAGGCGCTTCAATCGAGCGGCCGCACTTCGATGTTGCGGTAGAAGACCTCGGCGCCCTCGGACTGGAGCTGGATCTTCCCGCGGGTGAGCGGCACGAGCTTGCCGTCCACGGTCTGCTTCGAGTGCGTGCCGCGGAAGACGACCTTGCCGTTCACGATGTGCTCGACGCTGTCGCCGCGCAGCACCACTTCAAGGACGTTCCACTGGCCCTTGGGCTTCTCGGCGTCCTCGGAGTGCAGGACGCGCTGCTTCACGTTCGCCACCACCGGCGCGCCGGCCTTGTACTGCAGCTCCTCGCCCGCCTTGACGGCCTCCACGTCCACGTTCGCGCCGTCGAGGCTGTGGTAGTCGCCGCAGTCGCCTTCCTGGACCTGCATCTCGAGGCTGCGCATCCAGTGGCCGCTCTGGGCGCCGTGGGGCCCGACGGCGTGGTACAGGACGCCGCTGTCGCGCTTCCCCGTCGCGCGCGGCGCCCACTGCAGCTCGCCCCACTTGAACTCCAGGCGCAGGCGATAGTTCCCGTAGTCGCCGGCGCTGGTGAGGGCGCCCCACTGCTTGCCCGAGATCCGGATCGCGCCGTCCGCCACGGAGAACACGCCGTCGGGATCCTTCCCGACGCCGATCACTTCGTCGTTGCCTTGCTCGGGCTGGTAGCTGAGGAACGTCTCCCAGCCCGTGAGGTCCTTGCCGTTGAAGATCGGCGTCCAGCCCGTCTCCGAGCCGGCCGCGGCCGCGCTCGACGCCCAAGAGACGAGCGCGAGCGCCGCCACGGCGCATCCCAGGCTCCTCATCCCCCACCTCCCGATGGGGAGGAGCCTACTCCATCTGGATCGACGTGACCTTGATCGTCTCGCCGTCGCGCTCGCCCACCACCGTCGCGCGCAGGTGGTCGTCCTTCTTCGAGGCCTTGAGGGCCGCGAGGGCCTTCTCGTTCCCGGCGGCGTCGAACTTCAGGTAGGCGCCGTCGGTCGTCAGGAGGCCGTAGCCGCCCTTCTGACACTGCAGCGCGCAGCTCTTCGGGTGGGCGTCCGGGTCCGCCTTCACCTTCGACACGCACATCGTGTCGATCACGGACACGCCCTTCCAGGTCTCGGCCGAGGCGAGGAGCGGGAACGCCCCCGCCGCCAGCAGCGCCGCCACGTAGACTCTCTTCATCGTCCCTCCCGTGCTTCCGACAGTTTGGCCAGCGTGAACGCCGCGAGTGCGATCTCCACGTCGCGCACCGCGAGGTCGTAGAACATCCCCGTCGTGACGAGGTTGGCGGCGATCGCGAGGAGCCAGGCCATCGCGGCGTAGCCGCCGAGACGCGTGACGCCGGCCAGGATCGCGGCCCCCACCGCCATCTCGACGACACCCACGCCCTTCATGAAGAGCGCCGGGCTCACCGGCAGGACCTTCTCGGCGAGCGGGCTCAGGTACATGGTCCAGTCCGCCAGGACGTTGAAGAACTTGTCGAGCCCCGCCAGGAACGGCCCCAGGCCCAGGCCCACCCGCAGCGTCCACCAGGCCGTCTCGAGGCCTTTCGTCATCGGCGTTCCTCCCACACCCGTACGGAGTCCGGGAGCGCCGAAAGGTGACGGACCCGGAGCCTTTGTCACCTTCCGGGCCCGCGGGACTCTGTTAGGGTGAAAGAGCCATGGAAGCCGCGCTCGCCGACGAAGAGGTCGTGGCCCGGGTGCTGGCGGGCGACGGCGCGTTGTTCGAGGTGCTGATGCGCCGCTACAACCAGCGCCTGTACCGCGTGGCGCGCTCCATCCTGCGCGACGAGGCCGAGGCCGAGGACGTGATGCAGCAGGCCTACGTCCAGGCCTGGGCGCACCTCGGCCAGTTCGGCGGACGGGCCCGCTTCTCGACGTGGCTCACGAAGATCGCCGCGCACGAGGCGCTCGGGCGCGTGCGGCGCCGGGCTCGGCGCGAGCCCCCGCCGGACCGCCGCCCCCGCGCGATCGAAGAGGACCCCATGAGCGACGTGAAGGCGTCCGACCCGGATCCCGAGCAGGAGGCGCTCCACGGCGAGCTGCGCCGGCTGCTCGAGTCGGCGATCGAGGCGCTGCCGACCGGCTACCGCGCGGTGGTGGTGCTGCGGGACGTCGAGGGCCTCAGCACGGACGAGACCGCGGAATGCCTCGGCCTGCGCGAGGACGCCGTGAAGACCCGTCTGCACCGGGCCCGGGCCCTGCTGCGCGAGGAGCTCTACGAACGGGCCGGCGTCACCTCGTCCCAGGCCTTCGCGTTCCACCTCCGGCGCTGCGACCGGCTGGTCGCCGCGGTGTTCGAGCGCCTGGCCCTGCCCGCTTCGCCCGCCGTGCACTGAGCCCGGCATTGCGCCACGGCGCGCCGCGCGTCAGACTTGGCCATGCGCTCGCCGCTGCTTCGATACGGTCTCGGCGCCGTCGCCCTCGTGGCGCTCCTGGCCCTCCTCCGCATGCGGACCTCCCCGGCTCCCGAGACGCCCACCGCCGGAAACGAGGTCCGCGAGACCCTCAAGGTCGGGTTCCTGCCCGTCACGTGCCACCTCACGTGCCCGGTCACCGACTACGCCACGAAGACGAGCCACGGCACGCGCTTCGAGTCGCAGCGCTTCACGGACTTTCCCACCGTCGTCGAGACCGTGAAGAGCGGCCGCCTCGACGCGACGTTCATGATCGCGCCCCTCGCCATGAAGCTGAAGGAGCAGGGCCTCAAGGTGAAGATCGCGTATCTCGGCCATCGCGACGGCTCGACGGTGATGGTGCGCAGCGACCTCCCGGCGAAGACCCTCGGGGACCTCAAGGGCAAGACCTTCGCGATCCCGAGCAAGTACAGCAACCAGAACCTCGTGATCCGCAAGCTCATGAAGGACGAGGGCGTCGATCCCGCGGACATCCGCTTCGTGGAGATGCCGCCGCCCGACATGCCGGGCGCCCTCGCGAGCAAGGCCATCGACGCCTACTTCATCGGCGAGCCCCATGCGGCCCGTGCCGAGCTCGACGGCAGCGGCCGCGTGCTCTACCACGCCAAGGACATCTGGCCGCACTTCATCTCGTGCGTGCTGGTCGTCACCGAGAAGCTGATCGGCGAGAAGCCCGCCGTGGTCAAGGACCTGGTGCGGGGCATCGCCGAGAGCGGCGAGTGGGCCGAGACCCACCGCCTCGAGGCGGCCAAGCTCGTCTCGCCCTACTTCCGCCAGGACGAGAAGCTGCTGCGCTTCGTGCTGACCCAGCCTCCCGACCGCGTGAGCTACCGGATGCTGACGCCGGGCGACGACGAGATGCAGGAGATCGCCGACATGGGCCTCGAGGCCGGCATCCTCGAGCGCCGCCTCGACGTGAAGGGCCTCGTGGACCGCGACTTCATCCCCACCGAGATCCACGCCGCCCGCATCGAGCCGCCCGTCGCCGCCCAGTGAGCGTTCCGGCGTTCGCCTGGGATGCCTGGTACGCCCTCGTGGGCGGCCGGACGATCCACATCGACGAGGTCGACCGCTACCTGCGCCAGATCCGCGAGGAACAGCAGCCGCGCTTCGACGGCCCGGTCGCTGCCGAGCGCACCGCCTTCGCCTCGGCGGACGCCGCGTCCGCCCACCTCAAGGCGAAGGCGACGGCGTTCGGCGCCGACATCGTGGGCGTCTGCGAGATCGAGGCCTCCGACGTGTACGGCGGCCGCGAGATTCCCGGCCGCTTCGCGATCGCGGTGGGCCAGCGCATGCTGTGGCGCGAGTTCCAGGTGGTGCCCTCGACGCGCTCCGCCATCGAGTGCCTGCGCGTCTACTTCACCCTGGGCGAGACCGTGATCGCCCTCGGCGACCACATCCGCTCCCTGGGCTACGCGTGCAAGATCGAGCACCCGATCGGCGACAGCGACCTGCTCCACGTCCCGATCGGCCTCAAGGCCGGCTTCGGCGAGCTCGGCCGCCACGGCTCGATCATCAACCCGAAGCTCGGCCCGCTGTTCCGCATGGGCAGCGTCGCGACCTCCATGGAGCTCGCGATCGACCACCCGATCGACGCCGGCATCGCGAAGTTCTGCGACACCTGCCGGGCCTGCCGCATCTACTGCCCCGCCGACGCGATCCCCGACGAGCGCAGCAAGACCGCCGGCAAGGACCATCTCGGCAACGACCGCTACAGGGTCGACACGGGCCGCTGCTTCCCGTACTTCGCGAAGCACGACTACTGCTCGATCTGCCTGCCGGTCTGCGTCTACAACCACAAGGAGTGGGCGCGCGACTTCGACGGCTTCCAGACCGGCCTCTTCCCCCAGGTCTTGATGCCCGCGGCCCCGCCCCCCGTGGACCTGCCCGAGCCGGGCCGCCACGGCTACGAGAAGCTGAAGCGCGGCTAGCCCGCAAACAGAAAAAGGCTGCGCCCCTTCTTTCGAAGGAGCGCAGCCCGAGAGCGTTGCGCGACTACGGCTGGATCGTGAAGGCCACGTCCGAGATGTCGGTGCCGGCGGGGTCGGACGTCGACGTCACGCAGATCCGGTTCGTGGCGCCCGCCGGAGCGCTCACCACCCAGTTGTAGGTCCCCGCCGCCGCCGCGGCCGTGACGGGCGACGCGATCAGCTCCTCGCAGAGGCCGTCGCCGTCACGATCGAGCGTGATCGCGAAGTCGTGGGGCGTCGCATACGTGTGGTTGAACTTGACGACCTTCGTGGTGCCGACCTTCCACTTGACCGCCGTGTTCGGCGCCGCCACCTTCACCCGGCTCGTGATGCTGAACGGGATGTCGCTGGTGTCGCTCGCGGGCACGGCGAGCGCCGTGACCCGGATGCGAGCCGTGGCCCCCACGGTCACGGGCGAGGTGACGGTCCAGTTGAAGGTCGAGCTGGCGTTTCCGGTCGTCGGGGTGCTGGCGGCGATCGTCTCCCAGGTGCCGGACGGGTAGTTGCGGTCGAGCTCGATCGACACGGGGGCGTTCGCGCCCAGGTTGTGGGCGAAGCCGATCGCCTTGACCGTGCCGGCCTGCCAGGCGAGGCCGGCGGCGTTGGGCTTGTTCACGGTGATCGTCGGAGTGCCCAGGTTGACGCTGAACTTCGCGTTCGACGCATCGGAGGCGCTGTTGCCGCCGCCGTCGGTGGCCGTGACGCGGAGCTTCACGTTCGTCTGGTTGCTCGCGACCGTGATCGTCGCGAGGCAGGACGTCTCGGTTCCCGGCACGTCGTCGCAGACCGGCGTCGGGCTGTAGGTCGACCCGCCGTTGAACGAGACGAACACGTCGAAGAAGCTGACACCGGCGTCGTCCGAGGCCGTCCAGGTGACGACGTAGGGCACGCCGGAGAACAGCTTCTCGCCGCCGTTGGGCCGGGTCAGGGTGACCGTCGGCGCCGTCGTGTCGGCTTCGATCGTGAAGTTGCTGTTCGAGATGTCGAAGAAGCCGTTGCTCGTGGCGTCGACCATGATGCGGGCCTCAGTCGAGTTCACGTTGGGCAGCGCCACGTCGGCCGAGCCGTCGTTGTCGGTGTCGAGGGCCAGCACCTGGGGATAGGTCTGGCCGCCGTCCAGCGACAGGCGGATCGTGACCTGCGTCGCGTTCACGGGGTCGACGTTGGTCTGGTTGACGTCCCAGGTCACGGTCCGGGTGGAACCGCCCGCCCAGGTGACGTTGGAATCGGGCGCCGTCACGCGGAAGGGTCCGGCGGCCGCGGCCAGGAGCACGGTCGTGTCGGGCACGGCCGCGGCGACTCCGCCGTGACTGTCACGGGCCGTGAAGCGGAAGTGCAGCGAGAGCGGGCTCGCGTTGTTGAAGCCCGTGGTCGAGAAGCCGACGTAGTCGGTCGTCGGCAGGAACTCCTCGAAGCACTCCCGGGTCGGGATCGGGACGGGCGGCGCGATGTCGGCGTCCACCGGGCAGCTGCCGGTGTCGGCGTTCGTGTTGTTGTCCAGGATCTGCTGGAGGTCCGGGAAGACACGCGTCGGATCCGTGGTGAGGTGGTTCTCGTTGGGCGACTCGTACAGCAGCGTGTCGGCCTCGCTGATCGGCGCGGACTTCGGGAACATGGAGAACAGGGCGCCGTTCAGCTTGACGTTGTTGAGGAGCGACGTGCCGGCGTTGCCGCGGTCGTTCTGCTCCCAGGAGTAGAGGAGGCTGTCGCCGTCGGGGTCCACCGCGCTGCCGGTGAGGTAGAACGGCGTGCGCATCGGGATCACGGTCTGCAGGGGCGCCGCGACGATCGGCTTGTTGTTGTCGGTGAGGCCTGAGCCCGGACCGCCCTTGTTGTCGACCGGGCCGCCCTTGTCGGTCTCGCCGAAGAAGCCGGTCGCGGCCGCGGACATGTTGGTGAGGGAGAGCAGCGGCTGGTTGGTCGCGGCGAGCGTGCCGCCGAACGTCACCTGGAAGCCGTTGCTGCTCGGGCTGCCGCCGCCGCCGAAGTTGGCGACCGTCACGGTGCCGCCCGCGGGCCAGCCGGCGATGCCCTCGATCGCGGCCTTGACGCCGGCGCTCGTGTAGTTGCCCAGGCCGGTCGAGATCGGGGCCGAGTCGGCGCCGTTGTAGTTGATGGTGAACGAGTCGAAGGCGCCGCCGTGGTTCGTCTCCTCCACCGAGGCGAAGCAGCCGCCGCAGCTGAGGTTGACGATCTCGAGGTTCTGCGGGACGTCGATGCCGTCGGCGAACGTCACCGTGAAGCCCGTGGCGCTCGCGCCGCTGACGGTCGGCGCCGACGGGAGGCCGGGGATGCCGGCGATGGCCGTCTGCAGGTTCGCGGTCGAGTAGGTCAGGCTGCTGCTGCCGCCGACGGGGGCCGAGTCGACGCCGTTGTAGCGCACCTGGAAGCCCGAGAACAGCGTGGCCGTTCCGCCGCCGGAGTTCGCGAGGCCAGAGGCCGCGTTCGAGTACTGGAACGTGCGCGTCGTCGGAACCGCCGTGATGGCGAACGTCCCGTTGTAGCCGGCGACGCCGACGCCGGCGATCGTGACCCACTCACCCACCGAGCGGCCATGGGCGGCCGCGGTGCTGATCGTGACCGTCGTGCCGGACTCGCTGGCGCCGGGCACCGCGAGGGTGACCGTGCCGCCGCCGGAGTTCGCAAGTCCGGTGACGACGTTCTCGTAGGTGAAGGCGCGCGACGCGGGCACGGTCGTGACCGTGAACGTGCCGTTGTAGCCGGCCTCGGCCACGCCGGCGATCGTCACGACGTCGCCGACCTTGAGGGTGTGGGACGCGGCCGTGGCGATCGTCACGGTCGTGCCGTCCTGCTCGGCGCCGCCGCGGGACGTCGCGCTCGGGATCGCGTTGATGTTGACGCTCAACGGCTGGATCGTGGACGACGGCGCGAAGCCCGGCCCGAACGTCGCGACCTGCACTTCGTTGCCGCCGCCGAAGTGCCGCAGCGACGCCGTCTGCACCTCGTTGATGTCGGCCTGGTTCGAGGAGAGGTAGGTGATGATCTCCTGCTGGCTGCGCTGGCTGAAGTAGGGATCGCTGTGGGGCTGCAGGTCGTCGGTCAGGCAGATGCCGGCGTAGGCCATGATCGACGAGCCGCTGCCGGGCTCCACCGAGTTGGCGGCGCTGCGGTTGCCGCCCGAGCAGTTGAGCTGGTTGCCGTTGAACGTGTGGTTGCCGCTGAACTGGTGGCCCATCTCGTGGGCCACGTAGTCGATCGCGTAGAAGTCGCCCACGGGAGTCGGGATGCCCGTGCAGCCGCCGGCCTTGTTGGAGCGGCCGATGACGCCGAGGTTGGCGACGCCGCCGCCCGGCTGGCCGAGCGCGAGGTGCCCGATGTCGTAGTTCGACGCGCCGATGATCTGGCCGATCACGAAGCGCGCCCGCGTGGTGCTGGAGCAGCCCGTGACCTGGGACTGGGTGAAGCAGGCTGCCGTGCCGCAAGGTCCGTTCGGAGCCGTGGCCAGGGCCCAGGTGTCGAGGTTCAGCAGGTCGTTGTTCGCGACCAGCTCGAGGTGGACGGACAGGTCGGACTCGTACAGCTGGTTGACGCGGTTGATCAGGGCCACCTTGGCGGCCGTGACGTTGTCGGGTCCTCCGAAGTACGTGGCATATCCGGGGTCGGTGATCAGGGCCAGGCGGTAGAGGCGCCGGGTGTCGTCCCCCGTCGGATCGAGGTCGGTCTCGTCGCCCACGACGTCGTAGATCGCCCGCGCCTCGTCGTCGCCGGCCTCGGCCGCGACGTCGTAGGCGCCCAGGCTGCCGTCGGCCGCGGCGAACTCCAGCTCGAACGAGCCCTGGGCGTCGGCGGCCGCGTCGAGAGAGCGTTCGGAGCCCTCGGGCGACGTGATCGTGATGCGGACCGCCGCGTGGGGCGCGAAGCCCGAGCCGTGGAGGGTCACGTCGGCGCCGGTCAGGTGGCGGGGCCGGTTCGTGGAGAGCGCCGGGGCGCCGCCGTCGCGCTCGATGGAGTCGGAGAAGGCTCCGTGGACGTTCTCCTTGAGGTCGCCACGGTAGTAGCTCAGGTACAGGCCCTGGTTCTTGTGGCTCGAGGGATCGATGTACCAGGAGCCCCTGGCCGAGCGCACCGAGGCATGGAAGCCCAGGGGCGAGAGGTCGGCGCGGACCGAAGCCGTGGGATCGTCGACGCCGCGGCCCGCGTAGGTCTTGATCTCCGGGTGCTTCGCGGCGAGGGCCGCCTCCATCACGGGCGATTCCACGAGGGCGAAGCGCTGGAACCCGCCCTTGGGATCGGGCAGGTCGACGATCAGGGGCCGCTGACGGCCGGCCGCGGTGCGCTCCATCGGCGCGCCGGCGAGCAGGGACGCGAGGCCGCTACGGTCGAGGCTCAGGCCCTGGGATCGGAGGGGGCGTATCTCCCCTTTGCCGCTGCCGGCGAGGCTTGCGGTGGCCTTCCCCGACTGCCGGCTCCACAGTTCGCGCCCGGATTCGGCCAGCGCCGGCAAGGCGAAGGCGAACAGAGCGAGCGCTCCCGTGAGCGCGTGGACCCATCCCGTACGCATCGAGCCGCCGCGCGGGCGGCCATGCATGGCCTGCTTCATAGGTTCCCCCCGGAAAGAGACGACGAGTGTTTGCGCGACACTATCGCCGCCCTCGCGCGAGGGCAAGGGGAAAACCGAGATTATTTGGAGTCCAGCTCCCTGGATGGGGTGCGGGGCCCGCTAGCGAGGCTTGCGCTTCCGTCCGAGGGCCAGCCGGTCGAGGATCTCGCGCAGCCCGTCGCCCACCTGCTGGAGCTCGTCGCGATGGATCGCCGCGAGACGCGCCACCTGGGCGCGGCCCCGGGCCGTCGGCGCGACGTGGACCCGGCGCCGGTCGCCCGGATCGCTGACGCGCCGCGCCAGGCCCAGGCCCTCGAGCCGGTCCACGAGGCCCACGGCGCTGTGGTGGTGGATCTGCAGGCGCTCGGCCACCTCGCCGATCGACATGGGCCCGCGGTGCGCGCGCAGCGCCAGGAGCGCCTGGTACTGGCGCGGCGTCAGGCCTGCGGCCTCGGCGGCCGCCTCGCTGAAGCCCAGGAAGCGGGCGAGGGCGTGGCGGAACGCCGACAGGGTCTCGTACTCCGCGTCGCTCACCGGACGCCGCCGCTTCACGGCGCCAGTCTATCCTCATCCCTTTTGTATCGTGCTACGATATATCGTCTTGACCGCTCCGACACGACCGGCCTCCGAGGAACTGGGCGACTTCACCACCACGGCCCGGGTCCTCCCCGTCTCCGCCCTCGCCGTGGGCATCGGGGGCCTGAGCGCGATCGTGGCCCTCGCCTTGAGCCGTCTCATCGGGCTCTTCACGAACCTGTTCTTCTTCCAGCGCTTCAGCACCGACCTCGTGACGCCCGAGGGCCATCACCTGGGTGGCTTCGTGGTCCTCGTGCCGGTGGTCGGCGCCCTCGCGATCGGCGTCATGGCGCGCTACGGCTCCGACCGGATCCGCGGCCACGGCATCCCCGAGGCGATCGAGGCGATCCTGTTGAAGGGCGGCCGGGTCGAGCCGAAGGTGGCGCTGCTGAAGCCGCTGTCGGCCGCGATCTCCATCGGCTCCGGCGGGCCCTTCGGCGCCGAGGGCCCGATCATCATGACGGGGGGCGCCTTCGGCTCCATGGTGGCGCAGCTCATCCACCTGACGAGCGCGGAGCGCCGCACCCTGATGGTCGCCGGCGCCGCGGCCGGCATGTCCGCGACCTTCGCGGCTCCCGTGGCCGCGACGCTGCTCGCGGTCGAGCTGCTGCTCTTCGAATGGAAGCCGCGCAGCTTCGTGCCGGTCGCCCTGGCGAGCGCCACGGCCGCGGCGGCCCGCCGCTACCTCATGGGCCTGGGCCCGATCTTCGCGGTCCCGCCCCACGCGCTGTTCATCGGCCCCGGGGGTCTCGCCGGCTGCGTCCTCGCGGGGGTGATGGCCGGCGTGCTGGCGTTGCTGCTGACCCAGGCCGTGTACGCGGCCGAGGACGCCTTCGCCCGGCTCCCGATCCACTGGATGTGGTGGCCCGCCCTGGGAGGGCTCGCGATCGGCCTCGGCGGCCTCGTGTTCCCCCAGGCGCTCGGCGTGGGCTACGACGTGATCGAGCAGCTCCTGCAGGGCGACGCCCCGGCGCGGCTGATCCTCGGCGTGCTGCTGATCAAGTCCACGATCTGGGCGGTCTCCCTGGGCTCGGGGACCTCCGGAGGCGTGCTCGCTCCCCTGTTGATGATGGGCGCCGCCATGGGCGGGCTCGAGGCCCGCGTGCTGCCCGATGCCGGCGCCGGCTTCTGGCCTCTCGTCAGCATGGGCGCGATCCTCGGCGGCACGATGCGCTCGCCGCTCACGGGCATCGTGTTCGCCCTGGAGCTGACCCACGACGTCAACGTGCTGCTGCCGCTGCTCGTGGCGTCGACGATCGCCCACGCGTTCACGGTGCTGACCCTGCGGCGCTCGATCCTCACCGAGAAGGTGAGCCGCCGCGGCTACCACCTGAGCCGTGAGTACGCCGTCGATCCCCTCGAGATCCTGTTCGTGCGCGAAGTGATGCGCACGAAGGTCGTGGCGCTCCCGGCCGCGACGCGCCTGGGCGAGCTGGCCCAGACGCTCCACGGCGACACGGCCCGCGGCCAGCGCCTCTATCCCATCGTGGACGACGGCCGCCTGGTGGGCGTCGCGAGCCGCGCGGTGCTCCTGGAGCGCGCCGCGCGCGGCGCGGCCGGCCAGAGCCTGGGCGAAGCCGCGGCCGGCCCGGTCGTCGTGGCGAGGCCCGACGAGCCCCTGCGCGTCGTGGTCTACCGGATGGCGGAAACGGGCCACACGCGGCTTCCCGTGGTCTCGGAGGAGGAGGGCCTGGTCGGCCTCATCTCCCTCGAGGACCTGCTGAAGGCACGGGCCCTCAACCTCGAAGCGGAGCGGCGACGCGAGCGCGTGAACGCCCTCGACCTGTTCTTTCCGGGCCGGGGCCGGACCTCGACGCCCACCGGCGCCTGAGCCATGCGGGTGCTGCGCGCCCTGAGCCTCGACGTGGTGGCGGGCGCGGCCTGCGGGGGCCTGCTGGCCGAGCACGCGACGGGCGCGCGGATGCGCCCCGCCTGGTGGATCGCATTGCTGGCGGCGGTCTGGTGCATCTACACGGCCGACCACCTGCTCGACGTGTGCGGCGCCGCCCGGCTGCACACGTTCCGTCACCGCTTCCACCACCGCCACTTCCAGGGGCTCGCGAGGGCTCTCGCGGTCGTCGGCGGAGTGGGCCTCGCGGCCGCCTGTGCGCTGCGGCCCACGGTGCAGGCGTTCGGGTTCGGCCTGGCACTGGGCGTCCTGCTCTACCTCGTCTCGGCCCAGGGCGCCCTGCTCGCCTCGCTGGCGAAGGAGCCCGTCGCGGCCGTGCTGTACGCCGCGGGCCTCTGGGGCGGGCCGCTGCTGGTCGGGACACCGCACGGGGCCTGGCCCCTGGCGGCCGCGGGTCTCCACGGCCTGGCCGCCTTCCTGAACCTGCTGGTGCTCGGGATCTTCGAGGCGCCGGTCGACCGCGAACAGTCGAGTCGCTCCCTGGCGCTCGCCTGGGGCCTGGAGCGCGCCCGTGCCTGCGTCTACGCGACCACCCTCGGGGGCGGGCTCGCGGCGATCGCGCTCGCCTGGGCCGCACCGCCTCCCGAGCGGGCGGTCTTCGCCGTGCTCGCGGTCCTGATCGCGACGCCGGCCGGACTGCTCCTGGGCCAGGGCTGGTTCGGCCGCGACGAGCGGTATCGGGCCTGGAGCGACGGCGCCTTCCTCCTGGGAGCGCTGCCGCGGCTCCTGCCGTGAGCGGATTCGACCGCCTCGCTCCCGTGTACGACGTGCTGGCCGGCGTCGCCTTCGCGGGCCGCATCCACGCGAGCCAGGTCGAGCTGCTCCCGCGCCTTCCCCGCTGCCCGCGGGCGCTCGTCGTGGGCGGAGGGACGGGCCGCTTCCTCGTGGAGCTCCTGGAGAGCGGCCTCGTGGACCGTGTCGTGTCCCTCGACGCCTCGGCCGCCATGAACCGGCGCGCCGCGGCCCGCCTCGGCTCCCTGGCGGGTCGCGTGCAGCTGCGGACAGGCGGAATCGAGAGCCTCGGCCCTCTCGAGCGTTTCGACCTCGTCGTCACCCACTGCTTCCTCGACCTGTTCTCGGAGGCGGAGCTCGAGGCGATCGTGCGGCGCCTCGACGCGGCCCTCGTGCCGGGGGGCAGCTGGCTCTTCGGCGACTTCTCGGTCGACGGACCCGGCTGGCCGCGAAGCCTGCGGCGCGGCGTGGTGCGGGCGCTGTACGCCTTCTTCCGGGCGACCTGCGGCATCGCGGCCCGCCGCCTGCCCGACTTCGACCGGGCCTTCGCGGTAGTGCGGCTCGATCCGGTCGTGACCACCAGACGCGCCGGCGGACTGCTTCGGTCGGTCGTCTACCGCAAGCGCGGCGTCTAGTCCTCGTCCCGCCGGCGCGGCAGGACCCAGAAGCGATAGACCGGCACGCCGAGCAGCATGACGGCGACGCCGGCCGCCGCCTGGGTCGGCCGGCCGGCGCCGAGCAGCAGGAGCAGCAGGCCCAGCAGCACGAGGAAGCCGATGGGCGTCACCGGGTAGCCGGGCACCCGGAACGTCCCGGCCGCCGGCCGCGGCAGGCGGTAGAGCCCGGCCACGGTCAGGGCGATGAAGCACAGGGTCACGAACACGAAGTACGCGACGATCTCGCCGAACGAGCCGAGGGCCAGCAGGATCGAGCCCAGGACGGCCTGCACGGCGATCGCGCGCACCGGCGTCCCGAAGCGCGGGTGCACCGCGGCCATCCCGCGCAGGAACAGCCCGTCCTTCGCCATCGCGTAGTAGACCCGCGGCGCCGCCATCAGGAACGCGGCCATGCTCCCGAGCACGGCCACGAGCACGATCGCCGCGAACACGCGGCCACCGGTGGGGCCGAACATCAGCTCCCCCGCCGTGGCGAGGAACGCCGAGCCGCTGGCGGTCCCCTCGAAGGGCACGAGATAGAGGAACACGGCGCTCGTCAGGATGTAGACGAGCGTCACGATCGCGACGCCCAGGGCCAGGGCGCGGGGCAGGACCCGGCCCGGATCCTTGACCTCGCCCGCGAGCTTCGAGACGTCCCAGAAGCCCCCGTAGGAGAAGAAGGCGGCGATCAGGCCTCCGGCGAGACCCCCCACGAGCGAGCCCGATCCCTCGCGCTGCGCGACGAAGGGCACGAAGTGGCCGAAGTCGCCGCGTCCCGACGCGAAGCCCCAGAGGATGAGCGTGCCGAGCAGGACGATCTTCGCGACCGTGAGCAGCGTCAGCAGGCCGGCGCCCCAGCGCGCACCGAGGGCGTTGACCGTGGCGAGGAGCAGGATCACGCCGATCGCGACCAGCTTGAGCGCCGCGGGCGGGAGCGGCACCAGGTACGCCAGGTACTCGGCGACGCCGGCGCCGAGCGCCGCCGTGAGGCCGGGGTCCATGACGAGCAGGCACTTCCAGCCGTACAGGAACGCGAAGCCCGGGCCCCAGGCCTCCCGCAGGTAGACGTAGCCGCCGCCGGCCTCCGGGAAGCGCGCGGCGAGCTCCCCGTAGCAGAGCGCGCCGCAGAAGGCGGTGGCGCCCACGAACAGCCACACGACGAGCAGCCAGAACGGCGAGCCGAGGCCCTTCGCCATCTCGGCGGGGGTGAGGAAGATCCCCACGCCGATGACCTCGCCGACGACGAGTGCGACGGCGGCCCCGAGCCCCAACCGGCGCTCGAGGGCCGCCCCGGGAGCGGACACCCTGCTAGAAGTTCAGGCGGACGCCGAGCTGCACCGCGCGGGGGCCACCCGAGCCGAACACGCCGCCGGCCGTCGTGACCGGCTTTCCGAAGCTCGAGGACGTGAAGTAGCCCGGGTTGGCCGGGTTCTCGCTGTCGCGCACCAGCACGTTGCGGTAGCCCGAGTAGTTCTTCACGTTGGTGCCGAGGATGTTGGTCGTGTTGAAGACGTTGAAGGCCTCGGCCAGCGCCTCGAGGCTGAGCGTCGAGCCCAGCTTGAAGGTGCGCGAGAGGCGCAGGTCGACCGACTTGAAGCTGTCGCCGAAGCGCGCCGAGCTCGAGACGAGCGGCAGCAGCACGCCGTCGATGCCACCGCCGGCGTTGGTCTGGGTGATGAACGCGTTCAGGTCCGCCGCGGTCTTGAAGCGCCGACCGCCCGAGTTGCGATCGATGGTCGGGATGCGGGTCTGGGCGTCGGGCATCAGGATGTCCATCGGCACGGCCGAGGCCAGGGTCACGAGGGGCGACAGGCGCAGCTGCCAGGGCAGGCCGAAGGAGCCCGAGAACGTGAAGCGGTGGCGCTGGTCGTTCGGCGTCGGACCGTACTCGCGCTCGAGGTCGTTCGGGTCGAGGGGGCCGTTCGAGAACGGGATCTGGTCGTCGTTCGCGTAGTTCTTCGCCGAGGCCAGGGTGTAGGCCAGGCGCAGCCAGTGCTTCTGGCCGATGCGCTTCTCGGCCGCCACGAGCAGGCCGTCGTAGCGCGTGCCGACGCTCGACTCCAGGTTCACGACGCGGTCGGGACCGCCCACGACGGGGTTGAAGACCTCGCCGACCGTGCGGCCGATGATGAAGTGCGAGCCCAGGGCGTGGACGCCGTCGACGCGCAGCACCAGGTCGCGGCCGATCTTCTTCTCGAAGCCCAGGTTGAACTGTTGCACCGACGGGTTCTGCAGCGAGTTGTCGATGATGTTGATGCCCGAGGCGCCGGCGCCGGGCAGGATGAAGCCCGTGAACGGGTTCGACGTGCTGGGCGCGAAGGGCGGCGCCTGGCCGGTGTTGGGATCGAGGAACAGCAGGTTGCCGGCCCGCACCTCGATCGGCAGGGCCCGGCCGTCGAGACCGCGCTCGAGGGAGATGATCTCGAGGGTGACGCGGTCGTAGTAGATGCCGTAGCCGCCGTGGAAGCTCAGGTCGCCACGCTTGTTCGCCCAGTTGAAGCCGATGCGGGGGCCGAAGTTGTTCATGTCCTTCTTGCGGTCGCCCTTGTAGAAGGACTGCACGATCGGGTTCACGTCGCCGTAGCCGCTCACGTTCTTCACGTTGGTGTCGAACTCGTAGCGCAGCCCGACGTTCAGCGTGAGCTGCCGGCTGACGCGCCAGTCGTCCTGCACGAAGCCGGCGAAGTGGGTGCTGTCGCAGTTGACGAGATCGAGGTCACGATCGGGGAAGCCGCTGCGCAGCGTGACGGCGAAGAGCAGGTCGTCGTCGTCGACGGCGCCGTCGCCGTTCACGTCGTAGGCCGGGAAGTCCTGGACGTACTCGACGCGGCCCGCGCGGAACACGCCGAGGTGGAAGTCGCCCTTGACCTTCTGGATCTCGCCGCCGAAGCGCAGGCCGTGGTTGCCCAGCGCGAGGGAGACGCTGTCCGTGACCTGGAAGCGGTCCTGGTCGGTGCCCTGGGGGACGCGGAACGAGGTGCCGTCCTGGAAGCTCGGATAGGTGAGCTGCGGGCCCGAGCCCACGGGCACGATCGTGTTGCGGAAGCGGTTGTAGTGGACGTTCAGGGTGTTCGCGGCGCGGGGACCGAGGATGTGGGTCCAGGTGCCGAGGACCGAGTGGTACTTGTTCTCGCTCTGCTGGCGCTGCGAGGCCGAGCCCAGGGCCCGGTCGAGGGTGCTGGCGCCCGTGTCGTCGGCGTTCTCGATCGAGTACCGGAAGCTCACGCGGTCGCTGTCGTTCGGCGTCCAGTCGAGGCGCGTCGTGCCGAGGAAGTCGGTGAGCGGGGCCTTGGCGAGGTCGATCAGGAAGCGGCGGGCCGCGGCGTCGCGGCGGCCGACGAGGGTGGCGCCGTCCTGGTCGCGGTACTCGGCGGCGCCGAACCAGAACAGCTTGCCCTTCACGAGCGGGCCGCCGACGGAGAGCGCGTACTGCTTGCGGCTGAAGTCGGGCGCTTCGCTCACCGACTCGTCGAACGTGGCCGGCAGGCTCTGGAGCGCGTCGTCGCGCAGGTAGAACGCCGCGCTGCCCTTCCACTCGTCGCCGCCGGAGCGGGTCACGACGTTGATCGCCGAGCCGGCGGAGCGGCCCACCTCGGCCGAGAAGCGGCTGGTGGCGATCTGGAATTCCTGGATCGCGTCCTGGGGCAGGTTCTGGAGCGTGCCGCCCACGACGTCGTCGTTGTTGTCGGCGCCGTCCACGGTGATGTTGCCGCCGCGGCCGAGCTGGCCCGCCGACGAGACCACGACCGAGTTGGACTTGGTCGGGTCGAAGTTCGGGGCGGGGGCGTTGCCGGGGACGAGGAACGCGAGCTCGAGGAAGTTGCGGCCGTTCAGCGGCATCTGCTCGATCTTGTCGGACCCGAGGACGCTGCCCACGACCGACGTGAGGTCCTGCACGGCCAGGGGGTTCGCCTCGACCTCGACCTTGTCGCTCAGCTTCGCCACGAGCAGGGCCAGGTTCACCTCGGAGTACTGGCCCACCTGCAGGGTCAGGGCCTTGTACTCGCGCTCCGCGAAGCCCGCGGCCTTGGCGCGCAGCACGTAGGCGCCCGGCTTCAGGTCGGAGAGCACGAAGCTGCCGCGCGCGTCGCTCGTCGTCTCGCGCTCGATGCCGGTGTCGGCCTGGCGCGCTGTGACCGTCGCGCCGGCGATGACGGCGTCCTGCGAATCCGTGACGCGGCCGCGCAGCGTGGCGGTCGCCTGGGCGGAGGCGCTGCCGGCGAACAGGACGAGCAGCAGCGCCAGGAAAGGCGAACGTTTCATCTCGGGGATCTCCTCAGGACTTCGGTCAATTCTGTAAGGGAAGTCCAGTGAGACTAGCGTCCCACGCGCAGGCTCGTCAATGAATAAGGTATACGAACGACCGCGCCCAGCAAGGCGAAATGCATCCAGGCCAACGAGTAGAGGCGCGTCGCGGCGGCCGCGAAACTTTCGAAGACGTATTTAATAAGAGCCCCCGTGATAGGGTATCGATGCGTCTTCTTCGCTCTTCCCGGACGGTGATCATGCCCCTGAATCGAACGCTCCTGCCGCTGCTGCTCCTGTCCGTCGCGACGCCCCAGGGCGCCACTTCGGCGCCCCAACAGCAAGTCCCGTCGTTCGCTTCGGAGGTCGAGCTCATCACGGTCGACGCGGTCGTGGTCGACGAGGCCGGCCGCCCCGTCTCCGGCCTGACGAAGGACGACTTCGTGGTGAAGGAGGACGGCAAGCCGCAGTCGGTCGCGAGCTTCGAGGCCTTCGCGGCTCCGGCGGAGCCCGACGCGGCGGCCGCGACCGCGAGCGCCGCGAACGCGGTGGCGACGAACGAGACCCCGGTCGGTCCGGGGCGCATCTTCGGCATCGTGGTGGACGACGCCGGCATCGCGGCGCCCTTCACGCAGCCCACGCGCCAGGCCCTCGCGGCGTTCCTCGAGAAGTCCCTGCGCAACGGCGACGAGGTCACCCTCGCGACCACCAGCGGCAGCGCCTTCTGGAGCGCGCGCCTTCCCGAGGGGCGGCCCGACCTCCTCGCGATCCTCGAGCGCCTGCGCGGGCTCAACGAGTCGGCCCAGGAAATGGCCTACATGTCGGAGTACGAGGGCTACTGGATCGCGAACCACGACGACAGCCCCGCCTTCGGCAACCAGGGCGCCCTGGCGGGCACCGGCGGCGCGCAGACGCTGCCCACCCGCGCGACGTCGAGCGCCGACGCCAACAACCCCGGCGGCCAGCGCGGCCCCAAGGCGCGCGTGATCCAGCGCTGGCTGAACCGCAACGTCTGCCTCGCGAGCGTGTGCGAGAGCATGGTGCGCAACCGCGCGGTCGAGGTGGACTCCCGCCGGCGCTCGCGCATGGCGCTCACGATCCAGGCGGTGCGGCGCCAGATCGACGCCCTGGCGCCGATCCGCGGGCGCAAGTCGATCCTGCTGATGTCCGAGGGCTACGTGGACGACGGGGGCCGCGAGCTGCGCGACCTGGTGGCGGCGTCCCGTGCCGCGAACGCCGCCATCTACTTCGTCAACGTCAAGGGCCTGCCGGGCGCCGCCGACCACGAGACCGCGGCCAGCTTCGGCGACCTCGAGGACCCCCGCGACCGCTCGGCCATGGGCTTCGAGGCCCGCAACCTGTCCGACGCGGGCACCCAGTCGCTCGCCGAGGAGAGCGGCGGCGCGTCGATCCGCAACACGAACGACCTCGACGCGGGCGTCGCGCGCGTGGCGGACGAATCCCGCGTGTTCTACCTGCTCGGCTTCTATCCTCCCGACGGCAAGAACGATCGCGGCTGGCGCAAGCTGCGGGTCGAGGTCAACCGTCCCGGCCTCACGGTCCGGGCGCGCCGCGGCTACACGCTGCGCTCGGAGCAGGCCGAGAACGCGAAGAAGGAAGCGAAGAAGAAGGACAAGGAGAAGGACAAGGACTACCTCGTTCCGGCCGTGGCTCACGCCCTCGACACGGTGCACCCCCTCGCGGGCATCCCGCTGCGCGCCATGACCTACCAGATGGAGCCCAACCAGGCCGGCCTGACCCGCGTCGTGGTCGCGGCCGAGGTGGACGCGAGCCGGCTGCAGCTGACGCCCAAGGGCGACGGGCGCGTCGGCCACCTGCAGGTCACCGCCGTCGCGGTGAATCGCGACTCCGGCCGCGGCTTCAAGCACGACGACACGGCCGAGATGGTCGTGAAGGGCGCCGGCCCGTCGGGCTGGCGCTCCCTCGTCCGGGAGTTCGAGCTGCCCCCGGGCATCACCCAGGTCCGGGTGGTGGCGCGCGACGTCCAGAGCGGAGCCGTGGGCTCGGTGACGCAGCGCATCGAGATAGCCGAGCCGAGCGGCCTGCGCCTGTCGACGCCGATCCTCAGCGACCAGCTCACTCCGGTGGTGAACGCCGGCGACAAGCCCCGGCCGGCACTCGTCGCCCATCGTCTCTTCCCGGCGAAGGGCGGGCTCTACTGCCAGTTCGAGGTCTTCGGCGCGGCGGGCTCGGGCGGCAAGGTCAGCGCCGGACTGGAGCTGCGGACGGGTGCCGGCGAGGTCGTGCGCCAGGCCGCGGCGACGCCGATCGCGGTGGACGCGAGCGGACGCCTGATCCGGGTGCTCGGCCTCGGCCTCGACGGCCTGGCCGAGGGCAGCTACGAGCTCGTGCTGCAGGTGGAAGACCAGATCGGCGGCGTCCGCGTGGAGCGCCGGGAGCCCTTCCTCCTCGGCCGCGTCGGGACGTAGACTCGACGGGACAGCGATGAACGAAAAGGTGGTCGTCTCCCTTCCGGAGAAGGACAACGAATACCAGGTCCTGCAGGCCTCCGACGCCCGCACGACCGGCGCGCGCGTGAAGCTCGACGTCGAGGTGGTGTTCGCGGAGATGAGCGCCGTCCTGCAGATCCAGCAGCTCTTCAAGTACGTGCACGCGAGCCAGCGGCCGACGGCGATCATCGTCGAGCCGGTCGCGGCCGACGGCCTCGATCGCGTTGCCCAGAAGGCCACGGCGGCCGGTATCGCCTGGGGCATCCTCAACTCGACGGTCGGGTACGTCGAGGAGCTGCGGCGCCAGCATCCCAACCTCGCGGTGTTCGCGGTCGGCTCCGACCAGGTCGAGATCGGCCGCATCCAGGGACGCCAGATGCGCACGCTGCTGCCGTCCGGCGGCACCGCGCTCTACATCCAGGGACCGCTCGCGACCAGCGCGGCCCGCGAGCGCCTCCAGGGCATGCTCGAGGCGATCGCCGGCTCGAAGATCCATCCCGTGGTGCTCGACGCCCAGTGGAGCGAGGACAGCGCCGAGGCGGCGGTGCGCCAGTGGCTGCGCCTCAAGACCTCGGAGAGCGTCCGCGTCGATCTCGTGGCCGGGCAGGACGATTCCATGGCGCGGGGCGCCCGCCGCGCGGTGGAAGCGGCAGCCGAGGTGCAGAAGCGCTGGGGCGACGTGCCGTTCCTCGGCATCGACGGCGTGCCCGACGTGGGCCAGGAGCTCGTGCGCAGCGGCCAGCTCACGGCCACCGTGGTGATGCCCTCGAACACCGGCCCGGCTCTCGAAGCCATCGCGACCTGGCTCAAGTCCCGTGTGCTGCCAGGCGCCTCGGTGCGCGTTCCGGTCCGCTCGCATCCCGAGGAAGGCGAGCTCGCCCGCAAGGCCGCGGCCCGCCGCCGCTAGCGTAGAATCGCCCGGACCTTTTTCGGGGGTTCCATGAAGCGATTCGCGACGGTCGTGGCGCTGGCCCTGCTCGGGCTGCCGGCCCTGGGCGCCGAGCTCAGGATCGGGATCTCGAGCGACAACCCGCCCTGGTCCTTCGTGCCCGAGCGGCTGCCGGCCCTCCTCGGCGGCGCCACGTCGCTCCCGCCCGTGACGCCCGCGCAGTTCAAGGGCCTGTCCGGCCTCGACGTCGACGTCGCGAAGGCGCTCGCCCAGCGCCTCGGCATGACCCCGCGCTTCGTGAGCGCGAGCTGGATCAACATCGAGAAGGAGCTTCTCGAGAACAAGTTCGACGTGATCCTCAGCTCCTGGACGCCGAGCCGCAAGACGCCCGCGAGCGTCGCCGCGTCCGACCCGTACTACTCCTGGGGCCTCGTGATCGCGGTGCACGGCGCCGACGCCAAGGTGCGCACCTATCGCGACCTCGCCACCGCGCGTCTCGTGGGCTACTACGCCGATCCCGCGGTCGAGCAGACCCTGCGCTCGCTGGGCGCGACCCAGTCGAAGTCCTTCGACAGCGAGGGCGCCCTGTTCAAGGCGCTCCTCGACGGCACCCTCGACGCCCTCGTCCACGACTCGACCTACGTGCGCTGGCGCGTCAACGACGACCCCACGATCCGCGTCGTGGGCGAGCCCTTGAACCGCCTCGGGTACCACGTCGGCGTGCGGCGCGAGGACAAGGACCTGTTCGTGCGCGTGAACGCCGCGCTCAAGGAGCTCGCGGCGTCGCCGGAGATGGCCGAGATCAAGAAGAAGGCGGAGGCCTTCGGGAAGTAGCGTCTACTCGCTGCGCAGCGCAGTCATGGGGTCGACGCGAGCGGCGCGCCGTGCCGGGCCATGGGCGGCGAGCAGCGCGACGCCGATCAGCACCGCCGACGCACCCGCGAACGCCACGGGATCCCAGTCCGACACTCCGAACAGCTGAGTCTTCAGGATCCGCGAGGCAGCGAGCGACGCCGCGAGGCCGAGGGCCAGACCGCCGGCCACGAACACCAGCCCTTCGCGCACGACCAACCGGACGATGGCTCCGGCCTGGGCACCGAGCGCCATGCGTAGCCCGATCTCACGCCGACGGCCCTCGACACCGTAGGAGAGCAGTCCGAACAGGCCCGCTGCGGCGAGCGCGAGGGCTAGGCCTGCGAACGCCGTGAGGAGGGTCGCGAGCAGCCGGTCGAACGAAGCCGCGAACGACCACTGCTCACGGAGAGGCCGCACGCCGAACAGTGGCAGCTCCGGATCGAGCTCTCTGACTACGCGCCGAACCAGAGGCAGGGCCGCCGTCGGACGCGCGTGAGTGCGTATCGCGACGGCGAGCCGCGGACGCGGAAACTGGGCGAGAGACCCGTAGACCATCTCGCGAGGCGACTCGCGCTGGGAGCGCGACTTGTAGTCCCTCACGACACCGACGATCGTTGCGCCTCGGTTGACGATCAGCCCTGCCAGCCCCGTGAAGCTGCGCCCGAGCGCCGATCCGCCGGGACAGAAGCGCCGCTCGAAGGCCTGGTTCACGACGACGTTCAGCGGTCCATTCGACGGCTCGAGATCGCTCAGGTCATGACCGGCGACGAACGGCACCCCCAGGGTCTCGAAGTAGCCCGCCGTCACGACGTTGAACGGCACGACGACCGACGCGGCTCCTGGCGGATCGTAGCCGTCGACTTCCCGCACACGCACGCTCATCCCCCATCCTTGCAGCGGGACGCTGACGCCGAGGGCCGCGCTCTGGATCTCGGGCAACGCTCGAACCCGGTGCAGCAGCTCCGACTCCAAGCGCGCCGCGCGCGCCGCGTCGTAGCCCTGGGTCGCCAGGTCGAAGTACGCCACCGCGCCGTGATCGACGTCGTAGCCGGGCTCGACGGCGAGCACCGACCGCAGGCTGCGGACGAGCAGGCCCGCACCCACCAGCAGCACGCAGGTGATGGCGACCTGTCCCACGATGAACGCTCCACCCAGGGGCAGCCGGGCGCCGGTGGTCCGCAGGGACGCGCCGTCGCTCGCAAGACCGCGCGTGACGTCCGTGCGCGCCGCGCGGAATGCAGGCACGAGGCCGAAGGCGATTCCCACGACGATTGCCGCGGCCACGGTGACCGCGAGCATCCGCAGGTCGAGCATGGAGGTCGTGTCGGCCGGCAGGAGCCACGAATCCTCAGGCACGAGCCGCACGATCAGCGATACGGAGATGTGGGCGAAGAACAATCCCAGTACGGCTCCGAGAGCCGCGAGAACGACGCTCTCGATCAGGAGTTGACGCACGATGCGGACGCGCGACGCGCCTACGGCGAGGCGGATGGCGATCTCTCGCCGGCGACGCTCGCCACGCGCAAGCAGCAGGGCGGCAGCGTCGGCACACGCGATGGCGAGGACGAGGGCCACGATGCCCAGCAGCAACCTGGCGACGCGCGGCGCCCCAGCGTAGTAGGTGTCGAGCGCCGCGGTCGTGGCCGGCCGAAGCAGCGGCATCGGGTCGGGGTTCTCGGCTGATGCGTCCGCGCGGCGGCGCTTTCCGAGCGCCTCCATCTCGGCCTCCGCCGCGGCGAAACCGACGCCCGGGGCCAGGCGTCCCACGATGTCGACCCACGGGTAGTCCCGGGCGTCGAACAACTCCTCAGCCTTGGTCCCGGGCTCCGCCACAGCGGCCATCGACATGGGGATGAAGACCTCGGGCCGGGTACCGGCGTTGGCGCCCTGGAACGAGGATGGGAGGACTCCCACGATCGTGAAGGTCTCACCGTTCAGGCGGACCTCCTGACCGAGCACGCGCGCATCGGCGGCGAAGCGACGGCGCCACGAGGCGTCGGACAGCACCACGACCTGGCCGGTGCCGCGAGCCCCGTCGTCGGTCGTGCCGATGGTCCGGCCGAGCGCAGGACGCACTCCCAACGTCTCGAAGTAGCGGCCCGTCACGATAGCGCCGGACACGCGGTCGGGCTCCCGCCCCTCGAGGGACAAGTGGAATACGTGGTACTCCTCGAATGCCGCGAGCGAGGCGAACGAATGCGTGCCGTCGCGGTAGTCGATGAAGGACGGGAGCGACGACTCAGAGATCCCGCCCTCGTGCATGGCCAGGACGCGGACGAGACGTTCCGGCTCGGGAACAGCCAGCGGCCGGAACAGGATCACGTCGACCAGGCTGAAGATCGCGGTGTTGACCCCGATCCCGAGACCGAGGGCGATCACGATCAACGCGGTGCTGAGCGGGCTGCGCCACAGGGCGCGCAGGGCCACGCGCAGGTCGGCGCTCACGGCAGGTGCTTCTGGTACCAGGCGAGCATCCGCTCGAGGATGTCGCGCTGGTAGCTGGGCGCGTCGATGCCGTGGTGGGCCCCCGGGTAGATCACGAGCTTCGTGTCGACGCCGAGGCTCTTCAGGGCCTGGAACATCTGCTCCGAGTTCACGAGCGGCACGTTCCAGTCCTTCTCGCCGCACAGGAACATCGTCGGGGTCGTGATGCGGTCGGCGTGGTAGAAGGGGTACGAGACCTTCAGCCACTTGTCGAGGCCCTTCCAGGGCAGGCCCAGCTCGCGCTCGTACCAGGTGACGTACTGGTCGGTGCCGTAGCTGCCGAGCATGTTGGAGACGCCCGCGATGCTCGCGGCGGCCTTGAAGCGCGTGTCGCTCGCGATGACGTAGTTCGTCATCATGCCGCCGTAGCTCCAGCCGCCGACCACGAGACGCTGAGGATCGGCGATGCCCTGGGCGACCAGGCCGTCGACGGCGCCCAGGACGTCCAGCACCTCGAGGTGGCCCCAGTCGCCGCTGATCGCCTTCGCGAACGCGAAGCCGCGTCCGCCGCTGCCGCGATAGTTCGGGCTCAGCACGACGTAGCCCTGGCCCGCGAAGAACTGCGCGAAGCTGTCGAAGGCGTGCTGGTCCTGCATCACCGGGCCGCCGTGGATCCAGAGCAGCAGCGGGTAGCGCTTGCCATTCTGGAAATCCGGAGGCTTCACGAGCATGGCGCCGATCGGCGTGCCGTCCTGGCTCTTGAGGTCGACCGCTTCGACCGCGCCGAGGTCGAGGCTCGCGAGCAGCGCGGCGTTGCGCGTCGTCAGCGGCCGTAGCGCCTTGCCGTCGAGGACCTGCAGCTCGGCGGGCGCGGCACCGGTTCCGGCGATGACGGCGACGCCCGATTTCCCCGTCGCCACCGCGCTGACGACGACACCGGGCGCGAGGAGTCGTTCCACCGGCCCGCCGGCGGCCGGCACGCGGGCGAGCACGACGCTGCGGTCGTCCTCGAGCTGGAAGTAGAGCCAGGCGCCGTCCGCCGAGAACCGCGGGTGCAGCATCCAGCGGTCGACCGAGGCGGTGAGACGCCTGGGCTCTCCGCCCGCGGCGGCGATCGTCGCGATCTCCGGCGGGCCGTAGAACTCGTCGGCGTCCTCGGCCGTGCCCAGCCGCGCGTAGGCGATGGTCTTGCCGTCGGGGCTCCACGCGGGCCGGCTGTCCCAGTCCGGCAGGTTGTCGACACCCACGAAGGTCGTGAGCTTGCGCGGCACGGCGCCGGCCTTCGGCTCTACCAGGTACAGGTCGTAGTTCTCGCGGCGGTCCGGATCGCCGTCGCGCTTGCTCACGAACAGGATCTCGGTCCCGTCCGGCGACCACGACGGCATCGTCTCGTCGAAGGCGCCCGACAGGATCTGCGTCGCCTTCCCCGTCGCGCGGTCGAACACGTAGAGGTGCGAGCGCTGGTCGGTGAGATAGCCCTGGTAGTCCTGCTTGAAGTGATAGCGGTCGATCACGATCGGCCGCGCGGTGTCGGCGGCGTCGTCGCCGGCGGGCTCGGGATCGGGATCGCCGACGATCAACGCGAGGCGCTTGCCGTCGGGCGCCCAGGCGAAGTCCTCGACCTCGCCCGGGAGGTGCGTGAGCGCCGTCGCTTCGCCGCCGGCGCGGTTCAGGATCCAGACCTGGGTCGTGGCGTCGTCGCCGCCGCGCGCGGACAGGAAGGCGATCTCGCGCCCGTCGGGGCTGAAGCGCGGCTGCGTGTCGTCCTCGGGGCTCGCGGTGAGCCGCACGCTCTCCTGGCCGTCCCAGCGCGTCATCCACAGGTCGCTCGTGTTCGCGTCCTTCTTCGCGTCGACGCGCTCGACCACGTATGCCACCCAGGCGCCGTCGGGCGACACCTGAGGGTCGGAGACGGACTCGAGCCGGTCCAGGTCGGCGAGGCCGAAGCCATGGCGCGCGGCAGCCTCGGCGAGCGCCGGGAGGGCGGCGCACACGAGCAGTGCGAGACAGCGCTGTTGCATGGCGGCGATTCTAGCGGCTCGCCGCGGCGGCCGGAGCCTCGCGCTGGAACGCGAGCGGGCCCATCTCGAGCTCCTTCACCGCGCCGGCGGCGTCGAGCCGGAACGTAACGAACTCCGGATCCCGCCAGGTCGCGTCCCAGACGGCGCGGAACGTCTCGTAGTGCCAGTGCTCGAGACGGGCGCCGCCGCGTCCGAAGCGCAGCCGCAGCGCCCCGTCCGTCATCGCCACCTCCACCGGCGTCGCGCGCGGGTCGGCGTAGCGACCGACGTAGCGCTCGAGGGTCAGGGACGGCCGCGTGCCTTCGTGGCGCGCCGCCACGAGCTTCGCCTCGGCCTCGTCCTGCTCCTTCTTGCGTCCGCCGTAGAGCGCGCGCAGGTCGGCGCTCCAGTCGCGCGGGGGCCGGCCGAGGTAGCGATCGAAGACCGACAGCATCAAGGCATGGCGGAGCTGCGAGCCGTCCAGGTTCGAGAGCACGACGATGCCGAGGTTCTTGTCGCGCACGAGGCCCACGATCGCCACCATGCCGTCGATGCTGCCGGTGTGGAAGTCGAGCTTCTGGCCGGCGTAGTCCTGCTGGAACCAGCCGAGGCCGTAGGTCGTCCAGTGGGGCTGCGTGAGGCGCGCGGTCGGATAGAACTCGTCGGGGTCGATGATCACCTGGGGCTCGAACAACGGCCCGAGCGTCTCGGCGTTCTTCGGGTCGAGCAGGTACGTCACCCAGCGCGCCATGTCGTGGATGCTCGACCACACGGAGCCGGCCGGCGCGACGCCGTCGACGCTCGCGTTCCGGATCACCTCGACGCGGCCCGCGCGCTCGGCGTGGGGCGAGGCCACGTCGGGCTGGCCCGCCACGAGGCTCGCGAGCGGGAGCGTGTCCTTCATCCCGAGCGGAGCGAACAGGCGCGTCCGTACGAAGTCCGCCCAGGGCATGCCCGAGGCGCGGGCCACCACCTCGCCCGCGGCGCCGTACATCACGTTCTGGTAGAGGAAGTGGGTGCGCATGGAGCTCGCCGGCTCCACCCACTGCAGGTGCTTGAGGATCTCGGGCGTCGATTCCTCCTGCTCGTACCAGAGCCAATCGGTGCTGGGCATCCCGGCGCTGTGGGTGAGCAGGTCACGCACGCGGACCTCGCGGGTCACGTAGGGGTCCTTGAAGCGCAGCTCCGGCACGTAGCGGATAGCCGGCTCGTCGAGGGAGAGCTTGCCGTCCTTCGCGAGCAGCAGCAGCGCCGTCGCGGTCATGGCCTTCGTCGTCGACGCGGCGGCGAAGCGCGTGGCCGTGTCGACGGGCTCGGGCTTGCCCAGCGTGCGCACGCCGAAGCCGCGCTCGAACACCACGGCGCCGTCCTTCACGACCGCGACGGCCAGGCCCGGCGCGTGCCAGTCGGCCATTGCCTTCGCGGCGTACTCGGCGAAGCCGGCGAGCTCGGGGGGCTCGGCGGCGGGAGCGGCGGCACCGAGCAGGGCCAGGGAGAGGGACAGGGCGAGCATCGCACCTCCAGCAGGTTGTACGTGAGTGCTTGCGGTGGGGCGACGTTAGCCGATGTCGGTGGGCGCTGCCAGCGTCACGAACGTCGCACCCCAGCCGCCGAGCTCGGGCGGCGCCTCGTCGAGGCCGACCACGAACGGGAGCCGGGCACACAGCGCCCGCACGGCCGAGCGCTGCACCCCGCGACCGCGTCCGTGGACGAGCCGCACCCGCAGGATGCCCCGCTCGCGGCAGGCCCTCAGGTAATCCTCCACCACGGAGGTCACGTCGCGGGGCGCGAAGGCGTGCAGGTCGAGCTCGTCCCCAATTGGCAGCTCGAAGGGAGGGTCGTCGTCCTCGGCCATCTCAGCGCTGGCAGCTCGGGCAGTAGTGGGACGAGCGCTGGCCGAGCACCGTGCGGCGGATCGCCGTGCCGCAGCGGCCGCAGGGCTCGCCCTCGCGCGCGTAGACGTGGCGCTCGTGCTGATAGCCGCCTTCTCCACCCTCGGGCTGGACGAAGTCGCTGATGCTGGAGCCGCCGGCCTCGATCGCGCGCCGCAGCACCTGGCGCACCGCGGCGGCGATCGCCGGGGTCTCGGCCCGCGTCAGGCCGGCGGCGCGCCGCGTGGGACGCACCCGCGCCAGGAACAGCGCCTCGTCCGCGTAGATGTTGCCGACGCCGGCCAGCACCGCCTGGTCCAGCAGCAGCGTCTTGATCGGGATGCGCCGCCCGCGCGTGGCCGCGTGGAGGTGCTCCGCGTCGGCCGAGAGCGCGTCGGGGCCCAGGCGCAGCACGCGCTTCGAGTCCTCGCCGGCGGCGAGGAGCTGCACCTTCCCGAACTTGCGCTCGTCGCGGAACACGACGCCGGGCCGGCCGTCGTCGAACTCGAGGCGCAGGTGCACGTGGCGGTCGTGGTCGACGGCGCCCTCGCGCACGATCTCCCCCGTCATGCCGAGGTGGAGCAAGAGGCGCTCGCCGCTGTCGAGGTCGGCGAGCAGGTACTTGCCGAGGCGCTCCAGGCGCTCGACGACGCGGCCCGTGAGGCGCCGCCGCAGCGTCGCCGGCGGCGTCAGGAAGAAGTAGCTCGGCCGGGTCGTGAAGACGCGCGCGACCTTGCGCCCCACGAGCATGGGGGCGAGCTGCCGGCGCGTGACCTCGACCTCGGGGAGCTCGGGCATGGCTCAGGCGGGCGCGGGCGTCTCCGCCTCGCGCCGGATGCCCTGGAGCATGCCGGCGAAGACGATGCCGTGGAAGGGCAGCACGGCGTACCAGTAGGCGAGGCCGAGCAGGCCGCGGGGCAGGAACCGCGCGGTCTGCACCAGCCGCGCGTTCGCACCCTCGGGCTCGACCGTGAACTCCAGCAGGGCCTCGCCCGGCAGCTTCATCTCGGCGCGCAGGGCGAGACGCCGGTCGGGCACGAGGCCGGTCACGCGCCAGAAGTCGAGGGCCTCGCCGTAGCCGACGCTGTCGGGATCGCGCCGGCCGCGGCGCAGGCCGGGGCCGCCCACCAGGCGATCGAGAAGGCCGCGCAGGCGCCACAGCCGGTCGGCCGCGTACCAGCCGTGGCCGCCGCCGATGCGCCGCACCGCGGCGAAGACCCGGGCCGGGCTCGCCGCAATCGCGACGGAGCGGCTGTCCGTGAACACGGTGCCGCCGGCCCAGTCGGGGTCGCCCGGGATCGGCCCGGCGGTGGACCACGCCGTCTCGACGTCACCGGCCTTCAGGCGCTGGAGCGCCGCGCGGATCGCCTCGCGCACGGTCAGCAGCGAGCCGGGCATGAGGCGCTGCGCGTCGTCGTTGCGGCACACCACGCGGTTGCGCAGCCCCTCGGCGAGCGGGCGCGCGATGCGTCGCGAGAGCGGGGTGACGAGATGGATCCAGAGCGAGCTGAGGCGCGGCGTCAGCACGGGCACGGGGATCACGATGCGCCGCGGAAGCCCGCGCTCCTCGGCCATGACGTCCATGATCGCGCGGTACGAGAGCACGTCGGGCCCGCCGATGTCGAGGGTGCGGCCGCGCGTCTCGGGCACGTCGAGGCACGCGACCAGGTAGCGCAGGACGTTGCGCACGGCGATCGGCTGGCACTCGGTCGCGACCCACTTGGGGGTGATCATCACCGGCAGGCGCTCGACGAGGTAGCGCAGGATCTCGAAGGAGGCGGACCCGGAGCCGATGATCATGGCCGCGCGCAACACGGTCACCGGGATCGGGCCCGACTGGAGCCTGCGCTCTACCTCGCGCCGCGACTCGAGGTGCTCCGAGAGACCGTCGCCGAGCTCGCCCAGCCCGCCCAGGTAGACGAGGCGCTCGAGCCCCGCACGGCCGGCCGCGCCCGCGAAGGCCTCCGCGAGCGCGCGGTCCTGGGCCGCGTACGCGGCGCCCGTCGCGACCATGGAGTGCACGAGGTAGTAGGCGGCCGTGCAGCCGGCGAGCGCTATCTGGAGCGCCTCGGGCTCCCCGACGTCGCCCTCGACGATCTCGACGCGCGGATCCGCGGCCCACACGTGTGCCGCGAGCTTGCCGCGGGCCCGCGCCAGGCAGCGCACGCGGTAGCCGGCCTCGAGCAGTCGGGGCACGAGGCGGCCCCCGATGTAGCCGGTGGCGCCCGTGACGAGGACGAGGCCGCCCTTCATTTCATCCCGGGCAGGATCGCGATCGAGAACCAGACGAGGCCGGCGCCCAGGGCCGTGAGCACGATCGCGCTCGTCAGGTAGGACGCGAACGAGGGCGGCACTTCGCCCGGCCCCTTCAGGCGCTCGGGCGGTCCCAGCACGGCCGACACGGTCTCCGCCACGGCGTCGCCGCCGCCCGCCACGATGGCGCTCTTCGCCGCGGACCAGCGGCCCGAGACCGAAGCCACCTCGCCGACGGGCAGGAGGGTCTCCTCGAGGATCAGCGTCCCGGGATCGCGGCCCTCCTCGCCGGCGCGCCGGTAGTCGCGGCGGTCCTCGCCGTCCTCGTCGCTGAACAGCGTCTTCACGTGGGCGAGGGCCGCGCCGAGCGAACCGACGACGTTGGGCGAAACATCCTCGAACGCAGTAGAGGCGACCCACTGCCGGGCCTGAGCCACGACGGCGTCGCCCTCGCGGCGCTCGGCCTGGTTGCCGAGCAGCGGCACCGCCATCACACGGAAGCGCGCGGCGGGATGGTCGATCGCGAAGGGCCGGAACGAGTGGCCCCAGAACACCGGCACCTCGGCGAGCGCGCGCTTCTTGCCGGCCTCGCGGCCGCGGTAGAACATCCGGTACATGTAGGCGGCGCACTCGCGGCCCGAGAGCGGTGCTACGAGCGGCGCGCCGAGCGCACGCACGGTGCCCGTCGCCACGATGAAGCCGCCGTCGGGCGGCGCCTCGCCCGCCGCGGCGCGCCTCAGGATCTCCTGCCGCGAGCCGGAGCCGCGCCCGACCCCGCCGAACGCCAGGTACCACAGGCTCTGCAGGCCCAGCGCCACGAGGCCGCCGGCCACGAGAGCCAGCCAGGGCCGCGGGGCCGCGGGCGTCACCGGCGTCATGACGCGGAGCGCCAGGGCCGCGAGGCCACCCCACATCAGCAGCAGCGCGGCGCAGCCCAGGGCGAAGCGGAGCGGCTTCACTCGATCGCGAACTCGGCCGTGCGCAGCGCGTTGACGTTGGCCTTGCGGTCGACCACCACCACGCGCAGCTCGTAGGGACCCGGCTCGAGCCCGGCGAGGCCCACCTCGTTGGTCTCGGGCAGCGGCGTCTCCCCGTCCTTGCCGAGCGTCGCGGGCTGCGGCTTCGAGGCCGCGATGGCCTTGCCGCCCGACCAGATCTGCGCCTGCAGCACCACGTCCGCGGCGCCTTCGGAAGCACCCCGCGCGTTGTACACGTAGACCTGGAAGAACAGGCTCGTGTCCTTCTTGAAGCGGCGCTGCGACTTCGCCGATTGCGACGCCGCGGCGGGGGCCGCGGCCAGGAACACGCCGCTCGTGGCGAGGGCGCCGTTCGCGAGATCCGGCACCTCGAGCGCGACGTGGCTCGAGCCCGCCTGTCCCAGCCGCGTCTCGCGCGCGAGCAGCCGCACCTCGTAGCGGCCGGGCGGCAGGCCGAGCGCCTGCTGGAACTCGACGCCGGTGGCCCTCGCGCGCTTCAGCTCTTCGTCGGAGAAGTTGAGCTCGGCGCGCTGGCCGAACGGCGCGCCGGCCGCGTTGCCGCCGGCATCGAACGCGCTGCCGAGCAGCTCGAGGGTGGCCTGGTTGCGCCCCGCCGTCTTCTGCCACTGGAGCGCCGCGATGTCGACGTGGGCCTGGACCAGGGCCTGCGAGCCCGTGGCCGGCAAGGACAGGAAGTCGGCCCCGAGCCGCACCGGGATGCCGCCTTGCGGCAGCGGCGCCGCGAGGGCCGCGACCACGGTGCCGAGGTCGAGGCCCGGCGTGAGCACGGCGCGCGGCGGCGGCGGCGCCGCCACCTTGGCGTCGCGCGCGTAGTAGCCGGCGCGCGTGCGCACCTGGTAGCTCGCGTGGGCCGGCAGGCGCACCTTGATGCGGCGGAACTTGCCGTCGCGCTTCGCGTTCAGCGGCTCGTAGGCCATGAGGTAGTAGGACGCGTTGTCGTCCAGCATGCGCGCGAGGCCGCCCGCGAGGTCGTTCGTGCCGGCGACGAGAAAGCCGCCGGTCTGGGCCGCGATGTCGGCGAGCGTGCCGCGCAGGAGCTGCATCGACTGCTGGTCGACGTTCGCCTTGAAGTCCTGGCCCACGGCGGTTCCCGCGGCGCTCGCGTCCGGGCCGCCGGTGATCAGGCCCTTGGTGTCCATGGTGTACACGACGGCGCCGCCGCGCGTCGCCGCGTCGACGACGCGCTGCACCTCGCGCGTGCGCTCCTCGCTCGTGCCGCGGCCCACCAGGAAGCCGTCCGAGAGCAGCAGCATCACCTTGCGGCCGGGCCACGCCGACATCGCGCGGCTGACGTCCTCGACGGCCGCCAGGGAAGCGACCGAGAAGTGCAGCGTCTCCGCGAGAATGCCGCGGGCCTGGCGCTGGGCCTCGTCTTCCGCCGCCGCATCGACGCCCTCCTCGGTCGGCGCCCCGGACTGGCCGTAGTTGCTGGTGAGCGCCGCGCGCGGCCCGTTCGAATCGCTGACGCTCCCGGGCTCGAGGCGCAGCGTGCGCGCCGCGAGCTTGCGGGCGTTGCGGTCGCCGCGCAGGATCAGCTCGGCCTGGGCCGGCGTCATCTGCGTGCCGCGGCCCTGGGGCGCCGGCGGCGCCAGCGCCAGGAGCGTGTCGATCGCGTGCTCGAGGCGCTCGCGGTCCTTCGTGAACGGCTCGATGACACCGCGCGTCGAGGACACCAGCGCGACGCTGTCGCCCTCGAGCATCATCTCGCGGGGCAGCCGCTTCAGCGCCGTGCGGGCCTGCACCAGGTTCTCCGGAGCGATGTGGATGTCGTCCACGACCACCGCGATGTTGCGGCCGGCCGCCGCGGGGCCCGGAGGGGCGCCCGCGGCGCCTGGCGTGTCGGCCACGGCCAGCGTGCCCGAGGCCCCGGAAGGCACGAACAACGACAGGCGCTGCGGCTTGCCGTCCTCCTGAACCTCGAAGTCGGCCTGGGTCAGGGTGCGGACCGGCTTCCCGTCGCCGTCGGTCACCACCACGTCGAGCTGCACGATCTCGGCGGCGGATCCGGTGACGGCCTGCTGGGCCCCGGCCCTGGGCGTCAGCAGGAGCGCAAGGCCGATGGCGAATGCCTTCTTCATCGTCACCCTCATTCGATCTCGAACGCGGCGGAGCGTTTCACGGTCGCCTCCGCCTTGCGATCGACCACCACCACGCGCAGCTCGTAGGGACCGGGGGCGAGCCCGGAGAGGCCGACCTCGTTGGTCTCGGGGATCGGCGTGACACCGTCGGTCGCGAGCTTGGCGGGCTGCACCTTCGAGGCCGCGATCGGCTTGCCGTTCGACCACACCTGCGCCTGCAGCACGACGTCCGCGGCGCGGGTGCCGGCGCCCTCCGCGTTGTACACGTAGACCTGGAAGAACAGGTTCTCGCCCTTCTTGACGCGGCGCACGCCGCGCGCCTGGGTCTGGGGATCGGCGCCGGCCTTGGCCGAGGCCAGGAACACGCCGCTCGCGGCGAGCGCGCCGTCCGCGAGGTCGGGCATCTCGATCGGCGCGCTGCCGCCGCCCACCTGGCCGATGCGCTTCTCGCGGGCCAGCACGCGCACGTCGTAGCGGCCCGGCGGCAGGCTCAGGGACTGCTGGAACTCGAGGCCCGCGGCGACCGCGCGCTTGAGCTCGGCGTCGGAGAAGTTGAGCTCGGCGCGCTGTCCGAAGGGCGCGCCCACGGCCTGTCCGCTCGGCCCGTAGGCGCTGCCGAGCAGCTCGACGGTGGCGTGGTTGCGGCCCTCGGCCTTGTCCCACACGAGACCGGCCAGCTCGACGTGGGCTCGCACGAGGGCCTGCGGCCCGGTGGCGGGCAGGTCGAGGAACGCGGCGTCGACCGACACCGGGATGCCGCCGCCCGGCAGCGGCTGGGCCAGGGCCTCGCGGGCCTCGTCGAGATCGAGCCCGCCGTCGAGCACGGCGCGCTGCGGCGGCGGCCCGGGCTTCTTCGCGTCGCGGGCGAAGTAGCCGGCGCGCGTGCGCACGTCGTAGTTGGCGTGGGCCGGCACCCGCACCTTGATCCTGCGGAAGCGCCCGTCGCGCTTCGTGTTGGTCGGCTCGTAGGCCATGAGGTAGTAGGCCGCGTTGTCCGCCAGCATGCGCGCGATCCCGGCCGCCATCTCGTTCGTGCCCGACACGAACAGGCCGCCGGTGTCGAGGGCGATGTCGCGCAGGGTCGTGCGGTAGATCGCGGACGACTGGGCGTCGATGCCGGCCTTGAACTCGGGCTGCACGCTGTTGCCCGCGATGCTCGCGTCGGCGCCGCCGGAGATCAGGCCGCGCGTGTCGAGGGTGTAGACGACGGCGCCCGCGCGCGTCGCGGCGTCGGTGACCCGCTGCAGGTCGCGGGTGCGCTCGTCGGACGTGCCGCGGCCCACCAGGAAGCCGTCCGAGACCAGCAGGCACAGCTTGCGGCCCGGCCGCGCGCCGAGGCCGCGCAGCACGTCCTCGACGCCCGACAGCGACGCGACGGAGTAGCGCAGGGCCTCGGCCAGCACGCCGCGGGCCTGGCGCTGCACCTCGTCCTCGGCCGCGGCCTCCTTGCCGGCGTCGCCGCCGGCGGCGCTCGTGTTGCCGCCGCCGTTCGCGGCCGCGATCGCGGCGCGCGGGCCGGCCGTGTCGAAGATGCTGCCCGGCTCGGCGATGAGGCTCTTGGCGGCGAGCTTGCGGGCGTTGCGGTCGCCCCGCAGGATCAGCTCCGCCTGCACCGCGGTCATCTGGGAGTGGGCCGCGGGCGGGAAGGCCGGGGCCTGGGCGATCAGGCGCTCGATGGCCTGGCCCAGGGTCGCCGTGTCCTTCGTGAACTGCTGGATGACGCCATGGGCGGTCGTGACCAGGGCCACCGAGTCGTCGTCGCGCATCAGCTCGCGGGGCAGCCGGCGCAGCGCGCGCCGCGCCAGCTCGATGCTCTCCGGGGCGATGTGCAGGTCGTCGACCACGACCGCGATGCTGCGGCCGGGCGACTTCGGCGCCTCGCCGGCCGCCTCGGCCGCCTCCGCCGCGACGAGCTCTTCCTCGGTCGGCTCGGGGGCGTTCGAGCCCGACGGCACGAACAGCGACAGCTTCTGCGGCTTGCCGTCCTCCTGCACGAGGAAGTCGGCGAGGGTCAGGTCGCGCACGGGGCGGCCGTTCGAGTCGGTCACCACCACGTCGAGCTGCACCACCTCGGCGGCCGTGCCCGGCACGACCTGCTGCCCGTGGCTCGCGGGCGCCACCAGGCCCGCCAACAGCAGTGCGACGGCGCGCCTCATCTCTATTGCGCCCCGTACTGCCGCAGCAGGGCGGCACCTTCCTTGTTCTGGTTCTCGAGCGCTACCGCGAGGGGCGTCGCTCCCGCCGCGTCCTTCGCGTTGGGATCGGCCTTGCGGTCGAGGAGCAGCTTCACGATGGCCTGGCGCTTGTCGTCGAGGCCGCCGCGGTTCATGGCGCTGTGCAGGACCGTGCGGCCGCTCGAGGCCTCCTTCGCGTTCACGTTCGCGCCCTGCTCGACCAGGAACTGCACCGCCGGGAGCTGGCCCTCGAAGACGGCGCTGAACAACGGCGTGCCGCCGCTCGTCTGGGGCGCCACGGCGTCGACCTTCATGCCCTTCGCGAGCAGCAGCTTCATGGCCTCGATCCGGCCCTCGGCGGCGGCGGCGTGGAGCGCCGTCTTGTCGAACTGCGCCGCGTTGAGCGGCACGCCCCGCGCGATCAGCAGCTCCATGGTGGCGAGATGACCGCCGCGGGCCGCGCCGTGGAGCGGCGTGCCCGTCATCGTCGCCATGAGGCCCGTGCCCTTCACGGCGGCCTTGCGGTCGAGCAGCAGCTTCACGAGCTCGGTGTGGCCGCCGGCCGCGGCGTCGTAGAGCGGGCCCTGGCCGTGGGAGTCCGGAAGGTTCACGTCGAGGCCCTTCGCGAGGAACGCGAGCACCACGTCGGTCTGGCCGCCCGAGGCCGCCCAGTGCATCGGGCTCGAGCCCTGCTGGTCCTTGGCCTTGGGGTTGGCGCCGCGCGCCAGCAGCAGGTCCACGAGGGGCTTGTTGCCCGTGCGCGCCGCGAGGTGCAGCGGAGTGATGCGGCGCTCCTCGACGGCGTTCACGTCGGCCTTCTTGTCGAGCAGCAGCTGGGCCACGGGCAGCGAGCCCTTGAACGCGGCCAGGTGCAGTGGCTGGTTCTGGTCCTTGTCGGCGAGCGAGACGTCGGCGCCGCGCTCGAGCAGCAGCTTCACGACGTCCTCGCGGCCCTGGGACGCGGCCCAGTGCAGCGCCGTCCGCTTGTTGTCGTCGAGCGCGTCCACGTCGACGCCGCCGTCGAGCAGCCCCGCCACGACGTCGGCCTGGCCCTCCTGGGCCGCGAACTGGATGCCGCCCGCGCCCCCGCCCTTCAGCATGTCCTTGGCGCGCTTGCGATCGTCCTCGTCGCCGTCGACCAGCACCTTCTTGAGCGCCGCCATGACCTGGGCCGTCGCGGCGTTCAAGCCCTTCAGGGCGCCGGCCGCCTGCACGCGCACGCCGGGATCGGGATCGTCGAGGCGACGGATCAGGTCGGGCACGGCGGGACGCGCGGCCTCGCCCAGGTTCCACAGCGCGCCCGCGGCGTTGTAGCGCACCTCCTTCACGGGATCGCGCAGCGCCACGATCAGCGCCGGCACCGCTTCGACGATCCGCAGGTCGACGAGGGTGTAGGACGCGTCGATGCGCTTGTCGTCCTTCCTGTCGGCGAGCTGCTTCAGCAGCTTCGCAACCAGCTTGGGATCGGCGGCATGCGCCGGCAGGGCCAGCGCTGCCGCCAGGAAGAGGACGAGCGGGCGGCCCGTCACCGGGCCCCCGCGGCCTTGAGAATCGTCACGATCTCCTCCTGTTTCGCCTCGCGCGCCGTCGCCAGGGGCGTCTTGCCGTCGGGGCCCTTCTGGTTCACGTCGGCCTTGAGCTCGATCAGGACCTTGACGCAGTCCGCGTGGCCGTCGGGGATCGCGGCGAGCAGCGCGCTGCGGCCGCCGTACTGGCCCTTGCCGACGCCGTTCACCTTGGCGCCGGCCTTCACCAGGAAGCGGATCGACTCCGGGTCGCCGGTGCTCGACGCGAACATGAGCGGCGTGAGGCCGTAGGTGCTGGCGCCGAGGTCGGCCCCCGCCTTGATCAGGATCTGCGCGGCCTCGCGGTTCTGGGCGCTCACCGCCCTCACGAGCGGCGTGTTGTCGAAGGGGTCGCGCTGGTCGGGATCGGCGCCGTTGTCGATCAGGAGCTGGACGATGTCGTCCCAGCCGCCGCCGATCGCGAGGTGCAGGGCGCTGCCCGAGGCCGACGGCGCGTTGACGCTGGCCCCGCGCTCGAGCAGCAGCTTCGCGATCGCGGTCTTGCCGGTGGACGCGGCGCGCTGCAGCGGCGTCTGGTGGCCCTCGGCGATCGGCGTGTCGGCGCTGCGGCCGCCGGCGAGGAAGGCCTTGACGGCGGCTACGTCGCCGCGGCCGATCGCGAGCTCGAGATCGACCGCGGGATCGCCGGCGTGGGCGGAGGGTGCGGCGAGCCAGGCCGCGAGAAGGAGCAGGAGACCGCGGGAGCGCATCGGCGCATCATAGAATGGCCGCGCATGAAAGGGGCAGAGCCGGCATCGCCGCGCGCGCTACTGGCCGGGCCGCTCGCCGGCATCCTGGCCGGCGCCGGCTACGGCCTCGTGGCGCGACTCGTGTTCGGCTTTCCGACGAGGCCGCAGGGCCCGCAGGAGGGGCAGATCTTCGGGGTCATGAGCGTGTCGTTCCTCGTGCTGGTGCCGATCGCGCTGGGCGCCTTCTCGGTGGCGGCGCTGCCCCTGTCCCTGCGGCGCGCGGTCTGGACCTGGGTGATGCTGCCGGCCGCCGCCTGCATCACGCTCCTGATGGGCCTGGCGGTCACGCTGCTCGAGGGCGCCATCTGCATCGTGATGGCCGCCCCCATCTTCGTGGGGCTGTCCGTGGCGGGCGGCGTCGTGGCCGGCCTCGTGCTGCGCCGCCGCGACGCGCGCGTGCCGCCGCTCGCCGCCCTCGCGCTGCTGCCGTTCCTGAGCTCCCCCGTCGAGCTGCGAGCGCCGGCTCCGAGCGTGTCGCGCGAGGTCGTCACCGAGCGCGTCGTGGACGCGGCGCCCGAGGCGGTCTGGCGCGAGGTGATCCGCGTCCCCGAGATCGACCCGGACGAGATCCGGGGCGGTTTCTTCACCGCGATCGGCATTCCGCTGCCGCTGAAGGCCGTCCTCGACCGCGAGGGCCCGGGCGCCCTGCGCATCGCGAGCTTCCGCGAGGGCATCACGTTCAGGGAGCCGGTCGGGGTCTGGGAGACGAACCGCCGCCTGGGCTTCCACATCCAGGTGGTGCCCGAGTCGATCGCCCCGGGCACCCTCGACGAGCACGTGCGTGTCGGGGGCGAGCACTTCGAGGTCACCTGGGGCGAGTTCCGCCTCGAGCCCGTCGAGGGCGGCCGCACGCGGCTCGTGCTGCTGTCGAGGCATCGGCTGACGACGCGCTTCAATGCCTACGCCGGCCTGTGGACCGATGCCGTGATGGGCGACCTGCAGGCGCGCATCGTCGAGGTGATCGCGCACCGCGCGGAAGACTCCAGGCCGACCTCGTGACCGGTTCCCGGCCGCGCGGCGGCGCCTATGCCCTGGGCGTCCTGTTCGCGATCAACTTCCTCAACTTCTTCGACCGCCAGATCCTCGGCGTCGTGAGCGAGCCGATCCGGCGCGAGTGGAACCTCTCCGACACGGCCCTCGGCGGAGCCAGCACGGTCTTCATCCTCTTGTACGCGGTGGCGGGGATTCCCCTCGGCCGCCTCGCGGACCGGGTCGCCCGTCCGAAGATGCTGGCGGCGGGCGTGTTCGGCTGGAGCCTGCTCACGGCGGCCACGGGCGCCGCCTGGAGCTACGCGTCGCTTCTCGCGTGCCGCCTCGGCGTCGGCGTCGGCGAGGCGAGCTGCGCGCCGGCCGCCTCGTCGCTGATCGGCGACCTGTTCCCCGCGGAGCGCCGGGCCCGCGCCATGTCCATCTTCATGCTCGGGCTCCCCCTGGGCCTGGCCTCGAGCTTCGCCGTGGGCGGCGCCGTCGCCCACGCCTTCGGCTGGCGCTGGGCCTTCTTCCTGGCGGCGATCCCCGGCCTGCTCTGTGCCCTGGCCGTGCTGCGGATCCAGGAGCCCGGCCGGGGCGCGAGCGAGGCGTTCGCGATCGGCGCGCGTCAGCGCGAGGGGTCGCCCTACCGGCTGGTCCTCGCGACCCCGACGGTGGTGTGGATCATCGCCTCGGGCGCGCTCCACAACTTCAGCATGTACGCCTTCAGCAGCTTCCTGGCCCCGTACCTGATGCGCTACCACGGCCTCGGGATCCGCAGCGCCGGCTTCGTCGGCATGGGCGTGTCGCTCGCAGGCATCCTCGGGCTGCTGGCCGGTGGCCATGCCGGCGATGCGCTCGCTCGGCGGCGGCCCGACGGCCGCCTTCTCGTCGGAGCCGCGGGCGTCGCCCTCGCGGCCCCGTTGATGTGGGTCGCACTGCAGCAGGGCCGCGGCCACGTCGCGGCGTTCGCCGTCGTGGCCGGGCTCGGCTACGCGGCGATGCAGGTGTACTACTCGGTGGTCTACTCCGCCCTGCACGACGTCATCGAGCCGGCGCTGCGGGGCACGGCCATGGCCTTGTACTTCTTCGCGATGTACATGCTCGGCGGGGCGCTGGGCCCGGTCCTCACGGGCGCCGCCAGCGACCACTACGCGCGCGTCGCGGCCGCGGCCGGCGGCGACCCGGCCTTCGCGATCTCCGAGGGCCTGCGCCTCGCGATGCACGTGGTTCCCGTCCTGGCGCTCCTCGTCATGGCCGTGTTGCTCGCCGCCTCGCGCACGGCGCCGGCGGACATGACGCGCCTGCGCGAGTGGATGCAGGCCTCGAGCACCCGGCCCTAGCGGGTGTAGAACTCGACGATCTCCCGGCGAGCGCCGGGCGACAGCTCCCGCTCCACGCTTTCCCGGGCGGCGCGCCCGATGCGCCGGCGCAGCTCGGGATCGAGCCTCAGACGCTCGATCTGCGCCACGGCCTCGTCGTCGTCGTCGAACAGGAAGCCGTTCACGCCCGGCTCGATCACGTCCGCGTAGCCTCCGACACGGTCGGCCACGACCGGCAGGCCCATCGCCATGGCCTCGGTGACCACGCGGCCGGAGGCTTCGAAGAAGGACCGCGACGTCCTGTAGAAGAAGCAGTCGAGGCCCGCCAGGAACGCGCTGGCCGGCTGAGCCTGTGCCGGCAGCAGCGCGATCCCCTCGAGCCCTCCCGCCTCGCGCAGCGCGGGCTCGAGCACCGTCCCGCCCATGACGCGCACCTGGCAGCCGCGGGCGGCGAGGCGGCGGTACAGGCCCGGATCCCGCTCGTGGTGCTTCTCGGCGACGTCGCGGCTCAGGCGTCCCACCGTGAACGTGGTCCGGCTCTCGAGCCGGGGGGAGAACTCCTCGAGATCCACGACGGACGGTTGCACGATGCCCGGGAGGTCGAGCTTGCGTCGCAACGTCTCGGACGCGAACACGAGCTCCAGCGGCCGTGACCCTCCCCAGGACACACGTTGCCGCTGACGCGCGAGGCCCCGGGGCGAAAAGGTGTTGCAGACGAGGATGGTGCGGCTCGGCCGGCTCCAGCGCAGCCAGTCTCCGACCCGAAAGTACACGCCCACCACCACGAGCGTGCCGCGGATGGGGAACGCGAGACGCCGCGGCGCGATCTTCCGGATCGGCAGGCGCGCGCGCCAGCCGGGAGCGGGCTCGTGGTCCGACCAGATCGTGACGTCGGCGTCCGGCGACAGCGCACCTGCGAGGGCGGCGACACGATGCTCGCTGCCGCCGCTCTCGTCCCACATCGGGTTCAGCAGGTGGATCCGCGGTCGCATGCTCTCCTAGGGCTGGCGCACCCAGACCCAGTCTTCGGACACGGTCTTGCCGTCCATGGGGCCCTCGATGCGCGCGTGGAGCGCCTTGCCCTCGCGCCAGTACAGGATGCGCTGCGGGAAGTCGTGCTCCTTGTTCTCGAACACCGCGCGGGTGGCGCTGGCCTCGACCAGCTTGAACGGCGTCGGCGGCGCCGAGCGCGGGCTCGCGAAGTAGAAGACGCCGTCCTTCGTCGCGGCGATCCGGAAGAATTCCCACGACACCACGCTGTCGCCCTTGATGTCGCGGTGCAGGCCCATCACGGCGCCGCCGCGCACGCCGGTCCACAGCTCCTCGGAGTAGACCCCGTCCTTGTCGCCGGACCAGCGGCCCTCGAGCCAGCCCAGCGACGCCACGTCCAGCGGCGCGGCCTGCGCCGCCGCCGCGACCATCAAGCCCATCGCTCCCACGATCCCACGTGCGGCTCTCTTCATCGATTCCTCCATCGAACGGCCCGAGGTTAGCGCGCGGGCCGGCCGCCCCGATTGGACGAATGCGACAGGCTATTCCGGCGCGAACAGGGCCCGCAGCCGCTCCGGATGCGTGAAGTGCCGGGCCAGCGCGCCGTCGGCCGTGGAGCCGGCGCGCGGCGAGCGGCCCGCGAGGGTCCGGAAATCCCGCAGCAGGTGGGCCTGGTCGAAGTAGCCGGCGTCCAGGGCGAGGTCCACGGCGCCGCCGCGCTCGGCGTCGTCGAGGGTCGCGAGCACCGCGTTCAGCCGCACGATGCGTGCGTACAGCTTGGGCCGGATGCCGAGGTCGCGCAGGAACACGCGTTCCAGGCGCCGAGGCGTCCAACCCAGCGCCTTCGCGACGGCGGCCATGCGCACGCTGCCACGGTCCTTCAGCACCAGGGCCACCGCGGGTCGCGCGTTGGGCTCGGGCGCCGTCGCCTCGCGGACGCGCTCGAGGAGCCAGGCCTGCGCCGCTGCGAAGCGCCGCTGGTCGCCCCGCGCGCGCGTGAGCGCCGCCACGAGCGCCTTCGCCGGCAGCGGGACCTCGCGATCCGCAAGGCCGGTCATCGAGAAGCCGAACACCGAGGTGATGGCGCCGGGCCGGAAGCGCAGACCGACGGTGCGCACCCGCGGCCCGGGCCGCAGGCGCCACGGCCGCGTCAGGGTCGCGGCGAGGAACACGCGGGGTTGCCGCACCCAGCGCCCGGCCACCTCGCGCGAGAACGGATCGCCGAGGTGGACGATGAGCTCGGGGCACCCGTCGGGAACGATGCGCTGGGCTTCACGGCCCCTCCGGGACCCGCGATCCACGACGCGCCACAGGCACTCGAGGTACGGCCGCAGCGGCGGCACCGGCCGCTCCTCGAGGTAGTCCAAGAGTCCTCTTAGTCCTTGTCGACGCCGAAGTCCCAGACCTGCGAGCCGCCGCCGCCGCTCTTGTTCGGGGGCGCGAAGAAGGCGTACTCGCCGGGGCCGAGGGCCTTCTCCGGCGCGACGCGGTAGGCGTTCGGCCCGAGCTGGCGCACGCGGAACGGCAGGGTGTTCTTGGCCTTCATGTCCATGCCGGTGACGAGCAGGCGCTCCTCGTTCTTCACCTCGAGCTTCACGAGCACGAAGTCCTGCGGCGAGCGCGCGCCCATGGGCATGCCGTCGACCGCGCCGGACTGGGACTCCGCCTGCTGCTGCAGCATCGCCATCATGTCTTCCTGGGTCTGGGGCGCCCGCGACGACGACTGTGGCGCTTGCGCCGCCTTGGGGTCGAAGTGGAACTGGAACCACGCCCCCGACGTCACGCGCCGCGCCGCCTTCGTCCCTTCGAAGATCGACGTCATCTTGGGTCCGCCCAGGAGGCCGCCCGTGAACATCGAGCTCGCGAGACCCTTCTTGAGGTCCTTCACGCCGGCCCGCACCGGCGACGAGGCCTCGACCTTCTGCAGGTCGGCGTCCTTCCCGTCCTTGGCGGGCTCGAGATAGATCCCGGGCGACGGGGCCGGAGCCGGCTTCGGGTTCGCGGCGAGAGCCGGCCACGCGGCCGCGAGCAGCAGGACGGCGGAGAGGAGGGAGCGCATGGCGGCATGATACGCCTCGACCCCGCACGCCTCGCTACAATTCCTCCTGGATGCGCTGGCTCCTGCCGTTCGCTTTCTTCGCCGCGGGCTGCGGCGACTTCCGCGAGGTGCCCCTGTACGGCGCCGCCGACCTCGGCGAGCCGGTTGTGCTGCACAACGCCGACGGCCGCAACGCCTATTCGGGCGTCGTGCGTCTGAACGGCGGCAACACCTGCACAGCGGTCCTTCTTGACACCGGGGGCGGACCCGGGGCTCCCGCCTACGTGCTCACGAACGGCCACTGCGTCGGCGCGTTCGCCCCGAACGAGGTGCTGCGCGACGAGGCGCATCCCGAGTGGCACGTCACGTTCGGCTTCTTCGAGGACACGGCCGCGGGGCAGGACACGGTGCCCGTGCGCACCGTCGGCCTCGGCACCATGAAGGGCGCCGACATCGGCATCGTGGAGCTCGACGCGACCCTCGGCTCGCTGGAGCGCCGCGGGTATCGCCCCTGGAAGGTCGCGGACGCGCCGCCCTCGGCCTCGGAGCCGGTCGTGGTGGTGGGCGCTCCCCTGCAGGACTTCGGCACGCCCGACTTCCTGCGCCTCGCGTCGTGCTCGGTCGACGGCGTCGCCCGCGTCGTGCTCGAGCGCCAGTGGTACTGGCACGACCTGGCGCGGCTGCGCTGCGAGGGCATCCAGGCCGGCAGCTCGGGCTCGCCCGTGATCTCGCGGGTGAGCGGCCGCGTGCTCGGTCTCGTCAACACCACGACTCGGCTCAGCGGCCGACTCGGGGACTGCGCCTTGAACCGCCCGTGCGAACCCGCCGGTCTCGCAGCCACGTCGCGCACCGACACCAGCTATGTGGTGCCGCTCGTCGGCCTCGGCCTGTGCTTCGACGAGGACGGCGGACTCGACCTCGAGCGCCCCGCCTGTCCGTTCGATACCGGCCGTGGACCGCGGCCGAGCCCCGACTGGCTGGGCGCCGTGAACCCGGCGCTCACGCAGCCGGTCTTCGGCGCGCCGCAGACGCGCTGGGACGTGAGCGCGACCGGCGCAGTCGATACCTATCGCCACAAGATCGGGTCGGCCGCGAGCGTCGACTGCCGCTCGGACGACGGCTACGGCGCGCCTCGCCCGCTCGCGCAGCCCATCGACGACGCGCTGCCCCGGGCCGAGGGCTACTACGCGCTGTGCCTGATCGGCGGCGACGAGGATCCGCGCCACCCGGCGATCGCCACGGTGCGCATCGACACCACGGCGCCCGGCCGTGCGCCGCGCTTCGACGTGGAGGGCGGCTCGAAGGACGGCTACCGCATCGTCTGGCGCTTCGACGACGAGGTAGTGGGCGCGTTCTTCAAGTACGGGCCGGCCGACACCACGTCGTGCGCCGAGCCGCGCGGCTATCGCGGCGCGTTCATCCCGTTCTTCAGCCTCGAGGGCAAGCCCCCGTTCCGCCTGTGCGCCTACGGCTACGACGCGGCCCTCAACCTCTCACCGACCTCCGACACGCTGCTGCCCTGAGTCGCGCTAGCGCCCGGGCGGCGTCGGCGGGAAGTCGTTCCAGTTGAGGATCGCGTTCCACACGAGGCGGAAGTCCGACTCCGTCTGGTAGCGGTGGATGGGGTCGAAGTTGTAGGCGACGACGCGGCCCTTGCCCACCGGGATGTCGAAGATGGCGCCCTTGCCCGCGATCTCGTCGCCGCCCTTGATGCCGCCGCTGACCACGATCGCGTCCTTCTTCGGCTTGGGCGCGTCGTCGTCGGCCTCGGGCTCCTCGTCGAGCTCGTCCTTCGGGATCTCGGTGCCCCACTGCAGCACGACGCGGCCCTGCTCGACGCGCTCCGTGTCGTAGAGCGGCCGCTCCTCGCGGAACACCGACGTCTTCTCGGGGTAGCCGTAGGCGAGCGGGTGCTCGGGCCGGCGGAAGCGGGCGCGCAGCTCGCTGCCGGGGTTCAAGACGTCCTTGGCCGAGGCACGGTGCATGTCGGAGCCGATGCCGCCGTCGAGGGCGAGAGACGAGGCGCCGCCCAGGGTGACGAGCGTGCCGCCCTGCTTCACGAACTCGGCGACGTTCTGGATACCGGTCCAGGTGAAGCCGCCGGTGATGTCGCTCGAGCTCGTGGGCGTGCCACTCGCGGCGAACTCCGGCGTCTTCGTGAAGGCCAGGGCGCCCGCCTTGGGATCGATGCCGGCGGCCATGTCCTTCAGGCTGTTGTAGGTGTCCGGGAAGACGATCACGTCGAAGCGCGTGCGCAGGCCGCCCTTCTTCACCTCGTCGTCCATGATCAGCGTGTACGGGATCTTCTGGTCGTCGAAGATCATGCGCACCCAGCCGGCGGCCTGCGTGTCCTCCCACTGCTGCAGCAGCGCGAGGCGCGGCCAGTCGGCGGGATGGCGCGGGACGTCGGGGGCCTTGTCGGCGCTGCGCACGTCGAGGTCGAGCTCGACCGCCGCCTGCTCGAGGACCGGCCCGAGGCCGGCCGCCGCCGGGATCACCCAGGAGCCCGCCGGGTAGTCGCGATCGCCGGCCTTGAACGGCTTCTCGGCGATCTCCACCGCGAACTTCGCGAGACGCACGCGGGCCGCGAGGAGCGACTCCTGTCCCGCGTCGCGCACGAGGTAGACCGGCCCGGCCCCTTCGACGTGGCCGGCATACTTCACGGGCTCCGTGACGAGGCTGGTCGCCACCTGCTTCACGGCCTCGTCGCCGATCGGCTTCGTGTCGACGCCGAGGCTCACGGAGATCGCCCAGGCCACGTCGTCGTAGGCTTCGTAGGGCGCCTTGTCGATCGGGTACTTCTGGGGGATGAGCAGGTCGAGGGCCCAGCCGCGATACGGCTGGCTCATCTTCACGAGGTAGGTGCCGGCCGGGTAGTCGCCTTCCTTGACCTTGAAGGCCGTGGTCGCCCGCGACACCTCGATGCCGTGCTCGCGCAGCAGGTTCACGAGGCGCGCCAGGCGCCGGCGGTCGCCCTGGGCCTCGGGGATCGCGACCGCGTAGGGCTTCTCGGCGTCGCCGCGGCGGATCGCGGAGGCGCCGCGCCGATAGAACTGGCGCAGCATGTCGGGGGCGTTGCGGGCCGAGTACTCGAGGGCCGCGAGCACCGCGGTCTGCATGTAGTTCGTGTTGTTGCGCAGCGACCACTTGAACTTCTTGGGCGGCGGCACGACGCGGTACCAGTCGGCCTCGGTCACGGCGCGGCCCGTGTAGCGCTCGTCGTCGGCGTAGAGCCGGCGCTCCACGGTCTCGGCGGTCGCGTTGCCGAAGGTCTCGTAGCCGCGGCCGATGCCGTTGTGGTTGATCGCCACCGAGTCCGCGTACAGGTGGGCCCACCCCTCGCCGAAGCCGTACGTCCAGACGCCGGGCATGCCGAAGGACGTGAGCGTCGAGACCTCGTGGAAGGCGATCGTGTGCCACTCCGAGAAGACGCTCGGCTCGAGGTTCACGTTGTAGGGACCCGTGCCGGTCCAGATCGAGAGCAGCGCGATCGACTCGTGCAGGTCGTGGACGACCATCGGCAGCCACTTGAGGTAGGCGTCCTGGGTCGCGCGGGTGAGGGCCAGCTTGCGTTGGACGCCGTCGCGGTTGTTGTCGTGGCGCACGTACTTGCCCCAGTACGGCGGCGAGCGGCGCGGCAGAGTGTCGAAGTCGGTCTTGCCCTTGAGGTGCCGGTAGAACCAGTCGACCATCTTGTCGCGGCCGTCGGGCTCGGCGACCGGGTTGACCAGCACCGTCATGTTGTCGCGGATGCCCTTGATGAGCGGCTCGTTCGAGACGGCGAGGCGGTACACGAGCTCCATCAGCATCTCGGGAGAGCCGGTCTCGGCCGAGTGCAGGCCGCCGTGGAGCATGTAGAACGGCTTGAAGCTGCCGATCGTCTTGTCGGCGCAGGCCTGGTCGCAGCGGCGCGGGTCGGCGAGGTTCGCCATGGCCTTGCGCACGCCGTCGACGCCCGCGACGTCCTTCTCCTCGCCCACGATCACGAGGAGGATGTCGCGGCCCTCCTCCGTCTTGCCGATCGTCTCGACGCGGACGCGCGGCGTCGCGGCGGCGAGGGCGCGGTAGTACCCGTAGATCTTGGTGGTGTTGCTGAGCTCGCCCGGCGCGCCCGCGATGTGGCCCAGGAACTTCGTGGGCGAGGGCACGCTGTCGCTGGCCGGCACCGACGCGACCCACGGCGAGAGGAAGCGCGGCTCCGTGGTGGCCGCCGCGATCGCCTCGGCGGACCCGGGCTCGGGGGTGTCGAGTCCCTGGGCCCCGGAGAGCGGCGCCATACACAACAACAAGGATGCGAGCAGGGATCGACGCATCGTCTACCTCCGGGTCGGGGTCATCGGTAACGGGGTCGCGGGATTCTAGCCGCGTAGCGCCGCGCTTCAAAGGCGACACTCATACCTTCGTCTAATAGTCAGGCGCTGGATCGTTCATATATGATGCTTTCGTCAGGAGCGCTCAGTGAACTTCTACAGGCGTGCCGTAGTCCTGTCCCTGCCCCTTTTCCTCTCCGTTGCCTGCGCCAAGAAGGAACAGCCGGCCGCGCCGCCCGAGGTCTCCGTGGTCTCCGTGGTGCAGCGCGACGTCCCCGTCACCACGGAGTGGATCTCGACCCTCGACGGCTCGGTGAACGCCGACATCCGCCCGAAGGTCGAGGGCTACCTGCTGAAGCAGGACTACAAGGAAGGCCAGTTCGTCCGCGCGGGCGACCGGCTGTTCGAGATCGACCCGCGGCAGTTCCGGGCCTCGATCGAGCAGGCGCAAGGCGCACTCGGCCAGGCCCAGGCCCTGTTCGAGAAGACCAACCGCGACGTCGAGCGCTTCACGCCCCTGGCCGCGCAGCGCGCGATCAGCCAGCAGGAGCTCGACAACGCCCTCGCGGCGCAGCGCAACGCCCAGGCCGCGGTGGCTTCCGCGAAGGCGGCCGTGGACCAGGCGGCCCTCGGCCTCGGCTGGACCCACGTCACCTCTCCGATCGACGGCATCGTCGGCCTCGCCAAGGCGCAGGTGGGCGACCTCGTGAACCCCCAGACGGTGATGACCACGGTCTCGACCGTCGACCCGATCCGCGTGACGTACGGGATCAGCGAGCGCGAGTACATGCGCTTCGCGGCCAGCATCAACCGCAAGGACTACGCGACCACCAAGAAGGGGCCGTTCCTCGAGCTCGTCCTCGACGACGGCACCGTGTGGCCCGAGAAGGGCCGCGCCGAGATGGCCGACCGCGAGGTGGACCCGGGCACGGGCACCATGACGATCCGCGGCTTCTTCCCGAACCCCGACAACATCCTGCGGCCGGGCCAGTACGGCCGCGTGCGCGCCTCGATCGAGACGCGCACCGGCGCCCTGCTCGTCCCGCAGCGCGCGGTGATCGAGCTGCAGGGCGGCTTCCGCGTCGCCGTCGTGGGCGCCGACAGCAAGCTCGAGATCCGCCCGGTGGAGCTGGCGGAGAAGACCGGCGACCTGTGGATCGTGACGAAGGGCCTGAAGGCCGACGACAAGGTGGTGGTCACGGGCCTTCAGACCACCCGGCCCGGCACGGTCGTCACGACGAAGCCCTGGGCGCCCGAGAGCGCCGCGCGCTAGGGACGAGGAAGCCCTCCCATGTCGCGCTTCTTCGTCGACCGCCCCATCGTCGCCATCGTGATCGCGATCGTCACGGTGATCCTCGGTCTCGTCTCCATGACGGGACTGCCCATCGCCCAGTACCCCTCGATCATCCCGCCCCAGATCCAGATCCAGACGAGCTACACCGGCGCCGACGCCGTGACGATCGAGCAGTCGGTGGCGACGCCCCTCGAGCAGCAGATGAACGGCGTCGACAAGATGCTGTACATGCAGTCGACCAACGCCAACGACGGCACGATGACCCTCACGGTCACGTTCGACGTCGAGAGCGAGGTCAACATCGACCAGGTGAACGCCCAGAACCGTGTCGCCCAGGCCCAGCCCAACCTGCCCTCCGACGTGAACCAGTTCGGCCTCACGTACCGCAGCACGGTGGGCCTGCCCCTGGTGATCGCGGCGCTCTACTCGCCGAACGGCACCTACGACTCGCTGTTCCTCGGCAACTACTCCCTGATCAACGTGAACGACGCGCTCTACCGCGTGCCCGGCGTCGGCCAGGTGGTGAACTTCGGGCTGTCCGAGTACGCGATGCGCATCTGGGTGAAGCCCGACAAGCTCGCGAAGCTCGGCTTCACGGTGCCGGACCTGGTGCGGGCGGTGCAGCAGCAGAGCAACGTGAACCCGGCCGGGCGCGTGGGCGCCGAGCCGGCCCCGAAGGGCCAGCAGCTCACGTACACCGTGCGCGCCAAGGGCCGCCTCACGACGCCCGAGGAGTTCGGCGACGTGGTGGTGCGCATCACGCCCGAGGGCTCGATCGTGCGCCTGAAGGACGTGGCCCGCATCGAGCTCGGCGCGCTCAACTACAACCAGTCGGGCCGCTTCGGCGGCAAGCCCGCGGCGCTCGTCGCGGCCTTCCTCTCCCCCGGCGCCAACGCCCTCACGGTGGCGGAAGGCGTCAAGGCCCAGCTGGCCCAGCTCAAGGAGCGCTTCCCGGCCGACCTCGACTACGCGGTCGGCCTCGACACCAGCAAGCCCGTCACCGAGGGCATGAAGGAGATCGGCAACACGCTGTGGGAGGCGCTGCTGCTCGTGATCATCGTGGTGTTCCTGTTCCTGCAGAACTGGCGCGCCACGCTGATCCCGCTGATCGCCGTGCCCGTGTCGCTGATCGGCACCTTCGCGTTCTTCCCGCTCCTCGGCTTCTCGATCAACACCCTGTCCCTCTTCGGCCTGGTGCTCGCGATCGGCCTCGTGGTGGACGACGCGATCGTCGTGGTGGAGGCGGTCGAGCATCACATCGAAGAAGGCATGGCACCCCGCGCGGCGACCCTCAAGGCCATGGAGGAGGTCTCCGGCCCCGTCGTCGGCATCGCCCTCGTGCTCTCCTCCGTGTTCATCCCGATCGGCCTGATGAGCGGGATCCAGGGCGCGCTCAACAAGCAGTTCGCCGTGACCATCGCGATCTCGGTGCTGATCTCGGCCTTCAACGCGCTCACGCTGTCGCCGGCCCTCTCGGCCATGCTGCTGCGGCCCCGCAAGGAGTCGACCGGCTGGCTCGCGCGCTTCTTCGCCGGGTTCAACCGGCTCTTCGCCCGCGCCACCCGCGGCTACGTGAGCACGTCCCACTGGCTGATCCGCAAGACCGCCGTGGCCTTCGTCATCCTGCTGGGGTTCATGCTGCTGGCCGGCGGCCTGGGCCGGAAGATCCCCGGCGGCTTCGTGCCCGACGAGGACCAGGGCTACATGCTGCTGAACGTGCAGCTCCCCGACGCGGCCTCGTTCCAGCGCACGACCGAGGTGACGGGCCGCATCGAGAAGATGCTGGCCGACACCGAGGGCGTCCGCTACGTGACCACGATCAACGGCTTCAGCCTGCTGACCCGCACCTCGGCCTCGTACACGGCCTTCTTCTTCGTGTCGCTCGAGCCCTGGGACGAGCGCCACGGCGCGGCCCTCGGCGCCAAGGGCATCCTGGCCACGATCAACAAGAACCTGCGGGCGCAGGTGCCCGAGGCCATCGCCTTCGCGTTCCTGCCTCCCGCGATCCCCGGCATCGGCAACGCCGGCGGCTTCTCGTTCTGGCTCCAGGATCGGAGCGGCGGCTCGGTCGAGTTCCTGAACGAGAACCTGCAGAAGTTCCTCGAGGCCGCGCGCAAGCGCCCCGAGCTCACGGGGGTCAACAGCTCGTTCCGGGCCACGGTGCCCCAGGTGTTCGCCGACGTCGACCGTGAGAAGGTGCTGAAGCAGGGCGTCGCCGTCGCCGACGTGTACCAGACGCTGCAGGCCTTCCTGGGCGGCATCTTCGTGAACCAGTTCAACCGCTTCGGCCGGCAGTGGCGCGTGTTCCTGCAGGCCGAGGGCACCGACCGCGTGTCGCCCCAGGACATCGACCGCTTCCACGTGCGGAACAGCAAGGGCGAGATGCTGCCGCTGTCGACCGTTGTGACGACGCGGCGCATCTTCGGTCCCGAGTACACGCAGCGCTTCAACCTGTTCCGGGCCGCGCAGATCACGGGCCAGGCGGCGCCGGGCTACAGCTCGGGACAGGCCATGGACGTGCTCGAGGAGGTCGCGAACCAGACGCTGCCCAAGGAGATGGGCTTCGACTGGGCCGACCTCTCGTACCAGGAGCGCAAGGCGGCCGGCCGCGCCGGGCTCGTCTTCGGCCTGTCCCTGGGCTTCGTGTTCCTGATCCTCGCCGCGCTCTACGAGAGCTGGACGCTGCCGTTCAGCGTGCTGCTCTCGGTGCCGATCGCCGTGGTGGGCGCCTTCATCGGCCTGTGGTCGCGAGGCCTCGCCCTGGACGTCTTCGGGCAGATCGGCCTCGTCATGCTGATCGGCCTCGCGGCCAAGAACGCGATCCTGATCGTCGAGTTCGCGAAGGCCGGCTTCGAGCGCGGCGAGAGCCTCGTCGACGCGGCCCTCGAAGGCGCGCGGCTGCGCCTTCGGCCGATCCTCATGACGTCGTTCGCCTTCATCCTCGGCTGCGTGCCGCTGTGGCGCGCGACCGGGGCCGGAGCCGGGGGACGGGTCGTGCTCGGCACGGCCGTGGTGTCGGGCATGCTCGCAGCCACGGGCCTCGCGATCTTCGTGATCCCCGTCCTGTTCGTGGTGGTAGAGCGGATCGGCGGCGCCGAACGCAGGCACAAGGCCCCGCCGAGCGAGCCCACGGCGGCGCCGGAAGGCGGCCACGCGTGAAGCCCGCCCGCGCCGGGCTCGTGCTCGCCGTCGCCGGCCTCGCCGGCTGCGCCGTCGGCCCCAACTACAAGCGGCCGCCCGTGACCGTGCCGACGGCGTTCTACGGCCAGGATGCCGTCGCCGAGGCCCACGCGCTCGCCGACGCTCCCTGGTGGGACGTGTTCCAGGACCCGTTCCTGAAGGCGCTCGTCGAGGAGGCCCTGGCCAAGGGCTTCGACGCGCGCCTCGCCGCGGCCCGCGTCGAGGAGGCCCGGGCCCTCTACGGCGTGCAGCGCGGGAACCTGCTGCCCGACGTCGGCTACACCGGCGGCGTCGAGCGCGTGCGCAACGACCAGTTCGTGAACGCGGACGGCGTCGTGGACACGAAGTGGACCGCGAAGCTCGGCTTCAACTGGGAGATCGACCTGTGGGGCCGGCTGCGCCGGCTCACCGAGCAGGCAAAGGCGCAGTACCTGGCGAGCGAGGACGGGCGCCGCGGCGTGCTCCTGACCCTCTCGTCCGACGTCGCGATCGCCTACTTCGAGCTGCGCGAGCTCGACCGCGAGCTCGAGATCGCGAAGCGCACGACCGCCACGTTCCAGGACACCTACGATCTCTTCGAGCGGCGCCTCGCGGGCGGCGCCGCCTCGGCCCTCGAGACCTCGCGGGCCGAGGCCTCGCTCGGCACCGTGCGCGCCCAGATCCCCGAGATCGAGCGCGCGATCCTCGCCAAGGAGAACGAGCTCAACTTCCTGGTCGGCCGCCCGCCCCAGCCCGTGCTGCGCGACGGCGCGTCGCTGCTGCCGCCCGAGGTCCCGGCCGGTCTCCCCTCGCAGCTCCTCGAGCGCCGGCCCGACGTGCGCCAGGCCGAGGACTACCTGGTCGCGGCCAACGCCGGCGTCGGCGCCGCGAAGGCGAGCTTCTTCCCCGCCCTCAGCCTGACCGGCCTCTTCGGCAACGTGAGCCCGGAGCTCGGCGAGATCTTCTCGAACGGCAAGACCTACAGCGTCGAGGCCAGCTTCGTGGGTCCGATCTTCGCGGCCGGCCGCATCAAGAAGAACTACGACGCCGCAAAGGCGCGCTACGAGGAGGCGAAGGTGCAGTACGAGGCCGCGGTCACGAACTCGCTGAGCGACGTCTCTCGCGCGCTCTACGACCGGCAGAAGCTGGTCGAGACCAAGCGCGAGCGCGAGCGCACGGTGAACGCCTATCGCGAGGCCACGCGTCTCGCGAACGTGCGCTACGACTCCGGGCTCTCGGCCTACTTCGAGGTGCTGGACGCGCAGACCCAGCTCTTCCCCGCCGAGATCGCGCTGTCGCAGACGCAGCGGAACCAGCTCATCGCCGTGGTCAACGTCTATCGGGCGCTCGGGGGCGGATGGCCCTTGGAGCGCGTTCCCGCGTCCTCACCGGCTCCCGTTCCGTAGTCCATTCGGCCGAGCCGCAGCCCGTCCGTGCCTTGCGCACGGCGTACACGGTCTGTACAGTCCGCATTCCTTCGTTTCTTCCTGGAGTAGTGACGATGAAGCGACGCCTCGCGATCCTGTCCTTGCTGTTGCTGCCGGCCTGTGGCGGCAGCAGTCCGTCGGCACCGAACCCCACGCCTTCGCCGACTCCGACGCCGACGCCCTCGCCCACCACCATCAACAACATGGACGCTGCCGGGGCGCCGGACATCGGCACGGTGATCGTCGTTGACGAGTGCGGCGGCAAGTGCACGACGGACGTCACGATTCAGATCCTCGACACCCACGCCGATGCCGTGAATCCCGCCGAGGTCTATGCCCAGCTCTTCGACGGCGCCGGGCGACAGTGCGCGACCGGGTTCAGCGCCGCGGTGAACCTGCCGGCGGGCCGCGCCACGGAGTTCCTCACCAAGCGTCTCGAGATCCAGTGCGCCCTGCCCTTCACGACGACGGTGCTGCGCGCCTCGCTACTCGGGCCCAACCCCGGCAACCTCCCGATCGGCCAGCGGACGGCGCTCTACGCGGAGAACTTCACGGGCGGCTGGACGTTCCGGGCTCCCTGATCGCTACTTCGGGACCGCGACCATCACCTCGAGCCGGATCAGGCTGATCTGGGTCATGCACTCGTCCTTGCTCTTCGAAGGAAGCGACTCGCTGGGGCCCACGAGGAAGAAGCCGTGGTTGGGGCTCTGTCCCTTCGCCCACTGCCGCACCTGATTGCTGACGTCGATGGGCTTCTGCAGGTTCGTGACGCCCAACGAGCTCCCGGGGATCTTGTAGGGTCCCCAGGGAGCTTCGGCCACATACAGGTCCGCAGCGCAGAACCCGTCGGCAGACGCGGTACCTCCCGAATGTTTCTCGGTCTTGTACGCCCAGCGCACGTGGGCGCTCATCACGTCCGGCGCCGGCAGCGCGCTCATGTCGAACAGCATGTAGCTACGGAAGCTGCAGCTCACCCAGCCCCAGCAATCGCACGGCGGCGTGCCGGGGTTGTAGGCGGCGGAATAGCCGACGAGGGCCGACGACGGTTGGGACTCGAGCATGCTGTTCTCGACCGTGCAGCCCACGAGCACGTTGTTGACGCAGGGCGTCCCGCACACGACGTCCTCGTGCCCTTCCTTCTGGTTGATCGTGGTCGCGACCTTCGACGGCGTGAGCTGGACCGTCACGAACTTCTTGCCGCAGCCGGGGCCCAGCAACCCCAGCAACACGACGACCCACGTCACTCGCTTCATGGCGACGTCCCCTCGCGCGCAAGACGATCGGGAGCGCGCGGAGCCCGCAAGCAAGCCACGGCAGGGGAACCCTGTCCGGCGTTCAGGAACTTGCCGGTAACCGTAGAGGAGGGCGTCGAACGCTGTCAATGCTTTTCGACACACGCGCTATGCTCTGCCGACCATGCCCTTCGTCCGCGTCCGCACGCCCAGCTGGGTCGGCTGCCTGATCTTCTTCGCCGTGATGGCGTTGGTCGCCCTGATGCTGGGCGGCTTCGGCGCGCGCTTCGCGTGGCGCGCGGCGGCGCCGCTCATGAAGCCCGACGGGCTCAACGAGGCGCTCAGCAGGATCTCGGGCGGCCTGGTGCCGGAGATGCGCGAGGTGGCGGGCGACGCGACGCACTTCGACCCGATCGCGGCCTACGGCGCCGCCCGGGACCTCGCGGGACCCGGCGCACAGCTGACGTCGATGAACGTGCGCTTCGTGCGCTCGGACGGAACGCTCGATCTCAAGGCGGCTTACAGCCCGAGCCCGGGCGTCGATTACGGCTTCGTGAGGGAGGTGCCGCGGCCCGCGAACGCTCCGCCTCCCGGAGCGGGCGGCGGCGCCGGGCCCTGGTACGAGCCGGTGAGGATCACGGTACTGGAGCCGGGCCGCACGATCTCCCGGAGCATCAACGGGTCTCGCGCGACCTTCCCCAACCGGGGCATGATCCGCTATCCCGAAACCGCGACGCTCAAGGCCGACACGCCGATCGCCGATCCGGCGTGCAGCCTCGCGGCCTTGTGGAAGGGGGCGACGGCGGGAAGGAACGTGCCGGCCGACGCCGTGGCCGTGGTGCGCTACGAAGCCGACGGCTACCGCTTCGCGATCGCGGACCTGAAGGTCAACGCGGCCTTCGGCCCGGACTGCCGGCCCCGGAAGCGGTAGCGTCCGGCGACTACTTGCCGGCGGCCCGGACGGCGCGTCCGACCGCGACCTGCGCCTTGCCCGCCGTGCGCTGGGCCATGCCCTTCACCTGCAGCGTGCGGTTGCGGGTCGCGGCGCCGACGGTTTCCTTGGCCGCACCGGCCGCCTGACGCGCGACGCCCTTGGCGATCACCTTCGTGCTGGTCTTCACCAGCGGGGCGCTCTTGCTCGAGGTCGTCTTCACGGTCGTCTTCGTCTTGATGGTCTTCTTCATGGCTTCCTTTCAAATCGCCGGTCACGCGTGACCGGCATTCGTCTTGCAATTCGGAACTGCAAGGTGCGAGCCATGCTTGAGATCGCGTTCGTTCTACTGACGGCGGCGCAGGGCGCAGCCGAGCCGGCGGCCGCGCGCAGCGCGCTCCGCATGCAGGTACTCCTCGACCGGACCCACTGCTCGCCGGGCGAGATCGACGGCCAGGACGGCGGCAACACGCGCAAAGCGCTCTCCTGTTTCCAGAAACGACACGGACTCCGGCCGACCGGCACCGCGAACCCCGGCACCTGGTCGGCGCTGGAGGAGGAGACCGCCGACGCTCCGGCCCTGGTGCCGTACACCCTCACCGACGCCGACCTCGCAGGCCCGTTCGAGCCGATCCCCGAAGACATGATGGAGAAGGCGGAGCTGACGGCCCTGGGCTACGCTTCGGCCGTGGAGGCCCTGGGCGAGCGATTCCATGCGAGCCCGGAGCTCTTGAAGAGCCTCAACCCGGGTGTCGCCTTCGATACCGCCGGCCAGGAGATCCAGGTGCCGAACGTCCACAGCGAGGTTCCGGCGCAGAAGGCAGCGCGCGTCGTGGTCGACGGCACGGCGCTCTCGGTCACCGCCATCGGCGCGGACGGCAAGGCGATCGCCTACTACCCCGCGACCATGGGCAGCGAGCACGACCCGCTGCCCGTGGGCAACTGGAAGGTTCTGGGCGTCGCGAAGAACCCGCCGTTCTTCTACAACCCCGAGCTGTTCTGGGACGCCGACGAGAGCCACGCGAAGGCGAAGGTGCCGCCGGGCCCGAACAACCCCGTGGGCGTCGTGTGGATCGAGCTCTCGAAGAAGCAGTACGGCATCCACGGCACGCCCGAGCCCGCGTCGGTCGGCAAGACCCAGTCGCACGGCTGCATCCGTCTCACCAACTGGGACGCGGAGGAGCTGTCGCAGCTCGTGAAGCCCGGCACCCCCGCTCTCCTGAAGCGCGGCGGACAATAGCCCGCGTGAGAGCGAGACTCGGCCCGTTCGCCACCGGCATCGTCGTCGGCATGATCGTGCTGCTGACGATGATCGTCACCGGCTTGGTCACGCGCGCCTCGGGCGACAAGAAGCCGATCGCCACGGCGACGCCGACGCCCACGACGCTCCCCGCCGGCCAGGTGCCTCAGCCTCCCCCGACGGCCGACCCGCCGCCGGTAGTCGAGGGCACCGACCTCGAGCTGCTCGCCGCGAGGCACCTTGCCTTCCCCGTCGCCGACTGGGACGTCGCCAAGCTCACCGATACCTTCATGGAGGGTCGCGGCGACCACCCCCACGAGGCCCTCGACATCTTGGCCCCCCGCGGGACGGCCGTGGTGGCCGTCGACGACGGCATGGTGAAGCGCCTGTTCACCAGCGTCCGCGGCGGCCTGACCGTCTACCAGTTCGATCCCACCGAGACCTACTGCTACTACTACGCGCACCTCGACCGCTACGCGCCGGGCCTGGCGGAGGGCGCCAAGCTGCAGAAGGGCGACCTGATCGGCTACGTGGGCACGACCGGCAACGCACCGCCGCAGACGCCGCACCTGCACTTCACGATCTTCAAGCTGGGGCCGGAGCGGCGGTGGTGGGAAGGGACGGCGGTAAATCCGTTCCGGCTGTACAGGAACTAGCGCGAGCGAATCGTCAGCTCGCACCTCCTCGTGCTAAGGCCCCTCAGGAGGAGTCATGAGTGCTGAGAACATTCGCTGGTCATACTCTCGGAACAACCGAGCGAGCGGCCAAGTTCCGCCTGAGCCGCCCTTCTGTTCGAATCATCTGGTTGTAGGTACTGCCCGCGTCTACCCGATCCAGCACGGGCCTCGCCAAGTCACCGGCGCCAAGCACGCGCAGTGCTTCCGCAGCAGCGGAGCGTTCGGGCCATTCCCTGTCACGAGAATTGGCCTCCTGAACGAGTCGATTCCGGACAGCTAGTGCTCTAGGCTCGTCGCCCATCCTTCCGAGAACCTCAAATACGTCCTCTGGAGGGATCTGTCTTTCTTGAAAATCCAGGAAGGCGATGAGGTCGGGCCCTAGCGCACGATCACCCAGCAAATCGACTCAGCGAGCCCACCCAGCTGCAGAATGTAGTCTTTGCTCTGCAAGGCCGATCTGGCAAACTCAACAGTCTGTTGATCATTGGCCTTCAGAAGACCAAACAGTGCGCCAACGCGTACCAGGCTTCGTGAGGGACCACGAAAGACTGCCTTCAGCCTTTCCGTGACAACACTTTCATGAAAGCGTCCCACGACAATGGCTGCCTCTCGTGCTACGTCCACATCGCTGTGCTCAACTAGCAAGAGAAGTTCGGGCACTACCTCGCGATCATCTGCAAAGGCACGCTCAAACACCTCGCGAACGTGCTGTCCATCCGATACCTCCGAGAGGATCGGATACAGCGCCTCACGAATGTCAGCGTCCGTTCGGGGACTGCCGGCCGCTGCAACCTGGATCGTCACAGCCAGCATGATGAGCGCCGTCACGCAGTGACCCGTGATTCGCCCGCCTGTGAGCTCTTCAAGCACAGCCCCGGAGATGCGTTCGAGGAAACAGCAGCCGAATTGCCGGGCCTATGGACACTGGATCCAGGCCGAGGGGCCTCAAGACTCATGCACAGGCTGGAACGCAGCGAGTGTCGGGCACTGCTACGGATGAGAGCGCCGCCAAAGCCAGGTAGACAAGGATTCCTCGGACGACAGATCGTCGACGGTGTCCGGCAGCCGATCGGGGCCATCTGAGGTGACAACGACGTCTGACTTGGCGGTTACCCCAATTCGAAGGTCACGACCCCACTCGTCGATCTTGCGACTGATCCGCGCTGCATGAAACAAGTCGACGGCATCTGCGCCGTTTCTGACAGGTTGGCCGCGCATTCTCGCCGCGCGAACAATCGACGCGCGTACGGCTACCAGCGTCTGATGCGTTTGGTCGGCTCTTTCCCGATCCAATACGTCCTTGACCAGAGCCCCCTGACCCATCTCCTCAAGTCCGAGAGCTGCTGCCAGCCGTGCTTCCTGCGGCCTCCCTGAGTCACGTGCCAGTGCCAGCAAGCCATCTCGGACCGCAGTCGCGCCAGGAGGGTCGCCCAGGCAACCAACCCACTCAAACACCTGCCATCGATCTTCGCTACCCTGCGCATAGTTCAGAAGGGCGGCGCCGTACTGCGGATCGCGAGTTCGACGCAACAGAAAGCTGGCTCCAGCCCGTAACTCCTCGTCGCTACTCCCGAGGGCCTGTACCAAGAGTGCGCCGATATCAGGGGTCGAAAGGCGCAGCAAGGCGCCGAGAGCAGCATTTCTAACGGGCACTCGTGCATCCGCAGACGCCAACTGACGGAGGAACGCCTTGTTCTGCTCGCTTGGATAGCGAGCCAACAGAGCCACGGCGGCACTCGCGATGTCAGACTCTGGTGAGGCTACTAGATCGCGAAGTTTGATCTCCGTCGCCGGTTGGGTATTGAGGGCAGCGTCGAGCGTACGTGCAAGCTCCTGATAGTCGGGCCGGTCCTCCAGGCCTGGTAGAAGGACCGTTCGGACGTACGACTCTTCGTTCTGGCTCCAATGCTCTCGCCAACCAGTCTCGCAGTCCGCCGACCACACGCCCGGCACAAACATCAGCCCCATAAGGACAGATACGCCAGCTGTGCGGCGCCTCATCGCACTGTCACGATGCGGCCGGAGACAAAGCGCGTACGCGCGAGCTCTAAGTATTGGTGGGTCAAGAGCCATGTAATGCTCCCTTCTTCGGCGGCTGAGCCTGACGGTATGAGTAGCACCTCCGCCCCTTGGTCCAGTCCCCCGGCTGCCCTTGAGAGGAGCCGTTGCCGCAAGGATGTTAGGGCCAGATTTGCGGATGCAGCATAGCCGGCGCTGTTCGCGTGGATCCCATCCCAGCTCAGAAGGGAATTTCCAATCCCTCGGACCTTCTCCTTCGGCCTTGGCGCGCGCCAAGGAGTGCCCGTAAAGCTCCCACCGAGCAGGGTTGGATCGTTCAACGCCGCCGGTTGAGAGCGCTCGGCGAAGAAACTCTTCACGTCCATTACCATCGCATCCTGCTCAGCTGCGCGGCGGAGCACATGCTCGTTCAGGCTATCGGTCGCATCCTGAATTCTCTGATAGCGCTCGGGTGTGAGAACGCTTCTCCGCTTGATTCTGATCGGGCCTCCGCCGTTGACGAGAGTCAGGCCAACGCCGAGCTTTCGGAAGAATCCGCCAGCAGCAACCGCGTTCTTGAGTGGAATCTTCGTACCGTCGAGAATGCATGCGCCGTTGGGCTCTTCCAGACCTAGGCAAGAGCCGGTCTCGTCTACAGACGGAAGCGGTGAATTCTCGAGACCCCGCGTCATTTTTTCTTGATCGAGAAAGGGCGCGTCGAGTCGAAATGGAAGGGGTCCGACAGGCTCCCCCGGGTTCAGCATGTGAGGGATCGAGGACACGTCAGGCACTGTCGCTACTATCAGGTCGGCGCGCCCCTTCGCAAACTGGTTCACGCGCGTAAGTAGCTCGTCATAGTTGGACTTGAAGACGCTTTCATCAGTGAGCTGATTGAGGTCAGCGTCGACGACCGCATTCATGACATCGTTGTTTCCTATCTGAATGACAAGAAGCGATGGATCTAGCTCCTGTGCTGCCCCAACTGCCGTGCGCCCTAGACCGCCAATGACATAGGGCCATACGCTCTTCGGCGCTTCGTAGTTGAAGACCGGTGATTCGCGATTCCTGAGAGTTTCAAAATTTGCAGGCCGCAGGTCACAGAATGGCGGACGATCCTCACTGCCCGGGGGAAACGCGGCGCCATCACTTACATCCGGGCAGTAGGGCGGCCACTTAGCGTCGGCTGAGCTGAAGAGATGAAGAGCTCTTGCTCCAGACATCCCGAGATTGTTCACTGGTCCCGTGTAGCTATCGAGGCGCGCCGGAACCGGGAAGCCAAGGAACTGGCTGAAGCCGCCCGCGGGTTCGCGATCAAACGGGCGCCCTAGTTCTTTTGGTCGACCAATTCCAGGATCGCCAATCATCGCCTGCCTGAATAGCACTTGCTGACCGTAGGTGGCCTTCAGGTATTTGTTGATCTGGTTGGCCACCTGCGCTGGGAACGAGTAGCGCTGGTGCTGGTGGACAACAATCCCGTGCTGCACACCCTGTGTGAGGCTGTCCCCCAGGGCCACCAGCCGGAACGCGTGAATATCGACGACTCGCTCTAGCCCTCCCAGTTGCGACGACAGTCGAAGGCGTAGCTTGGTCCACGGACCTGACTCGAGATCCCCTACGCAGGGCTCATCGATGAGTTGCTCATCCGTATCCGGGTCGTGCTTCAGGGTGACCGCACAGTCGCGGTCCACGATTCGCAGCGGCCCAACATAGCGGCCCGTGGTTGCATCCCACCTGAGGTCGATCTGCTTCAAGGTTGGCAGCCTGCCCGGTTCGCGCACTGCGTTGTCCCGCCTCGTCTCGATGATCGCGGCCTCGACCGAGATCGTCTCTCCCAGCTGGGGAACGTTGGCCGTGACGTAGGTCGTGAAGTTCTGCGGCAGGCGGATGCGTGCGAGACCCTGCTTCTTGTCGTCGAGGAGACCGATCGTGGCCCCGAGCGCGACCTGGCGAATGCCGCCCAGGGGACCGGTCGAGCCGGAATACGCCCGCGCGGTGCCGAGCAATACGTTGCCTTCGCCGAGCGCTAGTCGGCCACCGATTCCGCGAAGCGCATGGTTGAAGGTCGGATGGGTGCCATCGCCCAGGCTGACCACGAGCAGCAGGCCTTCCGCATGGGCGAGATCGCCCTCCTGAAGGCCGACGAACGCGACGCCATCCTTGACCAGAACGTCAGTGATGGTCAGGTTTCCAGCTTGTGCAGAAAGATCCAGGACACTCAGGGTCGTCACGGCCCTGGGATCACTGACATCGACAACGGCCAGAAGAGGAATGGTGGCGCCGTTCGCCGTGCCGTAGCCCGCCACGACGGCAACCTGCCGCGACCCGAGACGAGTCAACGCCACGGCGTAGCCCATCCTCAGCTCGTGGTTCGCATCCTCGATCGGCGCCTGCGGATAGACCAGTTGATCGCGCGGGCTCACGAGCGCCAGGGGCACTTCTCCGGTCGTCGCAACGAGGACGTCAGGGGCTTCGTCGATCTGGAAATCGCCGACGTCGATGTCGTAGATGTACGAGGACCGGCCGTTGCTCATGACGGGGACGGCTGGCGACACGCTGTCGGTCGCGAAGCCGAGGCCGTCGGTCGTCAGGCCGCGGGTCATCGGCGAACCTGCGTTGGGGTCGCCGAACACGGTTTCGACCTGCCCAAGCTCGACCACCTTCACGCCTTGCTTGCTGACGGCCGCGTAGACGAGGCCATCGCGAATCGCCAGCCGAGTCACCGTGCCCGCCATCGAGCTCACGCTCGCACTGGCCGCTCCCACCCACTTGGTGGCGCGAGGATCGCTGACGTCGAACACGTAGAGATTCGAAGGCTGCGGATAGGTCTTTGGCCCTGTGGCGACGACGACCCGCGAGCCTTGAGCGACGACGTCGAGAGGAAGCCCGACGACGTAGCCCTCGGGGTCCTGGGCTACGGGCAATGCGATCGCTGGATCGCTGACGTCGAAGACCCGGACCCTGCCCTTGCCTCCCGCCAAGGCCTGTACGAGGTAGGCGCGACCGTCGACCACGGCGAGGCCGGGCGATCCGAACTTCTCCTCGCTGGAGCTCAACACCTCGGGCACGAGCGTCTGGAACTGGGCTTCGCCGGGCTCGACTGACTTGGGAGGTTCGTCCACGTCGCGAACGGCACTGGTCCAAGAGAGCGAGTAGGTGGTGCCGTAGGCGAGCTGCGCGAGTGGCTGGAGGGTCAGCGACGTCACCCGCGCCCCTGGCGCGAGCGCGAGGTCGACGACTTCCGCCTCCGGGGTGGTGCCAAGGAGACGACAGGGCAGCTCCACTTCACCGGAACGCAGTGACACGCCACCGTTGACACGCACGGGCTCGGAGAAGGTCAACTGCGGAAGTGTCGAGGGTGAGATGTTGACGCTGCGGTTCCGAGGGACGGTCTCCAGGACGACCGGAGCGGCGTCGGGGATGGGCTGAGTGTTCGCCTCTCCCGTTGCGACCACCAGCAGGCTGCGCGAAGCGGTCACTGGCTGTCCGAAAGCGGACAAGCCTCGCGCAACGATGGTATAGAGCCCCGGATTGAGAGGGTGGCACGGCGTGCCTGCGGAGAGGTCGAGCGTCGACTTGCCGGGTCCCTCTTCGGCGACAGGGCATTCCAGGCCTTGAACAGTGGCCGTCAAGTTCGCGGCACCTGCGGCGGTCAGCCGGACGAGGAGCGCCGCGCCAAGAGTCGCAGCCGTACTGACAGGTCTGAGCCTCTCACCCTCGACCACGAATACGTCGATGTCTATCGCGGCGGGCGGCGGGGGCGGTGGCTGGGCGGAGAAGGACACGTCCGCCGTGGCAACGCGGCTATAGCGATCGAGCAACCTCTGGGCGGCCGGCAGGTCCTCCGCATCCGCGCGAAGGACCTCGTAGGCCTCGACGCACGCTGTCTGGCCCTCGACAGTCGCGGCGATGACCACGGGGCCGCCGTCGTAGTGAGGATCGACAACCGTGTAGGTTCCGTCGGTCTGACTGACGGCCGCTGGCGGATCGTCACCCGCGTCCTGCAACGGGCGGCATACGCCATTGTCGAGAGTGCCCATTGAGACCAGGGCGCCGCGCACGCCCTCGTACGTGGGCATCGCGGCCGCGCCCCACCGGGCGCGCCGCACATGACCCGTGATGGCGCCCGCGGGAGATCGACCTTGAATCTGCCGGACGGCAAGGAGGTAGAGGTTGTTGACCGTCGTCGACAGCAGCTGGAGTAGGTCGCCAAAGCCGCCAAAACTCGAGACGTAGCCGGCCTGCGGCCAACTCGCAGTGACGATGCGAACGGAGGAGCCAACCTGCTCAACCTCGGCATCATCGATAGTCTCGAATACGGGCCCTTGAGGACCGTCGATGCGTCGCACGACATGAAAGCGGGCCTCGGACACATCGAACGACAGGTTGGCAGGCGGTGGAAACGCTATCTTCGCCTCGCGGGCAAAGGCAGGAGCGTCGACGGATTCGATCTGGATGGCACCGGCGAACTCGGCGTCCGGGAAGTCCGGAAGGGTGCGCAGGGGCTCGGGGAGGTCCTCGATGGAGGCGGAGGTGTGAATCTTGAAATGGGCTCCGTTCAAGAGGGCGCCCTCGGGGATTCTCAGCTCGGCGTCGCTCCCGTCCGCGGCCCTGACGACTCCGCCGCCTGGCCCGACGGCGACCACGCCGGTCTGCCTGTCTTCGAACTGACTCCGACGCACGGTCGTGGCTCGACCGAGCGAGTCGGTCAGGGTGATGAGGAGCGTATCGCTGATACTCGCCTTCAATGTCGCGGGAACAACGCTCCCGAGGCCGCCATCGTTCTCGACATCGAAGGTAGCCACGAAGGCGCTATTTGTGTTGACCACCAGGACCCGGGTACCGGCCGGGAAGCTGGCCGGGAGCGCGGTCAGGCGGACAGTTCCATCAATGTCGGGAAGGCTGAACGCCAGCCGAGTCGGGTCGAGTTCGGACAGGCCGTCGGCGCGCGTCGTGAAGGTAGTGGCCGGCACCATCACCACGCCACCGACGGCATCCGTCAGGCCGGCTGCAGTGAGCCTATAAGAGGTGCCTGACTCCAGCCCTTCCGTTGGAACGACCGTGACGACGCGGCGATCGGCCGACAATGCAAGGTGTGTCGGTACTTGCACACCAGTAGGCAGCGCCACCAGGTTCACCTGCCCCCTAGCACCCCCCACGACGCCTGGGTCGAATGGTAAAGCGGCTTCGATCCGCAGGTTTGTCGACCTCGCAACGCCCGTGGTGCCGTCGGAGGGCATGACCGTTGCGATACTTGCGGCTCCTTCCAACGAGAGATCCTGCACTGCGACGAAGTCGGGGGCAGCCGTGAGGGTGGCACGAGCGGCCAGCGAGGTTCCGGGAACGAAGGCGCGAAGTGTTGTCGCCCCGACCGGAACCGCCAGCGTGTACGCACCGCTCGCATCGGATAGGGCCTCCAAGGCGAGGGTGTCCGAGGCGACGACGGCACGAGTGGGCGTCCCCGCGGTCACCACATGGCCGCGAATGAACGCGATGGGTGTGTCGAGGCGCAAGAGCAGGTAGCGGCCCTCGACGGTCACTCCAGAGAGCCCGGCATCCGGCCGGCTCACGAGGCGGTCGCCCACGCGTTCCAGACGCCCGGCAGTGACGAGATGTGCAACGCCGAACAATCGTTCCACGCGCGCGAGGACGAACTCGCCGTCGCCGATTCCGTCGGCGGCCACCGATAGCTCTGCGGGCAGTCCGAGCGCTTGCCCCGACAAGTCGATCTCGTAGTCGCCGAGGACCCCTAGACCGGCTACCGAGACTCCTTCCATGGGAGCCACCGCCGCGCGGACGCTGATGACGGTGTCCTCGGGAAGAGCGGCACCTGGAACCGAAACCCTGAGCCCGTCCCGCTCGAGAATCAGCGGACTGTTGCCGCCGACTCTCCCACGCACGGACTCCCGACCCGCGAGAATGTCCAGGTGAACGGCGCCACCGCTGATCTCCGTCGCGTCGTATTGACGGCTGGGCGTGACCGGGAACTGCGCACTCAATGCGGCGTCGGCCGAGCGATAGACCAGGATGTCCTGCTGCCGCTCAGCGGCTGAGGCCACTTCTCCCGAGTTGAGGGTGTATCGCTCTGTAATCGACGCCTGGACGACCGTGCCCGAGGGAGGCAGGGGCGAAGCCTCGAGGCTAACGGTAGCCGCCGCGGTTCCTCCGGAGGCAGGGATGACGACCGGCGCGACCTCGCCCATCATGGTCGTCGATTCAGGAAGCGTCATCACCTCGACCCCGGGCAACACCTGCGCCACCGGAGGAATGGTCGGGCCGCCCGAGTCGGCGCTGACGAGCGCGTAGCTCCCCGCCTCCTGCAGCGGCACGGCAATCGCACCTGTCTGCGGCAACAGGACTGGCGACACCATGGTCCAGGAATGCAGCGATTCGTCGTAGCGCACGAGATGAACGGCGATGTCCGGCAGTCCCTCCACCGTCCACGAGCTGCCCGCGTCCACCCGCGCCGCTGCGCGTGGCACCCATCCGAGCGGCAGCAGGCCGGGAAGGCCTTGAGTCGAGAGTCGCGTCACCTGGCTGCCATCCGCGCCTACAGGCGCGAGCTCGCGCACGCGTAGATCGACAGGCACGGTGCCAACGCCAGGCTCCGTCGCCACGATCCGCTCGACGCTCGTCATCCCGAGTTTGTAGGCCTTCAGGGCTGCGACGGAGCCGAGTGCTTTCAACGTGTAACGCCCACGGGCGTCGGTCGTCGTGGCCGCCGTGCCCTCGGTCGAGGCCAGAACCACACTCACGCCACCCAGCGGGAGGCTGGTCGCGTCATCCATCACGACCCCAGAGACCATGGCATCGGCCAGAACAGCGATCTCCCCGTCGGCACGGGCGGTGTTGCCGGCAAAGTCTTGGACCCGGACCCCGGCGCGTATCGCCGAGCCGACTGCGGACTCGGTGGGAATCGTGACCAGCGATGAACACGTGGGCGTCGCGCAGGTCGCCGCCGTGGTTCCGTCGATCTCGATCACGATCTCGGCGATCCCGTGGGCATCCGTAGCGGTGGCGGCGACAGCCCCAACTCGGCCGCGCGCGAGCCCGCCAGGAGCGTCGAGGGTTACAGCGGGAGGTATCGTGTCGCGTACGACCAGGACGGTGGCCTCGACCGTTTGGCCGGAAGCAGTCGCGACCACGTCAATGAGGTTGTCGCCCTCCAACAACGACACGTTCGACACGAAGCGGCCCTCCTCGACGGTCACCGGAACACCGTTCACTGTGACGATCGCCGCGCCGGCGCTCTCGACCCTTCCTGAGATTTCGATGTGGCTCAGGTTCGTCAGGAAGGTTCCCTCGGGGCTCTCGATGCTCAGCGTGGGCACCTCGGCCGCGAGCACGATGGCGCGTTCACGATGGGACTCGTTTCCTGCGGCGTCGCGCGCGACCACGACGAGAGACTGCGGACCTGGCTCCAGCGAGAGGACGATCTGCCATGCGGACCCGGTGACCACTGCTGGCGCGCCGTTGACGACAACCGCGACATCATCGATGTCGCCCACCGTGCCCGTGACGAGGAGAGGGCCAGGCGCCACTCGAGCCCCTTCGCTGGGTGAAAGGATATCGAGGCTCGGCGGTGTGCGATCCACTCGTACTGATACCGAGGCCGTCGACGTATTCGCTGCAGCGTCCGTCGCGCTCAAGACGAACGTGCGGGTGCCTTCGGCAGGCAGAGCACGCTCGACCGCGAAGGAGCTCCCCTCAGCTTCGACCGGATCGCCATCGATACGCAGGACGATCGGCGTGGCGTCGGCAACGGAGCCTTCGATGACGAGAGAGGGTGCCTGCGTGGACGAGCCCGGAAGCGGCCGTTGGATCGCGATCGCTGGAGGGACGGAATCGACGGTCACGCCGACGCGCGCGGCGCTCTCATTGCCGGCGCTGTCGCGGGCGGTCGCGACGATCTCCAGCGGGCCCTCGACGACCGAGAGCTGTGCCTCGAAGCTACCGTCGTGGACCTCAGCGGGCCGCCCATTGACGTCGATCGTCGTCCAAGAGCCGTCGGAGATGGTGCCCGAGACATCGATGAAGGGTCCTCGTACGTACGCGCCCGGCAGAGGCCGGCTGATGTGGATCCGGGGCGCTTCCTCGTCACGGTGGACTTCGACCGAGGCTCGTGCCGTGTTCCCTGCGCGGTCGACCGCGACCACTTCCACGGTGAAGACAGGCCCGCTCCCCATGGCGACAGTCGCACCGAAGTGGCCGTCGGCAACGCTGGCAGCCACCCCATTGACGCTGATCTGCGCGTCGGTCGCATCGACCACCAGGCCCGAAACGACCAGCGTGGGCGTTCTCGCGAAGAACCCCGGCGGTGGCTCCAGGATGGTCACTTGAGGGGGCTGGGTGTCGAGGGTCACCGCCCGCTGCATCGTCGTGACATGGCCGATGGCGTCTCGTACCGAGAGCGTGACGTGGTTCAGACCTTCCTGCAGAGGGAGAAGGCAAGCGAACTGGCCCTCGCAGATCGCGTCCCCGGCTTCGCTCCGGACCACGACCACGGCGTCGGGATCGCCGTCCAGGATCGTGCCTCGCACCTCGATGGGCGTGGCGCCGAACACGGTCCAGGCCTGGGGTATGGGCCAGGACACCTGAGGTGGCGTGGCATCCAGCCTGAACGACTGAACGCGTTCCACCACGTTCCCGGCCCAGTCCTCGGCCGTGATGCGCAGTTCGTGAGCGCCATCGTCGACCGCCACGCGGCCACGCCACTGAGGGCCATCGACCGTGAACTCCGGGGTGCGGTCGACATCGTCGATGGCCACGTGCACGGCGAACACCCCAGCAGCACTCGAATCGGACGCGCTGAGGACGATATCGACTAACCGGTCGCCGAGCCGCGCGCCCGGGCCCGGCGCCAGAATCGCGAGGAGCGGCGGGGTGGTGTCGATGAAGAAGCGATGAGGCGCCATCTGCGTCGCGTTGCCCGCTCGGTCGGTAGCGATCACGCCAATCGCGTGTTCCCCATCCGCCAGCCCCTCCAGGGCTGGCCAGAGCAGGCTCGCCCCGCCCTCGTCGAGTTGGAACCAGCCGGTCCGATCGTCACCGTCGATCGTGATCTGGAGTAGGCCCAGATCGACTCCGGAGCGGTCGTCCCAAAAGCCAACCATGATGGGCGGTGTCGGCGTGCCCGCGTAGTCGCCGGCTCCCGGCATCAGGACGCTCGCGACAGGCGGCGCGGAATCCAGCTCGAAGCCGACCTCAGCGCCGGCCTCGTTGCCCGCCAGGTCGCGGATCCGGGCGCGCAGCCTTTGGGTGCCGGGACCCACCGTCATGAGCTCGCCCGTAGCGCCGTTTGGTCCTACCGTGAAGCCAGACACCTCCGTCGCACGCCCATCCGCGTCGATCCGGTACAGGGCGAAGGCGCCAGGATCGACGCCGCTGCCGTCGTCCTGATACGAGACTCGGACGACGGGCGTGTCGTCATTGACGAACTGGCCTGCAAACGGCTGCAGGAACGCCAGTCGGGGTGGCACGGTATCGACCAGGAAGGAACGGCTCGCCTCCCCACGATTCCCCGCACGATCCTGCACGATGAATCGGATTCGATGCGCTCCCTCCAAGAGGTCGGCTTGGAGACTGAGCTCGGCGCCCGTCGGGCCGAGAACGAGACCCGTACTGACGTCCACATCGTCCAGGAGGACGGTCGTCAACCCCGGGTCTACGCCCGAACCTTCATCGCCGAACTCGACAGCCACGCGGGGCCTCGCCGTCGCCAGAGGAGCGTTCGGCAACGGCTCGAGGAAGGCGACGTGCGGCGACGTCGTGTCGCGCCGGAAAGCGACGCGAGTCACGGCGCGGTTTCCGGCCGCGTCGGCGACCTGGCATTCCACTACGTTCTCGCCGTCGACGAGTCCAAGCAGGTCACCTGTGATCACGCCGTTGCTCAGGGTGAACTGGCCGGTTCGGTCCACACCGTTCACTCGCACGCGTAGGGAAGCGGGATCGACGCCCTGAGCGTCCCCGACCGTTGCGTGGAGCCGGGGTGAAGGATCCGCAATCAGGAGGCCGGGCAAGGGATACAGAACCTCGAGATCCGGCAGAGTCGTGTCGACCGAGAACGAGGCACTCGCACTGGTGAGGTGCCCTGCACGGTCCGCCAGGCGAGCGTTGAGCACATGCGTGCCGTCCGAGAGCGGGCCGAGCAGAGCTGTGGCGAGGCCGGTGCCCGTGATGACACCAGTCAGGACCGTGCCGTCCAGCCTGACCACAAGCCCGGTGGCGTCGAGCGGTTGATCATCTCCGTACTGGATCAAGACTTCAGGCGACGCGACGCCGAGGCGGGAACCATCTCCGGGTTGGAGGATGTTGACCGTCGGCGGCTGGAGATCGAGGGCGATCGCCATGGTGGCCAAAGCCTCATTGCCGGCGAGGTCGCGCACGCTCGCGACCAGCGTGGAGGCGCCCGGGGCAAGCGCGATCAGGCCGACGGCTTCACCCGCCTGACGCTCGAGGCTCGAACTGATATCGGCGCCGTTCAGGCGCAGTCTCAAGGATGCGGCATCAAGACCCCACGAGTCCGAATATGTGAGCCGGATCGGTACTGGGCTCTGGGCCACATAGCTCCCTGCGATCGGTTCGCTGAAGGCAAGCGCGGGCGGCGTCGTGTCGACGGTGAACTGCCGCTCGGTCACAGCCAAGTTGCCAGCGCCATCGCGGATTTCGGCGCGGATCTGGTGCACGCCTTCCGGCAAGACCGGCACGACTTCGCCACTGGCCTCGTCCGAGCGCTTCGCGAACAGGCTCGTCCGATCCTGCCCGTCGACGAGGATGCGCAGCGAGTTCGTGTTGGGACCCGTGCCAGCGTCGGAGTAACGAACGATCGCATCGGGCGTCGAGTCCCGAGTCACGGCTGGGGGCGCGGTGAACGTCAGGGATGGTGGGACAGTGTCATTGCTCGATGCGCAAACCGAGAGCGTCAGATAGGAGTCGGGAGCGCTCTGGAGCTGCGCCGTCAGGGTGTTGGTGGCGGCGAGCGTGACGGCTCGATCGAGCCGGCCCACGTTGGGGTTGAAGTCCGACGGTGACGCTATCGTCGTGCCATTGAGTCGAACGGTTGCCGACGAGACCCGATGCGAGCCCTGGCTCTCGCCATTCTGGATCGTCATCGTGAACGGCGGCCCAGCGCCTGCAGGCAGAGTGAACGCCCTGCTGTACGAATCGGGCGGGCCACAGGTCCGGTTGAAGCGCTCTGGGCCGAATACGGTCAGCGCACACGCCGCTGGCGGAGAGGGTGGCGCTGCACACCGGTTCGAGTTCGTCGATGCCGTAGCGGAGCGTGTCTCTCCGTCAGGACCCTTGAGGGTCCAGGTGAGAGCGCCGGAGAAGGAAGCGCTGAAGGCAGCGTGAGGGTAGTAGGGACTTCGCCCCGCCTCAAAGCGCGTCGGCTGCCCACGATCCTGGGCACCGGGCGTGAGTCGATTCCGCGAGCCGATCGGGACCATCACCGGGTCGTCATCGTCGTTCCGGTAGCCAAAGTGAGCGACCAGGTGCCCGGGAGCCTCTTCGGCAACGCACTCGAGGATGGGGCGGAGAGGTTCGTCGTGGTGACCGCCATGGAGAAGAGGCGATCCCTCGGCTCGCGTGCTGATGGCGCAGCAAGCCACCATCAGGACCGGCAGAGTCCACTGTGCGCGTGCCGTCATGTCCAGCCTCTCCGGAGCGCCTGACGACGGTCTGCGAAATGGCTTCGGCGGCTACAAGGACGGCGAGTTTAAGGGCGGTTCCGTGTCTGAGTCAATCCTTTTCGTATATTGCTACTACGCTATCTGCAATGGTGTATATGTCGTGGGAAGCAGTCCGCGACCATCAATACGTTGTGCTCCGCCTAGACGCAGCTGCGGATCCCGCCCGGTGATCCCCACTACCGCTCAGTCCGTGACACACTGCGACCAACAATAAGGAGAACTCAATGGCGGTTGGATACGCTCCCGGCGCGATCGTGGAGCATTCCGTGTGGGGTCGTGGGAAGGTCCTGGAGAACCGCGCGGCTCTCGTGGTCGTCTACTTCCCGTCGCTGGGCACCACCGAAGCTGGCCCCAGGCGCAAGGTGCAGTCCAGTGCATCCCAGTTGACGCTCGCGGAAGTCCAGGAGGCCCCCGACCTCGAAAAGATCCGCGTGGGCCCGCCGACCACGCGAACCGGCAAGCCCGCAACACCGCGCCCGAAGAAGGCCGTAGGGACGTTGGAGGATGCGATCGCCGGCTTTCGCAAGGCCTACGGCGGTTTGCTGGCCGACCCGGTTCTGCTGAAGGATGAGCTGGCCCCCAAACGCGCTGGCCATGCCAAGTTCGCCGAGCTGTTCGGCGAGGGCCGCGGCCGGACGCTACTGGAGTCGGGAGACCTGGAAGCTGTATCCAAGGGTCTTCACGACATCTACCACGCCACGACGATCCCCTCGCAGTTCGAGATGATGGCCGTCACCGAGGGCCTCAAGGACCCGGCGGCCGCGGGGCGCCTGCTCGAGGCCACGCTCAACTTCATCGACGCACCCAGCGCCGAGCTGTTCCAGAAGCTCGTGGACGCGGTGGTGAGCCTGCCTGCTCCTGCGAAGGGCTCGCGGGTACTGACATGGCCGAACGTCACGCTGCTTCCGTTCCTCGCTGCGCCCGATCGCTTCATGGTCCTCAAGCCTGAGAACTCGCGGCTGATGGCGGCACGGATGGGCTTCGACCTGTTCTACACTCCGTCACCGAGCTGGCAGTGCTACGAAGCGCTCCAGCGGATGGGGGCTGCACTCCTCAAGGAACTGGCCCCGCTCGGGGCGAAGAACTACTTCGACGTGCAAGCCTTCATGTGGGTGACGCGCGAACTGGCCTGAAGAGGGGACCCTCGACGATCACGGCCGCCCCGCAGGCTTCGGTGCCTACGGCGTTACGCGATAGCTGGCGCTCTTGACGTCCAGGTGCCTTTCCGAGGCGTCCACGACATCGAGAATGACCTGCACGTACAGGTAGTTCTGAGCGGTACTGGGTACATCGACCCGCACGTTGAACACACGATGGCCCTGGCCTCGACCGACAACTGCTAGCAGGTTGCCAGACGCGACCATCTTGTTCTTGAGATGGTCGCGGACAGAAACGCCTAGGACTCCCTCGTCAGCAGTAGCGACGTTGTAGCCCACATCGACGCTCAGGTCGACCGTTTGGCCACGACCGATCACCGCATGCTCTTTCGGCTGGCTCGAGAGGATGACGGCCTCATTCGGCCCAGGCGGCTCGGGCTTCGGCGTGGTTTGCGGCTTCGAGTGGGGGCAGCCACCGAACATCAACGCCAGAAGGATGAGCGGTAGGTGACCTCGCATCTTGCCCCAGCTCCTTGTGTTGGCGTCAGGGTAACGTAACTGCTACGACGTCTACGGCTGCAAGTCTAAGCCCCGTGCCGTTCAAGTGCGGCGACTCGATCTTCGAGCCGCGCCAGCGCAGTCACCTTCCCGGCCAGATCGTGAACCTCGATGCTGTTCTGCTGAACGTGCACCTTCAACTCGCGAATCTCCACACCGTTCTGCTGCACCGTTCCCTTCAACTCGCGCACGTCCATCCTCAGGTCGCGAATCAATAGCTCCAGTGAAGCGTCCCGGGACCTGCTCTCGGCGTCGACTCGATCGAGCCGACGTTCCAGCGCCTCACGTGAGGCCTCGACAGCCTCGATCGTGGCTCGGTTCTGGGACCGGACATCTTCGAGGATGATCACCCAGCGAGGATCCGGCCGACGTCTCTTGCTTGCCATCGCGCTGCCCCAGTCTACGTCCCGGGCGACCCCTCGACGCAAGGGAAACTCCCGATCGCAAGCGAAGCGTAGCCACCTGCCTGGTCAGGAGAGGTCCATGTCGCGACGGCGGGTACTGCTCACCCCGTCGCGAACCCGATCCGCCGCTGCGGCACTTCGGCCGGTCGCATCAGCTCGCTGATCACCTCGAAGACGGCCTTGAACTGCAGGTCGTACTTGTCCTCCAGGGCCGTGAGCTTCTCGGCGAGCTCGGCGTTCGTCTGCAGCAACGCCCGCAGCCGCACGAAGGCCCGCATGATCTCGATGTTCACCTGCACCGCGCGCGGGCCGCGCAGAACACTCGACAGCATGGCGACGCCCTGCTCCGTGAAGGCGTAGGGCCGGTACTTGCGGTGCTGGCCGCGGCCGCCGGTCTTTAAGGTCACAATTTGCGACCTTAAAGAAGCGGTCTCCTCCACCGAGAGCTGGAACATGAAGTCCTCGGGAAAGCGCTCGCGGTTGCGGGAGGTCTGCTCGTTGAGGCGCTTCACGGGGACGCCATAGAGATCGGAAAGGTCGGAGTCGAGCATCACCCGGTGGCCGCGCAGGTGCAGGATGGCGCTCTCGACGCGCCGCAGCGGGATCAACTCTCCTTTCGCCATATCTTCGCTTATAGCAGCGGACACGGCGGGGCGAGGTCCGATTGCCATGGGAAAGGCATCGGCGGAGGACATCCACTGTCAGGCGGTGTAGGGTTCCGCCATGCGTCAATCCCTCTTGGTCGTGTGTGGAGTGGCCCTCGCGCTGGGGGCGTGTACGAAGGCGGAGCCGAAGCTCAGCGCCGCCGACGTGAAGCCCGCCCTGCAGCAGGAAGCCACGAAGCTGAAAGCCGACGGCGAGAAGATGCCCGACGTCGTGGGCGTCAGGGCCACGTGGACGATCGTCTCGGTCGACGTGACCGAGCAGCCCGGCAACGACACGAAGCCCTTCAAGGGCGTCGTGAAGTTCAAGATCGAGTCGTCGGCGCAGGGCCTGAGCGGCCAGGCGCCGCAGGTGTTCGAGAAGAAGTTCGACTACGTCTACACGACGACCCTCAACAAGTGGCAGTTCGGGAGCTGATCCCCTGAAGGCCGTCCTCATCGCCCTGGCGGCGCTCGTGATGGGCGGTCTGGCCCTCTACGTCACGAGCGGCGTCACGCTGCGTTGCACGCCGAGCCCCGGTGGACACGCGGCCTGCATTGAGGGCCGCCGCGTGCTGGGCCTCCTCGACATCCCGTTGCGCGAGCTGCCGGAGGTGACCGGCGCCGAGTACGACGAACGCAGCATGATCCACGACGGCCGAGCGCTGCGGAGCCGCGTGCCCATGCTGCTGACGCCGGCCGGCCGCGAGCCGTTCCTGTTCTACGGCAAGGGCGCCGACCTGTTCGGCGTCGTGTCGCGGCTCGATGCGTACGCGAAGGAGCCGCTACCCGAAGGCATCCGGCTCGGACGACAAGCGGGCGGCATGGCCTTCGTGGCTCACCTGTTCGCGGCGCTGTTCGTGCTGATCGGGCTGTCGGTCCTCGGCACGAAGATCAGGGGGCTCTTCAGGCCTAATCCTTAGAAGGCCACCGCGAGAGTTCGCCATCTGTGGTCTCGCGAGTTCGGGCCATCGAACAATGCCGTGTGATGGGATTCCGTGAGGCTTAGGTTGAGAAACCTCCAGCGAAGCGTCCCACCAACCTGCCAGTCCCACATACCTCGGCGCAGCGGCGCTTGTCCTGAGCCGTGTGCGAGCGTCACTGCAGAGTCGCGGAAGCCCCCTTGGAGCAGCTCGTTGTAGAACCAAAGCGTGTAGCCGCCTGAACCGAAGGCGAAGAGCTCGAACGGCGTCTTTCGCTTTGCGTCGGCTCTATATGTAGCGGCACTGACGCGATCATACGAATACCATTGCGAGTGGATCTTGCCAAAGCGGAGACGCCCCCCTGCGCTGGCGTTCGTGTAGAAGCCCGCGTTTCCCTCGATCCCACCGTTGGCGTCTACACCCCAACCTTGCCGCTTCTTGAGTACCGGAAGTCTCCACCGCTTGGCGATTCGATACCTGGCGGTTGGTTCGCCTCCGTTGGAGATCTGATTGTCCCAGCCTCCAGGAATAGTGTCGTCCGCTGCCTTGTGAATAGCGGTCTGCACTGACTTGCCAATCCCGAGGCCAAGAACACCGACCACGAGTTCGGTGACCGTCGCTCGATCTGCTAACACTCCCAGCTTGTCAGCAGATTCTCGCCGGACGCTCGCGTACAGCAGGTTTGCATACGGGCGATCGTCGGCAATCGGATCTGTACGGCCGAGATTCACCTTCAGAGGGGCGAAGGCGCTATCGCCAAACTCGAATCGGAACGATTCCCCGAACCCCTCGTGCAGGCGCCCGCCCGGATCGATGTGCCGAAAGCCTCGGGAGATCCAGGACCTGTTCACCCATCCCCCACTCCATTGAAATGCAACGCCCATCGTGTAGTCCTTGTCGCTCGCAGGGGGGATCACAGAATCTTGCTCGACATTGAGTGCGAAGGAGGTGCGTGGCGTGTCTGGAGTCAGAACCAGCAGGGCCCCTCGCGCGATCACCTCCGTTCCGAAGGTGGCTACACAAGGGATGTCGTATCCATCGCGATCGATCGTCGCCTTGAAGGCCGCGATCCATTTCGTTCGGCGTAGCTCGTCGAACTGCTGCCCTGGCTCCAGGGTAGTGCCGTACACCTCGAAACCCCATGGAATGCCCGCTGCGTGAGCGTCTTCATGCCGAACCCACAGGCGTTCAGCACTGAAGACTCCCAGCGCGAGCTCCACATCCGCAGGTTTCCAGGACGCGTAACATGCGCGTTCAACCGACGTGTTGCCCTCGGCGACTGCGGGTCCGCCAAGAGCGAGAGCGACCAGCACGATCGCGCGCCTCATTGGACGGCTCCTTGTGCGGTGAGCCATGCCGTGTAGGCGTCCACCCTAGTATCAACTGCGCCAAGGGCACAGCCCGGGTCGCCACCTGAGGTCACGCCGGCTACGAGGAGATGAGTATCGGTAGCCAGGAATGCCGGCCCCCCCGAATCGCCCGAACACGTATGGGCGTTACGGTTGCCGTAGAGGAAAGTCTTGTCCGCGAGGGTTCGAATCTTCATCGAAGCGTGTCGCTTGACGCCCGCCGCCGCCGGATCAGAGCCAATCTTCGTGTAGCCGAATCCGACGAAATCAAGCGCCCGATCCTTGAGGAGCGGCGGTGTCCCGATGCTGATGCGATACGGAGTTACGGGCGGAGCGGTCTCGAGATCCACCAGACCTATGTCGTCGACATAGGCATCCGAGGACTCTCGGTAGGTTTCGGGATAGCGAGGCTTGCCCACCACCTTGAACGGGACTTTTGAGTCATCCGTCGCGTACTGGCCCAATCGAAATGACATGTGACCGTCCGCCACATCTTTTTCGAAGGCGTGAGCAACGCAATGAGCGGCTGTCAATACAGTCGCTGGGCCCACCAGTGTGCCCGTGCACTGCAGTTCCCCGTTGAGCAGGAGCGCCCCCACGGCCAGATAGGCGCTGGTCGGCGCCCCACCGATCAGGTAGCTGGTGAAGGTGCCTTTGTCATCGAGAAGTCTTCCCCTGCGGAGTGCCGATGCAAGAAGCGGAACCCGTCTGATTCTCAAGGTTGCGCTGGCTGTTCCGCTCCGGGTGTCTGAGCAGCAGGCGCCCGTGTTGCTGGCGTCCAGGGCAGCGCTGATCCGGAAGGTGTAGCGCCCTCCGCCTTTCGATATGAAGGCCACGGGCTCATTCGCGTTGACGACGGGCGGTTCATCGTTGAGGCGGGCCTCGGTGGCGATCGCCAACCCTGGGTTGCCATCCGAAGAAACCATCCAGTTCGCCACATACTGTACCGGGCGAACCGAGGCCGGGAACGAAAGCGTGTATTCGATCCAACCCCTCGCGCGAGCGCTGGCGGTCGTGTCGTGCCCCTTGTTCCAGAAGCATTCGCCTTCCAAGTAGTGCCCTCCTGCGGCCGAGGCACTGAGGACGATCAGGCTCCTCTGGTCCAAGGGCTCAGAGTCGACGGTTCGTACTTCTCCCGACGACATTGCCGAGCTCTTCCGCCCATGACATCCATGGAGGTCTTCCGTGCCGGTCACCGAACGTTCCGCCTTTTCGGCTGCGCTGGTCGAGGCCGACGGGACACCATCTGCTGTCGCCGTCACAGAAACGTTGGACAGCCTGGCAACCGTGAACGGCTCGAGGGGGGCTCGCTCCGCAGCAGCGAGCATCGAAGTTCGGTTGGATAGGAGCGCTATTGTCAGGGCGCCCAAGAACCATACGCCTTTTGCCATCCTGCTCCTCCTGGAATCGTCCAAGCCGCCGGGAGACCATCGACCCCCACGCGCTCCTGGGCCTCAGAGCGACATTTGCCAACCGACATGGCCGCTTTGTGATCCTTAATACACCTTTTTCGTGACGATCGCGTCACTTCGGGTCGCATATGTCGTTGAATCGGCGCCGATTCGTTGACTTTGCAAACCGTCGGCGTACGATCCGGCTTTCCCGGCTTCTGTCGTGGACAACCGACCGGCGGACTTCTCGAACGGCACCGAAACGTCCGTGCGCCTGTTGCGGCAGGCACGCGGCGGGGATGCGCGGGCGCTCGACGCGCTGCTGGGCCGCAACGTGCCGCCGCTGCTCGCGTGGGCGCGCGGGCGGCTCCCCCGCTGGGCCCGCGACCTGGCCGACACCGCCGACGTCGTGCAGGAGAGCGTCGTCAACGCCCTGCGCAACCTCGAGCACTTCACGCCGCGCCACCAGGGGGCCCTGCAGGCGTACCTGAGGCGCGCGGTCATGAACCGCATCCGCGACGAGGTGCGGCGCGTCGGCCGGCGGCCCGTCGTGTCGATGCCCGAGGACGCGGTCGCGATCGATCCCGAGGCCTCGCCGCTCGACGCGCTGCTCGGGAAGGAGGCCGCCGCGCGCTACGCCGCCGCCCTGACGCGCCTCAAGCCGCGCGAGCAGCAGGCGATCGTGGCGCGCCTCGAGCTCGGCTACAGCTACGAGCAGGTGGCGCTCACGATCGACAGCCCCTCGCCAGACGCCGCGCGCATGCTCGTCACCCGCGGCCTCGCGCGGCTCGCCCAGGAAATGGCCGGGTGAGCGCGCCGCCCGTCGACGCCGGAGCCCTGGCGGCCCTCGTCGCCGACGGCCAGTCGGTCGACTGGGACCGGCTCGAGGAGAGCTCGGGCGAGTGCGCTCGCAAGCTGCTGCGTCAGTTCCGGACCCTCGACAGCCTCGGCCGGGCGCGCCTCGTCCCCGAGCGCGCGGCGGGCCGGACGCTTTCCGATCGTTTACGGGCCTGGCTCACGCCGGTGTTCTGGATCGCCGCGCTGCGCGTCGGCCTGAGCCTGCTCGGCTATCTCGCCGTCGGCTCGCAGCACACGGACCCGGTGCCCCTCGAATTCCAGCTCGCCGCAGCCCTCGCCTTCGTCGCGGCCGGCCTGTTCCTCGCCTATGGCGGCGCTCGCGACCCTCGAGCCCTCGACCTCGCGGGCTTCTACCTCGTCGTGGCCTCGTCGTTCACGCTCCGGCCCCTGGCGGAGCTGGCGGCTCTCGCGGGCCCCGGGCTCCACGGGCTCGCGCTGGCCCTGCGCGCGGTGCCCACCGACGCGTTCATGGCGTTGTTGTTCTGGATGTTCGTGCTGCGCTTTCCGGAAGCACCTGCCTATGCGACGGCCCAGCGCGTCGCGCGCGGCTTCGTCGGGGTGTCGGCGGCGCTCGGGGTGTTCCTGGTCCTCGCGAACGTGCCGGGGTGGCCCAGGGCGCTCGCCCTCGTCCCGGACACCTTCGATCGCGACAACCTGAACGGCTTGTTCACCGTCACGCAGATGGCGTTGTCGCTCCTCGCCGTGCCGGTGGGACTGTGGAAGGCGCGCCTGGCGGAGGACGACGAGCGCCGGCGCGTCACCCTGTTCCTGGTGGCCTTCGGCATCGGCGTCGCGCCGATGATGGTCGCGACGGTGCTCACGCTGCCGGCGTTCGGCGTGCGGGAGTGGCTGCTCGCTCACCGCAGCGACGTCGCGTGGCTCCTGTTCGCGTTCCTCCTCACGGTCCCGCTGACCACGGCGTGGGCGGTGCGCGTCCACGGCGTCCTCGACGTGCGGCTGCTGGCCCGCAGGGCGCTGCGCTACGCCTTCGCGCGCCACAGCCTGGCGTTCCTCGCGATCGCTCCCGTGCCCCTGCTGGCGCTGCACCTCTACAAGCACCGGGCGGACACCGTCGCCGCGGCGCTCTCGAGCCCGCTCGCCGCCGGGCTTCTCGGCCTCACGCTGCTTTCAGGTCTGCTCTGGCGCGTTCGCGACGTGGCCCTCGAGCGCCTCGAGCGGCTGTTCTCGCGCTCCCAGGACGCCCCGGCCGTGATCCTCGCGCGCTTCGAGCGGGCGCTGCAGCAGGGCCGCGGGTCGCTGGCCGTGGCGCAGTCGCTCTACGCCGAGGCGACGCGCGCGTTCCAGCCCGAGACGGCGGCGGTGCTGTTGCTCGACGCCCGGGCGCAGCGCTTCGCGACCCTCGCCGGGCCGCTGCGCTCCCTCGAGGCCGCAAGCGCCCTGGCCCACGTCCTCGCCGACGAGCCCACGGCGCTCGCCCTCGACCTCGAACGCCGCGGCCACTTCACCCGGCTCCTGCCCGAGAGCGATCGGCAGTGGATCGCCGACGGCGCGGTGCGGCTGGTGGCGCCGATCCTCGACGCGCGCGGCGCCCTGCGGGGTCTCGTGGCGCTGGGCGCGCGCCGCAGCGAGCTGCCGTACTCCGAGGCCGACGTGGCCGTGATCGCGGCGATCACGACGGCCGCGGCGAACGCCCTCGAGCGCGAGAGCGAGACCCCTCCCGAGACGAACCCCGACGCGCCGGCGGAGTTCGCGGCCTACGAGTGCACCGCCTGCGGGCGGGTCGCCGCGGCCGACGCGCCGCCCTGCGCGTGCGGCGTCGCCCTGCAGCCCAGCCTGCTGCCGGGGCTCGTGGCCCGGAAGTTCGCCCTCGAGAAGCGGGTCGGGGCCGGCGGCATGGGCGTCGTCTACCGGGCCCGCGACCTGACACTCGACCGCCCCGTGGCGTTGAAGACGCTGCCCCGGGCCTCGGCCGAGTTCGCGGCGCGCCTGCGGCGCGAGGCCCGCACGATGGCCTCGGTGAGCCATCCCAACCTCGCGCTCATCTACGGCGCCGAGAGCTGGCGCGGCGTTCCGTTCCTCGTGGTGGAGTTCCTCCAGGGCGGCACGCTGCGCGATCGCTTGAAGGCCGGGCCGCTGCCCGTCGACGAGGCCGTCGCTCTGGGCGTGCGGATGCTCGAGGTGCTGGAGCGCCTGCACGCCCGCGGCATCCTGCATCGCGACATCAAGCCCAGCAACCTCGGCTTCACCGCGGAGGGCGTGCCGAAGCTCCTCGACTTCGGCCTCGCGCGTCTGATCGAGGAGACCGACCCGCCGGCGCGTGACGAGGGCGGGCACGCGGACGACGCCACGTCGAGCGGCATGAGCTCGGGGGGCCACTGGGTCGGCACGCCGCTCTACATGCCGGCCGAGGCGTTCGCCGGCGACCCGCCGGGCCCGGCCTGGGACCTGTGGAGCCTGGCCGTGGTGCTGTACGAGTCGATCGCCGGCGTCCATCCGCTGCGCGGCGGCCCCGTGATCCTGCCGCTGGCCGATGTCGCTCCCGGTGCCGACGCGCGCCTCTCGACGCTCCTCGTCGCGGCGCTCCACCCGAACCCGCGCCGCCGGCCCGCCTCGGCCGCCGACTTCCGCCGCGATCTCGCCGCTCTCGCTGTTCGCTCCTGAGCGCCCCGTCGTTTCGGTGCTGAGGGCCGCCGCCCTCAGGAGGCGATTCGAATGGCGACCATGCCGACGACCGACAGCGTCAGCGCGCGCATCCACGACATCCTCGTGCTGTGGACGATCCCCACGGCCGAGCGTGCCGCGGCGCCGACGAAGCTGTCGGCGCAGGGGCGAGCGTTCTGGATGGATCGGTACACGAGGAAGTTCACGCTGGCGATGTGCGACGGCCGCACCTGGGAGTACGACGGGCACCAGGTGCTGAAGGCGGCCGAGCGCCTCGGGAAGGTGGCGGCCCGCATCGCGAAGAAGCACGGCCACCGCGAGATCCTCGAGGCGGACGCCCGGGAGGCCTCCGAGAAGAACGACTGCCCGGCGCTGGCGCAGCGCCTGGCCGGGGGCCCGCGCGCCCTGACACAGGCGCAGCTCATGGGCTTCTGGTGCCGCTGATCTAGAGGAGCAGGAGCGCGTCGCACCAGGGATAGGGCGCCAGCACCTCCACGCCGTCGCGCGTCATCCGCTACATCCAGCCCTTGCGGCGGAACCAGACGTAGATGCCGATCGAGATCCCGGCCATCGTGGCGAGCACCAGCGGGTAGCCGAGGCGCGAGTGCAGCTCGGGCATGAACTCGAAGTTCATGCCGTAGACGCCGACGATGAAGGTGAGCGGCAGGAAGAAGGCCGAGAAGATGGTGAGCACCTTCACGACCTGGTTCGTCTCGTGGTCGGCGGCCGCCAGGGTCAGGCTCAGCAGGCTGTTCGCGTCCTCGAGGATCTCGTCGGTCGCGAAGTAGAGGCTCTCGGCGTTCTCGCGCAGGTCGTTGAGGCGCGGCCCGGGCGCCGTCTCGCTGCTGGTCGCGGCCGTGAGCTTCTTCACGGTCTCGAGGATGTGGCGGCTCGTGGAGCGGATCGCGTTGATGCGCCGCTTCACGTGGAAGCAGGTGTGAACGAAGTTCTTGCGCTGCCGGCGCGGCTCGTCGGCGTGGTCGTCCATGGCGTTGATGCGCGCCTCGGCCTCGTCGAGGGGCTTCCAGAAGGTGTCGATGACGCCGTTGGCGATCGCCACCACGACCAACTCGCTGCGCGGCTTCGCCTTCTGCGCCGCGGCCACGATGCCCGGCTTCAACTCCTCCAGGAAGCGCTGCTCGGCGCGATGGACAGTGATCAGCAGCTGCTCGTTGAAGAACAGGGCGATCTTGCGAGTGACCTTGTGGACCGTGTCGGCGTCGGGCGGCGCCGTCTCGTCGTAGGCCCGCAGCAGCACGAACGTGATCGGCCCGATGCGCTCGAACTTCGGCAGATGCTCGGGCTCGAGGCAGTCCTGGACGGCGAGCGGATGGATGCCGTACTCCGTGGCCAGCGCCTGCAGCTCCTCGGGGGTGGGGCCGACGATGTCGATCCACTTGAAGCCGGACGATTCGAGGACGACCTGTTTCATGAGGTTGGGCCTAGTCTACCGCGGCAGCGGACCTCTCCTGTCCGCCGCCGAGGCTAGCGTTGGTCGGCTGATGAAGGTTCGAGATCTCCTGAAGCGTTTGCGCCGTGACGGGTGGCAGCTCGTGAGCATCGAGGGAAGCCATCGGCAGTTCAAGCACCCCTTGAAGCCTGGCCGCGTCACACTTGCCGGACACCCCAGCGATGAGATTGCGCCCGGAACGTTGAAGAGTATCCTTGGGCAGGCGAAGCTGAAGGAGCAGTGATGCATCGGTTTCTGATCGTCGTGGAGAAGGCCGGAACGAACTTCTCCGCCTACTCCCCCGACTTGCCGGGATGTGCAGCCACTGGTTCCACGCCTGAAGAGACGAAGGCCCGCATGCAATCCGCCATCGATCTGCACCTCCGAGGCCTGCGCGAGGATCGGCTGCCGATCCCCGAACCTTCGGCGATCGCCGAGTATGTCGAGGTCGCGTCCTAGGGTCATGGCCAAGAGCCCGGCAAAGGTCTCGTCGCGCAGGAGCCGAGGAGCCAACCGGAGCAAGGTGCCAACACTGCTCGGGGCCCTTCGAGGTCAAGGGTGGGACACTGGCGACATCGTCAGCCCTGCCGTTCCCGCTGAGCACTGGATCTGCCGGATGCCTCGCTCCACGCGGAGACCCGCCAAGCGCGCGTGATCCTCCTCGATAGGCAGGCCCGCTGATGCAATGCCCGGCCTGCGACGCCCCGAACGCCGACGACGCGGAGTCCTGCTTCACGTGCGGCCGCTCCATGGACGCTCTCGTCCAGGGCCACGTGCTCGCGGGCCGCTACGAGATCCGCCGGCCGCTGGGCAAGGGCGGCATGGGCCGCGTGTACGAGGCTTTCGACAGGACCCTCGACGAGCCGGTCGCGATCAAGGTGCTGCGCGCCGAGCTGTCCTGGGATCCCGAGGCCTCGCGGCGCTTCCTCTCCGAGATCAAGCTCGCCCGCAAGGTCACCCACCGCAACGTCTGCCGCATCCACGAGTACGGAGAAGAGGGCGGCATCACCTTCATCTCGATGGAGTACATCGCCGGCACCAGCCTCAAGGACCACCTGGCGAAGAGCTGGCCCAGCCTGGAGCAGGCCTACGACCTCGTGGTCCAGATCGGCCAGGGCGTCGCCGCGATCCACGAGCACGGCATCGTCCACCGCGACCTCAAGAGCGGCAACATCATGGTGGACCAGGCGGGCGTCGCGAAGATCGTCGACTTCGGCATCGCGAAGGTGATCGGCGCGGCCGGCCTCACCGCGGGCGACAAGGTCTTCGGCACCCCCGAGTACATGAGCCCCGAGCAGGTCGAGGGGGCTTCGGTCGACGGCCGCAGCGATGTGTACGCCCTCGGCTGCGTGACGTGGGAGATCTTCACGGGCCGGCCGCCGTTCCTCGGCGAGAGCCCGTACGCGACGCTGCTCAAGCACCTCAAGGACCCGCCGCCCTTCGAGGACCTGCCGGGGCCCCTGGGGCAGGTGCTCGCGAAGGCGCTGGCGAAGGCACCCCTCGACCGCTACCAGAACGTCGGCTCGTTCCTCGACGCCCTGCGCGAGGCTCGGCGCCAGGCGCCCGTCACCGGGCCCTCGCCCAAGCCGGCGCTCGACGGCAAGACACGCGTGGTGCTGGGGCCCGGCACCCACACGATCGTGCGGGCGAAGGAGGAGATCGCCGCGCCGAAAGGTCCGTCGCGCGGGCCGCGGCTGGCGGTCGCTGTGGCCGTCGCCATCGCGCTCGGCATCGGTGGGTACCTGTTCACGCGGCCGGCGTCTCCGCCCCCCGTCGCAACGGTGGCGACGGTTCCCGTCTCGACGCTCGCGGCACCGGTGACCACGACGCTGCCGCAGCAGACGGCGGCCGTACCGACGCCGGTGCCGGCGCGCACCGCGCGGGCCCAGCCCACTCCCCCGCCCGCGACGCTGGCGGCCGCCCTCCTCGCGACGCCCGAGCCACGGCCGACCCCGACACCGGCCGTCCACACGACGGCCCCCGTCGCGGCCGCGACACCGCCGCCCACCACGGCTCCGGCTCCGGTCACGACCGGCACGCTCGCGCTGATCCTCGTGCCCGACGCCGAGGTGATCCTCGATGGCGCCTCGATCGGCAGCGTGGGACGGCGCGACCTGACCCTCGAGGCCGGGAGCCATAGCCTGGAGGTCCGCCATCCGGACTACCTGCCGCTGCCCCGACGCGTGACGATCCGCGCCGCCGAGACCCTGACGCTCCTGATCGATCTCCAGGAGAAGGGCATTCCGAAGGTTCCGCGCAAGAAGTGAACACTTGTCAGGCACGCGCGGCCCGGCTACCTTTGTCGGAATGACCTTCGGTTACATTGGCGCGGCGGCCGTGTCCCTGGCGCTGGCGCTCTCGGCGCCCGCAGCGACGTCGACACCTCCCCCCGAGGAACCTGGGCTCGTTCAAGGCGTGCGGCTCGTCCGGAGCGGCGACTTCGAGGCCGCGATCACGCCGCTCGCGGCGGTGATCGTGAAGCTCAGCCCCGACCTGCGCCGGCGCGAGGAGCTGGCCAAGGCCTACCTGTACCTCGGCGTCGCGTATCTCGAGCTCGGACAGGAGCTCGAGGCGCGCGGCAAGTTCCGCGAGACGCTGCGCAACATGCCGAAGACGAAGCTGGCGCCCACCGACTTCTCGGCCCAGGTGCGGCGCGTCTTCCTGGACGAGCTGCTCGCGTCCAATCCACCGACCAAGAAGCGCTTCCTGCCCGTCGGCTGGGTGATCGGCGCCGGCTCCGCGGCCGCGGGCACGGCCCTGGGCACGGTCGTCGTCGGCGATTCGGCCGCAGCGACCACCACGACGCGGCCCGTCGGCAACACGACGACGACCACGCTGGGCGGAGGGAGTCCAGGATCGACGACCACGACCACGCGGCCCAGCGGCCCGACCACGACCACGACGCCGACAACCACGACGACGTTGCCAGGAACGCCGACAACGACGACCACCACCACAACGATAACTACGACAACGACAACGTCCACGACCACCACCACGACACAGCCCCCGGCCTGCACCTACACTGTTGGTCCTGATCGAAACTTTCAGCTCGCACTACCCAACGGCGGCGTCTGCAACATTCAGACGTCCCCGGGTTGCCCGTGGACGATCCAGAGAATTGGGAATAACCCTTCGAACCCGAGCTGGCTGGTTGTCGATCCGCCGCCACCGGCAAGTGGATCCGGGAATGGTTCCGTCAGCTATAGCTTCGGCTTGACGCTGACGGCTCGGACCGCGCGACTGCAGCTGCAGCAGGATCCCGGTAAGGCGTGTGTGATCAGCCAATCGCTCCTCTTGAATGAGCCCGGTCCTTCGCCGTTCGCCTTCGAGAGCCGTCTGGACGCGAAGGGTGCCCGCGCCCAGATCGTCCTCAACGGCCAGACCGCGCTGTTCCAGGAGCAGGCGTTCCTGAGCCACAGCGGCCGGGCCCGTGACGGCAACAACCGCATCGAGGCGACCGTGGTCTCGGCCGACGGCAAGCCGGGCACGTGGCGCTTCGAGCTCGCGTCGGGCTACGAGGCCGGGAGCCTCGTCGTGCTCGCCGGCGAAGCCACGGTCAGCGGCGCGGGCACCGTCGTGTTCCGCGTGACGGGCCAGCCCGGCCAGCGCTTCGTGCTGGCATTCCAGGGCAAGGGCCGGAAGCCGACCGAGAACTAGGGCGCCGGGGTCCCCGCGCCTTCCCACTTGCGGCGGATCTGCCAGGCCTCGGGCGAGTCCACGAAGGCACCCACCGCGGATTGCAGCCTTTCCAGCAGGGGGCGATCGGCCGCGCGGACGCCGATGCGGTAGCCGAGCTGATTGAGCGGCTCGCCGACCACGCGGAACGCCGGGTCGCGGGCCACGCGCCAGCGCACGAAGGCCGAGTCGAAGACGACCGCGTCGAGCTCGCCGCGGCCGAGGCGCCGGAACAGCTCGTCGCCGCCCTGGTCCACGACGACGCGCTGGGCGCCCAGGCTGTGGCTCATGGCATGCAGCGCCAGGAGCACGCTGGGATCCGAGACGTGGCCGAGGCGCTTGCCCGTCAGGTCGCCGGGCCCGCGGATCGACGGGTCGTTGCTGCGCGTGGCCATCAGCAGGCCCCAGCTGTAGTACGCGTCGGTGGCGGCGATCGTCTCGGGCGTCGTGGCGCTGGGGGTCCAGGCATTGAGGATCAGGTCGTAGCGCGAGGCGAGCAGGCCGGGCTCGAGGTCGATCCAGCGTGTCTGCACGAGCTCGAAGCGCGTGCCGAGGCGGCGTTCCAGCTCGCGCAGGATGTCGATGTCCAGGCCCACGACCCGGGCCAGCTGACGCTTCGAGAGACTCGGCTCCTGGTCGTAGGACTCGCGGGTGTAGTCGTGGCCGGGCACGAACACCCAGGGCGCCGCACGCGGGTCGAGACCGACGCGCAACGCCGCCGGCTCCCCGGCCGCCGCCGCCGCCGCGAGACCCGCGAGGACCAGCGCTGGGATCAGGGGCGCTCCTACTTGCCGAGCTCTCCAGCGACGCGCGCCGTGATCTCGACGCCGCGCGCGAGCACCGAGCGGATGCGGCCGTCCTCGAGGGCCAGGATGCCGGCGATCGTGCAGCCGGCCGGGGTCGTCACGTCGTCCTTGAGAGCCGCGGGATGGCGCCCGGTCTCGAGTACCATGCTGGCGGCGCCCAGGGTCATCTGGGCCACGAGCTCGGTCGCGACGCCGCGCGGCAGGCCGCGCATCACGCCGCCGTCGGCGAGGGCCTCGAGGATCACGTACATGAACGCCGGACCCGAGGCCGAGAGCCCGGTCACCGTGTCCATGTGCTTCTCCTCGAGTTCCATGAAGCGTCCGAGAGGCGTGAAGATCTCGCGCGCCACGTCGACGTGGGCGTCGGTGCCCTTGGAGCCCTTCGCGACGACCGTCATGCCCCGATTGATGAGGCACGGCGTGTTGGGCATCGCCCGCAGCACGGGCACGTTCGAGCCCGCCTCGCCCTCCAGGTACTTCGTGCTCGTGCCGGCTGCGATCGAGATGAGCAGCGGCTTGCCCTTGAGGGCGCCCTTCTTCCGCAGCTCGGCGAGGGTCTTCGCGACGTCCTTGGGCTTCACGCACAGCAGCAGGATGTCGGCGCCCTTCGCGGCCTTGGCGTTGTCGAGGCCCGTCGCGATCCGGAACTCGGCGGCGAAGCGCTCGGCCGAGGCCCGGGTGCGTGTCGTGGCCACGATCTGCGCCGGCTTCACCTTGCCCGAACGGACCAGGCCGCCGGCGATGGCGCGGCCCATGGTGCCGCCGCCGAGGATCGCGATCTTCTTGCCCTTGAGCATCGCCTAGGCCTCGGCCAGCGCGGCTTCCAGCTGATCCACGGCCCAGTCGATCTGCTCGCGCGTGATCACGAGGGGCGGGGCCAGGCGGATCGTGTCGACGTGGGTGTCCTTGCAGAGCATGCCGCGGTCCTTGAGCTTGTAGCAGTACTTCCGCGCGCCGCCCGCCGACGGCTTGAGCTGGACGCCGGCCCACAGGCCGATCACGCGCACCTCGGCGAGCTTGTCGGTCTTCATGCCCAGCAGCCGCGTGCGCAGGTGGTCGCCCAGGCTCGCGGCCTTCTCGATCAGCTTCTCGTCGATCAGCACGTCGAGGGCCGCGGTGGCGACCGCGCAGGCGAGCGGGTTGCCGCCGTAGGTCGAGCCGTGGATGCCCGGCGTGAAGACGTCCATGACCTTGTTCGACGCGAGGAACGCGCTCACCGGATACAGACCGCCGGAGAGGGCCTTGCCGATGGTGGTGCCGTCGGGCCGGATGCCTTCGTGCTCGAAGGCGAACCACTTGCCGGTGCGGCCCAGGCCCGACTGGATCTCGTCGAGGATCAGGAGGCAGCCGTTCTCGTCGGCCAGCGTCCGCAGCCCCTTCAGGTAGCCGGCGGGCGGGATCACGACGCCGCCCTCGCCCTGGATCGGCTCGACGAAGATCGCGGCGGTGTTCTTGGTGAGCGCCGCCTTCATCGCCTCGAGGTCGCCATAGGGGACGATCTTGAAGCCGGGCGTGAACGGTCCGAAGCCGGTGGTGCTGTCGGGGTCGGTCGAGAAGCCCACGATCGTGGTGGTGCGGCCGTGGAAGTTGCCCTCGCACACCACGATCTCGGCCTCGGGATACGCCACCTTCTTCACGTCGTAGGCCCACTTGCGCGCGGCCTTCAGCGCCGTCTCGACGGCCTCGGCGCCGCTGTTCATCAGAAGCGCGCGCTCGAAGCCGGTGACCTTGCACAGCTTCTCGAGCAGGGGCGGGAAGCGGTCGTTGCGGAAGGCGCGCGACGTGAGGGCCAGTCGCGCGCACTGGTCGACCATCGCCTTCACGATGCGCGGGTGGTTGTGGCCCTGGTTCACCGCGGAGTACGCGGCCAGGAAGTCCATGAAACGCTTGCCCTCGACGTCCTCCAGGAACACGCCCTCGCCGCGCGTCGCCACCACGTCGAGCGGGTGGTAGTTGTGGGCGCCGAAGCGCTCTTCCTGGTCGATGAACGTCCGGCTGGCGGTGGAGGTGGTGGTGGCGGCCATTCGAGTCTCCCGGGGATCCCCCGCGGGTGGCAGGGGTGCCGCCATCTTACCGTGACTTCACCGGCCCCTAGCGCAGGCTGAAGGCGACCTCCTGCACGTCGCGCGAATTGCCGCCGATCATCGCCTTGAATGCGCCGGGCTCGGCCTCCCAGCGGCCCGCGGCCGTGTAGAACGCGAGGTCCGCGGCCTTCAGCGTGAACGTCACGTCCTTCGAGGCACCCGCCTGCAGCGTCACGCGCTCGAAGCCCTTGAGCTCCTTGACGGGACGCGTGGTGCTACCGACGAGGTCCCGCACGTAGAGCTGCACGACCTCGGTGCCCGCGCGCTTGCCCGTGTTCGTGAGCGTCGCGCTGATCGTGACCGAGCCGGTCTTGTCGAAGGCCGGGGCGCTCGCCTTGACGTTGCCGTAGGCGAACGTCGTGTAGCTGAGCCCGAAGCCGAAGGGATACAGCGGGTCGTTCGTGAGGTCCGTGTGGTGGGCCCAGAAGACCTCGGTCTTCGGTCCCGGCCGGCCCGTGTTCTTGTGGCTGTAGGAGTAAGGAAGCTGGCCGACCGCGCGCGGGAAGCCCGAGGGCAGCTTGCCGGACGGGTTCGCGTCGCCGAACAGCACGTCGGCGATCGCGTGGCCCGCCTGGGAGCCCGCGAACCAAGCCTCGAGGATCGCGGGCGCGCTCTTGTCGACCTCGGGGATCGCGAGGGGCCGTCCGTTCATCAGCACCACCACGACCTTCGTATTCACCGCGAGCACGGCCTCGAGCAGCTCGTTCTGCAGGCCCTTCAGGCGGATGTCGGCCTGGCTGCGGCCCTCGCCCGACTGGAACGCGTCTTCGCCCAGCGCCAGTACCACGACGTCGGCCGACTTCGCGGCCTCGACCGCGGCCGGGAAGCCGCTGCGGTCGCTGGTGTTGTAGACGACCTCGATCGGAAAGCCGCGCTGGCCGGTGGCGAGCGCCGCCCCGACCGCGTGGACGACCTTCGTCTGGGGCGAGACCGCGGCCTCGATGCCCTCGAGCAGCGACACCGCCGAGTTGGCGACGCCGGTGCCGCGCCAGTTCCCGAGGGGCGAGTCCTTGTCGTTCGCGAGCGGGCCGATCACGGCGATCGTGCCGACGTTCTTCGCGAGGGGCAGCAGGCCATCGTTCTTGAGCAACACCATCGAGTCGCGGGCGATCTCGCGGGCCGCCGTCACGAACTCGGCCTTGCCCAGCGTCGCCTTCTCGCGCGCGACGTCGGAGTGGCGGTAGGGATCGTCGAACAGGCCCAGCCGGAACTTGAGCCGCAGCACGCGCCGCGCGGCGTCGTCCACGAGCTTCACGTCGACGGCACCGCTCTTCACGAGGCCAGGGAGGTGCGGCAGGTAGGCGCGCGACTCCATGTCCATGTCGCTGCCGGCGTTGAGCGCGATGTGCGCGGCGTCCTTGAGGTTGGCGGCGTAGCCGTGGTCGATCATCTCGCCGATCGAGCCCCAGTCCGAGACCACCATGCCCGAGAAGCCCCATTCGCCCTTCAGGATGTCGCGCTGCAGGTGCACGCTGCCCGTGGCCGGGATGCCGCCGATCTCGTTGAACGAGTTCATGAACGTGGCGGCGCCGGCGTCGAGGGCGGCCTTGAACGGCGGCAGCACCACGTTGCGCAGCGTCTGCTCCGAGATGTCGGCCGTGTTGTAGTCGCGTCCGGCCTCGCCGAAACCGTAGGCCGCGAAATGCTTGGCACAGGCCGCGAGGCTGTCGACGGCCGCGAGGTCCTTGCCCTGGAAGCCCTTGACGCGGGCCGCCGCGATGCGGGCGCCGAGGTAGGTGTCCTCGCCGGCGCCTTCCATGATGCGACCCCAGCGCGGATCGCGGCTCACGTCGACCATGGGCGCGAAGGTCCAGTGCTGGCCCGCGGCCGCGGCCTCGGTGGCGGCGATCCGCGCCGAGCGCTCGATCGCCTCCATGTTCCAGCTCGCGGACTCGCCCAGCGGCACCGGGAAGATGGTGCGGTAGCCGTGGATCACGTCGTAGCCGAAGAAGAGCGGGATCTTGAGGCGGCTGTTCTCGACCGCGAGCTGCTGCGCCTTGCGGGTGGCATCGGCGCCGAGCACGTTCAGCAGCGAGCCGACCTGGCCGGCCTTGATCTGCTTGTAGACGTCCGCGGCGCCGCCCTCGGTGGGCGCCGGACCCGTCGGGTCGAAGGCCGAGCTGTACTGGTTGAGCTGGCCGACCTTCTCCTCGAGCGTCATCTGCTGGAGAAGCGCGTCCACCTTCTTCTCGATCACGGGATCGAGGGCCTGGGCCGTGGCGGACGGGGCGGCGAGGGCGGCGGTCAGCAACAGGACAGCGGTCTTCATCAAGGCCTCCGGTTCGCGTTCAGGCCGGTGACTGTATCACCGGGCCGGCGCCTACCGCAGCGCGTCCTGCAGCGCCTCGGGGCTCGACCCCGAGAGGTCCACGCGCCGTCCCGTGGGCTGGAACACGACGAGGTGCGGGAGCGTGTCGAAATCCGGTCCCAACTCGCGCGCGAGGGGACTTTCGAGGTCGACGACGTTCAGGAGCCGCACCGCCACGTCGGTCCGCAACTCGAGCAGCTCGCGAAGCTGTTGATGCGCGTCGCGGCAGGGGGTCGACCAGAGCGCGTAGTAGAGGAACACCGTGTACCGGCCCTTCACGCGCAGCCGCTCGAGCGGGCCCACCGCCGTCCCATCGGCGCTCAGGGTCGAGACGTCCGCATCGCGTGCGAACGCCTCCAGGGGCGCGTAGCTTCCCTTCCCCGCCCCGACGACCGCGCGATAGCCGGCGCCGGCGATGGCCTCGAGCACGAGCCCGTCGGCGATAGCGTCGTCCATGCGCACGTACAGCTCGGCCGCCGGTGCGCGGAACTCCACCTTCTGGATCCCGGGCGTGGACTCGAGAGCCAGCCGCAGCTCGGCTTCCACGCGCTCGTTGGCGACGCCGAGGAGCGAATAGACGACGCGACGCTCTGCCTGGACCGGCCAGGCCGCCATCATGAGCGCGAGTAGAGTCCAGCGCTTCACGGCTGATTCGTGATGATCGCTTGGCCAGTGCCCACGCCGACCGCACAGCCGTTGGGCGCACTCAGGTTGAGCTGGAACGACTCCGGGCCCTCCAACAACGCGTCACTGCGGGTTGGCACCACCACGGTCTTCGCCCCCTGCCCGGCCTGGAACGTGAGCGTGCCGGTCTTCCGGGTGAAGTCCGGCCCCTGCGTCGCGCTGCCGGCCGCAGTGGCGTACTTCACGCTCACGCTCTGTGTCGGAGTCGGCGCCATCGTGACCACGAAGCTCGCGGGCTCGCCCTCGAGCACGGGGGCGGCGTTCAGTACGGAGACCACGGGCAACGGGGGCGCATCGTCGTTCAGGATCGTGCCGAGGGCCTCGGCGTCAGCCAGCCCGGACCCGAACGGGTGGGTCAACTGCACGGTGAAGGTCTTGTCGCCTTCGTCGATGGTGTTGCCCTTGAGGGTGACCGTCACGTTCTTGGAGGTGGCCCCCGCTCCGAAGAGCAGGCTGCCGGAGGCCGCCAGATACGAATCTGGGGCGCTCGCCGATCCATCCTCCGTAGCCCAGCTCACCGCCGCGGGCTGGCCGCTCGCCGGCGAGAGGCGCACGCGGAAGGACAGCTTGCGCTTTTCCCCGACGCCCCCCTCCAGCAGGGTCGCGTCGTCGATGGAGAGCACCGGAAGCGGATCGTCATCCAGGATGGTCACTTCCGCCCGCGAAGTGAGAGTTGAACCACCGCCGGATGCCTCCACATCGACGAAGAAGCTCTCGTCGGATTCGCTCTTGGTGTCGCCCTTGACCGACACCTCGATGCCCCCGGAGGTCTGGCCCGGCCCGATGACGATCTGGCCGGCCTTCGTCTTGAAGTCCGCCGCGACGGCGGATCCAAACGTCGTCAGGTAGTGAACGGTCAAGGCCTCGTCGCGTGGCACGTCGAGGGTCACGGGAACGATGGCCGTCGACGTGCCCGAGTGGCCTTCGATGACGGAGACGTCTTGGGCGACCAGGCCGCGATCGACTCTCCCGAACACGCCACGGCCCGATCCGTCCTGTGCCCCACTCGTCCAGATCACGGCTCCGTTCGCCGCAACTGCGGGCTCGTCCTGGTCACCGGTGGTGAATGCGTTGACCTGGAACTCGGCGCCCACGAAGCCGCCGGCGGCGTCGAGCTCTCTCCGAAACACGCCCTGGCCGGAGCCGTCCTGGTCGGCACTCTGCCAGACGACCGTGAACCCATCCCCCGTGGCCGCGACGACCGGGTTGATCTGGGCGCCCGTCGTCTGCATGTTCACCAGGAACTCGTCCGTCTGCGGATCACCGGAGCCATCGTAGAGCCGTGCGTAGACGCCATCGGGGTCGGACGGCGAGCCGGGATCCGACGCGTGCCAGACCACCAGGAACGAACCGCTGGCCACCGTGGCCACCGAAGGATGCCCCCGAACTCCGGCGCTGCTGACGGCGAAGGCGCCGCCCTGTGGAGATGCGTTCGCGGCGAACCGCCGGCCGAACACACCCGGATTCCCGCCTGACTGCTGCCAGGCGACGATGAAGTTGCCGGCCGGGTCGATCGCCGTCGCGGGGGTCTGGCTCGGAGCCGGGCCTTCGCTGATTGGAAACTCGTTCCCGAGCGGTGAGCCGTCGGCTTGGAACGCACGCCCGAAGACCTGCTGGACACCCGACGGGAGGCTTCCGCTCTGCCAGGCGACCACGAAGCGTCCCGCTCCGTTCCGGGCCAGCGCCGGACTCGACTTCAAGAGAGGCAGACTACAGTTGTAGTAGTAGAAGGCGCCGCAGGTCGAGCTCGTATTGACCACGAAGTCGCCCCCCACTGGCGTTGCGTTCGAGTCGAACCGTCGTGCACTGACGTAGTCCCCGGTTCGCCGGGCGATGACGAAGCCGCCACCGGCATCCGCCCCGATCGTCGGTTGATCGCCAAGGAGCAACGAGAGCTCGTTACCCAAGGGCGTGGCGTCCGAACTGAAGCGCTGGACGCGCACGGCGCTGCCGGACTGCCAGGCGACGACGAACGCATCGTTGGCATCGCTCGCCACGCTGGGCGCGCGCTGGTCGCCGGCCGTGTACGTGTTGACCTGGAACTCCTGCGCGCACACGAGTTCTGCCCACGTCGCGCAGGCGACCGTGACCGCCACGAATCTTGGGAGCATGAAGCACCCCTTACTGATGGGAAAGTGAACGATTCTGCGCCTCGTTCGTTTCGCGGGTCAAGGGAGTTTTTCGGAACTCGGACCGGGCCTGGCGAATGCCCTTCGAGTCTGGAGGAATCATGCGATCTGCCGCCGTCATTCCCGCCCTGGCCCTCGTCGGGTCGGGCGCCATTGCCGTAGCCGCGCGGGAGTCGATGCGCGCCGCCGCGTCGAGCTCCAGGCGCGGCTCAACGTCCAGCTCTTCCTTGACAGCCGGGCGTCTCGGGTGTATCCCTAGCGCATCTATGGGAACGAAGAAGCCGTCCCGCGAGGTCCTGCTACCCGGCACCCTCGACATGCTGATCCTCAAGAGCCTGACTCGCGGCGTGATGCACGGCTATGGCATCGCCGAGCACATCCAGCAGCTCTCCGAGGACGTGCTCAAGGTGGAGGAGGGCACGCTCTACCCCGCTCTGCAGAGGCTCCAGCTCCAGGGCCTGATCGCCTCGGACTGGGGCCACTCGCTCAACAACCGGCGCGCCCGCTTCTACCGGCTGACGCGCGCCGGCCGCAAGCAGCTCGAGACCAGCGAGTCGAGCTTCTCGCGGCTGCTCACGGCCATCGGCCGGGTCATGAAGCCGGTGAAGGCGTGAGCGGCCCCCTGTCTCGCCTAGGGGAGCGCGCCCGCGCTTTCCTGCGCCGCGATCTCCTGGACGCCGAGCTGCGCGAGGAGATCGAGGGCCACATCGCCCTGCGCCGCGACGCCCTCGTCGAGGAAGGCATGGCACCGGAGGAAGCGGAGCGGCAGGCACGGCTGCGCTTCGGCAGCGCGAGCCTCGCCCGCGAGGACGCCCGCGCCTTGTGGAGCTTCCCCACTCTCGAGTCGTTCATCCAGGACCTGGCCTACGGCGCGCGGGTGCTGCGCCGCTCGCCGCTCTTCACCGCCGCCGCCGTCGCGTCCCTCGCGATCGCGATCGGCGCCGGCACCACCGTGTTCACGCTCTCGGACGCCCTGCTGCTGCGTCGCCTGCCCGTGGGCGACCCCGAGTCCCTGCGCGTGCTGCGCTGGACGTCGGGCCCGCGGTCGCCCTTCGGGGCCCTCGAGGGGACCGGATCGCGCGACGAGGACGGCATGCGCAGCACGTCGTTCTCCGAGGTCGCGTGGCGGGAGATGCGCGCGGCCGCGGCTGGCGAGGCCGAGATCTTCGGCTTCGCGGACCTCTATCGCGTGAACGCGCTCGTCGACGGCCTCGCCGAACGCACCGGCGGCCAGGTGGTCTCGGGGAGCTACTACGCGACACTCGGGCTCGCTCCGGCCGCGGGCCGCCTGCTCGGCCCCGGCGACGACCGCCCCGAAGCCCCGCCGGTCGTGGTCTTGAGCCATGCCTACTGGCAGGAACGCTTCGGAGGCGACGCCTCGGCCCTGGGCCGGCTGATCGTGGTGAACGGCGTCGCGTTCTCCATCGTCGGGGTGGCGCCGCGCGGCTTCCACGGCACCCTCCAGGTGCACGATCGTCCCCAGTTCACGTTTCCACTCGTCCACTTCCGCACGCTCTCGCACAACGACGAAGCCGCGAGCCCCAGCTACTGGCACGTGCTGATGATGGCGCGGCTGCGCCCGGGCGGGAGCGACGCGGTGCTGCTGCCGCGGCTGCAAACGGTGCTGTCACGGACCACGGCCGCCTCCAAGCCCGAGCTCGGCGCCGCCGACCTGCCGCGCCTCGAGCTGCTCCCAGGCAGCCGCGGCCAGCTCGAGCGCCGCGACCACACGCGCGCGTCGCTGGCCACGATGGCCGTGATCGTGGGCCTGCTGCTGCTCACGGCCTGCGCGAACGTGGCGAGCCTGCAGCTCGCCCGCGGCGAGGCGCGGGGCCACGAGGTCGCGACGCGGCTCGCCATCGGGGCCTCGCGGCGCCGCATCGTCCGTCAACTGCTGACCGAGGGCCTGCTGCTCGCGGCCGCGGCCGCCGGCTTCGGGCTGATCCTCGCGCGCGTCGCGGCGGCGGCGCTGCTCCCGGCCGTGGCGGACAGCGAAGAATTCATCGTGGACCTGCCGCTGCGGGCGGGCACCTTTGCCTTCGCCGCCGCAGTGGCGGGTCTGTGCGCGCTCTCGTTCGCGCTGGCGCCCGCGCTGCGCCTCACGCGCCCGGGCACGGCGGCGAGTCTCGACAGCCGCGCCGCGCGCGCGACGGGTCGGCGTCCGCTAGGCAGCGCCCTGGTCGTGGCCCAGGTGGCCCTCACCCTCGTCCTCGTCGCGAGCGCCGGCTGGCTCGTGGCCTCGGCGCGCAACCTGGAAGCCGTGGATCCCGGCTTCGACATGTCGCGGCTGCTGCTCGTGGACCTCGATCCCTCGGACCAGGCCGGCGGCCCCGATCGCGGAGCCCTGTACGCCGGGGTGCTCGAGACCGCCGGCGCGGTGCCGGGCGTCGACACGGCGACCCTCACGAGCCAGCGGCTGCTCTCGCAGTCGGGCGCGATCGGCGTCACGCTCGCCGTGGGCGCGCCGCTGCCTCCCCGCGACGGACCCGGGGCGTCGGCGTTCGAGGGCGCGCACCAGACCCACGTGCTCGCCGTCGGAGACGCGTTCTTCGCCGCCTACCGCATCCCGTTCCTGCGCGGCCGCGGCTTCTCCGGCGCCGACCGGACGGACCGGGCGCGAGTCGCCGTCGTCAACCGCCGGCTCGCGCGCCAGACCTTCGGCACCGAGGACGTGCTGGGGCGACGGCTCTTCGATCCCGAGGACGAGGCGCACCCCTACGAAGTGGTCGGCGTCGTGCCCGACGCACACTACCGCACGCTGCGCGACGACGCGCCGGCCACCTTGTACGTGAGCGCTCGACAACAGCCGCCGACCCGCGCGGTGCTGGCCGTGAAGACCTCTGGCGATCCGCTCGACGTCGTGGCGTCGCTGCGGGCGGCATTGCGGCGCGACCACCCGACGCTGGCCGTGTCGGCCTTCGGCAGCCAGGCGCAGCAGGCCCGCGACTCGCTCCAGCAGGAGCGCATGTTCGCGCGGCTCGCGAGCCTGCTCGGCGCCGCCACCCTGGTGCTGTGCGCGACGGGGCTGTTCGGCCTGCTCGGCTACAACGTGGCCCGGCGCACGCGCGAGATCGGCGTCCGCATGGCGCTGGGAGCCCGCCGCGGCAGGCTCGCGGCCATGGTCGTCCGGCAGTCCCTGATCCTGGTCGCCGTGGGCATCGTGATCGGCGCGCCCGCGGCGCTCGCCGGCCGACGCGTGGTCGAATCGATGCTGTTCGGGCTCGCCGCCAGCGACCACCGGATCCTGGCTCTCGCCATTGCGACGATGCTCGGCGTCGGCCTCCTGGCGGCGCTCCTGCCGGCGCGGCGCGCCGCCTCGGTCGATCCTCTCGTCGCGCTCCGTTCGGAGTAGCCCGGGACCGCGTTTGTTCTAAGCTGGGGCCGTGAGCGAGCCCCTGTACCGTGGTCCCGGCGGCACGATCGTCCTGCCCGACATGCCGATGGTCGCCGCCTCCGAGGGCGGCAACCTGATCGTGAACCCGCCGCGCGTCGTGTGGGAGCGCCGTGAGCTCTCGTCCGACGAGCTCGTGCAGTGGACCTTCCTGGTAGCGGCAACCGGGAGCGCGATGCTCGACGCGCTGCCTCAGCTGAAGGACGGTTGCATCAACTACTGGGAAGCCGGCAACTGGGCCTTGAACGACGCGGCCGAGCCGCGCGGGCCCAAGACCCCGCGCGAGCACCGCCGCATGCATCTTCACCTCTTGGGGCGCAGCCGGACGGCGCCGCGCTGGGGCGAGTCGCCGCCGTTTCCCGACTTCGCCGACCGCCTGACGTGGGCGAAGGACCGCGCGCCGCTGAGCGACGCCGAGTGCGCGGCGGTCGTGGCCCGGGCGCGGGTGCTGCTGAAGGAACGCTACGGCGTCGAGGAGGAAGGGTGAAGCCCGACGAGATCCGGGCGCTGCAGGCGCCGCTCAAGGCGAAGTACCGCGAGAACGCGCAGGCGGCCGTCGTCACGCTGCGCGCCTCGGGCCGCATCGGCCAGGAGAGCCTGACGTGCAAGGTCGACACCGGCCGTGCGCTGGTCGAGGCCGGCCTGCATCCCGCGACGGGCGGCAGCGGCCTCGCGGCGTGCTCGGGCGACATGCTCCTCGAGGCGCTCGTGGCCTGCGCCGGCGTCACGCTCACCGCCGTGGCGACGTCCATGGGGATCGGGATCCAGGGCGGGACCGTGCGGGCCGAGGGCGACCTCGACTTCCGCGGGACGCTGGGCGTCGACCGGGAGGCGCCGGTGGGCTTCCGCGAGATCCGCCTCGCGTTCGACCTGCAGACCGACGCGCCGGCGGAGCAGGTCGCGAAGCTGCTCGAGCTGACCGAGCGCTACTGCGTCGTGTACCAGACGCTGCGGCGGCCGGCGCAGCTCTCGCTCACGCGCGCGTAGGCCGCGGGCCGAAGCGCTTCTCGTTCCGCGCCCGGGCTTCGGCCGCGACCGTCTCGCGATCCCGCGGCGGCGCCGTCGTCACGAGACCCGACACGAGCTTCCCCGCCGCGGCCGTGACCTCCTCGATCGCGCGGTTGAACGCGTCCTCGTTGGCCTTCGACGGAGCACTGAAACCGCTCAGCTTGCGCACGAACTGGAGCGAGGCGGCGCGCACCTCGTCTTCGGTCGCCGGCGGCTCGAAATTGAACAGTGTCTTGATATTGCGGCACATGCCGCGATTCTCCCACAGCCCCGCCGCACCCCATTGCGGTGTGATAAACAGAGGGTCCTCATGGATCGCTACCGCCTCAAGCGGGACGCGGCCGGGCGGCCGAGCGTCGACTGCCCGGTGCGCGGCTCGGAGCTCCTGCGCCATCCCGTCTACGCGAAGGGCACGGCGTTCCCCAAGGAAGAGCGCGTGGCGTTCGGCCTCGAGGGCCTGCTGCCCTCGAAGGTCGCGACCCTCGACGAGCAGGCCCGGCGCATGTACGCGAGCATCGTGCGCAAGCCCGAGCCCCTCGAGAAGTTCATCGGCCTCGCGGCGCTCCAGGAGCGCAACGAGACGCTCTACTTCCGGGTGCTGCTCGACCACATCGAGGAGTTCCTGCCGATCGTCTATACGCCGACCGTGGGCCAGGCCTGCAGGGAGTTCAGCCGCATCTTCCGGCGCGCGCGCGGGATCTGGATCACGCCGGAGCACCGCGGACGCGTGGCCGAGGTGCTGAGCTACGCGCCGTTCGAGGACGTGCGTCTCGTGGTCGTGACCGACAACGCGCGCATCCTCGGCCTCGGCGACCAGGGCGCCGGCGGCATGGGCATTCCCATCGGGAAGCTCTCGCTCTACACGGCCGCCGCCGGCATCCCGCCCTGGCAGACGCTGCCCATCTCCCTCGACGTCGGCACCGACAACGAGTCGCTGCTCGCGGACGAGTTCTATCTCGGCTACAGGGAGCGGCGGCTGCGCGGACCCGCCTACGACGCGCTCGTCGAGGAGTTCGTGGAGGCGCTGAAGGCGCTGTTTCCAAGGGCGCTCCTGCAGTGGGAGGACTTCAAGGACAACGCCTTCGACCTGCTCGAGCGCTACCGCGGCCGCGTCTGCAGCTTCAACGACGACATCCAGGGCACCGCCGCCATGGCGGTGGCCGGCATCGTGGCCGGCACGCGGGTCTCGGGGATCCCGCTGGCGGAGCAGCGCATGGTGCTGCTGGGCGCCGGCGCTGCCGGCGTCGGCATCGCGCGGCTGCTGCGCGCGACCCTGGAGCGCGCGGGCGTCAGCGGCGACGCGCTGCGGCAGGCGGTCGCCTGCGTCGACATCGAGGGCCTGCTGGTGGACGACGCGCCGCCCGCGAGCGCCCACAAGCGCGACTTCGCCTGGCCCGCGGCGCTGGCCGAGCGCCTGGGCCTCGGCACGGGCCAGCGCGACCTGCTGTCGGTCGTGCGCGCGGTGAAGCCGACGGTGCTGGTCGGCACCTCCGGGCAGCCCGGCACCTTCACCGAGGCCGTCGTGCGCGAGATGGCCGCGCACCGCGAGCGGCCCGTGATCCTGCCCATGTCGAACCCCACCAGCCAGTCGGAGGCGACGCCCGAGGACCTGATCCGCTGGACGCGCGGGCGCGGGCTCATCGCGACTGGCAGCCCCTTCGAGCCGGTGACCTTCGAGGGCCGGCGCTTCGTGATCGGCCAGGGCAACAACGCGTTCGTGTTCCCCGGCGTCGGCCTGGGCGCCATCGTGTGCGAGGCGCGCGCGGTGACCGACGGCATGTTCCAGGCCGCCGCCGATCGTCTCGCACTCGAGGTGCAGGAGAGCGATCTCGCCGCCGGCAGCCTGTTCCCGCGCGTGAGCGAGCTGCGGCGCGTGACGGCGGTGATCGCCGAGGCCGTGGTGCGCGAGGCCACGGCCTCGGGCGTCGCGGGCCGCGCGATCGACGCGGCCGCCGTGCCCGCCGCCGTGCGCGACGCGATGTGGGAGCCGGACTACGTGCCGCTCAACCCCGTCTGACGGAGGACTCTCGATGAACCTCGAAACGCCGGCCCTGGCCCTCGCCGTGCTGCTGACCGCCGCGCCCCTCGCGAGCGCACAAGCCGCCAAGGGCGATCCCGCGACGCGGGCAAGCGCCCTGCTCGCGCAGATGACCCTCGAGGAGAAGATCGGCCAGCTCTGCCAGTCGTTCGTCTTTCCCGGCATGCAGGTGGACGAGCCGGTCGCGAAGGGCCAGCTCGGGTCGCTGCTGTTCGTGATGAACCCGGCCGAGGCCAACCGCTTCCAGCGCCTCGCCATGGAGAAGACCCGGCTCAAGATTCCTCTGCTGTTTGGCTTCGACGTCATCCACGGCTTCCGCACGATCTTCCCGGCGCCCCTCGCGACCGCGGCGTCGTGGGACCCGGCGCTCGCCGAGAAGGGCCAGGAGATCGCGGCACGCGAGGCGGCGGCCGTCGGCATCCGCTGGAGTTTCGCGCCGATGGTCGACATCGCGCGCGATCCGCGCTGGGGCCGCATCGTCGAAGGCGCGGGCGAGGATCCATACCTCGGCGCCGCCATGGCCCGCGCGCAGGTACGCGGCTTCCAGGGCAAGGACCTCGGCCCGGAGCGCGTGATCACGTCGGTGAAGCACTTCGCGGGCTACGGCGCCGCGGAGGGCGGGCGCGACTACGACGCGGTCCAGATCCCCGACACGCAGATGTGGAACGTCTACCTGCCGCCCTTCGAGGCCGCGGTGAAGGCGGGCTCGACGGCCGTGATGGCCGCCTACATGGACCTGAACGACGTGCCGGCCACTGGCAACCGCTGGCTGCTCCACGACGTGCTGCGCGGGGCCTGGGGCTTCAAGGGCTTCGTCGTGAGCGACGCCGACTCGGTCAAGAGTCTCGAGTCCCACGGCTACGCCCGCGACGCCGCGGACGCGGCGGTGCGCGCGCTCCACGCGGGCGTCAACATGGAGATGGGCTTCGGCGGCACCGCCTTCGGCGCGACGCTCGCGGCGTCCGTCAAGGCCGGCCGCGTCACCGAGGCCCAGATCGACGCCGCGGTGCGTCCCATACTCGAGGCCAAGTACCGGCTCGGGCTGTTCGAGAACCCGTACGCTTACGAGGCGAAGGTGGCTTCCGTGCTCGGCGCCGCCGAGCACCGCGCCGCGGCGCGCCGCGCGGCCGAGCGCAGCGCCGTGCTGCTCCGCAACGAGGGAAGCCTGCTGCCGCTCGCCAGGGGCGCCGCGAAGAAGATCGCGGTGCTGGGCACGCTCGCCGACTCGAAGATCGATACGGTCGGCTCGTGGGTCTTCGACTGGCAGCCGGCCGACACCGTCACCGTGCTCGCCGGACTGCGCCAGAAGGCTGGCGCCGGTGTCGCCGTCGACTACGCGCCGGGCGTGCAGGTGCTGCGCTCGTCGCCGTCGATCTTCGACCTGCTGCGCAAGGAGCCGCGGGCCGCGGCCTGGAGCGAAGCCCAGGCGAAGGACGAGCTGGCCAAGGCCGTGGCTCTCGCGGCCGGATCCGACGTCGCCGTGCTGGTGCTGGGCGAGGCCCAGGACATGAGCGGCGAGTACGCGTCGCGTTCGACGCTGGCGCTGCCGCCGGGACAGCAGGAGCTGCTCGAGAAGGTGGTCGCGACCGGCAAGCCCGTGGTGCTGGTGCTCCTGAACGGCCGACCCCTCGACATCTCCTGGGCCGCGCAACGCGTGCCGGCGATCCTCGAGGTCTGGTACCCGGGGTCGCTCGGCGGCGAGGCCGTCGCGAACCTGCTGTTCGGCGACGCGAACCCCGGCGGCAAGCTGCCGCTCACCTGGCCGCTGAACGTGGGCCAGGTGCCGATCTACTACGCGCGCAACCTCACGCAGAAGACCGAGGAGCACGCGAAGCGCTACTGGAACGAGCCCCACGCGCCGCTCTATCCCTTCGGATACGGCCTGAGCTACTCCACGTTCGCGATCTCGAACCTCAAGGTCGACAAGGCGAGCGCCTCCGTCGGCTCATTGCAGGCGGGTCAGCCGATCACGGTCACGGCCGACGTGGAGAACACGAGCGCCGTGACCGGGGACGAGGTCGTGCAGCTCTACGTCCACCAGCGCGCCGGCTCCGCCTCGCGACCGATCCGCGAGCTCAAGGGCTTCGAGCGCGTGAGCCTCGCGCCCAGGGAGAAGAAGACCGTGCGCTTCGCCCTGGGCCAGGACGAGCTGCGCTACTGGAGCGGCTCCGAGCGGAAGTGGGTGCTGGAGGCCGAGGCCTTCGACGTGTGGGTCGGCAACAGCTCGGCCGCCAGCCTCGCGTCGTCGTTCACGCTCACGAAGTAGGAGGAAGGCCCATGGCGCCCCTCCTGATCGTCTCCCTGCTGCTCGCCGCGACGCCGCCGGTGGCGGCGCGCCACGACCACGACGTCGTCTCGAAGTGGGGCACGCGCAACGATCCCTACTACTGGCTCCGGGACGACACGCGCGCGAAGCCCGAGGTGCTCGACTACCTGAAGGCCGAGAACGCGTACTACGCAGAGATGACCGCGCCGTTCGCGACCCTGACGGCGACCCTCGAGAAGGAGATCACGGGCCGCATCCAGCAGGACGACACGACGGTGCCCTGGAAGGACCGCGGCTACGTCTACTGGTCCCGCTACGACAACGGCAAGCAGTACCCGGTGTACCTGCGCAAGGCGGTGGCGGGCGGCCCCGACCAGGTGATCGTGGACGTGGACAAGGAGGCCACCGGCCACGAGTTCTACGCCGTGGGCGGCCGGGCGATCAGCCCGAAGCAGGACCTCGTCGCCTTCGGCGAGGACCTCACCGGGCGGCGCCAGTACACGCTGCGCGTGCGGGAGATCGCCACCGGGCGCGAGCTCTCCGACCGCATCCCCGGCCTGCGCCCCGGCGTCGTGTGGGCGAACGACAACAAGACGCTGTTCTACGTCGAGAACGATCCCGTCACGCTGCTCTCGAGCCGCGTCAAGCGCCACGTCCTCGGCACCGACCCCAAGACCGACGTCGTGGTCCACGACGAGAAGGACACGAGCTTCTACCTGGGCGTGTCGAAGAGCGGCGACGACCGCTACGTGCTCATCACCCTGGGGAGCACCGAGTCCAACGAGACCCTGGTCATCGACGCCGAGACCCCCGCCGCGGCGCCGCGCGTGGTCGCACCGCGCGAGCGCGGCCTGCACTACGACGTCGATCACGTGAACGGCCGTTTCGTCGTCCAGACCGACTGGCAGGCCCCGAACTACCGGCTGATGAGCGTCGCCGACGGCGAGATCGGCGACAAGGCGCGCTGGAAGGAGCTCCTGCCCTACGACGGGAAGGTCTTCATCGAGGGCTTCGTGGCCTTCCGCGAGTTCCTCGCGATCAACGAGCGAAGCGAGGGCCTCCGGCGCATTCGGGTCCTGCCCTGGAACGACACCGCGAAGACCTTCTTCATCCCTTCCGACGAGCCGGCCTATGCCCAGGATTTCTCGGTGAACGCGGAGCAGGACACGCCGCTGCTGCGCTACACCTACACGTCGCTCGTGACGCCCGACAGCGTCTACGAGGTGGACATGCGCACCCAGCAGCGGACGCTCCTCAAGCGCCAGCCGGTGCCGGGCTACGAGCCCGCCCGATACGCGACCGAGCGTGTCTGGGCCACGGCACGCGACGGCACGAAGGTTCCCGTGTCCCTCGTCTATCGCAAGGGCTTCGAGAAGAACGGCACCGCGCCGCTGTTCCAGTACGCCTACGGGTCCTACGGCTCCTCGAGCGATCCCGAGTTCGACAACTCCGTCGTGTCCTTGCTGGATCGCGGCTTCGTCTACGCGGTCGCCCACGTGCGCGGCGGACAGGAGATGGGCCGCGCCTGGTACGACGCGGGCCGGCTCCTCCACAAGAAGAACACGTTCACCGACTTCGTGGACGTGACGCACTTCCTCGTCGCGCAGAAGTACGTCGCGAAGGACAAGTGCTTCGCCGAAGGCGCCTCGGCCGGCGGCCTGCTGATGGGCGCGATCGCGAACCTGGCGCCCGAGAGCTACCGGGCGCTGCTCGTCCACGTGCCCTTCGTGGACGCCGTCACGACCTCCCTCGATCCCTCGATCCCCCTCGTGACCAACGAGTACGACGAGTGGTGCGATCCGAAGGAGAAGGCCTGCTACGACTACCTGCTTTCCTACTCGCCCTACGACAACGTGGCGGCGAAGGCCTACCCGTCGCTGCTCGTCACCACGAGCCTCCACGACTCGCAGGTGCAGTACTTCGAGCCGGCCAAGTGGGTGGCGCGCCTGCGGGCCACGAAGACCGACCAGAACCCGCTGCTCTTCAAGATCAACATGATGGGCGGCCACGGCGGCCGCTCGGGCCGCTTCGAGAAGATCCACCAGACCGCCGAGGAGTATGCGTTCCTGTTGCACTCGATCGGGGTGGATCGCTAGACTCATCGGGTCCTGCAGACTGGCTCCACTCCCGTCGAGCGCGCCCCGCTCCCATTCATGGAAACGGCCGCCGAGGTGCGCTTCGGCGCGGGCTTCCACGGCGGCGAGCACGCCGAGGGCCTGCCGTTCCGCTGGATGTCTCTCTCGGGCCGCCTCGAGTTCGACCCGCAGCCGGTCCCGCGCCATCTCGAGCTGTGGGTGCGCTCGAACTTCCACGACCTGAGCCAGACCGTCGCGATCGGCGTCGACGACGCGCCAGGCGGGGAGCACGAGCTCGTCCATGGCTGGAACCCGCTCTCGATCGAGGTGCCGGCCGGCGCCTCGAGCGCGACCTTGCGGTGCAACAAGCTCTACCCGCGCGCCTACTACCCCGGCGACACCCGCGACCTCGCCGTGCAGGTCCGCTCGGCGGTCGTCCACGCCGACGCGGCGCGTCACGGCCACGTCGCTCGACAGCACCGGAACCACGTCCACAACGTCCGCGAGCTCCTCGAGAAGAAGACGGCGCTTTCGTCGACGCCGCCGAAGCTCGGCATCGACATGACCGGCGTCTGCAACGTCAAGCCGCCTTGCGTCTACTGCGCGTGGGACTTCAACAAGAACCTCGAGGGCGCGAACGTCGACGTGCCCTTCGGCCTCGACACCCTCGACCACTACGGGGCGTTCTTCGACAACTCCCTCGAGCTCGTGAACTGCTCGATCGGCGAGCCGTTCATGATGCGCAACGTCGACGAGCTGCTCGACGCCTTCGGCGATCGCAACAAGATCCTCGAGGTCACGACGAACGGGCAGATCCTCACGGACACCAACATCAAGAAGCTGCTCGGCCGCAACGCCCACCTCTACATCTCCCTCGACGCCGCGACGCCCGAGACCTACGCGAAGCTGCGCAATCCCACCTTCGACCGCCTCCTCGACAACGTGCGACGCCTGGTGAAGGCCAAGGGCGGCCGCGGCAAGCTGCCGCTCGTGTACCTCGTCTTCATGCCGATGAAGGCGAACGTCCACGAGGTCGACGCGTTCGTGAGGCTCGTGGCCGAGCTCGGCGCCGACCGGCTGGTCCTGCGCCCTCTCAACGACTCCGAGGGCGTCGACCTCGTCTTCGATCGCGCCGGCTATCACTACGACTACCAGGCGGAGCTCCTGCCCTTCGAGCAGCTCGTCCACGTGAGCGGGCGCGTCGCCGAGCTGTGCCGGCTCCTCGACATCGAGCTCTCGGACCAGATGAACTTCGGCGGTTCTCTCGAGGCCCAGTTCCAGAAGGCCTTCGACGAGGGCCGCGCCGAGGCCGCGGCCCGGCTCGCGCAGGACCGGCCCGCGCCGGCGCCCGCCGTTGCCGAGCTCCCGCCGCCGGTCCCGATCCCGCTCCCCATGGCCGACGCCCCGAAGCCGTCGCTCGGCGGCGAGAAGCTGCCGGCGTGCAGCGAGCCGTGGTCGAGCCTCTACATCCTGCGTCGCGGCACGATGCCGTGCTGCTACGGCGGGCGGCCGATCGCGCCCATGGGCGATTTCAAGGAAGCGTGGAACGGACCGTTGATCCAGGAGATCCGGCGCGAGCTGCTCCACGGGCGCTTCCACGACTACTGCTTCGCGTCTCCCGACTGCCCGATCGTGAAGAAGGCCGAGCAGGCCCGGGTCCTCTCGCCGCTGCAGGCCGTGCAGCTCTGGGGCCGGCGAGCTCACGACCGGTGGGCGCGCGCCCGCTACGGCTGGGTGGGCACGGTCTACCGCACGCTCAAGCGCCACTGGCTGAGGGCCCTCGGGAGGCGACCGTAGCCCGTGCTTCTCCACGCCGCCTGCCTGCTCCTCGCCGCCCAGCACGTCACGCCGCCCGAGCTCATCGATCCGAAGAGGCCGCCGCAGCGCGAGCTCGAGACGCGGGTCGCCGACGGCTTCACGCTCGCGGCGGTCGGAGACCTCATCACGTCCCGGACGCTCGCGCCGCTCGTCACGAGCGATCCCGGTTTCGCGGCGGTCGTGAGGATCCTGCAGGGCGCCGACGCCACGTTCGGCAACTTCGAGAACACGGCCTTCGAGCCTTCGGGCTTCTCCGGCTCTCCCTACCCGGGACGCGACGACTGGGCGCTGGTGGCGCCCCCGGGCGTCCCGGGGGACCTCAAGAGCCTCGGCTTCGACCTGGTATCGCGCGCCAACAACCACGGCCTCGACTGGGGCCTCGAGGGCATGCGCGAGTCGACGCGCCTGCTCGACGCGGCGGGCCTCGTCCACGCGGGGGTCGGCGAGTCGCGGGCCGACGCCCGGGCGGCACGCTATCTCGAGACGCCTCGCGGCCGGATCGGGCTCGTCTCCATGGCCTCGACGTTCCGCGAGTACTCCGAGGCGATGGCGCCCTACGGCCGCGCCAACGGACGGCCGGGCCTGAACGCGCTGCACACCACGCGCACCCACGTCGTCACGGCCGAGCGCTACGAGGCCCTGCGCGCCGCGGAAGCCGAGCGGCGCAGGGTCGCCGAGGACGAGGATCCCCCGGCCGAGGGGGTGTTCTTCGAGCAGCGCTTCCGCGTGGGGGAGAAGCCCGGCACCTCCTATGCGATGAACCCCCTCGACGAGGCCGAGATCCTGCAGGCGATCCGGCTGGGCAAGCAGCACTCGGACCTGCTCGTCGCCACGATCCACGCCCACGAGAAGGGCCTGGCGCCGGCGGAGCCCGCGGACTTCCTCCGCACGCTCGCCCACGACGCGATCGACGCAGGGGCCGGCGCCTTCGTCGGTCACGGCGAGCACACGCTCATGCCGATCGAGATCTACAAGGGCCGCCCGATCTTCTACAGCCTCGCGAACTTCTTCTGGAGCGACATCCAGGAGCCCCTGCCGGGCGAGCTCTACGAGAACAACCGCGCCGTGCTCGAGCAGGCCTTCGGCAAGGACGCCAGACCCACCGACGCGGACCTCTCGGCGGTGCTCAACGCGACGAGCTTCGACGACGAGAAGGTGTTCCAGACCGTGATCGCCGTGACCCGCTACGCCGGCGGGCGCGCGAGCGAGGTGCGGCTCCATCCTGTCGACCTGGGTTACGGCGAGCCGCTCACCCGCAGCGGCGTGCCGCGCCTCGCGTCGCCGGCGATGGGCCGCGCGATCCTCGAGCGGCTGCAGCGCATCTCCAGGCCCTTCGGCACCGAGATCGCGATCGAGGACGGCGTGGGCGTGATCCGCCCGCGCTGACGACTAGCCGCCGAACATCCTCTTCAGGCGGCCCCGCAAGCCGTCGGTGTCGGCGAGGCGCAGGATCACGGAGAACTTGACGCGCCACTCGCTGACGTCGCGCTCCCCGATCACGGCCGGAAAGTACTCGTCCCGGGGCAAGACGCCGACTTCGTCGCCGTCGAGGAAGTTCGAACGGCGATACTGGACCGCCGCGTCGAACTTGAGCGTGTTCGTGTTGTAGCCCGTGCCGGCGGCGAGCATCACGTACTTGGCGCCCTCGCGGGTGTAGGCGTTGCGCGGGCCCTGGGGCTCCCAGGCGACGCCCAGGCGCAACGGCACGACGTAGCCCTCGCCGTGGACCAGGTACTCGGCTCCGGCGTGGGCCGAGAGCGTGTCGCGCGTGCCCGAGAGCGCCTTCGGGAGGCCGTCGAAGATGCTCCTCGGCTCCCGGTCCTGGAGGGTCACGGTCGTCTCGGTCCAGTCGTCCCACGTGAGGTCGAAGGCGATCGTGAAGCGCCCGGGCCGGAAGGCGGTGCCGATCGCGAACGCCTGGGGAAAGTCGGCGCGGGCGTCGGCCGACTCGTGCATGACGCCGGGCACGGCCGAGGTGCGCAGCACGTTGTCCACGTGGAAATCGCCCGAGAGCTCGCCCTGGTACTGCAAGCCGACGCTCCAGCGCGGGTACGTGAGGAGCAGGCCCAGGTTCACGCTGTGGCCGCGGAGCCGGTTCTTCTGCTCGAGCTCGCCGAACTCCGTCGGGGTCGTTCCGTCGAGCAGGCTCAGGCTGCGGTGGTCGACCTCGAACCAGTCGCCGCGCCAGAAGTTGACGCCGGCGCCCAGGGCCAGGCGCGGCGTGAGCTTCACCGCGGTCGAGAACGAGAGCAGGTCGATGCCGCCCGTGGTGTCGATGTCGCTCACGAGGTCGAGGGCCGGCTCGGCGGGATCGGCGAGGGACGTCCCCACGGTGCGCAGGCTCTCGCGCAGGTCCAGGGTGTAGAGGCGCTGCCACGCCGTCTGGAACGTCACGGGTTTCTTGAACAGCGTGACCGGCACCGCGAGGCTCGCGAACTCCACGTTGTTGGTGCGGTGCGAGGTGCTGAAGGGCGAGAACACCCGCGAGTCGTCGAAGGCTCGGAAGCCGCGGCCACTCATGCTCTGGGCGACGGTCGCGCTCACGATGGAGAACTCGGGCTTGCGCAGCTGGGCGAGGCCGGCCGGGTTCCAGGAGGCGGCGGTGCCGTCGTCGGACACGGCGATGAACGCGTTCGCCATGCCCGCGGCGCGCGCTCCCGAGCCCGTGCGATTGAACACGGCCCCGCTCTGCGCGAGAACCGCGGCCGCCGGCGCGCAGAGCGCCGCCACGACGAGAGCCCCTGCAGCCGCGCGCATGGCGGGTAGTATAGGGGCACTTTGAAAGCGCCGGCCGAAGCCACCCGCGACGCGGCCTGGGGCGCGTGGGCCGTGGCCCTCCTCGTCGCGCAGCAGGTGACGGGCAAGGCGACGCGCGACGCCCTCTTCCTCTCCCATCACGCTCCGGCGTCGCTGCCCGGAGTGATGATCGGCGCGTCCGTGGTGGCCATCGCCGCGGCGATCCTGGCCGGCCGCCTGCTCGCGAACCGGGCGCCGCGCCAGGTGATGCCCGCCCTCGTCGGCGCCAACGCGGCCCTGCTCCTCGGACAGTTCGTGCTCGCGTCGTCGGCGCCCCGGCTCGCCGGGGTCCTGCTCTACCTGCAGATCGCCGCCACGGGCGGAACGCTCGTCTCGGGCTTCTGGTCGGTGACGAGCGAGCGCTTCGACCCGTGGGTGCTGAAGGGCGTCATGGGGCGCCTCGGCTTCGGGGCGGCGCTCGGCGGGATCCTGGGCGGCGGCCTCGCCCTCGCCGCCTCCCGTTACGTGCCGTTGCTCATGCTGCTGCCCATGACCGCCGGCCTCAACGTCCTGGCGCTCGTCTGCCTCGTGCGCTTCGCGGGCGACGTGACGGTGGCGAAGCCGCCCGAGGCCACGACGCCTTCGCGGCCTCTCGGCCAGATGCCGTACCTGCGCCTGCTCGCGCTCCTCGTCGCCCTGGGATCGGGGGTCGAGGTGCTGCTCGACTACGTGCTGAAGGCCCACGCCGCGGCGAGCCTCACCCCCCAGGCCCTCGTCGGCTTCTTCGCGGCGTACCAGGCCGCGGTCGGGCTCGCCGGCGTCCTGGTGCAGCGCTTCCTGACGCGCCCCGCCCTCTCGGGCCTCGGTCTCGCGCGCACGGCCGCCCTGCGCCCGCTCTACGTCGCGCTCGCCGCGGGCCTGGGGCTGCTCGACCTGCGCCTCATGACCGCGGCGCTCGCCCGGGCCGGCCAGGACGTGCTCTCGAACTCGCTGTTCCGCTCGGCCTACGAGCTCCTGTTCACGCCGCTGCCCGAGGGTCAGAAGCGCTCGACGAAGCAGGTCGTGGACGTCGCCTTCGACAAGGTCGGCGCCCTGGTCGGCGGCGCCCTGACCCTGCTCGCCGTGCGCGTCCTCGACGCCCCCGACCGGGCGCTCCTGTTCCTCGCCTGCGGCGTATCGGTGATCGCGGCCGGACTCACCCAGCTGCTCCATCGCGGCTACGTCTCGACCCTCGAGGACGGGCTGCGCGCGGGCCGCGTGAGGCTCGATCCCGGCGACGTCGTGGACCAGACCACGCGCCTCACGATGGCGATGCCGGCTCTCGCGGGGGCGTCGTCCTTCGGCTCGGGCTTCGAGACGCCGCTCGCGGCGCCGACGCCGGTGGCGCCAGCCGACGACTCCCTCGTGCGCCGGATCGCCGAGCTGCGCTCGCGGGATCCCTTCCGCATCCGGGCCGCGTTGCGCGAGGGCGCGACGCCTCTCGACCCCGGCCTCGTGGGTCACCTCGTCCCCCTGCTCGGCCGCAACGACGTCGCCCTGGACGCGTTCCGCGCGCTCCAGAAGCTGGCGCCGGGAGCCGTGGGGCAGATCGCCGACGCGATCCTCGACGAGCGCCGCGATCCCGTGGTGCGGCGCCGCCTGCCCCGGCTCCTGAAGGCCGTGGCGGATCCGCGCGCGAGCGAGGCGCTGCTCCACGGGCTCGACGACGCGGCGTTCGCGGTACGGGACGCGTGCGGCGCCGCCCTCGCGAGCCAGGCGGCGCGTCATCCGGAGCTGCGGCCGGCCGCCCCTCGCGTGTTCTCCGCCGTGGCCCGGGAGCTCGAGGAGGCGCGCAGCGGCGCCTCGCGCGAGGCGCGCCTCGCCTACGTGCTCACGCTGCTGTCGATCGCCCTCGATCGCGAGGCCGTCCAGGTCGCGGAGCGCGCCCTCGCGGGGTCCGACGCCGCGTTGCGCGGCACGGCCCTCGAGTACCTCGAGACGGCGCTGCCCCGCGAGCTCGCGACCGGCGTGCTGCGCCTCGCCGGCGCGAGCGGCTCCGCGGGCGGCGGGGGCGGGGCCCAGGCCATCGAGGCCTTGAAGCGGATGGCCGAGCGCCGCCGCTCGCTCAGGCGGCGCGATTGAGCCAGTCGCGCAGGCTCACGACGAGCTCTTCGGCGCTCGCGAGGCGATCGGCGGGCGCCTTGGCGAGCAGGCGCAGGACGATCGCCTCGATCTCCGCCGGGATCGCGGGCGCGAGCTGCGACGGCGGCCGCGGCGGATCGCCGCAGTGCTTGCGCAGGATCGCGAAGGCCGTGTCGCCGGTGAAGGGCCGCACGCCGGCCAGCAGCTCGTAGAAGAGGGCGCCGAGCGAGTAGAGGTCGCTCCGGGCTTCGGCCCCGCGGCCCTCGATCACCTCGGGAGCCACGTAGTCGGGCGTGCCCATGAACGCGCCCGTGGCCGTGAGGCCGTCGAAGCGCGCCGCGCGGGCGATCCCGAAGTCCATCACCTTCGCGGTGCCGTCGGCCAGCACCATGATGTTCGACGGCTTGAGGTCGCGGTGCACGACGCCCTTGCTGTGGGCGAAGTCGAGGGCCTCGGCGACCTGCGCGACGAGCGACGCGGCCTCGCGCGGGGGCAGCGCGCCGCGCTTCGCGACGAGCGCCTGCAGCGTCTCGCCGGCGAGCAGCTCCATCGTGAAGTACGGCACCTCGGCCACGTGGCCCCGGGCGAGGATGCGCACGATGTTCGGGTGGTTGAGGGTGCGGCCGATGTCGGCCTCGCGCAGGAAGCGCGCGAGGAACTCGCGGTCCTCGAGGAAGCTCCCGAGGGGCCGCTTGAGCGCCAGGAGCTCCCCCAGGCGCTCGGCCTTGTAGACCGAGGCCATCCCGCCGCGTCCCAGCAGGCCGAGCAGCCGGAAATCGCCGAACCACTCCTGGCCCTGGGCGTCGCGGCTCGCGCCGGGACTGACGTGGGAGCCGGACCCGGTTCGGGGACCGTCGAGGGCCAGGCTCGGAAGCGACGCCGGCTCGGACCCCACGGGCGACGGCTTGCGCAGGACGGTCCACGCCACGGCCGCGACGAGCGCCAGCGCGACGGCGCCGAACACGAGCCAGCTCGCTCCGGGCCCGGGCGCGGGCACGGCCGGGGCGGGGGCCGGCGTCGCGACCGGTGCCGGCTCGACCCTCGCGAGGGTCGTGGGAGGCGCCGGCAGCGTCGTCGCGGGAACGGTCGTGGACGGCGGCCGGCTGGGAGCCGCGGCGCGAGCGAGCGTCGTGGGTGGAAGCGTCGGAGCCGCGGCCAGCGTCGTCGTCGTGGGCGGCGCCGGCGGTTCGGTGACGGGCGGTACGGTCGCGGGCGGCGGGGGCGGAGCGGCCGCGACCGTCGGCGGCGGGGGCCGGCGAGCCTCGGCGGCGCTCTCGACACGGGCGAGGAGCCCCTGGCGCTCGGCGGCCGGTTCGACATCGCGCGCGGCCGAGGCCTCGAGGGCCGCGCGCGCCTCCGCGATCTGCCCCAGGGCGAGATGGGCCTCGGCGAGGCGCAGGTACGGGAAGTAGCGCGGCTCGAAGTTCGTGCCGTACGTGAGGACGTTGCGGCCGGGCTCGGGCCGCATGGCGATCGCGCGCTTCAGGGCCGTCACCGCGGCCTGGGCGTTGCCGCGGCCCAAGGCCTGGACGCCGGCACGATAGGCCTCGTGCCATTCCTCGGCGGCCGCGGGCGGCGCCGCCGCCCAGAGCCCGGCGAGCAGCAGGATCGTGCGGCACCAGGGCTTCAGCATGCCAATCGGATGGCGATTGTACCCGGCTGCGCCGGCTCAGTCGTGGCGCAGGGCCACGGTCGGGGCGATGCGCGTCGCCCGGCGCGCGGGCAGATCGCAGGCGAGCAGGGTCGCGGCTCCCAGCAGCAGCGGCGCCGCGGTGAACACGAGGGGATCGGCGGCGCTGGCCTGGAACAGCAGGCTCGAGAGCAGCCGCGCCGCGAGAGCCGACAGCAGCAGGCCGATCCCGAGCCCCCAACCGAGCAGCGTCAGGCCTTCGCCCAGGACCAGCCGGCGCACGTCGCCCGGCGTGGCGCCCAGGGCCATGCGGATGCCGATCTCCCGCGTGCGCTGCGCGACCAGGAAGGCCCGCAGGCCGTAGACGCCGACGACCGACAGGAACAGTGCCAGCACGCCGAGGCTGGTGAAGAGGCGCGCCACCGCGCGCACCGCCCACAGCAGGATGCTCGCGTCGCGATGGGCCCGCAGGCTGCGGAGCTGGACGATCGGAAGCGCCCCGTCGACGGCGCGGATCTCGCGGCGCAGGCTGTCGAGCAGGGCGGCCTCCCCCGGCCCTCCCGCGGCCGCCTTCACGTGCAGCGTCAGGTTCGCCTGGTAGCGCGCCCCCGTCGGCACGTAGAGGTGGGCCACGGGCTCGGCGTTGAAGAGGTTGTGGCGGACCCCGGGTGCGACGCCGACGACCTCGTAGGTCGCGGCCGTCTTCCCGTCGTCCGCGACGTCGAGCACCGTGCGGCCGATCGGGTCCTGGCCAGGCCACAGGCGGCGCGCCAGCGGCTCGTCGACGATGGCGACGCTGCGGTGGGCGTCGCGCGTCTCCTCGGACGCGTCGAACTCCCGGCCTCGCAGCAGGGACAGGCCGAGGGTACGGAAGTAGTCGGCGCCCACGAGCACGAAGACGGCGCGTCGGGACGCGGGGTCGGGTCCGCCCTTGGACGTCGCACGGCTCTCGGGCGTCTCCACGTGGCGGGAGTTGGTGACCATCCCGAACGGCACGATCGAGGCCGGGCTGGCGGCGGCGACACCCGGAAGCGCGCGCACGCGCTCCAGCACCGCCCCGAACGCCGCGCGGCCACGGTCCTCGTCGTAGCCGGCGAGGCTCGCGTCGAGCTCCGCGACGACGCCGCCCGCGAGGGCGAAGCCGGGCTCCGTGGCGGCCGCCTGGCGCGCGCCCTGGATGAAGAGCAGGGCGCTGCTCACGAGCACGAGGGAGAGCGCGATCTGGCCCACGACCAGCAGGTGACGGGGCGACCACGCGCCGCGCCGGCCGCGGGAGCGCGGCACGCCTGCGGTCTGCTGGAGGTCGGGCAGCACGTCGCCGCCCGTGACGCGCAGCGCCGGCCCGAGGGCCGCCAGCACCGTGCTGAGCACGCAGACGGCGAGGGTCGCGAGCAGCACCCGCGTGTCGGGCCGCGCGTCGTACGCCATCGTGAACGGGAGCAAGGGGGCGATCGAGCTCACGAGGGCGCGCTGGGCGCCCCACGCCAGGGCGACCCCGGCGGCCCCGCCCGCGAGGGCCAGCAGCAGCGCCTCGGTCAGGAGCTGGCGCAGGATGCGGCCGCGCCCGCCGCCGATCGCGAGGCGTACCGCGATCTCCTTGCGCCGCGCCTCGCCGCGCGCCAGCAGCATGTTCGCGAGGTTGAGGCACGCCACGAGCAGCACGATGCCGGCCATCGCGAGGAGCATCGCGAAGGGCGCAGCCAGGACCCCGTCGGTCTGCGGGGCGCTGCTCATCACGAGGCGCGGCAGCTCGTGGAGGACGAGCGCCTCGTCCGGGCTGTCGGACGGCGACGCGCGGCGCAGGTCGGCCGCGAGGACGTCGAGGCGCGCCGTGGCCGAGGCTCGGCTGATCCCGGGCCCGAGCCGGCCGAACAGCATCAGCGCCTGGTTCGCGCGGTCCTCGAGGCGCCGGGGCACCCCGCGCCGCTCCATGTCGCCGATCATCGCGTCGTAGAGGCCGAGGGGCATCCAGACGTCGGGCGACACGAGGGCAGTCGTGCCGGTGAAGCCGGGCGCCGTGACGCCCACGATCGTGAGCGTCCGCGAGTTCACCACGATCGAGGCGCCGAGCTGCTCGGCCACCCCGCCGTGCGCCTCGGCCCACGCGTCGCTCACCACCGCCACCTCGGCCGCGGGATCACGCTCCTCGCCCGGCGAGAAGCCGCGGCCGCGCAGCACGGGCGCGCCGAGGGCGTCGAAATAATTGGACGAGACCAGGGAGCCCATGACCTTGCGGGTCTCGTCCCCCTGCCGCACGCCGACCAGCGTCAGGGCATGCGCGGCCAGCGACGCGAACACGGGGGCGCGCTCGCGGATCTCGCGATAGCCGGGGTAGGAGAACTCGCGCCAGTCGTCGGCATGGGCGCCGCGGGCGAACAGGCCGTAGAGCGTGCCCGACTGGGCCCCGGACAGCGGCCGCAGCAGACAGGCGTTGACGAGCCCGAAGATGGAGGCGTTGGCGCCGATGCCCAGGGCCAGCACCAGGATCGCGATGGCCGTGAAGCCGGGCGTCTTGCGCAGCAGGCGTACACCGAACCCCAGGTCCTGTAGAAAGCTCTGCACGCAGTCCTCCGTTGCTTGAGGCAAACGGGAACGGCGCCGGAGAAGTTCGCTTTTCTACTCGTCCACGTAGAAGCCGGCCGCCCACTCGTCGTCGTCCACCGGAACGCCGGACGGCGGCGGCACCACGCCGGTGAAGGGCGAGGCCGCGTGCGCGTCGCTCGAACCGAGGTCCGCAAGGTCGGGGACGGCGGAGGCCCCGGCGGCGCCGTGGCGGTCACGCCACTTCGCGACGGCCGGGGCGAGCCCGAGCGCGTGAAGGTGCAGGATCCAGGCGTCACGGAGGGCGGGCCGCGGCTTGCCGAGCTCCTTCGCCGCCCAGTCGCGGATGCGTTGGAGCTCGAGGAGGCGCCGGCCCTCGGGGCGGGCCGTCGAGGGTCGGCCCGCGCGCCGCCCGTAGTGGCCGCCGAGGATCGCGACGCTGACCCCGACGGCGGCGAGTCCCGCGAGCGGCGCGTTGGGCACGAGCTGAACCAGGGCGGTCGCGACGGTGAGCCAGAAGGCCGCCGGAGGCAAGCCGAGGCGCGCGAACAGCATGGCGAGCGCGGCAGCCGCCGGCGCATATGGATCGGCGCCAGGCCGCTGGAGGTCGGTCACGGTCAACGCGAAGCCCGTCGCCGTCAGGGCCGACAGGATCGCGACCGCGATCCGGCTGCCTTTCGGTCGGGGCGGCGCGACCCGGGCGAACGCCGCGGAGGTCACGGCCTCGGGGTCGAACGCCTTGCGCGCCTGGATCTGCGTGGTGCTGATCTCGGCCTGGCCCGCGAAGAGCGCGTCCACGACCTCCTGCTCGTAGGGATGCAGGCGGTCGCGGGCGACGAGCAGCCGCAGCGTCACGACCGGCGGCTCCTCTTCGGTGGCGGCCTTCACGACCTCGACCTGCAGCTTGCGCTCGGAGGCGAGGCGGGTCAGGAGCTCGATGAACCCGACGCGGCTCGCGCGGCGTCCCGCGATCCGGGCCTGGACCAGCTCCGCGGGCTCGGACAGCACCGCGCTCTCGAAGAGCTCGGCGCCCAACGGCTTCTGGTCGGCGCCGCTCAGCGCCTCGAGCAGCATCGACACGAGGGCCAGCAGCGCGACGCCGATGGGCAGGAGCAGGATCGCGGCGAGCCGGCGCTGCGCGGACTCGAAATCCACCGCCGCGGGCGGTGCCTCCACGAGGCGCCGGAAAGTGCGCCGGACCCGAAAGTCGACCGACTTCGTCGCCGTTCCCATCGGCACCTCGGGACCGACGAGCTCCCAGACCTTCGGATCCCAGGTGAGCTGGTAGCCGAGATTCTGGAGCGACGCGTAGACCTTCTCGCGGCTGGGGTAGAGCACGTCGTGGTCGAGGCGGTACGCGCGGCCCAGGTCCGCGCCGGCCTCGCGCCAGACGCTCCAGGCGTCGCGCAGCCGTTCCAGGGGCGACCAGTAGGAGGGGTGGAGGCCGTCCAGGGGATGCGAGCCGTTCGGCAGGTCCCAGGCGGGGGCCATGGCGTGGACGAGCTCGTACTCGAGGCGGTAGCGGCGCGTCGTCCGCTCGAGGGGCGGCGTCCCCGGGGCTTTCACGTGCCACTCGATCCAGGTCGTGTAGGCGGCGTAGTGGCCGGCGGTCTTCGTGTCGCCGGGGCTGTAGGCCTGCTCTGCGCCGTCCGCGCCCAGCTCGGTGAACGACTTGACGGCGACGCTCTGGCCGCTGCCCAGGCCGAAATCGCTGCCGAGCGTGCCGAAGTCGCCCTGTAGCGAGATCTCGTGGGTCTCGACGACGGTGAGGCGTCCTTCGGCGTCGAGGCGCGGCGCCACGTCGAGCATCGTCCACACCACGTCCTCGCCCTGCTGTGCCGACGCGGAGACGGCCAGGGCGAGAAACGCCAGGAGCAGGGCGTTGCGCATGGCGCGCAGTCTAACGCGGCGCGGCGGCGAGGTGGCGCGCGAAGGTCTCGGCGTCGATGTTGGCGCCGCAGACGATGACGCCGACGCTGCGCCCGCGCAGGGTCTCGCGCAGCGGCCCGCACAGCGCAGCGGTGGCGGAGGCCCCGGCGGGCTCGACCGCGAGCTTGGCGGAGCGGAACAACAGGAGCATGGCCGCGCGCAGCGCGTCGTCGTCGACCATCACGAGCTCGTCGACGTAGCGCCGGCACAGGTCGAAGCTGTACGGCAGCGCGTAGGGCGCGCCCAGGCTGTCGGCGATCGTGCGCACGGCCTCGCTCTTCTGGGGCGAGCCCGCGGCGAAGCTGCGGTGCATCGAGTCGGCGCCCGCGGGCTCGACGCCGTAGACGCGGGTGCGCGGGCTCGCGAGCTTCACCGCGGCCGCGACGCCGGCCGCGAGGCCTCCCCCGCCGATCGGGACGATCACGGCGTCGAGGTCGGGCGCCTGCTCCACGAGCTCGAGGCCCAGCGTCGCGGTGCCCAGGGCGGTACGCGGCCCCTCGAAGGGATGGACGAAGTGCCGGCCCTCGGCCCGCTCGATCTCCCGCACGCGGTCGAAGGCGATGTGGACGTCGTCGACGAGCTCCACCTCGGCGCCGAGCTCGCGGCTGCCGGCGATCCGGAAGGGGCTCGCCGTCTTCGGCATCACGACGTGGGCGGTGGTTCCGAGGACCGACGCCGCGTACGCCACGGCCATGGCATGGTTGCCGGCGCTGACCGCCGTGACGCCGCGCGCGAGCGTCGCCGGCTCGAGGTCGAGCATGACCGCGAGGGCGCCGCGGGCCTTGAAGCTGCCGGTGCGCTGGAACAGCTCCTCCTTCAGCACCACGCGCGTGTGGTGGCCCACGATCGACGAGAGCGCCCGGTCCTGCCACTCGCGCACCGGCGTCGTGAGGACCCGGTCGCCCAGCACCGCGCGCGTGGCGCGGATCGCGTCCAGGCTGATCCCGGCGCTCACGGCAGCCGCCCCGTCTCGCGCAGCCACGCCCGCCCGGCGAAGAGCAGCAGCACGACGGGCACCGCGAGGGCCGTGCGCCATTCCTTGTTCATCCGCACGCGCTCCCACGCGAAGCGCGAGGCGCGGGGCCCCGCGGGCCACGGGCGGGCCAGGAACACCGGCACCGCCGCGGCCCAGGCCGCGTACTCGGCGCCGAACTTCTGGCGCAGGAACGCCGCCTCCTCCGCGATCACGGCCGGGTAGAAGGCCGCGAAGTACACGACCAGGGCGACGAGCACCGCCGGGCTCGCGGCCGCGACGCCCACGCCCAGGCCGAGCAGCAGGCTTCCGAAGTAGAGCGGGTTGCGGGTGTGGGCGTAGGGGCCGCCGGTGGCGAGGGCCCGGGTCTTCTCGATGTGGCCCGAGGCCCAGAGCCGCACCAGCTCGCCCAGGATCACGAACGGCAGGCCGATCGCGACCGACACCGGCGTCGGCCGCGCCAGGTAGAGCGCGACCAGGCCGAAGACGTAACCCAGGGGCACGCGCAGGCGCGACGACCTCACGACACGGGCTCGAGGCTGGTGATCGCGAGGCGCGCGTCGATCGCGCGCTGGACCTCGTTGACGGCGATCGCCGACATGACGCCGTCGTGGATCCTGCAGCGCCGGCGATGGCACGGCGAGCACAGCGGCACGCGGCGCACCACGCGGTCGGCCGGATCGAAGGGGCCGTTGCGGGCCGGGTCCGTCGGCCCGTAGATGCCGACGACCGGCGTGCCCACCGCGCACGCGAGGTGGAGCGGCCCCGTATCGGCCGCGACCAGCAGCCGGGCGAAGCGCGACAGCTCCGCGAACTCGAGCAGCGTCGTCGGGAACGAGCGGACGGCGGCCCCGTCGGACGCCGCGGTCACGCGATCGGCCAGCGCCTCCTCGCCCGGGCCCCAGGTGACGATGGACGCGATGCCGCGATCGCGCAGGCCCCGGGCCAGGAGCCCGTAGCGCTCGGCCGGCCACAGCTTGCTCGTCCAGCCGCCGCCCGGGTTGAGCAGCGCGAAGGGGCCGAGGCCGAGCTCCGCGAGCCGGGCGCGCACCGTCTCCGACTGGGCTTCCGTGGGCGGGATCGGGAAGTTGCGCGAGCCCACGGCGTCGATGCCGAGGGGCCGCAGCAGGGCCAGGTTCTTGTCGATGACGTGGCGCAGCTCCGGAGGGAGCGCGACGCTCTCGCGGAGCAGCATCGACGACAGCCCTTCGCGGCGCCACGGCCGGGCGAACCCGAGCACGCGCGGAGCGCGGCTGGAGCGCGCCCACACCACGGACTTCCAGAGCCCCTGGAAGTCGAGGGCCACGTCGAAGGCCTGGCCGCGCAGCTCCGCGACCGCGCCCTGCGCGCGGCCGAGGCCGAAGGCCTTGCGGGGCGGCGCCACGACCAGGGACGAGAGCAGCGGGTGCCCCTGCAGGAGCGCTCCGCCGGGAGGCTCGACCACCCAGCCCACGTCCCAGTTGTTGCGCTTCAGGGCCGACAGCGCCGGCAGCGTGTGCACCACGTCCCCGATCGAGGAGAGCCGGACGACGAGGGCCTTCATCGCTTGAGCCGCGCGATCAGGGCGCGCGTGTCGTGGTTCTTGGGATCGCCCACGATCGCCACGCGACCGCCGTACGAGCGCACCACGTCGCGCTCGGGCACCGTCTCGACCGTGTAGTCGGTGCCCTTGCAGTGGACGTCGGGACGCAGCGCCAGGAGGAGCCGCGTGACGTCGTCCTCCTGGAAGACCACGACGTGGTCCACGCTGCGGAGACCGGCCACGAGCAGGGCGCGGTCCTCCTCGGACATCACGGGGCGCCCCGGGCCCTTGAGCTTCCGGACCGAGGCGTCGCCGTTGATGCCGACCACGAGAAGGTCGCCTTCGGCCCGGGCCCCGGCGAGATAACGCACGTGACCGACGTGCAGGACGTCGAAGCACCCGTTCGCGAAGGACACGCGGCGACCCTCGGCCCGTGCGTCGGCGATGCGGGCGCCAACCTCCTCGAGCGAGCCGATCTTCGCGCGCGCGGGGGTCATCCGCGGACGGCGGCGCGCAGCTCGTCGGCCGAGGCCGTAGCCGTGCCGTTCTTCATCACCACGATGCCGCCGGCATAGTTCGAGAGCAGGCTCGCCTCGGCGGGCGTCGCGCCCGCGGCGAGGGCCAGGGTGAAGGTCGCGATCACCGTGTCGCCCGCACCGGTCACGTCCGCCACCTGGTCGGTGCCGTGGATCGGGATGTGGAGCGGCGGCCGGCCGGGCTCGAACAGGGCCATCCCGTGGCTGCCGCGGGTGATGAGCGCCGCCTGGACCTGGAGCTTGCGCAGCAGCGTCTTGCCCGCGGCCTCGAGAGCGCGGCGGTCGTGGCCGATCGTGACGCCGAGCGCCTCCTCGACCTCGGGCTCGTTCGGCGTGACGGCCGTCATGCCGCGGAACGCGAGCAGGCCGAAACGGGAATCCACCGTCACCGGGACCTTGCGGCGGCGCGCGAACGCGATGGCGGCCTGCACGAGGCCGGGCGTCAGCAGGCCGAAGCCGTAGTCGCTCACCAGCACCCCGTCGACGCGGCCGCGGAACGCCCGCAGCTTCTGCAGCAGGAGCGCGCGGCTGCCGCTGCGCTTCGCGAGGTGCGTCGCCTTGTCGATGCGCACGACCTGCTGCTTCGTCGAGTGGGCGGCCCCGGCCAGGATGCGCGTCTTCACGGGCGTCACGTAGCCGCGCTCCGTCAGCACGCTGCCCGTCTGGATCTTCAGGGACTGCATGAGCTCGCGGAGCTTGCGGCCGTGCCCGTCGTCGCCCACGATCCCGAAGGGCAGCGGCGCGCCGCCGAGCGTGCGGATGTTGTGGACGGCGTTGGCCCCGCCGCCCAGCCTCACGTCGGCCCCGTCGTACTGGAGGATCAGCACCGGCGCCTCGCGGCTCACGCGCTGGATGCGGCCCGCCACGAACTCGTCGGCCACGAGGTCGGCCAGCACGAGCAGGCGCCGGCCGCGGAAGCCGTCGATGACGGAGAGCAGCCGCTCCTTCATGCCACGGCCCCCGCCTGGTGCACGATGCGCTCGACGGCCTCGAGCAGGTGCTCCGCCACCAGGTCGGGCTTGCGATCCCAGGCCGGCACGTCGCGCTCCCATTCGCCGAGGCCGTAGCCGCTCTTCACGAGGGCCCCGCGAGCGCCCACCGACCACGCGAGCTGCAGGTCGCCGCGGCGGTCGCCGATCACCCAGGAGCGCTCGAGGTCGGCGCCCAGCTCCCGCTCCGCGCGCCTCAGCAGGCCCGGGCGCGGCTTGCGGCAGTCGCAGTCGAGGCGATAGGGGGCCTCGCCGACGCTCGGGTGATGCGGGCAGAAATAGATAGCGTCGAGCCGCGCGTCGCCTTCGTCCATGCGGGCCCGCAGCGACGCGTGGACGTCGTGGATCAGGCTCTCCGGAAAATAGCCGCGCGCGACGCCGGCCTGGTTCGTGACGACGACCGCGAGGAAGCCGCTGCGGTTGATGAGACGCACCGCGTCCACGGTCCAGGAGAAGAGACGGAAGCGCGACAGGTGATTGACGTAGCCCACCTCGTGGGACAGCGTGCCGTCGCGATCCATGAAGATGGCCGGGCGCTTCATTGCCAGAGCGCGCTCGCGGCCGCTACGACGTCCTCGGTCTCGATCCGCCGCATGCAACGGTGGTCGATCGGGCATTCGCGCAGGAGGCAGGGCGCGCACTCCACCTCGTGGCGCACGAGAGCGTGGCGCTCCGACTGCGGCGCGGTCTCGCGCCAGTCCGTGGACCCGAACACCGCGACGACCGGCACGCCGAGGGCGGCGGCCACGTGCATCGGGCCGGAGTCGTTCGTGACGAACAGGCGCAGGCGCCCGAGGACGCCCACGAGATCCGTGAGGCTCGTCTCGCCGGCGAGCACCCGCGGCGTCTCGCGCATCGCGCCGGCGATCGCTTCGGCCAGGGGCCGCTCGGAGGCGCTGCCGACGATCGCGACGCGGGCTCCCGTCTGCCGGGCCAGCCGGTCCCCGGCGGCGGCGAAGCGGGCCGGCAGCCACTGCTTGGCCGAGCCGTAGGCGGCGCCCGGGTTGAGGCCGATCCAGTCGCCGGGTCCGAGCAAGGCCGCTCCGCGCTCGACCCAGGCCGGCAGCGGAGACAGGGAGGTGTCGGGAGACGCGCTCACCTGGAGTCCGACGCCGCTCAGCACGGCCCGATAGTAGTACACCTGGCTGCGGTGACGGACCTCGAGCGGCACCCGCGCGCGGCGCGTCAGGAGCGGCCCGCGCAGGTCCGTCGCGTATCCCCAGCGCTCGGGAACCCGGGCGAGCGCGAGGGACAGGGCGGTCCCGAACGAGTTCGTGAAGAGCAGGCCGGCGTCGTAGCGTCCGCGCACGGCGTCGGCCTCGGCCCGGACGCCCCTGGCCGCGACGACGGCGTCGACGCCGGAGATCGCCGCGTAGAGGTCCGCGAACGCCGGCCGCGCCAGCACCTCGAGTCGCGCGGCCGGGAAGTGCGCGCGCACGTCCCGAAGCGCGGCCAAGGACAGGACGACGTCCCCGAGCCAGTTCGGCACCCGCACCACGACGCGCTCGGGCCCCTTCATGCCGGCGCCTTCGGCTGGGTTTTCCAGCGCTTGTGGATCCACAGCCACTGCTCCGGCGTGTCGCGGATCCAGGCCTCCGTCCGCGCGGCCAGCAGCTGCGTGACCCGCGCGATCTCGGCCTCGCGATCCGGCGCCTCAAGGTCGACCTCGACCGCGGGCTCGTAGCTGAAGCGATAGCGGCCGTCCGCGAGCAGTGTCGTGCGGCACGGCACGAGCGCGCAGCCGGTCTTGAGAGCCAGCGCCGCCGCCACGGTCGTGGTCGCGGCCGGCCGCCCGAAGAACCGGATGAAGATGCCGTCGCTCGCCTGGACGTTCTGGTCGAGCAGCAGCGCGACTCCCTTGCCGTCGCGCAACAGCCGCATCACCTGGGCCAGGGCCTTGCGCTTGTAGATCACCGTGTTGCCGAAGGCGGTCCGCAAGGCGCACAGGCGCGCGTCGAGGGCCGGGTTGTCGAGGGGACGCGCCACGACGCCGAGCGGCTCGACGAGCAGCCCGTGGCCGACGCCGTGCATCTCCCAGTTGCCGATGTGCGCTGTGCAGTTGATGACGCCCTTGCCCCGGGCCATCGCCGCCGTCACGTTCTCGCGGCCCTCGAACTCGACCAGGGCCGTGAGCTGTTCGCGCGAGCGTCGGGCCAGCCAGAGGATGTCGACGACCATCGTGCCGAAGTGGCGGTAGACGCCCCGGGCCGTGCGGTCGAGCCGGGCCTCGTCCCAGTCGGGGAACGCCGCGCGCAGGTTGGCGACCGCGATGGCGCGATGGCGCGCGTCGAGCGCGCCCCACACGGAGCCGAGGGCGCGGCCGACGCCGAGCGCGACGGCCCGCGGCAGCCATCCGACGAGCCCGCCCACCAGGCTCGCGGCCGCGGCCTCGAAGCGATGCCGCGTCTTCAAGCCGCTCTCCGCGCGACCGCCAGGATGCGCTCGCGGAACGCCGCGGCGTCGTCGATCGCCACGGCGATGCGGAAGACGAGCACCGGCAACGTGCCGCGTTCCGGCGGCAGGCGCACGGCGTCCTTGGCGGTGACGACCAGGGCATCGGCTCCCGCGGCCTGGGCTCGTGCCACGACCGCGGCCCACTCGGACGCGTCCGAAGCATGGTGATCGGGGAACTGGGTGAGCCCGGCGAGCTGCGGCACGCTGCGGCGCACGTCGGCCTCGAAGCGCTCGGGGCGCGCGATGGCGGAGACCAGCCAGGGCCGCCGCGGCGCTGCCTGTTCCCGCCCGTCCAGCCCGAAGAAGCCGAGCGCGGTCCGGCTCACGCCGAACTCCGGGCCCGTGCCGGCCGGGCCGCCGTTCACGAGGATGAGGTCGGCACGCCGGCGCGCCGACGGCCACTCGCGCAGCCGACCCGCAGGGAGCGGCCGGTCCTCGAGATCGCCGGGCTCGACGCACAGGACGTCGAGATCGCGGTGCAGCCGCAAGTGCTGGAAGCCGTCGTCGAGGATGTGCACGCGGCGGCCGAAGCGGGCCTCGACCGCGCGGCCCACGACGTCGCGCTTCGGCCCGACCGCCACGATCGCCGCCGGGATCCCGTGCGCGAGCATCACGGGCTCGTCGCCGGCCTCCGCCGCTTCCGCCAGCACGCGCTCTCCGTCCGAGACGATGAGGCACTCGCCCCGATAGGCGCCTCGATAGCCGCGGCTGAGGATCGCGACCGGCAAGCCGGCCTCCACGAGGAGGCGAGCCAGGAACGCCACGACCGGCGTCTTGCCCGAGCCTCCGACGCTCAGGTTCCCGACGCTGATCACGGGCCCCTGCAGGCGCGACACCCCGAAGACGCCGCTGCGATACGCCTCCACCCGCAACGCGCCGATCGCTCCGTACACGGCGCCCAGTGGCGCGAGCCAGCTCATGCCACGAGCTCGGCGAGCGCCTCGACCGTGCGCTCGAGGGCGCCGCGGTTGCGCGCGACGAGGGCCCGGGCCCGCTGCCCCACCGCGCTGCGGCGATCGACGTCCTGGAAGAGCGCGAGCGTCTCGCGCGTCAGCGCCTCGGCGGAATCCACCTGGACCAGCGCCTGCTCGCCGAGGAACTGGTCGGCGATCTCCTGGAAGTTCTCCATGTGGGGCCCGACCACCACGGCCTTGCCGGCAACGGCGGGCTCCAGCACGTTGTGACCCCCGGCCGGCGCCAGGCTGCCGCCGACGAACACCGCGGTCGCGAACGAGTAGACCTGCGCGAGCTCGCCCAGGGTGTCGAGAACCAGGACGCTCCGGCCGTCCCAGGCCGAAGCCCCCAGCGCCGACCGCCGCACCGCCGTGAGGCCGGCCGCCTCGACGAGCGCCGGCACGAGGCCGAAGCGCTCGGGATGGCGGGGCGCGATGACGAGCGCCGCATCGGGCAGGCTCTCGCGGAGACGGAGGAATGCGGCGAGCACCTGCGGCTCTTCACTGTCCACGGTGCTGCCCACGATCCAGACGGGCCGGCTCCCGATCGCCGCGAAGAGCTGCTGCAGCGCCGCCGACGGCGCCGGGGCCTCGAGGGCGTCGAACTTCAGGTTGCCCAGGGCTCGCACGCGCCCGGCCGGAGCGCCGAGCTGCCGGATCCGCTCCGCATGGGGCTCGGCCTGCATCGCGAAGACGTCGATCTGCTCGAGCACCGGCTTCAGGAACGTGCGGATCCAGTGGTAGCGGCCGTACGAGCGCGGCGAGACCCGCCCGTTCACGATCGCGACCCGCGTGCCGCGCAAGCGGGCCTCGTGGATGAGGTTCGGCCAGATCTCGGTCTCGACCAGCACCAGCAGGCGCGGGCGGACGACGTCGAGCACGCGGCGCACCGACGACCGGAAGTCGAACGGCGCGTAGAACAACCCGTCGGCGTCCTTGACGCTGCTCCGTGCGATCGCCTGGCCGGTGAGGGTCGTCGTCGAGACGAAGACGTTCATCGCGGGAAAGCGCTGCTTGAGCGGACCCACCAGGGTACGCGCCGCCAGCACCTCGCCCACGGAGACGGCGTGGATCCAGATCGAGGCCCGGCCGTGGGCGTCGACGACGCCCGGCAGGCTCCCCAGCCGTTCCCGGAAGTTACTGAGGTACTTGCCCGTTCCCCGTCCCTTCCAGAGATAGAAGGGCACGGCCAGGACGAAGGCGACGCTCAGGCACGCGCTATAGAGAAGATAGATCGGACACCGCCTCGGGGCACATTGTCACCCGACACCCTCGTTTTGCCCGAACTTGCTATGCTCGGGTGCAGAGCGCGACCTTGTTCCTCAGGATCCTGACGGCATCGGTTCTCTGTCTCGCCGCCGCCCTCGCCCTGTTCCTGGGCGGGGCGCTCTGGTTGACGCCCAGTGCCCTCGAAGCGCCTCGCCTCGACCGCGTCGCAGAGGAGGCGCGCTGCGCGGAGCGGATTCGGACCGCGGCGTCGTCCGTGCACGAGGGTAGGTCGAGCTGTCACGTGACCGGCGTCTCGACGAACGGCTGCGGCCGGAGCCTGCGGGCCTTCACCGTGGAGCTCGACCTCGTGGACGAAGGCGGCAGGACGGTCGGCTCCACGGCGCACACGGCACTCTCGACGCGACCCGGGGAGCGTGTGGACTGGTCCCAGGAAGTCTTCTGCGAACCGGGCGTGCACGCGACCCGGACACGCGCCACACGCGTCGTCTTCTGAGTCGCCTCGGCCTCGGCCTTCTCCTGGTCGTCGGCCTCGCCGGTTGCGAGACAGAAGTACCCGGCGTCCCACCGCCGGAGTCTCCGCCCCGACGCGCCGCTCATCAGAGGCCGTCCGCTGAGCGCGTCCTCGAGGGCACGGTCGTGGGCGTCGCAGACGGCGACACGATCCGCGTGCTCGACGCGCAGAAGCACGAGTTTCGCGTCCGGCTCGAGGGCGTCGACTCCCCCGAGAAGGGCCAGCCCTTCGGAGACGCCGCCCGCGACGCCACGTCGCGACTCGCGTTCGGCAAGCAGGTCCGGGTCCGCGTGAGCGGCCTCGACGACTTCGGCCGGACCCTCGGCCGCGTGGAGGTGGGCGGCTTCGAGCTCAACCGCGAGCTCGTCGTGCAAGGGATGGCGTGGCGCTACAAGTACTCGCGCGACCCGGAGCTGGGGGCCGCCGAGGAAAAGGCGCGCGCGGAACGACGCGGCCTCTGGCGCGACCCGCACCCGGTGCAGCCGTGGGAGTGGCGACAGGCGAACCACAGGCCGCGCTCGTGAGCCTGTTCCTCTGGATCGCACACCTGTTTCCCGTCCAGCCCTATCGGGCGGAGGTGGAGCCCGGCGCGCTGTGGCGCGGCTCCCGCCTCGAGGCGAAGCAGGGCGCGTCTCTCCTCGCGCCGCCCGCAGGCTTGCGCAGTGTCGTCTCGCTGAACGACGAGGACGACGGCGGCGACGCGCCGATCCTGGCGAAGGCCGGACTGACCGGAGCGCTGCGCCTGTTGCACATCCGGATCGTCGACTACACCGCCCCGACGCAAGCCCAGATCGATCGCTTCCTCGAGTGGGTCGGCGATCCGGAGAACCAGCCGTGTCTCGTGCACTGCCGCGCCGGCAAGGGGCGCACGGGCGTGATGGTCGCGTGCTTCCGGATCGACCGCGGCTGGAGCCTCGAGCGCGCCCTGGCCGAGGCCGCCGACTACGGCATGGACCGGAGGACCCAGATCCAGGCCGTGAAGGACTTCGCTACTCGCGCCGGCGACGGACGAGGTCGAACTTCTCCCCCGGCCTGAGGACGGTGACCTTCAGCTCGTCCTTGCCGCCCTTGCCGTCGACGATCATCACGTTGCCGTCCACGGCCTCGCCGTGGCGGCCATCGGTGACGAGGAGCGCGGCGTCCTCGTTGACCCCGACGCCCAGCTCCGCCGGGTGCATCAGCACGAGGCCGAACAGCCGGTTCTGACGCTGGCGCTTGAGGAAGTGCTGGTCGACGATGGTGCCTTCCAGGAGCCCGAGGCCCTCGCGCGTCTCGACCTTGGTGCCGTCGAGCACGGCGAAATCGCCTTCGCCCGTGATCATGATCTTCGACATGATCGCGGTGCCCGCGCTCGTGCCGCCGAACACGGCGCCCGTCTTGTACTTCGCGCGCAAGGCGTCGAGCAGCGGCTGATCCTTCAGCACGTCCATCACCTTCACCTGGTCGCCGCCGCAGAAGAAGACGCCCGTCGCCGACTCGAGCTGCTTCAGGAACGCCGCGCGCGTCTCGGGAGTGAGGGGCTGGATCGGCGCCGGCTCGATCGAAGCGGGGCCGAACTTCGCGAAGTCGCTCTTGAGGCCGTCGTAGCTCTCCGTCGGATAGCCGGTCGCCCACAGGATCATCAGCAGGCGCGCCTTCGGTCCGCCGGCCCACTCCGCGAAGCGCTGCATCGCGACGACCGGCTTGTCGCCGCCGCCGACGAGCACGAGCCGCTCGCTCGCGACGGCGGACCCCGCGAAGACCATCGCGCTGAACGCCGCCACGGCTCGCGCCAGAAGCTTGAAGGGCATGTGCTAACTTACCACGCCATGAAACCGGCCCTGATCGTCCACGGCGGCTGCGGTACGCCACCCGCGGGAGAAGAAGCGGCACGCAACGCGGCCTGCGAGCGCGCGGCCGACGCGGGCTGGGACGTGCTGCGCGCCGGAGGCAGCGCGGTGGACGCGGCGGAAGCCGCCGTCCGTGCCCTCGAGGACGAGCCGATCCTGAACGCCGGCACCGGTGCCTACCTGCAGGCCGACGGCGTCGCTCGCCTCGACGCCTCGATCATGGCGAGCGACGCGCGCGCCGGCGCGGTCGCGCAGGTGCCGAACCTCAAGAACCCGGTACGCCTCGCGCGCTATCTGCTGGAGCAGGACGCCCACGTGATGCTCTCGGGCCAGGAGGCGTTGCAGCTTGCGCTCCGCCTCGGCCATCCGCCCGCCGTAGTTGCGACGCCGTCGAAGATCGCGTACTGGCAGGAGAACCTGAAGGCCCAGTACGTCGCCCTCGACTACGCGGCGATGGGCGCCGACTGGAAGGCCGAGAACCCGCGGCGACTCGGCACCGTCGGCTGCGTCGCCCTCGACGGCCAGGGCCGGCTGGCCGCCGCCACGTCGACCGGTGGCACCGGCCAGTGCTACCCGGGCCGCGTCGGAGACACGCCGGTGATCGGCGCCGGGACCTACTGCACGCCGCGCGTGGGCGTGTCGATGACCGGTGTCGGGGAGCGCGTGATGGTGCTGCTCAGCGCGAAGCGCCTGGCCGACCTCGTCGCGGATGGCCGCACCGGCGAGCAGGCTGCGGCCACGGTCATCGCCGACCTCGATCGCGTGAACGGCGCCGCGGGGCTCATCGCTTTGACGGCGGACGGTGCCTTCGTCGCGCACCGCAACACGCCGTTCATGGCCAGCGCCCGACGAATCTAGTTCACCTCGTACGGCTCGGTGATCTCGTAGCGGAACGCGCGGCCGCGCGTGTCGGGTTTCCAGCCATCCGAGAGCGCAGCGCGCGTCGCGTCCTCGACCGCGATCGCGACCTTCGCGTCCGTCGGCTTGCGGTCCGTGACCTCGACCCGGAAGCTCAGGTCCAGGATCAGCTCGCGCGACTTTCCCGGCACGAGCGCCACGGAGAACGAGACAGCCTGGACGCCCTTGCCCCAGACCGCCCACTCGTGGCGCTGGCTCCAGAAATAGTCGATGCCGTCGATCGTGAGCTTGTGGGTCGGAGCCTGGGGAGTTCGGGCCACGGTCAGGCGGTGCGCTTGCCGTCGCGGCCCGCGACGTACAGGAAGTAGCAGACCGCGAGCACGATCGCCGTCGCGGCGAGCTCGCCCGTGAGACCGCCGAGCCGGGGATCGATCGACTTCGGCGCGATCTTCGCGGCCACCAGCCCGGCCACGAGCACTCCGGCCAGACCCTCTCCCGCCACGAGGCCCGAAGCGGCCAGGACGCCCGGATCGCTATCGCTGCTCTCCTTCGTGCCGCGCAGCGTCAGGGCACGCACGCAGCCCCCGACGAACAGCGGTGCCATCGTCGCGAGCGGCAGGTAGACGCCGATCGCGAAGGCGAGGCCCGAGATGCCGCACAGCATCGCCCCGATCGAGATGCCGGCGCCGCTCAGGACGAGTCCCCACGGGAGCTGCCCGGCCAGCACGCCTTCGATGATCGTCTTCATCAATGTCGCCTGAGGCGCCGGGATCTCCTTCGAGCCGAACTCGTAGGCGGTGCCCAGCAGGATCACGGTGGCGGCCACGGCCCAGCAGGCGAACGCGGCGCCGATGAGCTGGCCGAACTGCTGCCGCGCCGGCGTCGCGCCGACGAGGAACCCGGTCTTGAGATCCTGCGAGATGTCGCCGGCCTTGGACGCCGCGATGGCCACGATCGTGCCGACCGTGAGCACGGCCGCGCGCGCGCCCGGCTCCGTCCAACCGGCGGCGGCAAAGATCGAGGCCACGCCGAGGAGCGTGACCAGCGCGATGCCCGACGTGGGCTGCGACGAGACGCCGACGATGCCGACGATGCGCGCGGCCACTGCCACGAACAGCACGCCGAAGAAGCCGACGCCTGCGGCGCAGACGGCGCGCTGCAGCGGGCCCATGCCGCCGGCGAAGACGCCCGGCACGAGGGCGGCCGTGGCCACCACGAAGATGATCCCGCCGATCACGAAGGCGCCCGGCAGGTCGCGGTCGGTCTGGGGCGGGCCGCTCAGGAAGCCGCCCTTCGCGTCCGAGCCGCCGGTGCCGGCCCCGCCGCTGCGCACGCCCTTCGCGACGGCCATGAAGGCCTGGGCCATCGTGGGCAGGCCGCGCAGCACGGTGAGGATGCCGGCCGTCGCGACGGCGCCCGCGCCGATGTAGCGGACGTAGCGCGACCAGATGGCGCCGGCGTCCATCTCGGAGACGAGCCGCGTCGTCTCGGGATACAGCGGCGTCGTGAGGCCGGCGCCGATCCAGGCGATGAGCGGCGTCAGCGCCAGCGACGAGATGATCGAGCCCGCGACGCAGATGCCGCCCATGCGGTAGCCGAGGATGAAGCCCACGCCGAGCAGCGCGGGGGCGATCTCGAGGGCGAGCTCGGCCTTCGGCAGCACGGGCAGCGCCATGCCGATCTCGCTCGGAACCAGGAAGACCAGCGCGATCAGCAGCTTCACGGCCGCGCCCACGACCATGCCCCGGAAGATCCACTCGCTGCCCGAGGCGCCGGCCGCGGTCGCGCGCAGGACCTCGGCGCAGGCCGTGCCTTCCGGATACGGCAGCTCGTCGGCGGCGTCCACGATCAGCAGGCGCCGCAGCGGGATCATGGCCGAGAGGCCGAGCACGCCGCCCAGGAAGCACAGCACGACGACCTGCAGGTACGGCGGCGCCATCCCCCAGAGGAACAGCGCCGGGATCGTGAAGATTGTGCCGGTCGAGAGCGACGTCGAGGCCGAGCCGATCGTCTGCGAGAGGTTGGCCTCGAGGATCGTGCCCTTCGAGCCCGACAGGCGGAACAGCGCGACCGTCAGGACGGCGGCAGGAATCGAGGCCGACACCGTCATGCCCACGCGCAAGCCCAGGTACGCGTTCGCCGCGCCGAAGACGATGCCGAGAACGACGCCGGCGACGATGGCTTTGAGCGTGAACTCCGCGACGGGGGTCGGTCGTTCCAGGGTCATGTCCTCGTCAAAGGCCCCGACTATACCTTCCCTTGACCGCCTCGCGTGGCGTGACTAGAGTTACGGGTTCACGGAAACGGGAGGGGAAATCACATGGCTATCCGGGTCGGCATCAACGGTTTCGGGCGCATCGGCCGCAACATCCTGCGGGTCGGGCTCCACGACAAGAACATCGAGTTCGTGGCGGTCAACGACATCACCGACACCCCGACGCTGGCCTACCTCCTGAAGTACGACTCGATCCTCGGCAACCTCTCCGACGACGTGAAGGCGGTCGGCGACGAGATCCACGTGGCGGGCCGCACGATCAAGGTCACGGCCCAGAAGGACCCGGCGACGCTGCCCTGGAAGGCGCTGAACGTCGAGTACGTGATCGAGTCCACGGGCCTCTTCACCGACGCCGACAAGGCGAAGGCGCACCTCGCGGCCGGCGCGAGCAAGGTCATCATCTCGGCCCCGGCCAAGGGCGAGGACCTGACGGTCGTGATGGGCGTGAACGAGAACAAGTACGACCCGAAGAACCACAAGATCGTCTCGAACGCCTCGTGCACGACGAACTGCCTGGCGCCCGTGGCGAAGGTCCTCCAGGACTCCTTCGGGATCGTGAAGGGCCAGATGACCACGATCCACAGCTACACGAACGACCAGAAGCTCCTCGACCTGCCCCACAAGGACATGCGCCGCGCCCGCGCCGCGGCGCTCTCGATGATCCCCACGACCACGGGCGCCGCGAAGGCGATCGCCCTCGCGATCCCCGAGCTCAAGGGCAAGCTCGACGGCGTCTCGATCCGCGTCCCCACCCCGAACGTCTCCCTCGTCGACTTCGCCGCGGAGCTCGCGAAGCCCGCGACGGCCGAGGAGATCAACGCGGCCCTCGAGAAGGCGGCGAACGGCCCGATGAAGGGCATCCTCGCGGTGACCCACGAGGAGCTGGTGTCGGTCGACTTCCGCGGCAAGCCGCACTCGTCGATCGTGGACGCGCCCTTCACGAAGGTGGTCGGCGGGAACCTCGCGAAGGTCTTCTCCTGGTACGACAACGAGTGGGGCTTCTCGAACCGGGTGATCGACCTGATCCACTTCATGGCCAAGAAGGACCACGCCTAAGTTGGCGAAGAAGACCGTCCGCGACGTTTCCGACCTGGCCGGCCGGCGCGTGTTCGTGCGGGTCGACTTCAACGTGCCGGTCGAGAACGGCGCGATCACGTGCGACACTCGCATCCGCGCCGCGGTCCCCACGCTGCAGTACCTGGTGAAGGCGGGCGCCCAGACGGTGCTCGCCTCTCACCTGGGCCGGCCGAAGAAGGGCCCGACGCCGGAGTTCAGCCTGAAGCCGGTGGCCGCGCGCCTGTCCGAGCTGCTCGGACAGCCCGTTCCGATCGCCTCCGACTGCATCGGCGCCGATGTCGCGGCCCGTGCGGCGGCTCTGAAGAATGGCGACGTGCTGCTCCTCGAGAACGTCCGCTTCCATCCCGAGGAAGAGAAGAACGACCCGGGCTTCGCCGCGCAGCTCGTGAAGGACTCGGGCGCGACGCTCTTCGTGAACGACGCCTTCGGCACCGCGCACCGCGCCCATGCCTCGACCGAGGGTGTCTCGCACCACGTGAAGACGTCCGTCGCCGGCTTCCTGATGGAGAAGGAGCTCCGCTATCTCGGCATGGCCCTCGAGGCCCCCGAGCGGCCGTTCGTGGCCGTGCTCGGCGGCGCCAAGGTCTCGGACAAGATCCAGGTGATCGAGAGCCTGCTGCCGCGTGTCGACGCGCTCCTGATCGGCGGCGGCATGGCCTACACGTTCTTCCGCGCCCAGGGCCTCGGCATCGGCAAGAGCCTGGTCGAGCAGGACAAGGTCGAGCTCGCGAAGGCGTTGCTCGAGAAGGCCGACGGCAAGATCCACCTGCCGGTCGACCACATCGTGGCCTCGGCTTTCAAGGCCGACGCCGAGACGAAGACGCTGCCGGTGACCGAGATCCCCGCCGACTGGATGGGCCTCGACATCGGCCCGCGCACGGCGGCCGAGTTCGCCGGACGCGGCGCCGCGGCCAAGATCGTCCTCTGGAACGGGCCGATGGGCGTCTTCGAGATGAAGCCGTTCGCCCAGGGCACCCTCGCCATGGCCCGCGCCCTCGCCGATTCCCAGGGCACCAGCATCGTGGGCGGCGGCGACAGCGTCGCGGCCGTCACGCAGATGGGCCTCGCCGACCAGATCGACCACGTGTCGACGGGCGGCGGCGCCTCCCTCGAGTTCCTCGCCGGCGATCCGCTGCCTGGCGTCGCCTGCCTGCAGGAGGCGTGATGCGCAAGCCCTTCCTGGCCGGCAACTGGAAGATGTACAAGACGCTCGCCGAGGCGAAGGCCCTCGTCGCCGAGTTGCGCGCGAGCCTCGACAAGGATCCGGTCTCCCGCGAGGTCCTCGTGGCGCCGCCGTTCACGGCGCTCGCGAGCGTCGCCGAAGCCCTGCGCGGCAGCGGCATCCACGTCGCGGGCCAGACGATGCACTCCGAGAAGGAAGGCGCCTTCACCGGCGAGATCGCGCCGGCGCAGCTGAAGGACGCGGGAGCGAGCCACGTGCTTCTCGGGCACTCCGAGCGCCGTCAGCTCTTCGGCGAGACCGACGAGGGCGTGGGCAAGAAGGCGCGCGCCGCCTTCGACAATGGGCTCGTTCCCATCACGTGCATCGGCGAGACGCTCGCCGAGCGCGAGTCGGACCAGATGTTCGCGGTGCTCGAGCGCCAGCTCGAGCGCGCGCTGCGCCAGTTGAGCCCCGAGGAGGCCGCGATCGCCGTCGTCGCCTACGAGCCGGTCTGGGCGATCGGCACGGGCAAGGTCGCGACCCCGGCGCAGGCCCAGGAGGTCCACGCCTTCATCCGCAAGCAGGTCGCGAAGAGCCACGGCGAGGGCGTCGCCGCCGCCCAGCGCATCCTGTACGGCGGGAGCGTCAAGCCCGACAACATCGACGGACTGATGTCCGAGTCGGACATCGACGGCGCCCTCGTCGGCGGCGCCTGCCTCAAGGCCGAGTCGTTCCTGCGCATCGTCCGCTTCAACTGACCCCGTCGCCGTCGACACGGTCGCCTTCTTCCGCCTCGTCGGGCGCCGTCTGGACGATGGCGCCCGTCGCCAGCGTGCGCATCAGGCGCTGGATCTCGTCCGGACGCATCGGCACGCCGGCCACCGAGCCGAAGGCCAGGGCCACGCACAGCAGCAGCGACCGGAAGTCGCCCTTCCCTCTCCACATACACCTCTCCTGTCGAGTTCACGCGGAACGGCGCGGAAGCGACTAGGAGACGGGCGGCGCGCGCGGGGTCGACGTGCGCGCGAGGCGGGGCGAGACCGGGAGGGGAACGAGGACGGGAGCGAAGCGGCGGCCCTCCGTCACGACGACGAGTGCGAGCACGACCGGCAGGACCGCGAGCAGGGCCGCCGCGCCGAGCGGAGTGAGGGCGACCGCCACGATCGCCGCGCAGCAGAGCGCGAAGAGCAGGAAGCGGACCGGGTCGCGGCGAGTCACGGCCTTCAGCGTAGCACGAGTCGAACGCCCTACTTCGCCTCGGCGGCGATGGCGTCGAGGTGCTGCTGGATCTCGGGACGCGCGATCCAGCGGCCGCGCACCATCACGCCGACGGGCGTGCGCAGCGTCGCGACGCCGGCCAGCGGGTTCGCTTCCGCGAGGATGAGGTCGGCCCTGAGCCCCGGCGCGATCGTCCCGAACTCCTTCTCGCCGTGGACGAACGCCGCCGCTTCACGAGTGCCGCCGCTCAGGGCCTGGTACGGCGTGAGGCCGGCGGCCACGAGCCGGTCGAGCTCTTCGTGGGCGGCGACGCCCGCGACGTTGTAGAAGTCGGGCGAATCCGTGCCGAGAAGCAGCGTGGTGCCCGCGTCGGACAGGGCCTTCGTGATCTGGGCGCGCACGGCGTGGTACGAGGAATAGTCGACCGGGGGCGTGCCCATGCGCGCGAGCGCCTTCGTGCGCTGCTCCACCCAGGCGGCCTTCTCCTTCGCCGGGACGAACTCGAGGCCCGCGCGGGTCCCGAGTTGCTCCGGCGTGTCGCTCCCGACGAGGGCGCTCCAGAAGTAGAGCGTCGGCACGTTGACGCCGTGGGCCTTCTTCGTGGCCACGATGAGATCCGGGATGCGCGCGGTCTCGAGCTTGCCGAGGATGTCGCGGAAGCGCAGGTCGGGTTTGCGACGAAGATCCGCCGGAATCAACGCTTCGATGTAGCCGGCCAGGTGCTCGATCGAGGCCTGGCTCTCGAGGGCGTGCTCGAGGCTCACGGCATCGGGCACGTGGCCGACGAGCGGGATCCCGGCCTCGCGGCATCCCGCCGCGATCGCGTCGTACTGCTCGAGAGTCAGGTCGTCGAGGATCTTGACTGCGTCGTATCCGGCCTTCTTCTGCTTCGACGGAAAGCGGCGCGCGTCGTCGAGCGTCTTGAGCTCGGGCACGCCCGGGAGCGTCCCCGCCTTGATCCCGAGCGGCGGGCTCGCGACGTAGAGCGTGGGCCCGAGCAGCGCGCCGCTCGCGATCCTGTCGCGCAGCGCGAGGTGCTCCGGCTGCCCGATCATCACGCGCGCCGTGGTGACGCCGTGGGCCACGAACAGCCAGAACTCCTTGGATGCGCTCGCCTCGTCCGAGCCTTCGACCGGGATGTGGATGTGCATGTCCGCGAGGCCGGGCATGAGATACCGGCCCTTCGCCGCGATGCGCGTGGCGCCGCGCGGGATCGTGGCCTTGGCGGACGGGCCGACCGACAGGATCCGGTCGCCCTCGACCACGACGGTCTGGCCCGTCAGAACGCGCTCCGAGTCCATCGGCACGACGTTCACGTCGATGAAGGCCGTGGCCGGGGGCTTTTCGGCCGCCGCGGGCAGGCCCGTAACGGCCAGCAATACAAGGACTTGAACGAGAAGCTTTCGGAGCATGGCCCGGATTGTAGCGGGCCCCGCGTGCTTGCGGCTATACTTGCGGTTTCGCGCGGCCGCCGGAGTGACCGCCCGTGGAGTCCAGGAAGCCAAGAAAATGTACATCGCCTACTACCTCGTCCTCACCCTGCACGTGCTCGCGTGCCTGTTCCTGATCGGCGTCGTTCTCCTGCAGCAGGGCAAGGGCCAGGACCTGGCCAGCGCCTTCGGCGGCGGCGGCACCCAGACGGCCTTCGGCCCGCGCGGCTCGGCCAACGTGCTCTCGCGCGCGACGACGATCCTCGCGGCCGTGTTCATGTGCACGAGCCTGGCGCTTTCGATCATCCGGCCCGGCAGCCGCTCCGTTCTCGACAAGATCCCGACCACGGCCCCGTCTCCCGTCGCAACCGCGGTGCCGCTGGTGGTGCCGTCCACGACGGCTCCCGCCGCTCCGGCCGCGTCGCAGCCCGCCGCCAGCCCCGCCGCGAAGTAGTCAGGCCTTCTCGAGGACGCACTCGATGTGGCCGATCATCACGTCCTGGGTGAAGGGCGTGCGCTCCAGCCAGCGGCGGAGGGCTCCCGGCAGGTAGTTCTTGAAGAAGCCCGTCACGTGGCGGTCCTCGCGCACGAGACGGAACCCGGAGCGTTCGATCCAACCCGACAGCTCTCGCACCGTGACGCGCTGCAGCAGGTCGTCCTGCTTGATCTTCCCCTCGGCGGCCAGGGAGATGAAGCTGCTGCCGTGCTTGCCCTCCTGCAACAGCCAGGGCGCGAAGCGCCCGATCTGGCGGTAGCTCCAGAACGCGAGCGGCCGGCCCAGCACCAGGTGCAACGGGATCGGCACCAGCAGTCTCGGGAAGTGCGAGCCCGCCAGCGAAAGGTAGGGCGCGGTCGACAGGTAGAGGCTGCCGCCCGGGCGCAACACGCGACGGCACTCGGCCAGGTAGGCCTCGGCCTGCGTGACGTGCTCGATCACCGAGTGGCTGAAGACGAGATCGAAGACACCGTCGCGAAACGGCAGCCGGCTGCCGTCGGCCTGGGCGAAGGCCGCGTTGCGGACGTCCTTCTCGGCCGCGAGGCGCGTGCCCGTGCCGGCGAAGCGGTCGGCGATGTCGATGCCCACGGCGAAGGTCGCCTCTTCCGCCAGGGACAGCGCCGTGCCGCCGCCGCCGCAGCCGGCGTCCAGGATCCGGCCGTGGACCTTGACGCCGCCCCGCTCCAGCGCGCGGATGACCTTGGCGCTGCGCAGGTACTCGAACACCGCGTAGTGATACTCGCTGCGAAAACGCTCGGCACCCGCGGCCTTGATGGCCGCGTCGTCGATCTGCCTCACGCCGCGCGGGTCTCGAAGCCGGCAGCGAACTCCGCGAAGGTGCGCCCTTCGGCGCCCAGACGGCTGGTGAGGTGCTCGAGCAGGCCCTCGAGGTCCGAGAGCAGGCGGTCGATGCTGCGCTGGTCGGGGCTGTAGGGGCTGCCGCCCGGCAGCATCTCGCTCGAGTGGAACGCGATGTTGAAGCAGCTCGTGCCGCGCTGCGCCAGGGCCGAGGCGAACGCCTTCATCTCCTCGAGGGTGTTGTACGAGGGCCGCAGCCACACGGGCTTGATCCCCAGCCGCTTCAGGCCGCCGCGGAAGCGCAGCGGCGGCAGGCGCGTGTAGAGCGTCTCCAGCGGCTTGCCCAGGTGCGGCATCGTCCCGGACGACACCGGCACTTCGAGGATGCGGGCGCCGCCGGACTTGCGGACGTCGGAGTAGGCGGGCCGGTACGGCTGCGAGGGCGCGCCCGCGAACAGCGGTCCGCCCTTGCGGGTCTCGTTCAGCAGCGGGTCGACGCTGGTGTCGACCGTGAAGCCGAGCTCCTCGAGCAACGGCAGCGCGCGCTCGTCGAGTCCCCAGCGGCCGGCCCGGTAGGTGGTCGGCCGGACGCCGAGGTTCGCCTCGATGACCTCGGTCAACTCCCGGAGCTGCCGGGTGAGCAGCGGCGTGTCGAGCTGGCTCGGAAACGGGTGACCCGCGTCCGGCTGCGACGAGAGCGGCGGCGAGCTCCAGGGGTGGAGGTGGGCGCCGATCTCGCAACGCCGGGCACGGCCGAGGTCGCGAAGGATCGCTGCCGAAGACTCGGTCGTGGCCATCTCGTGGGTGACGAGGTAGGTCGGCCGCACGCCGTGACGCTCGAGCAGCGCCTGGAGGCCCGGCAGTCGCTCGGCGTTCTTCACCTCGAGCGTGCGGCGGGCCGACTCGGACCACTGGTTGTCGGCTTCGGTATCGATGCCCACGAGGATCGCGGGCCGGGAAGAACTGGCGTCGATACGGGTCAAGAGGGCTTCGAGTGTACCATCAGTCCGTGAAGCTGATCGAAGCCCTGGAGGTCCTGCGCGCGGCGCCCCAGGACGGCGCGGCGCCCTGGAAGTGCTTCCTGGCCAGTAGCTTCACTCCCCTCCACCTGCAGACGTTCCTGGCCGCAGAGCTCCAGAAGCGCCACGCCCGGCAGCCCGTGCAGATCGAGACCGGCAGCTTCGGCGACCTGGCTGCGAGCCTCGAGTCCGTCTCCGCCGAAGGACTCGAGGGGCTGTGCGTCGCGATGGAGTGGCCCGACCTCGACGCGCGGCTGGGCTTGCGGCGGGCCGGGGGCGATGGCCTGTCGGCCACCGAGGACGTGATCGCCGAGTCCGGGCGTGCCCTGGACCGGCTGGGGGCGCGGATCGAGACCCTTGCGGCCCGCCTGCCCGTTGCCGTGTGCCTCCCCACCCTCCCACTGTCGCCGCTCCTTCCCTCGCCGGGATGGCAGGCGGGCCGCCTCGAGCTCGCGCTGCGCACCGCGCTCGCGACGTTCGCCGAGCGCGTGGCGGCGGCCGGCGCCCGGGTCGTCAGCAGCGAGCGCCTCGCCGAGCTCTCGCCTGCGGCCGAGCGCCTCGATTCCCGCAGCGACCTCGTCTCGGGTTTCCCCTATTCGCGGCCTCACGCCTGGCACGTCGGGGCGCTCCTGGTGCAGACCCTCCTTCCGCCCTCGCCGCGGAAGGGCCTGATCACCGACCTCGACGGCACGCTGTGGCACGGGATCCTCGGAGAGGACGGCGTCGCGGGCGTCGCCTGGGACCTCGACCACAACGCCCAGGCCCACGGCCTGTACCAACAGCTCCTGCGCGGCCTGTCCGATTCGGGCGCCCTGCTCGCGGCCGCCAGCAAGAACGATCCCGAGCTCGTCGCCGAGGCGCTCGCCCGCGAGGACCTGGTGCTGCCCGCGGATCGGCTCTCCCCCGTCGAGGCGAGCTGGGGGCCCAAGTCGGCTGCGGTGGGCCGCATCCTCGCGGAGTGGAACGTGGGTAGCGAGAGCGTCGTGTTCGTCGACGACAGCCCGATGGAGCGGGCCGAGGTCCAGGCGGCCTACCCCGACATGACGTGCCTCTCGTTTCCCGAGCGCGAGGACGCGTCGCTGCCGAGCTTCCTCGCCCACCTGCGCGATCTGTTCGCGAAGCCCCGCGTCCTCGAGGAGGACCGCCTGCGCCGGGAGAGCCTGCGGGCGAACCAGGCTCTACGCGCCGTCCGTACGGAAAGCGGCGAGGCGCCCGAGGCGTTCCTCGAGCAGGCCCAGGCCCGGGTCCAGCTGCACTTCGCGACCGACTCCTCCGACCCGCGGGCCCTCGAGCTCGTGCTCAAGACCAACCAGTTCAACCTCAACGGAGCCCGGCCGAGCGAGGCGGCCTGGCACGAGGCGCTCGAGGGGCCGGGCGCGTTCCGCCTCGTCGTGTCCTACGACGACAAGTACGGGCGGCTCGGCAAGATCGCCGTGCTCGCGGGCCGCCTCGAGGACCGCACGCTCGTCCTCGAGACCTTCGTGCTGAGCTGCCGCGCCTTCTCGCGCCGCATCGAGCATCGCTGCCTCGCGGCCCTCTTCGAGCGCTTCGACGCCGACGCCCTCGTCCTCGACTTCACCCCCACGCCGCGCAACGGGCCGCTGCGCGACTTCTTCGCGGCCTTCCTGGGCCGCCCACCCGAGCCGCGCTCCCGGCTCGCGCGCGCCGAGTTCTTCGAGCGTTGCCCGCGGCTCTTCCACCAGGTGGAGGAGGCCTGATGGCCGACACGGAGACGCGCCTGCGGCGGTGCTTCGCGGCCGTCTTTCCCGACCTGGACGAGGCGCAGATCGCCGAGGCCAGCCTCGGCTCGATCGCCGCATGGGACTCCGTCGCGACGATCACGCTGCTCAGCCTGGTGGAGGAGGAGTTCGGCGTGAGCTTCGAGCCCGAGGACCTGGCGCGCCAGACGTCGTTCGCGAAGATCCTCGCGGACCTCGAGGCCCGCGACACCGCGTGACCGGCGCGTGCGCCTAGTCGAGTACCGCCCCGAGCACTTCGAGGCCCTGAAGGCCGCAAGCCCGGCCTTCGGCCGAAACTCGGCGCTCGCGCACCGGCCCTTCGTCGACCACTACTACACGACGCAGGACTGGTGCCGGCTGTTCCTCCTCTTCGGAGACGACGAGCGCGTCGAGGGCAGCATCGGCATCGACCGCATGCGCTTCGAGGCCGACGGCCGCGAGCTGTTCCTCGGCTTCGCCACGAACTTCTACGCGCTGCAGCCGGGCGCCGGCGGCCTGTTGTTCATGCAGTGGATGAAGCGCGCCGGCGCCGGCATCGTGTTCGGAGGCAGCGCCGATACCCACAAGATCACGCGGGCGCGGAACTGGGCCTACGCACCGGAGGTGCCGACCTACGTCCTCAATCCGCCCTACGCCCCACGTCCGGGCGAGGCCGCCTGGAGGCGGGCCGCGAAGACGCTGCTGCGCCGCGTGGCGCGGCGTCCGTTGCCCGCCTTCGCGACGCGCCTCGCGGCGGGGGTACGCGACGTCCTCGCGGTACGCGAGGAGCACGAGTACGTGGACGGCCTCGCGCCCGCAACTTCCGCGTTCCCGTTCCGGTTCGCTCCCGACCTCGACTACCTGCGCTGGCGTTACGACCTGCGGCTGCCCTTCGTGCGCTATCGACTGTTCCGGATCCTGCGCCGCGGCGCGCCGGCCGGGTTCGTCGTGATCAACGACAGCCCCTCGCGATTGATCGTGGCCCACGGCGATGCGGACGACGCCCTGGCGCTCGCCCAGGGCATGCTCCTGGCAGCGCTGGAGGTGGGCGCGGCGGACGTCGCGCCGCGCACCGTGATCCTGACGAGTCTCAACACCGCGATGCAGCGGGTGTTCGAGGGCTTCGGGTTCCGCCGCGAAGGCGCCCGGCCCCTGGCTGTCGGAACCCTGAAGGGGCCGATCGCGCTGCCCGCGGACGCCTCCTCGTACCTGGTCAACCTGGACTGGGGCGACAACGGCCTGCGCCGGCCGTTCCTCGACGAGGCCGGCCTAGCGGCGGAGGGCGACCTCGCGGATCAGCGTTAGCAGGCGTTCGGTGGCGCGTCCGTCGATGCCGCAGGCGACGCGCGACAGGTAGCGCTCGCGGGCGGCCGCGAGCCCCGCCTGGGTCGCGGCGTCGAAGAGCAGCGCCCGCAGCGCGGGCTCGGGATCCTGGCCCTCGGGCACGCCCAGCGCGACGCCCGCGTCCTCGAGCTCGCGCAGGTTCGTGGGCGTATTGAGCAGCAGCACGGGCCGCGAGGCCGCGAGCGCCTCGACGGCGGAGAGCGACTCGACGGTCACGAGGGCATCGCAGGCGTGGAGCATCTCGAGAAGGCTCATGCCGGCCGGAGCGAGGCGCGTCTTGGTCGTGCCGCTCGCCCGTAGCGTGGGCTGGTACGCCTCGGGGTTCTCGGCGGGATGCGGCTTCACGACGCAGCGCACGGTCTGCAGCGCCTCGATCGCGCGCACGAAGCCGGCGAAGGCGCTGCCGATCGACTGGTAGCCCACGATGCCTTCGTAGCGGCCCGCGACGACGAGCAGCCGCTCCTCGGGGGCGGCGCCCAGGCGACGGCGCAGCTCGGCGCGATCCCAGCTCCGCGTCATCGACACGATCTCGTCGAACTTCGGGCTGCCGGTCAGCACCAGGCTCTCGGGCGGATAGCGGCCCTCCGTCGTGAGGAACTCGCGCGCGGCCTCGCCGAAGAGGGCCGTCCTGTCGGGCAGCGGGCTGTCGGGCTCGTCGGCGTCGTGGCGGTACGAGAAGTACTTCGGATAGAGGATGCCGTGCTGGATCGCGACGCTGCGCACGCCGGCGGCGCGGGCGGCCGCCACCGCGATACGCCCGAGCCCGCTCGACTCGGCGTACAGGCACAGCTCGGCAGGCTGGACCCGGGCGAAGAGCGCCTGGAGCTCCTCGTAGACGAGCACCGACCACGGCAGCTGCAGGAGCAGGGTCTCGGCCAGATCGGGCCCGGAGAGGTCGGCGAACGAGACGCCCCGATGCGAGAAGGCCTCGCGCATGGGCGCGCTGTCCTTCAGCCTGTGCCAGAGCCGACGGATCTCGCGCGTGGCCCGCAAGAGCTCGAGAAAAACCGGCCAGCGACGGTGCCGGCCCAGGGGTTCGTAGGGCGCGGCATCGGGCCGCAACCGTACCCACTCGCCCAGGGTGTCGCGCCGGCCGCGATGCCGGAACGGCGCCTGTGGCCCGACGCCGACGACGATCGCCTCGAGCGCGGCGTCGGCTTCGACTCCCGGGATCAGGCTGCCGAAGTAGTGCTCCTTGCCGTCCCGCCAGAAAGCGGCGTGGGAGAGGAAGAGCACGCGCGGACGCGAGGCGGGCGCGCGCACCGGAAGGCCCTGCAAGTGGGCCTTCAGCGTGGTCGCGAGGGCCCGCAGGGTGTTGAGGCGGGCGAGGAGCGAGACGCGCAGCGTGGCGAGCCGGACCCCGAGGCCGGGCACGTGGCGCGGCCCGTGGAAGAGGATGGCGAGCGCCGTGCACGCGCGGCCGATCAGGACGCTCTCGACCGCCGGAAGTCCCAGCGCCTCGACCTCGGCCGGTGCCTCGCGCTCGAGCACGCGCAGGGCCGTGTCGACGATGCGCGCGTGTTTCGGCCCGCGGGTGCTGTAGTAGAGATAGATCTCCGCGAACCACCAGAGCGACACGCCCTTCCAGGTGGCGAGCTCGCGGATCGAGCGGCCTTCGACGAGGGGATGGCGGCCCCAGGCCTTCGTCCAGGCCATGGCCGCCTCGTCGACCGCGTCCCGCTCGGCGAGGGACGGCAAGGCGTCGTCCCAGCACAGGATGCGGGCGCCCTCCGCCTCGCGGCGGCGCGCCGCCTCGCGAGCGGCCGGCGCGTAGATGACGAGGGTCCCGCTCACGCGGCCCTCATTCTAGCCGGGGGGCCCGCGATGCCAGGTACTAGGGCGCCGTCGGAGCGGCTGCGGCCGCCGCCGCGGGATCGGCGGCGATCACCGCGAACGGCTCCTTCACCTGCAGCGACTTGCCGCTCACCTCGTCCTTGAGGTTCAGGGTGAACTCGTAGTTTCCGGGAGTCAAGCCTTCCAGGGACGTGCCCACGAGGCGCGACAGCTTCCCGAGGGAGGTCGGGTTGATGACGGTCGGGTTCACGCGCGTGCGCGTGAGGCCCTCCGAGTCCTTGATCTCGAAGTTCGCGCTGACCCGGGGCATCGCCGTGCCCTTCTCCTTCTCGGCGTTGAACACCGAGAACTGGCAGTAGAGCGTGGCGCCCGACGGGAACTCGCGGCGCGCGAGGAACGCGGGCCGCGGCGGTCCCTGGTCGCCCTCGGTCTTGATCTCGAGGGTGTCGCTCAGGTTCAAGGTGGAGGAGCGGAACTCCGCCGGATCGGGCACGTCGAACTCGTGGATCACGGTGCCGACGCGTCCGCTGTTCTTGTCGCGGACGACCAGCTTGGCCTGGTAGCCGCCCGGGGCGAGCTCGAAGTCGCGGGAGAGCGAGAACCACGTCTTCTCGAGCTTGGCCCGGGTCTTCGGCATCAGCTTCATCTCGACCTTCTGGTTGTACTGGAAGAACTCGCCGGTATCGCGATGGGCGACCACCATCAGGAACTCGAGGGCGTCGACGGAGCGGCCCTCGGCTTCTTCGAACTGGAAGCCCCGCACGTCCACGTCGGCCGCGACCAGGGCGTTGAGCTTGCCCAGCAACGACTCGTCGAACGAATAGGCGGTCATGCGCATCGGGATGTCGTCGAGCTCGTAGGGCGAGTCGAGGGCCCGCTGGATCGCCGGGTCGTTCTCCCCCGGCTTCAGGGCCTTTCCGCCCTTGCCCTCGAGGGGGGCGTAGTAGCCCTTGCGGGCGCGGACCTTGAGGCCTTTCTGGTTGGGGCCGAGCTTGACCTCGATCTTGCGGAAGCGCCCGTCCTGCTTCGCGTTGGTCGGGTTGTACCCGATCATGTAGTAGCTCTGGGTCTCGGCGGCGATGCGGCCGATGCCCTTCGCCAGGTCGTTCGTGTTCTTGACCGAGAAGCCGCCGGTGTCTCCCGCCAGGGACTCGGAGCCTTCCGCGGCCTGCACGTTGTCGAGGAGCGCCGAGCCCACGTCGCGGGCGTCCGTGGCGCCGCCGAACTCGGCCGAGTAGAGGTCGCCCAGCCCCTCGAGCCCACGCGAGTCGATGAAGTAGATGGCCGTGTTGCCGCGTCGCGAGGCCTGCACGACCTCCTTGAACTCCGACAGGTTCGGATCGTAGATGAAGCCCTGGGAGACGAGCAGCATCGACTTGCGGCCCTTGGTGGCCTGGAGCGAGTTGAGCACGCGCTCCATCACGTCGAGGGTGATCCGGTTGCGGGTCACCGCGCGGAAGTACACCTCCGAGGCCTTGCCGCGGACGAGGGGATCGCCGAGGGCGTTGCTCCGACCGGCGTCCCGTCCGCTGCCGCCGGGCGACGCGCCCTGGCTCTCGAAGCGCCGGGAGACCCGGGCGGTCACTTCCTGGTCGTTGTAGACGTTGATGCGCATCGCTTCGTAGTCCGACATCTTGTCGGGCCCGAAGTCCGGCTGCAGGCGGCCGTCGAGACGCTTCACGAGGCCGATCAGCTCCTCGCGGCCCGCCTCCATGCGGGTGCTCCACCAGGCGCCGCCGCCCGTGGCCACGAGCGAGACGCGATCGCCCTCGCGAACGCCGGACTTGAGGAACTCCGCCACGGCGGCCTTCGCCGCCTTGCCCTGGAAGCGCGTCATCTGGATGTCGTCGAAGACGATGATGAAGGTCCGCCCGGTGCGGTCCTCCTTGCGCTGGTTGGTCGAGATGATCGGCTTGCGGGGAGGCGCCGCGGACGGCGTCGTGGGCAGCTGGATCGCCTCGAAGTTCGTGATCTCCTGGGGCTGGCCGTCCTCGAGGACCGTGAAGTCGAACTGTTTCAGGCCCGTGACCGGAACGCCCTTCTTGTCGACGACCACGGTGTCGACCGTGACCTGCTCGACGCCCGCCGCGAACGTGGGCGTGCCGGTCGAGAGCGCCACGGGAGTCGGGGTCGGGGACGGCTTGGGCTGCTGGGCGAGTGCTCCGGGAACCGCAACGAGGGCGGTGAGGGCGAACACGAGACAGTTCAGGCGCTTGGGCAACGAGTCCTCCAAGCCTCCATTCTTCTCACAGCCCCGGGCAAAAACCTAACCGCGCCGCAGCAGCCCGAGGAGGGCCTGGGGCTTGAGGCCGAAGATGTCCTTGCGCTCGTTCAGGTAGGTCGCGAAGCAGTCGCTGCAGTCGTGGGTCTGGACGTGGAGCAGCGCCTCGCGGAGGCCGTCCTTGACGAGGTTCTTCGGGGTGAAGGACGAGCCGTGCTGCTGGCACGGCCAGATGTCCCCGTCCGGCTCGATGTGGACGTAGAAGCGGCCGGCGACGCAGCCCGAGGGGCCGACGCTGCGGCGGTTCAGCACGGTGTGGTCGTCCCAGCGGGTGACGCGCTCGTACACGGCCGCCGAGAACATGAGCCTCCGTCCCGCGCGCTTCCAGGCGGCGAGCTGGTGGTGCAGGGCGCGCACCTGGTCGTCGCGCAGCGCCAGCGTGTCCTTCGGGGCCTCGTCGTAGTTGCGCATGCCGAAGGTCACGGGCTGCACCTGCAGGCCGATGTCCATGCTCTCGGCGAGGTCCAGCATGGCCTCGACGTGGGGCAGCGTCTCGCGACTCGCGACCATCACGGCGAAGCCGGGCTTGCCGCGCTCGCGGGCGAGGCGCAGGGCGGGCAGGGCCTGGGCGTGGGTGCCGGCGCCGCGCTGCCGGTCGTGGAGCTCGGCGATCGGGCCGTCGACGCTCACCACGACCTCGTCGAGCTCGTCGAACAGGTCGGGCTGCTCCACGAGGCGGATGCCGTTGCTCACCACCGCGGTCAGGATGCCGAGACGCCGGCTCTCCGCGCACAGCTCCTTGAAGTCGTGGCGTAGCGTCGGCTCGCCGCCCTGGAACTTGATGCGCAGCGTGCCCAGCGCCGCGAACTCGCGCAAGGTCTCGAGCCACTGGGCAGTGCTGAGCAGCGCGCTCTTGAGGTCCGGGCAACGGCAGTAGGAGCAGCGCAGGTTGCAGGCGTTCAGGAGCATGGCCTGCACCTCGAACGGATGCACGTCGGCGAAGCGGTGCTTCAGGAAGTGGCCGGCCATCCTCAGATGACGGGTTCGGAGCATCGCACCTCATCTTCGCGGGCCGGCGGGTGGCGCGGCGCCGCGATCAGGGCCAGCCAGACGAGGCCGGCGAGACGACAGGCGGCCCAGGGCAGCGCCGCAAGGCGCAGCGGATCCAGGGCCGACCCGGGGATGGGACGGCAGGCGAAGGTCAGCGTCGCGGCGAACGCGGCCAGCGCCCCGAGCACGGCGCCGGGCTGGCCCGACGCCAGGAGCGCGCCGCCCAGCACGACCGCGGCGGCCAGCAGCACGGGAGCGGCTTCGAACTGGAGCCGCCGGACACCGTGGAACAGCCGCACCCGGCGCGGCGTTCCCGGCGGCAGCCCGCGCCGGAGCTCGTTCGCGAAGCCGAAGCCGCGGCGCCGGCGGTACGTGAGGAGCTCGGCGCCGGTCTGCGGCACGCGCAGCTCGATGGCGAGCGCCTCGGGGCAGATGCGGGCGCGCAGGCCGCGGGCGCCGACCGCGAGGGCGAGCTGCACGTCCTCGGCGGTCGTGTCGGTCTCGATCCGCGCGATGGCCGCGCGCCGGACGGCGTAGCACACGCCGGACAGGCCGGTGGACGAGAAGGCCTCTCCCTCGAGCCACCAGAGCCGGTTCACGATCCGCCAGTGCAGGCGCTCCTCGGCGAGGCGTGTGGCCGGCCGCACGACGGCGCCGACGATCGCCGTGTCGGCGTTCGCGGACAGGTGGCCGACCAGGGCCTCGACGCAGCCGGGCGCCAGCCGCGTGTCGGCGTCGGTGATGACGACGAACTCCTCGCGGGCGCCGGCGAGCACGTGGTTCAGCTGCTCGGCCTTCGACCGGGAGGCGGGGAGGCTCTCCAGGAGAACGGGGGCGCCGCCCGCGATCGCGGCCTCCACGAGGGCGGGCGTCGCGTCCCTCGAAGCGCCGTCCACGACGACGATCCGGACCCGGGGCAGCCCGAGGGCGGCGAGGTCGCGGAGCTTGGCCTCGATGCAGCCTTCCTCGTCGCGAGTCGGCACGACGATCGCGACGTCCGGCCAGGGCGCGACCCGCGGAGCGGACGTCCTCGAGCCGCGTCGCGCGAGCGCCGTCAGGAGGAGGAGGTAGCCGGCGGTCAGCAGCCAGAGGGCGCCGCTCACGCCGACGAACGCCGAGAGCAGTGGCAACGGCGCGCTACTCGGCCTTCACGTAGACCTGACCGTCCTCGACCTTCACGTCGAAGCGCCTCACGCGGAGCTGGGGGTTCACGTCGCTCACGCCGGTCGTCACGTCGAAGGCCCAGGCGTGCCAGGGACATAGCACCAACGGTCCGTCGAGGACGCCCTGGCCCAGGGGCCCGCCGCGGTGGAGGCACACGTTCGAGATCGCATGGAAGGTGCCCGACAGGTTGAACAAGGCCACGGGCGTCGTGCCGGCGAGCACCTCGCGACACGCGCCCGGAGCCAGCTCCTGCGCCGCGAGGACGCGCACGAATTCAGCCATGGCCCGGCGGAACCTCCGGGCGGGAGTCTACTTCAAGCGCTATCATCGAGCCGTGCTGCGGGTGATGGGGTTCGTGCTGGCCCTCGGGGCCCTGCCCGGCTTCGCCCAGGAGGGGCCGAGGCCGGTTCGCGTCGTGCCCTTCTCGCTGCCGGATCTCGAGGGACGCAGCTGGACGCCCGCCGACATCGCCGGCAAGACGACGCTCGTCAACGTCTGGGCCACGTGGTGTGTGCCGTGCCGCGCCGAGCTGCCCTTCGTGCAGCGGCTCCACGACGCCGTCGCGCAGCGCCGCGGCGTGGCGGTGATCTCCATCAGCATCGACGAGAAGCCGGCCGATGCCCGGGCCTTCGCGAAGAAGCACGCCTTGACCTTCCCGGTCCTGCTGGGGCCGGAGTTCGTGGAGACGCACTTCCTCGCGAGCGGCGGCCTCGGCGTCCCCGTGAGCTGGCTCGTGGACCCGGACGGGATGATCCGGCGCACGCCGCCGCGATTCAACGAGAAGGACGGCGAGGCCTGGCTCCAGGCGATGCTCACGCTCCTCGCGGAGAGCCCGACACCGACAAGGTAGTCGCGAGGGCGTGGCAGTGGCTGCTCGTGGCCACGAGATACGCCCGGTCGCCCTGACGCCGCCCGTCGAGGACGCGGTCGCGGACCGCGAGGATGTCCGCCACCGGGATCGTCCCGACGCCGTAGGCGTAGTGGAGGCACCGGAAGACGAGACGGCCGTCGACGGCGTCGGCTTCGTGGGGCCGGTCGAGATCCTCGGCCAGGCTCCAGTCCTTGGGCCCGCGTGTGTGGGGACAGAGCACCGGCTCGATGCAGGTGGCCGGGCAGATCCACGCCGCGTAGGACAGGGCGCGATCGCCGTGGGCCACGTCGCCTTCGAAGGGCAGGCCCCGCGGAGCCAGGCGCGGGCCGCGCTCCGCTCGCCCGCCGTCGCGCGTCAACTGACGGCGGAGCCATTCGAGAAGGACGTGGGGGGCCCAGTGATACGGCACCAGCTGCGAGCCTTCCGGCATCGCGTCGAGATGCCCGTCGAGCCACTCGACCCAGTCGGCGCAGGCCAGGTCCACCAAGGGTTCGGCGCCGAACTCCCGGGCGGCGGCACATCCGGGATCACGATCGACGACCACGATCCGCTCGACGACCGCGCGGCCCGCCCGGGCGGCACGGAGCAGCTGGCGCACGTAGAAGGCGCCCTCCGGTCCTCCCGAGACGACGGCGAACTGCGGCACTCCTGGCCTTAGCGCGCGGCCGCCATCTTCTGCACTCGGGCCTGGAAGGCCGCGAACATCTTCTTGCCCTTCTCGGTCTCGGTGGCGACCCATTCGGTGTTGCCCAGCGCCGTCGGCGACGTGTCGCGGCGGATCTCGGCGAGGAACGGGTGGATCTTGGCGAAGAAGAACATCCCTTCGCCGTTCGACTCGAGGAAGAAGTCGGGATTGACGATGCCGTGGCGCACGATGCCGTAGACCATCTCCCAGTAGCTCGCGATCTGCCGGTACGCGGGGTTCATGGGGTGGTCCGGCTTCATCACGGCCTGCACCTCTTCGTAGGTCTTCGGCCAGAACTTGCCGATGGCGGCGCGGGACTCGCGCATCACGGTCTCGCGGCGGGTCTCGTACAGGCGCAGGACGAGATCCGCGTCGTTGTAGTCGGCCTTCTCTTTGGACATGGGCTCCTTAGTTTCGTGAACGGACGACGGCGCTGCGGATGAGCACCGGGGGCGTGAGGGTCTGCCCTCGCGCGGGCGACTTCTGGATCGCCCTCACGACATCCATCCCGGAGACGACCCGGCCGAAGGCCGCGAAGCCCTGTCCGTCGGGGTTGCGCTTGCCTCCGAAGTCGAGCTCGGGCTGGTCGCCGATGCAGAGGAAGAAGTCGGAGGTGGCGGTGTCGGGGCCGTCCCGGGCCATGGAGATCGTGCCGTCCCGATGCCGCAGGCCCGTGTCCCGCGTGCGCTCGAGGGGCACGGGCGCGAAGTCCTGACCGGTCGGGTTCGCGCCGCCCTGGATGACCTCGATCTTGACCTTGTTCTGCGGCTGGTTCGCGAGGGTCACCGTGCGATGGAACTGGCCGCCGTCGTAGCGACGAGCCTCGACGTAGCGCAGGAAGTTGGCCACGGTCGTCGGAGCCTGGGCCGGCGCCAGCTCGACCTCGATCGAGCCCAGCTCCGTGTCGATCACGACGTGAGGCCCGGCGTTCGCGGTAGCCAGGACAGCGAGGAGGATGGCGGAGAGCATCGCGGCAGCCTAGGTGATCGACAGCATGCGGTCGAGGGCGATGCGAGCCGGCCCCGCGATCCGATCGGGCACCGACACGCGGTTGACGATGCGGCCCTCGACGAGCGCCTCGAGGGCCCAGAGCAGGTGCGGCGGGTCGATGCGGAACATCGTGCCGCACACGCAGAAGCAGTCGTCGAGGGCCACGACCTGGTGGGTCGCCGCGAGCTCGCGGGCCATGCGCAGCACCATGTTGAGCTCGGTGCCGACGGCCCACTTCGTGCCCGCGGGACTGTCCTGGATGATCTTCAGGATGCCCTCGGTGGAGCCGATGGCGTCGGCCTTCTGCGCCACCTCGAAGCGGCACTCGGGGTGCACGATGACCTTGACGCCGGGGATCTGCGCGCGCCGCTGGTCGACCATCTCCGGGGTGAACCGGTTGTGGACCGAGCAGTGGCCCTTCCACAGCAACAACCGGGAGCCGCGAATCGCGTCGTCGCTCAGGCCGCCGTTGTCCTCGTAGGGGTCCCACACCTGCATCTGGTCGAGCGGCACGCCCATGCGGTAGGCGGTATTGCGGCCGAGATGCTGGTCGGGGAAGAACATCACGCGCCGCTTCGCCTTCCACGCCCACTCCAGGACCGCGCGGCAATTGGACGACGTGCAGACGGCTCCCCCGCGCTCTCCCACGAACGCCTTGAGGGACGCCGTGGAGTTCATGTACGTGACCGGGAGCAGGTCGTCCCCGATCACCCGCGTGATCGCGTCCCAGCCGTCCTCGACCTGGGTGATGTCCGCCATGTCGGCCATCGTGCAGCCGGCGTTCATGTCGGGCAGCACCACCTTCTGATGCGGCGCCGAGAGGATGTCGGCGGACTCCGCCATGAAGTGCACGCCGCAGAAGACGATGAACTCCGACTCCGGGCGCGAGGCGGCGGCCTGGGCGAGCTTGAAGGAGTCGCCGCGGAAGTCCGCGTGACGGATCACCTCGTCGCGCTGGTAGTGGTGACCCAGGATCACGAGGCGCGTGCCGAGGGTCCGCTTCGCGTCCGTGATGCGCTCCGCGAGCTCGTCGGCGGGAGCCCGTGTGATCGCCTCGGGCAGCGGCAGCTGCAGCATCGTCACCGCCATTATAGTGCGCGCTAGAGGACGAAGATGCGGAGCACCCGGAACTGCGTGTCGTCGCCGAAGCGCAGCGCCGCGAGCCGCTGACGCATAATCCCGGGAGTGTCCCAGAGCCTCGCGGAGCGCGTCAAGACTGCGGCCCTCGAGGCGGGCTTCGACCTCGTCGGCGTGGCGCGCCCCGACGCACCCGCCGAGCTGGCCTTCTTCGCATCGTGGGTGGCGAGCGGCCACGCGGGCGAGATGGCGTACCTGACGTCGCAGGTGGAACGCCGCAGCGACCTGCGGGTGGCCTTTCCCTGGGCCCGGTCCGTCCTGTGCGTGGGGCTGAATTACGACACGCCGGCCCCGTACTCCCGCGAGGCCCCGGGGGATCGGGGCTGGATCGCCCGCTACGCCTGGGGCGACGACTACCACGACGTGATGGCCGCGCTGCTCGATCGCCTGGCGGCCCGGCTCGCCGAGATCGCGGGCCCGTTCCGGTCGCGGCGCTACGCCGACACGGGCCCGATCGCCGAGAAGGCGTATGCCGCGGCCGCCGGCCTCGGCGCCTACGGCAAGAACACCTGCCTTCTGCACCCGGAGCACGGCTCCTGGTTCTTCCTGGGCGAGCTCGTCACCGATCTCGACCTCTCCCCCGACGCACCGCGCGTCGACATGTGCGGGTCGTGCACGGCGTGCCTCGACGTCTGCCCCACCGGCGCGTTTCCGGCGCCCTACGTCCTCGACGCGACGCGCTGCATCAGCTACCTGACGATCGAGGCCAAGGGAGCGATTCCGGAAGGGCTCCGCCCCGGGATCGGCCACCACGTGTTCGGGTGCGACCTGTGCCAGGACGTCTGTCCCTGGAACCGCAAACGCCGGCACCAGGCCGGCGGACGCTTCGCGGCCCGCGACGGGCTGGTCGCGCCGGACCTGGCGGAGCTGGCCAGCCTCGACGCGGGGGCCTTCGCCGTCCGCTTTCGCCGCAGCCCGGTCAAGCGCTCGAAGCGCCGCGGGCTGCTCCGCAACGTGGCGGTCGCCATGGGCAACTCCGGGGACGCGGCCCACGTGCCCGCCCTCGAGCGCCTGGCGGCCGACGAGGATCCGCTGGTGCGGGAGCACGCCGCCTGGGCGCTGAATCGGCTGAAGAATTCCGAACCCGACGCGTTTCCGACGCGTTAACCGGGGCAAGCCGACGTCCGCGACCCGGGGGTGTGTTCAATGGAATGGTTCCGCCGCGACCTGCAGATGGCGTTCCGGCTGCTGCGCCGGGACAAGGCGTTCACGGCCACGGCCGCGTTGACGCTGTCCTTGTGCCTGGGCGCCAACGTGGCGCTCTTCTCGGTGGTCCACCACGTCCTGCTGCGGCCGCTGCCGATCCCCGAGCCCGAGCGCATCGTGCTCATGGCGAACCAGTACCCCCAGGCGGGCGCCGCCGACAGCCCCAACTCCGGCGTCCCGGACTACTACGACCGGCGCGAGGCCGTGACCGTGCTCGAGGAGCAGTCCCTGCTCAACCACGCGAGCCTCAGCATCGGCCGCGACGGGCAGCCGCAGCGGATCCGGGTCGCGAACGTCACGCCGTCGTTCTTCCGCATGTGCCGGGTCGCCCCCGTCCTGGGTCGCGCGTTCACCGACGACGAGGGCGAGGTCGGCAACGAGAAGCGGGTGATCCTGAGCGACGGTCTCTGGCGGAGCCAGTTCGGAGCCGACCCCGCCGCGCTCGGCCAGGACCTGGCGGTCGACGGCCAGCCGTACCGGGTCGTCGGCGTCATGCCGGCGAGCTTCGAGGCCATGGACCCGGGCGTTTCGCTGTGGCGACCCGTCGCCTTCACGACCGAGGACCGCTCCGACGAGAACCGGCACAGCAACAACTACTGGAACCTGGGGCGGCTCAAGCCGGGCGCCACGCTCGAGCAGGCGCAGGCCCAGATCGACGCGCTGAACGCGGCGAACCTGGAGCGCTTCCCGAACCTGAAGGAGATCCTCACGAACGCCGGCTTCCATACCGCCGCGATGAGGATGGCTGACCGGCTCGTGAAGGACGTGAAGGGCACGCTCTTCCTGCTGTGGGGAGGCGCCTTGTTCGTCCTGCTGATCGGCTGCGTCAACGTCGCGAACCTGGTCCTGGTGCGGGCGCGCACGCGGGCGAAGGAGCTCGCGACGCGCCTGGCCCTGGGCGCCGAGCGCTGGCAGGTGGCCCGCCAGCTCGTGGTCGAGAGCGCGATCCTCACGCTGGTGGCCGCGGCCTTCGGACTCGGCCTGGCGGCGGCCGCGCTCCGGACGTTGGGCGTGCTGGATCTCCAGGATCTTCCCCACGGCGCCGAGATCGCCCTCGACGGCGTCGCGATCGGCTACGGCGTCGGCATCGCCCTCGTCGTCGGGCTGGTGATGGGACTGCTCCCCGTCGCGAGCCTGATGCCGCGGAACCTGACGGCGGTGCTGCGCGACGAAGGCCGCGCGAACTCGGGCGGCACGGGTCTGCGCGCGCTGCGCCGGGCCCTGGTCGTGGCGCAGGTCGCCTTCACGTTCGTCCTGCTCGTGGGCGCCGGCCTGCTGTTCGCGAGCTTCCGGAAGGTCCTCGAGATCGACCCCGGCTTCGTCGCCGAGCGGGTGCTCACGGCCTCGGTCAGCCTTCCGCGGACCCGCTACGCCGAGGAGCCCGCACTGCGCACGTTCACGAACGAAGCCCTGCGGCGCTTGCGGGCTCTGCCGGGCGTCACGAGCGCGGGTGCGACCGACACCATCCCGTTCGGGGATCGCCACAACGACAGCGTGATCCTCGCCGAGGGCTACACGATGAAGCCCGGCGAGTCGCTCATCTCTCCCGCCGCCGTCGACGTCACGCCCGGCTACTTCGAGAGCCTCGGGACGCGTCTCGTACGCGGGCGGTTCTTCACCGAGTCCGACGGAGACGGCGCCCCGCGCGTGCTGATCGTGGACGAGAAGCTCGCCCGGCGCTTCTGGCCAGGCCAGGATCCCATCGGACGCCGGATGTACCGACCCACCAGCAACGACGACCTGACGGCGGTGAACGAGAGGACCGTGTTCCTGACCGTGGTCGGCGTCGTGGCCGACCTGAAGCTCGCGGACATGACCGAGGGCGACAAGACCGTCGGGACGTATTTCTATCCCATGGACCAGGACGTCTCCCGGCTCGTCACCTTCGCGCTCAAGACCGAGGGCCGGCCCGAGGGCGCGACGGCCGGCCTGCGGAACGCCGTGCAGTCCCTCGACCCGGAGCTGCCGCTGTTCGACGTGCGCACCCTCGAACAGCGCACCGATCGCGCACTTCTCAACCGCCGCTCGCCCGCGCTCCTGTCCCTGAGCTTCGGCGCGGTGGCGCTGCTGCTCTCCGCCGTGGGCCTCTACGGGGTCCTCGCGTACCTCGTGTCGCAGCGGCGTCGCGAGATCGGCATCCGCATCGCCCTCGGCAGCAGCTCCAGGGCCATCTTCGGCCTCGTGCTGCGCGAGGGCCTCGTGCTCGTGGCCGGAGGCTTCGCGTGCGGTGTCGCGGCCGCCGCGGCCCTGCGCCGGGGTCTCGAGAGCCAGCTCTTCGGCATCGACGCCACCGACCCGCGCGTCGTGGGCGGCGTCAGCCTCCTGCTCGCCATGGTGGCCCTCGCGGCGTGCGCGCTGCCGGCGAGGCGCGCCACCCGCATCGACCCCAGCATCGTGCTGTCCGAGTAGGGACCGCCGTGGGGCGCCCGCTATAGTGCGGGCGTGAAGGTGATCCTGTTCGACCTCGGCGGCGTGCTCGTGCACTTCGACGGCGTCGCGGCCGTGGCGGCGCTGTCGGAAGGCCGCCTCACGAGCGAGGCCTCGCGGCGCTTCTGGATGACGTCGCCCGCGGTCGGGGCCTTCGAGATCGGCAGCCTCGCCCCCCTGGAGTTCGCACGGCGGGCGAGCCTCGAGCTCGGCCTCGCACTCTCGCCCGCGGCGTTCCTCGGGCACTTCGAGACCTGGGACCGCGGACCCATGCCGGGCGCCCTCGAGCTCCTCGACGAGCTGCGGCCCCGGGTGCGCCTCGCCTGCCTCACGAACAACAACGAGATCCATTGGCGCCAGCTCCGCGACGAGTTCCGCCTGAGCCGGCACTTCGAGCGCTGCTACGTCTCGTACGAGCTGCGCCAGCGCAAGCCCGACGCCGCGATCTTCGAGCACGTCGTGGCCGACCTGGCCGTGGCGCCGTCCGAGATCCTGTTCCTCGACGACAACCCCGAGTGCGTCGCCGCCGGGGAGCGCGCCGGGCTCGTGTGCCGGCTCGTGAGAGGCGTCGACGAAAGCCGCCGGGCCTGCCTCGAAGCGCTCGTCAGTCCCTGAAGCGCGGCACCCGGCCGGGCAGGTCGTCCTCGCCGATCTCGCGGTACAAGTCCTCGAGCAGGCCGCGCCGGGCGCCCTTCCACTCGAGGTCCTCGAGGGACTCGGTGAGCGGCGCGTCGGTACGCAGCGTCGCGAGGCGCCGGTAGAGGGCGGCCTCCTCGCGTCGTCCCGCGAGACTCTCGGCGAGGGCCGCCGCTCCGCGCACGGGGATGCCCCAGCGGCCGGGGTCGTCCGGGATGTCCTCGATGCGGCCGAAGCGGCCGAGGACGGCCGAGGCGGACTTGGCTCCCCAGCGCGGAATGCCCGGGATGCCGTCGGCGTCGTCGCCGACGAGCGCCAGCCAGTCCGGGATCGACGCCGGCGCGATGCCGAACTTCTCGTGGACGCCGGCCTCGTCCAGGACGAGACGCCGCATGCGGTCGAAGCGCACCACCCGGGTGCCGCGCACGCACTGGGCGAGGTCCTTGTCGGGGGTGCAGATCAGCACCTGCTCGACGCCGGGCGCATCCGCCCAGCGCGCGGCCCCGGTGGCGAGGGCGTCGTCCGCCTCGAACTCGACCATCGGCCACATCGCGATGCCGAGGGCGTCGGTCGCGCGCTCGGCGAGACCGAACTGCGCGTACAGGTCCGGATCGATGCCCTCGCCGGTCTTGTAGCCCGGGAACAGCCCGTTGCGGAAGGACTCGATCACGTGGTCGAAGGCCACCGCGACGTGGCTGACGCCGTCCTCCTTCAGCAGCGCCTGGAACGAGCGCAGCAGGCCCCGCGTGGCGCCCACCTCGCGCCCGTCGGGCGAGCGCGCCTCGGGCGCGCCGTAGTAGGCGCGGAACAGCTCGTACGTGCCGTCGACGAGGTGGACCTTGATCGGCGCTCTCCTACCGGAGGACCCGCAGGCCGCGCAGCAGTGCTATGAACAGCATGGCTCCGAGCGTCGAGACCACGATGCGGCCGATCAGGCCGTAGGCCGCGATCCCGATCAGCCCGGCCAGGAACAGACCCAGGGCCGAGCCGGCGATGCCGATGATGATGTTCAGCAAGAGGCCCATCTGGGCGTTGGCCTTCATGAAGACGCTGGCCAGCCAGCCGACGATGCCGCCGATGACGACGGTCCAGAGCAGGCCGATCACTCGAGCCTCGCGTCGGCCACCAGGCTCACGTGGACGGGCTGGCCTGCGGCCAGCTCCACTTCCTTGCCACGCGTGGCGAGGACCGTACCGGTGCCGGCCGCCGCGCCGACTCCGGCGCCGATCGCCGCGCCCTTCTTGCCGCCGATGATGGCGCCGAGGATCGCGCCCGCGCCGGCTCCGCCGCCGATCATGGCGGCGTCCTTCTTCTTCGAGGGATCCGCCGTGATGTCGACCGAGGTGGTCTCGATCGCGGCCTGCCGTCCCTTGGCGATCAGCGTGTCGAAGCCGAACACCAGACGCGCGCGGCCCTTCGTCTTGCCCGAGCGCACCGACGTCGTGACGCGCCCGCGCACCTCGCTGCCAGAGGGAGCCACGACCTTGCCGCCGACCACGAGGTCCTCGCCCAGCGTCGCGAGCACGGCGTCGCCGTCTCGGGCGCTCGCGGTGGAGATGGAGTTCTCGAGGTTGAGCCGGAGCGTGGTGCCGTCGGGAATCACGATCGGCTGCGGGCGCGGCGCCTGGGTCACGGCAGGCCGCATGGCCGGGACCGTTGCCGGCGCGGCGGGCGCCGCCGCGGGCGCCGCCGCCTGCGTGGCGGGAGCCGCGCCGGGCTCGGCCGGAGCGGGAGAGGAGGCCGGCGCGGGCGCCTGGGGCTGGCATCCCGCCAGCGTCGTCGTCAGGATCAGAAGCGTCGACGAGAGCGATCGATTCATATGAGCTCCTCCAGCGGGGCTGTGCCCCGCGCAAACGATACACCACCGCTCATGGCGTGGCCCCCCGGCGCCGCGCCCCGGCCTCTTCGATGAGACGGTTGTTGTCGCCGAGCACGCGGTACTCGCGATACAGGGTGAGCGCGCAGGCTGCGAACGTCGTCCACGCCAGGACGGCGTGGACCCAGGCCGGGATCGCCCGCGTGTGGGCGGCGGCGCCGAGGATGAAGTTCGCGATCACGAGGACCAGCGTCAGGGTCGCGACCGGGAAGACGCGGCCCTTGAGGCCGACCGTCCGGCGCCGGAACGAGTCGCCCCAGCCGTGGGCTTTCTCCATGTCCTTGAGCTCGACGCCGGTGGCGATGAGGAAGAACATGATGAAGGAGTGGGCCGCGACCAGCAGCGTGGTGGCGCCGAGGGCCAGCAGGAAGTGGGTCTTCATCAGCGCGAGGCCCGCCGGCAGGCCGTAGCCGAGGCCGATCGTGCCGAGGAGCGCGAGTGTCCCCACGAGCGCCAGGGTCAGGAGTGCGATCGCCATGTCACCTCACCGAGGTGTCGGTTCGCGCGGCAGTCAACCGGGCTTGCCCGCCGGCACCTTGTCTTCGGCCGTGAAGAGCTCGCCCTCGACGCCCAGGTGCCGGCCGAAGGCCTCGAGATCGCCGCGGCGCAGGCCCTCGGAGACGGCCGTGATCGCCCCGCCGACGTCGATCGCGAACAGCGTCGGCACCGTGGTGAGATCGAGGGCGGCGGCGAGCGGGTAGGGATCGGCCTCGAGGCGCACGGGCATCTGCAGGCCCTGGGCCGCCACGAGCTCGCGCGCCGTCGCGGGATCGTCCTGGAGCACGGCCACCACCGTGGCGTTGGCACCGCGGCGCCGGTGCAGCCGCTCCACCCAGGGCAGCGTCTCGCGCGTGGTCTTGCAGGTCCGATGGCCGACCAGCACGAGGGCCGGGCCGGCCGCCCACGCCTGCGAGAGCGACGCCGACGCGCCCTCCACGTCGGGCAGCGTCCAGTCGGGGAAGCTTCCCTCCCGGCGTGTCATCAGGCGTCCACGAAGTCTGCGACGACGCGCTGCGGGATGACACCGGCCTCGTGGCCGCGGTCGAGCAGCAGCTGGATCGCGCGCCGGCCGCGCTCGCCGCAGTCGAGGGTCATCTCGTTCACCCACATGCCCACGAAGCGATCGGCGATGCCGGTCTCCATGCCCCGCGCGAACGTCATGGCGTACTCGAGGGCCTGGGGCCGATGCTCGAGGGAGTAGCGCACGGTGTCGCGCACCATGCGGGTGAGGCGCGCCATCACGTCGGGACCGAGATCGCGGCGCACGGCGTTCCCGCCCAGCGGCAGCGGCAGGCCGGTCTCGCCCTTCCACCAGGCGCCGAGGTCGAGCACCTTGTGCAGCCCCTGGCCGCCGAACGTGAGCTGGCCTTCGTGGATGATGAGGCCCACGTCGGCCCGGCCGGCGCGCACCTCGTCGAGGATCTTGTCGAACGTGAAGACGCGCGTCGCGACGCCGGGCGCGAAGAGCTTGAGGGCGAGGAAGGCGCTTGTGAGCGTCCCCGGGACCAGCACGGTCTTCCCGGCGATCTCCCTGGGGTCCATGGGCTCGCGCGCCACGAGCAGCGGCCCGTAGCCGTCGCCGATGCTGCCGCCGCAGGGCATGAGCGCGTACTTGTCGGCCACGTACGGGTAGGCATGGAAGGAGATCGCGGTGACCTCGTGCCTGCCCTCCATGGCCTCGCGGTTCAGCGTCTCGATGTCGGTGAGCGTGTGGCGCACGTCGAGGTCGCCCGTCGGGACGTTGCCCGAGGCCAGGCCGTAGAACATGAAGGCGTCGTCGCTGTCGGGGCTATGCGCGAGCGAGATTCGCATGCTGGATCTTCTGGACTCTCTCGTGAAGGTCGGGGGCCCAAGCGTGGAGCGGCTGCATCACGTCGGCGATGCGAACGTCGCCCGTGGGCCTGTGGCGGGCGAGCTCGGCCAGGACGTCCTCGGCGGGCGGCCGCGCGTCGGACGCCGGACGGTTGACGATCACCGCGTCGGCACGCGCGATCAGCGCGGGAGACGTGGGCTTCCAGCGCGAGGGCGAGAGGTGCGGGTGCACGACGAAGAGGAGCAGGTCGGGCACGGCCAGGTCCACGACGGTGGAGCCCTCCATGACGACGCTCCCGCTCCCGAGCCGCGCGCGCACGGCCTTCCAGGCGAGGGGTGCGGCGCCCAGCTTCGCGATCGCCCAGAGGACGCGGGAGGCGCCGGCGAGCGCCAGGCGGTCGGTGTCCGTGCCGGGCTCGCGGAGCGTCTTCACGTCCTCGACGATGCGGAAGGGAACGTCGATGTCGCACACGATGCAGGTCGTGCCGCGCGGGCAGCGCTCGAAGACGTCCTCGGTGGTGGTGAACTTCACGGCGCTGGCCGAGCCGGGAGGCAGGGAGCCGAGGATGCCGGCCGCCAGGGCCGTCTTTCCGGCGCGGCTGCACGCCCCGGACACGGAGACGATCGTCACGGGCTGATCATAGCCGAAGCGGTCGGACCGGAAGCGCGTGCTAGACTCCCGCACGATGCTCCGCGGCTCCCGTCCCTGGCTCCTGGCAGCGACGGCGGCGCTCGCCGCGTGCGCCGCGAAGACTCCGCCGAAGACCGCGGTCGTCGATCTCCAGCCGGCCCGCGAGGCGGTTGCGGCGGCGCGCAAGGCCGGCGCTTCCGAGCATGCGCCCGACTGCCTCAAGCGCGCCGAGAGCTACCTGTCCCGGGCCGAGGACGCGGCCGGCAAGGCGAAGAAGCCGGTGGACGCCGAGTGGCTCTCCCAGCTCGCGATCGCCGAGGCCCGCTGCGCGACCCAGCTCACGAGCGCCGACACTCCCGACCTGCGCGTGGCCGAGGTCGAGAAAGCCGCGGCCCAGGTCGACAGGCTGCAGGCGCGCGCGAAGAAGAGCGACGAGGATCAGCGCCGGCTCGAGGACGAGGTCGCCCTGCTGTCGCGCGACCTCGAGCTGACCGAGAACGAGATCATCCGGCTGAAGGCCAAGCTGCGCGGCCTGGACAGCAAGGCGGAGGCGTCGTCGGCCATCGCGGAAGCGCGCATCTTCATGAACCGCTACCAGGAGCAGCGCGGGCGCACGGCCAACCTGGCCCGTTGCGAGGAGCTCGTGGAGCGCGCCGAGCAGCAGATCGTCGAGGAGAACTACGGCGCCGCCGCCTTCTTCGCCCAGAAGGCCCAGGACCTGCTGCAGGACCGGCGTCGCAGCGGCGGCCCCGAGACCGCGGGCGACCGGCCGCCCTCCAAGAAGCAGTACACGGTCCGGGCCGCGACCGTGAATCTGCGCGCGGAGCCGAGGACGTCGGCCGCCATCGTCGGCAAGGCGGCGAAGGGCGACGTGCTGACGGCTGTGGCGGCGCGCGGGGACTGGCTGAAAGTGACCCTCGGCGAGGTCACGGGCTGGGTCTACCGCCGGCTCGTCGAGTAGCTAGCCCGCCGTTTCCTTGCGGTCGGACTGCACCGGGCCGCCGGCCTGCACGACGCGGTCGCGGCCGGCCGCCTTCGCCTGGTAGAGCGCGGCGTCGGCCGTGTCCACGAGGGCGCGCGCCACGCGGCCATCCTCCGGGAACGTGGCGACGCCGACCGAGACGGTGTTCTTGGCGCCGAAGCGCCCGCTGCGTGCCGTGCTGGTGCTGACCGCCACGCGGATCTTCTCGGCCACCTCGGTCGCCTGCTCCTTGCCGCACGAGGGCAGCAGCACCGCCATCTCCTCGCCGCCGTAGCGGAAGGCCATGTCGGTCGAGCGGATCTTCGCTGCGATCTGGCCGGCCACGCGGCGCAGGGCCGCGTCGCCCTCGGTGTGGCCGAAGCGGTCGTTGTACTGCTTGAAGTGGTCGATGTCGATGAGCAGCAGGCTGAGGAGCCGGCTCTCGCGATCGCAGCGCCGGATCTCCTTGTCGATCGTGTCCTGGAAGTGGCGGTGGTTGTAGAGGCCGGTGAGGCCGTCGGTGATCGCGAGCGTCTCCAGGGTGCGGTTGGCCGCGCGCAACCCCTCGTTGGTCTGGGAGAGCTGGTCGCGGGCCTCCTCGAGGCGCTGGCGGCCCTCGCGCACCTTGCTCACCATGTCGTTGAACGCCACGGTCAGCTCGGCGATCTCGTCGTTGCCCGAGGCCGGCAGGAACACGTCCTCGCCCATGCTGACGCGCTTGGCGCCGTCGGAGAGCAGCAGGATCGGGCGCAGGGCGCGACGCGCGACGTAGGCGGTGAGCGCGAGGATCAACAGGAGGCCCGGCAGCCCCCAGCGCAGGAGGCGGAGCTTGGATTCCTCGACCGAGCGGTAGGCCACCTCCTTCGCCATCGAGGCGACGAGGAAGCCCGGCATGGCTCCCTCCATGCGGCGGACGGTGTAGACGGAGACGCCGTGACCCGGGATCCGGCGCTCGAGCACGGGCCCCAGGAGGGGATTCGCCGTGGGGAGCTCGCCTTCGAACTTGCGCTCGCCGGGACGCGCCACCACCTTGCCGGCCTCGGCCACGATGCCGCCGCCCTCGTCGAGGAGCCAGAACGACGGCGGCTCGGTGGAGTTGGTGAGGTTGTCCTCGAGGGTCGACGGGTCCTTGAGGTCGACGGACAGGAAGGCCGTCTCGGCGTCGACCGGCGTGTCGAGGTGCGATTCGAGCTCGTCGAGGTCGAAGCGCGCGATCACGAACGCGATCACCTCGCCCTTGCGGTTCACCACGGGGTGGTACGCGACCATGGTGGGCCGGCCGCCGAGCCACTCCGAGCGGAAGATGGGGCTCACGCCCTCGCTCGAGATGTTGGGCTGGAGGAGACGCTTCACGTTCTCCTCGAGGCGCTCCTCGCGCGTCGACGCGATCACCTCGCCCGCCAGGTTCACGACGAACAGCGAGTCGTAGGTCCGGTAGAAGCCCATGACGCGGGCCAGGTACTCGTTGATGTCGGTGCGGGCCTGGTTGACCTCGCGGGCGGGCCGCGTGGTCAGGACCTCGGAGCCCTCGAACACGAACTTCGTGGCTGACCACTGCTTCACGTCGCCGATGCGGGCCTTCAACCAGTCGTCGATCTCGGTCGACTTCCGGAAGAGCTGGTTCGTCAGGTTCTCGTGGACCTTGTCCTGGAGCAGCTCGCGGTTGAGCCGCAGCCCGTACAGACCCATGGAGAACAGCGGCACGCCGACGCAGAGCAGGACCAGCAGGACGATCTTCGCCTGCAGGCTGAACCGGAAGCGCCGGGTTCCGCTGCTCGGGACGGTTTCGCTCAAGCGACTCCTACGGACCAGGGAGGAAGTTGGGACCTGATCGGACATTATAATCCCGCCGCGTGACCGACGTGGCGATCCGTCTCGAAGGGGTGACCAAGGGCTATTCCGGTCACAGCGCCGTGAGCGGCTTGAGCCTCTCGGTGCCCCGGGCCAGCGTGTTCGGCCTGCTGGGGCCCAACGGCGCCGGCAAGACCACGACCCTGCGCATGGTCATGAACGTCCTGGCGCCGGATTCCGGGACGATCGAGATCCTGGGCCGCCCCGCCGACGGGGCCGCCCGCGACCGCATCGGCTACATGCCCGAGGAGCGCGGGCTGTACCCCCGCATGATCCTCGAGGACGCCCTCCTCTTCTTCGCCGAGATGAAGGGCACGTCCCGCCACGAGGCCCGGCGCCGCCTGCCGGGTTGGATGGAGCGCGTCGGCCTCGACGACAAGTGGCGGCGGCGGCGCCTCAACGAGCTCTCGAAGGGCATGCAGCAGAAGGCGCAGTTCATCGCCACCGTCCTCCACGAGCCCGAGATCCTGATCCTCGACGAGCCCATGAGCGGCCTCGATCCCGTGGCAGCCGACGTCATGCGGCTGGTGCTGCTCGAGCTGCGCCGCGAGGGCAGGACCGTCGTGCTCTCGAGCCACCAGATGGAGACCGTGGAGAAGCTCTGCGACTCCATGGCGCTCATCGACCGCGGCGAGAAGCTCCTCGACGGCAGCGTCTCCGACGTGAAGCGGCGCTTCGGCAGCAACTGCCTCGCGATCGCCTTCGACGGCGACGGCGCGTTCTTCGGGGCGCTGCCGGGGGTCGAGCGGGTCACGGACCACGGGCAGTTCGCCGAGCTGCGGCTGGCGCCCGGGGCGGACCCGCAGCAGATCCTGAGGCTCGTGACGGAGCGCGTGCGCGTGCGGCGCTTCGAGATCGTCGAGCCGAGCCTCCACGCGATCTTCGTCGAGCAGGTCACGCGCCCCGGCGGAGCGACCGCGTGAGGCTCTTCGCGATCGTGCGGCGGGAGTACGTGGAGCGCGTGCGCTCCAAGGCCTTCCTCATCGGGACGCTCCTCGGACCCCTGTTCATGACGGCCTTCACGGTCGTGCCCAGCGCGCTCATGGCGACGCAGCGCGGGAAACCCCTGCGCATCGCCGTGCTGGACGCCGCCGGCGGCCTGGGCGCGCCGGTGGAGCACGCGCTGCGCGAGCGGCGCGTGCTGGGCGAGCCGCGCTTCGTGGTCGAGGCCGCGGCCGTGGGCACGACGGACGCCGCGCGCACGGCGCTGCGGGCCGCCGTGCTCGACGGGCGCCTCGACGGCTACCTGTACCTGCCGCCGGACGCCCTGGCGCGCTCCGAGTCCGAGTACTACGGCCGGACCGTCAGCAACGTCATGGACCTCGGGCTCATGAGCCAGGCCGTGGAGGACGCGCTGATCGCCGTGAGGCTGACGGGCGCCGGTGTGCCCGAGGACCGGCTGTCGGGGCTCCTGAGGCGCCTCGACCTGAGGACGATCCGGCTCTCGGACACGGGCGAGCGCGAGGACAAGGGCGGCTCGTTCCTGCTCTCGATGATCCTGCTGATCGCCCTCTACTCGACCGTGGCCATGTGGGGCGGGGCGCTCATGAACGGCGTCATCGAGGAGAAGACGAACCGGGTGGTGGAGGTGATGGTCTCCTCGGTCTCCCCTGTCCAGCTCTTCGCAGGGAAGCTCCTCGGGGTCGGCGCGGTGGGACTCACCCAGTTCCTGGTGTGGGTGAGCTGCGTCGTGGCGCTCTCGTTCTTCGGCGCTCACGCCGCCTCGGCCTCGGGCCTGAAGCTGCCCGAGCTCCAGCCCGTCGTCCTGGTGCTGTTCGTCGTGTTCTTCCTGCTGGGCTATTTCCTGTACGGCGCGCTCTACGCCGCGGTGGGGGCCGCCGTGAACTCGCAGCAGGAGGCCCAGAGCCTCGTGTTCCCGGTGCTGATGCCGCTGATCGTGGGCTTCATGTTCTTCCCCATGGTGCTGTCGAGCCCGGACAGCACCCTCTCGACCGTGTTGTCCCTCGTGCCGTTCTGGACTCCCCTGCTGATGTTCCTCCGGGTCTCGGCGCTGATGCCCCCGGCCTGGCAGGTGGCGGCGTCGATCCTGCTGACCCTCGCCACGATCGTGCTGTTCAACTGGGGGGCCGCGCGCATCTACCGGGTCGGCATCCTCATGTATGGCAAGCGTCCGACGCTGCCCGAGATCCTGAGGTGGGTGGGGCGTGCCTAAACCGGGTTTGACGCTCGTGTTACGCTGACCTCGATGGAGCACTCCCAGCGTGCACGGTGCATCCACTGCCGGGCCGACGTGGTGGTGCCCGATTCGTACGCCCAGGGCGACCATATCAAGTGCGGCTCGTGCGGCACCAAGCACAAGATCGTCCGGGGCGAGGTGCTCCGCCTCGTGATCGCCGACGCGACGCCGCTGCGCGACGCGCTCCAGGCCAACCGTACGATGGTCGAGCGCCTGGAGGCCGACGCGCGCAAGGCCCGGGGCAGCTTCGGCCTCGGCATCAACGGCCTCGGCCTCGCCCTCATCTACGTGCTGTGGCAGGTGGGCCAGAAGGACCGGCTGGTGTCGGTCGACCTCGCTCTGGAGGCGCTCGGCGTCGCCATCGCGAGCGGGATCTTCCTCGAGGTGGCGAACTACCTGTTCCTGGCCAAGCGCCAGAAGCTCTCGAGGCTCGCGGACGAGATCGCCGACGCGAAGAAGGAGAGCCGGCTGCTCGAGCAGAAGATCCGAGAGGCCGGCAAGGTCTAGCCCGGGTCTCTACTCGATGAGACCCGCGTCGACCATTCCCAGGACCGTCCTGTAGATGAAGTAGGAGCAGCGCGGCACGTCGCGGTGCAGGTCCGCGACGGACGCGCCCTTCTTGAAGCGCGACCAGAGCGCGACCGCGAGTTCCAGCGTGTCCGGCTCCTCCCACTGCAGCTGCGAGGCCTTCTGCTTCCAGACCCGGTTCGCGTCGGGAATGCGCGCCTGCAGCAACGGGAGCTCGTCCTGAAGCCGGACGGACTCCATGAGGAGCGAGATGCCGGGCAGCGTGACCTCGGCCTGGACCTCGTCCTCCTGGACGTTGCGGCCCGTGAACGAGAACTCGCCCTCGAGCGGGGACTGGAAGAGCTGGAAGACGGCGTCGTCTCCGGTGAGCTGCTTGACCTTCGCCCGGGCGATGTTGCCCTTGAAGAAGAACAGCTCCGCGATGCGTTGCTTGCTGCCCTCCTGGGTGACCGTGAGGTTGCCGGTCTGGTGGGACCCGATGAGGGTCTGGATCACGGTCGCGAGGTCGAAGAAGCGCAGGTTTCCCTGGAGCTGCTTCGTGGACGAGCGGGGAACCTTGAGGGTCGTCGCCTCGAGGCGCTTCGCGAGCACCAGGCACAGGTTGCGCGAGAAGGCCGGCAGGCTGTCCATGAGATCCAGGAACACCGGCTTCTCGAGGACGAAGAGCTCGGCCTTCTCGGGGCAGCGCACCGTGGCGGTGCGGGGGGACCCCGTGAGGAGCGCCAGTTCGCCCAGCACCTCTCCGGCGCCCATGTACGCGACCGGCACGGCCTCCGCGCCGTCTGCGGGGGTCGCCAGCACCTCGAGGGCGCCGCTCTTCACGATGTACAGCCGGTCGCCCTGCTCGCCCTGCCGGAAGACGATGCCGCCCGAGCCATATTCCTCGACGCGGCCCTGGGCGAGGACGGCCTGGAGCACCTCGGCGGGCTGGTTCTCGAAGAGGTCGGAGCCCCTGAGAAACGCGGGATCGATCAGTGTGGACATGCAGGCAGGCCTTGAGCGCGGCGATTATACCCTCGGGGGAGTTGTGCTAGTATGTGCCGCCTTTCGAACGATGAACCGGGGTCAACCCAGATCCAAGTCGCTGATTCCAAAGGCACTCGCGGGGGTGTCGCATGATTGAACGCGAAGCGCCGATCCGGATATACAGCGAGATCCTCGCGAACACCCTGGGGGCCAAGGTCGCGAAGGGCCGCCTGATCCGCGTGGCACCCGAGGGTTTCTTCGAAGTCCTTCTCGATTCCTCGGGCAAGAATTTCACGAGCCTCCTTCCCATCGCATCGACCGTGATCGTCTCGGCCGAGGCCGAGGAAGAGATCGGCCGCATCGAGGTGGAACGCTGAGCCGCGAGATCCGCGTCGTCCACATCGGCCTCGGCCCGATCGGCCAGGGCATCGCGCGGCTCGCCCTCGAGACCGACGGCCTCAAGGTCGTGGGCGCCGCCGATCTCGCCCCCGACAAGGCCGGCAAGGACCTCGGCGTCGTGCTCGGGCTCCCCAAGAAGCTGCGCATGAAGGTGATCGGGGACCCGGCCAAGCTGCTCCGCAAGACCAAGGCCGACGTCGCGATCCTCAGCACGACGTCGTCGGTGCGGGACGTAAAGGCCCAGATCGCCGCCCTCGTGCAGAAGGGCCTGAACGTCGTCACGACCTGCGAAGAGCTCGCCTTCCCCACGCCGTCGCGCGCGGCCGCGTTCCGCGAGATCGACCAGATGGCGCGCAAGAAGAAGGTCACGGTCCTCGGCACGGGCGTCAACCCCGGCTACGCCATGGACGCCCTCGCCCTGTTCCTGACGGCGCCGTGCGCTCAGGTCAACCGCGTCTCGGTCACCCGCGTCGTGGACGCCGCGACGCGACGCCTGCCCCTGCAGCGCAAGGTCGGAGCCGGTCTCACCCCCGCGCAGTTCAACCGCGCCAAGACCGAGGGCAGCGTCCGCCACGTCGGGCTGCCCGAGTCGGTCCACATGATCGCCGCCGCCCTCGGCTGGAAGCTCGACCGGGTCGACGAGACCCTCGAGCCGGCCATCGCGCCTCGCGACCTCGACACGGCCTACCTCCGGGTGCCGGCGGGCAACGCCGCGGGCGTCAAGCAGTCGGCCCGCGGCTATCGCAACGGCGAGCTGGCCGTCAGCCTCGACCTGCAGATGTACGTCGGCGCCGAGTCGCCGCGCGATCACGTCCTGATCGACGGCCTGCCCCCGATCGACATGACGATCACCGGCGGCATCGCCGGCGACCTGGCCACCGCGGCGATCACGATCAACGCCATCCCCAAGCTGATGGCGGCCCGGCCGGGCCTGCTCACGATGAAGGACATCCCCCTCGTGCACCGCTTCTCGGCGCTCGAGGCGAAGAGCGTTCCCGCCAAGAAGCGGTAGCCCTCCGCCCGGTCCCCCGGGTTCCTCTCGAGGATGACGCGGTCTATACTGCCGTTTCACTGCATATGAAGGGCTCCCTGACCGAGGGTCTGCTTCCCGAGGTCCTTCGACAGCTCTACGTCGGCCGCAAGACCGGCTTCCTGCACTTCACGCGTGAGGGCGAGCGCCGCAGCGTGTACCTGCGCGCCGGCCACATCGTCCACGCGGACACCAACGTGAAGGACGAGCGCCTGGGCGAGACCCTGGTGGCCCAGGGCGTGCTGTCCGCGGCCGACCTGAAGCGCGCGACGGGCTTCGTGCTGCGCGACAAGAAGCGCCTCGGGGCCGTCCTCGTCGAGCTCGCGATCATGGACAAGGACAAGCTCGAGGACGCGCTCGGCGTCCATGTGCGCGAGATCCTGCGCAAGGTCTTCTCCTGGTCGGAGGGCGAGTACGCCTTCGAGGACAAGGAGGAGTCCGACCTCGAGCCGGACATGAGCCTGCGCCTGTCGACCGGCGAGATGATCCTCGAGGCAGTCCGCAGCATCGACGATCCCGACGTGATCCGCTTCGCCCTCGGCGACATCGACCGCATCCTTGGCCTTTCGGCCGATCCGTTGCTGCGCTTCCAGAAGATCGCCCTCAGCCCCGCCGACGGCTACGTGCTCTCGCGCATCGACGGAACCCTGAGCGCCCGCGAGCTGCTCCAGGTGATCCCCATGGTCCACGACGACACGCTGCGCTCGCTGTTCGGCCTCGTGTCGACGGGCGTCGTCGAGTTCCTGCCCCTGCCTCCGAAGCCGCAGCCGAAGCCGGACACGCGGCCCGTGGGTCAGCCGGCGAAGACGGGGGCCTTGCCGCGTGCGCCCCTCCCGACCGTGGCGCCGCCGTCGCCGGCGACTCCCGCGCCCCCACCGGGCCCGGCCGAGAGCACCGAGACGACCCGCGCGCGCGAGGCGCGGCGGCAGGAAGTCCTCGAGGCCTTCGACGGCCTCAAGACCAAGAGCCACTTCGACGTCCTGGGCATCCCGCGCGCCTCGAGCGAGGCCCAGGTGAAGGAGGCCTACTTCAAGCTCGCGAAGAAGTTCCACCCGGACACCCACCACGACCCGGCCCTGGGCGACCTGCGCGAGAAGATCGAGGCGATCTTCATCCGCCTGGGAGAGGCCTACGAGGTCTTGCGCAATCCGCGCACGCGCGGCAACTACGAGGCCGACCTTGCCTCGCGCACGCCGCGGATCCCGCCGGGAGGCACGATCGTCGTGACGGCGCCCGAACCGGAAGTCCCCCTCGATCCCGAGCAGGAGGCGCGCCAGTCGGAAGAGGCCTTCCGGAAGGCGTACGCCTACTTCGCCAAGGAGAAGTACTGGGACGCCATCCAGCTCCTGGAGCCGGCGGTGGCCGGCGCGGAGCCGCGGATGAAGAACCGCATCCGCGTCCTGCTGGGCAAGGCCTATCTCAAGAATCCCAAGTGGCTGAAGCGCGGGGAGGAGCAGCTCCAGAGCGTGGTCCAGGACGACCCGAAGAACGTCGAGGCCCACCTGGCGCTCGGCGAGCTCTACAAGGCGAGCGGTCTCAAGGCGCGGGCGCTTCACGAGTTCCAGCGAGTCCTGGAGCTGAAGCCCGAGCACGAGGAGGCGGCGGCGCAGGCTCTCGAACTGGCCCCCGAGGTGCCGCTCGCCGAGGAGGAGCAGAAGCCGGGATTCCTCAAGAAACTCTTCGGGAAGAACTGATGCGCTCGATCGCCGCGTTGTGCCTCCTCGCCGCCGTGCCCGTCTTCGCGGACGTCTACACCCTCGACGACGGAGACCGTGTGTCCGGGAAGACCCTGGGCATCGAGGGCGGCATCTACAAGGTCCAGACGCCCTACGGCCGCCTGTCTATCCCGCGCGGCCGCATCCTCAAGATCCAGAAGGACGACGGCCGCGAGGAGATCCTCGACGCGGCCGCGGCCGCCGCGGTGGCGGCTGCGGCGCCCGAGGCCGCGGGGCCCGAGCTGGTGCTGCTCGTGAGCGGCGCCAGCTTCTGGCAGGCGTGGTCCACGAAGGATCCGTCCTTCGACCCGACGCTGCGCTTCGAGGTGAGCCTCGACGAGGCGGTCGTCGCGACCTACGCGGACGCGAAGCCCGACCCGGACATTCCGGGAGCCCTCATGAACGCGTTCGGCTTCTCGCCCGAGAGCATGACGGCCTCGGCGGCCGAGGGCGTCACGGTCGAGCCCCCCGAGACGCGCCCGGGCCGCATCACGCTCCGGCTGTCGCTGCCCCCCGAGCGCACCGGCGAGCGCAAGCTGCGCGTCGCGTACTTCGGCCGGGACGCCGCCGGCAGCGAGCACGAGCTCGCCGCGAACTCGATCTACGTCGAGATCAAGCCGGCGGCCCCGACCTTCGTGCGCGTCAAGCAGGACGTGGGCCGCATGGAGTACGCCGGCTTCCCGAAGAAGAAGATGAAGGGCCTCGAGACGTTCCGCATCGAGATGGGGATGGAGTAAGCTCGATTTCATGGACGAAGCGACGCTCGTCGAGGTCCTTCAGGCAGTAGGCCTCGCGATCGCGCTCTCGGCCTGCGCGGGCATCCGGGCCTGGCTCCCGCTGCTGCTCGCGGGAGGCCTCCAGCGGCTCGGCTGGCTGGAGCTCGGCGCCTCCTTCGACTTCCTCGGCTCGAACCGCGCGCTGATCCTGTTCGCGGTCGCCACGGTCCTCGAGATCGCCGGGGACAAGATCCCCGCGGTGGACCATACGCTGGACGCGATCTCCACGATCCTGCGGCCCGCCGCCGGCGCCATGCTTGCGGCGTCGGTCATGGGCCGCGTGACCGATCCCTTGACGGCGGCGGCGCTGGGCCTCGCCGTCGGTGCTCCCACCGCGATCGTGCCCCACGCGGCCAAGTCCGGCCTGCGGGCGCTCTCCACGACGTTCACCGCCGGGCTCGCGAATCCGGTGATCAGCCTGCTCGAGGACGCGCTGGCGCTCGTGATGTTCGTGCTCGCCGTCCTGGTGCCCCTGGTCGTGATCCTGGGGCTCGTCCTGCTCGTCTTCTTCGCGGCCCGGCGCCTGGCGCGCCGCGCCCAGCCCGAGGCACGCCCCGCTTGAAATTCCGCCCCGCCGCAACGCTCGCCCTGCTCTTCGCCGCGGGGAGCGCCGTGGCCCGCGCCCAGGCCCCGACGCCGGCCCAGACGCCCAAGCCGTTCACGCTCGAGGTGGACGTCGACCTCGTCTCGATCACCGCCGTGGTCCACGACAAGGCGGGCCGCTTCATCAGCGGCCTCGGACCGAGGAACGTCCAGGTCTTCGAGGACGGCGTCGCGCAGGACGTCAGCATCTTCCAGGAAGCGAAGGGCGGCGCCGACAAGATCCCGCTCTCGATCGCCCTCGTCCTCGACGCGAGCGGCAGCATGAAGCCCAACATGACCTTCCTCCAGGAGGCCGCGAGCAGCTTCATCGGCAAGCTCGAGCCGGAGGACGAGGCGCTCGTCGTGGGGTTCAACGAGAGCGTCAAGGGCAGCGCCGAGTTCACGAGCGACCAGGACCGCCTCGAGAACTTCATCCAGGGCCTGCAGGCCTTCGGCGGCACGAGCCTTTACGACGCGCTGCAGTACGCCCTGGAGAGGATCAAGGACCGCCCGGGCCGCAAGGCCGTGATCATCTTCTCCGACGGCGACGACACCACGAGCGGCATGGGCCAGAAGCCGGTCGTCGACTACGCCCGCTCGGTCGAGGCCACCATCTACTCCGTCGGCATCCGCGGCGGCACGACCGGCGAGGCTCCCCCGAAGGGCTTCCTCAAGACCGTGGCCGACGAGACCGGCGGGCAGTACTTCTTCCCCGACCGCGTCGGCGAGCTGCTGAAGATCTTCACCGAGATCTCGGCCGAGCTGCACCAGCACTACCTGCTCGCCTACTCCCCGAAGAAGCCGCCCGACAGCCTGTTCCGCAAGATCGAGGTGAAGGTCGACCGTCCCGACGCCGTGGTCCGCGTCCGCAAGGGCTACTTCGCGACCAAGCGGCGCAAGGCGCGCGGCTAGGCGTAGAATCCAGTCTCTCCACATGGCCGAGATCCGCATCGAGTCCGCGGACGGCGCGAGCCGCCGCGTGAGCCTCGACAAAGAACGCGTGACGATCGGGCGCTCCCGGGAGAACGACATCTTCCTGCCCGACCAGTGGCTCTCGCGCCACCACGCCGAAGTGCGCGCCCGCGGCTCGGGCTACCTGCTCATCGACCTCGGCAGCAAGAACGGCACGCTCCTGAACGGGGCGCGCCTCTCGGGGGAGCAGGCGCTGCGCGAGGGCGACCTCATCACCCTGGGCGAGCACCGCCTGACCTTCTCGTACGCCGTGTCCGACGACACCGACGACGACATGGAACCGATCGGCACCCGCATCTTCCCCGCCAAGGAGATCTCCGACGTCGTCACGAAGCCGGTGGACGATCCCGGGGAGCTGGTGCGCCAGAATCGCCTGCTCCGGACCCTCAGCCAGGCCGCGAGCGACCTGCTCATCCACCGCTCCCTGGACGAGCTCTTCGACCGGATCCTGGAGCTGCTCCTCGAGGCGGTGCCGGCCGAGCGGGCCGCGATCCTGATCGTGGAGGCCGGCGCGGCCCAGCCCGTGATCAAGGCCTCGAAGAGCCGGGCGGGCGCACCCATCACCAAGGTCAGCCGGTCGATCGCGCGGCGGGCCCTGAGCGAGCGTGTCTCGCTGCTCATGCCGAACCTCCTCGAGGACCAGGCCTTCAAGACCCAGGACTCGATCCTGACCTCCGGCATCCGCTCGGCCCTGTGCGCCCCGCTGTGGTTCACGGGGGAGGTGGCCGAGCGCGACGCCGTGATCGGTCTCGTCTACCTCGACTCGGTCCAGCACTCCCATTCCTTCACCGAGGACGACCTCCGGGTGGTGACCGCCGTCGCGAACATCGCCGCGGTTCAGATCGAGAACGTCCGGCTCCTCGAGGAGAACATCGAGAAGCGGCAGCTCGAGGACGACATGAAGCGCGCGGCGGAGATCCAGCGCCGCCTCCTCCCAGGGGCGCCGCCGATCCTGGCCGGCTACGACGTCTCGGGCTCCAACCATCCCTGTCGCACCGTGGGCGGCGACTACTTCGACTACATCGAGCACGCCGGCAAGCTCTACCTCGCGCTGGGCGACGTCTCGGGCAAGGGCACCGGGGCGGCCTTGCTCATGACCGTGCTGCGCGCCGCCGTGCGCGCCCACTGGACCGAGTTCGAGCCCGCCGAGGCCGTGGGCCGGATCAACCGCACGGTCTGCCAGAACATCCCCGACGGCAAGTTCGCCACCTTCGCCATGGCGCGCCTCGATCCCGTGAACGGCGACATCGTGTACGTGAACGCCGGCCACAACCCGCCGATCCTGGCCCGCGCCGACGGCCGCCTCGAGGAGCTCACCGAGGGCGGCATGGTCCTCGGCATGTTCGACTCGGTCCCCTACGTCCACGGCTGCGCCCGCCTCGAGCGCGGAGACACCCTGGTGATCTTCTCGGACGGCGTCAGCGAGACCTGGGACAAGGCCGGCGAGGAGTACGGCGAACCGCGCCTGGCCCAGACGATCAAGCGCGATCGCGCCCTGGCCGCGGCGGCCATCGAGGCCAACATCCTGACCGACATCGACGTCTTCTCCGGCGGCGCAAAGGCCACCGACGACCGGACTCTGATCGTTCTGAAACGGGTGTAGGCTACCGACCAGAGTGAGCGTCGTCCGAAAAGCCCTGAGAACCTCCCTGTCCGAGCTCGCGCTGCTGCAGCGCGAGGTGAACCAGCTCTTCGAGCGCCTGAGCGAGGCGGAGCGCGTCGAGCGCCCCGAGTCGGCCGCCTGGCTGCCGAGCGCCGACGTCTACGAGTGCGGCGGCAACCTCAAGGTGGTGATGGAGGTTCCCGGGATCGCCCTCGAGTCCCTGCGCGTGACGTTCAAGGACCACGACCTCGTGGTCTCGGGCGAGCGCCGGGAGCGGCGCCCCGGGTCGGGCGCCGCGGCCTTCGTCTGCATGGAACGGCACCAGGGGCGCTTCAAGCGCGCGATCCCCATCGACATCGCCGTGGACTTCCAGAAGGCCGAGGCGCGGCTCACGGGCGGGCTGCTGATCGTGACGCTGCCGCGTCTCAAGGATCGCCGGGGCCGGGAAACCGTCATCCCATTGCGGAGGGAAGAGTGAGCGAAGAGCTCCGTAAGGACGACGAGCCGGTCAAGATCCCGGAAGTGCTCCCGGTGCTGCCCTTGCGGGACATCGTGATCTTCCCGTTCATGATCGTGCCCCTCTACGTGAGCCGCGAGCGCTCCATCAAGGCCGTGGACCAGGCCCTCGCCGACCAGCGCATGATCCTGCTCGCCGCCCAGCGCGAGCAGGAGAAGGAAGACCCGACCCCCGAGGACATCTACCCGGTGGGCACCGTCGCGCTGATCATGCGGATGCTCAAGCTGCCCGACGGCCGCATCCGCGTCCTGGTCCAGGGCGTCGGCCGCGCGCGCATCACGTCCTTCGAGGACGGCCACCCGCATCTGCAGGCGCGCATCGAGCCGGTCACCGAGCCCGAAGTGCAGGACAAGGGCAGCCTCGAGGTCGAGGCGCTCATGCGCAACGTGAAGGGCGCCCTCGAGAAGTCCGCGAACCTCGGCAAGCCCATCTCCCCCGAGGTGGTGGTGATCGCCACGAACATGGAGGAGCCCGGTCGCCTCGCCGACCTGACGGCGTCCAACCTCGACCTCAAGGTCGAGGGCGCCCAGGAGATCCTCGAGGCGTTCGACCCCCTGGAGCGGCTGCGCCGGGTCCACGAGCTGATGGCGAAGGAGCTCGAGGTCCTGACCATGCAGCAGGAGATCTCGTCCCAGGCCAAGGGCGAGATGGACCGCTCGCAGCGCGAGTTCTTCCTGCGCCAGCAGCTGAAGGCGATCCAGAGCGAGCTGGGCGACGGCAACGAGCTCTCCGAGGAGATCGCGCAGCTCAAGGAGAAGTCCCACAAGGCCAAGATGCCGAAGCCGATCCTCGAGGAGGTGGAGCGACAGCTCAAGAAGCTCGAGCGCATGCACCCCGATTCGGCCGAGACGGCGACCTTGCGCAACTGGCTCGACTGGATGGTGACGCTGCCCTGGGGCAAGTCCACGAAGGACAACCTCGATCTCGTCGAGGCCCAGAAGATCCTCGACGAGGACCACTACGGCCTCGAGAAGATCAAGGAGCGCATCGTCGAGTACCTCGCCGTGCGCAAGCTCAAGGACAAGATGAAGGGGCCCCTGCTGTGCTTCGTCGGACCCCCGGGCGTCGGCAAGACCAGCCTCGGCCGTTCCATCGCCCGCGCCCTCGGCCGCAAGTTCGTGCGGCTCTCGCTGGGCGGCGTCAAGGACGAGGCCGAGATCCGCGGCCACCGCCGCACCTACGTGGGCTCGATGCCGGGCCGCATCATCCAGGGCATCCACCAGGCGGGCTCGAACAACCCCGTCTTCATGATGGACGAGGTGGACAAGATCGGCGCCGACTACCGCGGCGACCCGTCCTCGGCCCTGCTCGAGGTGCTCGACCCCGAGCAGAACAACAGCTTCCGCGACCACTACCTCGGCGTGCCCTTCGACCTCTCGAACGTCATGTTCATCTGCACCGCGAACATGACCGACACGGTCCAGGCCGCGTTCCTCGACCGCATGGAGCTGCTCCGCCTCTCGGGCTACACCGAGGAGGAGAAGGTCGAGATCGCGAAGCGCCACATCGTCCCGAAGCAGCTCGAGGAGCACGGGCTCAAGCCCGAGAACCTGGTCTTCGCCGACAAGGCGCTGCGCTCGATGATCGGCAGCTACACGCGCGAGGCCGGCCTGCGCAACCTCGAGCGCGAGGTGGCCCAGGTGGCCCGCAAGGTCGCCCGCAAGACCGCCCAGGGCGAGACGAAGACGTTCCACATCACGCCCGCGTCGCTGCCCAAGTACCTCGGCGCCCCCAAGGTGCTGCCCGACGAGATCCTGAAGAAGGACTCCGTGGGCATCGCGACGGGCCTCGCCTGGACCGCGACCGGCGGCGACGTGCTGTTCGTCGAAGCCACGGCCATGAAGGGCAAGGGCCGTCTCACCCTCACCGGCCAGCTCGGGGACGTGATGAAGGAATCGGCCCAGGCGGCGCTCTCGTTCGCGCGCACGCGGGCCCGGGCCTACGGCATCAAGGACGAGTACTTCGCGAGCCACGACATCCACGTCCACGTGCCCGAGGGCGCGATCCCGAAGGACGGCCCGTCGGCCGGCATCACGATCGCGACCGCGATGCTCTCGGTCTTCACGAACCGGCCTGTGAAGCGCACCCTGGCCATGACGGGCGAGATCACGCTGCGCGGCAACGTGCTGCCGATCGGCGGGCTCAAGGAGAAGGTGCTGGCCGCCCGCCGCATGGGCATCACCTCGATCGTGTGCCCGAAGCTCAACCGGAAGGAGCTCGACGAGGTGCCGCAGCAGCTGAAGCGCGGCATCGAGTTCCACCTCGTCGAGGAGTTCGACGACGTCCTGAAGCTCGCCCTGGTGCCGCCTCTCGAGGCCCGGGACCTGACGAGCCCCGGGCCGAAGGCCGCGCCGAAGACCTTTCCCGGGAAGCCCAGGCACAAACCGCTGAGCGTTTAGCGGCTGGGCTTGCTCCGGATCGGGCGGGCGCCCGAGGCGGTGAGCTGCAGGGCGCGGTCGACGCACAGGCCGGCCATCTCGGCGAACGGCACCAGGGCGCGCAGCGACGCGCCCGCGAAGGCCCAGCCGTAGTCCCGGGCGACCACGAGAGCCCCCTCGAGGCCGCCCGAGCCCGAGAGCGGCAACGCCAGGAGCGAGCGCAGGCCCAGCGCCTCGAGGTTCTCGCGGGTGCCCTCGAAGTCGAAGGTGTCGTGGAGGTCGTCGACCCGCACCGGCACCGGGTGGGCCGCGACGTGGCGCACGAGGTCGTCGCCAGAGACCGGGCCGGGCCCGTCGTCGAGCCGCCAGCGGTCGACCCGGCCCTCGCGCAGGAACGCGACCTCGCCCCGGTCGAAGGGCGCCAGGGCCTGCAGATCGTCGCGCAGGGCGCCGCGCAGCGCCTTGCCGCCGTCGCCGCGCGTGGCGGCCACGAGGCCGATCAGCCGCTTCTCGAGGTCCATGATGGGATAATACCCTCGTGAACATCCTCATCATCGGCGACATCGTCGGAAGCCCTGGCCGCGCCATCCTCAAGAAGGCGCTCCCCTACGTCTACCGCAAGTGGGACATCGACTACTGCATCGCGAACGTGGAGAACGCGGCCGGAGGCTTCGGCGTGACCCGCGAGATCTACGACGAGATCCGCGCCCTGGGCGTCGACTGCCAGACGTCGGGCAACCACATCTGGGACAAGCGCGAGATCCTGCCGCACATCGGCCAGTTGAACGACCTGCTCCGGCCCGCGAACTACCCGGCGGGCCAGCCCGGGCGCGGCTTCCACGTCGGGAAGGCGAAGGACTCGGGGGTGCCGGTCGCCACCCTCAACCTGTCGGGCCGCGTCTTCATGAACGGCGCCATGGACGATCCCTTCACGATGGGCATGGCCGAAGTCGAGCGTCTCAGGAAGGAAGCGAAGATCGTCATCGTCGACATCCACGCCGAGGCGACCTCCGAGAAGATGGCCCTCGGCTACTACCTCGACGGCCTCGCGACGGCCGTGGTCGGCACCCACACCCACGTGCCGACCTGCGACCATCGCCTGCTGCCCAAGGGAACGGCCTACTGCTCGGACCTGGGCATGACCGGGCCCTACGACTCGGTGATCGGCGTCGAGAAGGAGCCCATCATCCAGCGCTTCTTGACGGCGATGCCGAGCCGCTTCGAGACGGCGAAGAACGACCCGCGCTTCGCGGCCGTGGTGGTGGACGCCGATCCCGCCACGGGCCGGGCCCGCAACATCGATCGCATGCTGCTGAGCGAAGCCGACCTCGGGGCCTGAGCCTTGACCTCGGCGGAGACCTTCCTCGACGCGATCCCGATCAGCCTCTACGTCGTCGACCGGGAGCTGCGGATCGTGGCCTGGAACCGCCTGCGCGAGGAGGGCCCCCAGGGCCAGCCCCGCGCGAAGGTCCTGGGGCGGCACCTGAAGCACGTCCTGCACCCGCGCGGCTTCAAGGCGACGCTGCCGATCCTCGAGCAGGTGTTCCGCACCGGCCGGGCCCACGAGGGCACCGTGGAGAGCCGCGGCGGCCAGCTCTTCCACGTGCGGCGCCTGCCGGTCGAGGCCGGCGGCCGTGTGACCCACGTGCTCTCGTGGTTCGAGGACGTCACGGAGCGCCGGGCCCTCGAGATGCGGCTCATCGCCTCGGACCGCCTCGCCTACCTCGGCCAGCTCGTGGCCGGTGTCGTCCACGAGATCTCGAACCCGCTGGCCGGGATCGCGGGCTGCGCCGAGGCCCTCGCCTCCCTCGCGATGAAGGGCGATCCGAAGCGCAAGCGCGAGGCCGACGAGTTCCGCCGGCTCATCCGCAGCGAGGTGGCGCGCTGCGAGCGCCTCGTGCGCTCGCTCCTGGCGGAGGCGCGCCCCGACGCCAGCACGACGGCCGACGTCGGCGCCGTGGTGGCGACGGCCTTGAAGCTGCTCGAGCGCCACCCGCGCTTCGAGCGCGTGAAGGTGCGAGCCCGGGTTCCCAGGACGCTGCCGCTCGCCCGCATCGAGCCCGACTCCCTGCAGCAGGTCGTCATGGCCCTGGCCCTGAACGCGGCCCGCGCCATGGCCGGATCCGGCACGCTCACGATCCGCGCGAGCCTCGCCTCGCGGCGCCTGAGCCTGATCGTGGCGGACACCGGCCCCGGCATCGCGCCCGCGGCGCGCGACCACATCTTCGAGCCGTTCTTCACGACCAACCCCGACGAGGGCACGGGCCTGGGCCTCGCGATCGCCCGGAGCCTGGTGCGCGGGCGTGGCGGCGACCTCGTGCTCCGGCCGAGCCGGCGCGGCGCGTCGTTCCGCGTCGTGCTGGCGGTGGAGCCGGCCCCGCGATGAGCGTCTACCGCGTCCTGATCGCCGAGGACGAGGCGACCTACGCCCGCACGGTCGCGCGCTTCCTCCAGGAGCGCGAGCACCAGGTGAAGGTGTGCGCGACCGGCAAGGCCGCCTCGAAGGCCCTGAGCGAAGCGGAGTGGGACGTGGTGCTCCTCGACCTGCGGCTGCCCGACGCGAGCGGCCTCGACCTGCTCGCGCAGATCCGCCACGACCACGCCGACCTTCAGACGATCATCGTCACCGGCTTCGCGAACGTCGAGTCCGCGATCGAGGCCATGCGCCTCGGCGCCTTCGACTACCTCACGAAGCCGCCCAACTTCGACGAGCTGGCGGTGCGCGTGGAGCGCGCCGGAGAGAAGACGCTCCTCGAGCGCGAGAACCGGCGGCTGCGCTTCCAGGTCTCCCGCGGCCGGGAGGGCGGCGAGATCCTCACGCGCTCCGCGTCCCTGCGCAAGGTCCTCGCGACCCTCGAGAAGGTCGCCGCGGCCCGCACCCCCGTGCTCATCGAGGGCGAGAGCGGCGTCGGCAAGGAGCTGCTGGCGCAGCACGTCCACCGCATCTCTCCCCGCGCCGGCCGGGCGTTCGTGGATCTCAACTGCGCCGCGGTGCCGGCGGCGCTCCTGGAGAGCGAGCTCTTCGGCCACGAGAAGGGCGCCTTCACCGGCGCCGGCAGCGAGAAGCCGGGGCTCGTCGAGGTCGCCGACGGGGGCACGCTGTTCCTCGACGAGGTCGGCGAGATGGCGGCCGAGGTCCAGAGCAAGCTGCTGCGCGTCCTCGATAGCGGCACGTTCTACCGCGTCGGCGCCACCCGCAAGCGGCGCGCCGACTTCCGGCTCGTGGCGGCCACGAATCGCGATCTCCGCGCGGAGGTCGCCGCCGGCCGCTTCCGCAAGGACCTGTTCTACCGGATCCACGGGCTCAGGGTCGTGGTCCCGGCGCTGCGCGACCGGCCCGAGGACATCCCGTTCCTGGTCGAGCACTTCGCCCGCCGCTTCCCGTCGCCGCGCCGCTTCTCCCCCGCGGCCCTCGCGGCGCTCCAGCGCCACGACTGGCCCGGCAACGTCCGCGAGCTGCAGTTCGCGGTCGAGCGCGCCGGCCTGCTCGCCGAGGCCGACACGATCGACCTCGCGGACCTGCCGCCGGAGATCCTGGAGGCCGGCAGCGGAGCCGCTCCGCGGTCGGCGGCGGCACCGGACGACGACGAGATCGACGCGGCGCGCGTCCGCGCGGCCCTCGAGAACGCGCGCTGGAAGCGGAGCCAGGCCGCGGCCGAGCTGGGAATCTCCGCCCGCACCCTGCACCGCTGGATGAAGAAGCTCGGGCTCTAGCGTCGCCGCGCGCTCGTGGCGCGGAACCAGCCGTCGGCGCTCGGCACGTAGTCGACGTCGTCGCGCACGCCCGTCACCCAGGGCACTTCCCACAGGGGCACGACGGCCAGGTCCCGCACCGCGAGCCGGGTCGCCTCCTGGAACAGGGTCGAGCGGTCGTTCAGGCCTCGGGCCAGCACCGCGCGCTCGATCAGCCGGTCGAGGGCGGCGTCGCGATAGCCGAAGGTGTTCTGGCGGCCGAGGCCCCGGGCCTCGTCCCGCGAATGGAGCACGTTCGTGAAGACGTCGCTCGCGTCGGCCGTGTACGAGATCAGGCTCCACAGGACCGCGGCGAAGTCGCCGGTCTCGAGGTGCCCGGAGATCTCGCCGGCGCTGCGGGAGCGCAAGCGGACGCGGAAGCCCGCGTCCGCGAGCTGGGCCGCGAGAGCCTCGGCCTCGGCCTTGCGCCCCGAGCCGTGGGTGAGCTCGAAGCCGATCCCACGGCCCTGCCCGGCCACGGCGACGAGGCGCCGCGCGGCGGCGAGGTCCCGTGGGCGCCCCTCGAGACCGGGCACCGACCCGAAGAAGCCCTGGGGCAGGAACTGGCCCATCGGCCGTGCGCGCCCCGCCAGGACGTCGTGGGCGATGGCGCCACGGTCGAGGGCCAGATCGATCGCCTGCCGCACGCGGAGGTCGTCGAAGGGCGCGCGATCGACGCGCAGCGCGAGCAGGCGCGCGCCCGGCGCCGCGCGGTAGGACAGGCGGAAGCCGGCGGCGTCCCTGGCGCTCTCCGGCAGGCGCAGCGCGACGTCCACGGCGCCGTCGGCGAGCAGGCGCTCGCGCCCGGCAGGATCGGACTCGAAGACGAAGCGCAGCGTGGGCACGGCCGGCGCGCCCCGCCAGTAGCCCTCGAAGGCGGCGAGCTCCAGGGAGCGGCCGGGCTCGAACGACGTGACGCGGTACGGCCCGGCGCCGACCAGGGCGCCGCCGGTTCCGGCCGGCGGCAGGGCGATGAAGCTCGGCACCAGGTCGTTGAGCAGCATCGGCTCCGGCCGGAGCGTGCGGATGTCCACGACGCCGGCGGCGGGAGACGCGACGCTCGCCACCATCGCGGGACGGGAGCGCTCGAGGCTCGCGACGACGTCGGCGGCTGCCAGGGGCCGCCCGTCGTGGCGCAGGACGCCGGCCCTCAGGAAGAAGCGCCAGGTCAGCTCGTCGGGACTCTCCCAGCGCTCGGCGAGAGCCGGCACGACGCGCATGCGCGCGTCGAAGGCCACCAGGCCCTCGTAGACGTTGCACAGGATCGCCTGGCCGCCGTGGCCGAAGGGCCAGGGCTCGAGGCTCGGGAGCTCCGACGCCACCGCGATGCGCAGCGCCTGCGCCGGGGGCGCCGCGGGCGCGACGCCGCCGCAGGCCGCCAGGACGAGCGCGAGGCCGGCGGCCGCTCGTCTCAGGCGAGGGCTTCGGAGACGATGTGCTCCTGCTCGAGCACGTGGGCCTTGTGGGAGCCCGGCGCGGGCGAGGCGCTCCCGGGGCGGCCGAGGTAGCGCGGCACGCGCTTGCCGGCGTCGGCCACGACGCCCTCCTGGAACCACTCGCGCAGGAAGCGCCAGGCGCCCATGTTGCGCGGCTCCTCCTGGGCCCAGACCAGCTCGGCGTCGGGCGCGTAGCGCGCGAGGGCGCGGGCGAGCTCGGTCGTGGGCACGGGATACAGCTGCTCCACGCGCACCAGCGCGACGTGGTCGGCCTTCTTGTCCTCGCGGCCCTTGAGCAGGTCGTAGTAGAGCTTGCCGCTCGTGAGCACGATGCGCCGCACGCGCGACGGGTCCGCGCCGGCGTCGTCGATCACGGGCTCGAAGCGCCCGTCGGTCAGCTCCTCGAGGGACGACACGCAGCGCGGGTGGCGCAACAGGCTCTTGGGCGTGAACACCACCATCGGCTTCTCGACCGATTCGCGGCCCTGCCAGCGCAGCAGGTGGAAGAACGAGGCCGGCGTCGACGGGTAGCTGACGCGCATGTTGTCCTCGGCGCACAGGGTGAGGAAGCGCTCGATGCGCGCCGACGAGTGCTCGGGGCCCTGGCCTTCGTGGCCGTGAGGCAGCAGCAGCACGAGTCCGTGGGGCTGGCCCCACTTCGTCTCCGAGGCGGCGAAGAACTGGTCGACGATGACCTGGGCGCCGTTGAAGAAATCCCCGAACTGCGCCTCCCACATCACCAGGGTGCGGTGGTCCGCCACGGCGTAGCCGTAGTCGAAGCCCATCACCGCGGCCTCGGAGAGCAGGCTGTCGTGCACCTCGAAGCGCGTGCCGGTCGGCGCCAGCGCGTTGAGCGGCACGTACTCCTTGCCGTTCCGGACGTCGTACAGCACCGCGTGGCGCTGGCTGAACGTGCCGCGGCCGGTGTCCTGCCCCGAGAGCCGCACGGGCACGCCCTCGAGCAGCAGCGTGCCCCACGCGAGAGACTCGGCCGTCGCCCAGTCCACGTCGCCGCGGCCCTCGAGCAGCTCCGCGCGCTTCTTGATCAGCGGCATCAGCTTCGGGTGTAGCTCGAAGCCCTCGGGCACCGAACCCAGGGCCTGGAGGGCGGTCTTGAGGCGCGCGCGCATGGCCGAGGCGTCGACGGGAGCCATCGGGGCCTGGACGCGCCGCGCGATCGACGCGAGGCTGCCGCTCTCGCCCTCGCGCTGCATCTCGGCCTTCTTCTCGGCCCAGACGGCGTCGAGCTCCTCGCGGGTGATCCAGCCCGCGCGCAGCGCCTGGTCGCCGTAGAGCTGGCCGATCGAGGTGTGGGCCTTGATCTTCGAGTACATGATCGGCTGGGTGTACGAGGGCTCGTCGCCCTCGTTGTGGCCCCAGCGCCGGTACCCCACCATGTCGATCAGGATGTCGCGCTTGAAGCGCTGCCGGTACTCGAAGGCGATGGCCGACACGAACGCCACGGCCTCGGGATCGTCGCCGTTCACGTGGAAGACCGGCGCGTGGACCATCTTCGCGACGTCCGTGCAATAGGTGGACGAGCGCGCGTCCTGGGGCAGCGTCGTGAAGCCGATCTGGTTGTTCACCACGATGTGGATCGTGCCGCCCGTCGCGTAGCCTTCGAGGCCGGCGAGGTTCAGGGTCTCGGCCACGATTCCCTGGCCCGCGATCGCCGCGTCGCCGTGGAGCAGGATCGGCAGCACCTTCGCGCGCTCGGTGTCCCCGAGGGAGTCCTGCTTCGCGCGCACCATACCCTCGACGACGGGGTTCACGAACTCGAGGTGGCTCGGGTTCGGAGCGACGCTCACGGACAGCGTCTCGCCCGTGTCGGCCTTGTGCTCGCCCGTGGCGCCCAGGTGGTACTTGACGTCGCCCGAGCCCTGGGTCGAGTCGGCATCGACGTGGCCCTCGAACTCCGAGAAGATCTGGGCGAGCGGCTTGCCGATCGTGTTCGCGAGGACGTTCAGGCGGCCGCGATGGGACATGCCGATCACGGCTTCCTTGACGCCGTTGCGGGCGGCGTCGCACAACACCCGGTCGAGGAGCGGGATCAGCGCCTCGCAGCCCTCGAGGGAGAAACGCTTGTGGCCGACGTACTTGGTGTGGAGGAACTTCTCGAAGCTCTCGGCCTCCACGAGCTTCTCGAGGATGCGCTTGCGCTGCGGGGCCGTGAGCGGCAGCCGGTTGCGCGAGGACTCCATGCGCTCCTGCAGCCATTCCTTGCGCTCGGGATCGGCGATGTACATGTACTCGACGCCGACGGTGCCGCAGTAAGTGTCGCGCAGCGTCTCGAGGATCTCGCGCAGCGTCCCGCGGTCGCGGCCCGACAGGCCGTTCGTGATGAACTCGCGGTCGAGGTCCCACAGCGTGAGGCCGTAGGTCGCGGGGTCGAGGTCCTTGTGGGGCGCGCGCTGGCTGTCGAGGGGATCGAGGTCCGCGACCAGGTGGCCCCGCACCCGGTAGGCGTGGATGAGCTGGAGGACACGCGCCTGCTTCTCGGTCTCCTCGCGGCCGCCGGCGGAACCGCCGAGGCCGGGGGCCGAGTCGATCTCCCAGCGCACCGGCCGGTGCGGCAGCTTCAGGTCCTCGAAGATCCGCTCGTAGAAGCCGATCTCGCCCTTCAGCAGCTCTTCCATGCGCGCCAGGAAGAGGCCCGACTCGGCGCCCTGGATGATGCGGTGGTCGTAGGTCGAGGTCAGCGTCAGCACCTTGCTGATGCCGAGCAAGGACAACGTGCGCGGCGCCATCGAGCGGTACTCGGCCGGGTAGTCGAGGGCACCCGTCGCGACGATCAGGCCCTGGCCCGGCATCAGCCGCGGCGCCGACGACGTGGTGCCGAGCGTCCCGGGGTTCGTGAGCGAGATCGTGGTGCCGAGGAAGTCGTCGGGCGTGATCGCGCTCTTGCGCGTCTTGGCGATGAGCGCGTCGTAGGCGTTCAGGAAGCTCGCGAAGTCGAGGCTGCCGGCGTCCTTGATGTTCGGCACCAGCAGGGTGCGCGAGCCGTCCTTCTTCTGCACGTCCACCGCGAGACCGAGGCGCACGCTGTCGCGCTGGATGCGGTGGGGCGTGCCGTCGAGCTCCGCGTAGGCGTCGTTCAGCCGCGGGAACGCGTCGAGGGAGCGCAGGATCGCCCAGGCCACGAGGTGCGTGAAGCTGATCTTGGACCCGCCGGTCGCGTCCCGGTGCTTGTTGAGGATGCGGCGGTTCTCCTCGAGGGTGCGCACGGGGATCGTCCGGATCGACGTGGCCGTGGGGACCCCGAGGCTCGCCTCCATGTTCTCGACGATGCGCATCGCTCCGCCACGGATCGGCTGCGCGATGTCGCCGGGCAGGATCGCCGGCACGATCATGGCCTTCGAGCGCGGGGCCGCCACGGGCGCGGCCTCGGCCCGGACCAGCGTCGCCTCGCGCGCGGGAACGGCAGCGGGCGCGGGCTGCGGCGCCGGCGCCACCACCTCGGCCTCCACGGGCCGGCCGCCGATCCTGTCGAAGTAGTCGCGCCAGGTCTTGTCGACGAGCTGGCGGTCCTGCCGGTACTGCTCCAGGAGGTCGAGGGCGAACACGTAGTTGCCCCCGAAGTCGTTGACGAGGGAGTCGAGAAGCGGGTCGGTCGTCGCAGTGGCCATGGAAAGTCGAGTTTAGTCCCTGCCGGCGGCACCCGGCAACGGCCGCCGGGGCTCTCGGGCTGTCGCCTCCGGGGCTCAACCTCGTCCGGGGAATGTGACATCCGGGTGCTCGCGAAGCTCTCGCACACGCGCCGTCGCGGAGTTCAGGGCGCTGAACGAATGGCAGGGCCTTTGCTAGGCGTTGAAGACACGCTGCCACCGTCGCCATTCGAAGAAGCGGGAGGGTCCGAATGATCCGGCAATCTCTCGTTGCCGTCTGCTGGCTCGCGGGCCTCACGGCCTGCTCGTCGAGCTCCGAGCCCGAGCCGGCGCCGACCCCCACGCCACGCAGCCTCGACGAAGCGCTGGCCGGCGCCCGTCTCGAGACCGGCGCTCCCGGCGTCGCCGCCGCCATCGTTCGCGACGGGGCGCCGGTGTTCGACGGCTTCGTCGGCGACTTCAGCCGCGAGCCCGGCCGGCCCCTGGAGCGCACCAGCCTCTTTCCCCTGGCGGGCGTGACCGAGCTCGCGACCGCCTCGATGGTCTTCCGTCTCGTCGAGGACGGCCGGCTGCGCCTCGACGATCGGCTCTCGCGGTACATCCCCTACGTCTCCAACGCGGACGCGATCACGATCGCGATGCTGCTCGACCATCGCAGCGGCCTCGACGACTACCTGCGGATGCCCGACGAGCTCTACTACCGTCTTCAGGACCCGGCCCACTCCTGGACGCGCGAGGAGGTGCTGCGCGTGCTGGAAGGGGTCCTGTTTCCGGGAACCGAGCAGCGCTATTCGCAGAGCGACTACGTGGTCCTGGGCGGCGTGATCGAGAGCGTCACGCAGCGGCCCATCGAGGACGTCTTCGAGAAGCTCGTCGCCGTGCCGGCGGGAATCGAGGGCTGCGCCTTCGCCTACGACCCCGCACGCGCTCCCGAGATCGTGCACGGCTTCACGGCGGCCAAGGACGGGCTCGTGGACACGTTCGCGGCCGGCGGCCGGGTTCCCACCAGCATCTGGGGCGCGGTCTGGACCGATCGCGGGCTCGCCTGCGACGCTCGCGACACGGCGCGCCTGGCCGACGCGCTGTTCCGGGGGGCTCTCGTGGACGAGGAAGCGCTCCAGCGGATGACCCGTTTCGGCGACGGCAACTACGCCTACGGGGTCGGCGAGAAGAGCGACGGCGCGCGACCGGTGTGGGGCCATGCCGGCCTCGGCTCCGGGTTCTCGACGGCGGTCTGGTACGAGCCGGAGCGACGCCTCACGATCGCCGTGCTCGCGAACTCCGACGGCGGCGGCATTCCCGGAACCCTGTACCAACGCATGGAGGAGGCCTACAGCCGGAGCGCTCCGCCTTAGAATCGGCGCCCATGGAGCGCTTCTTCGGCCTGGCCGCACGCGGCACGGACGTGAGACGCGAAGTGCTGGGCGGCGCGACCACGTTCGCGGCGATGGCGTACATCATCGTCGTCAACCCCGCGATCCTGGCCTTCGCCGGGATCCCGCCGGGACCCGGCACCGTCGCGACGATCCTGACGGCCGCCTTCGGGACGCTCTTGATGGGGCTCTACGCGAACCGGCCGATCGCGGTGGCGCCGTACATGGGCGAGAACGCGTTCCTCGCCTTCGGTCTCGCGGCCCTCGGCATCTCGTGGCAGCAGCGCCTCGGCGTCGTCTTCGTGAGCGGCCTCGCGTTCCTGCTCCTGACCCTCGTGGGCCTGCGCGGCTCGCTCGCGGCCGCCATCTCGCCCAGCCTCAAGCACGCGTTCGCGGCCGGAATCGGCCTCTTCCTGGCCCTCATCGGCCTCTACGAGACCGGCATCGTGACGAGCGCGGCCGCGGGCATGCCGGCGGCGGCGCTCCTCGCGCCGGGCAGCGAGCTGCTGCGCGCTCCCGCCGTTCCCCTGAAGATCGGCGACCTGCGCGAGCCCCAGGTGCTGCTCGCCCTGTTCGGATTCGTGGTCACGACCACGCTGCTCGCGCGCAAGGTGCGCGGCGCGATCCTGCTGGGGATCGCCGCGACCGCAGGCTTGGGCCTCGCCCTGGGCTACGGCCAGTGGCCGAAGGCCGTGGTCGCGCTCCCGTTCGCCGGCGAGCTGAGCCTCGCGCCGATCGCGCTCCAGCTCGACATCGCGGGCGTCCTGCGCCTCTCCTTGCTGCCGGTGCTGCTCACCCTGTTCCTCATGGGACTGCTCGATACCCTGGGAACCCTGGTCGGCGTGGGAGCGGCCGGCGGCATGCTCGACGAGCGCGGCGATTTCCCGCAGATCGAGCGGCCGATGCTGGTGGACGCCGCCACCTGCGTCTTCAGCGGTCTCGTCGGGACGTCCACGAGCGGCGCCTACATCGAGTCGGCAGCAGGCATCAAGGAAGGCGCGCGCACGGGCCTGGCCTCGGTGGTGACGGCGGTACTGTTCCTCGTCTCGCTCTTCTTCGTGCCGCTGCTCGAGCCGCTCCAGGCCTTGAGGTACGCCTACGCGCCGGCCCTCGTCACCGTCGGGGTGCTGATGCTGGGCCAGGCGCGACTCATCGATTTCGACGACCTCACGGAGGCGGCGCCGGCGTTCGCGAGCCTGGCCCTGATGGTCTTCAGCTACAGCATCGCGAACGGCCTGACGGCTGGACTCGTCCTGTTCCCGGTCCTCAAGTCGTTGACAGGACGAGCTCGGGAGGTTCGGCCCGGCGGCTGGATCCTGGCCGGCCTGTGCCTCACCTACTACCTCTTCGGCCTTCCTCACTAGCCACGACGGCGCTTTTTTCTTGACTCAGGGGAACTCTGATCTGTAAGTTAACGTTGTTAACTCTGAGATCGAGGTTAGATGGGTATCACCGAGCGACGGGAACGCGAGAAAGAAGAGGTCCGGCGCAAGATCCTCGACGCCGCGCGTGAGCTCTTCGCCCACGAGGGCTACGACCGCGTCACCATGCGCGCCGTGGCCGATGCGATCGAGTACTCGCCCACCACGATCTACAACCACTTCGAGGACAAGGAAGACCTCGTCGAGGCGCTCTGCCACGAGGACTTCGCGCGGCTGTTCGCGGTCCTGACGGCGGGCGGCCTGCCCGAGGATCCGATCGAGCGCCTGGCGCAGATGGGCCGCGCCTACTCCCAGTTCGCGCTCCAGTACCCGAACCACTACCGCTTCATGTTCCTCACGCCGAAGCATCCCGACCACGAGATGAGCGACGACGACCCCGGCGCGCAGTCGTTCCGGCTCCTCCTCGACGCCTGCCGCGAGGCGCAGGCCCTGGGCCGCCTGCGGCCCGGGCCGCCCGAGACGATCGCGCAGGTGATCTGGGCGAGCCTGCACGGCGCGACGGCGCTGCTCGTGACCTATCGCGCGGATCAGTTCCCCTGCGCCCCCGCCGCGTCGGACCTGATCCAGCAGACGTGCGACAACGCCCTGCGCGGGTTCATGGTGGAGAAGGGCTAGGCGATGGTCTCCCTCGCCCGCCGCAACCTGTTCCACGACCGGCTGCGCTTCGCGATCACGGTGGCCGGGGTCGCCTTCGCGGTGACGCTGGTGCTGGTGCAGGTGGGCCTCTTCATGGGCCTGCTGAACAAGGCGACGGTGACGATCGAGCATTCGAGCGCCGACATCTGGGTGACGTCGCGCGAGACGCCGAACGTGGACTTCGCCCACAGCTTTCCCGAGACGCGGGTGCTGCGCGTGCGCGGCATCCCGGGAGTCGCGCGCGCGGACAACCTGATCGTCCAGTTCATGAACATCCAGCTGCCGAGCGGCGCCGAGGAAGGCTGCCTCGTCTACGGCCTGGAGGACTTCGAGGCCTGGAACCTGCCCTGGAACGTGCAGGGCGCCGACGTGCGCGACCTGAAGCGCGGCCGCTTCATCCTGATGGACCGCTCGGCCGAGCGCCGCTTCGGCGCCTTCGCGATCGGCGACTACCGCGAGATCCTGCAGCGCCGCTTCAAGATCATCGGCACCACGACGGGCGCCGCGTCGTTCACCACCGCCCCCATCGTCTTCATGGACTTCGGCAACGCCCAGGAGCTGCTCGAGACGCTCTCGGGCAAGACCGAGTACGTGCTCGTGAAGCTCGCGCCCGGGGCCGACGCCGCGGCGGTGAAGGCCGAGATCCGCCGGCGCCTCCCCTACAACGACGTCTACACGAAGGCCGAGTGGGCCGCGCGCTCGCGGTCCTACTGGGTCGTCTCGACCGGCCTCGGGATGAACATGGGCGTCACGGTGTTCCTCGGCATCCTGGTGGGCATCGTGGTCGTGGCCCAGACGCTCTACACCTCGGCCGTCGAGCACGTGAAGGAGTTCGGCACGGTGAAGGCCATCGGCGGCTCCAACTGGGACATCTACCGCATCCTCGGCGAGCAGGCGCTGATCGCGGCGGTGATCGGCTTCGCCCTCGGCGGCCTCATCTCCCTCGCGATGCGGCCGGCCATGGCGAAGCTGTACCTGAACGTCCTGATCTCCCCCAGCTTCGCCGCGGCCGTCTTCGTCGGCACCGTGCTCATGTGCCTCGGCGCCGCGATGCTCTCGTTCCGGCGCGTCGCGGGCATCGATCCGGCCCTGGTGTTCCGCGCATGACGCCCGTCCTCTCGGCGACGAACGTCGTGAAGGTGTTCGAGGAAGGCGCCGAGCGCGTCGAGGTCCTGAAGGGCGTGTCGATGCAGGTCGCTGCCGGCGAGGTGGTGGCCCTCGAGGGCCCGTCCGGCTCCGGGAAGACGACGCTGCTGTCGATCCTCGGCTGCATCCTCACGCCGAGCGCCGGCGAGATCACGGTGGCCGGAGAGACCGTCACCGGAGCGCCGCCCGCGCGCCTGCGCGACGTGCGGCGGCGCCGCATCGGCTTCGTGTTCCAGCAGTACAACCTGTTCCCGGCCCTCACCGCACACGAGAACGTGGAGTACGCGCTGAACGTCAAGGGCATCGGCGGCCGCGCCGCCGTCGAGGAGGCGCGCCGCGTGCTCGAGCGCGTCGGCCTCGGCGACCGCTCGAGCTTCCTGCCGCGCGATCTCTCGGGCGGACAGAAGCAGCGCGTCGCGATCGCCCGGGCCCTCGCGGGATCGCCCCAGGTGCTGCTCGCCGACGAGCCCACGGCGAACCTCGACAGCGCGGTGGGCCAGCAGGTGCTCGAGCTGTTCCGGGATCTCGCCCGCGCCGAGTCCAAGGGCCTCGTGATCGTCACCCACGATCCGCGCGTGCGCTCGATCGCCGACCGCGTCGTGGGAATCCGCGACGGACGTCTCGCGGCATGAAGGAGTCGAAGATGAAATCGAAGACCCCCGTCCTGATCCTCGCCGGCGTCGGGCTGCTCGGGCTCACGCTGTTCCAGGCCCTCGCCAGCACTCCCCCGCCGATCGCCACGGCGCCGGTGCGGGTCGAGTCGCGCCACGTGGCGGCGGAGGGGCGCGTCGTGGCCTACCCCGGCGCCGAGGTGGTCGTGGGGGCCGAGCGGACCGGCCGGCTGGTGCGCATGCTCGTCGAGGAAGGCCAGACCGTGACGAAGGGCGCGCTGATCGCCGAGCTCGAGTCCGACGAGCTGCGCGCCTCGCTCAACGAATCGCGGGCCCGGGTCGCCGAGTCCCAGGCCGAGATCCGCCTGGCCGAGGCTAACCTCAAGCGCCGGCGCGACCTGGCGGAGCAGAAGATCCTCGCGCCCCACGACCTCGACCAGGCGAACCGCGACCTCGAGATCGGCCTCGCGCGCCTCGACACCGCCCGGGCCACCGTCGCCCGCTACGAGGCGCAGCTCGACAAGACCCGGGTGCTCGCGCCGATCACGGGCGTCGTGATCCTGCGTCACGCGGACGCCGGCGAGACGATCGAGTCGGGCGACGCGCTCGTGACGCTCGCCGACCTCGACCGGCTGCGCATCGAGGCCGAGGCCGACGAAGCGGACGCCTCGGCCCTCGCGCCGGGAACCTCCGTCGCGATCACGGCCGAGGGTTACCCCGGGCGGTCCTGGGCCGGCCGCGTCGAGGAGGTTCCCGACTCGGTGACGCTGCGGCGCCTGAAGCCCCAGGACCCCGGGCGTCCGACCGACACCCGCATCCTGGCGGTCAAGGTCGCGTTCGCCGAGCCCAACCCGCTGAAGCTCGGCACGACGGTGGAGCTGCGCATCGCGCCCGCGGCGCGCTGATCCGGCCGCCGACCGTCCGTCGCGGCTCTGTTAGAGTCAGCCCGAATGCGGCGGGTCTCCCTCTCCTTCCTCCTGCCGGCCGCCGTCGCGAGCCTCGTCGCCTGCCGGAGCGAGGCTCCTGCGCCGCGAAGCCTCGTCGTCACCCACGACCTCGTGGCCCTGGCCCGGAGCGCCGACGCCAGCGGCCCCTGGGACCACGTCGTGTTCGGCACGCCGGGAGCCTCCCGTTTCCAGATCGACGGCTTCGCGACGCCGGTCGAGCCCGAGCGCGCCGAGCCGTTCCTCTGGGGCCGCCAGAGCGTCGAGCTGCGGGTCGGCGGAGCTCCGGGCGACGCCAGGCGTGTCGTGCTCGATCTCGCCCCCCATCCACGCACGCGCAAGCTGCGCTTCGACGTCTACTTCAACGGCCGGCGGCGCCCGACCGTGTTCGTGGAACCGACGCGGGCCCGCTACGTGCTCGACCTGCCGGCCACCCCGACGGCCGCGGCCGCGGACAACGTGCTCCGCCTGTTCTTTCGCGGCGTGTCGCGTCACACCCGCGACTACGGCGGCCGCGTCGCGGCGGCGTTCTACACGCTCACCGCCGGGCCCGCGGGCGACCCCGGCCTCGCGGCCCTGGCCGCGGGCGGCGCGCCGCCCCTCGAGGTCCACGGCGACGGCATCCCCGCGCTCGTCCAGGGCACGGGAGCGTTGCGCTACGTGCTGCGGCTGGGCGCCGGCTCGGAGCTGCGCTTCACGCCCGCGCCCGCGAAGGGCGCTCCGGCCACGCTGCGCGTGACGCTCGCCGGCGCGACGGCGGAGCGCGAGCTGTGGAAGGGCGCCGTGCCGGGCGACGGCCGCGAGGTTCGCGTGGCGCTGCCCGGCAGCGGGATCGCCGCGCTCACGCTCCACGTCGACGCCGCCTCCGGGGCCCGCGTCCGATGGACGGCCCCGCGCGTGATGGGCGCGCGCGCCGACGTGCTGTTCCCTGGGGCCGGCGACGATCCGGCGCCCACGACGACCCTGCGCACGGCTCTCTCGGGGATGAACGTGCTGCTCGTGATCCTGGACGCCGCGAGCGCGCGTCACTTCTCCACCTACGGCTACTCCCGGGCCACGACGCCGGCGGTGGACCGGCTCGCCTCGGAAGGCGTCGTCTTCGAGCGCGCGTACACCCCCGCCGTCTACACGCTGCCGGCCATGTCGTCGGCATTCACCGGCCTCGAGCCCGACGAGCACGGGAGCGTCGACCTTCACCTCGGTCGCTTCCCCGGCGTGCCGAGCCTCGCCGAGGTCCTTTCCGCCCGCGGCATCCACACGGCGGGCTTCGTGGCGAACGGCGTCGTGGGCCGCATGCGCGGCTTCCATCGCGGCTTCGCCGAGTTCTTCGAGATGTACCGCTCGGCCACGGATCCCACGCAGGCCGGAAGCTTCCGCGAGGTGCTCCACCCCTGGCTCGAGGCGAACCGGGCGCGCCGCTTCTTCGCGTGGGTCCACGTGCGGGAGCCGCACTTCCCCTACGACCCGCCGGCACCCTTCGACACGGCGTTCGGGCCCGACGGGCCGATACCGAAGGCGCTGCGCTCCGAGATCGAGTTCATCCAGGCCCTCGACCACAGGCGGCGGCCGGCGATGCCCGAGGAGATCGAGCACCTGAACCGGCTCTACGACGGCAACCTGGCCTACGCCGACGCCGAGCTCGCCGCCCTGCGCGCGAAGCTCGAGGAGACGGGCCTGCTCGAGAAGACCGTGGTGATCGTGGCGGCCGACCACGGCGAGGGGATCTGGGACCACGGCCACATCGGCCACGAGGTCCTCACGTACGAGGAAGAGACCCGCATCCCGCTGATCGTCCGCTTCCCGAAGGGCCATGGACCCGCCGGCGTGCGGGTGCGCGAGCTCGTGAGCCTCACCGACCTCGCGCCGACGATCGCCGACGCGTTCGGCCTCTGGGCCGATCCCGCCTCGCGCCCGCGCTTCCGCTCGCGCAGCCTCCTGCCGGTCGCGGTGGGGGGCCCGGGGCGGCGGGCGGTCGTCTCGCGCGACCGGGGCATGGAGCCGCGCTACGCGATCCGCGAGGGCGACGCCAAGGCGATCGTCACGACGTCGACCGGAGGCGTCGAGCTCTACGACCTGGCGAGGGACCCCGGCGAGACCCGCGATCTCTCCCAGGCGGAGCCGATGCGCGCCGCGTTCTATCGCCAGGCGCTCGCCGCCTGGGTGATGGCCCGGGTGCCCGAAGGCGTCGTGGCCCCGAAGGCGCTGACCCCCGAGCAGCAGGAGAACATGCGGGCGCTGGGCTACATCCAATAGCCTGATATTTCGGAACTCGCGCCTCCCGGGCTGCGTTACTCACCCCAGAACGAGCGAGATGCGGCCGCGCACCGGCCGCGACCCATGGGGGCGGATGCGATGGCCAAGACGAGCGGCGGGCGTGGGCGCAAGTGGTTCTGGATCGGCGGCCTGGCCCTGGCGATCGGGGCGGGCGCCTTCGCGGCCCGGCCCAAGGGCGCGCCGGCCGAGGAGAAGAACAAGGTCAAGACGGCCAGGGCCGAGAACGCGGACGTCCAGGTCCGCGTGACCGAGGTGGGCTCCGTCGAGCCCCAGGTCAAGGTCGACGTGAAGTCGGTGCTCTCGGGCAAGGTGGTGGAGCTGCTGATCCGGGAAGGCGACCGGGTGAAGCGCGGTCAGGTCCTGGCCCGGGTCGAGCCCGACGTGAACCAGGCCCGCGACCTGTCCCAGGTCAAGAACTCCGTCCACGAGGCGGAGATCACCCTGAACGAGGCGAAGCGGAGCTTCGAGCGCAACCAGGGCCTGCTGGCCGAAGGGCTGTTGTCGCCCCAGACGGGTCTCGAGAGCGAGACGCGCTTCCGCTCCGCCAAGGCGACGTACGACTCGGCCGTCGAGAAGTACAAGATCGTGGAGGAGAGCGGCGTGCCGATCGCGCTGGCGACGGCCGGCACGATGCAGCGCCTCAACGTGACGTCGCCCATGGACGGCGTCGTGATCCGGCGCCCCGTCGAGCTCGGAGACACCGTGACGTCGGGGGTGTCGTCGTTCAACGCCGGCACGATCCTGATGACCGTGGCCGACGTGGGCACGATGATCGTGAAGGCCGGCATCAACGAGGTCGACATCGGCAAGGTGCACCTCGACCAGGCGGCCCGGATCTCCCTCGACGCCTACCCCAAGGTGAAGTTCTCCGGCCGCATCCAGCGCATCGCCCCGGCGGCGCGCCTCGACGAGAAGGTCAAGGTGTTCGACGTCGAGATCGCCGTGGACCGCCAGGGCGCCGAGCTGCGCACCGGCATGACCGCGAACATCGACGTGCTGGGCGAGCGCCGCGACAAGGTGCTCACCGTGCCGGTCGAGGCCCTGTTCCGCAAGGACGACGCCGAGATCGTCTACGTCCGGAAGGCCGTGGCGCCCCAGGCCGCCGATTCCAAGGGCTTCCTCGCTTCGGTGTTCGCCGACGGGAAGCAGGATGGCCACGGCGCGGCGGACGACAAGGACGCGTGGAAGCAGCGCTTCGACGTGCGCACGGTCGAGACCGGCCTCGCGAGCTTCGACAAGGTCGAGGTGGTGTCCGGGCTGAAGCGCGGCGAGGAGATCGCGGTCGAGGATCCGACGCGCGCCCACGAGAAGAAGGACGATGAGTAGCGCCGAGCTGATCCGCCTCGACGGCGTCACGAAGACCTACGACTCGGGTGCCCTCGCCGTCACGGCGCTGGCCGGGGTCGACCTCGCGATCGAGAAGGGCCAGATGGTCGCGATCATCGGACCGTCGGGCTCGGGCAAGTCGACGCTCATGCACATCCTGGGCTGCCTCGACGCGCCCTCGACCGGCGCCTACGAGCTCGACGGCCAGGACGTCTCCGCGCTGTCGTCGTTCGCGCTGGCCGGGATCCGCAACCGCAAGATCGGCTTCGTGTTCCAGACCTTCAACCTGCTGCCGAAGGCGTCGCTGCTGCGCAACGTCGAGCTGCCCATGCTGTACGCGGGCCTCGGCAGCGACGAGCGCCGCGAGCGCGCCCAGACGGCGCTCGACCGGGTCGGGCTCGGAGAGCGCGTGAAGCACCGCCCCGGCGAGCTCTCGGGCGGCCAGCGCCAGCGCGCGGCCATCGCCCGGGCCCTCGTGATGAGCCCGTCGCTGATCCTCGCCGACGAGCCCACGGGCAACCTCGACTCGAAGACCGGCGCCGAGATCCTCGGCATCTTCCGGGAGATGAACGCCCGCGGCGAGACGATCGTGATCGTGACCCACGACCCGGCGATCGCCGCCCAGTGCGGGCGCGTCGTGCGCATCGTCGACGGCCGCATCGAGAGCGACACGGTCCACTAGGCCATGCGGGGACTCTGGAACGCCCGCGCCTACGCGTACTCCCTGTGGGAGTCCGTCGTGGACGGGGTCGTCGACATCAACACCCACCGCTCCCGGAGCCTGCTCCAGGCCCTGGGCATCGTGCTGGGCGTCGCCTCGGTCGTGGCCACGTTCGGGATGATCGAGGGTGGCAAGCGCCAGATGACCCAAGTCTACGACCTGACGGGCGGCATCCGCAAGATGCGCGTAGAGAACAAGGAGCTGACCGAGGCCAAGCAGAGCGCCACCGAGAAGGCCTCGAAGGGGCTCGTCTACGACGACGCGCTGGCGCTCAAGCGCGACGCGACGCTGCTCGAGGTCGTCGAGCCCACGATGCAGCGCGAGGCGCTCGTGCGCGCCCCGGGCTTCGAGCGGACCCTCGAGATCTCCGGGGCCACCTGGGGCTACGAGCCGATGTACAACTTCCATCCCGCCGAGGGCCGCTTCCTCACCGACGAGGACCTCGCGACGTCGGCGAAGGTCGTGGTGCTGGGGAGCAAGCGCCGCGCGCAGATTTTCGGGGCGCGTCCCGCCCTCGGCCGCAGCGTCTCGATCGACGGCTCTTCCTACACGGTGGTCGGCGTCATGGAGACGAAGGAGTTCTACTGGAACTCGGCCAACGACAACGACCTCGAGTGGATGAACGAGTTCGTCTTCATCCCCATCACGTCGATGCTGAACCGGATGCAGGGCGACCGCAGCGACCAGAAGATCGCGTTCATGAACGTGCGCGTGCGCGACATCGACAAGATGGACGCGGCCATGGACGAGGTCGGCCGCATCCTGCGCCGCAGCCACGGCACCGAGGACTTCGAGATCTTCAACCGCGCGGCACAGATGAAGCGCATGGAGGAGAACGGCCGCATCTACGACGTGACGTTCCTGGTCTGCGGCACGATCTCCCTGCTCGTGGGCGGGATCGTGATCATGAACATCCTGCTCGCCTCGTTCAACGAGCGGGTGCGCGAGGTCGGCACGCGCAAGGCGCTGGGCGCCACGGGCCTCAACATCATGGCCCAGTTCCTCGTGGAGAGCGTCGTCGTCACGCTGTTCGGGGGCGTCTTGGGCGTCGCCCTCGGCTCGGGCTTCACGCGGGCGATCAGCAGCCTGATCCAGCAGCCGGTCGTCCTCACGCCGCAGAATGCGGCCCTGGGCATGGGCTTCGCGGTCGTCGTCGGGGTGTTCTTCGGCTTCTATCCCGCGGTGAAGGCCGCCCGGCTCAACCCCATCCAGGCGCTGCGGTACGAGTAGATGAACCTCTGGGAGTCGATCCGCACGTCGGCCGCCGAGATCCGCAGCCACAAGTTGCGCTCGACCCTCACCCTGGTCGGGGTCGTCCTCGGCACGACGTCCCTCGTGGTGATGGTCTCCGTGATCGGCGGTGCCGCCGTCGCCGTCCAGAAGGGGCTCTCGGACCTGGGCTTCGATGGCGTCATGTTCGTGCGCGCCGAGACTCCCCGGGATCGCATCGAGAACAAGAAGCGGGGCTACTCGCGGGGCCTGCGCACCGCGGACCTGCGCTTCGTCGAGGACGGCCGCTCGATCATCCAGGACGCGGCGCCGGTCGTGTTCTCGACCGAGACGGCGCTCGTCAACGGGCGCAGCCTCAACCTGAACGTCGAAGGCATCACGCCGGCGTACGGTGCGATCCGGAACCGCACGGTGGAGGCCGGCCGCTACATCGTCGCGAGCGACGTCGAGAACCTCGCCCCCGTGTGCGTGATCGGGAACACGCTCAAGCTCGACGCCTTCGGCTCCGAGGAGGCGATCGGGCGCGAGGTCGTCCTGCGCGGCGTGCGCTTCCACGTCGTGGGCGTGCTGCGCAAGCTGGGCTCGTCGCAGGTCAACGACGACGACATGGACAAGGACAACAGCAAGGTCTACGTGCCGCTCACGACCCTGCAGAAGCACTTTTTCGGCAACGACACCGTGAACGCCTACGTGTTCCGCGTGGGCGACGTGACGGCGCTCAAGGACGGCCAGAAGGAGGCCGAGGCGCTGCTGCGGCGCGGCCACCGCGGCATCTCGGACTTCAAGGTGGAGAACATCGGCGAGGAGATCCTGCGCGTGCGCAGGGAGGTCGACAAGCTGATCGACAACTGGACCGTGGTGCTGGCGTCGATCGCGGGGATCTCGCTGCTCGTCGGAGGCATCGGCATCTTCTCCGTGATGCAGATCTCCATCTCGGAGCGCGTCTACGAGATCGGCCTGCGCAAGTCGATCGGCGCGACCGACGGCGCGATCTTCGGCCAGTTCCTGATCGAATCGGTCTCGCTGTCCCTGGTGGGCGGGCTCATCGGCAGCCTGCTCGGCTTCGGCGTGACGCTGCTCGCCGGCCAGGCGTTCGACGACGGCCTGGCCGTCTCCCCCGCCTCCCTCGTCATGGCCGCGGCCTTCGCGATCCTGATCGGCCTGTCGGCGGGCGTCTACCCGGCGCTCCGGGCCTCGCGCCTCGCCCCGGTCGACGCCCTCCGGGCACTCTAGGGGCCGGCAGGGCTAGAATCGGGACATGAGCCCTTCGGTTTCGCGGCGCGGCCAGGCCATGCCGGCCTCGCCGATCCGCCGCCTGACGCCGTTCGCCGACGACGCGAAGAAGCGCGGCGTCCACGTCTACCACCTGAACATCGGCCAGCCCGACATCGAGACGCCGCCCGAGATGCGCGACCGGCTGAAGGCGATCCAGGAGAAGGTGCTCGCCTACTCCCCCTCGAACGGCACGCCCGGCTTCGTCGACGCGCTCCTCGGCTACTACGGCCGCACGGGCTTCGCCCTCGAGCGCGACCAGGTCCTCGCCACGACCGGCGGCAGCGAGGCGATCCTGTTCGCGATGTTCGCGGTGGCGAACGAAGGCGACGACGTGCTCGTGGTGGAGCCGTTCTACACGAACTACTCGGCCTTCGCGACGATGGCCGGCGTGCGCCTCGTCCCGATCACCGCGAGCGCCGAGAACGGCTTCCACCTCCCGGGACGCGAGGCCTTCGAGCGCGCCCTCACGCCGAAGACGAGAGCCGTGCTGCTGTGCAACCCCGGCAACCCGACGGGCACCGTCTACGGCCGCGCGGAGCTCGACCAGGTGGCCCGGTTCTGCCGCGACCGGAACCTGTTCCTGATCTCGGACGAGGTCTACCGCGAGTTCGTCTACGACGGCCTGGTGGCCACGAGCGCCCTGGCGCTGCCGGGCATCGAGGACCTCGTGATCGTCGTCGACAGCCTGTCCAAGCGCTACAGCGCCTGCGGGATCCGCCTCGGCTGCCTGGTGACGCGCAACGAGGACGTCTACGGCGCCTGCTTCCGGATGGCCCAGGGCCGGCTCTCGCCGCCCGGCATCGCCCAGGCGATCGCGGTCGGCATCGGCGAGATCCCGGCGAGCTACACGCGCAACGTCGTGGTCGAGTACCAGAAGCGCCGCGACATCCTCTACGAGGGCCTCGGGAAGATCCCCGGCGTCTTCCTGCGGAAGCCGGAGGGCGCGTTCTACTTCATCGCCCGCATGCCGGTGAGCGACAGCGACGACTTCGCGCGCTTCCTGCTCGCCGACTTCTCCCACGAGGGTCGGACGGTGATGGTGGCCCCGGCGGCCGGCTTCTACGCGACCCCGGGGCTCGGCCGCAACGAGGTGCGCATCGCCTACGTCCTCAACTGCGACGACCTGCGTCGCTCGGTCGAAGTGCTCGGCGCGGCCCTCGACGCCTACGGCACGCAGCCGGCGGCCGCCGCGAGCCGTAGCGCCAGCGCCTAGCCGCGGCCGATGGCCGAGGCGCTCGAGATCGCTCCCGGCGTCGTGGTGCCCGAGGGCGCGCTGCGCTTCCGGGCCGTGCGCTCGTCGGGCCCCGGCGGCCAGAACGTCAACAAGGTCGCCTCCAAGGTCGAGTTGCGCGTGGACCTGGCCGCGATCACGGGCTTGTCCCCGGACGCCCGGGCCCGGCTGCGCGCGCTCGCGGCGGGCCGCATCGACGCCGACGGGCTGCTGCTCGTCGCGAGCCAGCTCACCCGCGACCAGTCGCGCAACCTCGAGGACGCGCGGGCGAAGGTCCGGGATCTCGTGGGCCGGGCTCTCGTCGCGCCGAAGCGGCGGCGCGCCACGCGCCCCACGCGCTCGTCGCGGGAGAAGCGTCTCGACGCGAAGCGTCACGACGCGCGGCGCAAGGCGTTCCGGCGCGGCCGGCCCGAGGACTAGGGCGCGGCCGAGAGCGCGTCGCGCACCGCGGGCAGCAGCGCCGCGGCGACCTTCGCCTGGCCCGACGCCCGCAGGTGGTCGTCGAGGACGTAGTAGTCCTCGGGGAGCAGGACGCCCGAGAGATCCACCGCCCGCAGCCTGCGCAGGTACGGCGGGTAGAACGGCTTCGCGATCTCGGCCGTCAGGGCCTTGATGAACGCCGCGTTCACCAGGCGATCGGCGTTGAGGGCGACCACGACGAGCTGGGTCCGGGACAGGTCGGCGCTGCCGGCCCGGAGCATCGCCTTCACGAACAGGCGCGCCTGGTGGTCCGGCGGCTCGGAAGGCGGGGGCGGCGGCTCGCGCGGGGCCACGACGCCGCGCACGATCTCGAACGTGATCTTCGGGAACCAGTAGCCGCTGCGGCGTCCGCCACGCAGCAGGTCCTGGCGATAGGCGCGCTCGGAGTTGATCACGAGCCGGTCGCCGTTGCGCTCGAACAGCTCGTTCTCGGGCGGGTCGTTGTCGTCGTACTGGATCACGAGGCAGCGCAGGCGCGTGGTGTCCACGCGATCGAGGATGCGCCGCTCGCGCACCGTGCCGTAGGACGGCACGCCGAGGTTCAGGACCGGTCGTCCCAGCTCCCGCTCCAGGACCTGCGCGAACGTGTCCTGCTGCGCGACGCCCCAGCCCATCGCGAAGCTGTCGCCGAGCACGATCACCTCGGGAGCCCGGAGCGAGGCCTCGTCGTCGCGCACGCCGACGCTGTTCACGACCAGGTGGGTGTCGTACTCGCGGTTCCGGAAGCGGCATTCGCCGGGCCGCAGCGTGTAGAACAGCCCGGGATCGTAGCGCGCGCACTCGGGCATCGACTGCACGAGCTGGCGCTCGTGGTGCAGGTAGTAGGCCTGCAGGTGGGAGAGCGTTCCGCCCGGGAGTGCCGCGAGCACCGACGGCGGCGACGACAGCAGCAGCGCGAGGCCCGCTTCCGCGATGCCGAGGCTCACGCCGATCGACAGCGCGAGCAGCACCAGTCGTCCGGCCCAGCCGCGCAGGGTTGCCAAGTGCGGGGATTATAGGAAGGAACGCGGCGTGCGGTGAGGGTCTCCGGAACAGGTCCGAAAGCGGCTGGTGCGGGACGCGCCGGCGGCGTATCGTGCCGCCATGGAGGGAGTCCGAGGCCTGAGCCGACGCGCCCTCGACCGGGCCCGGGCGAGCCGCGATCCGCGCTTCGACGGCAAGTTCTTCATCGCCGTGACCTCGACGCGGATCTACTGCCGACCCGTGTGCCCGGTGCCGAGCCCGAAGCCCGCGAACATCCGCTACTACGACTCCGCCGTCTCCGCGGCCGAGGCGGGCTACCGGCCGTGCCTGCGCTGCCGCCCGGAGGCCGCGCCCGGCACGCCGGCGTGGCTCGGGACGTCCGCGGTCGTGCGGCGCGCGCTGCGCCTCATCCAGGAGGGCGTGCTAGACGAGATCTCGGTCGACGACCTGGCCGGCCGCCTCGGCATCGGGCCGCGCCACCTGCACCGGCTGTTCGTCCAGCACCTCGGCGCCGCGCCGCTCACGGTTGCCCAGACGCGGCGCCTGCACTTCGCGAAGCGCCTGCTCGACGAGACGGACCTTCCCATGACGGAGGTCGCGATCGCCGCCGGCTTCGGCAGCGTGCGCCGCTTCAACGACGCGTTCCAGCGCACCTACGCCCGAGCGCCCCGCGAGATCCGCAAGCGCCGGCGCGTCGAGCCGACCCCCGCGGCGCGCGACGAGGTCGTGCTGAAGCTGCCGTTCCGTCCTCCCTACGACTGGGAGCAGGTGCTGGGCTTCTTCGCGACGCGCGCCGTGCCCGGCGTCGAGTCCGTCGACGCCCGCGGCTACCGCCGGATCCTCGCGACGCGCGAGGGCGGGACGGCGCTCGTCGCGGTGAGCGCGCTGCCGGGCGAGCACGCGCTCGAGCTGCGCGTCCGCGGCGCGTCGCCCTCGGAGCTGTTCCACGTGGCGGCGGCGGCCCGCCACGCGTTCGACGTCGCGGCGGACCCGGGCCTCGTCGGCCAGGCGCTCGGCTCGGACCCGCTGCTCGGTCCGCTCGTGAAGAAGCGTCCGGGACTGCGCGTGCCCGGCGCCTGGGATCCGTTCGAGGTGGCGGTGCGCGCCGTGCTCGGCCAGCAGGTGAGCGTCGCGGCGGCCCGCACGCTGGCCGGACGCCTCGTGGTCCGGGCCGGGCGCGCGCTCCAGCCGGCCGAGGGCGACCTGCGGTACGCGTTTCCCGACGCCGGGGCTCTCGCCGGCGCCTCCCTCGACGGGCTCGGGATCACCGGCGCCCGCGTCCGCGCGCTCCACGGCCTGGCCCGCGCCGTCGCCGAGGGACGACTCGACTTCGGCGGCCCCTCGGACGAGGTGACGGCGGCGCTCGCGGCGCTGCCGGGCTTCGGCGCCTGGACGGCCCAGTACGTGGCGCTGCGCGGGCTCGGCGAGCCCGACGCGTTCCCCGAGGGCGATCTCGTGTTGCGCCGCATGGCCGCAGGCGGGGCGGCGCCCCTGTCCACGCGTGCGCTGGCGACGCTCGCCGAGGGCTGGCGCCCCTGGCGCGCGTACGCGGCGCTGCATCTGTGGCGCGCGGCCGGAGACGCCGTGCGCCCCAAGGAGAAAGCATGACTCGTGCCGGGCTTGCCGCTCTCGCCGTCGCCGTCCTCGTCGCTCCGTACGCGCGCGCCTTCTCCCCCGCGCCCTCTCCCCAGTGCGCGGCGCCCGAGCACCGCCGCCTCGACTTCTGGATCGGCGACTGGGACGTCCACGACGTCGAGGCGCCCGCCGTGGTGGCCGCGCGCACCCAGGTCACGCGCATCCTCGGCGGCTGCGCGCTACGCGAGGTGTACGACGGGACCGACGGCCTCTCGGGCGAGAGCTACACGATCTACGACGAGGCCCGGAAGGTGTGGCACCAGACCTGGGTGACGAACCGCGGTCAGCTCCTCGAGATCGAGGGACGCTTCGAGGGCGATCGGCTGACTCTCGAGGGCACCCAGCGCTCGGCCACGGGCCCCGACGTGCGCGTGCGCGCCTCGTGGATGCCCGAGGGCCGCGGCGTGCGCGAGACCGCCCAGACCTCGAGCGACGGCGGCGCCACCTGGAAGGCGCTGTTCGACATCCGCTTCATGCCCCGCGCCGGGGTCACGAAGCCTTAGCCGGCGACCTTCACCACGTTCCGTCCGTCCCGCTTCGCCTTGTAGAGCGCGGCGTCGGCGGTGGCCACGAGCGTCTGAGGCGACGCGTCCTCCGTCGGGACCACCGAGGCGACGCCGGCGCTGAGCGTCACGACGTTCGCCACGGCGGACGCGTTGTGGGGCAACGCGAGGGCGAACACGCCCGCGCGCAGGCGTTCCGCGAGGGCCGTCGCATCTCCCACGGACATGCCCGGCAGGAGCGCCACGAACTCTTCGCCGCCGAAGCGGGCCACGAGGTCGCCGGCACGCCCCAGCGTGCCGGACAGGTAGCCCGCGACCTGGCGCAGGGCCTCGTCCCCGGCCAGGTGCCCGTTCGTGTCGTTGAACGGCTTGAAGAAGTCGAGGTCCATCAGGATCAGCGACAGCGGCTCTCCGGAGCGGCAGCCCCGGCGCCACTCGACGCTCAGCACGTCGTCGAAGCGGCGCCGGTTCGCGACGCCGGTCAGGCCGTCGAGGGCCGACAGCCGCTCGAGGCGCAGGTTCGCCTCGGCCAGGTCGCGGGTGCGCTCCTCCACCAGGCTCTCGAGGGCGGCTTCGCGGGCCGCCCGGCGACGCGTGCGCAACCGGTCGCCGCTCCACACGGCGGCCCCCAGCACCGCGGCGCACGCCGCCGCGAACCAGGGCGTCTGGTAGAGCCGGGGCAGCAGGCGGACCGCGAGCGTCGTGCCCTCCTCGTTCCAGACCCCGTCCTCGTTCGCGGCGGCGACGCGGAACCGGAAGTGGCCGGGGGGCAGCCGGGAGTAGTACGCGACGCGGCGCGCGCCGGCGTCGACCCAGTCCGGATCGAGACCCTCGAGGCGATAGCGGTAGCGCACGCGGCCCGGCACCACGAAGCTCGGGGCGGCGTAGTGGAACTCGACGTTGCGGGCGCCCGGAGCGAGCACGACCTCGCCGCTCCTCGCCGCGCTCCGCCCGTCGACCACGACCTGCTCGAGGTTGACCTCGATGGGGATGCTGTTGACCGGCAGCTTCTCGGGATCCACGGACGCGACGCCCTGGATCGTCGGGAACCAGAGCCGGCCGTGCGGGTCCTTCCAGGCCGGCGGGAAGTTGGCGCCGTTGCACTCGCGGTCCTTCATGCCGTCCTCGACGCCGTAGGCCACGGGATGCAGGCGCGTGACGACGCCGCGATCGAGGTCGTCGAGCTCCTGCTTGTCGACGCGGAACACGCCCTTGTTGCAGCTCATCCAGAGCCGGCCCCGCGAGTCCTCGAGGATGCTGAAGATCGCGTCGTCGTACAGCCCCTGGCTCGTGGTGTAGGACGTGAAGTGGTCGCCGCGCAGCCGGTTGAGGCCGCCGCCGTAGGTGCCCACCCACAGCGTGCCTTCGGCGTCCTCGTGGACGATGTTCACGATGTCGGCCGACAGGCCGTCGCGCGTCGTGTAGGCGCGGCGCTGGCCGTCCGGCGAGAGCCGCAGCAGCCCGGCGCCGTTCGTGCCGATCCACAGCGAGCCGTCGCGAGACTCGACGATCGAGTAGATCGCCACGTCCACCAGCGACGGAGTGCCGGGGCTCCAGGGCACGCACCGTCCGGCGTCCATGTAACAGAGGCCGCCGCTGCGCGTCGCGACCCAGAGCCGGCCGGCGCGGGTGGTGGCGAGGACGCTCACCGAGTCCCCGACGATCCCCTGCTTCGCTCCGTAGTGGCTGAAGCGTCCGCCCTCGATGCGATCGAGCCCCGCGCTGCGGGTGCCGACCCAGAGCGCGCCGTCCGGCGTCTGGGCCAGGGACTGCACGGAGTCGGCGGCGAGGCCGTTCGCGGTCGAGTAGGTCTCGAACCGCCCGTCGCGAAAATGCGAGACGCCGCCGCTCTTGGTGCCGATCCACAGGCTGCCGTCGCGGTCCCCGAGGATGGGCCACGCGATGTCGGCGGCGAGGCCTTCGACCGCCGACCAGGTCGTGAACCGGCCCTGCGCGAGGCGCGTCACGCCCCCGTCCTGGGTGCCGATCCAGAGGCTGCCCTCGCGGTCCTCGAGGATGTGCTGGACCCGGTCGTTCGAGAGGCGCTGGGCCGCGATCGCGCCGTGACGCAACGCATCGCCCAGGCGCAGGACGCCCTCGTCGGTGCCCGCCCACAGGACGCCGTCGCGATCGCGGCAGAGCGCCGTCACGTGGGGATGAGGCCGCGCGAGGGTCACGGGCGCGACGGCCTCCTCGCCCGGGCGCCGGACGAAGAGGTCGTCCGAGCCTCCCAGCCAGAGCGTGCCGTCGAGATCCTCCCAGAGCGCGTTGACCCGGGCCTGGGGCAAGCCGCCGCCGAGCCGCGTCACGCCCGCCGCGTCGACCCGGACCGCTCCGTCGCGCAGGCCCACCCACAGGCCGCCGCGGCCGGCGTGGAGCGCCAGGACCGGGCGGCGCGCGAGGCCTTCGGCGGTCGGCCCCGCCGCGAAGCGGTCGACCGAGAACCGCGCCAGGCCCGCGTCGGTGCCGGCCCACACCGCGCCGCTCGCGTCCTCGCCGAGGGCGCGGACGGCGGGGCTCGGCAGGCCGTCCAGGTGGTCGAAGGCGCCCGCCAGCAGGCGCGTGACGCCGCCGCCCTCGGTGCCGATCCACAAGCTGCCGTCGCGCGCCGCGAGCAGGGCGGTCACGCGGTTGTGGCGGAGCGCCGGCGTCGTGGCCTTGTCGAAGACCACGAAGCGGACGCCGTCGAAGAGCACGAGCCCTTCCTGGGTGCCGAGCCAGAGGTAGCCGTCGGGCGTCTGGGCGATCGCCTCGACGGAGCTCTGCGGGAGCCCTTCCCGGGAGGTCCAGGTGTCGCGCCGGTACTGGGTCACGGCGAGGCGCGGATCGAGGGCGGCGGCGGGCCAGGCGAAGACGATGCACGCCGCGGCGAGCGCGATCCGGCGTAGGGCGGCCCCGACAGGATCGAGTCGCGCGGTGTCGGGCATGGAGCGCTGCGATTCTACCGTGGCGCCGGTTGACCCGGGGTCGCGCGGCCGCTAACCTAGTCTCCTGTTGTAGGGAGTAGCCACCCGCCAGGGCGGGCGAGCCAGGTCGTCAACACGGGGTCCTGAGGCCCCCGGCCGGCTCTTGGCGCGACGAGCGCCAGCGCGAGACTACCGTCGAAAGGGTGTGTCCGCGTGCTCTGGATCTGGATCGGCTTCATCTCGTTCGTCCTCGTCCTGCTCGCCCTCGACCTGGGCGTGTTCCATCGCAAGGCCCACGTGGTCACGGTGCGGGAGGCGCTCGGCTGGTCGGCGGTCTGGATCAGCCTTGGCCTCGCCTTCTCGCTCTTCGTCTATCACGGCTACGAGAACCACTGGATGGGCCTCGGGCTGGGGCCGGACGCCGTCGACCGCAGCCCCGAGTTTCCCGAGGGCCGCTCGAACGACGGCAAGAGCGCGGTCGTCAAGTACCTCACGGGCTACGTCGTCGAGAAGTCGCTCTCCGTCGACAACGTGTTCGTGATCGCGATGATCTTCGGCTTCCTCGCGGTGCCGGCGCTCTACCAGCACCGCGTGCTGTTCTGGGGCATCCTCGGCGCGCTCGTGATGCGCGGCGTCATGATCGGCGTCGGCGCCCGGCTGATCGCCGAGTTCTCGTGGATCCTCTACGTGTTCGGCGCGTTCCTCGTGTTGACCGCCGTCAAGATGCTGCTCATCAAGGAGGCGAACGATCCCGGCGACACCTGGGTCGTGAAGCTCACGCGGCGTTTCCTGCCGGTGACGGACCGTTTCCACGGCGAGCACTTCGTGGTCCACGCCGGGGCCGACGACTCCCACGAGGCCGAGACGCCGGGAGCCCCGGTGGTCGACGATCCGGCCGTCGAGCGCGCCGCCGCCGGCACGCGCATGATCACGCCCCTCGCCCTGGCGCTCATCATGGTCGAGACCACCGACGTGCTGTTCGCGGTCGACTCGATCCCGGCGATCTTCGCGATCACCGCCGATCCGTTCCTGGTCTTCACCAGCAACGTCTTCGCGATCCTGGGGCTGCGCTCGCTCTACTTCGCCCTCGCCGGCGCGATCGAGACCTTCCGCTACCTCAAGGTCTCGCTCGCCCTCGTCCTCGCGATCGTGGGCGTGAAGATGCTCGCCCACACCTGGCTGAAGAGCCTGTTCGGCGCGAACTTCAACCTGTACCTGCTGGGCGTCGTGCTCGCGGTGCTGGCCCTGGGCGTCGTGGCGTCGCTGCTGCGGCCGAAGGCTACTGCCCGGTCGTGAGCACCACGCGGAAGCGCGCCTTGCCGCTCATCATCCGGTCGTAGGCTTCGGCCGCCTTCTCGAGGGGCATGCGCTCGTTCATGGAGCGGACGCCCGTGAGCGCGGCGAAGGCCAGCGTGTCCTCGGAGTCGGACGACGTGCCCGAGGGCCAGCCCGCCACCGACCGGCGCCCGCCGATGAGCAGGAGGGCGGGAACCTCGAGCGGCTCGTGGGGCGCGCCGAGCACGATCAGCTTCCCGTCGACGGCGAGGCCGCCGAGCGTCGCGGTCATGGCCTTGCCGTTCGTGACGGTCGCGAGGACGACCCGGGCCCCGCCGAGCCGCTTGAGCTCCGCGGCCGGATCCTGGCCCTCGCTGTCGACGTAGTGGTGGGCGCCGAGCTGCAGCGCGAGCGCCTCCTTGTCGCGGCCGCGCGCGATCGCCACGGTGCGGAAGCCCATCTTCGCGGCGAACTGCACGCCGAGATGGCCGAGGCCGCCGATCCCGAGGATCGCGACGGTGTCCCCGGCCCGCGCGCCGGAGTTCCGCAGCGAGTTGTAGGTGGTGACGCCCGCGCACATCAGGGGCCCCACCTCGGCGGCGGACAGCGCCTGCGGAACGCGGGCGAGAGCGCCGATCGGCGCGAGCATGAAGTCCGCGTGGCCGCCGTCGTAGCTGATGCCGGGGATCTGGGCCGCGACGGTGCAGGTCACGAAGTCGCCGCGCCGGCACGAATCGCAGCTTCCGCAGTGGCCGCCATGCCAGCCCACGCCGACGCGGTCACCGACCTTCCAGCTCCCGGCCGACGCGCCGACGGCGTCGATCACACCGGCCACCTCGTGACCGGGCACGCGCGGGTACGGGATGCCGGGCCAGAAGCCTTCCTTCGTGAGGGCGTCGCTGTGACACACGCCCGACGCCTGGACCTTGATGCGGACCTGCCCGGCCGACGGCTCCGGCAGCTCGCGCTCGACGATCGCGTACGGGCCCTTGGCACTGACGACCTGTGCGGCGCGCATCCTGGGCATGGGGCCTCCTCGCCGCACTATACGAGACGGAAGCGGCGGGAAGGGCGAGTCGCCCTCCCCGCCATCGACGGGACGCTAGAACAGCCCGGGCCCGAACACCGCCTGCGAGATCTTGAAGAAGATGTCGGTGTTCGTCTGGACGCCCACGAAGTCGCGCCACGCCTCGTTCTTGCTGTAGGCGGAGACGGGGATGTCGCTGCCGGTGTGGACCGCCTGGTCGCGGCCCACGGCCTGGCCGCGCAGGAAGAAGCCGAACGCGCTCTCCTCGCGCTGGTAGGGCTGCGCCACGTAGCCGGCGCCGGCGAGTTCCGCCTTGATGCTGTTCGGGAGCAGCGAGTCGATCACCGGGTGCGGCTTGCCGAGCCAGCCCTCGAAGCGGTCGCCGCTGCCGCCGAAGCCGATCAGGATCTTGTTGTCGATGTCGAAGGTCTGGGGGAAGCCGTCGGGCTCGATCGTGTACTGCGGGAAGCCCGCGGAGTCGTACACGCCGACCACCTTCTGACGGCCGGGCTGGGTGGCGGGATCGGTGACGCCCGCGTCGGAGGGCAGGTTCTCGAGGTTCGCGATGCCGCCGGTGAGCGCGCCGATCACGCTGAAGCCCGAGCACTCGTGGTCCGAGAGCACGAGCACGAGGGTGTCGCCCTTGGTCTGCGCGAACTTCTGCGCGACGGCCACGGCCTCGTCGAACTCGATCACCTCGCCGATCGAGCGGTCGGCGTCCATGAAGTGGGCCTGCTTGTCGATGTGGGCGCCCTCGACCATCAGCACGAAGCCGTTCTTGTTCTTCTGAAGGACCTTGATGGCGGTGTTCGTCATCTCGTCGAGCATGGGCTGGTCGGGCGCGTGGTAGTCCTCGACGATCTGACCCGCGTCCGAGCCCGCATCGCGCCGGTGGGCGATCTTGTCGATCGCCACGTTCATGTTCCCGTAGCCGAACAGCCCGAGCAGCTTGTTGGGCGCGCCGGCGCCGCTGAGCTCCGTGGCCGTCTCGACGTAGGTGAAGCCCGCCGCCTGGAAGTCGCCGATCAGGTTGCGCGCTCCGTCGATCGCGCCGGGTCCGACGCCCCAGGCCGCCTGCACGTCGGCAGGCAGACTCGCGTAGTCGTTGCCCGAGCCCCGGCTCGAGCCGAACTCGCTCGAGGGCAGGAACCAGCGGCGTCCGCCGCCCATCAAGACGCGCAGGCCCGTGCGGGCCGACTCGTCCAGGTACTGGTCGACGATGCCCTGGCCCGCGCCCCGGTTGCCGGTGTGCACCGCGTTCGCGGCCGGCGTCGCGTCTTCGACGTCGGCGGTGCTCACGATGCCGAGGGAGGCGCCGCGCTGGCGCGCCATGAACTCCGCCAGGTACTCGACCCGCGGGTAGTAGAACGGGTTCGTCATGTTGGCGGGATACACGCCCTCCTGCCCGTTCTGGGTATGCGTGCCGGACACGTAGCCGGCCATGCCGGGGGCCGAGTCGGTGATGACGCTGTTGAGCGAGGCCGTCGTCACGAGGCCCGTGCCGGGGAACTTGTCCATGGCGAGGTAGCCGTTGGGCTGACCGGCCGTCGAGCCATAGCGCACGAGGCGCGCGGCCGTGCGGTGGGAGAGGCCCATGCCGTCGCCCAGCATGATGATGACGTTCTTGACCTGGCCGGCGCCGCCGACGTCCACGATCTCGAACTGGGACGTCGCGGTCGACGTGCCCGTCGCATCCTTGAAGGTGGCGGTGATCTTGTGGACGCCCGGCTCGATGTTGATGTAGCCGCGGCGGTTGAAGCCGCCGAAGCCGGCCGTCGTCACGCCGTCGGTCTCGAGGCTGTTCTGCACGCCGGAGCTGAACGGAACGGCGAGACCGTCGATCTTGAGCGTGGCCGAGAACGGACCGGTGCCTTTGCCCTCGACGCGCAGGTCGAAGCGCTGACCCGACAAGAAGCGCGCGCCCGTGGGCGGCGTGATCTGGATCGTCGGCTTGGCCGACGCGAAGGGTGCGACCAGGCAGAGGGCGGAGAGTGCCGCGCCCTGGAGCGCGCGCGAGACGGCAGGCTTCATCGATTCACCTCTTCGGCTTGGGTTGGAAACGACGGGGTCTCCCCGGCCTTCGGTCGGTCGAGGACGATGCGGATGCGGGTGACGCGGCCCTCGGGGTCGGTCTGCGGGCCGATCTCGAGGATGCCGGTGACTTCGACGGGGCGCTTCAGGGTCTCGAGCTCCTGGCCGGCCGCGGAGCTGACCACGACGAAGACGGCGCTCGGCGGCAGATCGGCGGTGCCTCCCCCGCCCTCGGCCGCGAACAGCGGGTACGGGCAGAGGTAGAACCCGCCCTTGGCTGGGAGCTCCATCTCGGCCATGAAGCCGGCGATCCTGACGCGCTTGCCGGCGAGACCGAGAAGGCGGGCGCTGGGCGTCAGGGTGCGGGCCTTCGGCTCGAAGAACTCGCGGAAGGAGAGCGGCTCGGGGGGCGCCGGCGCGGCGTCGACGCCCGCGAGCAGGAGCAGGGACAGCAGGAGCGTGTGCATCGATCCCGAAGCTATCGGCCGCACATGGCGGCGCCGTGATGACGCCGCGACGAAGCGGCGGCGCGCGCGACCGGAGCTACCATAGGGGCCGCGCCCCCGACACGATGAAGCCCCGCTCGCTCCTCGCCGCCCTCGTGCTCCTGCTCGCGGGCTGCGCGCGGCCGAGCTCGAGCGCACCGACGCTCACGCTGGTCGACGCGGGCCCGTGGACCGGCGAGCGGGCCGCCGCCTGGCGCGAGCAGGCCCTCGCGGAGTTCACGCGCGACACCGGGGTACGCGTGCAACTCGTGTACTGGTCGCGCGACCGCCCGCTCGACTTCGTGGTGAAGAGCCTCGAGCAGGCGCCCGCCGACGTCTACGCTCTCGACGTCGTGTGGCCCGGCGTCGTGGCCGAACACCTCCTGGACCTGCGCCCCTATCTGGGGCGTGAGGCCGGGGAGCACTTCCCCGCCATCGTCGCGAACTACGTGGTCGACGGGAGGCTGGTCGGGATTCCCAACTACACGGACGCGGGCCTGCTCTTCTACCGCACCGACCTGCTGCGCGACTACGGCTACGCGGCGCCGCCCCAGACCTGGGACGAGCTCGAGGCGATGTCCCACGTGATCCAGGACGGCGAGCGCGGCAAGGGCCGGCCGTTCTGGGGCTTCGTGTGGCAGGGCGCCGACTACGAAGGGCTGATGTGCAACGCCCTCGAATGGCAGGCGTCCCAGGGAGGCGGCCGCATCGTCGAAGCGGACCGCACGGTCACGATCCACAACCCGAAGGCGACGCGCGCGTTCAGCCGCGCCGCGGGATGGATCGGCGACATCACGCCCCCGGGCGTGCTCGCGTTCCGGGAAGTGGAGTCCGAGGGCGTCTGGCTCGCGGGCCGCGCGGCGTTCCTGCGGGACTGGCCCGGCACGTGGACGATGAGCCAGGCGGAGGGCTCGCAGGTGCGGGGCCGCTTCGACGTGACGCTGCTGCCGGCGGGCGAGGGCGGACGCGCCCACACCCTGGGCGGATGGGGCTTCGGCGTCTCCGGCAAGACGCGGCACCGCGACGCCGCGGTCGCCCTCGTGCGCTTCCTCACGCGGCGCGCGGCCCAGCGCGACCGATCGCTCACCCAGTCCTTCGCCCCGACGGTGGCGAGCCTCTACGACGATCCCGAGATCCTCGCGGCGAACCCGCCGCTGCTGCGGCTCAAGGAGGTGTTCGTGAGCGGGGCCGTGGCGCGGCCCGCGGCGGTCACCGGCAAGAGCTACGGCACGATCGTCCGCGAGTACACGAGCATCGTGCACGCGGTGCTCGCCGGCGAGAAGACGAGCGAGCAGGCGACCGCCCAGCTCGAGGCGACGCTCGTGCAGCTCACCGGCTTCCCGAGCCCGCAGACGGCGGCGTCGGCCCCGGCCGGGCTTCCGAGCGCGCCGCCCCCCGCCGTGCGCGTGGACGAGGTGATGGCCGACGGCCAGGGCGTCGTGCGCGACCCGCGGCCGGTCCTGGCCCCGGGCGTCGAGCGCCTCGAGTTCAACTACTCGGCGGCGAGCTTCGCGGCCCCCGACCGGATCCGCTTCCGCTATCGGCTCGAGGGCTACGACACCGACTGGATCGACGCCGGCCCGCGGCGGACGGCCACGTACACGCGCATCCCGCCGGGGACGTACACGTTTCAGGTGACGGCCGCGAGCGAGTCAGGGGTGTGGAACGAGACCGGGGCCGCCTTCGGCTTCAGCCTGCGGCCGTGGTTCTGGCAGACCGCCTGGTTCCGAGCCCTCGTGGCCCTGGGCCTGGTGCTCGCGATGGCCGGCGCGTACCGCTACCGGGTGCGTCAGCTTCGCGCCCGCGAGCGCGAGCTGCTCGCGCTGGTGGACGAGCGCACACGCGGCCTGCGCCAGGAGAAGGAGCGCGCCGAGGAGGCGAACCGCGCCAAGAGCCTGTTCCTCGCGAACATGTCCCACGAGCTGCGCACGCCGCTCAACGGCATCCTCGGCTTCGCCCAGCTCATGGCGCGGCGCGGGGCCCGCGACCCGGACGACCAGCACCATCTGGCCACGATCCTGAGGAGCGGCGAGCACCTGCTCGGCCTCATCAACGACGTGCTCTCGCTCTCCAAGATCGAGGCCGGCCGCGCGAGCGTCGTGAACGCGCCCTTCGACCCCACGGCCCTGCTGCGCTCGCTCCACGAGATGCTGAAGCTGCGCGCGGACACGAAGGGGCTCGTGCTGGAGCTGATCCTCGACCCGGGCCTGCCCCGCGCCGTCGTGGGCGACGCCGGGCGCCTCAGCCAGATCCTCATCAACGTCGTGGGCAACGCGATCAAGTTCACCGAGACCGGCCACGTGCGCGTGCGGGCGGCGGTCCGCGACGGCCGCGGCACGTTCGAGGTCGAGGACACGGGCCCCGGCATCGGCGCCGACGAGCAGCGCGAGCTGTTCCAGCCGTTCGTGCAGACCGCGAGCGGCCGCCGCGCGAAGGAGGGCACGGGCCTCGGCCTCGCCCTGTCGCGCCAGCTCGCGCAGCAGATGGGTGGCGACGTCGTGCTGGGGAGCGCCTCGGAGCACGGCTGCACGTTCCGCATCGACGTGCCTCTGCAGCCCGCCCAGGCCGACGCGGTCGTGCCCGAGGCGCGGCGCGTCGTGTCCCTGGCGCCGGGCCAGCCGGCGTGGCGCATCCTGGTGGCGGACGACGTGCTCGAGAACCGCGTGCTGCTGCGCAGCCTGCTGGCCGCGGTGGGCTTCGACGTGCGCGAGGCGCCGAGCGGGGCCGTCACCCTCGAGCTGTGGCAGGCCTGGCAGCCGCACCTGATCTGGATGGACAAGCGCATGCCCGGCATCGACGGCCTCGAAGCGACGCGCCGGATCCGCGCCCTCGAGGCCGGGCAGCGGGGCCGGCAGACGAAGATCCTGGCGCTCTCTGCGAGCGCCCTCGATCACGAGCGCGATGCGATCCTGGCCGCGGGCTGCGACGACTTCCTGGGCAAGCCGTTCCGCGAGGACGCGGTGTTCGCCGCGATGCGGCGGCATCTGCCGGGCCTCGAGTACACCTACGAGGAGGCGAAGCGCGTGCCGCGCGCGCCGCTGCCTTCCGTCGTGACGGCGGCCCGGCTGACGGCGCTTCCCCGCCTGCTGCTCGAGGAGCTGCGGGCGGCGCTGATGCAGGGGGACACGGAGGCCGCGCTGCGCCTCACCAGCGAGATGGCCGGCTACGACGAGACGCTGGCCGCGGAGCTGCGCGCGCTGATCGAGGCCTTCCGGCTGGACGAGGTCGAAGCGGCTCTCGACGACGCGGGGACGGCGCGATGAGCCGCGGCCGCATCCTGATCGTCGACGACGCCGCCGAGAACCTGCGCGTGGCCCACGACCTCCTGAAGGCCGAAGGCTACACGGTGCTGACCGCCATGCGCGGCGAGGTCGCCCTGAACGCCGCGGCCGCCAACCCGGCGCCCGACCTCGTGTTGCTCGACGTGCGCCTGCCGGGCATGGACGGCTACGAGATCTGCCGCCGCCTCAAGGCCGATCCCACCACCCGCGACATCCCGGTCATGTTCCTCTCCGCCGGCGGCGACATGGCCGACAAGGTCGAGGGCTTCCGTGCCGGCGGCGTCGACTACGTCACGAAGCCGTTCCAGGTGGAGGAGGTCCTGGCGCGGGTCGCGACGCACCTCGCTCTGTCGCGGCAGCGCCGCGAGATCGTGGCGCTGTCGGCCCTCAAGGACCAGCTGATCCGCACCATCTCCCACGATCTCAAGAACCCCCTCACGATCGTCCTGGGCAACGCGGAGTACCTGCTCACGACGCGGGCGCCGCTCTCGGACGACGAGGCCCGCACCATGATCGCGGGGATCCAGAAGCGCGGCCAGGAGATGCTGCGCCTCGTGACCGACCTGCTGGACCTGTCGCGCATCGAGGAGGGCATGCCGCTGCGGCTGCAGGCCGTCGACCTCGAGCCGCTGCTCCTGGCCCAGGCCATGCGCGCCGAGGCCTTCGCGCGCGCGGCGGGCGTCGAGCTCAAGGTCGAGCCGCCGCCGGCGCCCGTCACGGTCCTGGCCGATCCGGAGCGCATCGGCCAGGTCGTCCAGAACCTCGTCTCGAACGCGATCAAGTACACGCCCGCGGGCGGGCGCGTGACGCTCGCGGCCCGCGCCGACGGCCGCTACGGGGCGCTGAGCGTGCGCGACACCGGCCTCGGCATCCCGCCCGAGGCGATCCCGGAGCTGTTCAAGCCGTTCTACCGGGTGCCCGCGGCGGGCCAGCGCAAGACCGAGGGCACGGGCCTCGGCCTGTCGATCGTGAAGGCGATCGTCGACCAGCATCGCGGCGACGTGGACGTCGAGAGCGAGCCCGGCGCCGGCAGCACGTTCACCGTTCGCCTGCCGTCGACGAGCGCCTGAACCCGAAGGGCAACAGCGCCAGACCCACGAGGATCACCAGCAGGCCGACCCCGTGGTTCACCGGGATCATCACCCAGAGCCCGATGCCGACTCCCACGCAGACGAGCCCCCCGATCCGGAAGCCGTTGCGCTCCTCCCGCTCGCGCCGCAGGGCCTTGCGCTCGTCCTCCTCCCGCAGGTACGCGAGGACGCGCTGTGCGTTCTCTCCGGAGTTCTCGGCCAGCGTCTTGAGGAGCGCGAAACGGTCGCGGGCCTTGCGCTCGGACCCCTGGCCCTGGACCCAGACGGCGATGCTCAGGAACGCGAACACCGCGATCGAGGCCGCCGCCAGGAACACGAACAATGCTGCGTTATCCATGGTCTCCCTTCGCTTTCGCCACATGAGACCCGGGACCGCCCGCCGGGGATGCACTTTCTTCCCGATATCGCCGCGGCCGAAGAAAAGGCATCCTGCACGTGGGCCCTGGCGTCGAATCGGGCAAAGGCAGGATGGGAACGGAAGATGCCGACTCCGACGACGTCCGGCGGGTGCTCGAAGGAGACCTCGCCGCGTTCGAGGGCATCGTCCGCCGCTGGCAGGGCCGGCTGGTCGGCCTCGCGTGGCGCTTCTGCCGCGACCGGACCACGGCCGAAGACATGGCCCAGGACGCCTTCCTCAAAGCCTTCCGGTCGCTGGCCGCCTTCCGGGGCGACGCGGCCTTCTCGACCTGGCTCACGGCGATCGCCCTCAACACGTACCGGTCACGGCTGCGCGCCGAGGGACCGCCGCTCCTCGCGCTCGACGAAGCGCAGGCCTTCGGCGTCGGTGGAGGTCTCGAGCAGGCGCTGGACGGTCGGCAGCGCGACGAAAGGGTACGGCACGCGGTGTTGACCCTGCCGGCGCGTTACCGCGAGCCGATCCTCATGTTCTATTTCCACGACATGGACGTCGCGGAGGCGGCGCGCACGCTGGGCCTCCCCGAGGGCACGCTGAAGGCGCGCCTGCGCCGCGGCCGCGAGCTCTTGAAGCGCCGTTGCCCGGAGAGCGCATGAACGAAGACGCCGTCGACCGCGCGCTGCGAAGCGACACGATCGAGCCCTCGTCCGGCTTCACGCTGCGGGTCATGGACGCGGTGCGCGCCGAGGCCGAGGTGCCGCCGCCGCTGCGCTTCCCGTGGGGCCGGCTCGGGCTGGGTGTCGCCGCATGCGCCGCGCTGTCGGCCGCGGCGACGTGGCTGGCGCCGGACCTCGGCCGGGCCTGGGACGGCGTCGCCCCGCGCCTCGGTGTCGCACTTCAGCTCGGGCAGGCCGCGCTCGGAGTCGCGGTGGCGCTGACGCTGGCGCGGCTGCCCCGGCTGTTCGTCCGCTCCTGAGCCGGCTACTCCGCCCGCATGGCGACCGTCGGGTCGACGCGGATCGCGCGCCGCGCCGGGATCCAGGACGCGACGAGGGCGAGGGCGACGATCAGCGCGCCGGCCGCTGCGAACGTCGCCGGGTCGGTGGCGCTGACGCCGTAGAGCAGGCTCGAGAGCAGCCGCGTGAGGGCGACGCCGCCCAGCGTGCCGAGGGCGACGCCGCTCAGCACGAGACCGAGGCCGCGGCCGAGCACGAGCTTCCCGATGTCCGCGGCCGTCGCGCCCAGGGCCACGCGCACGCCGATCTCGGGCGTGTGCTGCGCCACGAAGTACGACAGGACGCCGTAGATGCCGAGCGAGGCGAGCAGCAGCGCGAGGGCCGCAAAGGCCGAGAGCAGCGTGGCGCCCAGCCGTCGCTGCACGACCTGCTCGTCCAGGATCTCGTCGAAGGTGCGGATGTTGGAGACGGCCTGCTCGGGATCGGCCGCGGCGACGGCCTGCTTGACCGCCGCGACGAGGCTCATCGGCGCCACGCGCGTGCGCACCGCGAGGTCGCGGGGCGCGAACCAGGGCTGGTCATCCGCCTGGGAATACGGCAGGTACATCTCGGCCTTCACCGGAGCGTCGAGGCCCATCTGGCGCACGTCCCCGACGACGCCGACGATCGTCACCCACGGCACGTCGCTCTCGGGATCCGCCAGCTTGAAGCGCTTGCCGATCGCGTCCTGGCCCGGCCAGTACTGGCGGGCCATCGTCTCGTTGACGAGGGCGACCTTCAGGGACTCGGCGCGGTCGGTGTTCTCGAAGGCGCGGCCGCGCTTCAGCGGGATGCCGAGGGCCTTGAGGAAGTCGACGCTCACCTGCCGATCGTTCGCGTCGTACGAGAGCCCGGGCTCGGGGCGCGTGAAGCCTTCCGGCGTGAAGCCGTTCGTGCCTCCCTTCCACTCGAGCGGCACCGACGTGCCGTAGCCCGCCGAGACGACACCCGGGACCTGCCGGACGCGCTCGAGGACGCCTTCGTAGAACGCGGCTCGACGCGAGCCCTCGCCGTACTTCTGCTCCGGCAGAACCGTCCGTAGCGTCAGGAGGCCTTCGGGCCGGAGGCCGAGGTCGACGTAGCGCATCCGGTAGAGCGCCTGGCCGAGCAGGCCCGCGCCCACCACGAGCACGAGCGTCGCCGCGACCTCGCCCACGATGAGCGCGTCGCGCATCCGCCGCGGGCCCGCGTGGCCGGCCGAGCGGCCCTGGCGCAGAGGCTCGATCGCGTCGACCCGCGCCGTCTGCAGGGCGGGCACGAGGCCGAACAGGAGGCCCGTCGCGAGCGACAGCCCGATCGCGCACAGGAGAGCGCGCGCGTCGAGGCCGGGCTGCACGGCCAGCACCAGGCCGGCGGGTACCAGCTGCTCGAGGAAGCCGAGCGCCCAGAACGCCACGAACAAACCGGGCACGACGCCGAGCATCGCGAGCACGACGCTCTCGGTCATGAGCTGCCGCACGAGCCGGCCGCGGCCCGCGCCCAGCGCCATGCGGACGGCGATCTCGCGCTGGCGCGACGCGGCGCGGGCGAGCAGGAGGCCGGCGATGTTCGCGCACGCGATCAGGAGCACCGACGCGATCGCGAGCGAGAGCAGCAGCAGCGGCTGCCGCGCGTCGCCGACGAGCTCGTCGCGCAAGGGCAGGACGTAGCTCTTGAGCTCGCGCGCGCCGTCGGGGAATTCCCTCGAGATGCGCGCGGCGATCGCCTTCACGTCGGCGTCGGCCTGGGCGACGCTGACCCCCGGCTTGAGGCGCGCCACCGTGTGCAGGTAGTGGCTGCCGTGGTTCGTCAGCTCCTCGGCCGTGAGCGCGGCAGGAATCCAGAGCCCGACCGTCGCCTCGGCGAACTGGAAGCCCCGGGGCATCACGCCGATCACCGTGTGCTTCCGGCCGTCGAGCAGCACCTCGCTTCCAACGATGGCCGGGTCTCCCCCGAAGCGGCCCTGCCAGAGACCGTGGCTGATCACGACGACCGCCGCGGCTCCGGGCTTGTCTTCGTCGGGCGTGAACGCCCGGCCCAGCCTCGGCGCGACCCCGAGCAGCGGGAAGAACGAGGCGCTGACGCCGCGCGTGTCGACCTTCAGCGGCTCGCCGCCGGTCGTCAGGTTCGAGCTCAGCTGGCGGATCGCCGCCACGCTCTCGAAGACCTGGTTCTCGGCCGCGAGGATGCCGAAGTTGCCCGGCGCCAGGTCGTTGCGCGGGAAGCCGGCGTAGGTGGCGTCCTCCCAGACCATGAGCAGACGCTCGGGCTCGGGGAACGGCAAGGGCTTCAGCAGGACGGCGTTCACGAGGCTGAATATCGCCGTCGAGCCGCCGATGCCGAGGGCCAGGGTCGCGACCGCGATGGCGGTGAAGCCCGGCTTCGCCCAGAGCGTCCGGAGCGCGTAGCGCAGGTCCTGCTTCAGGGTGTCCATGGATCTCCTCACTTCAGTTGCCATGCCAGCGCCGTCCAAGCGCCCGTGCGCCCGTTTGCCGCGAATCCGCGACGATCTCGATCGCTTGAGACGCCGACTGTGCGCTTGCGGGATTGAATCGTCCCGGAAACAACCGTTCCTGCTTACGAACCCGCGGCGGGCCGGGGCCAGCGGAAGAAATCCGGGACGGCTTCATGGCACGGCGACTGCTGTGCGTCGCCCCATGCGACTCCCGATGCTGGCCACTCCCGCTCTCCTGCTCACGTCACTCGTTCACGCACAAGCCCCCGTCGGGGTTCCCGCGGATTCGCCGCGCTGGGAGCTCGAGGGCAAGGCCGAGGTCGTGGACCACCAGGGCCGCAAGGCCCTGCGCTTCGACGGCGGCGGGGCCGTCCTCAAGGACCTGGAGCTGCGGGACGGCGTGATCGACGTGGACGTCTCGACGCCCGCCGCCCGCGGCTTCTTCGGCATCCAGTTCCGCCTCGAGGGCGAGGATGGCGAGTGGGTCTACCTGCGCCAGCACAAGTCGGGACTCGCCGACGCCATGCAGTACACGCCGGTGCTGCACACCGGCCTCAACTGGCAGATCTACAACGGCCCCGGCTTCACGGGGCCCGTGGACATCCCGAAGAACGAGTGGTTCCACCTGCGCCTCGAGATCGCGGGCGCGCAGGCGAAGCTGTTCGTGAAGGACATGACGACGCCGGCCCTCGTCATGCCCGACCTGAAGAGCGGCGTACAGAAGGGCCAGATCGCCCTGGCCGTGCTGATCGGCGAGACCTACTTCTCGAACTTCGAGGTGCGCCAGACGCCGGACGTGCCCTGGCAGCGCCACGAGCCGCCGATGCCCGCAGGCACGCTCACGCAGTGGCAGATCTCACCGGTGCTCGACGCCCTCGCCCGCGGTCTCGAAAAGCCGCTGTCGCCGACGGAAGCGGCGTCGATGACGTGGCAGGACGTCGCGGCCGAGCCTCCCGGCTTCGTCGTCCTCTATCGCGTGCTCCCCGCCCCGCACCCGCGCGTCTCGTTCGCGAACGACTGGTCGAAGCGCCTCGACCCGCAGCCGGGCATGAAGCTCGTCTACGCCCGCACGACGATCGACTCCGACCGCGACCAGGTGAAGAAGCTGGAGCTCGGCTACAGCGACGACGTCAGCGTGTTCCTGAACGGCCGCATCCTGTGGCGCGGCCGAAGCGCGCAGAACTTCCGCGACCCGGCGTTCCTCGGCATCGTGAACCCGGAGAACGACACGCTCTACCTGCCGCTAACGAAGGGCAAGAACGAGCTGGTGCTCGGGTTGAGCGAGCTGGGCGGCGGCTGGGGCTTCATCGCGCGGCTGGTAGGTGCTGAGAAGTGAGACCTGGCCCGGCAACGCTGTCGCCATCGGCGAACTAGTTTCTCCCAACAAGCGGCGCGACCCGCGGAAGTCTACTGGCGAGAGGCGTTGGATCCAGCGGATCGTTTCGACCGCTCGCACCGCCCGAGATAGTGCCCCGGTTCAGTGCCGCTTGCGGACATGGGTACCTATGAAGGATCTCGCCTGGTCGCGCTGGGTAGCCTAGAACCGTAATAGGATCCTACGTAAAGCGCATACCACCGTCGGTTTCATTGGAGTAAGCGCGGCTCCCTTGAAACCTCCAGCATGCGCGTTGAGGGAGAGATGCAGCTCACTAGGGTCTATGTCAGGTTCTATAAGTCGTTCAACTACGACTACGAGCGGAAGTTTGTTCGGGGATCCCGGCCCGACCCTTGGGAACTTGTCGACGGAACTTGGTACCCATATGTGCGCATGGACGTTGACCCGTCGATCACAACCATCGTCGGCGCCAATGAATCTGGCAAGAGTCACCTACTGGATGCGATCGAGAAGCTGATCACGGGGGAGGGTATCGATCGCAGTGACTTCTGCCGCTACTCGCATTTCTTTTCAGTCGAACAGGGAAAGCGCAGGTCCCCAGATTTCGGGGGCGAGTTTGAGGTTTTGAACAGTGACGATGTCGCGCTCGCCAAGAAACACCTGGCCCTTGATCTCGCCATTGGCGATCGTTTCCATATCTTCCGGGCTAGCGGCAAGGCTCCACTCCTCTACCCCACGAATCAGACTGAACCCAAGCCAGTCAGCCCCAAGGCTAGCGACCTCAGCGCTGTCCTTCCAAGCGTCTTTCGCCTTGACGCGAATGTGCCCCTTCCTGCCAGCATTCCGCTTCACGAGTTAGCCTCAGGCACCCGACGCCCACTCGGTTCTCGGCGTTCTCGTCGCGCGGTCGTGGAAGGCATGCTCGGGAAGTCGTGGCCGAACCTGGAGGATTTTACGAAGGCCGCCCCGACTCTGTTCGGCCTGTTGGGGGACAGCTCGGTCCAGACAGCCAAGGCTAGTGACAGTCGGCAGTACGAGCTGGGTCGAGCATTGTTGTTTCGGGTTGCAAAGATTGATCCGACTACTTTCAAGGATCTCGCAGATGCCATAGCCGACGAACGCGAAGGCTATGTCCAGGGCATCATTCAGAAGATCAACTCGTCTCTCGCGACACACCTCAATTTTCCACGCTGGTGGGCACAGGATCGAGAATTTCGCCTAACGGTTTCGCCCCGCGAGTACGAACTCGTATTCACGATTCGCGATCGAACAGGTACGGACTATTCCTTTGCAGAGCGAAGCGGCGGACTCAAGTTCTTCCTCAGCTACCACGTGCAACTCCTCGCGCACGAGCCGCAGACCTCTGGCAGACCGGAAATCCTGCTGATGGACGAACCCGATGCCTACCTCTCTAGCCAAGGACAACAAGATCTGCTACGCATCCTCGAGGAATTCGCACAGCCAGAGGATAAGGAGCGCCGGGATCAGATCCTGTACGTCACCCACTCTCCGTTCTTGATCAATCGCAACTCTGGGGACCGGATCCGGGTGCTAGACAAGGGCGTCACCGACGAAGGCACTCGGGTGGTCAAGGACGTCGCACGAAATCACTATGAGCCGCTGCGATCGTCGCTTGGTGCCTTCGTAGCAGAGACTTCCTTTATCGGAGGATCCAACCTTTTCGTTGAAGGCCTTGCCGACCAGGTGCTACTGGCAGGAATGAGTGCCCACCTGCTTCACAGTCGGAAAGCGGCGAAGCTGGAGGTGCTCGACCTCAACAACGTTACGATTGTTCCGGCAGGGTCTGCATCTAGCCTGCCCTATCTGGTCTACCTGGCTCGCGGCAGAGATGTGGTTCGCCCTCCCTGCGTGGCCCTGCTCGACAGTGATAGTGCTGGGACCGACGCGGCCAAAGCCCTGGCGCGAGGTGGCGCACGCAACAAGGAAGTGTTGCCCTCCGACTTTGTCCTTCAGATCGGCGAATGGGCGAAGGTTGCCAGGCTATCCATAGTCGAAGGCGTGGTCGTGAAGGAACTCGAGGACCTAGTCTCGTTGCCGTTGGCGCTGGCGGCGGCGCGGAGCTACGCGGTGAAGGTGTGCGATGTTGCGCGCGAGAAAGTAGAACTCTTCACCGGAGAGCACATCGCCGGCAAGCTGACATCGAACTCGGGATCGCTATTCGATGCTCTCAAGAGTGCCTTTGCGGAGCAGCTTGGCCCAGATGCCCACATAGAGAAGGTTGGCTTCGCGAAAGAAGTGGTCGGCGCCCTCGTTGCGTCCCGTACCGCGAAGATTCCACCAGACGGCTGGACCGATACCGAGCAGAACGTTGGCCAGCTCCTAGCGGCGCTGTCGAAGATGCTTCGGAAGGCTCACCAGCGTGAAGAGGACCGCCGCCTCAGCAACCGACTCAACCGGACCGTGGCGGGGTTCCTGGCTGACTACCAGACGACCACGACGCGAGAACGCGGACGCTTGCTTATCGAAGAGGTACAAGCGTCGCTTGAGAACTCGGAGGCGGGCGACGAGCTACACCTTGCGACCGAGAAACTACGACGTGATTTCAACCTTGATGAGAACCTCACGCAACCAATCGATCACTTTGCGGAATTCCGGGATCGCGTTGCGGCGCTCAAATACGAGGAGCGCCTCGCCAAGCGTGCGCGTGAGAGCGCCGTCTCAGAGGTTCAGCCGCCAGCGATTCCGGCCAACTGACCTTCCGTACACGCGCTGAGGCGCAAGGGGTCGCCATAGCCGTCGGGGAGGTTGGCTTCTGGCACATGCCACGCGGGACGTACGGTCAAGCGAGGCTCAATAGTCGTCAGGCAATGCGATGCGGCGCCCAGGCATCACTGAAGTCGCGACTTGCAAACGCCGACTGGTTGAGAAAATTGGCGGGGGTTCGGCTCGGCGCCGAGCGTCAGCGAGGTCGCGGAGTCGCGACCACACCGACGATTTCGAGGTTGATGAAAATTGGCGGGGTGGACGGGACTCGAACCCGCGACCTCCGACGTGACAGGCCGGCGTTCTAACCAGCTGAACTACCACCCCGCTCGGTGGTTCCGTGAGGGGCGATCGCGAGCTGTAGAGCTGGTGGGCGGTACAGGATTCGAACCTGTGGCCCTCGGCTTGTAAGGCCGACGCTCTACCGCTGAGCTAACCGCCCGGCGGGACAAACGCGGAGTCTATGAGAGCACCCCGAAGCTGTCAACCGCGACGGCGACCCCAGCCGTCTTCCCACCACGCTTCGCGCGACGCGGGACGGCGCTGCGGGACCTGGAAGAAGGCGACGAGCGCCAGGCCCGCGACGAAGCCGCCGATGTGGGCGAACCAGGCGACGCCGCCCTTGTCGTCGGGGCTGCCGAGGCTGAAGCTGCCGAACAGCGCCTGCTGCAGGAACCAGAAGCCGAGGAAGAAGAAGGCCGGCACCTTCACGAGCTGGGTGAAGAGGCCGAGCGGCAGCAACATCACGACCTTCGCGTGGGGATAGAGCGTGATGTAGGCGCCGAGCACGCCGGCGATCGCGCCGGACGCGCCGATCGACGGCAGCGTCGACGCGGGCGAGGCCCAGATGTGGGCGTACGTCGCGACCCAGCCGCAGAGCAGGTAGAAGACGACGTAGCGGCCGTGGCCCATGCGGTCCTCGACGTTGTCGCCGAAGATCCAGAGATAGAGCATGTTGCCGAGGAAGTGCATCCAGCCGCCGTGCAGGAACATGCTGAAGAAGACGCGGAAGCCGAGGTCCGGAGTCAGCGTCGTGAGGACGGCCTCGATCGGACCCAGCGACCGATCCGGCCCCGTGAAGAGCGCCGGGATCACCGAGGCCGCCGAGAAGAAGCGCGGCAGCCCGTCGCCCAGGCCCAGCTCCCAGAGGAACGCGAGGCCGTTGAGCGCGATCAGGGTGATGTTGACGAACGGAAAGCGGCGGGCGGGGACGTCGTCGCGGAGCGGGATCACACCGCAGGTCGGGGCCGGCGACGGCGACGACGACGGCGCGGGCGGCGGCCGAGCTCGGGAGCGTCGTCTTCGGGCGGCAGCGCGTCGCCGCCCTCGGCGGTGGCCGCTGGCGCCGGCAAGTCGCCCAGGTCGAGGCTCTTCCAGTGCGCGACCAGCTCCTGGCCCTCGAGGCCGCCGTGGATCTCGAGCCAACGCAGTGCATCGCCGAAATAGGGGCGCGCGGCGAGCTGGTGCTTGATCCCCGCCGAGCGCTCGACCTCGCGCAGGCGGCGCTGGGCCAGCAGGATCAAGCGCAGTCGATCCAGATCGCGGCGCGCGAAGGGCAGGGCCAGCGGCGGCGGCGGGCCGGTCGGGGCCGAGTCGGTCAGCTCCTCGGGCTCGTCGAGGGCCGCGAGCTCGGCGGCCAGGTCTTCGACCGGTCCGGTCACGGTCTCCTCGTTCTCGTCGACCGGGGCGGTGCGCTCGGGCTCCGGATCGGGCGAGCGGCGCAAGGGCGGAACGATCGGACGGCGCAGGGGCGCGCCGAGCGGCACCAGCATCGTCCCGAGCAGGATCGAGTTCGTGAGCTCCTCGGGCGCGGCGCGGCCCGCGTTGCGGTACTCGTCGAGGCGCGCGAGGCTGCCGAGGAACGCTTCCCCGCCGTCGGTGATCGCGCGGTCGGCCTCGGGAAGGATGTAGGCGAGCAGGCCGGTCTCGTGGAGGCTCTGGAACGTGCGGCGCGCGGCGCCCTGCCGCAGGATCTTGTAGAACTCCTCGAGGATGCGGGCCGGGCTCGACTTCACGATCTCGCTGCGCAGGAAGCGGATCGCCTCGACCGTGTCGCGGTCGATCGTGAACTCGAGGCGCGAGGCGAGCGCGACCGCCCGCAGCATGCGCACCGGGTCCTCGCGCAGGCGCACGCCGGGATCGCCGATCGTGCGGATCACGCGGGCCTCGAGGTCCGGCAGGCCCTCGACGTAGTCGATCACCGAGAACGTCGCGATGTCGTAGAAGAGCGCGTTGACCGTGAAGTCGCGGCGGAACGCGTCCTCCTCGGGCGTGCCGAACACGTTGTCGCGGCGGATCAGGGTGTCGCCCTGCTCGGCCTCGGCCTGCTTCCGGAACGTCGAGACCTCGATCACCTTCTTGCCGAAGCGCACGTGGCACAGGCGGAAGCGGCGGCCGATGATGAAGCAGTTCTTGAAGAGCCGCTTCACCTGCTGGGGATTGGCGCTCGTGCCGATGTCGAAGTCCTTCGGCTTGCGGCCCAGGAGCAGGTCGCGCACGCCGCCGCCCACGAGATACGCGACGTACTCGTTGGTCTTCAGGCGATAGAGGACCTTCAGCGCGTCGGGATCGATGTTCCGCCGCGAGAGCGTGTGCTCGGATCGCGGCAGGATGCGCGGGGAATTGTTCAATGAAGAGGCGCTCTCAGGACCGGGCCATTATAGTGGAGCCTTCTCGGGAACGGGGCGATGACCAGGGCACGGGTTTCCTACGTCGATTGGATGCGCGGCTTCGCCGTGCTCCTCATGATGCAGACCCACGCCTACCATTCCTGGCTGACGCCGGAAGCCAAGACCAGCGGATTCTATGGCTTGAGCCGCCTCGTCGGGGGCTATCCGGCGCCACTTTTCTTGTTCCTCGCGGGCCTGGGCCTGGCCCTCCTGGCCGAGCTCCGCCACGGCCACGGGGCCTCGGTCGCGACGGTGCGCTGGGAAATGGCCCGGCGCGGCCTCGAGGTGCTCGCGTACGCGGTCGCCTTCCGGCTCTGGATGTTCGCGACCAGCGGCTTCGTGAGGGTGAGCGGCCTGACCCGGGTCGACGTGCTCAACTGCATCGGCCTCTCGATGCTGATGGTCGGGCTCGTGGCGCTGTCGGCGCCGTCCCACGCGGCGCGCCTCTGGCGTGCGGTCGGTCTGGCCGCGGTCATCGCAGTGCTGACGCCGCTGGCCTGGGACACGCCGTGGCCGGCCTGGATCCCCGACGCCGTCAAGGGCTACTGGACGGGACGCGTCCACGGCGCCTTCTTCCCGATCTTCCCGTGGGCCGGCTTCACCGCGGCCGGCGCGGCCGCCGGCACGCTGCTGGCCGCCGCTCGCCGCGCGGGCTCGGAAGGCCGCCTGGTGGGCGGGCTCGCGCTCTTCGGCGCCTTCACGATGGCGATCGCGCTGCGCCTGGACGAGCTGCCCTCGCCGTACCCGGTCGACGACTTCTGGAGGACGAGCCCCAGCTTCTTCCTCATCAAGACCGGCGTGCTGTTGCTGGTGTTCGGCCTGTCCTACGCCTGGAGCCTCGCGCCGTGGTCGGCGTGGCCCTCCCCGCTGCGCCTGCTGGGCCGGGCCAGCCTGCTCGTGTACTGGATCCACATCGAGATCGTGTACGGGGGCATCGTGGCGCCGACGCTGCGGCACGAGCTCACGGTCTCGGAAGCGAGCGTCGGCCTCGCGGCACTGACGGCGACGATGCTGGCGCTCGCGTACGCGCGCACGAAGATCCGGCTGCGCCTCCCGTTGGCGCCGGCCATTCCAATTCGAGGTTGACTCTTTCGTTTTCCTTCTCTAGCCTTCCAATACTTATGTTCTCCCGCCGCGACGCGTTGAAGGCTGTCGGCCTCGTCGCGGCGAGCCAGGCGCTTCCGGCTCCGAAGGCCGGGGCGGTCGTGCCGGCCCACAACTGGGACCGCTACGACTGGGGCGCGGCGCCTCCCGTCGCCGACCGGCTCTATCAAGGCCCGTTCCCCGAGGAGCTCGTGCCGTCGTGGGACGTCGTGATGGCGACCATGCCGTCGAGCGAGGTCGTCCCGAACTACGGCATGGGCCTGATCACGTACGTGTGGGACGAGGCCGGGCTCAAGAAATCGCCGAAGAGCCTCGAGCAGTCGATCGAGGACCTGGTCGCCTACCCGCTCGGCACGAGCGTCTACCTGCGCGTCGACTGGCGCCACGTCCACAAGGGGCCGGGCCGCTTCGATCCCGACCCGCACTGGAAGCTGACGTTCGACGCGGCGAAGCGCCACGGCAAGCGCGTCGCGTTCCGGATCCAGCTCGGCAACCCGAACATCCCGACGCTCGCGATGCCCGACTTCGTGTCCGCGAAGGTGCCGCTCGTGAAGATGGGCGACTGGGCCGGCAAGACCCAGTACGAGCCGCGCTACGACCACCCCGAGTACCAGGCCGCCTTCGCCGACCTCGTCCAGTGGCTCGCGACCTACGACGGCAGCCCGCAGGTCGAGTACGTCGACACGATGATGTACGGCTTCTGGGGCGAGGGGCACACGTGGCCCTTCGAGAACCCGCGCCACCCGTTCCCCGACTCGGTCACGGCCGAGCGGACGTTCGTGAGGATGTTCGAGACCCAGCAGGCCGCGTTCAAGAAGACGCCGCTCGTCACGAACACGCAGCCCGACTTCAGCCACGTCGGGAACTCGGAAGTCCTCGACCGCACGATCCGCTCGTTCAACTGGCTGAGGACCGACACGATCTTCATCGAGAACGAGCAGATCGAGGCGCTCAGCAACCGGCCGCCCTGGACGGGCGCGACGATCGAGGTGGGCACGTCCGACGGCTCGCCCGAGTCCCTCAAGCTGGACGACGGCGTGCCCCACACGGAGAACGTGATCTCGCACGTCAAGGACGTGGGGGCGCACTACTTCTCGCTCTGGAACTGGCAGCACATCTCCGCCGAGGGCTTGAAGCGGTACTACGACCAGTACCCTGCCGGCTTCGATGCCCTGGCCCGCCGCATCGGCTATCGCGTGCGGCCCTCGTGGGTGTGGCGCACCTCGCGCGACGGTCACCCGTCCCTGGTCATCGGCTTCACGAACGACGGCATCGCGGGCGTGCCCGGCGTGCTGAGGGTCCGCGTGCGCAGCCTCGACGGCAAGGTCGACGTGGCAGGCTCCCTCGACCCCGGCTACCCGCTGCCCGGCAAGGTCCGCCAGGCCCTGTTCCCGCTACCCGACGGCACCGACTGGAAGGGCCTCCGCGTCTCGGCGGAGCTCGAGGTGAAGGGCGCGCGTCATCCCGTGCGCTGGGCCTGCCGCCAGAAGCTGAACGACGACGGCTCGCTGACGTTGCGGCCGACGCCCGGCGTCTCCGACGTCAACTAGCGAGGTCTCCATGAAAACGATCGGCCCGTTCTTCGCTGCACTCCTGGCAGCGGCGCCCGCGTTCGCCTTCGACACGACGAACCCGCAGGCGGTCGACGGCGATGGCATCCGCCTCGAGTTCGATGGGCAGATGCGTAGCCGTGTCGTGTCGACCCTGGCTACGCCGGCCGTGTTGGGTCCGTTCGAGAACTCGGAGACGCTCGATCCGCCCATGGGTGCGGGCCCGACGTTCCTGTTGGAAAGCCTCAAGGGAGAGCCGATACAGGACGCGCTCGGCGCGGGAGAGCGCTGGGCCCTCGTCGGCCGGGCTGGCACGCTCACGAAACGCGTCGAGGTGACGCGCTACGCGGACCGTCCGCACTTCCTGTTCTTGCGGGTCCGCTACACGAACGAGGGGCCGCAGCCCTACGACGCCCGGGGCTACACCAGCCACCGCTACGCGTTCGCGTCCTCGAGCAAGACGGAGCCAGCCTTCTGGTCGTACCAGCCGGGGAGCTACGAGAAGCGACCCGACTGGATTCTGCCAGTCCCGCCGGGCTTCGCCCAGCGCAACTTCCTGGGCATGAACGACAGCGACTACGGCGGCGGCACGCCGGTGCTGGACGTGTGGCGACGCGACGTGGGCCTCGCCATCGGCCACGTCGAGCTGGTGCCGAAGCAGGTCGCGCTGCCGGTCCAGAGAAACAAGGATGGCGTCGTCCATGTCGCCCTGACGGCGGACCGGCCGATCCGGCTCCAGCCCGGCGAGAGCTTCGAGACGCCGCGCACGTTCGTCGCGGTGCACACCGGCGACGCCTTCGCGACGCTGCGCGCTTACAGCGAGGTCATGCAGAAGCAGGGTCTCGTGATCCCCGACGCGCCGGCCGATGCGTTCAAGCCGCTGTGGTGCGCGTGGGGTTACGGCCGCAAGTTCACGCCGGAGCAGGTCTACGCGACGCTCCCGATCGCGAAGGGGCTCGGCTTCGACTGGGCCGTGCTCGACGACGGCTGGCAGGTGGCCGAGGGCGACTGGACGCCGGTGCCGTCCAAGTTCCCGAAGGGCGACGCAGACATGAAGGCGATGGTCGACCGCATCCACGCCCAGGGCTTCAAGGCGCAGCTCTGGTGGGCGCCGCTCGCGGCCGATCCGGGCTCGCGCACCGACAAGGAGCATCCCGACTGGCTCCTGAAGAATGTGGACGGCTCGCCGCGCAAGGTGACGTGGTGGGATTCCAACTACCTCTGCCCCGCTCTCGGCGCCGTGCGCGAGGACGCCGCGGCCTTCGGGCGCCATGCGCTCGGGGTGTGGGGCTTCGACGGCCTCAAGATCGACGGCCAGCACCTGAACGGCGCGCCGCCCTGCTACAACCCGGCCCACCATCACGGCAGCCCCGACGACGCTCCCGAAGGCGTGCCGGGGTTCTTCAAGGCGATCTGGGACGCGGCCCAGGCCACGAAGCCCGGCGCCCTCGTCGAGATCTGCCCGTGCGGCACGGCCTACTCGTTCTTCAACCTGCCGTACATGAACATGGCCGTCGCGTCGGATCCCGAGAGCTCGTGGCAGGTGCGCAGCAAGGGCAAGACGCTTAAGGCCCTGGCCGGCGACCGCATGGCCTTCTTCGGCGACCACGTCGAGATGAGCGAGGGCGGCACCGACTTCGCCTCCACCTACGGCATCGGCGGCGTGATCGGGACGAACTTCGCGTGGCCGGGCGCTCCCGGGGAGAAGGACAAGACGCTGCTGCTCTCGCCCGAGCGGGAGAAGCTGTGGGGCGAGTGGACGAAGCGCTACGACGCGGCGCAGCTTTCGAAGGGCGAGTACCTGGGCGCGCTCTACGATCTCGGCTTCGACCGGCCCGAGGCCCATGCGGTGCGCAAGGACGGCGCGCTCCACTACGCGTTCTTCGCCAGGAGCTACAAGGGAAAGGTCGAGCTGCGCGGCCTCGAGGCGCGCGCGTACCGCGTCACCGACACGGTCAGCGGCAAGGACCTCGGGCGCGTGCAGGGACCGACCGCGACGCTGGAGACGCGCTTCGAGAAGTCCCTGCTCGTCGCCGCCCGGCCCGAAGCCTCGGCGACGGCGCAGAACTGGACCCACCGCGTGCGCATCGGGGCCTATGGCCTGGGCGAGGGCGCCGACCCGGCCGCGATCGTGCGCGACGCCACGGCCGACCACGTCTTCGGCATCGAGGTCGACAACGACGTCACGGGCCGCTACGAGAGCTTCCTGGATCCCACCGCGAAGCTCGCGGCCATCAAGGACGTGGCCGAGCGTGCGCATGCGGTCGGCAACAGGGCGTTCGTGTACATCGCCGGCACCGAGTGCATCACGAAGGACGCCGACTCCACACCCCACAGCCTCGCCAAGGACCACCCGGACTGGCTGCAGAGGAAGCGCAGCGGCGAGCCCGCCTCCTTCACGAGCGGCGCTGCCTTCTGGATCGCCAAGGGCGACGAGGACGTGTGGATCTCCCCCTATGCCACGGCCTGGCGCACGCAGTACATGGAACGGGTGCGGCAGATCGCCGCCACCGGCATCGACGGGATCTACGTGGACATCCCCTACTGGATGACCCACTTCGAGGGCTGGGAGGACTCGTGGGCCAGCTTCGACGACTACACCGTCGAGGCGTTCCGCAAGAAGACGGGCCTCGACGCGCGCCGCGACTTCGCCCTGGGCGACCTCGCCGATCCGAAGTTCCGTAAGTGGGTCGACTTCCGCATCGAGACGATCACGGAGTTCATGCGCGAGATCGACCAGAACGCGAAATCGGCCAACCCGAAGATCATGACGATCCCGGAGATCTATCCCGGCATCGAGCGCGAGGCCGTCGTGGTGGGCTCCGACGTCTACGAGCTCTACGGCGTGACCGACGCGATCGCCCACGAGTACGAGTTCGGCGGCGGCGACCACATGGCCACGTCGCGCACGCCCCTCGACTGGTTCCGCTACCAGGTCGGCATGCACTCCTTCCGCGCGTTCGCCCAGGGCAAGGCCACCTGGATCCTCAACTACTCGTGGGACGGCGACAAGAACGTAGCGCCGCCCGAGCCGATGCAGAACCTCGCGATGTCGGTGGTGCTGGCGGGCGCCAACTTCTGGGACGCCGCCACCCACGTGATGTCGGGGACCAACGACACCCCGACGCGCCGCAAGATCTTCGAGTGGGTCGGCGCCCACGAGAACACGCTGTACCACCCGCGCGAGCCGGTGCATCCGATCGGCGTGTACTTCTCGCCGAAGACCCGCGACTACTTCCCCGACGCGTTCCTGCGCTCCTACCAGGGGATCCTGATCCTGCTGATGCAGAAGCACGTCGAATTCCAGGTGGTGACGCCGCGGACTCTCGCCGCGTTCCAGGGACGGACGCTGGTCCTGCCCGACGTGCGCGAGCTGAGCGACGCGGAAAGGGGCTCGCTGCGCGCGCTGCAGTCGAGCGGCACGCGCCTCGTCGTCACGGGAGTCGATGCCGCCGGCCTGCCGGCGGCGACGTTCCCCGACTGCCCGGGACGCGCCTATCTCGCCGCGCTGGAGAAGGACTTCGACACGGCCGATCCGAAGCCGACCGACGCGCTGCTGGCGGCGCTCGCGCCCGACACGAGCGTTCGTGTCGAGGCGTCGCCGGCCATCGCGACACAGATCGCCCGCGTGGACGGCAAGCTCCACGTCTTCTTCGCGAGCTTCAAGGGCCTCGTCTCGAAGCAGAACGCCGTGCAGGTCCCGGAGAAGGGGATCCGGATCCGCCTTGCGGTCGACGGCGACCGCAAGGGCTGGTTCCTGCCCTTCCTCGGCGCCCCGGTCGAGATCCACGGCGCGCGCGAGGGCCGCGAGCTCGTGTTCACGCTGCCCGACCTGCAGAAGGGCGCGGTCGTCTGGTTCGAGGACGGAACGCTCTAGAAGGCCACCCGCGCGCCGAACTGGATCTGCCGCTGTGCGAGCGCCGTGTAGGTGATGGTGCCCGCCGACTCGCCGTCGTCGACGTAGTTGTCGGGCAACCCGAAGTTGGGATGGTTGAAGGCGTTGAAGGCCTCGATGCGCAGCTCGAGGCGGGCGCGCTTGCCCATCGCGAACTCCTTCTTCAGGTACAGGTCGGCGGTGCGCGTCGGCGGACCGACCAGGCTGTTGCGCGGCGCGTTGCCGAACTGGAACTCGCCCGGCGTCGCGTAGGCCGAGGCATCGAACCAGTGCTCGGGCGTCTGCGTGCCGGGGATCGGGTTGCCGACCAGGTCGGGCCGGAGCTGGCCGAACGTGCCGGTGTTGGAGGTGTCGAAGCCCGTGGCCGGCGAGAACGGGAAGCCCGCCGCGATCGTCACGATGCCGCCGAGCTGCCAGCCACCGAAGATGCCGTTCAGCACGCCGTCCTGGTCGAGGAAGCGGCGGCCCTTGCCGAAGGGCAGGTCCCACGCGAAGCTCGTCACCGATCGGTAGCGCTGGTCGTAGTCCGCCGGGCCGTGCTCCGCCTGGATGTTGTAGGTGTCGGGCGGCCAGGGCGAGTTGCAGCAGATCTCCGGCTGGTCGTTGTAGGCCTTGCCGTAGGTGAACGCGCTCAGCAGCCAGAGCCCGTTGCTCACGCGCTTGTGGAGCTTCAGCTGCACCGAGTTGTAGCTCGAGCTGCCGGCGTTCGTGATCGACGCGAAGTTGCCGAACTGCGGATAGGGCCGGCGCTCCTGCGGGTCGCCGGGACCGGGCTCGGGCTGGTTGTAGTCGCGCAGCACCTGGAGGCGCGTGCCCTTGGAGCCCACGTAGGCCACCTCGAGCAGCGTGTTCCAGCCGATGTCGCGCTGCACCGAGAGGTTCCACTGCTGGTAGTACGGGCTCTTGAAGCGGCGGTCGGCGGACAGGATGCCGGGGAACGACGCGGCCGCCGGGTCGAGCGCCGGGAAGCCTTCGCGCACGAAGGCCGCCGGTGTCACGCCGAAGTCGCTCGACTGCGAGAGTGCGAAGAAGAACGGCATGCTGTAGCCGAGCTGGAAGCCGGTGCGCACTTCCTGGGCCCCATAGAAGATGCCGTAGCCGCCGCGGATCGCGGTCTTGCCGTCCTTCGTCGGGGTCCAGGCGAAGCCCACGCGCGGCGCGAAGTTGAGCTTGTCGACGTCGATCAGGCCGCGGGAGTTGCCGTTCTGGTTGGCGACCAGCACCTGGCCGGTCTCGTAGTCGAAGTTGCTCTGGCGGTCGTCGGCCTCCGTGGTGGGCCCGGTGTAGTCCCAGCGCAGGCCGAGGTTCAGGGTCAGCGACGAGTTGACCTTGAAGTCGTCCTGCACGAACGCGCCGAAGACGGGGGTGCGGTTGCGGGTCTGGGTGATGTTCGAGACGTCGATCTGCGACGAGTAGCCGAGCAGCGCGTCGGCCAGGGCGTCGCCCGTGTCCTCGTTGTGGTCGGCGTCCTGGGTGAACTCGCCGCTGAAGCCGAACTTGCCGCGCGGCTGCGGGATCTGGAACAGGTCGAACTCGCTCACCCGGATCTGGAAGCCGGTCTTCAGGCTGTGGCGGCCCCGCACCAGCGACAGCGTGTCGGAGAGCTGCAGCTCCTGGGTACGCGTATAGGTCGGGTTGAACTCGGGATCGCCCAGGAAGGCGTAGCCGGCGGGATCGAAGACGGCGATGCCGACGATCGCGGGGTCGGTCGGCGCCCCGGGCACCGTCAGCCCCGGTGGAGGCGGCTGCTGCCCGCCCGGGGCGATCCCGTCCTGGCCCTTGACGCGGTTGAAGCCGACACGCAGCTCGTTGACCGTGCTGGACGAGAAGATGTGGGTGAAGCCCAGCGCCCCGCCCCAGGCCTTCGAGTTCGACGAGCCGGTCCCGTAGTCGCCGCCGTTCGCCAGGCCGGGAAGCGGCGGCTCGACGAAGCGCGTGCTCTTGGTGAGCGACAGGCGCAGGAAGACGCGATCCGAGCCCGAGAACTCGTGATCGAGCCGCAGGTCTCCCTGGTTGACCGAGTTCGTCGACTGGGGGTTCGTCAGGTAGTTGTTCTTGAGGCCGTCCTGGTTCGGATCCGGGTAGAGGTTGACGAAGTTCGCCGCCAGGGGGTCGAAGCGGTCCGAGGGAATGACGTTGCCGGGAAAGGGCTCGCCCGTGAGCGGGTCGTAGATGACATTGTTGCCCTCGCCGGAGAAGTCGCCGCGGCGCTGGGCGGCGGTCGGCACGGAGATGATCGCGGTGCCGGCCTCGTTGCGGCGCGTGCCCTGGTAGTCCACGAAGAAGAAGGTCTTGTCCTTCCGGATCGGGCCGCCGAGAGTGCCGCCGAACTGCTTGAAGCTGAACGGGGCCTTCTCCGACTCCGGGTCCTCGAAGAAGCCGCGGGCGTCGAGGGACTCGTCGCGCAGGAAGTAGAAAGCGCTCCCGCTCACTTCGTTGGCGCCGGACTTGATCGACGCGTTCACGACGGCGCCGCCCGAGCGCCCGAACTCGGCCGAGTAGTTGCTCGTCTGGACCTTGAACTCCTCGATGGCGTCGACGTTGGTGTAGATCGCGGCCTCGCCGCCGTCGTTGCTGTTGTTGTCGATGCCATCGAGCAGGTAGTTGTTCTGGCCGCCGCGCGTGCCGTTCACCACGAACGTCGCGTTCACGTTGCCGTTGCTGCCCTCGGCGGTGCGGATGACCCCGCTCGTCAGCGTCGCGAGGTCGATGTAGTTGCGGCCGTTCAGGGGCAGGGCGACGATCTGCTGCGCGTCAACGACCTCGCCCAGGGAGGAGGTCTCGGACTGCACGAGGGGCGCCTCCCCCGTCACCACCACCGACTCGGCGAGGTCGCCGGGCTCGAGCTCGAAGTCGATGCGCAGGCGATCCTGCACGCGCAGCACGATGCCGGCGCGCGTCTGCTTCTTGAACCCCGTGAGCTCGACGGTCACGGCGTAGACGCCGATGCGCAAGGGCGTCGCGACGTAGTTGCCCGACGCGTCGGCGCTGCGCACCGTCAACGTGTTGGTCGAGGACTCGAGCACGTTCACGGTCGCGCCCGGCACGACGGCGCCGCTCTTGTCGCGGACCGTGCCGAGGATCGAGCCGGTGTCGACTTGGGCGAGCGCCGGCGATGCCCCGAGCAGCCCGGCGGCGAGCACGAGGGAGAAGAGGCGGAACCGTGTCATCGGGAACCTCCGGTCGCGGAAAACACAACCAAACGCAAGAAATCGGAATGTGGCTTCAGCATCGCACGGCTGTCAAGCCGTTTCGTCCCGGGACGGGTTTCGTGGTTCACTACCGCACTTTCCCGGAGGACCTGACGATGACCGGAAGCGTGCGCTGCCCGAAGTGCGGCATGGTGCAGATGCCCAAGGGCCCCGACTGCAAGTCGTGCGGCAAGCCCCTGCCCGGGGCCATTGCGGTCCCGGCACGCTCGCCCGCACCCGCGCCCCTGGCGACGCGCAGCGCGGCCCTGACGAGCGGTGCCGTCGACCCGGTCTTCGATCGCGACCGCTTCCTGCTGCGGCAGAAGGCCCTGTCCCTCCACGAGAAGTACCAGGTGTGGGACGAGCAGGGCCAGCCGCTCCTGTTCGTCGAGAGGCCGGCCCACCACCTGAAGGCGCTCGTCGGACTGCTCGCCGGGCTCGCGGCCGGAGCCGTCCTCGCCGCGCCGTTCCTGTGGGCCGGCATGCACTTCGATCAACCCGTGGCGCTCGTCCTGGGCCTCGGCGCCGGAGTCGTCGCCCTGATCGTCGTCGCCAAGGCCGTGGGACCGAAGCGTCACGTCTACTTCTACCGGGACGAGGCCCGCGGTGAGAAGCTCCTCGAGGTGCTGCAGGACCAGAAGTTCTACTTCCTGACCCACACCTACACGGTCAACGACGCCCAGGGCCGGCCGCTCGCGTTCCTGCGCAAGAACCTGCTGACCGACATCCTGCTGAAGAAGTGGGTGTGCGACGCTCCTGACGGCCGGCGCCTCTGCGTCGCCCGCGAGGACTCGATCGTGCGCGCCCTGCTCCGCCGCTTCCTGACGAACCTGATCGTGCTGAACTTCGTCTTCCTGCGCGGGGACACCGAGGAGGAGATCGGGCAGTTCAACCGCAAGTTCACGCTGCTCGACCGCTACGTGCTCGACCTCAGCGGGGATCGCTCGCGCAGCCTCGACCGCCGCGTCGCCCTCGCCCTGGGCGTCATGCTCGACACCGGGGAGCGGCGCTAGCTACCAGCCGATCGCCAGACCGTCCTTGCGCAGGTCCGAGCCGCCGGTCATCACGCCGGTCGCCGGATCGATCTGGATCGCCTGGTAGCCGCCCATCAGGCCGCGGCCGTCGACGAGGACGTGGCCCCGGGCCGTGAGTTCGCGACGCACGTCGGCGCCGATCCCGCTCTCGAGAGCGAGCCTCGAGACCACGTGGCGCATGCGCGCCGCCTCGCCGGCGTCGCGCACGTCGAGGCCGAAGTCCACCAGGTTCGCGACCACCTGGGCGTGGGCCTGGGCCTGGTTGTCGCCACCCATCACGCCGAAGGACACCCAGGGCTTGCCGTCCTTCAGGAGCATGGCCGGGACGAGGGTGTGCAGCGGGCGCTTGCGCGGGCCGATCCGGTCGGGATGGCCGGGGGTGAGGACGAAGCCGGCGCCGCGGTTGTGCAGTGCTATGCCGGTGTCGCCCGCCACGATGCCGGCGCCGAACGAGTCGAAGAGCGACTGGATCAGCGAGATCACGTTGCCGGCGCCGTCGGCCACGGTCATGTAGATCGTGTCGCCGAGGTCGCGGCCCGCGAAGTCGAGGGAGGCGCTCGACGCCGCCTTGCGCATGTCGATGTCGGGGCGGCGCTTGGCGGCGTACTCCTTGGAGATGAGGCGGGCCAGCGTCGCCTTCGGCACGAAGTCGCGGTCGGCCAGGATCGCCGCGCGGTCGGCGAAGGCGATCTTCTTGGCCTCGGTCACGAGGTGCAACGCGTCGGCGCTGTTGTGGCCCATCGCCTTCAGGTCGAAGCCTTCCATGATGTTGAGCATCTCGAGGGCCACGAAGCCCTGTGTCGAGGGCGGCATCTCGAGGACCTCGACGCCCCGATAGCTCGTCGAGATCGGCTCGACCCACTCGGCCTGGTGGGCGGCCAGGTCCTCGAGGTCGAGCAGGCCGTCGCGCGCCTTCATGTCGGCCGAGATGGCCTGGGCGATGGCTCCCTTGTAGAACGCGTCGCGGCCGTCCTTCGCGATCAGCTCCAGGGAGCGCGCGAGGTTCGGGTTGCGGAAGATCTCGCCGCTGCGCGGCGCGCGGCCCTCGGGCAGGAAGGTCCTCGCCGCCGCGGGATCGCGGGCGACGCGCGGCGCCGCCTCTTGCCAGTCGTCGGCCGCGATTTCCTGCACGCCGAAGCCGTCCCGGGCGTAGCCGATGGCCGGTTGCAGCGCCACCGCCAGCGGCCGCGTGCCGAAGCGCGCGAGGAGCTGGCTCCAGCCCTCGACGACGCCGGGCACGTCGACCGTCAGCGGCCCGTACTCGGGCATGGCCGTGAGCCCGCGGCGCGCGAACTCCTCGGGCGTCGCGCGGTGCGACGCGCGGCCGCTCGAGTCGAGACCGTAGACCTTCTTCGTCTTCGCGTCGTACACGATCGCGAACAGGTCGCCCCCGATGCCGTTCATCGGCGGCTCGACCACGGCCAGCACGGCCGCGGCCGTCACCGCCGCGTCGATCGCGTTGCCGCCGTCCTGCAGGACCTTGAGGCCGGCCGCCGAGGCGAGGGCCTGGCTGGTCGCGATCATCCCGTGGCGAGCCACGGGCGCCGAGCGCGTCGCGTGGAGCCGGCCGGCCGGCCGATCGCCCGGCACGACTGACTGTCCCGAGGACGACGTCACGAGCGAGAGCGTACAACCGACCGCGAGGAGCGGGATCCGCATGGCGACCTCCAGGACCGCGAGAGTACGCGAGAACGCATATCATCGGAAGGTTGATCCGCCTGCGCTTCGCCGTCGCGCTCCTGCTGGTCGCGTCCCTCTTCGGTCTCGGCCTCGAGCGCTTCGTCTCGACCGGTCTGCTCCTGGGAGCGCTGACGATCCTCCTGGCGTGGCATCGCCTTCCGGACCTCACCGGCATCGTCGAGTGGTCCTGGGCGCGTCGCTTCGAGGTGGGCCTCGCGGGCGTCGGCCTGCTGGCCCTCGGGGTGAGACTCGCCGGCCTCGGCCTGGGGCTCGGCCACGAAGGCACGGACATCGACGAGGCGCGCCTGGGAAAGAGCGTGCTGGAATTCTTCCAGACCGGAGCCCAGGGTCACTTCACGACCGAGGACCATCCCGGGCTCCACTTCTGGCTCCTCGCGGGCGGCGCCCTCGGGGCGTACCTGTGGAGCCTGGTGAGCGGAGCGCTCCGCAACGTCGATCAGGCCTCGGTGGAGCTGTTCGTGTGGGCCGGGCGCGTGACGAACGCCGGGCTCGGGGCGTCGACGGCGGTCCTTACGGGTCTCGTGGGCCGCGCCGCCGCCGGTTCCTCCGCGGGTCTCGTCGCGGCACTGCTCGTCGGCGTCGTCCCGCTCGCGCTCGACACCTCGACGCAGCTGCGCAACGACGTGGGCCTCGGCTTCTTCGTGGTCGCGTGCGCGTGGGCGGCGGTCCGGGCCCTCGCGCGACCCTCGCTCCCGGCGATCGCGCTGGCGGGAGCGCTCGCCGGCTGCGCGGCCGGCACGAAGTACACCGGGGTGTTCGCGCTGCTCCCGGTGTTGCTCGCTGCTGTCCTCCCGGTTCGCGAGGGCCGGGCCTGGGCCCGCGTGGGTGCCGGCCTCGTCGCCTTCGCCCTCGCGGTCGCCACGACCAATCATTTCGTCTGGTGGGACTTCCCGAACTTCGTGCGGCAGCTCTCGATGGACTTCGGCCACGTGAAGCCCACGCACTACGCCGCCGCTCCGAACGCGCGCTGGGCCTACGTCTCGCTCCTGGCCGCGGACGCCTTCGGCTGGCCGCTGCTCGTCCTGGCGGGCACCACGGCGGCCGCCGGCCTCGCGAGGGGCGCGGCGCGGGCCGGGGTGCTCGCGTCGTTCCCCCTCGCCTACCTCTGGTTCATGACCCACAAGCCCGCCCTCTTCCCGCGCTGGGCGTATCCTCTCGTGCCCTTCGTCGCGGTCGCCGCGGCCGCGGGTCTCGTGGACGTGGCGCGTCGGTTCGTCCGTCGGTCCGGAGGCCTCGCGGCCGGCTTCGTCGTCGCGGGTCTCCTGGCACCGGCCCTGTTGCCGGCGGCCGTCACCATCAGCCGTCGCTTCCCGCCTCCGACGTACGTGCTCGGCGAGAGCTGGCTCGCGGACCAGCTCGCGCCGGGCGAGCGCGTCCTGACGGCTCCCGGCATGCTGCCCGGAATGGCGGGCGCCGCGCGCGGGCTGGGCCGGACCAGCGGGCTCAAGGACCTGCTCGACGCCGAGCGCTTCGAGCTCTATCGCTACGACTGGATCGTGGTGCCCGAGAGACTCTTCGGCCACCCCGCCCTGGCGCCTCTCACCCTGGCGCGCGCCTTCACGATCGACACGGGCTTCGGCGGCAACCGCGGCGCCGACCTGCGCATCTACCGGCCGCCCACCGCGGCCTCCGCGCTCGAGCGGATCGATCTCTCGACGCGCGAGTCCGCTCCGTACCTCGGCTTCGGATGGGGACGCGAACCGGGTCCGAGCGGTCGTGTGCTGCCGAAGGGAGGGGCCGGCGTCTACCTGCCGCCCTTCCCGAGCGGAGCGCGCCTCGAGGTGGAGATGGAGAGCCCCCAGACCGACCCGGCTTTGCGCGTCCACGTCGAAGGCGTCGAGGTCGCGACCGCCATCGTGGGCCGCGCCGGCTCCCGCGTGCGTCTGCTGTCGGAGCCGATGCCGCCCCGCGTCCAGAAACGGCTGCGCCCGACGCGCTTCGTGACGGTCCGGCTCGAGCCCGACGCGCCCGTGTCGATCGCGAGCGTCGCGATCCGCTAGCGCCGTCTCGCGAGCAGCTTCAGGGCGTTCTCGCGGTAGACCTTCTTCAGGACGCCGTCGGGCAGCCCCAGGCCGTAGCCGCGCCACCACTCGGCGTCGGCGGGCCAGAACCACTCGTCCTGGGTCTCCATCTGCCGCACGTGGGCGAGGTACATGGCCGGCGCCGGGTCGTTGTCGGTGCCGAACAGGATGCGGTCCGCGTGCTCGAGGAAGAACTTGCGGGCCGTGAACGGCTGGCGCGCGAGCTCCCACATGCGCGCGGCGAAGTCGACGTCGACGTTCGGGTGGCGGCGGAGCAGCGCGGCGATCGCGCCCAGGTCGTTGGTCAGGTTGAAGGAGTGCACCGCGACGAACTGCGTTCCGGGATGCTTCGAGAGCACGCGCTCGAACTTCTCGAGCATCGCCTGGAAGCCCGGCGTGCCCTTGCCGTAGAGCGACCAGTTCGCGGAGCGCCGCAGGTCGTTCTTCTCGTCGGGCGGCTCGTAGAACGCGGCGGGCTCCGCCACGTGGACGAACACGGGAACGTGGAGCTTGCCGGCCTCGTCCCAGAGCGGGTCGAAGCGGGGGTCGTCGATGAAGTAGGCCTTGTCCCCCACCCTCACCAGGCCCAGCCCCTTGTCCGAGAGCTCCCCCATTCCGTGGGCGCCGGCCGCCACGTCGGCACGCAGGCCGGCGCGCAGGCGTTCGCCGTAGTCGGGAGCGTCGATGCCCTCGGTCGTGAAGCCCGAGAACATCACGAAGCGGCCAGGGTAGGCACCCGCGTACTTCGCCACGAGGGCCTGGAACGCCCCGCCGGTCTCGCCGGTGAGCACGAACGTCCGGGCGACGCCGACCCGTTCCTGCAGCTTCACCCACTCGGCCACCGCTGCCGGCGTCTCGACGTAGTCGTGGCTGTGGACGTCGATGGCCGGGAAGCGGAAGCGCGCCACGGCCGTGCGCGGCACGACGAGGCTCGACTGCATGCGCCCCGGGTCGAAGCGGTTGTCGGCCGGCACGTCCTCGGGCGGCTTGTCGGGCACGTCCTGGGCCCGGGCGCTACCTGCCACCACGAGGGCCGCCAACAGCACCAGCCGCATGTCGCCTCCGGGTCGAAAAGCGCAATCGAAAGTAAGCGAACGCAATATCCGGGCGGGGAGCGGCCTTGTCAAGCCTCAGCCCTGGGGCGTCAGCACCACCCGGTTGCCCTCGGCGATCGCCCGGAAGCGGACGCCTTCGGGAAAGAGCTCGCCGGTCGCGAAGGGCGGCAGGGGCCGGGCCGGGTCGCGCACGTAGAAATAGCCGTCGGGTCGCACCGCGCCTACGAACACGATCTCACGCCACTTGAGTTGGGGCAGCGAGAAGGCGCCGTTCTCGAGGCGGCGGACGTCGGCGAACGGCGAGTGGTCGAGGCTCATGCGCCGCCGTCGCGGCGCGTGCCGCGGATCATCTTGCGGGCCATGTGCTCGAGCAGCACGACCTCGCGCGGCGTGAGGTCGGCGCGCTCGAAGAGGCCGCGCCACTCGGCGAAGAACCCGTCGGCGTTGGCCGTGGGCAACGTCCCCGTCGCGGCGAGACCCTGCCTCAGGAGGTCGAGCATGTGCTCCTTCTCGGCGCCGGTCGCCCGGCGCGTGCCGGCGATCTTGCGGCGGCCGGCCCGGAACACCTCGTAGGCCGCCACCATCACCGCGTGGGAGAGGTTGAGGGACGGCTGCTGCGGGTGGCTCGCGATGCGCACGCGATGCCCGCACAAGGCCAGCTCGTCGAGGGTGAGGCCCGTGCTCTCGGGGCCGAAGACGAGGGCGGCGCGGTCGTCCTCGGCCAGGCCCGCGATGTCCGCCGCCATGTCCCGGACGTCGCGCACCGGGACGCCGGCGTCGCGCCGTCCCGAGAGCCCGGCGACGCAGGTGGCGTCGGCCAGGGCCTGGCCCAGGCCGGGGAAGACTCGCGCCTGCTCCAGGGCCTCCTGGGCGCCCCAGGCGCTGCGCCAGCACTCGATCGTCCGCCAGTCCCCCGGCTCCACGAGGTCGATGCCGTCGAGGCCGGTGTTGCGCACGACGCGCGCCACGGCGCCGATGTTCTGCGGGTTCTCGGGACGCACGAGGACGACGCGTACCTGCGCTACGACGCGTCCTCCTGGCCGGTGCCGGGCAGCGGCCACGGCCGCGTGAAACGGCGCGCCTTGCCGTGGCGGCGGCAGTACTCGGCGAGGTAGAGCGACAGCCGCTCGAGATCGCCCTCCGCGAGCGTCGCGAAGTGGAGCCCGACGCCGGCCGGAAGGCCCTGGGGCGGCGACTCGGCGCCCTTGCTCCAGGCCACCTCGCACTCGGCGGTCACGGGGATCGCGTTGCCCGGAAGCCGGAAGCGCAGGGAGACCGCGGCGCCGCGGGGCAGGGCTTGCGAGCGCTCGACGAACACGCCGGCGAGCCCCAGGTCCACGATGAAGGCCGCCTCGTCGCGGCCCTCGAAACGCAGCGAGGCGCGCTGGACGAAGGGGACGCGGATGCGCGCCAGGACGGGATCGAAAGAGGCGGCGACGACCTTCGTCATTGCGCTAGCCCGACGACGCTAGCATCGCGTCCTTTCGGCTGTCAACGCGCGGAGCTCGAGCGTTGACAGCATGAGGGCCGTGTGGTTGACTCGGCCTCCATCAAGATGCCTTCGACGCTGACGGTCGCCGGCGGTCCTCAGGACGGCCAGAGCGTTTCCGTCGAGCCCGGCGCGACCCGCGTCCTGGGCTCGGGGGTGGACTGCGCCCTCACGATCGGCCTCGGGAACGTGGCGGCCCAGCACGCGCGCCTGACGGCCGACAAGACGCGGGGCCTGCTGCTCAGCGACCTGTCGAGCGCCACCGGCACCTACGTGAACGGCGAGAAGATCGGTCCGGAGCACGTCCTCTCCGACGGCGACCGGGTCTGCCTCGGGCCGCCGGGCTCGAAGCAGACCGCGAAGCTGGTGGTGCGCCTCGAGGGCGAGATCGTGGCCGTCGAGCCCGCCCTGATCCTCGACGCGCCGATGGAAGAGCCGTTCTCTCTCGACGCGCCGGTGATCGAGGCGAACCCCGAGCCCGCCATCATCCTGGACGACGTCCCGCCGCCCGTGGTAGCGCCGCCCAAGGCGGCTCCCGCCAAGCCCGCGGCCCCGCCCGTCGCGCCGCCCGCGGCGGCGGCCCCCAAGCCGCTCCCGCCGCCCAAGGCGCCGTCGGCGGCCGTGGCCAAGCTCGTGACGCCGGCGCCCCCGCGCAAGGCAGTCAAGCCCGAGTACACGACCGACGGCCCGTCGATCGCGGCGCCCGAGCGCGAGAAGGACGGCTTGCTGCCGCCGGCGCTGCCGATGCCGCTTCCCGCGGCCGAGCTCCTCAAGAAAGCGCGCAAGCCGTCGCCGAAAGCGATGCTCGCCGCGGTGCCGCGACCCGTCCTCGCCGTGGTCGCCGGGCTGGCGATCTCGGGGCTCGCGTACTTCGGCTGGGGCCTGACCCAGGGCGTCCCGCCGGTCATGGAGGGGGTGCTGCCCCCGAAGGCGGAGGGCGGGCAGACCGTGACGCTCCAGGGCAGCGGCTTCGGCAGCAACGCGGGCGCGCTCACCGTGCGCTTCGGCGAACAGACCGGCCAGATCATCTCGGCGACCGACAGCCAGGTGGCGGTCACGCTGCCCCAGGTCGCCCCGGCCGCGGGCGCCGCCGACTTCCCGGTGACGGTCGAGAACCGCGCCGGCCGCTCGAACGCGATCTTCCTGACGATCGCGGCGCCGCCCCGCATCACGGCGTTCGTGCCCGACGTGGCGATGCCGGGCGACACCGTCACGATCGAGGGCAAGAACCTCGAGGGGAAGCAGCTCACGCTCCTCGTGAACGGTCAGCCCGCGGAGATCGTGGAGCAGAAGCCGGGGGCGCTGAGCTTCCGCGTGCCCTCGATCCCGGTCACCGCCGGCGAGCCCGTGCTGGTCGTGGTGTCGGCCGGCCGCGAGTCCTCGCGCTCGACCCCGCTCTACATGGGCCGCCTGCCCCTCGTCATCGAGACGCGCCCCGTCAAGGCCACGGCCGGCGACCGCGTCGCGATCCGCGGCCGCGGCTTCGACACGAATCTGGCCAACGTCGCCGTGACGTTCGGAAACAACCCGGCTCTCGTGATGTCGGCCACGGCGACGGAGATCGTGGCCCTGGTTCCGGGCTCGGGCATCCTGACCTCGCAGATGGACGCGAACGTCGTGGTGCAGGTCCGCGGCAGCCGCTCCAACAGCGCGCCCTTCATCCTCACCCGCCCGTCCTCGGGGTACTTCGTGCCCCACTACTTCCCGACGCCGGTGGCGGATCACCCCGGCTTCGCCCTGATCTCGACGGACATCGGCCCGGTGCTGGCGCTGGGCTCGCCCGCGGACGCGCCCACGACGCCCGAGCGCGCCTCGCGCGTCGCGGCGGCGCTCAACGCGCTCGTCGAAGAAGCGCGCACGCGGCCCGTCAGCCTCGAGGTCCGCGACAAGCCCGTGCTCGGAGTCGGCGTGACCGGGCGCTCCGACCTGCTCGTCGCCGTCACCGGCGACGATCTCGCGGCCTACGGAGCCCTCGATCCGACGCTGCGCTCGCGGCGCGTCACGCAGCGCTCGGTGGCCGCGTTCTGGGCGGCGCTCCTCCAGGACCAGCTGGCGCTCTTCGTCACCCGCGACCGGCCCTTCCGCGTCGTCGAGATCACGACGCGAGGCCGCGCCCTGATGCAGATCTACAGCGAGGCGCTGCGGCGCGCGGGCACGGGGGGCGGCGTGCCCGTCGGCGTCGTGAACCCGCTGCCCTCGAACCTGGGCCGCGACCTCCAGGACATGGCGCTCATCCTGCCGACGGAAGGCACGTCGACGGCGGCCGCGGCGATGGAGGGACGCTGGATCGGGACGATGTGGGAGGAAGGCCAGGGCGACAAGCGCGTCGCGATCCGCCTGGAGCTCGAGGGCTCGAGGCTCACGGGCAGCCTGACCACGCGTGCGGGCAAGGTCGGCGCCGACATCCCCCTCGAGAACGTCTCGTTCGACCGCGGCCAGTTGCGCTTCTCGGTGGCCATCGGCGGCGTCACCCGGCAGTTCCAGGGCCAGGTCCAGGGCGGCACGGTGACGGGAGAGATCGCCGCCCAGGGCGCCGGCTCCAAGGGACGCTTCACCCTCAAGTACTCCGAGTAGCTTGGTTCGCTCCGGACTCGAGGTCCTGCTCGCGCGGCCCCGCGGCCTGCGCGGGGCGCGCGTCGGCCTGATCGCGAACCCGGCCTCCGTGACGAGGGACCTCGTCCACGCCTCCCACGCGCTCCACGCGTCGAAGGCGATCCGGCTCGCGGCGCTGCTCGGGCCGGAGCACGGGCTGTGGGCCAACGCCCAGGACCTCGTCGAGGTCGACGACGGCCGCGACCCGTCGACGGGACTGCCGATCTTCAGCCTCTACGGCGACACCCGCGTCCCCACGGCGCGCATGCTGGCGGGCCTCGACGCGCTGCTCTTCGACCTGCAGGACGTCGGGTCGCGCTACTACACCTTCATCTACACGATGCTCCACGCCATGCAGGCGTGCGCCGATGCGGGCGTGCGCCTCGTGGTGCTCGACCGGCCGAACCCGCTGGGCGGCCTCGCCCTCGACGGCAACGTCCTCGATCCCGGCTACCGCTCCTTCGTCGGCCTGCACCCGCTGGCCGTGCGCCACGGGATGACGACGGGCGAGCTGGCGCTCCTCTTCCGCGCCGAGCTGGGCCTCAACGTCGAGCTCTCCGTCGTGCGCATGGCGGGCTGGAAGCGCTCGATGGCCTTCGAGGACACGGGGCTTCCCTGGGTGCCCCCGTCGCCGAACATGCCCACCGTGGACACCGCGTTCGTCTATCCCGGGGGCTGCCTCGTCGAAGGCACGAACCTGTCCGAGGGCCGGGGCACGACGCGGCCCTTCGAGACGATCGGCGCGCCGTGGCTCGATCCGTTCCGCCTGGCGAAGGACATGACGCGCGAGCGGCTGCCGGGGGTGCGCTTCCGTCCGTTGTACTTCACGCCGACGTTCCAGAAGCACGCGGGCCTCGTCTGCGGGGGCGTCTTCCTCCACGTCACCGATCGCGGGCGCTTCCCGGCGTTCCTGGCCTACCTGCTGCTGATCCACCATGCGCGCGCCCAGGACCCGCGGCGCTTCGGCTGGCGCGAGCCTCCCTACGAGTACGAGCACGTGAAGCGGCCCATCGACATCCTCTGCGGCAGCGAGCGCGAGCGCCGGGCGATCGACGCCGGGCGCTCGCCGCGGGAGCTCCTTCCGGCGTGGCGACGCGAGCTCGCCGCCTTCCGGCGGCGCCGCGCGCGCCACCTGCTCTACTGATCAGTCGGCGGGCGCGGGAGCGGGCTCGGCCTGCGGCTCGGGCGGGCGCTTCGACTGGGCCGCGAGTGTCGTGAGGATCACGGCCAGGAGGATCAACGCGCCGCCCACGAGGAGCCACGCGGAGAGAGGCTCCCCCAGGAAGAAGGCGCCGAGCGCCACGGCCACCACCGGGTTCACGTACGCGTAGGTGCCGACGGTCGCGGCCGGGAGCTCGTTGAGGCAGTAGGAGAACGCCGTGAAGCCGACGAGCGAGCCGAAGACCACCAGGTAGGCGAGGCTCCACCAGGCGTCCGCAGACGCGGCGCGCAGCGTTGCGAGGTCCTCGCCGGCGAGCTTCGACTCGAGCAGCAGCGCGCCGGCGCCCACCAGCATCTCGACCGCCGAGGCGGTCATCACGGGCAGCTTCTTCGGCACCGACTGCGAGTAGAGGGCGCCGATCGACCAGGCGATCGTCGCCACCTGGAGCGCCGCGATGCCGGCGAGGTGGCCCGACCAGTCGCCGCCCTCGGGCCTTGCCACGAGGAACACGCCGACGAGACCGATCAGGGTGCCGATCCAGGCGCGCACGCTCCAGGGCTGGCCGCCGGGCCGGAGGCCGTCGAGGATCGTCATCCAGAGGGGCACGGTGGCGACGAGGAGCGCCGCGATGCCGCTCGGAATGCGCTTCTCCGACCACATCACGAAGCCGTTGCCGAAGCCCAGGAAGAGCACGCCGATGAGGCTGTAGTGCAGGAGCTGACTGCGGGTGGGCCAGCCGTTCGCGCGGTCGACGACCATCGCGATGCCGGCCATGGCGACGCCCGCGAGGAGATAGCGCGCGGCCGCGGCGGCGAAGGGATCCATCTCCCGGACCGCCACGCGGATCGCCAGGTAGGTCGAGCCCCAGACGATCCAGATCGTCAACAGGGACAGCCACGGCAGCAGGTTGCGCCCGGTTCGTGCCACGAGCGGGGGAGCTTACACCAACGCGTGAGCGCGCCGACGCCCATGACACGATCCACATCATTGAATCATCAAAGGGCTGGAGTCCATAGAAGTGAATCGTCCAGCCGCGAAATCGATCCGGAGTGTCAGTGCACCTCTATTGTTTTCAATACTTTAAGAGAACTCTCGGCGATGGGTGCGGACGGCCCGGGTCTTGCTAAAAGAAGTCACAGTCGTTTCCGAACTATGTGAGTGGGTCGCTCAGCGCCCCCGAGAGAATCCCCGACACGGGATGGTCCCCCGGACGGCGACGGCGGCTATTGGCAGAGAACAGAAGGAGTAACAAACTGATGAGACGCCATTTGATTTGGGCCCTGGCGCTGATCCTGGCGACGGCCGGTATCGCCTCGGCCCAGCAGACCACGGGCACTCTCTCCGGCATCGTGAGCGATTCGCAGGGCGCCGCGATCCCGGGCGCGACGGTCACCCTCTCGTCCGAGCAGGGCAACAAGACCTTCGTGACCGATTCCTCGGGCCGCTTCAACGCGCCCTTCCTCACGGTTGGCCGCTACTCCGTCAAGGTCGAGCTGGCCGGCTTCTCGCCGGTCGAGCAGAAGAACATCGACGTGCGCCTCGGCGCGACGCTCGACCTCGCGTTCACGCTCAAGGTCGGTGAGCTGCAGGAGGTCATCGAGGTCGTCGGCGGCGCGCCCGTCATCGACCAGTCCTCCACGACCACCGGCGGCGTGCTCTCCGCCGATGTCCTGAAGCGGCTGCCGGTCGGCCGCAACTTCACGGACACGCTCTACCTCGTCCCGGGCGTCTCGGATTCCAGCGGCGTCGGCCGCTCGAACCCGTCGATCGCCGGCGCGGCCGGCCTCGACAACAACTACGTGGTCGACGGCGTCAACATCTCGAACACGGGCTTCGGCGGCGTCGGCACGTACTCGATCGTGTTCGGCTCCCTCGGCACGGGCGTCACCACGGACTTCATCAAGGAGACGCAGGTCAAGACCGGCGGCTTCGAGGCCGAGTACGGCCAGTCCACGGGCGGCGTCGTGAACGTCGTCACCCAGAGCGGCACGAACAACTTCCACGGCAGCCTGTACGGTTACTTCCGTCCGAACTCGCTCGAGTCGAGCTACAAGCAGCTCGACACGCCGAACGGCACGGTCAACCTGACCGCCCAGGACAACTACGATTTCGGCGCCACCCTCGGCGGCCCGATCGTCAAGGACCGCGTGTTCTTCTTCGGCGCCTTCAACCCCCAGTACCAGCGCGCCAAGTTCATCGCGCCCGTCGGCTTCCCGCTGCGCAGCCTGGGCGACGTGGAGCGCAAGCGCCGCGTGTACTCCTACGCCGGCAAGCTGAGCGTGCAGGCCACCCCGAACCACCGCTTCGACGTCGCCGCCTTCGGCGACCCGTCGAAGGGCGAGCCGGGCATCCAGCGCTTCACGGCGCTGCTCGGCGCCACGCAGTCGCGCTTCAGCGAGCTCGACACGTACGGCGGCCACAACCAGAGCGTGCGGTACGACGGCATCATCAACCCGAACTGGCTGGTCGAGGCGTCGTTCGCCAACGCCACCAACAAGATCAACGAGATCCCGATCCAGGACGAGTGGCAGGTTCTCGACTCGACCGTCACGCCCCAGGCCCGCCTCGGCGGCATCGGCGTGTACGACAAGGGCGGCGAGGGCAAGAACAAGCAGTACTCCCTGAAGTCCACGAACATCTTCAACGCCGGCGGCAACCACCAGGTCCGCTATGGCGTGAACTACGAGGACATCTCGTTCGCGCGTGACCAGGGCCGCACAGGTCCGACGTTCACGCTCCCGAACGGCACCGTGACGCGTACGGGCGGCAGCATCACGATACTGCCGGATCCGGTCTACGGCCGCATCTACCGCGCGACGCGCGCGAACTTCGGGCCGGTGCCCCTCACCACGGCGAACTACCTGAACTTCTTCGCTCAGGACACGTGGCAGATCGGCAGCCGCCTCACGGTTCGCCCCGGCGTGCGCTGGGAGCGTCAGAAGCTGGTCGGCGGCGGCAGCAAGCTCTGCACCGTCGGCGAGTCGCGTCCGGGCGCCAACGACGGCTCCGGCGAGGCGATCTTCTGCGAGCGCGAGTTCGACGGCACGTTCAGCCCGCGCATCGGCGCGACCTACGACCTGTTCGGTAACGGCAAGTCGAAGGTCTACGCCAGCTACGGCCGCTTCTACTCGAAGATCCCGAACGACCTGGCGGCCCGGGCCCTCTCGGCCGACGCCGGCATCAGCCGCGCGGACTACTTCGACGCCGGCCTCACCAACCCGATCCCGGAGGGCGTCGTCGCCGGCACGCCGGCCACCACCACCCACCTGCAGCTCGCCGGCCTGGGCGCTGCGATCTTCGATCCCGAGGCCAACCCCACGTACAAGGACGAGTGGATCGGCGGCGTCGAGTTCGAGGTCGGCCACTCCGTCAACCTGGGCGTCCGCTACATCCACAACACCCTGCCCCAGGTCCTCGAGGACATCGGCTCCCTGGCCATGGCCGGCTACTTCCGTGACGACGCGCCGGCCAGCGTCGAGTACGCGATCACGAACATCTCCGAGGCGACGTTCGCCCAGGCGATCCCCGGCTTCACGGCCGCGTTCGAGACCCCGGTCCACAAGTACGACGCCCTCGAAGTGACCGTCAACAAGAACTTCTCCAACAACTGGGCGCTCGTCACGTCGTACCGCTGGGCCAAGCTCTCGGGCAACTTCGAGGGCTTCTTCCGCTCGGACAACGGCCAGTCCGACCCGTCGATCACGTCGCTGTTCGACTTCCCGACGAACGATCCGAGCTACACGGGCTACGGCGTTCCCGTCCTCGGCTTCAACGGCGACATCCGTTTCCTCGGCAGCACGCTGGGCAACGGCGAGCTCCCCAACGACCGGCGCCACCAGCTCAAGGTCTACGCGACGTACGCGTGGAACAACTTGAACCTCGGCCTCGGCTTGAACGCGGGCTCGGGTCGCGTCCTCACGGCGTTCGCGGCGAACCCCGCCTACGACAGCGCCGGCGAGATCCCGATCACCCTCCGCGGCGCCGGCATCGACACGGTCAACAACGTGGCCGACTGCAGCGACTGCGGCGGCTTCCGCGTCCGCACCCCTGCCGAGATCGTGTTCGACCTTCATGCCGACTACCAGATCAAGGTCGGCAGCAACCAGAAGATCGTCCTGATGGCGGACGGGTTCAACCTGCTCAACAGCCAGAACCCCACCAACTTCGACATCGGCACGGAAACGGGCTTCGGCGTCGCGAACCCGAACTTCGGCTACCCGAGCAACGGCGTCAACAGCGCCGCGGCTTCGTACCAGACGCCGCGGCAGATCCGCTTCGGCGCCCGCTTCGAGTGGTAGTCGTCTAGTCCTTCGAGTCGTCAGGGGGTGGGAGCGATCCCACCCCCTTTTTCTTTCTGTTAGGCTCGGCCCGTCCAGGAGGAGATCCCGCAGATGCGCCTACTCCCTTCCCTCACCCTCGTCCTCGTGGCTGCCGCCGGCCCGGCCCTGGCCCAGGACGCCGTCGCGAAGTCGCAGCGCGCCGAGGCCCAGCGCCACTACGAGCTCGGCACCGACCTGATGCGGTCCGAGTCCTTCGAGCGGGCCGCCGACGAGTTCAAGCAGGCGATCAAGCTCGATCCCCAGATGCTGCTCGCCCACTACAGCCTCGGCCAGTCCTACATGAGCCTCAAGCGCTATCCCGAGGCCACGGCAGCCTACGTCGCCGGCCGCGACGTCTGGATCGAACAGACGCACCTCGACGACAAGCAGCGGGCCGCGATCGACCGCGAGCGCCGCGACCACATCGCCGAGCTCAAGGAAGGCCTGCAGCAGCTCCGCGTCCAGTCGGGCCGCAACGCGGCGGCCGGCGGCGGAGAGCCGATCGCCGCCGTGCAGATCGAGGCGCGGATCCACCTTCTCGAGTCGGCCGACAGCCGCGAGACCCGGAGCGGCCAGCCGCCGGCCGAGCTGTCCCTGGCCCTCGGCAGCTCCTACTTCCGCCAGGGGCTGCTTCCCGACGCGGCGCGCGAGTACAAGGCCGCGATCCTGGCCAACCCCAAGCTGGGGGCCGCCCACAACAACCTCGCGGCGGTGCAGATGATGCTCGGCCAGTTCGACGACGCCCGGAGCTCGGTGAAGGCGGCCGAGAAGTCGGGCTATCCCGTGAGCCCGGCCCTCAAGGACGACATCAAGAAGCGCGAAGACGCGGCGAAGGCCGTGAAGCCCTAGCGGGCGGCGACCACCGTGAACGCCTCGCGCACCTGGACCGCCTCGCCCGTGCCGTCGTCGCGCACGCTCAGGACGATCTCGTAGTCCCCGGGCGCGACGCCCTGCAGCGAGAGCACCATCGTCTGGCCCAGCGGCGCGCCTTCGGCGAAGGGCTTCAGGGGCTGGCTGAGCAGCGTGGCCCCCGCCGCGGACTTCACGATGTAGCCCGACGAGACCCGGGCCCCGGCCGCGAGCCCGTAGACCTCGTAGGCGCAGAACAGGCGTGAGCCTGCCGCGAAGGCCCGGCGCGCGAGAGGCGTCGGGCGCGGGTTGGCGGCGTCGCCCTGCAGCGTGTCCGTGAGCAGGGGCGTCGAGATGTGGAACTTCGCCGGCTCCGGCACCTCGAACTCGTGGCGCACGCTGCCGACGCGGCCGGTCTTCGGGTCGCGCACGAGCAGTCGGGCCTGGTAGACGCCGGCGGGAAGCTGGAAGTCGCGCATCACCGGCAGCCACGCCGTCCCCAGCCGCGCCAGGACGTCGTGGGGCAGGCTGAGATCGAGCCGGCGTTCGGCCGTGAACGTCTCGCCCGAGTCGCGGGCCGTGACCACGGCGAAGGTCTCGAGCACGCCGTCCTCGCGCCCCGCCTTGGACTCGAAGGCGACGCCGGCCGGATCGGCCTCGGCCACGAGCAGCGTGAGGCTCTTGGCGCCCGTGGGAGCCAGGACGTAGGACGTGAGGCGCAGCGGGATGCCGTCGGCGCCCCAGGGCGAATCGAGGGCGCGACGGACGGGCGGGGCCAGGTCGTCCTTCCCCAGCGGCCTGGCTTCCTTCTCGTCCGAGGGCGCGTAGTAGCCCTTGCGGGCCCGCACGTCGACGCCCGGCCGCCTCACCTCGACCGACAGCTTGCGGAACTTGCCGTCGCGCTTCGGGTTCGACGACGAGAATCCGAGCAGGTAGTGGTTGCGCGAGTCGGCCGCGATGCGCTTGAAGCCCTTGGTGAGGTCGTTCGTGTTCTGGACGCTGAAACCGCCCGTGTCGTCGGCGAGCGAACGCGAGCCGTCGCTCTCCTGGGACGCGGCGGCCTGCATCACGGCCATGTCGCGGCCGTCCGTGGCCTGGGCCACCTCGGCGTCGTGGATCGCGGGGCCGCCCGACAGGCCGCGCGCGTCGACGAAGTACAGCACCGCGTTGGCCTGGCGCGCGGCACGCTCGACCTCGCGCATCTCGGGAAGCGACGGGTCCCAGATGAAGCCCTCGGACACCAGGATCACGGACTTGCGGCCACGCGTGGCTCCCAGGGCCTCGACGACGCGCTTCAAGGTGCGCAGGGTGGCCTGGGTCTTGGACGTCCGCTCGGCATAGATCTGCGCGGCCATGGTGTTGATCATGAGCTGACCGGGGGAGATCTGGAGGTCACGGCGGCTGTTGTCCCGGGCGTTCACGGGCGGCGGGTCGGCGATCACGCCGTTCTCGAAGAAGCGGCGGCTCACCTCCGTGAGGATGTTCGGGTCGCGGCTGTTCTGCAGCCGCATGGCCTCGAAGTCGGACAGGGCGTTGGGCGCCGAGGGGTTGTAGGTGCGCTTGCCCTCGAAGCGCGCCAGGAAGGTCTCGATGTCCGAGCGACCCTCGGGCATCTGGGCGCTCCACCAGCCGCCTCCCGAGGTCGCGGAGAGCGTCACCTGGTCGCCGTCCCGGAGCACCTGCTCGAGGAAGTCCCGGACGGCCTTCTTCGCGGCGCCGACGTGGCTGGGGGTCAGATGGGCGTCGTCGAAGATGACGCTGAACGAGCGCTCGGGCCGGGGCGGCGGGCCCTGGTTGGTCGCGATCCGGGCCATCCACGGGGCCTGGGTCGGCGTCGACTCGTGCACGGCCACGGCGTCGAAGCTCGAGATCGACTGGATCCGGCCCTCTTCCTTGAGGACGAAGTCGTCGGCCGTCAGGCCCTCGACCGGGCGGCCGTCCTTGTCGGTGACGATCACGTCCACGGTCACGAGGTCGAGCTGGCTCGGGAACGTCGGAGCCTGCTGGGCCCCGGCGCCCGGGGCGGCGATCTGGGTCAGGAGGAGGAGGGCGAGGCTGCGTCGTGGGCTGAAGGGCATAGAAAACGAGTATCGCATCCACCTGTGTGAACGTCGAACGTCGGGCTAACGCGACACGGAGGGATCCATCCAGACGCCCGCAACCGCGATCGTGCCGTCCCAGGGCCCGTCGCCGGGCCGCTTGAAGCGAAGCGCGTTGCGGCCGGGCCGGACCACCTCCGAGGGTACCGAGAGCACCTGATCGACGGGAGAGGGCCCGACCTCCCAGAGCCCCACCACCCGATCGTTCAGGAGCACGCGCAGCCGGGCCCCCGGCGCCCCGAGGACCCGCACGCGCGCCCCGAGCTCGTAGGGCCGCGCATCGTGGAGCGGGACCACGAGGCCGGCCGAGCCTGCGGCCAGGGGCCGGACCGTCGCGCCGTCCAGCGTCTGCGCGGCTCCCCAGCCGTCCTCCAGGAAGATGCGGTCGTCGTCCCCCATGCGGATCGAGAAGCGCCCATGACGGCGCTCCATGTACGCGGACTCGTACTCCGGAAGCCCCCGGCCCCGCGTGAGCAGGCTCCACAGCGAGCCGGGGAGGGAGAACGGCGAGCCGATGGCCCGGTCCAACTGGGTAACGACGCTGTGGCCCATCGTCTCGAACGCGATCGGGCCCGAGTAGTCCCAGCCGCCGGTCTTGAACTGGCGGGCCAGGAGCACGTTCCACAGAACGAAGGCCGCGACGAGGGCCGCGACCGGCGCCAGGGGCCGGCGGCGCACGAACGCGGCGACGGCGTCGGCCGCGAAGGCGAGGCCGAGGCCGAAGAGCGGCAGCAGCGCGTCGAAGCGGCGGCCGCCAAAGGCGGCGCCGGCCC
>CADEEV010000001.1:122954-538330 GCA_902826455.1 uncultured Acidobacteriota bacterium | reverse complement strand
GTGGAGCGTTTCGGCCGCCTCGCGCCGCTCCTCGGTGTCGAGGGGCCCCGGAGCCAGCAGGCGCTCGAGCGCCGCCGCGAACCCGTCGTCGCCCGCTTCCGCAACCACGCGCAGCGCGGGTGGCGCGCCGTCGCCGTCCGCCTCCTCGACGACGCCGGGCGCCACGAACTGGTAGCCGTGGCGCGACACCGTGCGGATGAACGCCGGCTCGCGCGGGTCGTCGCCGAGGGCGCGCCGCAGCGTCCTCACGGCCTGGCTCAGGGCGCCGTCGGAGACCACCACGTCGCTCCACACCGCGTCGAAGATCTCGCGGCGCGTCACGGCGCGACCGCGTGCCTCGACCAGGAGCAGCAACAGGTCGAAGTAGCGCGGGATGAGCGGAACCTCGCGGCCCTCCCGCACCAGGAGGCGGCGCCCCGGCGAGAGCACGAAGCCCGAGAACGCGTAGCGCGGCCGGCCGGCGGTCACGCCCCCACCCTATTCCACCGCCTACAGAAGACGGTAGAACCGCGAGCGCTCGAGGGGGACGAAGCCCGAGCGTTGGTACAGGTTCGCGGCGCGGGGATGGCCGTCCTCGACCTCGAGGTCGACCGCGACGCAGCCCGCGGCCGCCGCGTGCTCGAGAGCCGCGTCGAGCAGCTTCTGGCCCAGGCCGGCGGAGCGCAGCGCCGGCTCGATGAAGAGCTCCTCGAGCCACGCGATCTTGCCGCCGTGCTCGAGGGTCCACTGGTAGGAGAGGTACGCGAGGCCCACGACGCGCCCGCCCACGAGGCCGAGCAGGAACGTGCCGCGCGACGGGTCCGCGAAGACGCCGTCGGTGGCGCGGGTGAGGCGCTCCGCCGGCGCCGGGATCTCGAGCTCGGCGAACTGGGCCCTCAGGAGGCGGACCACCTCGTCCCGGGACTGGCGGTCGGCCGGCAGGATCGTGAACTCGGCGTTCATGGCGAGCCGATGATATCGTCGTCCAAGGCATGCCGCGCATCCTCCTCGTCGAAGACAACGAGCTGAACCGGGACATGCTGTCGCGGCGGCTGGCCCGGCGTGGCTACGACGTCCTGATCGCGAAGGACGGGGCCGAGGGCCTGGCCCAGGCCGAGGCGGCGCAACCCGAGCTGATCCTCATGGACATGAGCCTCCCGGTCCTCGACGGCTGGGAGGTCGCGCGGCGTCTCAAGGACGCGCCCGCCACCCGCGCGATCCCGATCATCGCCCTCACGGCCCACGTGATGACGGGCGACCGGGAGAAGGCGCTCGCCGCCGGCTGCAACGACTACGACGTGAAGCCGGTGGAGTTCGACCGCCTGCTCGTGAAGATCGAGGCGCTGCTGAAGAAGTAGCTACGTCTCGCGCAGGAAGCGGCGGATCGCGGCCGGCAGCGCGGTGAAGCGGATCTGCACCGTCTCGTCGCCCGGAGCCTCCGTCACCTTCGCGTAGACGTCGCCCTGCATGTCGTGGCCCCCGGGGCCCACCACGCGCAGGTGCAGCTCGGTGAAGAGCCGCAGCGGCCGGCCCGGCTTGAGCGCCGCCACACCGTCGCCCACGGCCACGAGGCTGCCTTCGAGAACGGGACCGCCCAGCGCCTTGTCGTCCACGATCGTGTAGCGCACCGCGATCTCCGTGGCGAGGCTGCGCACGGCCGAGGAGCGCTCGGGCACCGAGCCCGTCCCCGCGAGACCCCGCAGGTCGTAGACCTCGATCGGGTCGCGGAAGCCCTTCGCCTGGATCGCCAGCACCTTGCCCACCTCCACGTCCGGACCGGCCGCGTCGAGGGTGCCCCGCGAGACGAGCACCTGGCCGCCCACCGCGAAGGACTGCATGCGGCCGGCCAGGTTCACCTGGGTGCCCACGACGCCGTACTTGGCGCGCTTGGCGGAGCCGATGTTGCCGACCACGACCGCCCCCGTGTTGATCGCGATGCCCATCTCGAGCTCCGGGAGCCACTCGCGGTGGAAGCGCTGGTTGATCTCGAGCATGGCGTTCTGCATCTCGACGGCGCAGGCCACGGCGCGGCGCGCGTCGTCGGGCCGCGCGACCGGCGCGCCGAACAGGACCAGGATCGCGTCGCCGATGAACTCGTCGATGGTGCCGCCGTGCTTCGTGATCACCTCGACCATGGCCTCGAGGTAGCGGTTCAGCATGGACACGATCACCTCGGGCGCCAGGCCCTCGGTGACGGTCGTGAAGCCGCGAAGGTCGGACATCAGGATCGTGACGGTCCGCGTCTCGCCGCCCAGGGCGAGGCCGGCCGCGCCGTCGAGCAGGCCCTCGACGACCTCGTCGTTGAGGTAGCGGCCGAAGGCGTCGCGGATGAAGCGGTTGCGCTTCTCGAGGCTGACGGCTAGGCGCCGGACCTCGGCCGACGAGCGCTTGAGCAGGATCTGCAGCTCGGCGCGCGCGACCACGACCGGGAAGTCGAGGGGCTTCGTGACGTAGTCGTTGGCGCCGGCCTTCAGGGCCTCGATGACGTCGTCGGCCTGGTCGCGGGCCGTGGCCATGACCACCGGCAGCTCCTCGCGCGAGTAGCTCTCCCGGACGCTGTGGAGGACGTCGAGGCCCGAGATGCCCGGCATCATGATGTCGAGGAGCACGAGGTCGAAGGCGCCGCCCTTCACGAGCTCGAGGGCGCGCGCGCCGCTCTCGGCCACCGTGACCGCGTAGCCCCGGGAGCGCAACCGGCGCGAGAGCATGTCGCGGTTGAGCTCGTTGTCGTCCACGACCAGGATCTCGCCGCCGGCTCCAGCGACCTGCGGAGTCGAGGCCGCGGGAGCCGCGGCGGCCGGCTCGTCCGCCTCCGCCGGCCGGGCCACGCCGAACGCCGCCTCGAGCATCTTCGACAGGCGCCTGCCGGCCTGGGCGATCGTGCGCAGGGTCTCGCGCGTGGGCGCGTCGCCGCGATCGTCCGCCTCCTCGGCCAGCATCTCGCTGTACCCGATGATCTGGGTCAGCGGCGTGCGCAGCTCGTGGAGCAGGCTCCCGCGCGCGCGTTCCGGTTCGTCGGCCATGGGGGTGCGGGCTAGTGTACTGCCGCCTCGCGCCGATCCATGAACGGCAGCGCCCAGCTCCACGCGAGGCAAGGCAGAAGCGCCAACAGCCCCGCGGCGAGCACCACCGGCCGCAGCCCCACGCGGTCCATCGCGGCGCCCCAGACGAGCGCGAAGCTCACGGCGGTGAGCTGCGACACGGCGAAGTCCACGGCGAACACGCGGCCGAGCATCCCGGGCGGGATCACCTTCTGCAGGATGATCGTGCTGAACGTCCACAGCGTGGAGCCGCCCGCGCCCCGCAGCAGGATCGCGAGGCACGCGACGGGGAGCGAGGGCGCCCGCGCCAGCAGCAGCAGCCCCGCCGCGAGGAGCGCCGCGCCCACGGCGATCAGGCGGCGCATCCGGGCCGGCGAGCCGTCGTTCGCGAGGTTCGACAGCGTCGGCCCCAGGATCGCGCCGAGCCCGAAGGAGGCGTAGAGAAGGCCCAGGGACAGGGCGCCGTCCTGGCCGCGCACGAACACGCGCGTGCCGTACAGCACCATGAACGTGTCGGCGACGGCCACGCCGTTCATGCTCTTCACCAGGGTGGTCGCGGCCGTGACCGGCGCGCGCCTCAGGTACGCCAGGGCGTCCCGGAACCGCACCGCTTCCGGTTCGCCGTCGCTGCGGGACTCGCGGCGGCCGGCCTCGGCCGGGATCGAGGCCATGATCGCCGCCGAGACGAGGAACGTGAAGGCGTCCCAAGCGAAGGCGCTCGTCGGCCCGACGATGGCGAGCAGCGATCCGCCGGCGAGCCCGCCCAGCGCGACCATCACGGACCAGGTGACGCTCGAGAGCGTCGAGCCGGCCACGAGGTCCTTGGGCTCGAGCAGCCGCGTCATCAGCGCGGCGCGCCCGGGTTCGAAGACCGTCGCGATCGTGAAGTGGAGGAACGCCAGGCCGTAGAGGAGCCCGTCGCGTCCCGTGGCCGCGGCCGGGATGAGCGCCAGCACGACCAGGGCCCGCATCAGGTCCGTCGCGACGAGCAGCCGGCGCTTGTCCGAGCGGTCCACCACGACGCCGGCGATCGGCGCGAACACGACGGCCGGCAGGAGCTGGGTGAGGAGCAGGCCGCCCACGGCGAGGCCCGACCCGGCGCTGTGGCGCGAGATCAGCACCGCGAGTGCGATGAGCGTGAACCAGTCGCCGCCGAGGCTCACCACCTCGGCCGCCCACAAGCGCGCGAAGCCCGGGTTCTCCCGGAGCAGGCGCAGGGCGCTCAAGGCCGGGAGTAGAGGATCCGCCCGTCCACGATCGTGTGGAGCACTTCGGTCTTCAGGAGCTCGTCGTCCGGGACGTTCAGCAGGTCCTTCGAGAGGACCGTCAGGTCCGCGAGCTTGCCCACCTCGATCGAGCCGCGGTCCTTCTCCTCGAAGGCTCCGTAGGCGGCGGCCAGGGTGTACGAGCGCAGGGCCTCCTCGCGGGTCATCTTCTGGTCGGGGTCGAAGGCCTCGCCCCCCGCCGCGGGCCGCCGCGTCACCGAGGCGTAGTAGTTCTTGATCGCGTCCACGTCCTCGACGGGCACGTCGGTGCCGTTCACGATCGTGGCGCCGCTCGCGAGCAGCTTGCGCCAGACGTAGAGGCCCTCCGTGACCCGCGCCATGCCGATGCGGCTCGCGGCCCAGGGTCGGTCCGACGTGCAGTGGATGCCCTGCATCGAGGCGATCACGCCGAGCTTCGCGAAGCGCGGGATGTCCTTCGCGTCGAGGATCTGGGCGTGCTCGATGCGGAAGCGCGGATCCTTGACGCGCGGGTACTCCTTGAAGGCCTTCTCGAAGGTGTCGAGGACCATGCGGTTCGTGCGGTCGCCGATCGCGTGGACGTTCACCTGGAAGCCGTACTCGAGGGCGTAGCGCGCCGTGGCCAGCACCGTCTCGGGCGGCGTCGTGTAGAAGCCCGAGTTCTTCGGGTCGTCCTCGTACGGCTCGAGGAGCGCCGCGCCCCGCGAGCCCATGGCGCCGTCGGCCACGAGCTTCACGGCGCGGATCGTCAGGAAGCCGTCGCCGAGGCCGATCTCGGGCTTGTCGAAGCGCCGCAGCAGGTCGTAGCCCGCGACCATCACGTAGAGCCGCGGCCCGAGCTTGCGGGCCTGGGCGTAGTCCTTGAAGAGCGCTATGTCCTCGGAGCTCGAGCCCGCGTCCTCGAAGCTCGTGATGCCCTTGCGCAGGCACTCCTGCAGGGCGAGGTCGAGGGCGCGCGCGCGGCGCTCGGCGGACGGGGGCGGGACGTGGACGAGCTCCATGGCGTTGTCCACCAGCACGCCCGTGGGCAGGCCCGCCGCGTCCTTGATGATCTCGCCGCCCTCCGGCGCCTGGGACGCCCGGCCGATCGACATGAGCTCCATCACGCGGGCGTTCACGATCGTCGCGTGGCCGTCGGCGCGGCTCAGCACCACCGGGTTGTCCGGCGTGGCGGCCGACAGCGCGTCGTGGGTCTGGAAGCCACGCACGAGAGGCACGGGCGGCTCGTTCCACTTGCTCTCGTGCCAGCCCCAGCCCGCGAGCCACTCGCCCTTCTTCGCCTGGGCCGCGGCCGCCTTCATGGTGGCGACGATCTCCGGCCAGTTGCGGGCCGCCGTGAGGTCGACGTCGAGACGCGCGTCGCCCAGGGCCATGAGATGTCCGTGGCTCTCGGTGAAGCCCGGGATCACGCTGGCGCCGGCCAGGTCCACGACGCGGGTCGCGGGGCCGACCCAGGCGCTCACCTGGGCGTCGCTGCCGACCGCCACGATCCGGTTGCCGGACACCGCGAGGGCCGTCGCCCGAGGCGCCTTCGCGTTCATCGTGTCGACCACGCCGTTGCGCAGCACGAGATCGGCTGGCGTCGCCGCATGAGCGGAGCCGGCCAGCAGGGCGGCGAGGAGGGCGACTGTCTTCATGGGGGATCCTTCCTTCACTCGGGCCGGGGCCGGATGAGGGCCTTCACGACGCCGAGCCGTTCCATTTCCGCGAGGGCCCGAGGCGCCTCGTCCAGCGAGTACTCGCGGGTCACGAGGTCGCGCCAGCGGAAGCGCGCGCGGTGCTTTGCCATCATCTCCATCGAGCGGTAGAGGTGGGTGAACTCGTAGCCCCAGCATCCGAGCAGCGTCACGTGCTTCCGGTTCAGGTGCCGGTGCGGGCTGAGCGTGACGTCGCCGGCGTCCGTGTACTGCCCCACCACCACGTAGCGGCCGGCGTCGCGCACCATCTCCAGGCCCTCGACCACCGCGGCGGGATTGCCCGACGCCTCGACGACGACGTCGGCGCCGCGGCCTCCGGTGCGCTCCTTGACCCACGCGGCACGCGCGGCGCCCGCCGTGACGAGGGTGACGTCGAGGGTCTCGTCGGCGCCCAGGGCCCGGGCCGCCTGCAGGCGCGCCTCGGGTGCCCCGAGGACGAGGACGCGGGCGGCGCCCGCGAGCTGCGCGAAGATCGCCGCGTTCAGTCCGACCGGCCCGCTGCCCTGCACGACGACCGTGTCGCCCAGGGCGATGCCCGCGCGCTCGATCGCGTGGAAGCCCGTCGGCAGGCCGCAGCCGCCTCCCATGAAGTCGAGGACGTCGAGGCCTTCGGGAAGCGGCACGAGGCGCACGCCGGGCCGGATCTCGATGCGCTCGGCCCAGCCGCCCAGGAGCCCGTCGTCGGCGCTCGTCGTGATGCCGTAGACCTTGCGGTGGGGGCAACGGGTGCCGGCCTTCGCCACGAGACAGTGCCAGCACGCGCCGCAGATCCCGAACACGTCGTAGAACGTGACGACGCGGCCGGGAGCGATCGGCTGCCCCAGCACGTCGAGGAGCGCGCCGTTCGTCTCGAGGACGCGGCCGCAGCTCACGTGGCCGGGGATGATCGGGAACGGCACGGACGAGAGCCGCCCGTGATGGACGTGGACGTCCGTGCCGCACACCTCGCTCGCGAGGGTCTCGAGCACGGCGCCGCCGGGCGCCGGCCGCGGCTCCGGGAAGCTCCGCGTCTCCAGGGGACGTCCCGGCCCGGTCATCACGACGGCGCGCACGGAGCTCATGGAGGCGCGGCCATTCTACGCCGGCCCCGGGGTCTGCTATGGTGCGCGTCTGATGCCCGTGCTCTCGCCACGCACCGAACGCGCGCTGTGGGCCGTGCTGCTCCTGGCCGCGGCCAGCCTGCGTTTCCTGGGCATCGCCCACCACGTGGACCGCGGCTCGCCGGACTTCGACGAGCAGAACAACTTCATCCGGCCGATCGAACGCATGTGGCGCGAGGGCACCCTCGACCCCACGGTCTACCAGGGCTACGCCGGCTTCTTCAACTGGCTCGCCGCGGCGCCGGTGCTGGCCGGCTCGCGCCTCGCCGGGTTCGAGGGGAGCTACGCGGCGGGCCGCGGCGTCGTGGCCGCTTTCGGGGTGCTGAACGTCCTGCTCGCGGGTCTCCTGGCACGCCGCTTCGGGGGCCCCTGGGCGGGACTGTTCGCGGGCGCGCTGCTCGCGGTGTCGCGCCTCGACGTGCGCGCCGCCCACCACATCACGCCCGACGTGCTGGTGGGATCCGCGGTCCTGGGAGTCCTGCTGCTGCTCGATCGACCGTCGCTCTCGCGCGGCGCGGAGGCCCGGGTCGGCGCCGTCGTGGGGCTCGGCGCGGCCGTGAAGTACACCGGCTTCCTGGGCGCGATCCCGGCCGGCGTCGCGGCGCTGCTGCAGCCCGGGTTCGTGCCGCGCTCCGTGCGCATGGGCCTCGTCGCGGTCGTCGCCTTCGCCCTCGCGGCGCCCTACGCCGTGCTCGAGCTCACGAGCCGCGGCTCCCAGCTCTCGGGCATGCTCCACTACTACGGCGAGAAGGCCGAGCGCCGGAAGCAGGAGCGCGGGGGCCTCGGCGGTTTCCGGGAAGCCCTGGGCTACGTGGAGCAGAGCGCCGGGCCGGTGGCGCTGGGCCTGGCCCTGGCGGCGCCGCTGCTGTTCCGGGACCGGCGCCGCCTCGCGCCGGCCCTCGCCACGGTCGCCGCGGGCATCGCAGCCATGGCCCCGGCCGCCCAGGTGTTTCCGCGCCACGTCGTGCCGGTGGCCGTGGTGGTGGCCGCCCTCGCCGGCATCGGATTCGCGGCGCTGTCCGCGCTCGGCCGGCGCTGGGCCCCGCTCGTGGCCCTCGGCCTCGCGGCCACGAGCCTGCCCTTCCAGGCGGACGCGTCGATCCGGCTGACCGCCCACTACCTCGAGCCGTCGGCCGTGCAGCTCGCGGCGGAATGGCTCGAGGCCGACCCGAAGCACGGCGGCGTCGTGCTCACGACGCTGCCCCGGCTCGCCCTCGACCCGAGCCGCTTCGAGGTACGGCGCGTGGGCGACGTCCTCGCGACGCACCGCGGCCTGCTGGGCCAGGCCGACTTCGTCGTGACGCTCGGCGAGGACGAGGCCGCGGGTCTCGGCGCCTTCCCCGAGCGCGCGCGCTTCCCGTCGGAGGACGGCATCGGCGCGGGCCTGGTCGCCGTCTTCACGCCGCCCGGCGACGCGCGGTCCGGGCTCACGCCGGTCGCCCTCGAGGCGGCCGCAGCCGAGAGCGCCCGGGCCGTGGACGGCGATCCGGCCACGGCGTGGGCGGCTCCGGCGGGTCCCACGGCGCTCGAGCTGCGCTTCAGAGCACCGGCGCGCGTGCGCCGCGTCGAGGTCGAGGTCGGCGCCTCGGGCGCCGACTGGCCGCAGCGTCTCGAGCTCTTCGGCCTGGACGAGCAGGGCGCGTGGCAGCCGCTCGTGACGGAAGCGCTGCGGCCCGCCACCGACAACCGGCAGCGGTCGGGAACGCCCCACGGCCAGATCTTCGTGATCGCCGGTCCCGCCGTGTCGCGCGGGTTGCGTCTCGTGCGCGGGAACGGGGCCGCCTGGAGCCTCGCCGAGGTGCGAATCCTCGCGCGCGCGGGCGAGGATCCCGTCTGGGAGGGCGAGGCGCCGGCGCCCGCCCGGAAACGGCCTAGGGCGCGTTCGTGAGGGACCAGCCCCGGCTGACGTAGTCGGCCAGGGTGATCGCGAGCAGGATGCCGAGCCAGATGAAGCCGCTCGCCACGAACAGCTGGACGAGCTTGCCGCCCCAGCGCACGTGCATGAAGAACAGGATCACGAGCGTCGCCTTCGTGACCGCGATGCCCACGGCCACGGCGGTGTTGTAGGCGCCGAAGTCCTGGCCCGCGGCCCAGACGGTGGCGGCGGTGAGCACCATGAGCGCCAGGAAGATCGCGACGTACAGCTTCGGAGAGACGACGTGGTCGGACAAGGCGCGCTCCTCTTAGTGATGCCCGATCAGGTAGAGCAGCGGGAACAGGAAGATCCAGACGATGTCGACGAAGTGCCAGTACAGGCCCGTGAGCTCGACGGGCGTGTGGTACGCGGGGGTGTAGGCGCCGTGCCAGGACCGCCACGCGAGGTACAGGATGATCGGGATGCCGATGATCATGTGGATCGCGTGGAGCCCGGTCATGGCGAAGTACAGCGAGAAGTAGAGCTGCGCCTGGCCCGTCTGGGACGGCTGGATCTTGAGCTCGTGGGCGGCCTCCTCGGGCGGCAGGAAGTGGGGCCCGGGCACGAGGTGGTGCTCGAACTTCTCGGTGTACTCGACGACCTTGACGCCGAGGAAGATCGAGCCCAGCACGATCGTGAGCACGAGCCAGGCGGCCGTCGCCTTCTTCTGGCCGAGCGCGGCGGCGTGGACGCCCATCGCCATCGTGAGCGACGAGAAGATCAGCACCACGGTGTTGGCGGCGCCGAGCTTCCAATCGAGATGGTGGCTGCACGCCTCGAACACGTCGAAGTACTCGTGGCGGTAGATCGTGTAGACGAGGAACAGGCCGCCGAAGAACAGGATCTCCTGGACGATGAACGTCCACATGCCGAGGACGGAGCTGTCCTTCTGCTGGTCGAGGTTCGCGAAGTGGTGCCGGAGCGCCGAGGAGTGCGCGTTAGACAAAGGTCGGCTCCTTCGGCGGACGAGTGTAGTCGTAGACCTCTTCGTCCACGGTCGGCGTCACCGCGAAGTTCTCGGTGGGCGGCGGCGACGCCGTCTGCCACTCGAGACCCGTGGCCGGCCACGGGTTCGCCGTGGCGATCCGGCCGTAGCGCATGGACCAGGCGAAGTAGACCATCGGGATCATGTAGCCCACGGCGAGGATCGACGCGCCGGCCGAGGACATGACGTTCAGGACCTGGAACTCGTCCGGGTAGTAGTGGTAGCGCCGCGGCATGCCCAGGTAGCCCAGGATGAACTGCGGGAAGAACGTGAGGTTGAAGCCCACGAAGATGATGACGGCGGAGACGCGCGCCCACCACTCGGGATAGTGCCGGCCGGTGATCTTCGGCCACCAGAAGTGCAGGCCGCCCATGTACGCCATCACGACCGACCCGACCATGACGTAGTGGAAGTGGGCCACGATGAAGTAGGTGTCGGTGACGTGGACGTCGAGGCCGAGGGCCGCCAGGAACAGGCCCGTCAGGCCGCCGATGACGAACAGGCCGATGAAGCCCACCGCGTAGAGCATCGGCGTCTGCCACGACACCGAGCCGCGGTAGAGCGTCGCGGTCCAGTTGAAGACCTTGATCGCCGACGGTATCGCGACCAGGAAGCTGATCGCCGAGAAGATCAAGGACGCGTAGACCGAGAGCCCCGACACGAACATGTGGTGGGCCCAGACCAGGAAGCCCAGCACCGCGATGGCGAGGCTCGAGCCGGCCACGAAGCCGTAGCCGAAGATCTTCTTGCGCGAGAAGCAGGCCACGAGCTCCGAGATCACGCCCATTGCCGGCAGGATCATGATGTAGACGGCCGGGTGGGAGTAGAACCAGAACAGGTGCTGGAACAGGATCGGGTCGCCGCCCCGGGCCGGGTCGAAGAAGCCGAAGTGGAAGCCGCGCTCCAGGGCCACGAGCAGGATCGTCACGGCGATGACCGGCGTGCCGAGGATCTGGATCAGGCTCGTCGCGTAGTGCGCCCACACGAACAGCGGCAGCCGGAACCAGGTGAGCCCCGGCGCGCGCATCTTGTGGATCGTCACGATGAAGTTGAGGCCCGTGAGGATCGACGAGAAGCCCGCGAAGAAGATGCCGACGCCGGCCAGGATCACGTTCGTGTTGGAGAACGACGTGCTGTAGGGCGTGTAGAAGGTCCAGCCGGTGTCGAGGCCGCCCTCGACGAGGGCGTAGAGCACGAAGCCCGCCCCGGCCATGTAGCAGTACCAGGACAGCAGGTTGATGCGCGGGAAGGCGAGGTCCTTCGCCCCGATCATCAGCGGGATCAGGAAGTTCCCGAGCACGCCGGGGATGGTCGGGATCAGGAAGAAGAAGACCATCAGCACGCCGTGGCCGGTGAAGAGCTTGTTGTAGGTCTCCGAGGAGAACATGTCGCCGGGAGGCGTCACGAGCTCGAGGCGGATCGCGGCCGCGTACATCCCGCCCAGGAAGAACATGAAGGTGACCGAGGCGAGATAGAGCAGCGCGATGCGCTTGTGGTCGATCGTGAAGAGCCACGACCGCACGCCGTAGTCGGCGTTGAGGTAGTGCTCCTTCGGGAGCTGCGGCTCCCGTGCGGCGACGACGGCGCTCATTTGTTACCCCCGGCAGCGCCGGCGGCGCCGGCCTGCCCCTTCAGGCTCTGGATGTAGGCGAGCAGGTGCAGGACGCCTTCCTCGCTCACCTGGCCCTGGTACGTGGGCATGATCGGCTGGTAGCCGTCGACGATCTTCGCCGCCGGCACCAGGATCGACTCGCGCAGGTACGTGTCGTCGGCCACGGCCGTGCCGCCGCCGAGCAGCTTCACGGTCGAGCCGGCCAGGCCGTCGAGGACCGGGCCGCGGCCCTGGGAGTCGGCGCGGTGGCAGGTGATGCAGTTGAGCTCGGCGAAGAGCTTCTGCCCCGCCGCCACGGGCGACTCGGGCGCCGGGCCGCCCTGGATCCAGGTCTGGAAGTCGGCCGGCTCCATGGCGATGATCTCGCCGATCATCCGCGAGTGCTGCGTGCCGCAGTACTCGGCGCAGAACAGGTGGTAGCGGCCGGGCTTCGTGGCCTGGAACCACATGACGTTGTAGCGGCCCGGCACCGCGTCCTTCTTCACGCGGAAAGCCGGCACGAAGAAGCTGTGGATCACGTCCTCGGAGGTGAGGGTCAGCTTCACGGCGCGGCCCACCGGGATGTGCAGCTCGTTGATCTCGCGCTGGCCGGTCATGTGCTGGAGCTTCCACATCCAGCGCTTGCCCACGACGCTCACCTCGATCGCGTTGTCGGGCGGCCGGTTCATCGAGAAGAACAGGATGGCACCCCAGGCGAAGATCACGACGCAGATCAGGAACGGCACGATGCTCCAGGCGAGCTCGAGCATCAGCGAGCCGTGGATCTCCGCCGGCCACTCGTGGGGCGAGCGGCGCCGGTACTTGACCGAGAAGAACAGCAGGGCCGCCGAGATCGCGACGAAGAAGAACGCCGTGACCAGGACGAGGAAGAAGTACAGCCCGTCGACGCCGAGCGCCAGGGTCGAGGCCTGTTCGGGGAAGAGCGGAAAGCCGCTGAACATCGCCTAGCGCCCTCCCGCCGCCGCGTGGGCCGCGGCGGCCGCGCGCTCGCGGCGCAGCATGGTCACGACGAAGCTCACGAGGGCCAGCACCGTCAGGACCCCTCCCAGTCGCACCACACGCATGATCGCGGCGCCGTAGCGGCCGGTCGTGGGGTCGTACTCGTAGCAGAGCAGGATGGCCTGGTCGACCACCGTGCCGATCTTGCCGTCGGCCGCCTCGACGAGCGCGAGGCGCAGGTCGCGGGGCGCGTATTCGATCCCGTACAGGTAGCGGGCGATGCGCCCGTCGGGGGTGACGATGACGATGCCGGCGGGGTGCGCCCACTGCTTCGTCTCCTCGTCCCAGGCGTAGCGGAAGCCGACCGCCTTCGTGAGCGCGTCGATCGAGGCCTTGTCGCCCGTGAGGAAGTGCCAGCCGGCGGCCCCGGTGGCGCGGCCGTAGCGCTCGACGTACTGCTTCTTCTTCTCGGCGGCGAGGACGGGCGTCTCCGTCGCGTCGAAGCTGACCGTGAGCACCTCGTACTCGCGGCCCGCGTCCATCGAGATCGCCTTCATCGCGCCGGCCAGGCCGTTGAGGGTGACCGTGCACAGCATCGGGCAGCCGTAGTAGTTGAGGGACAGCACGAGCGGCTTCTTGCCCAGGTAGTCGGCGAGGCTCACGTCGCGGCCGGCGTCGTCGCGGAAGCGCAGGTCCCTGGGCAGCGCCTGGCCGAGGCGCTGGTCGAAGCCGATCTCGCGCAGGATCGGCGGTCGCGTGTCCTCGATGCCGCCCGTGACCGCGGGGCCGGCCAGGAGCGCGGCTGCGAGCAGAAGGGCGCTCACTTGTGCTTCCCTCCCGCCTTGGGCGCGGGCGTCGGCGCCACGACCGGCTCGGCGCCGCGCACGGGCAGGCCGCGCTCGACGACGAGGCGCATGGCCTCGTCGATCGGGATGCGCACGATGCCGGCCTGGGGATCGACCCAGCCGTAGCTCGCGAGGGCCTTGTCCTCGCCCTTGTGCATCGCCTCGAGGTCGAGGGGCGGGCGCTCCTGCAGCCGCGGCAGCGGCGGCTGACGGTTGGGCGCCGTCTGCATGATCGGCGGCGGGGGTTGGCGGCTCGCCTCGAAGCGCGCGAAGCCGACGTACAGGCGGTACATCAGGAAGAGCACCGCGATCGTCGAGAAGAACAGGTAGACGGCGAACTTCAGGATCGCCCGGGCGCGGACGTCCCGCGTCTCGAAGCGGATCTCCGGGTTCTCGGGGCCGTGGGCGTGCACGTCGCTCATGCGCGGGCCTGCTCGGCCTCGGCCTCGAGGATCAGCTCGTGGATCTCGGGATCGCCGATCGGCAGCAGCGGACGGTCCTTGAGCTCGCGGGCGAAGAGGGCCAGCCACGCCCCGCCCACGGCGAGCAGCGCCGCGACGTCGAGCAGGTGGACCTTGAGGCCCACCACGTGGCCGTGGTCGACGAGGTCGGGCGCGATCATCCAGAACAGGTCGAGGGCCCGGAACGCGAAGACGAGGCCGGCGATCACCGCGAGGCTCCCCACGTTCCGCTTGAGGTCGCGGGAGAGCAGCATCAGGAACGGCAGCACGAAGTGGAAGAGCGCCACCAGGATCGCCACGTACTGCCAGCCGTTGTTCGAGCGCCGGATGTACCAGGGGATCTCCTCGGGCAGGTTCCCCGACCACGTGATCACGAACTGCGACAGGTGCATGTAGGCCCACAGCATCGTGAAGGCCAGCATGAGCTTGCCCAGGTCGTGGATGTGCGAGGGCTCGACCACCCCGGCGAAGGGCTTCTCGCGGCGCAGCGCCGCCATCAGCAGGATCGCGAAGGTGAGGGCCGAGAGCGCCTGGCCGATCATGAACATGACGCCGTAGATGGTCGAGAACCAGTGCGGGTCGAGGGACATCGCCCAGTCCACCGAGGCGAACGTGATCGTGAGGCCCATGAGCACGAGGCCGCCGCCGGCGATGCCGCGCAGACGCCGCTCGGTCTTCAGGTTCGGGCCGGCGTCGAGGGCGAGGGACCCCTTGTTGAGGAAGTGTGCGAGCAGCGCCCAGGTCAGGAAGTAGAACGCCGCGCGGACCAGGAAGAACGGCGTGTTGAGGTAGGTCGCCTTGTGGCGCAGCATCGGGTCCGCCGCGACGGTCTCGGCGTGGGTCCAGACGAAGAGCTGGTGCAGGCCGAAGACGACGGGCAGGAAGAGCAGCGGCAGCGCCTTCAGGGTGCGCGTGCCGGCTTCCATCACGCGGCGGATCACGAGGCCCCACAGGCCGCCCGAGAGGTGGTGGATCATCGTGATCGACAGGCAGCCGATCGCGACGTTCGACCAGAAGAGGAACGCGAACAGGTACGACCGGAAGAACTGCGCCGGGTTCGCGAAGCCGAGGATCGCGCAGCCGACGATGCCGACGCCGGCGGCGGCGAGGGCGTTCCTCTGGAGGCGCGCGACCTGGGGCGGAACCGTCACGGCGGCGCTCATTCGTGGTCCTGTTCGGAGGGGCTCTCGTGAGCGTCCAGGGAGGCGCGCTTCGTCTCCGGCACGTCGTCGACGCTCGCGTGCTGGCTGAGCTGGAGCGCCTTCACGTACGCGACGATCGCCCAGCGGTCCTCGACCGGCACCTGCGACGCGTAGTCGGACATGGCGCCGAAGCCGTTCGTCATCACGTCGAAGAAGTAGCCCGGGGGCGCGTCGCGCAGCCGGTCGATGTGGAACGACGTCGGCTTCTTGAAGCCGCGCTGCACGACCATGCCCTCGCCGTTGCCGAGCCGGCCGTGGCACGGCGTGCAGTAGATCTGGAAGCGCTGCTGGCCGCGGGCCATCACCTCGGACGTGATCGGGAACGGGAACGTGGTGACGAGCTCCTGGCCGTTGCGGCCCTTGTAGAGGGCGTCGTCGTCGCGCAGCCAGCCGCGCGCCACCGTGCCCGCCACGAGGGGCCGCGCCGAGCGGTCGTCGGGATAGAAGTCGCTCTTCGCGAGGGCCTTGTAGCGGGGCTGGTCGTGCATGTCCTGGCGGCACGCCGCGCCGAGCACGACGAGGACGCAGAGAAGGCCGAGGCGCCGCATCAGTGCTCGAGCTCCACGACCTCGGCGCCGAGGCTCGCGAGGAACGCTTTCGTCGCCTCGCGGTCGAACTTCGGGTCGGTGGCCTCGATCGCGATGAAGAACTTGTCGCGCGAGGCGAGGGCGAAGTTGGGCGCGTTGAAGACCGGGTGGTACGGCTCGGGCAGGGAGTTGAGCGCCAGCATGCCGAACACGGCCGTGGCCGCCGCGAACAGGATCGTGCACTCGTAGGCCGGGATCAGGAACGCCGGCCACGAGAAGAACGGGCGGCCGCCGATGTTCATGGGGTACTCGATGACCGAGGCCCAGTACTCGAGGCCCATGCCCGAGAGGCAGCCCGTGATGCCGCCCGCGAGCACCAGCTTCGGCAGCGGCGAGTGGTGGAACTCGAGGGCCTCGGACAGCTCTTCGATCGGGTACGGCGAGTAGCCGTCCACCTTGCGGTAGCCGGCCTCGTGGACCTTCTTGGCGGCCTCGACCACCTCGTGGGGCGAGTGGAACTCGGCCAGCAGGCCGTAGATCGGCGCCCTCACTTCTCCTCCTCCTCGGGCATCTCGGCCGCGGGGACGAGCGTGCGCATCTCGAAGATGGAGATCGCCGGCAGGAAGCGCACGAACAGGAAGAGCAGCGTGATGAAGAGGCCGATCGTGCCGATGAAGGCCGCCCAGTCGACGTGGGTCCCGGCGTACAGGCCCCAGGACGACGGCAGGTAGTCGCGCGAGAGGCTCGTCACGATGATCACGAAGCGCTCGAGCCACATGCCCACGCTGACCACGAACGACATCAGGAACAGCACCGTGACGTTCGTGCGCAGGTTCTTGATCCAGAGCAGGTTCGGCGCGACGACGTTGCACAGGATGAGGGCCCAGTAGCTGAGCGCGTAGGGCCCGAACATCCGGTTCTTGATCATGAACTCTTCGTAGGTGTTCGAGCTGTACCAGGCGAAGAACGCCTCCATCATGTAGCCGTAGCCCACGATGAGGCCGGTCGCCATCATGACCTTGGCCATGTTCTCGAGGTGCTTCATCGTGATGAAGTCCTCGAGGCCGTAGAACTTGCGCAGCGGGATCGAGAGCGTCAGCACCATCGCGAAGCCGGCGTAGATCGCCCCCGCGACGAAGTACGGCGGGAAGATCGTCGCGTGCCAGCCCGGCACGATGCCCGTCGCGAAGTCGAAGCTCACGACCGTGTGCACCGAGACGACGAGGGGCGTCGCGAGGCCCGCGAGGAGCAGGTACGCGGTCTCGTAGTTGTGCCAGTGCCGCGCCGAGCCGCGCCAGCCGAGCGCCGCCATGCCGTAGACGATCTTCCAGGGCTTGCTCTTGGCTCGGTCGCGCAGCGTCGCGAGGTCGGGGATGAGGCCCACGAACCAGAACAGCGCCGACACCGTGGCGTACGTCGTCACGGCGAACACGTCCCAGATCAGCGGCGAGCGGAAGTTGGGCCACAGGCCCATCGTGTTCGGGTACGGCAGCAGCCAGTAGAACGCGATCCAGGGACGGCCGGTGTGGAAGATCGGGTAGAAGCCGGCGCAGGCCACGGCGAACAGCGTCATGGCCTCGGCGAAGCGATTGATCGAGGTGCGCCATTCCTGCCGGAGCAGCAGCAGGATCGCCGAGATCAGGGTGCCGGCGTGGCCGATGCCGATCCACCAGACGAAGTTGATGATGTCGAAGCCCCAGCCCACCGGGATCGTGACGCCCCACGTGCCGATGCCGACGAACAGCAGGTTGCCGATCGCGTACAGCATGAGCTGCAGCAGGCAGAAGCCGAAGGCGAAGCCCAGCCACCAGCCCTTCGGGGTCTGGCGCTGCAGCACGATCTTGCTGATCGTGTCGGTGACGGTGCCGAAGTCGTGGCCCGGGGCGATGAGGCGGTCGGCCTCGGCCTGGTGGGTGCGCTCGTCGGGCCGCTTGTGGTGATGGTGCTGCGGCGCGGGGCTAGCCATGCTGCGGCATCTCGGGGTTCGGGTTGCGCACCGCGGCCAGGTAGCTCGTGCGCGGCCGGGTGTTGAGCTCGGCGAGCAGGCCGTAGTTGCGCGGCTCGGCCTTGAGCTGCGCGACGCGGCTGTCCTTGTCGTTCTGGTCCCCGAAGACGATCGCCTCGGCCGGGCAGGCCTGCTGGCAGGCCGTCTGGATCTCGCCGTCCTTGATGGGCCGGCCGGCGTTGTTCGCGTCGATGCGCTTCTCGTTGATGCGCTGCACGCAGTACGTGCACTTCTCCATGACGCCGCGGCTGCGGATCGAGACGTCCGGGTTGCGCTGCATCTTCAGCGTCTTCGTGTCCCAGTCCTGGTACAGGTAGAAGTTGAAGCGGCGCACCTTGTACGGGCAGTTGTTGGAGCAGTAGCGCGTGCCGACGCAGCGGTTGTAGACCATGTCGTTCAGGCCTTCGTCGCTGTGGACGGTGGCCGCGACCGGGCACACGACCTCGCACGGCGCGTTCTCGCAGTGCATGCACATCACGGGCTGGTGCTGCGTCTCGAGGCTCTCGGGCTTCGCGGGGTCGCCCGCGTAGTAGCGGTCGATGCGGATCCACTGCATCTCGCGGCCGCGGCCCACCTGGTCGCGGCCCACGACCGGGATGTTGTTCTCCGACTGGCAGGCCGTGACGCAGGCGTTGCAGCCGACGCAGGAGTTGAGGTCGACGGACAGGCCCCACGCGTGTCCTTCATAAGGATGCGGGGGGTAGAGCGTCATGTCCTTGGCCGGCTCCTCGCCCATCTCCTTCACGAACTCGGGATTCTTCTCGTACTCCTCGAGGCTCGCGGCGCGGACCAGGTTGCGGCCCTCCATGCTCCAATGGTCCTGGGTGCAGGCGAGCGTGCGGCGCTCCCCGGTCTTCTGGATCGTCGCTCCGCCGCGCCACCAGAAGCCGTCCTGGACCCGCACGACGCTCGCGTTGAAACCCACGTCGCTGCCGACGCGGCCCGCGTGGGTGCGGCCGTAGCCCAGGTGGATCGTAACGGCGCCGTCGGGATGCCCGGGGAGCACCCAGGCCGGCCCCTTGACGGAGCGGTCGCCGAGCTTGATCTCGACGACGTCGGTGATCGTCCCCTGGGGTGTCGGCTTGCCGCCGCTCTCCACCTGGCCGTCGAAGTTCGATGTCGTGCCGACGCCGAGACTCTGGGCCGTCGCGAGGCTCATGAGCACGGCGTTGTCCCAGGTCAGCTTGGTGAGGGGCTTCGACAGCTCCTGCAGCCATCCGAGATTCGCGAAGCGGCCGTCGCCGACGGACGGGTCGAGACGGAAGCTGACTTCGAGGCCGGCTGCGGGAGCCTTCGGCACGGCCCGCGTCCAGTCGCCGAGGGTGACCGCGACGGCCTTCTCGGGATACGCGGTGCCGGCGAACAGCCCGTCGTGGAGCGCGCGGCGCCAGGTGCGCTCGAAGTCGACGGCGCCGAGCTGCGACTGCCAGTACTCGCGCACGATGTCGTAGCCGGTGCGCTCGCGGCCCAGCAGGGCCGAGACCACCTCGTGGGCCGACTTGCCGCCGTAGAGCGGCGCGATCAGCGGCTGCAGGATCGACGCGGTGCCGTCGAGGGCGCGGGCGTCGCTCCAGGCCTCGAGGGAGTGGGCCTCGGGAATCTGCCAGTGGGAGCGGTCGGAGGTCTCGTCGTCGTACAGGCCCAGGCGCACGCGCAGGCCGGCCTTCATCATCGCGTCGCGGAACGGGAGGTCGGCGGGCGCCGTGTAGGCGGGGTTGCCGCCGAGCACGACGAGGAGCTCGACCTTGTTCGCGAACAGATCCTCGACGAGCAGCTTGAGCGACGCGCGCTGGTCGACGGCCCCGGCGAGGACCGGCGCCGAGTACGTCACGGTCTTGCCGACGTTGCCGAGCTTCTCGTTGATCGCGTGGACGAGCGCGTGGCTGGCCGGGGCCAGCGACTCCCCCGCCAGGACCAGGCTCGTGCCGGCGTGGGCCTGCAGATCCTTGACCATCGGCCCGATCCACGCGGCGTGGGCCGTGCTGGCTCCCTCGACCGCGATGCCGAGCGCCGCGGCCACGGCCCGCACGAGGCCGTCGACCTCGGACGGCTTCACGGGCAGGCGGTGGTCGGCGTTCGAGCCCACCAGGTTCGGGCTGCTCTCGATCGCGTACAGGCGGTTCAGGTTCGCGTGCTCGCCACGGATCTTGCGGCGCGAGGAGAAGTCGCGGATCTGGCGGACGTTGCCGGGCCCGCCGCCGATGAAGTCGGAGTCGAAAGCCAGGATCACGTCGGCCTTCTCGAAGTGATGACGGGTTTCGACGTTCTCGCCGAAGGCCAGCACCGCGCCGTTGCGCGCGTTGTCCGCGCTGCCGGGCTCGTACTGGTGCCACTTCGCCCGCGGGAACTCGATCAGCAGGTCGAGGAGCTGCCGCGCCAGGGTCGGCGACGTCACCGTCTCAGTAAGGATGCGCAGCCCGGCGCCGCCCACGGCCTTCTGCTTCTCGAGGACGGGCTTCACCGCGGCGAGGAACTCCTGCCACGAGTGGATCTCGCCGTACGAGCGCACGGTCTGCGAGCGGTCGGGATCGTAGAGGCCGAGGACGGCGGCCTGGCCCTGGGCGTCGGTCGAGCCCAGGCTCATCGGGTGCTCGGGGTTGCCCTCGATCTTGGTGGGGCGGCCGAGATGGCTCTCGACCAGCACGCCCTTCGCGTAGCCGCCGTCCAGCACGGCCGTCGCGAAGAACAGCGCCTTGCCCGGGATCACTTCCTCGGGCTGCTTCACGTAAGGGACGATGCGCTCCTCGGGCTGCTTGGTGCAGGCCGTGAGGCCGGCGAGGGCGAGGGACGCGCCCATCACCCGCATGAACTCGCGGCGCCCGGCCGGATCGCTGAAGTCGTCGGCCTGCTCGGGGAACTCGCGGTGCAGGAACTCCAGGAACTCCGGCGTCTCGGACAGCTCCTCGAGGCTCTTCCAGTAGTCGCGGCCCTGGGTGCCATCGAGACGGCGGCGCACGCCCTTGAGGTCGACGGTGCGCGCTCCGGCCATCGGAAGAGGGATGCTCATCGGTGGCAGGTGGAGCAGCTCGTGCGCGTGCGGATCTTGTACTCCTTCACGAGCTTTCTGCCCTCCTCCAACTGGTTCTTCGGGGCCTCCCAGGCGACGTTGAAGACTTCGCCCTTGGGCCGCACGTACTTCTCCGGCGCACGGTGGCAGTCGAGGCACCACTCCATCTGGAGCGACTTCTCCTGCCACATGAGCGGCATCTTGTCGACGCGCCCGTGGCACGTCGTGCAGCCCACACCCTTATTGACGTGCGCGCTGTGGTTGAAATAGACGAAGTCGGGCAGGTCGTTGACCTTCACCCACTCGATCGACTTGTCGGTGCGAAGGCTCTCGCGCACCGGCTCGAGCATCGGGCTCTGGGCCCAGATCTGCGTGTGGCAGTTCATGCACGTCCGGGTCGGCGGGATGCCCGCCGTGGCCGACTTCTCGACCGACGTGTGGCAGTAGCGGCAGTCGATCCCCACGTCCGCCACGTGGTGCGCGTGGCTGAACGGCACCGGCTGCTCCTTCGCGACACCCGCGTTCGTCACGTAAGGCGAGCGCGTGATCTCCAGCATCAGCCACAGGCCTCCGGCCGCGAGGAACGCGCCGCCGAAGATGCTGAAGCGCGAAAGGGTGTTGGTGCTGTGATGAAAGATCTGTGACATTGAGTAGTAGTAGTTCGCGCGTTCGGCAGCGAAAAACCGCCGAAGAATATCTCGCGCGTTGGACGCGCGTCAAGAAGTCCGCGCGTCCGTCAGCGTCGCAAGTTGGCTTCGCGTTTCAGGTTCTACCGGCCGCCTACGTGCCTCCGAGGCGTCGGTCGACGTGTTTCAGCCACTCTGCCTCGAATTGCCGGATCGAACCGCTGTAGGCCATCACCATCGCGGTGTAGGGATCGCTGCCGGTCCGGCGGGCGTTCAGCTCCGTCAGGTACTTCTGGAACAGCGCTCGTCCGCTCTCCGTCGAGGTCAGGAAGTCGACGATGCTCCAGGCCAGCGCGCGAAGCAGATAGCTGCCGACCTCGCCATGCGCAAGGACGTCCTGCGGGGTCATCTGGAGGATCCCCGAAAGGTTGGGCTGCTGGCCGCCGTTCTTCCACCGTTGCAAGGACCGCTGTCGCCACGCGGGAAGCCTGATCTTCAGGCCTTCCGGATCGAGAGAAGCCTCCTCGAAGAACTCCGACAGACCCTCGTTGAGCCAGGTGGGAGGGTTGGGGACGATCTTCTCGACGAGGAAGTGGTTCATCTCGTGGACCAGGGTCTTGAAGCGCTCCGAGCTCGGCCCGACGACGATCTCGTCCTCGCTCGTGTAGTAGAAGCCGATGACGTTGACGGGGCTCCCGTACACCTGCTGCACCAGCGTTCGAAACGCCGCTTCGTCCATGAAGTTGCGAGTCGCGATGTGAATCGGCCCCTGCAGTGAGCCTCCGTAGAAGTTCAGGATGCCGTCGCCGATGCTCTCGGCCCGCTGCTTGTCGGCCGGCAACAAGGTGCCCAGCAGATCGTCGAGAACCACGTGGGGTGGCTGAAACACCTCCGGAGCGGCGACGGGGCGCGGTGCAGGAGACATCGGCTCGGATGGCGGACTTGGCTCGGGCGCCGGCCGCGCCTCTTTCTGGCGCCGGCTCGCGTAGCTTTCCAGGTCCGCATCGGTGAACGAGGTACGGCGCTTCTCCTCGCCAGCGCCGGAGGGCGGGGCGAGCGTGAGCAGGAGCACCACGACGCACGTGGTCAAGCTCTCCCGCGTCATGGCGCGCACCACGATCACCGTCAGCGCCTGGGCCATGCTCGCCTCGCGCGTCAGCGCGCTTGCGCGGTCCCGATCGAGCGCCACCGCTGGCGCTTACGCGCGCCCGACAGCGTCACGTAGCGATCGCCGCGCCAGACGACCAACGTCATCTTCTGCGCGTCGGAGAACATCTCGGCGTACATGAACTCCGTCGGCGTTCGCACGCGGTAACCATCGAGAGTCATGATCCGGTCGCTGTCCCGGAGGCCGATCGCCTTGAAGGGCTCGGCCCAGAGCGTGAAGGATTCCTGGTCCGTCGGGGGCCGCGGAAGCGCCGTGGCTTCGATCTTTGCCAGGCCGTTAGGGAACGCCTTGTCGATCTCCGCGTTGCCGAGAGCGGCATACGGGCCGGTTGGTTCCGCGACGGCCTGCCGCATGTAGAAGCGATGAAGGTCATCGTCCTGTCGGTAGCGTTCCTGGATCTTCTTGTACCAGGTCTCGGCTTCCGCAGGCTTGCCCAGGCGTTCCAGGAGCTGGGCCTGCGCCCGCAGGCCATCACCGGAATAGACGTCGGCGCCGACCGCAGCCACGCGCGTCGCCTTGGGGACGTCGCCGCGGTCGAGGTAGTAGCCGACGAGCCAGGGGCTGACTCGTGCGGCGGAGACCCGGTCGGTGGCCTTGTCGAAGCCGCGTTGGTACGCGTCGGCGGCGTCCTCTGTAAGGCCCTGTCCGGCGAGAGAGTCGCCGAGGTCGAGGAACGCGTCGGGATGGAGGGCGGCGAGGTACTCCATGCGCTTGCGGTACTCGGCCGGAGTGTTGACGGCGAGCTTCGCGTACGCCCAACGCGCGACGATCGAATAGTCGAGGATGGGGGCGGCCGCGATCGCGTAGTCGACCCGCTCGCCTGCGCTCGTGCTCAGGTCCACGTAGGCCTGGATGATGCGGGGTGAGTAGGGATTGATGGCCAGGAGCCGTCTCATCCGGGCGGCGTCGACGTTTCGGGTGGGACTCGGGAGGATGGCGTGGGCATCCGCGTCGTAGGCCGTGCCCGGGGGTGGACCTCCAAGGAACCAGCCCTTGGAGCTCGGGATCGGCCCTCCGTTGCAATCCTTGCGCGCATAGAACCAGGCCTGCCGCGGCACGCTCTCGGGCCTTCCCTTGATGACGACCGCCGCGCGCACACAGTCTTCGGCGGCCGAGACGTTCTGGCCCTTGTCGATCCATTCGGCCATCAGCAACGGCAGCGAATCGAGTCGAGCCAGCGCCTTGCTCAGAGCCGCCTTCTTCTTGTCGCGGTTCTCATCATCGATTCGCCACGTGTAGGTCCGCAGCGCCGCGCCGGCGGCGAGGATATGGCGTTGCGCGAAGGCCCCCCAGGCGCCGGCATCGAGAACCCAGGGACGGGGCCCCGCCGGATCTTGGCTCACCAGCCCGCCGGGCCGGCGATTGAGGAAGCTCATCAACGCGTCGCCATCCTTCGGCGCCACTCCCCAGCCGATGGCCACGAGAGCCGCCTCGGTGAGCTCGAGAGGAAGCTGCTCACGCGCGTAGATGTTTCCGACCTGGACGGAGAGGCTCACCTCCAGGGCGATGCGGCCCCAGTCCGGAAGGTCGGCGTCGGCCTCGGCCGGCACGAAGTCGATGGCGCGGCCCGGCGCCGAGCCCTTGAGCGTGCGCTGCAGCTCGAAGCGCTCCAGCAGCGTCGCGCCGTCGCCCTTCGTGAGGATTCGCCAGTCGCCCGTGGCCCGCATCCGCAGCGCGCGGTCCCAAGGACGACGCAGGCTCTGGAGGGGTGTCTGCTGCGACCAACGATCCAGCTCGGCGACGGCGTCGCGCGTGCGACCTGAGAGGACCATGAGGGCGACGCGCGCGAACCGGCCGTCCTCCGACTCGGGTCGACCGGCTCGAAGCGCACGCGCCATCGCGAGGTGCGCGGCCATCCGTGAGAGCGTGGGCCGCGTGTCGGAGAAGGCGCCAGCGCTCTCGCGCATGGCGAACGCCGCCAGGAGCATGGCCGCCTGCTCGTGGAGCGCGGGGTTCAGCATCTCCTTCGTGAAGGCCGCGCTCAAGACCCGGTTCTCGGCGTCGAGCTTCTGAGTCCGCGGCTCGAGCAGGCGCGCGTAAAGCGCGGGCCGCTCCGCCGGCGTGCCACGAAGGCCGAGCTGCGCGAGCACGGCGCGAGCGTAGGCCGCCCAGGCTTCGGGCGACCAGATGGAGTCGAGCGTCTGCACGAAGACTTCGCTCGGGACGACTCCGGCCACGCGCGCGACCGTCATTCCCGACTCCGAGTCGGAGGCGATCGAGACCACGGGCTTGCCCAGCGACGCCTGCCCCGTGCGTGAGCTCGCGGCGAACGTGGCCATGTCCGCGATGTCGCTCGCGATGGTGCCGGCGATCCACAGATCTTCCCGCGCCTCGGGCGACGCCGCCGCGGCCACCGGGTTGACGACGACCACGCGCCAGCGCCGCTCGACCGTCCGGTTCGCATCGACTCGGGCGACCACGTACTCCGCGGCCGAGCCCGCCGAGACGGAGCGCGAGCCCGCCGCATAGCCGCCCTGCGTCAGCATCGCGTGGAGCTGGCCCGGATCGCGACACCCTGAGGCCTTGATGGCGGCTCCCAGCGCGTCGAGGCGTGGCCCGAGGTTCGTCTCCTCCGTGGTGGCGAGTACCTCGCGCGCCCGTTGCGCTACGGCATCGCATCCGGCCGGCTGAGGCCGTTGCAGCACGGCCGTGACGACCGGGCTCAGTTCTCCGGCGCGATAGTCCTGGTGCTCTTCGGGCGCGTCGTACCAGAGCCCTGTGGTCCATCGGATCGTCAGGGCGTAGGACGCGGCGGGCGCCAGTTTCTTGAGCGCCAGCGACGTTCCCGACAGAACGAGCACCTCGTCCGAAGGAGTCGTCGTCAGGTCGAGGACAGGCGTTGGAACGCCCATTCCCGACTGCGCGAGAGCGCTCCCGGCCATCAGGACAGGGGCAAGCGCGAGCACGAGCCGCGATCGCGTCATCAATGTAGAAAAGGAATCCACAAGGGCGTGATGCTAGTGGACGAGGGTCGTCCAGATCAAGCGCGGCTACTGGGCCTCGAACGACCTACGTGCCGTAGAGGCGGTCGCCGAAGTCCCCGAGGCCCGGCAGGATGTACTTGCGGTCGTTCAGCTCGCGGTCGAGGGCCGCGGCCCAGATGATGGTGTCGGGGGCCGCCTTCTCGAGGGCGGCGACGCCTTCGGGCGCCGCGACGATCGACAGCAGGCGCACCGAGCGCGCGCCGAGTCCCTTGAGGCCCTCGATCGCCATCGCGGCCGAGCCGCCGGTCGCGAGCATGGGGTCGAGGACGAAGACCGTCGCGTGCTCGAGGTCCTTCGGTAGCTTCTCGTAGTAGCGGCGCGCGACCGCGGTCTGCTCGTTGCGCTCGAGGCCGCAGTAGCCGACCTGGGCCTCGGGCACGATCTCCAGGAACGACTCGAGCATGCCGAGGCCCGCGCGCAGGATCGGCACGGCGACGACGCGGGTCGCGACGCGCTTCACGGGTGCGCGCTCGAGGGGCGTCTCGACGAAGCCGTCCTCGAGGGGCAGGTCGCGGGTGGCGTCGGTCGCGAGGATCAGGCCGACGCGGCGCGCGAGGCGGCGGAACGTCGTGCTAGGCGTCGTGCGATCGCGAAGCTGGGCGAGCGCTTCGTGCACCGCGGCATGAGCCACGACGTGGAGCATGTGGGCGCGAGAATAACACGGTATACTCGCGACCCTCATGCGACTGACCGCAGACGAAGTCCAGTACTTCTCCCGCAAGATCGTGAAGACCCTGGTAGCCGAGGGCAAGCTCGAGGTCGACAACGAAGCGCGCATCATCGAGGGCATCGCCCACGTGATGACCGAGGAGCTGCTGATCGAGGACAAGCTCAACGAGGAGGCCCGCGAGTTCCTCATGAGCCACGCCGACGAGATGCAGCGCCTGAACATCACCTACTCGGAGATGTTCAAGATGGTCAAGAAGCGCCTCGCCAAGGAGAAAGGGATCATCCTGTGAAGCTCAGCAGGGAGAAGATCCTCGCGATCTCCCACGCGGTGCTCAACTACCTCGACAACGACGACGCCGTCGAGTACTACGAGGACCCCCAGGTCATCCGCCAGCAGATCCTCCACATGATCGAGAGCGAGATGAAGGCCGACGAGCTGATCGACGGCCTGGTGCGGCGCAAGATCGAGACCCAGAAGCGCTCGATCGTCGAAGGCTCCGACGAGTGGGAAGTGCTCTACCGCAAGTACTACGAGGAAGAGCAGGCCCGGCACCGCAAGGTGATGCCCTAGGGCCTAGGCCGTCACTCGCCCGCGATCACGGCCGTCGCGCGGGCCAGCCGCAACGCTTCCACCAGACCTCGCGCGCGCGAGTAGCGGCGCGAGCGCTCCTTCTGCAGCGCCTTGCGCAGCACCGGCACCACCGTCGAGGGCAGCCTCTCGGCCGCGAGGCCTTCGTCGAGCATCGGCGTGTCCTGGAGCTGCATCAGGATCGTGGCCTGCGGCGTCTCGCCCCGGAACGGCGTGACGCCGGTGAACAGCTCGTAGCACACGACGCCCAGCGAATAGATGTCCGTGCGGTAGTCGAGCTGCTCGCCGCGCACCTGCTCGGGGCTCATGTACTCGGGCGTGCCGAGCACCGTGCCCTTCTCGTCAGGACCCGTGTCGGCGTTCGCGCGCTTCGCGATGTCGAAGTCCATGAGCCGGTAGCGGCCCGAGCGGTCGACCATGATGTTCGGGCTCTTCACGTCGCGGTGGATGATGCCGGCGTCGTGGACGGCCTGCAGGCCGCGAGCGACCTGGATCGCCGCGTCGAAGCCCTTCGTCACCGGCAGCGGGCCGCTCGCGTGGAGCAGCCGCTTCAGGTCGGTGCCGTCGATGAACTCGGTCGCGATGTAGTGGTATGGGCCGTCCTTGCCGCAGTCCACGACCCGGCACACGTTGCGGTGGCGCACCTTCGCCGCGAGCTCCATCTCGTCGGCGAAGCGGCTCGCGACGCCTTCCTGCTGCGACCAGGCCGGCGAGAGCACCTTCAAGGCGACGCGCTCGTTCGTGATGCGGTCCTCGGCCTCGAAGACCGTGCCCATGCCGCCCTGGGCGAGCGGCGCGTTGATGCGGAAGCGGCCCGCGATCATCTGGCCGCGCACCAGCAGGCGCGTGAGGGGCGCCCCGCACGCGAAGCAGTACTGCGCTTCCTCCCGGTTGTCGCCCTGGCAGGCGGGGCAGATCAGGGAGCGGCCTCGCTGCCGCAGCCCACGACCATCGTGCGCGACCCGGCGCTCGAGACCGCGGCCGCGCGGTCGTCGTCGGGCGGGCGCGTGCCCGGCAGGCGCTGCAGCATCACGCGCATCTCGAGCTTCTCGGCGGCGGTGAAGTCCGTGAAGTTGCCGATCGTGCTCGGCGACATGAGCCCGGCCTGGGACGGATGGCCGAGGCCGAACGCGTGGCCCATCTCGTGGCTCACGAGCTGCAACAGCCCGGCGTCGGAGATCCGGCGGAACGTGATGCTGCCGCTCATGATGCGGTTGCGCTGCTGGACGATGCGGGTCACGGCCTGGAGGCCGGTGTTCTGCCCGAGGAACGGGTCGTTGGCGTCGACCTTGACCTCGATCGCGAGGCTGCCGGGGGGCGCCGTGAGCGCGACGCCGTAGCCGATCACGTCGCCCACGACGGCGTTGAGCGTGGCCGCCGCGCGCTCGTGGACCTGGCGGATGGCGGCGTCCTCGCGCAGGCCGCCCATGGGCACGAACGTCACGCCCGTGATCGGCCGCGTCACGGCGCCGTCGGCGATGAGCTGGTTGAAGACGAGCTCCTGGACGAAGGCCGCGCCGGCGTCGGCGCGCTCGGGCCACAGCGTGAGGCGCGGGTCGCCGCGGTAGAGCGTGTTGCGCACGAAGAAGCCGGGGGCCTCGAGGCGCAGGTCGCTGCCGGTGTTGAGGGAGAGCGTCGCGTTGCCGGCGCCGTTCGTCGTCACGGGCGCGCCGCCGCTCGAAGACACCGCGACACCGCTCACGGGCTGACCCGTCTCCGCCGAAACCACGAGCAGCGCCACCGGCGCGGGCGTCGGCACGGGTCCGGGCGACGACGGGCCGCCGCCGCCGCAGGCTCCCAGGGCGAGGAGCGTCAGGCAGGCCCAGGGCTTCATGCGCGTTTCCTCAGGTTTCCGAGGCCGTCGTAGGCCGCGTACTTGTACGCCTCGCCCAGCGTCGGGTAGTTGAAGATCGAGTCCACGAGGTCGTCGAGGCTGCCTTCGAAGTGCAGGAAGGTCTGGCCCACGTGGATCAGCTCGGAGGCCATCTCGCCGAGGATGTGGACGCCCAGCAGGCGCTTGTCCTTCGCCGCGAAGACGAGCTTCACGAGGCCCGAGAAGTCCCCGATGATCTGGCCGCGGCTGTTGCGCTCGTACGACGCGCGCCCGACCTCGTAGTCGATGCCCTTCGCCTTGCAGGTCTCCTCGGTCTCGCCCACCGCGGCGATCTCCGGGATCGTGTACACCGCCATCGGCAGGAGCGACGACACGCGCGACTTGTACTTGAGGTCGAAGGCGTGGCACACGGCCACTCGCGCCTGCTCCATCGACGTGGAGGCGAGGGCCGGGAAGCCCACCACGTCGCCCACGGCGTACACGTGGGACAGCGCGGTCTGGTAGTGGTCGTTCACCTTGAGATGGCCGCGGGGGCCGGCCTCGAGGCCGAGCTTGTCGAGGCCGAGGCCCTGGGTCGCGCCCATGCGGCCGGTCGCGTACAGCACGCGCTCGGCGTCGACCTCCTCGCCGTTCTTGAGGCGCAGGATGACGTTCGGCTTGTCGAGCCGGATCTCCTCGACGGCCTGGCCCACGATCGTGCGCAGGCCCAGGAGCTCGATCTGCAGCCGCCAGCGGTCGCCGATCTCCTCGTCGAGGAACGGCAGCAGTCGGCCCTGTCCGCCGATCAGCGTGACGTCGATGCCCATGGCGCGGAACATCGTGGCGTACTCGCAGCCGATGACGCCGGCGCCGATCACGGCCAGCGACTTCGGGATGCGGTCCATCTGCAGGATCGAGTCGCTGTCGTAGAGGCGCTTGTCGTAGGGCGTGCGCTCCGGCCAGTTGGGCCACGAGCCCGTGGCGATCAGCACGAACGGCGCGATGAGCCGGCGCTCGGGGGCCCCGGGCCGCGTCACCACCACGGTGTTCGGGTCCGCGAACGCCGCGGTGCCCCGCACCAGCTCGATCTGGTGGCGCTCGATGTTCTCGGCCACGACCTTGCGCAGCGCCCGCACCACTTCCTGCTCGCGGTGCATGAAGTCGGGCACCGTGATGTCGGTCTTGATGCTGTAGTCGATGCCGTAGAGGCCGCGTTGACGCAGGCCGGAGAAGTACAGCGCCGTCTCGCGCAGCGTCTTGCTGGGAACGGTGCCGGTGTTGAGCCCGGCCCCCCCCAGGTTCGTGGCCTTCTCCACCAGGGCCACCCGCTTGCCGAAATAGGCGGCCTGGGCCGCGCCCTTCTCCCCGCCCGGGCCGGAACCGATGACGATGAGGTCGAAGGCGTCTGCCATGTCCCCGAGAGCCTAGCGGAAAACGACCGGGATGCGGCGGGTGATCGCGATTCCACGCGGCGACACCCGGCAGGCGTAGGCGAGGACCCGGACGCCGGCCCGGTGCGCGTCGACGAGTGCTCGAGCGAAGTCCGGATCATGGCCGGCATGGGGCGACAGGCACTGTGCGCCGCCGCACTGCACCACGAAGACGACGAGCGCCCGGCCGCCCGCGCGGGCGTGCGCGGTCAGCTCGCGCACGTGGCGCGTGCCGCGGGTGGTGGGCGCGTCGGGAAACAGGGCCTGGCCGCCCTCGAGCAGGCTCGCCGACTTCACCTCCGTGAGCCACTCGCGCCCGCGGTGGCGCAGCACGAAGTCGAAGCGGCTTTGGCCGCGCGTCACCTCGCGGCCCCGGATCGAGGCACCCCGCAGCCCGGGCGCGCGGCCGGCCTCGACCGCCGCCGCGAACACGGCGTTCGCCAGGGCCGGCACGAGCGAGACCCAGCGGCGGCCCTTGCGCACGAGCACGGCGGTAAAGGCCGTCCGCCTCCGGGGATCGGTGCTGGGTGCCAGGAGCAGCGTCACGCCGGGGATCAGGAGCTCGCGCAGGCGGCCGGGATCGCGTGACGCGACGCGTACCGTCGCGCGGCCGATCCGTGCCACGATCACGAACCGGTTGGGCCGGCTCACGAAGCGCGCGGGAACGAGACCGTACAATGATTTATCGAGGAGGTGCACGCTCATGATCCGACGCCTTTTGGCACTCGTCATCCTGCTGGCCGCGGGCGCTGCCGGACTCTACTACTGGAAGGCCACGACGGGCCGCGGCCCGGGCCTCCCGCACCTGCCGAACATGCCGCACCAGGTGTCGGAGCTCAAGACCGACCTGCGCGACGCCGGCCTCACGACCGCCGTGCGCTCGGCGTTCGCCCTCAACAAGGAGGTGTCGCGGCTCGACGTCTCCGTCGACACGGACGGAGGCACGGTGACCTTGACGGGTGCCGTGCCCGACGAGGCGTCGCGGGCCGAGGCCGAGCGCGTCGCGAAGGCCGTGCCCGACGTGAAGAGCGTCGTGAACCGTCTCACGATCGGCCCTTCCGACGCCGCCACGAACCGCAGCGTCCTCGAGCGCCTCGACGACGAGAAGCTCGAGCTGCAGGTGAAGGCGGCTCTGTCCCTGAACCGCGACACGCGCGACCTCAAGCTGGACGTGAAGGCGTTCCGGGGCGCCCTCAACCTGGCCGGAACGGTGGCGAGCCCCGCGCAGAAGAAGGCCGTGCTCGAGGTGGTCCGGGCCACGCCCGGTGTGTCCGTGGTCACCGACGCGATCGGGGTCGTCGGCCACGATGCGCCCTCGCCCCACACCGCGCCCTGATACGTTATTGAGGTATGCTTCTACGCGATTTTCGGGAGGAGTCATAGACATGTTGCGACGAACGACGGCCCTGGTTCTCGGCGGGTTCCTCGCCGCGGCCCTGCCGCTCACGGCCGACGACGCGCCCATCCAGCCGGGCGACGTGAAGACCTGGACGACCACCATCAACGGCAAGGAATACTCGGTCCGCACGGCGACGCCGTCGTACGAAGGCGATACCGGCCTGTTCCGTCTTTCCTCCGCCTACACGCTGCAGAAGGGCAAGGTCGCGGTCAGCCTGTTCCGCGACAACTACGACCGTGACCCGAAAGACATCGACCTCTCGATCCACGGCGTGAACCTCGCGTTCGGCGCCACGGATCGCCTCGAGATCTTCGGGAACATCGGCCTGCAGAACCGCATCCGCACCTCGGCGCGCACCCAGCCGGGCTTCGCGAACGAGGTGCCGTTCGCCGGCACCGACGCCGAGAACCCGCACTGGCAGACGGGCTTCGGCGACGTCAAGATCGGCGCGAAGTTCAAGATCCTCGACGACTACCTCGGCGACGGCGTCGGGCTCGCGCTGAAGGCCGTGGCCAAGCTTCCGACGGCCGACGAAGAGAAGGGCCTCGGCACCGGCAAGTTCTCGGGCGGCGCCGACCTCATCCTGTCGAAGCACCTCGGGCGCAAGGCCGACATCCACGCCTCGATCGGCTACGAGGTCAACTCCGACCCCGACGCCCTCGACATCGCGAACGCGGTGAAGTGGGGTGTCGGGATCAACCTGCCGTCGTGCCGGATGTTCGCGCTGCAGGCCGAGCTCACGGGCCGCAGCTACGGCGACGCCGACTTCGACCAGACGAACCCCATGGACTTCGTCATCGGGCCCGTGCTCTGGCTCAAGCAGGGCTGGTTCATCCGCCCCGCCGTGTCGGTCGCCCTCAACTTCGACGACCGCGGCCTCGACTCGGGACTCGGCAGCAAGGCCGGCAAGCACATCGAGATCGGCTACCACCCCGGCACGCCGTGCTGCGAGATCGCGCCGCCTCCCCCGCCGCCGCCCCCCCCGCCGGCCAACCGGCCGCCGACCGTGTCGCTCGACTGCGCCAAGGACTCGGTACTCGAGGGCGAGACGACGCCGTGCCACGCGGCCGCCTCGGATCCCGACGGCGACCCGCTGACCTACGCGTGGACGACGTCCGCCGGCCGGCTCTCCGGCACGGGCGCCGACACGACCCTCGACACCACGGGCGTTCCCTGCGGCACCGAGATCACCGTGACCGTCACGGTGTCCGACGGCCGTAGCGGCTCCGCCTCGGCGAAGGACGTCGTGAAGGTGCGTTGCCCGGAGAAGAAGGCCGAGTCCACGACGCTGTGCACCTCGTCCGGCTTCCCGCGCAACCTGTCGCGTCTCAACAACGTCGACAAGGCCTGCCTCGACGACGTGGCCTCGCGGCTCAAGTCCGACCCGCGCGCCCGCGTCGTGGTGATCGGCCACGCCGACAAGGGCGAGCGCTATCCCGAGGTGATCGCACGCAAGCGCGCGGAAGCGATCAAGACCTACCTCGTGAAGGAGCGCGGCGTCGAAGAGGCCCGCATCAGCGTGCGCAGCGCCGCGGCGACGAAGCCCCTCGACAGCGGAACGTCGGCGGCGGCCCGCGCCAAGAACCGCCGCGTCGAGGTGGTGTTCGTGCCCGAGGGGGCCGTCTCCCCCGAGGACGACGACTAGGCCTCGAGCTCTTCCGGAAGTCCCGGGCGCAGCCTTCGGGCTGCGCCCTTTTCTTGTCTACGGAAGCGCCTCGCCCACGACGCGCTTCGCGAGGCTGCCGCGCCGGAGCCGCTCGCCGTCGTCGAGCTGGTTGAGGACCGCGAGGGTCTTCAGCGGGACCGAGGACGGATAGCGCGACGCGAACTGCTCGACGCTCATGTCGTCGGGCACCGTCACGATCGCGAGGCGTTGCGGCTGCACGGAGAGCAGGCGCCGGTCGGTGAGGCGCTTGAAGCTGCGCGGAAACGCGGCGAAGTCGTCGGCGAAGGCGGCCGCGCGGCTCGCCGCCGCGTACCCGAGGATGCGGAACACACGCCCGTCCATCTCGACGAAGGCGCCGCGCCCCTTGAGCGCCGTCTCTCCCGAGGTCGCGTCGAAGGCTCCTTCGACGGCGGGCAGCCCGTTGATGCGCGTCGCGCGCCAGGGCTGGCCCGTGATGCCCTGTCCGGCCAGGAACTGGCGGGCGGCCTCGTCGGCCGAGCGGCCCTCCGCGAGCCTCAGCTCGACCAGCGCATCCTGGCTCTTGCTCTGGCCCACGACCGCTTGCTTCTGGTTCTGGGTCGGCCAGCCGGCCGGGAACGTCAGGCTGAACGCGAGGTCGGGCTGCACGAACTCGGCGCCGCGGAAGAACCCCTCGCGCGGGTCCGCCCCGAACACCAGGCCGTCGAGGCGGCGCAGGTAGTCGTCGCGGCGCACGATCGGCTTCGCGGGGCGCTCCGCGGCGACGCGGCTCGCGAGGCGCTCGATGCGGTCCTCGGGCGTCGGGTGGGTCGAGAGCCAGCCGGGCATCCGGGCCCCGTCGCCCTCGCTCATGCGCTCGAAGGTATGGAACACCTCGACCATCTCGGCGCCGTCGTAGCCGTCGCGGGTCATGTAGCGGAAGCCGAGGTCGTCGGCCTCGCGCTCCTGGTCTCGGCCGAACTTGAGGAACATGACCCCGAGGCTGGTCTGGGCGAGGCCGCCGAAGCGGTCGGCCAGGTCGGGGCGGACGAGGGAGCCCGCGAGCAGTCCGATCGTCGCGAACTGCTGCCGCGTGAGCTGGTTCGCCGAGTGGCGCGCGGTGACGTGGCCGACCTCGTGGCCCATCACGGCCACGAGCTGCGCCTCGGAGGCGATGTGGCCGAGCAGGCCGCGGGTCACGTAGATGAAGCCGCCGGGAAGCGCGAACGCGTTCACGGTGGGATCGTCGACCACCTTGAACGACCAGGGCAGGGTCGGCCGCTCGGAGCGCGCCGCCAGGGCCGCCCCGAGACCGGCCACGTAGCGCTCGAGCGTCGCGTCGTCGTAGAGCCCGTACGCCGGCCCCACTTCCTTGTCGGCCTCCTGGCCCATCGCGATCTCCTGCGATTCGCTCACGAGCATGAGCTGGGAGCGGCCCGTGGCGGGGTTGGTCGCGCAGCCCGCGGCGGCGACGAGCGCGACGAGGACGGACGGGAGACGACGCGAGGGGGCGTGGTTCAAATGGTCAGTTCCTCCGGGCCAATAGGATGCCACCGACCACGGCGCTCGCGATACCGGCCCACATCGGGATGTTCACGTGCTCGCGGTCCTTCACCGAGATCTCGATCGGCCCGATCTTCGCCTTGTCCGTGTCCTTCGTGTAGCTGAAGCCGCCGTAGGCCAGCGCCAGCACCCCGGCGATCAACAGCACCAGTCCGATCAGCTGAGTACCCTTCATCGATTCCTCCTCGTGTCGTCGTTTCGAGTCGTCATGAGCGTGCGGGAAGCAGGACGTCGGCCATCGGCCGCGAGCCGGACGCCGGAGGCGCCGAGCCCATCAGCAGCCGGACGCGATGGGTGCGGCCGTCGCGCAGGATCGGGATCCGGCGCGGATCCACGGGCGTGCCGTCGCACTCGGCGGAAGCGACGCCGCGCGAGCGCCGGTCCGGGTTCTCGACCGTGACCTCGTAGACGTCGCGGCCGCAGTGCCAGGTGAGGGCGAAGCTCGGCCACGACGCGGGCACGCACGGGTCGAGCTCGAAGCTGTCGCCGCTCCGATGCAGGCCGAGGATCTCCTCGAGGCCGACCCGGTACATCCAGCCGGCGCTGCCCGTGTACCAGGTCCAGCCGCCGCGACCGGCGTGGTCGGGATGGGCGGTCACGTCGCCCGCCACGACGTAGGGCTCGACCTTGTAGCGCTCCGCGTCGCGGCGCGTGCGCGCGTGGTTCACGGGGTTCAGCATGTGGAACAGCTCCATGGCCTCTTCCCCGCTGCCCAGGCGGGCGAGGGCCATGACGGCCCAGATCGCGGCGTGGGTGTACTGGCCGCCGTTCTCGCGCACGCCGGCGGGATAGGCGGCGATGTAGCCGGGATCGAGACGTGCGCCGGGGGCGAAGGGCGGGTCGAGGAGCAGCACGAGGCCGGCGACGCGCTGGATCAGGTGGCTGCGCACGGCGTCCATCGCCTGCTCGGCCCGCCCGCGCGGGGCGGTGCCCGAGAGCACCGCCCACGACTGGGCGATCGAGTCGATGTGGCACTGCTCGCTCTGCTTCGAGCCCAGGGGCGTGCCGTCGTCGAAGTAGGCGCGGCGGTACCACTCGCCGTCCCAGGCGAGCGCCAGCATGTCGGCGAGACGGGCGTCCTCGCGCTGGTAGCGCTGCGCGCGCTCCGTGTCGCCGCGCGCCTCGCACAGCGGCGCGAAGGTGCGCAGCACGCGGGTCAGGAACCAGCCGAGCCAAACGCTCTCGCCGCGGCCGCCGACCCCGACCTTGTTCATGCCGTCGTTCCAGTCGCCGCTGCCCATGAGGGGAAGACCATGGGGCCCGGAGGTGAGGCCGCGGTCGATGGCGCGCAGGCAGTGCTCGAAGACGGTGCCGCGCTGCGACGAGACCACGGGCGTGCGGTAGACCTCCTGCTCCTCCGGCGCCAGGGGCTCGCCCTCCAGGAAGGGCAGCTCCTCGTCGAAGAGGGCCGTGTCGCCCGTGGTCTCGACGTACTGGGCCGCGATGAACGGCAGCCAGAGCAGGTCGTCCGAGCAGCGCGTCCGGGTGCCGCGCCCATCCGAGGGATGCCACCAGTGCTGCACGTCGCCCTCGCGGAACTGACGCCGTGTCGCCCTCACGATGTGCTCGCGGACGAGATCGGGCCGCGCGTGGACGAGGGCCATGGCGTCCTGGAGCTGGTCCCGGAAGCCGAAAGCGCCGCCCGGCTGGTAGTAGCCGGAGCGCGCCCACATCCGGCAGGCCGCCGTCTGGTACAGGAGCCAGCCGTTCATCATCACGTCGAAGGAATCGTCGGGCGTCTTCACCTGCACGCTCGTGAGGGTCTCGTCCCAGGCCCCGAGGACGTCGGCCGCGGCGCGGCGCGCGGCGTCCACGTCGGCGTAGCGCGCCACGAGCTCGCCGGCGTGGACGCGATCGCGGCCGCGGCCGAGGACGAACAGGACCGTCTTCGACTCGCCCGGCTGGAGCTCCACCTCCACGTGGAGCGCCGCGCAGGCATCGAGGCCCGCGCCGAAGCGGCTCGTGAGCTCGCGGCGGCGCAGCGCGACCGGGGACTGGGGAATGCCGTTGCGGCCGAGGAACTCGGCCCGGTCGCCGGTGGCCGAGCGGATCGGCGCGCTGCACGAGGCGAACGCGACCTGGCCCGGGAACTCGGTGTTGTAGGCGTTGCGCACGAAGACGGCGCGGCGCTCGGGATCGAAGTCGGTCACGGCCTGGGCCCGCACCTCGGGCCGGGGCGGGCCGAGCACCCACTCCTGGTAAGAGTAGAGGCTCAGGCGGCGGGGCCGCGACGAGCGGTTCGCGAGGGTCAGCAGCGAGCACTTGACGGGGTCGCCGGCGGCCACGAACACGTCGAGCTCCTGGTCGATGCCGTCCTCCCGGTGCGAGAAGCGCGACAGGCCCGCGCGATGGCTGACGGTCCAGCGCCCGCCGCCCGCGCGCCGCCGGGCGGCGCCGGGCGTCGCGCCCCAGAAGCGCGCGCTATCGTCGTCACGGATCAGGAGCCGCTCGCCGCTCGAGTCCACCAGGGGATCGTTGGCGAACGGCGTCAGGCGGTTCTCGCGGCTGTTCTCCGCCCACGTGAACGCGGAGCCCGAGGCGGACACGATGCTCCCGAAATCCGGGTTCGCGAGGACGTTCACCCACGGCAGCGGCGTCTCGTCGGCCCCTTCGAGCACCACGACGTACTCCCGGCCGTCCTCCGAGAAGCCGCCCGTGCCATTGTCGAAGCGCAGGCTCGGGCGCGCGGGCGAGGGCTCGGGCGCCGGCGGCTCGCCGTCGAAGGTGATCTCGTCGGGGAACGTCGGCTCGGGCACGGGCCGGTCGAGCTGGCTCGCGAGGTCGCCGCGCTCGCCGCTCAGGACGCCCCGGGCGACCGCCGAGAGCAGCACGCGCTCGTTTCCCGGAATCGATTCGCCGCGGAGCAGGAACGCGCCGCCCGGCCGGCCCGTGTGGGCCGCCCAGGGGCCGCTCTGCAGCAGCGTCGTGAGCGCCTCGTGCATCTCGTCGCGGTAGCTCGCGGGGTGCTCGTTCAGCACCACCACGTCGGCCTTGAGGCCCTTGAGGCGCCAGTACTCCTGGGCCTGGAGCGCCTGGCGCACGAGGGGCAGGTCGTCCTCCTCGACCACGCGGACGAGCAGGATCGGCAGGTCGCCCGAGATGCCGTGGGCCCAGAGCCCCGACTGTCCCAGCTCGTTGCGCGCCTGGACGTCGGGCGCGCAGCGCAGCGATCCGTCGACGTAGAGCACACGGGAGGCGAGCCGCTCGAAGAGCTGGGCCTCCTCGCTCGAGATCGCGAGGTGGCGCAGGGCCATCTGGCCGTGGGTGTAGGCGAGCGCGAACACACGGGACGCCGCGCCGGGATCGTTGTACTTCTGGGCGATGCCGAGGGCGGCCTCGCGGGTCGTGGCGACCCCGGTCGCGAAGCCGAGCCGGGCGGACGCGCCGGGCCTCAGGCGCAGCCGATGCCGCAGGCTCACGATGGGGTCGAACACGGTGCCGGTGGTGCCCGAGAGCGGCCGGCCGTCCAGGGCCACGGGGTCGTCGACGTCGCGGCCGCGGCCCAGGAAGCGGGCGCGGTCGGTCTCCCACTCCACGGCTCCGGTGAGCCGCCCCTCGACGCTCAGGACGTGGACGCCGAACAGGTACGGGTCCTCCGCGCGGCGCGGGCGCCGCTCGCACACGAGGGCGTGGCTCGCGGGCTCGTAGGAGGTCTGGATGAAGAGCTTGCCGAAGGCGGGGTGCGCGAGGTCGTCGGCCGGCGAGCCGAGCACGATCTCGCCGTAGCTCGTGAGCTCGATCTCCCGCTCGCGGTCGCCCCGGTTCGTGACCGTGAGGCGCCGCACCTCGACGTCGTCCTCGGGCGAGACCGCGATCTCGAGCAGCGTCTCGATGTCGTCCTCGCGGCGCTGGAACGTCGCCTTGTGGGGCAGGAAGTTGACGACGTAGCTCTCCGGCTCGCGGCGCGTCGGCAGGTAGGCCGGCGACCAGGCCGTGCCGCCGCGCACGTCGCGCACGTAGAACGCGAGGCCGCCGCCGTCGCGGGTCGCGTCCTCGCGGCTGCGGGTCACCGAGAGCCCGCGCCACAGCGAGGCGCCGCCGCCGCCGTTCGTGACGATCACGGTGTAGGCGCCGTTCGAGAGGAAGTGCGCGTGGGGCGCCGCCGTGTGGGGCGAGCGGAAGCGCCGGCTCGAGACGGGCTCCGCGGCGATCGGCACGCGGCTCTCCTCGGGAGGGCGCGGGTTCTGGATGACGGCCTCGCGCGGCACGCGCTCCTGGAGGAGCAGCTCGGTGGCCTGGAGCCGCGGGTCGGCGTGGAAGCGCCGCACCATCGGCGCGTCCTCGAGGGCGCCGGCGAGGGCCACGAGCGTCATGCCCTGGTGGTGGGCGAAGTGGGCCTTGACGACCGCGGCGGCGGGGCGGCCCGGGCCCGTCTCGTCCTTGCGCGGCGTGAAGTCCAGCGCTTCGTACAGCCCGTATTTCCCGTCCATCCCCAGGGTCTGGAAACGGCGCAGGTTGGCCGCGGCCAGGGTGGGATCCGTCAAGGCGGCGAGCGCCGTGGCGTAGGGCGCCACCACGAGATCGTCGGCGAGGCCGCGCTTCAGGCCCAGGCCCGGGACCCCGAACGCCTTGTACTGGTAGTGTCCCTGGCGGTCCACGAGCGCGAAGGCGGACTCGGAGATGCCCCAGGGCACGCCGCGCGACTGGCCGTACTGGATCTGGCGGCGCACCGCGAGCCGGCAGGTGCGGTCGAGCAGCGTGCCGGGATAGCTCTTCATCAGGAGCATCGGCATCAGGTACTCGAACATCGTGGCGCTCCACGACAACAGCACCGGCGCGCCGTCGACGCTCGTCACCGGGCGTCCCAGGGCGAACCAGTGGGCCTGCGGCACGTCCTCCTTGGCGATGGCGATGAAGCTCGCGAGACGCGCTTCCGAGGCGAGCAGGTCGTAGCTCGAGGGATCGAGGCGGCCGGGCCCCTCGGCGTCCGGCAGGCGGTAGCCGATCGCGAACAGCTTGCGCCTCGCGTCGTAGAGGAACCGGAAGTTCATGCCCGACGTGAAGCGCAGGCAGCGCTCGGCGAGGGCCTCGCAGCGCGCGGCCAGGTCCGCCGCGGGCTCCGCCAGGTGCCGGGTGATCTCGCGCGCCAGGGTGCGCGTCCAGTAGCCCACCTCCGCGCCGGGTCCCTCGGGCGTGAGGCCTTCGACGGCGCGACGCAACGTCTCGAGGGCGTGGGCGAGGAGGATGCGGCGCCGGACCGGTGCCGCGTCGTCCAGGGCCTGGCGCACCGCGCGCAAGGCCACGTCGAAGGGCTCCCCGGCCACGCTTCCAGCCGCCTGGCCGCGCACGAAGGCGGTGAGCGCCTCCTGGGCACAGTCGGCCGTGTCGCGCATGCCGTCCACGACGCGCGCGTCGTCGACGCGGCCGAGGGCGAGCTCGCGAAGCCCGCCGGCCAGGGCGATCAGCACCCCGGCGAGGTTGCCGCTGTCCACGGTCGAAACGTAGCGCGGCATCAAGGGCGCCAGGGACGCGGTGTCGTACCAGTTGAGCAGGTGACCCTCGTGGCGCTCGAGGGACTCGATGGCGTCCAGGCTGCGGCCGGTGCGCTCGGCCACGTCGTCGGCCGAGAGGTAGCCGAGGTCGTAGGCCGACAACACGGACAGGAGGCCCATGCCGATGTTCGTGGGCGAGGTGCGCCGCGCGAGCATCGGCCCGGGCTCCTCCTGGAGGTTGTCCGGCGGCAGGAAGTGGTCGTCGGGCCCCACGAGGTCGTCGAAGTAGCGCCAGGTCCTCCGGGCGAGGCGTCGCAGCGCGGCGCGGTCGCGTTCCCCGAGCGGGGCGCGGCGCCGCGCCGGCACAGGCCGGCTGAGCAGGTACGCGAGGGCGGGCGCCACGATCCAGAGCGCCAGGAAGGGCAGCGCCACCGGCAGCGCCTCGGGGCGCGCCACGATCATGGCGAAGGCGAGGGTGAGAGCGATCGCGGGGCTCGCGACCATCTGCGCGAAGAACACGCGAATCCCGGCGAGGCCGATCAGGCCCGCCGCCCGCGCCGCGACCGAGGCCGCGGTCTCCCACTCCAGGAGCCGGCGCTGCGTGACGAGCAGGCGCACGAGGGTGAGGCCGATGGCGTGGATCATCTCGGCCGCGTTGTAGGCGAGGAACGTGAGGGTGATCGCCCACTGCGCGAGCGCCGTGCCGGCCTGCTCGAGGACGCTGCGGGCTAGCACGTCCCGGTCCGGGCCGCGCGGCCGCAGGGCCTCGGCGAAGGCGAGCCAGAGCGGGAACGCGAGCAGCCCCAGCTCGGCCAGGGTCCACCACGCCGGATGGCCCGGGAAGAAGGTCCAGGCGCCGGCCAGGAACGCGAGATGCGCGGGGGCCATCAGGCTCCGGCGCAGGTTGTCGAAGATCTTGAAGCGGCTGATGAGCGGCAGCGTGTTCCGCTCCATGAGGCCGCGCGTCGGCACCCAGGGCAGGAGCCAGAACAGGATCTGCCAGTCGCCGCGCACCCAGCGGTGCTGGCGGCGCGCGTGGGCGAGCACGCTCGCCGGGTACTCGTCCACGATCTCGACGTCGCTCACGAGGGCGGTGCGGGCGTGCAGGCCCTCGAACAGGTCGTGGGACAGGAGCGCGTTCTCGGGCACCCGGCCCTCGAGGGAGGCCGCGAACGCGTCGACGTCGAGCAGGCCCTTGCCGGTGAAGATGCCTTCGCCGAAGAGGTCCTGGTAGGTGTCCGAGACCGCCAGCGTGTAGGGGTCGACGCCGGTGTGGCCCGCGTAGAGCCGCGCGAACAGGGAACCGGCCGCGCTCTCGAACGTGACGCTCACGCGCGGCTGCAGGATGCCGTAGCCCTCGACGACCCGCCGCAGGCGAGGGTCGAAGCGGGCGCGATTCAAGGGATGGCTCGCGATGCCGATCAGGGTGCGGGCGGTGTCGCGGGGCAGGCGCGTGTCGCGATCGAGCGTGATGAGGTAGCGCACCCGGCTCAATACGTCCGTGTCGCCGAACTGGAACGCGTAGCTCGTGTGGGAGTCGCCGCGCAGGAGGCGCACGAACTCCTCGATCTTGCCGCGCTTGCGCTCCCAGCCCATCCACAGGCCTTCGCTCGGGCTGAAGCGGCGCTCCCGGTGGAACAGGTAGAAGCGGTCGGCCCGGCCGTTGCCGTAGCGCTTGTTGAGGCGCTCGACGGCGGCGCGCGCGGTCTCGAGGATGGCCGCATCGTCGGCGTCCTGGGCTTCGACGGAATCGCGGAAGTCTCCGAGGATCGCGAAGTGGACGTTGGGGTCCACGTTGCCGAGGGCCTGCACTTCCAGGTGCTCCACGAGGTCGGCGGCGCCCGCGACGCTGTCGAGGATCGTCGGGATCACCACCATCGTGCGCGACGATTCCGGCACGCCGTCCTCGAAGGTGAGCCGCGGCAGCCGGCGTGGACGGGCGAGACCCGCGACGAGGCGCTGCACGAGGCTCACGGCCAGGTCGCTCGCGGGCCCGAGCGTCAAAAGGGCCAGCCACGCGAGCACGGCGCGGGAGCCGCCGGCGTCCTCGCCCCAGGCCAGGGCCGCGAGGGTCAGCAAGAGCGTGAGCGCCGAGACCGACCCGAGGTACGCGAGCGTGGCGTGGGCGAACACCGCGCGGCGCAGGCGGCGCTTCAGGGGTGAGCGATGGGCGACCGTCGTCTCGAGCCGCCGCCGCCCGGGGCCGATCAGGTGGAAGCCCACGTGGCCCGCGCGCTCCTCGGCCTTCGGGTCGCTGGCGCGGGCCGCCTCGATCGCCCGCAGGGCCACCTCGAGCTGCGCGGGGCCCCAAGGATCGGCGAGCTCCTCGACCGCCTGGCGGTAGCGGTCGCGGCTCGCGAAGTCCATGCGGCCGTAGGCGCCCGAGGGGTCGCGCTGCAGCACCTGCTCGACCAGGCTGACGCGCTCGACGAAGCGGCTCCAGTCGTGGGTCGCGCAGAAGCGCAGGCTCGAGATCGTGTTGCCCATCGAGACCTGGGCGCTCGCGTGGGCCTGTTGCTCGGCCCGAATCGCATCCTCCGACGTGCGGCCCTCGGCGGCGAGACGCTCCTCGAGGCGCAGGCGCAGCGCGGCGACGCGGGGGCCGTACTCGCGCATGCGCGAGAGCAGCTCCACGACGAAGGGGGTGGAGAGGAGCTGGGGCAGCTCCGGCTCGGCATCGGAGCGCTCCAGGGGCTCGAGGGTGCGCGCGGCCTCGGCGCGCCCGTCGCGCGCCGCGAGCAGCTCGTCGCACAGGCGTCGCAGGTTCTCGATCAGGGCGGTCTTGACGAGGCTGGGCCAGGCCCAGAGCTCGCCGAGGCTCAGGGCCGAGGCCGTCTGGGCCGCCGCGAGGAAGCGTTCGAGCCGATGGGCGTCGAGGCGCGCATCGCTGTGGCGCACCACCTCGAGGGCCATGGCGTAGACCCGGGGGATCCGCCGCCACTCCCGCGCCTGCAGCTTGGGCAGCTCGCGGAAGTAGCTCGCGGGGAGGTCCCGCTCGACGTTCAGCGTCTCGGCCTCGAGGATGTGGAAGTTGTCGAGGAGCCACTCCGCCGCGGGAGGGATCGCCTCCTGCTTCACGTCGTCCGCGAAGGCCGCGTAGGCGCGGTGCAGCACCCGCGAGTTGTCACGCAGCCGCGCGCGGTGCGCGCGCGCGCCGCCCGCCGACCGGACGATCTCGAGCTCGGACGCCTGGACACGGGCCCGCTCTTCGAGACGCTCGAGGTTGAGCAGCTCGCCGCGCAGGGGTCCGTCCGGCAGAGGGAGTCTGGATCTCAACGAGGCCACCCGTAAAAAAAGGCCCCCTTCGTCCATGCCACGAAGGGGGCCTCACGGCAACGCCAGCCGCGCAGGGCGAGGACTACCGAATGCCCTCAGCCTGCAGCCACCGGTCCACGTCCTTCATCGCGTCCTCACGGGTGCGGCCGTAGTGCTCCTGGATCTTCCCCAGGAGAACGTCGCGGTCGCCCTTGATCGCGGTGAGATCGTCGTCGGTCAGCTTGCCCCACTGCTGCTTCACGCGGCCCTGGAGCTGCTTCCACTGACCCTTCAGGGTGTCTTCGTTCACTTGAGACCTCCTCGTCCGGTGCGGACGCGCTTAGTTGTTCGCGGTCTCGATCTCGCTGGCGACGCGGGACACGCCGCCCACGTTCCAGGCGATCTCGATCGCGCGCAGCTTCTCGACGAGGCCCGTGGCCTTGCCGGAGAGCAGGACGACGCCGTTGTTGACCGAAGCGACCTTCACGCCGTCGACGCTCTTGTCGCCCTTGAGCGCCGTCTCGACGTTCGTCTTGATCGCCTCGTCCGTGGCCTTGACCGAGCTCTTGAAGGCGTCGGGCACGACCTGCAGCAGGTTGCGCACGCTCTTCACGCCGTCGACGCTCTTGACGGCCACGGCCGCCTTCTCCTTCTCGGCCTCCGTCTTGACCTTGCCGTGGAGCGTGACCGCCCCGTCGACCGTGTCGACGTTCACGCCGGTCACGCTGACGCCGTCCGTCGTGAGCAGTGCGATCTTCGCCTTGGTCGTGAGCCACACGTCGTTCGCGTCGGCCATCGCCGGGACGGCCACGAACGCCGAGAGTGCCAGAGCCAGAGCCGTCGCTTGGATAGATTTCATGAAGGACCTCCTGTTCGGCCGCAGCCCAGCTACGGCAACTGCCTGTGGAAGGAGCAACCGTCGTGCCACAGGGGAGCGCCTCTGGGTGAGGGACTTACGGCCAATGGAACGGCGGCTCCCCGGTCGAATCTACAAACGGCCTTCGGGCGAGCTGGCCCGAAGCTTGCTCATCCGGAGCCGGGAGATACCTTCATGCACGAGCAAACGATCCTCATCGCCATTCTGGTCGTCGTCGCGGTCGCAACCACTGTCCAGGCCGTGGTCCTGGTGCAGGCCCTCTTCGCCGTGCGGCGCCTCGAGACGCGCTTCGGCGAGGCGGAGCGCGAGCTGCGGGCGCTGCGGCCCCGCATCGAGAGCCTGGGACGCGTCATCGACAACGTCGCGGACTGGACCGACGGGGCGGCGGAGCACATCCCGCGCGTGGCCGCCGACATCGAGAGCTCCCTCGAGCAGCTGCGCAGCGTCGCGAAGCTGGGCGCGATGGTGCTCGTCAAGCCGCTGCGGCCACTGGGCGCTGCGCTCGCCGTTTGGAAAGGCCTCAAGAGGGGCGCCGACGCCTACCGTCAACTGCGTGCCGCGCCGCTCGACCCGCCCGCGCCGTCGCGCCGCTAGTCGGCCGGCGACGGCTCTTCGACGTTGACGAGGTCGCGCTTCCCGTTCACGGGCCGCTGGATCGCCTGATCCAGGCCCGGCCGGCGCGACCGCTCGAAGGGTTGCAGCTCCACCGGCCGGCGCTCCTTCACCGAGCGCTCGATGGCCCGCAGCACGCGCACGTCGGCGAGCCCTTCCTCCCCGGACGGCTCCGGCTCGTCGTCCTTCAGCACGCAGTCGGAGAAGTACAGGAGCTCGGGCGCGAACTGGTCGCGCGCCTTGAAGGCGCGGGTGCGCGTGCGCCCCTTGCGGGTGAGGTGATGGACGAGGTCGGCGGCGATGTCGTAGGCCGGCTCGACCCGCAGGCTGCCCTCGGTGCCGACGAGCTCGTACCACGAGCGGTCGGAGGCGCCGAAGCTGCAGGTGAACGTGGCCAGGCGCTCGCCCGGGAAGCGCAACACGACGCTCACCATCTCGGGGGTCGCGACGAAGCGCGGGTCCTTGCGCCGCGCCTCCCAGGCGAAGACCTCCATGGGCTCGGCGCGGAACGCGGCACGCGCCGCGTTCAGGCAGTAGATGCCGATGTCGTAGAGCGTTCCCCCTTCGCCCTCGCGCAGGCGCAGGTTGCCCGCCTCGACGTCCTGGGTGAAGGCGGCGCTGAAGATGCGGACCTCGCCGAGCGTGCCGTCCTGGGCCAGCGTCGCGGCCTCGAGGTTGGCGCGCTCGAAATGGAGCCGGTAGGCCACCATGAGCTTGACCTCCGCCTCGCGGCACGCGTCGATCATGGCCCGGCAGTCCTTCTCGGTCATCGCCATGGGCTTCTCGCACAGGACGTGGACGCCTGCGGCGGCCGCCGCCTCGACGTAGGGCCGATGCTGCGTGTTCGGCAGGGCCACGTACACGGCGTCCACGACTTCCAGCGCCCGGTCGAATTCTTCGTAGCTGTAGAGGTGCTGGATGCCGTAACGCTTGCCCAGGACCCGGAGCTTCTCGGGATCGTCCGAGACGAGCGCCACCAGCTCCGAGTTGCGCGCGGCGTTCGCGAAGGCCGGCAGGACCGCCGACTGCGCGATCCAGCCCAGGCCCACGACGGCGTATCGAACCTTGTCCGGGGACTCGCTCACGCGCGGGCCGCCTCGGGCTCGGCGCGCTCGATCTCGTCGGCGATCGAGCAGCCGGCGTGGCCGCAGAGGCAGACGTCCTGCTCGGACGCTTCGAAGCGCAGGCAGCGCTCGCTGCAGAACTGCCGGCCGTCCTTCAGCAGGCCGATCTCACTCTGGCAATGACAATTCGGGTTCTCGCAGCTCATCGTTGCCTCCCGGGACGAGGGGCGTTTCTGCAAGGGCCGTGCCCCTGCTCTCCGCTGTCGACGGGAGGGCGGACGCCCGGAGCCGCGCGTATTCCTTGAAGAACTTGACGCGCTGGTTCGAGGGCGGCGGATCGTTCAGCGCGGCGGTGGCGAAGCGTGAGAGCGAAGTCATGGTCACTTCCTCCTGGACTGCCGGGGGGCAGGAGCAAGGCACGTGCCGTGACCCGCACCGGGTTCGGCCCATCAGCGCTTTCTACAAACGAGCGAACGAGTTGGAGAAAAGACTGCGGAGTCCGACGGGCACGCCACTTGCTGTGTTGGAGGCGAGGAGGCCACTCATGAAGGACAAGAAGCCACACGTGAAGCCCGACTCGAACCCCGATCCGATCACGGGAGAGAAGGGCGCGCATCCCGTGGGAGTCGGCGTCGGCTCCGCCGGAGGGGCGACCGTCGGGGCCGTCGTCGGTTCGCTGGGCGGCCCGATCGGCACGGCCGTGGGCGCGGCGGTCGGCGGGATCGCCGGCGCTCTCTCCGGCAAGGAGCTCGCGGAGGAAGTGAATCCGACGGTCGAGGACGCCTACTGGCGGGAGAACTATGCGACACGGCCCTACGTGACGCCCGACAGCCCGTACAGCGCGTACCAGCCCGCGTACCGCTTCGGCTGGGAGGGACGCGGTCGCTACGCGACGCTGGGCTGGGAAGGGGCCGAGCCGCGGCTGCACGCCGACTGGAAGCGGTCGGGCGGCGAGAGCGTGCTCGGATGGGAGAAGGCGAGCCCGGCGGTGCGCGATGCCTGGCAGCGCCTCGACGACGACCACGGCGAGAGCCGGTGAAGGAGATGGACACCCGGCGTCGGGCCGGGTGTCCATCGTCGTCGCGGATCAGCGACGCGCGTCGATCGCCTCGCGCACCGCATGGGCCACGGCGCCCGCGATGGCCGGAACGAAACGCTTCGAGTACTGCGGCCGGCGCTGCGAGTTGAGCCAGCAGCCCAGGCCGACGCCGGCGCCGAAGGCGACGAGGGACGCCAGCAGCGGATTGTTCCGGCCGTACTCCAGCGCGTCGTCCGCCCACTGGCTCGCGGCCTCGCTGGTGCGATCGTAGACCTCCGACGCCCGCTCCTTCGCTCCCCGCAGCGTCTCGGCGGCCTCTTCCGCCATCTCGCTCACGACCTGCTCCGTTTCGGCACGTTCTTTCATTGCGACCTCCTGCATCCGGCAATTGCACGTTCGGTGCCGAGGCCGTGAGCGGCACGCCCTTTGCTGCTCTTCGACTGTCGCACGTTCTACTTATCTGCCGAAGGAGATCCTCCATGCCTACTTACGTCCTGCCGGACCTCGACTACGACTTCGCCGCGCTCGAGCCCCACATCTCGGGACGCATCATGCAGCTCCACCACGGTCAGCATCACAAGGCCTACGTCACGAAGGCCAACGAGACGCTGACGCAGCTCGAGGAGGCCCGCGCCGAGAAGGACTTCAAGAGCATCGGCGCTCTCGAGAAGTCGCTGGCCTTCAACGTCTCGGGGCACGTCCTGCACTCGATATTCTGGAAGAACCTCGTGCCGGGCGGCGGCGATGCGCCGGCGGGCGACCTCGCGCGCCTCGTCACGCGGGACTTCGGCAACTTCGCGTCGTTCAAGTCGCAGCTCACGGAGACCGCCGCGACGCTGCAGGGCTCGGGCTGGGCCGCGCTCGTCTACGAGCCGCTCGCGAAGCGTCTCGTGACCTGTCAGATCCAGGACCACCAGAGCAACGTCACGCAGGGCGGCGTGCCGCTCATGGTCATCGACGCCTGGGAGCACGCCTACTACCTGCAGTACGAGAACCGCAAGGGCGAGTTCTTCAAGGCGGTGTGGGAGCTGTGGAACTGGGACGACGTGGCGACGCGTCTCGCCGCCGCCCAGTCGCTCGAGCTCGAAGCCGGGCGCACGACGGCCACGGCGCGATCGTAGGAGGGGCGGTCCCGGGCCATGCTAGAGTCCGGCCTCGGGGCCGCGCCTTGAACTCACCACTGACTCCCTCCCTCATCGCCGCCGTCGTCCACGACCTGCGCGGGCCGTTGGGGGCGCTCGGCACCTGGGTCCACGTCCTCGGCTCCGGCCAGATCGACCGTGAGACCCAGGCCCAGGCTCTCGCCGCGATGGCTCGCGACGTGCGCGCCCAGGGCGCCCTTCTCGAACAGCTGTCCGAGCTCGCGGCTTTGCTCGCGGGCGACGTCGAGCCGCGGCTGGAGACGCTCGCCCCCGGCCCTCTCCTGCAGGCCGCCTGCGACGCCGAGCCGGGTGTGCGCCTTGAGCTCGGACCGGAAGCCACCTCGGTGCGCGGCGACGCGGAGCGGTTGAGGCGGGTCTTCGCGGTCCTGGTGTCGAGCGCGGTGAAGCGGCCGGCTGGTGCTCCGCTCGACGTGCGGCTCGCCTCGGGCCCCGACGGCGTCACCGTCGTCGCCGAAGGGCCGGGCCTGCCGCGCCCGCTGAGCGTGGCGCTCGTCCAGGCCCTCGTCGAGGTCCAGGGCGGCTCTTTCGAAGCTGCACGTTCCGGCGACGGCACCCGGCTCGTCGTTCGCCTGCCGCTCGCCTAAGCGGCCCTTTCTACAAAAGCGGCGGCCCCGGGCGCACGAACGCCCCTTGTCTCAATCGATGCGCGCTCCGGCGTGGCATTGGGGTTGCAGTCCAGGCCGGCGTTGCCGCAAAGGAGGACTCTCATGAATGCACGACTCGCCTTCCTTCTCACCGCCGGCCTGACCTTGTCGTCGCCGGTCGTGTTCGCGCAAAGCGCTCCGGGCAAGGCCGACTCGCCGTCGGCCGACCTGATCGAGGGAACGGTGGTCTCGACGAGCGGTTCCGCGCTCGTGATCGCGACCGACAACGGCGTGCGGCGGACGTTCAAGACCAGCGAGAAGACGCTGATGCCCGCCACGGCCCTGGCGGCCGGGGATCGGGTCAGCGTCAAGTTCCGCGCGCTCGACGCGACCCACGCCGAGGCCCTCGACGTCACGGTGCTGGATCCGGACACGCAGGCGTCGCTCACACCGCTCGTCGACCTGATGCCGGGCGGGATGGGCCGCGCGGTCGTCCCGGCGCCGACGCTCATGGCGCCGGCCCTGGCCCTGCTGGGCGCCCTGGCGCTCGCCGGCGCCGCCGGCATCGGCAGCGTCTCACGGTTGTTGCAGTGAAAGTACCCGGTCTCCGGGTGGAGGTTGACATGCGCAACGTGTTTCGAGCGCTCGGCTTCGTCGGGGCGTGCCTGCTCACCATGGGCAGCGCTGCCGCGCAGGAGACGACGGCTCCGACGTATTCCAACGTGCAGGTGGTTTCGATCGATCCCGTCACGCGCCTGGTGGTGATCAAGAATGCCAAGGGCGCCAACGAGACCTTCGAGCTCGACGACGCGGTGGCCGGCGGAGCGGGCGTCAAGGCCGGCGACCGCGTGATGGTCACGGTGCGCGGCGAGCCCGGACGCCGCCGCGTCAGCGCCATCAGCAAGGTGGGCGCGAACCCCGTCCCGGTCGTGTCTCCGAGCCCTCTCGTGACGCCGCGCGCGGGCCTCGTGGATCCGGCCCACGTCGAGATGCGCGATCGCTTCGCGAGCCAGGTGGCGGCGATCTCCCAGCAGGCGCGGAGCATCGACGGCGTCTGGGCGTCGTTCCAGACCTCGTGCGACGTTCGACCCATCTCGACGCCTCCGGGCGCCCGCGAGTGGTTCGGGCTCTGGGACCAGACCGTCAAGGCCGACCTGTCGAGCGGGTTCTGCCGGGACCTGTTCAACCAGATGGTGACCGCGGGCGAAGGCGTCAAGAAGTCGATGGCCGCCGCCGAGGACGTGGCCCGCAAGTCCCTCACGCCCGAAGAAGTGCGTGACGTGCGCAAGCTCAACTCGATGGACTGGGATGGCTGGGCGCTGCCGGCGCCCGACAAGCTCGAGCCTTGAGCAGCGCGGCGACGCCGCGCGTCCGGGCGATCCGGGTCCCGTCCGCGAGCCGGGCGATCCTGGTGGGCCTCGCGCTTGTGGGGATGGTGCTCCTGGGGAGCCTCATCTACCCGTTCGCGAGCGCCCTTCTGTTCGCGGCCGTTCTGGCCGGGGCGCTGTATCCGACCTACGAGCGCCTCAACGCCCGCTTGAAGGGGCGGCCCATGGTCGCGTCGGGCCTCGTGACGTTCGGAGTCGCCTTGCTGCTGGCCGGCCCCACGCTGTGGCTGGCCCTCACCGTGGGCCGCGAGGTGCTCACGGGGATGAGCTCCCTCGAGCGCACCTTCCGCGAAGGCGGCGGCGTGCCGGCCCTGCTCGAGAAGCTGCCGCCCTCGGTGCGGTACCGGGCCCAGGACGCGATCGATCGGCTTCCGGGAGGCCGCGAGCAGGTGCAGGACATGGCCGAGAACCAGGCCGGCAAGGCCGCGGGCGCGATGACCGCCGCGATCGTGGCGACGTCGTCGGTCGTGATCAAGGTGGCGCTCATGCTGGTGGCGTTCTTCTTCTTCCTGATCGACGGAAAGAAGCTCGTCCACTGGATCGCGACGGTGGCGCCGCTGCCCGAGAGCCAGATCCTCGACATCATGATGGACTTCCGCAACGTCTCGGTCGCCGTCCTCCTGTCGTCGCTGGGAACGGCGGGCGCCCAGTCCCTGGCGGCGCTGCTGGGCTACGTCGCGACCGGAGTCCCCCACCCGCTCTTCTTCACGCTCGTCACCTTCGTGGTGGCCTTCATCCCGGCGGTCGGCGCGACCAGCGTCGTGCTCGCGGCCGCGGGGGTGCTGCTCCTGACAGGGCACAGCCAGGCCGCTCTCGCCCTGGCGCTGTGGGCGATCCTCGTCGTGAGCTTCATCGACAACCTCGTGAAGCCGTGGCTGCTCAAGGGCCAGATGGAGATCCACGGCGGCCTCATCTTCTTCGCCCTGATCGGCGGCATCGCGACGTTCGGCCCGGTGGGCCTCGTCGCCGGACCGCTGATCCTCTCGTTCTTCCTGGCCGTGGTGCGCCTGTGCCGGCGGGAGCCGCGTAGCGTCGCGGCTTGAGGGCTCTCCTGGCCGAGGCCTGGGCCGGCTGGAACCGTGACAACGCCCCGCGCCTCGGCGCGGCGCTCGCCTACTACGCGCTCTTCTCCCTCGCCCCGCTCCTGATCATCGCGATCGCCGTGGCAGGGCTCGTCTTCGGACGGGACGCGGCCCAGGGCCACATCGTCGCCGAGATGCGCGGCCTGCTCGGGCAAGGCGGCGCCCAGGCCCTCGAAGACATGGTCGAGCACAGCCGGCGCACCGAGAGCGGCGTCCTCGCCACGGCCCTCGCCGTCCTCACGCTGTTCCTCGGGGCCAGCGGCGCGTTCGTCGAGCTGAAGGGCGCCTTGAACGTGGTCTGGGACGTCCCCGAGAGCGAGCGGCCCTCAGGCGTGCGCGGCTACCTGCGCGAGCGCGCGGCGTCGTTCGCGATGGTGCTCGTCGTGGGATTCCTGCTGCTCGTCTCGCTCGTGGCGAACGCGGTGCTCGCGGCCTCGGGTGGGGTGCTCGCCCGCTATCTGCCCCGCGTCGACGCTTTCGCCTGGGTGGCGAGCTCCGTCTCGTCCTTCGCGATGACGACGGCGCTGTTCGCGCTGATGTTCAAGTTCCTGCCCGACCGCCCGATCGCGTGGAAGAACGTCTGGGCCGGAGCTGCGCTCACGTCCCTGTTGTTCGCCCTGGGCCGGCAGCTCATCGGCCTGTACCTGGGCCGCAGCTCGTTCTCGTCGGTGTACGGGGCCGCCGGCTCGATCGTGGTCCTGGTCGTGTGGGTCTACTACGCGGCCCAGATCTTCCTGCTGGGCGCGGAGCTCACGCAGGCCTGGTCCGGCCAGCGACGCGGCGCTAGCGGAAGATCTGGAAGTGCCCCAGGCCCCACCAGAGCAGCATGAAGAACAGGATCGTCGTGAAGCAACCGCCACCCAGCTTGGTGGCTCCCCATCCGGCGACGGCTCCGCGCAGCAGCTTGCTCAAAGTGCACCTCTCTCAATGGCCGGGCCTGTTGCACGTTCGAGGCCACCTCGGGGCATCCGACCGGTTCTAGAAATCGACCGGGGCCGCGAGCCGAAAAGCCTGCGATTCCGGGCGAAACGAGCGATCGGTCGTGGCACCTGCCTTGCTATCTCAGGGGTCGGGGCCTTCGGGTCACGGTTCCACGAGGAGGAGCGATGACAGGCACGATCGTGCGCATGCTTCCGGACGGCGAAGAGCTCGTGGTCGAAGGCCGGACCCGCTTCGCCGACAACCCGCGCGAGCGCACACTGGAGACGCGGCGGCTGGCCGTCGAGCACGACGCGGCGCCTCCGCAGCAGGGCCAGTCGTGACGACGCCCGCGGCGAACCCCCCGAAGACGGAAGGCTTGACGCCGCTCGATCGCGATCGCGCCGCATCGATCGCGGACGAGGGAGGCGCCTCGGCCGCGACGGTCGACGCCAAGCCGGTTCCCGAGTCCCACGACGCGACCGATGCCCAAGAAACGCTGCCTCTCGGACGGCGGCCACTGGAGAAGAAATGAAGAAGATTGCGCTTCCGACGCTGTTGCTCGCCCTGGGCCTCGCGGTGCCGGCCAGTGCCGAGACCTACCTCACGCCGTTCGCCGGGCTCGCCTTCAGCGGCAACACGGACGACTCGAAGCTGACGTTCGGCGGGGACCTGGCGTTCGCCGGTAGCGGCCCCTTCGGCTTCTCCGTGGACTTCGGCTACACCAAGGACTTCTTCGGCGACGAGGCCCCGCTGGGCGACAACAACGTGACGACGCTCATGGGCAACGTCATGCTGATCACGCCGGGGCATCCCCGGCTGTACGCCTCGGGCGGCGTCGGCCTGATGAAGACCCGCGTCGAGGACGTCACGGGCTTCTTCAACGTCGACAGCTCGGACTTCGGCTTCAACGTCGGCGGGGGCCTCTACCTGGTCGGCGACGGCCCCATCGGGTTCCGCGCCGACATCCGCTACTTCCGCACCCTGACCGACCCCGAGCCCGACGGCGAGTTCGACGTCGACTTCGGCAGCCTCGACTACTGGCGCGGCACGGCGGGCGTGACGTTCAAGTTCTGACCCTCCTACCGCTTCGTCGCCGGCGTCAGCTGGAAGTCGGCGACGAGCGGCAGATGGTCGGAAGCGACGAGCGCCTTTCGCGTGCGGTGCAGGCTGAGACGCTCGAGCTCCAGGGCGTCGTCGAAGTAGATGTGGTCGAGGTGGAGCACGGGGAGCAGGCCCGGGTAGGTCTTCTTCCGTCGCAGGTGCGTCCGGATGTCGACGCTGTTGAGGCGGGCCGCCAGCAGGCGTGAAGTCAGGCCGGCCGTCCACTCGTTGAAGTCCCCTAGCAGCACGCGCGGTCCCCGCAGGCTCGGCCGGTCGGCCAGCAGCCGCTCCACGAGCTTCGGCCCCTGGTGGCGGCGCTCGCGGAAGCCGGTGCCGAGGTGGACGTTGTAGACGTGGAGCTTCTCCTTCTCGCCCAGGTCGACGTCGACCCGCAGGCAGCCGCGCTCCTCGCGGCCCCAGGTCACGCTCAGGTCGTGGCTCTCGCCGTCGCTCATCGGGAAGCGGCTGAGGACGACGTTGCCGTAGGCGCCGCCGCGCAGGCGGCGCGTCTCGCCGAGCCGCATGTGCATGCCGAGCTCGTCGGCGAAGTAGCGGGCCTGGTGCTTGCGCGCGCCGGCGCCGTCGATGCTCAGGACCTCCTGCATCGCGACGATGTCGGCCTCCACCTCCCGCAGCACCTCCACGATCCGCTCGGGACGGATGCGCCCGTCCATGCCCCGGCTCTTGTGGGTGTTGTAGGTGACGACGCGGAGCTTGCGGGCCACTACTGCTGCCTCTCGAGGATGCCGCCGACGGACTCGTGGACGCGCTCGAACAGTGGCCGCGCCTTCCACTCCCGGAACGAGATCTCGCGGCTCGCCTCGATGTCGCGGGCGAAATCCTCGAGGAGCCGTCCCGCGAGCGACGCGTCTCGCACGGCGAGGTTCACCTCGTCGTTCAGGCCGAAGGAGCGGTTGTCGAAGTTGGTCGAGCCCACGACGCTCCAGAGCTCGTCGATGACCAGGATCTTGGCGTGCATCATCGCGGGCCGGTACTCGAAGATGCGGGCGCCGGCTTCGAGCAGCTCGCCGTAGAGACGCCGGCTCGAGCGCCGGGTCAGCAGCTGGTCGGAGTGCCGCCCCGGCGTCATGATGCGCACGGCGACGCCGCGCTCGACGATCGCCCGCACGATCTCGCGCCGGACGCTGTGGTCGGGCACGAAGTACGGCGTCGCGATCGTGATGCTCTTGCAGGCGCTCGCGAGCAGGGTCTGGAACAGCATGCGCGCCCGGGTGGAGAGCCCCGTGGTGGGCGAGCTGGGCACGACGAAGGCCGTGGCGCCGCCGCCCGGGAGGCACGGCGGGAAGTACCCGTGGCCCGTGAGGATCTCCCCCGACGCCTCGACCCAGTTCTCGACGAAGGTGGCCTGCAGCGAGCGCACGGCTTCACCCTGCACGCGGAACATCGTGTCGCGCCACGGCTTGTGGCCGCGGCGCCCGAAGCGCCACTGGTCCGCGAAGCCGGAGCCGCCGATGAACCCCACGCAGCCGTCCACGATGATGAGCTCCCGGTGGGTGCGGTTGTTGATCCGCGGCAGGGTGTGCCAGCGGATCGGATGGTAGAAGGCGACCTGGCCCCCGGCGTCGCGCAGCGGCGCCAGGAAGCGGTCCGAGGTCGAGAAGCTGCCGACGCTGTCGAGCACCAGGCGCACCTTGACCCCGTCCCGCGCGCGGCCCGTCAGTGTCTCGACGAAGCGGCTCGTCACGCGCCCCTCGTGGAAGATGTAGGCCTCGAGGTTCACGCTGTGGACGGCCTTCTCGATGGCCGCGAGCTCCGCCTCGAAGTAGACGTCGCCGTTCGTGAGGACCTCGATCGCGGTGTCCCGGTGCACTTCGCCGTTCGTGAGCCCGCCGAGCAGGCGCAGGAACTTCTCGCTGCCGAGCGGCTCGTCGGGGGTCGCATCGATGCGGTACGGGAGCCCCGGCTCGAACAGGGCCAGGAACAGCATCAGGGCGAAGAACGCGAGCGCGATCGTCGACGCGACGCCGTAGGCGGTCAGTTCCATTCTGTTGGTGAGCCTCTCACGGGAGGCCCACCCCCGTCACGCCAGGAGCGGGGTCGTGGTGCGCGGCGCGGGATCGTACTGCTGCTGGCAGTCGCGGCAACGCTCCGCGAAGGGCAGCGCCTGCAGGCGCAGCGGCGGAATCGCCTCGCCGCAGTCCTGGCAGGTGCCGTAGACGCCGTTCTTGAGCCGTCGCAGCGCGTCCTCGATGCCCTGCACGGTGCGCGAGGTGGCCTCGAGCAGGGCGGCGCCCACGTCGCGCGCGAAGTTGTCGGCGCTCGACTCGACGGCGTCGCGGCCCTCGCCCGGCTCCTGGACGATGTCGTCGCGGAGCAGGTGCTTGCGCTCGGACAGCTCGGCCTCGTGGCGCGCCAGCAGCCTCTCGAGAGCGGCCGCCTGGTGCTCCTGGTGCCGCGACTTCCGCTGATTGGGGTAGTAACGCATGGGTCTCTCCCTGCCTCAGGCCGTCTTCTTCTTGGGGTCGAGCGACGCGAGGAGCGTCGCCATGTCCTCGGCGTGCTCCTCCTCCACCGCCAGGATGCCCTCGAGCATCTTGCGCGTGGTGGGGTCCGAATCGCCGATGTAGTGGATCATCTCGGTGTACGACTCGATCGCGATGCGTTCGGCGACCAGGTCTTCCCGGATCATGTCGAGCAGGCTCTCGCCTTCGATGTACTCGGAGTGGCTGCGGCTCGTGAGTCCGTCCGGGCTGAAGTCCGGCTCGCCTCCGAGCTGGTTGATGCGGGCGGCGATCTGGTCGGCGTGCTCCTGCTCCTCGCCCGCGTGCTCGAGGAACTCGTCCGTCACCGACTTCGAGTGGATGCCCTTCGCCACGTAGTAGTGGCGCTTGTAGCGCAGCACGCACACGATCTCGGTGGCGAGAGCGTCGTTCAGCAGCTTGAGGACGACGTCGAGGTTGCCCTTGTAGCCGTCGGTCACGGCACCCTGCTCGATGTGCTTGCGGGCGCGCTGCCGGATCGCCTTCACGTCGCTGACGAAGTCGCCGCTCATGATGCGCTCTCCCCCTCGGCGGGCTCCGACACCTTCTCCAGGGTGCGGCCCGCCAGCTTCTCGTCGCCCGTCTGCAGGATCAGGTCTCCCAGGGAGACGATCCCGACGAGCTTGCCGTCGTCGTTCACGACGAGCAGGCGACGCAGCTGTGCGTCCTGCATGAGCTTCGCGGCGGCGCGGATGTCGTCCGCCTCGTGGCAGCACACGACGTCCATCGTCATGATGTCGCTCACGGGCGTCTCGCGCGGGTCACGACCCTCGGCCGTGGCCCGCACGGTGATGTCCCGATCCGTCACCATGCCGAGCAGCCGCTCCCCTTCGCATACCGGCAACGGGCCGATGTCCAGGTCCTTCATGGCGCGCGCCGCTTCCATGAGGGTGACGTCGGGCGCGACGCGCACGACGTCGGGAGTCATCGCTTCGAAGACCTGCATGGCTACCTCCTCACCCGATCGACGCTAGACCGGGCGCCGGCCAGAGATGATGTTGATGAGCACGACCGCGATGGCCAGGATCAGGAGCAGGTGGATGAACCCGCCGAAGGTGTACGAGCTCACCATCCCGAGCAGCCACATGATCATCAGGATCACGAAAATGGTCCAAAGCATGGCATCCTCCTCGTGGCCTGGGAGCGTCGTCGCGGGATGCGATGCCACTCCGGCCGCCCGAGCGTGTTGCAACCCCCGTGCCGCACGGATTCGCGCTACAGTGCGCGCAGGGTCGGAGAGAAGAGGGCTGCGCCGGGGCGGATTCTAGAAACCGCTCACGAGTCTCGCCGCGCGCCCGGACCAGGAGAGGGAAACAGGAGAGATGCGACTGGGCGTCCGGAACATCCTGTTGATGGTCCTCGGCTACTGCCTGCTCCTCGGAGCCTTCGCCCTCGGCATCAACCGCTGGCTGCGCTCGTTCGAGAACGAGGTCGCGGCCCAGACGGCCGGCCTGCTCGCGCGCGAGACCGCCGCGATGCTCTCCGAGCGCACCTACGGCGCGCTGCAGGTGCCCGACGAGCGCTCGCGCGCCCTGCTCCGCGAGCGCGTGCAGGACCTCTCGCTGCTCTCCGAGATCGCGGCGTCGATCAGCGTGGTCGACGCCGACGGGATCGTCGTGGCGAGCGACCGCCGGCCCGTCGGCCAGCAGCTGCTGCGGCCCGCGGCGGTCTTCGCGGGAAGCGACAAGGCGCAGACGCGTCTCGCCGAGGACGCGCGCTTCCTGAGCGGCGGGGACTACGTCGTGGACGTGCCGATGACCGACAAGGGCGCGCTGCTCGGCTACATCGAGGTGGAGTTCCACAACGAGAAGGTGGCGTCCCTGTTCGGGAGCGCGCGGCGCCGCCTGCTCGAGGCGGCCCTCGCGGGCCTCGTGGGCGTCGTCCTGCTCGGCGGCCTGCTCCAGTACCAGATCGCCCGGCGCGCGGCCGCCATCGCCGACACGCTGGAGCACGCCATCGCGGCCCCGGGAGACGCCGCGCTCACGCCGGCGCGCGAGGACGAGTTCGCGCGCGCCATCAAGGCCGCGGGCCGCGTGAAGGCGGTCCTGAGCGACGCCCGGCGCGAGTCGTCGCGGCTCGAGGAGAGCTTCAGCGCCCTGGCCCGCGCCTTCAAGATGGGCGTGCTGCTGCTCAGGCGCAACCAGGATCCCGACTTCGCGAACGCCCGGGCCCTCGAGCTGTTCGGCGTGACCTCGAGCGCGGAGCTGAAGGCGCGCTGGGCCGAGCTCCACGAGCCCTTCAAGGAGATCCTCTCGCGGCTCGGCTCGCCCGGCGCGGGGGTGTCCCACGACGTGCGGCTGCCCGGCGGCGCGTCGCTGCGCGTCGAGCCCTACCGGCTGGGCGGAGACGACTGCGACGAGTACCTCGTCCTGCTCAACGACCCCGAGGTGCTCGACTCCCTCGAGACCGACATCCGCCTCGCGAACCAGCTGCAGGGCATGGCGCGCGTCTATCGCACGGTGGCCCACGAGCTGCGGGCCCCGTTGAGCGCGATGATGATCCACCTGGATCTCCTGCGCGAGAGCCTCACCGGCGCCGAGGCGAGCGAGACCGACAAGGAGAACCAGAACCGCTACGTGGTGGTCCTGCGGGACGAGCTCGAGCGCCTCAACCGGTCGCTCTCCGAGACCCTCACCCAGACCCTGCCCTCCCCCGACCAGCGCGCCAAGTTCGACCTGCGGGAGGCCCTGGCCGAGCTCGGTACGCTTCTTGCTCCCCAGGCGCGGCGGCAGGGTGTCGAACTGCGGACCGCGATGGCGGAAGAAGCGGTCTTCATGGTCGGCCACCGGGACCGGCTCAAGCAGAGCTTCCTGAACATCTCGGTGAACGCCCTCGAGGCCATGCCCCAGGGCGGCACGCTGAGTCTGGAGATGAATGTCGAGGCAAGCCGAGTGACGGTCCGGGTCGTGGACACGGGCCGCGGCATTCCCCAGGACGTCCTGGCCCGCATCTACGAACGCGACTTCACGACCAAGGGAACGGGCAGCGGCATCGGCCTCTACGTCGCCCGAACCCTGGTCGAACTGCACGGCGGCACGATCGAGACCGAGAGCCACGAAGGCCAGGGCACCCGGGTCGAGGTCGTGCTTCCCATCCTCTTGCGGAGCTCTTGATGCCCCACGCCTTGATCGTCGACGACGACATGAGTTTCCAGCTCGGCCTGGCCGAAGCGGTGCGCCTCGAGGGCTTCACGGCGGTCACGGCCGGCACCCTGGCGCAGGCCCGGGCGGAGCTCGAGAAGGGCGCGCCCGACGTGCTCTTCATCGACCTCAACCTGCCCGACGGCAGCGGCCTCGACCTGCTCGAGGAGATGGAGGCGATCCCCGAGACGGTGCTCATCACCGGCCAGGCCAGCATGGAGACTGCGGTCCAGGCCCTGCGCCGCGGCGTCGCGGATTACCTGACGAAGCCGGTGGACTTCGCCCGCGTCAAGATGGTCCTCGCCGGCGTCTCGCGCACCCGCGAGCTCAAGGAGGAGATCGGCGGCCTGCGCGGGGAGCTGCGCAAGCTCGGCCGCTTCGGCCCGCTGATCGGCGCCGCCCCTTCGATGCAGAAGGTCTACGACCTCATCGGACGCGTGGCCAAGACCGACGCGACGATCCTCATCACGGGCGACACCGGCACCGGCAAGGAGGTGGTGGCGCAGACCATCCACCAGCTGAGCCGCCGCAGCCGCGAGCCGTTCCTGCCCCTGAACTGCGGCGCCGTCTCGCCCAACCTCATCGAGAGCGAGCTGTTCGGCCACGAGCGCGGCAGCTTCACGGGCGCCGACCGCATCCACAAGGGCTACTTCGAGCGCGCGAACCGCGGCACGCTGTTCCTCGACGAGATCACGGAGATGCCGCTCGAGCTGCAGGTGAAGCTGCTGCGGGTCCTCGAGACCTCCGAGGTGATGCGCCTGGGCGGCACCGAGTCGATCAAGGTCAACGTGCGCGTGATCGCCGCCACGAACCGCAAGCCCGACCAGGCGGTCGCCGACGGGAAGCTGCGCGAGGACCTGCTCTATCGCCTGAACGTCTTCCCCATCCAGCTGCCGATGCTCTGGGACCGGCGCGAGGACATCGATCTCCTGGCGGACCACTTCCTGGCCCTGCTCAACAAGCAGGAAGGCACCGCCAAGCAGTATTCCAAGGCGGCGCGCGAGCGGCTGCGCGCCCACCGCTGGCCCGGCAACGTGCGCGAGCTGCGCAACGTCGTGCAGCGCGCGTTCATCCTCGCGGAGGACGAGATCGGCGTCGACGCCCTGCCGCTCGGCCAGAAGGAGGAAGCGCCGTCGTCAAGCCTCGTGCTGAAGGTCGGCGTGTCGGTGCCCGAGGCCGAGCGTCGGCTGATCCTCGCGACCCTCGAGGGCTTCGGCGGCGACAAGAAGAAGACCGCCGAGGTGCTGAAGATCAGCATCAAGAAGCTCTACAACCGCCTCCGCGAGTACGGACCCACGCCCTAGCTCTCGCCCGCGCGTGGCGCGCTTGTTGCAGCGTCACGCGCCATGCGCATCCTTCGTATCGTCGGTGCAGTCGTCGTCGGCATCGCTCTGGTCGTGCTGGCCTTCGTCCAGTTCCGCCTGATGCGCCCGGGCTCCAAGCCCGTCCTGTCGGCCCAGGAGGCGCTCATCACGCGCCAGAACCTCGAGCTCGTCAAGCTCGCCGGCGAAGCCGAGGCCGGCACGCTCCTCGACTTCGACGGGGTCCTCGTCGTCGTCGACCAGATGCTGATCCAGGACGTGCTGCGCGCGGCGACGCCCCTCGAGGCCGACGTCGGCAAGGGCTTCCACGTGAAGATCGACACCGCGGAGGCGGCCTTCGGCGACGGCGTCGCCCTCGTGCGGTTGAACGGGACCGCGGGCGTCGGCGGCAAGGCCGTGGGCTCGCCCGTGACGGTCTTCGGCGCGATCGACGTGGTGGGTCTCGAGCCCGAGTCGGGCATCCTGCAGTGCACGGTCAGCATCCTGGGCGTCGAGGCCGAGGACACGGAAGCGCTCGGCCGCCACGCGGTGGCCCGACTCACGGAGGCCCTCACCCACGGAGGCCTCGCGCTGCTCCTCGGCTCTCTGGAGATCCCCGTGAGCGTCCAGGATCGGCTCTCGATCCCGGCGGTGGAGTCGAAGCGGCTCCACATCGCGGCGGAGAACCTGCCGCTGAGCGTTTCCGTCGAGAAGGTGAAGGTATTCGGCGGCAAGCTCTGGGTCTTCGTGGACGCGGCCCTCAAGCCCCGCGCGGTCGCGACCGAGGCGAAGAGTTGAAGCGCCGTGTGCCGGTCCTCGCGTTCCTCGCCCTGTCCGCGCTCGGTTGCGCGCCGCGCGTCACGAAGCCGGACCCGAAACGCCTGGCGATGCTCCAGGAGACCTACGAGCACCTCCACGAGCGCCTGGAGAAGGCCTCGGCCACGGACCCGCTGCTCAATTCGGCGTTTGCCGAGAAGGGCCAGGTCGTGATCGCGATCCGCTCGGGCCTGATCGAGGAGCTCGCGGGCAGCGTGGCGCGCCGCTATCTCGACAAGGTGACGGTGGACCTGACCGATGTCGAGGCCCACGGCAGCGGCGAGGTGAAGCGCAAGACCGTCCTGGGCCGGGTGAAGGTCGGCGAGTGGGACGTGAACGTCGACGTCGGGGAGCTGGTCGGCAACCTGCAGGCCGGCTCGCCGCGCCTGGGCCTGCGCGCCCCGGACCTGATCGACGTGGACATGCCCGTCGAGGTGCAGGAGACGGAGGGCGACGCGACGCTCCACTTCTCCTGGGACTCGGCAGCCCTCGCGAACGTCGTGTGCAAGGACTTCGAGATCACCCGGGAGATCCGCGGCCGCGTACTGGCCCAGCAGCATTCCCTCGTCGGGGCCCTGCGCCTCGCGAACACGGGCGAGGAGCTGACGGCGGCCCCCGTGTTCCCCGACCGCAAGGTGCGGCTCAAGCTCGATCTCACGCCGAAGTCGTGGCAGGTCGTCGAGGCGGCCCTGCGCACCCAGGACACCTTCGGCAAGTGCGGGATGCTGATGGACCCGACCCGCGGCATCGGCAAGCTGAAGGAGCTGGCGGCCCGTGGCATCAACGTGAAGCTTCCCGATTCCATGTTTCGGACGGTGAGCCTCCCGGCCCGCATCCGGAAGTCCGTGAAGGTCGACGACCGGGTCGTGGAGCTGAAGGTCGAGGCCCGCAGCCTGCGCGTCGAGGGCGCGACGCTCTGGTCGAGCGCGGCGATCAGCGTCGCTCCTTCGGCCACGGCGTCGCCCGAGGACGATTCTAGAAAAGCGACCGCTCCGCCCGCGACCGATCCCGTCGCGAGGCCGACGACGAAGCCCCCAAATCGATGATGCAAGGCGTTTTGGCGGTCGAAGCGGGCTTGGCCCGAGAGTTGCCAAGAGATGTGTTCGGCCGTTCTGTGGAGGAATCATGAAGTCTGCGTCATTCATCATCAGCGCACTGGCAGTCGCGCTCGCGAGCGTCGGCTGCGGGAACGATGGGGCCGTCGACGCGAGCACGCCCGCGAGCACGGCGGCCACGATCGCGAGCCGGCCGAAGCCGGCGTTCTACGTGCCCGCCGGCACCAGCCTCGGTCTCGTGCTCGAGACCACGGTCTCCTCGAAGACCAGTCAGTCGGGCGATCGGGTCGACGCGCGCCTGTCGGACGATCTCCGGGTCGGCGACCGCGTCGTGGCTCCCGCGGGCAGCGTCGTCCGCGGTCACGTCACTGCCGCGGTCCCCTCGGGCAAGGTGAAGGGCCGAGCACGGCTCGCCTTCGACTTCGACACGCTCACGGTCGGCGGCAAGGAGCAGCCCATCGAGGCGAGGGCCGTCGACATCACGGCGAAGAACAGCCACAAGCGCGACGGCGCGCTGATCGGCGGAGGAGCGGGGGCTGGCGCGATCATCGGCGCCCTCGTGGACGGCAAGAAGGGCGCGGGCATCGGCGCGCTCCTCGGCGCGGGGGCCGGAACCGGCGTCGTGCTCACGAACACCGGCAAGGAAGTGCTCGTCCCGGCAGGCGCGACCATCTCGGTCGAGTTGACGCAGGCGACGCGGATCATCGGAGGGTAGGCCATGAATTCACAGACAGTTCCCGACACGTTGCGCCGTTTGACGGCGCTGGTCCTTGGCGGCCTGCTGGCCGTCGTCCTGCCCGCTGCGGCAGACGACACCATCAAGCCCGAGGACGTCAAGACCTGGACGACCACCATCGACGGCAAGGAATATTCGGTCCGCACGTCGACGCCGACGTACGAAGGCGACACCGGCCTCTTCCGTCTTTCCTCCGCGTACACGATCCAGAAGGGCAAGGTCTCGTTCGGCGTGTTCCGCGACAACTTCGACCGCGACCCCAAGGATCTCGACCTGTCGATCCACGGGTTCAATCTTTCCTACGGCATCACCGATCGCCTGCAGATCTTCGGCAACGTCGGCGTGCAGAATCGCCTGCGCACCGACGCGCCCACCCAGGCCGGCTTCGCGAACGACCTGCCCTTCGCGGCGACGGGCTCCGAGACGGAGCACTGGGTCACCGGCTTCGGCGACGTGAAGGTCGGCTTGAAGTACGGGATCCTCGACGACTACCGCGGCGACGGCGTCGGCCTCGCGATCCGCGGCGTCGCCAAGTTCGGGACGGCGAGCCAGGACAAGGGGCTCGGCACCGGCAAGTTCTCGGGCGCCGCGGACCTGATCCTCTCGAAGCACATCAACCGCAAGGCGGACATCCACGCTTCGATCGGCTACGAGATCAACTCGGATCCGGACGAGATCGACCTCAGCAACGCGATCCGCTGGGGCGTCGGCCTCAACCTGCCGGCGTGCCGCATGTTCGCGCTGCAGGCCGAGCTCACGGGCCGCAACTACGGGGACAACGAGTCGGGCTTCGACCAGACCAACCCCATCGACTTCATCGTCGGCCCCGTCGTCTGGCTGGGCCACGGCTTCTTCGTTCGGCCGGCGGTCTCGGTCAACCTCAACTTCGACGACCGCGGCCTCGACTCGGGCCTCGGCAGCAAGGCCGGCAAGCAGATCGAGATCGGCTATCACCCCGGCACGCCGTGCTGCCAGGTCGAGGCCCCGCCGCCGCCGCCCCCGCCGCCGCCGGCCAACCGGCCGCCGACGGTGACGCTCGACTGCGCGAAGGACTCCGTGCTGCAGGGCGAGACGACGCCGTGCCACGCGGCCGCCTCGGACCCCGACGGCGACCCGCTCACCTACGCGTGGACCGCTTCGGCCGGGCGTCTCACCGGCTCCGGCGCCGACACGACCCTCGACACGACCGGCGTCCCCTGCGGCACCGACATCATCGTCACCGTGACGGTGTCCGACGGCCGTAGCGGCTCGGCCTCGGCGCGCGACACGGTCCGCGTCGTGTGCCCCGAGAAGAAGGTCGAGACCAGCGTGCTCTGCACGTCCTCGGGCTTCCCGCGCAACCTCTCGCGCCTCAACAACGTCGACAAGGCGTGCCTCGACGACGTGGCCTCGCGGCTCAAGTCCGACCCGCGCGCCCGCGTCGTGGTCATCGGCCACGCCGACAGCGGCGAGCGCTACCCCGAAGTCACGGCCCGCACCCGTGCGGAAGCCATCCGGACCTACCTCGTGAAGGAGCGCGGCATCGAGGATGCCCGCATCAGCGTGCGGAGCGCGGCCGCGAGCAAGCCCCTCGACAGCGGAACGTCGGCGGCCTCGCGCGCCAAGAACCGCCGCGTCGAGGTGGTGCTCGTTCCCGAGGGCGCCGTCGCTCCCGAGAACGACTAGTCGTCCTCAACCAGGAGGGGAGTCATGGACAACAGGAACGTCATGGGTTGGATGGTGGTCGGTGCGGCACTGGGAGCGGCGGCGGCGTTGCTGCTGGCTCCGGCGTCAGGCCGCCGGACGCGTCAGACCCTGGGACGTCGCTGGCGCAAGACCCGGACCGAGGGTGAACGCATGAGCCGGCGCCTGGCGCGCCGGGGCGAGGCGGCCCTCGAGAAGGTGAGCGACCTCCGTGACGTCGTCACCGAGACGGCACAGGCCGTCATCCAGCCGTTCACGAAGCCCGCCTCGCGCTGAGGCGGGCTTCGTTCTCATCCTTACTTCTTGAAGCTCAACAACTCGACTTCGAAGACCAGGGTCGCGCCGCCCGGAATCTGGGGCGGCCGGCCCTGGTCGCCGTACGCGACGGCCGACGGGCACACGAGCCGGGCCTTCTCGCCGACCTTCATCTTCTGAACCCCTTCGGTCCAGCACGGGATGACGCCGTTGAGCTTGAACTCGACCGGAGCCGGCGGCTGATGCGAGTAGGAGCTGTCGAACTCCTTGCCGTCGATCAGGGTTCCCTTGTAGTGCACCTTCACGGTGTCGGTGGGAGCCGGAGAGTTGCCCTTGCCCGGGCTCAGGGAGCGGAACACGACGCCCGAGGGCAGCTTCTCGGCGCCCGCCTCGGCGGCCGCGCTGGCCGCGAAGGCGTCCCCCTTCTGCTTCTCGACGCCTGCGGTGACGGCGACGCGGGCGCGGCCCAGCTCGTTGAACTTGGGGCCGTAGACCTGCATGTCGGGCACCGGAGCCTTGCCGCTCACGCCGTCCGCCAGACCCTTGGCCACGGTCGTGACCTCGGTCGCGGTGAGGTTGAAGGGCTTGAGGTTCTGCGCCATGACGACGCCCAGGGTGTACAGCGTCTTTTCTTCCTCGGTCTGGGCGGCGGCCGGGGACGGGGACGGCGTCGGAGCGGCGGCCGGCTGGCACGCCGACAGGGCGATGCCGCCCATCAACACGAGAGCGGCGACGATCTTCTTCATCGATTTCCTTTCGCGAGGGGCACGGCCGGGGGCACGGGCCAAAACGCGACAGCATACTCCAGATCCCGGGATCGCTCAGTTAGACTGGACACCGCATGCTCAAGCTCGCCGCTGCCCTGCTGACGACGCTCGGCCTCGCCGCCCCTGTTGCCGCAGGTACCTGGACGCCGGACGGGCCCACGGGCGGCGACGTCCGGGCTCTCGCCGCCGACCCGCGCGAGGCGAGGACGCTGTTCCTCGGAACCGCGGACGGATTCCTCTACCGCTCGGACGACACCGGCCAGTCGTGGCAGCGGCCGTTTCCCGGGTTCCCGAAGCGCGGCCAGAGCCTCGACAACATCAGCGTCGACCCGCGGGGCCGCCTGCTCGTCGGCTACTGGGAGGTCGAAGGCACGGGCGGCGGCGTCGCCCGCAGCGTCGACGGCGGCCGCACCTTCGAGCTCCTGAAGGGCATCGCCGGCGAGTCGGTGCGGGCCCTCGCGATCGCCCCGTCGAACCCGGACGTCCTGGTCGTCGGGGCCATCTCGGGCGTCTTCCGCTCCGACGACGGCGGCGACAGCTGGCGGCGCATCTCGCCGCCCGGCCACGCCGAGCTCCGCAACGTCGAGTCCGTGGCGATCGACCCCAGGAATCCCCAGGTCGCCTACGTCGGGACGTGGCACCTGCCATGGAAGACCCTGGACGGCGGGAAGACCTGGAAGCTCATCCACACGGGGATGATCGACGACTCCGACGTCTTCACGATCACCCTCGACCGCCGCTCCCCGAGCATCGTCTACGCGACCGCCTGCTCGGGCATCTACCGCTCGGCCGACGCCGCGGCGCGCTGGGCCAAGGTGCGCGGCATCCCCGGCAGCAGCCGCCGCACCCGCGCCCTCGCCCAGGACGCGAGCGTGGCCGACAGGATCTACGCGGGAACCACCGAGGGCCTCTTCGTGAGCGAGGACGCCACGGCCACCTGGCGCCTCGCGACCGCGAAGGACATGGTCGTGAACGCGATCGCGGCGCTGCCCGACGTGCTGCTGATCGGCACGGACGGCGCGGGCGTCCTGCGCAGCGTCGACGGCGGCCGCACCTTCACGTCCGCGAACGCCGGCTTTTCGGAGCACCTGGTGTCGCGGGTGCTGTTCCAGCCGGGCACCGCGCGGCTCGTGGTGGGCGTCTCGGGGGACCGCTTCCACAGTGGCGTGCTCACGGCGCCCGTCACGGGCGGTCCGTGGACCAAGCTCGGGGAGGGACTGGAGGGCCGCGAGGTCCTGGCCTTGACCCTGGCCGGCTCCGAGACCCTCGCGGGCACCGACGACGGCGTGTTCCTCTCGCAGTCGCACTGCGGCCTGTGGCGCCGCCTTCCGACCGTGGTGGGCGGCGGCGACGTGCACCCGCGTGCCGCCGACGTCGCCGCGGTCTCCGAGAGCGTGTTCCTGGCCGCGACCGACCAGGGCCTGCTGCGCTCAGCGGACGCGGGCGAAACCTGGCGGCGCCAGAGCCTGGGGCTCGCGAGCTCGGTGCTGGCGGTGGCCGCCTCGCCGCGCACCCCCGGGCTCGCCGTCGCCGCCACGTCGCTGGGCTTCTTCAAGAGCCGCGACTCTGGCGCGTCCTGGCAGCAGGTCTCCCAGGGGCTCGAGGCCGGCACGATCCACAGCCTGACGTTCCTGCCGTCCGACGACCGCATCCTGTTCGCCGCCACCAAGACCGGCCTGCTGCGCTCGGCCGACCAGGGCCGCACCTGGGAGCGTCGCGGCTCGGGGCTGCCGTTGTCGGACATCGCGGGGCTGGCCTTCGCTCCCGACGGCCGCACGCTCTACGCCACGGACTTCACGAACGGCGGCGTGTTCACGAGCGCCGACGCCGGCGACAACTGGACGCGCTTCACCACGACCGGCCTCGTGTCCGACCGCGTCTTCGCGATCGCGGTGGATCCCCGGAGCTCCGGACGCCTGCTGGCGGGAGCCGCGGCAGGCGGCTTGCATGTGTTCGAAGCCGGTCCCTCCGGATCGACCCCGGCCGGCGATCGGTGATCCGCCGCACACGGGGCCTGCGCTAGACTCTCAACCTCGGCGTCGGACTGAACCGACGCCCTAGGAGGCACACATGACCCTCCCGCTGCTTCTTCTCACGCTCCTCGCCGCACCCGTCCAGGACGTTCCCGCCCAGCCCGAGCCGGCCGTCACCTCGGCGCCCATCCCGGCCACCCCGTCGATCGCGACGGGCCTCGAGCTCTTCCGCAAGCGGCGCTTCCGCCAGGCCGAGGCCGAGTTCCAGAAGGCCGTCGACGCGGATCCGCAGAGCGCCGCGGCCCACTTCTACCTGGGCTACACGCTCTACAAGATCGCCGAGCCCACGAAGCGCCTCACGCCCGACAAGCAGCGCGCCGCGGAGGAGTTCGCGAAGGCCTACTCGCTGGACCCGACGTTCCAGCCGGCCTGGGGCCGCCGGACCAGCTAGTTCCCGATGTAGCCGAGGGTCTTCAGATCCTCGAGCACCTTCTCGTCGACCTCGGGGTGGCTCGGCGCCGCGCCGGACGTGGCGCGAGCCGTGCCTTCGTAGGTCGCGATCCGCTTCAGGGGATGCCGCTCGAGGTAGCGCGCGTCGAACGCCGCGCGTAGCGGCCGCCCGTCCATGTCCTCCGCCACCGCCAGGCCCATGGCGTCGAGGATCGTGGGCGCGATGTCGTAGAGCGTCGCCCCCTCGATCCGCGCCCCGGCCCGGATCCCCGGGCCCGCGAGCAGCACGACGCCGTCGGGCGGCGGCATCTCGGGGTTCGCGTGGTTGTAGCGGCCGCCGAAGTACTGGAAGCCGTGGTCGGAGCAGATGACGAGCAGGGTCCGGCCGTCGAGCCGGTCGAGGTACTTCGCGATCGTGCGGTCCATGAACGCGTAGGCGGGCTCGGTGACGCGTGCGAAGTCGCGGTCGAGCGCCGTCACGTCCCCGGGCTCCAGGGTTCCGGCCTGTTCCTTCGCCACCGTCGCGTCGTAGAGACCGCGATCCAGGAAGTGCGTCGCGAAGTGGCTCGTGACGTCGACCAGGCGGAAGTAGGTCGAGAACACCGTGACCGGGTTCGAGGCGTACAGCGCGTCGCTCACGCGGTCGAGGGTCATGTCGTCGGTGAAGTAGACCGGGTACGACTTCAGGATCTGGCGCGCGCCGTGGAGCGGCACGGTCGCGTCCTCCTCGCGCCACACCGGGAAGCCCTGGCGCCGCCGCTCCTCGTCGAAGGCCGACGGCGCGATGCGCAGCGCGTCGATCGCCGGGTAGATCGACGCCGGGTGGACCGAGTCGGGCCGGGAGCGCTTGAACGCGTTGCTCACGATGAAGCCGTTCGGCAACGGCACGGGCGGATAGGACACCCACCAGTTGATGGTGCCCGTCGTGATGGCCCGCTCCGAGAGGATCTCCCAGTACGTCTTCACGCGCCGGCCGCGGTCTTCGTACGGAACCGTGAGGCCCTGCTGGTTCACGTAGGTCCAGTCGACGATGCCGTGCTTCAACATCGACTTGCCGGTGCCGATGGACGTCCACAGGATGCCGCTCTTGTTGGGCTCGAAGGAGCCCAGCCGGCCGTAGGCGCCGGTCTGCATGACCCGGCGCAGGGCCGGCAGCTTGCCCTCGGCCACGAGGGGCTCGATCAGGTTGGGCGCCGCGCCGTCGAAGCCGAGCAGGATCACGCGGTCGATCCGCGCGGGCCTCGCGCAGGCCGCGACGGAGAGGACGGCCACGAGGAGTGCGAGCCGCCGCATCACGCGGCGCATTCTCCGTCGAAGTCGTGGATCACGCGATGGCCGCCGGTGCCGCTCGGCGCCTTCCCGTCGCGCACGCTGAGGGCGGTCTGCATTCCCGCGGCTCGCGCCGCGTCGAGCTCGGCCACGACGTCGGAGTAGAAGAGCACGTCGGCGGGCGCCACGTTCAGCGCCGCCGCGATGCTCCGGTAGCTCCCGGCCTCGCGCTTGGGGCCGGTCGTCGTGTCGAAGTAGCCGTCGATGTCGCGGCCGAGGTCTCCCGCCGTGGAGTGGCCGAAGATGAGCCTCTGGGCGAGGACGCTGCCGGAGGAGAAGATCGCGATCCGGACGCCGCTCGTCCTCCAGCGCACGAACGCCCGAGGGACGTCGTCGTAGACCACACCCTGAAGCTTTCCATCGCGATAGCCGTCCGCCCAGATCCGACCCTGGAGCGCCTTGAGGCCCGTCGACTTGCGATCCTCGTCCATGAGGGCCAGCGCGTGGCGCGCGACACTTCCCGGCGCGTCGGGCACGCCGCCGGACTCAGCCCGGATCTGCGCCACGTCCTCGCGAACGCCGCGGTCGTCCCACTGCGCCGAGAGGAACGCGGCCATGCGCGCGCGGGCGAACGGGAACAGCACCTGGGTGACGAAGTCGATCGGGGTAGTCGTGCCCTCGATGTCGAGGAGCACGACCTTCGGGGAAGCCGTCAGGACGCCGCCCGGCCCGGGATCTGCGTGGGCCCGAGGCACACGGGCTGGAAGCCCTTGTCGACGGCGCTGTCCGTGTAGTTCGGCGTCCAGCCCGCGACGTCCTGGAACAGCCGGATCGCGCGGATCTCGCGGCTCTCGCACAGGTCGAACCAGTGCCACGTCCCGCGCGGCACGCGGATCAGGTCGCCGGCCTCCACCTCGATCGCGTGGACCGTGCCGCCCCGGGGATGGATGTGGAAGATCCCGCGGCCCTTCACGATGAAGCGCACCTCGTCCTCGTCGTGCCAGTGCTCGCGCGAGAACTTCGCGAGCATCACGTCGAGGTTGGGCGTCGCCTTCGTGACGTCGATGACGTCGGCCGTCACGTACCCGCCGCGCTTCTTGAGCTTGTCGATCTCTTCGGAGTAGGCCTCGAGGATCTCGGCCGGGGGCGCGCCGTCGGCCACGGGGCGCGACGCCTCCCAGCGCTCGTACTCGATGTCGATGGCGGCGAGGGCGCCGCGCACGGCGGCCTCGCCGCGGAACACCTCGCCCGTCTCGGGAATCCTCACCACCGCCATTACGACCTCCCCACCGCTTCCAGCAGGTATTCGAGGGCCTCGACGTGCCGCAACGCCTCGCGCGCGTCGCGCCCCCACGTGTACATCCCGTGGCCGCGGATCAAGAACGCGTGGGCCTTCGGGTTCGCCCGCAGCATCCTCTCCACGTCGGGCGCGGCCTTCTCCCAGTCCTGGGTGTTCTCGAGGATCGGCACGCGCTCCGTGTGCTCGTGGCTCGTGACGCCGTCGAGCGCCTTCAGCATCTCGAAGCCTTCGAGCGTCACGGCGCCCTCGGCCGCGAAGGCGTCCGAGAGCAGCACGGCGTTCAACGAGTGCGTGTGGGCCACGGCTCCGGCCGCCCGTGCCCGGACGATCGCGAGGTGGATCGCGGTCTCGGCCGACGGCCGGTCCGTGCCCCGCACCACGCGCCCGTCGCCGTCGATCTCGAGGATCTGCTTCGGCTCGAGGGCGCCCTTGTCGGCGCCGCTGGGCGTGATCGCGAGCCGCCGAGGCTCGCGGGACACGACGGCGCTGAAGTTGCCGCTCGTGGCCGGCACCCAGCCGTGGCTATGGCAGCCGCGGGCGAGCTGGCAGACGCCGGTCGCGATCTCCTCGAAGGACGGCACCTGCTGATTGTACCGGCCTCAGCCGTGGGCCTGGAACGTCTTGCTCACGATCTTCCAGCCGTCCGCGAACCGGTAGAGGGACAGGTAGTCCGTGAACACGTGCTTGCCGTCGCGCTTGAGCTCGAGCCGCACGGTGGCGGCGTTGCCGGTGACGTCGACGTTCGTGAAGGTCGCTTCGATCTTCGGGAGCGGCGCGCCGGGATTCGCGGCGCGGCTCTTCTCCATGCGCGCGATCCATTCCTCGAGCGTCACGGCGGAGAGCGTGCCGTCCTTCAGGACCAGCATGCGGAAGTCGGGATGGAAGCCGCGGCGCATGGCGGCCGAGTCGGGATGGGCGTGGACGCCCTCGACGTAGGCCGACTGGACCGCGGCCTTGACGGCCTCGGCGTCGCCAGGGTTCGTGGCTGCCGCGACGGCGGCGACGAGAAGAGCCGAGAGAGCAACGCCTGCGTGCAGAAGCATGGATAGTCCTTTCGCCCCGGGCCCGACTCTATGTCAGGATCGGCCTTCATGGTACGGGGGCTCGGGCCTTGCCTGGTCGCGCTGCTGGCCCTTCCGGCCGCGGCCGAGACCGGCGTCGTCGACACGCAGCACGTCCGGCTCGAGCTGCGCTTTGCCGACACGTCGCGCTACTCGGGTCGCGCCGTCGAGCGCCTGCGCCTGCGGAAGGCCGCCGACGCCTTCGAGCTCGACGCCGTGGGCTTCGACGTGACCCGCGTGACCAGCGACGACGGCCGGGCGCTGCGCTTCGAGAAGTCGCCGCGGACCCTGCGCGTCACCCTCGACCCGCCCCAGCCCGCCGGCCGGGAGCTGACGGTCGCGATCGAGTACAACGGCGTTCCGGGGCGCGGCGTGTACGCCGGCGCGCCGAGCCGCGAGCGGCCGAAGCTGCCGCGGCAGGTCTGGTCGAACAGCTGGCCCGAGGACGCGCGCTACTGGTTCCCCTGCCACGACGACCTCGCCGACAAGGCCACCTTCGAGCTCGTGCTGTCCGTGCCGAAGGCCTGGGAAGCGACCGGCACCGGCGCGCTGCTCGAGACTCGCGGCGACGGGCCGCTCAAGACGTGGCACTGGCGGCTCGACCAGGAGATCTCGCCGTATCTCCTTTCGTTCGTTGCGGGCGAGTACGAGGCGGTGCGCGGACCGGCGACGCCCGGCGGGCCGGCCCTCGACTACCTCGTGTACCGCGGCCGTGCGGAAGACGCGCGCCAGCTCTTCGCGACGACGCCCGGCATCCTCGCGATGATGGCCGACGAGACGGGCCTTGCCTACCCGTTCCCGCGGCTGGGACAGGCGGTCGTCGCCGACTTCCTGTTCGGGGGCATGGAAAACGCCACCTCGATCACCTACGGCGACCACTACCTGCGCAGCCCCCGCGCCCGCCTCGACGACCCGAACACCGGCACGATCGCCCACGAGATCGCGCACCAGTGGTGGGGCGACACGGTGACCCAGGCGACGTGGGCCGACGTCTGGCTCTCGGAGAGCTTCGCGACCTACTACTCGACGCTGTGGCGCGAGAAGAACCTCGGAGCCGACGAGGGGGCCTGCGAGCGGCTCAAGCACTCCGACAAGTACTTCAAGCTCGACGACGACGAGCGGGCGCGGCCGATGGTCTTCGGCGCCACCGACGATCCCAACGAGCTGCTCGACGCCCGCACCTACGACCGCGGCGCCCTCGTGCTCGGCGCCTTGCGCCACACCATCGGCGACGAGGCGTTCCGCGCGGGCATCCGGTCCTACCTGGGCCGCTTCGCGTTCCGCAGCGCGACCACCGCCGACTTCCAGGCGGCCATGGAGCAGGCCGCGGGCCGCTCGCTGGGCTGGTTCTTCGAGCAGTGGGTGGCGCGGCCGCGCACGCCCGAGCTGCGGGCGCACTGGAGCTTCGACGCGGGCGGTTCCGGCGTCGTGCTGCGCCTCTCGCAGGGGGCCGGCGTGCCGTACCAGCTCGCCCTCGACGTGGCGGTCGACTCCCGCGACGGCTGGCGCACCGAGCGCGTCTTCCTGGAGCGCAGCGAGCAGGAGTTCTCGCTGCCGGCCGCGGCCGCACCGCGCAGCGTGATCGTCGATCCCCAGGGCGTGCACCTGCTGCTGCTCGGCGACGACAAACCCACGGCCGAGCGGTTGTTCGACTTAGGCTCGGGGCCGAGCGTCGTGGCGCGGATCCGGGCCGCACGCGATCTCGCGCCGGTTCCCGGCGACGAGGTGCTCCGAGGACTCGCGACGGCCCTCACGTCCGACCCGTTCTGGGCCGTGCGCGCCGAGGCGGCCAGCGCCCTGGGCCGGCGCGGCGGCGCGCCCGTGGTCGCGGGCCTGCGCGCCGGGGCCGCCGACGCCGATCCCCGCGTCCGCGAGGCTGTCTTCAAGGCCATGGCCACGGCCCCCGCGAACGAGGTCGCGCCGCTGCTGCGCGCCGTGCTCTCGAGCGACGCGAGCGAGCTCGCGCAGGCCGCGGCCCTCGAGTCCCTCGGCGCGCTGCGCGGCGAGGGCGCCTGGGAGGCGTTGCAGCAGGGCCTCCAGCGCGAGTCCCACGCCGACAAGGTGCGCATCGCCGCCCTCGAGGGTCTCGGCCATCTCGGCGACACGCGAGCGCTGCCGGTGCTGATCGAGATGACGGGCTCCGGCCGCGCGCCGGGCACGCGCACCGCGGCGATCAAGAGCCTGGGCGTGCTGGGCCGCGGCCAGGGCGTCGTGGTGGGCCGCCTCGAGCGCCTTCTCGGGGACCCTCAGCCGCCCGTGCGCAAGGCCGCGGCGACCGCGCTCGGCGTGCTCGGCACGGCGCGCGCCGCGCTGCAGGCCGCCCAGGCGACGGACGACGTGCCGGCGGTGCGCCGCGAGATCGCGAAGGTGCTCGCGGGGATGGGGGTCGCGCGCTGATGCGCGACGTGGTCGACGCCATCGACGCCTGGCTCACGGCCGGCGAGAGCGTCGCGCTCGCGACGGTCGTCGAGACCTGGGGCTCGGCCCCGCGCGTCGCCGGCGCCAAGATGGCGATCACGGCTGACGGCCAGGTCGCGGGCTCGGTGAGCGGCGGCTGCGTCGAGGCCGCCGTGATCGAGGCGGCCGGCAAGGTCCTCGCCACCCGGACCCCGCAGCTGCTCCATTTCGGGGTCGCCGACGAGAGCGCGTGGGCGGTGGGCCTGGCGTGCGGCGGCTCGATCGACGTCTTCGTGGCGCCCCTCGACCGCGCGCTCTACGACGCGCAGCGCGCCGCCGTGCGCGCCGACCGCGCCTTCGCGGTCGCCACCATGATCTCGGGGCCCGAGGAGCCGTTCGGCCGTCAGCTGTTCCTCGACGCCGACGGCGCGAGCGCCGGCGGCTTCTCCGACGCGCTCGGCGTCCTCACGCGCGAGGCGCTGGCGGCGGCCCTCGCCTCGGGCCGCACGCGACGCCAGCCGCTGCCGGCGTCGGAGCTGTTCCTCGAGGTCACGGCGCCCGCGCCGAGCCTGGTGATCGTGGGCGGCGTGCACATCGCGGTCGCCCTGTGCCCACTCGCGAAGCGTCTCGGCTATCGGGTCGTGATCGTCGACCCGCGGCCGGCGTTCGGAACCGCGGAGCGCTTCCCCGAGGCGGACCGCATCGTCTCCGAGTGGCCCGACGATGCTCTCGTGCAGCTCGGACTCACGAGCGGGACGGCCGTCGCGACGTTGACCCACGACCCGAAGCTCGACGATCCGGCCTTGCGGGTGGCCCTCGCGAGCCCGGCGTTCTACGTGGGCGCCCTGGGCAGCAAGCGCACGCAGGAGAAGCGGCGGGCGCGCCTGGCCGAGGCCGGGCTCACCGAGGAGCAGATCGGCCGGCTCCACGCGCCGATCGGCCTCGATCTCGGCGGCCGATCCCCCGAGGAGATCGCCCTCGCCGTGATGGCGCAGATCGTGGCCGTGCGCAACGCGCGCGCCTGACGCCGATTCGCATTTCGTACCGTTAGAATTCACGCCATGCTCCTGCCTCTCGGTCTCGCGTTGACGGCGTTGGTCGCGGCGCCCGGGTCCATGACGCCCGGGGATGTCGGGCTTCTCGTGCTGAAGGCGGAGAGGCCCGAGGTCGTGGCGGTGTGGCGGTCGGCGCTGGCGGACCCGAGCCCGTCGGTCCGTGCCGCAGCGGCGCGCGCCGCCAACGTGAGCGGGACACGCGACCTGTTGTCGGCACTCACCAGGGCTCTCGAGAGCGAGGCCGATCCGGAGGCGGGAGCCGAGGAGATCCTCGCCATCGCCGCGCTCGCCGATCCGAGCACGGACGAGCTCCTCGATGCCGCGGCCCGCAGGCTCGGCGATCGCGCGGCCGCGCGCTACGTCGAGCTGCTCTGCCGAACGCGCGGCGTGGCCCTCGTCGAGCAGTTCGCCACCCTGCCCACGGGCCTGTGGACGCGCAGCTCGGCGATCGCGCTCGTGACCCGAGGAGAGCCGGCGCCGCTCAACCGGGCCGCGATCCTGGCGCTCCGCGTCGGCGACCACGAGGCCTGGCAGGCGATCCTCGGCCTGGCCCGCGAGCGCGGCCTCGCGCTCGACCGGGGCTTGATCGCGTCGGCCCTCGGACACGCCTCCGCCGAGGTGCGCACCGCGACGGCCTGGCATGCTCTCGACCTGCGCTTGAGCGATCGCAGGTCGGCCGTGGCCGAGCCGCTGGCGAGCGCCCTCGCTGCTCTGGCCACGCGCGCCGACGCCGGCCCCGAGCTCGCGTTCGCCCTCGAGCTGCTCGGCAGGGTGGGCGGCGCGCCACGGACCGAGTCGACGGCATCCCTGGGTTGGCTGGAGGCCCGGCCGGACCTGCTCTCGGGCGACGTGCTCGGGCGCGAGGAACTGTACCGGTATTTCTCGACCACCGAGGCCGCGGCGATCAGTACCCGGCTGACGGGCTCCCCCGACGGCCTGGCCCGCCGCTTCGCCGACGACAAGGACAAGCATCAATCACGCGCGTCGAGCGCTCCGGAGACGGGTGTGCGTACGACCGATCCTCTCCCGTCGGGCCTGTTGACCGATCTCGTGCGGGCAGCGTCCTGCACGCCTCCCGCCGGGCGCAGGATGCTGGCGGCGCAGGTCGTCTACGATCTCGCTGGCCGGCCTGGGAAAATGCGCTTCGGGGCCTCCGACCTCACGGGGGCCTGCCTCGAGGCCGGACGCGCCGCGATCATTCTCGGGCTCGCGCCGGCCGCCAGCACGAACGTCCCGTTCGAACAGGCCGTCTTCCTCGTCATGGATCCCGACTGGATCGCGTGCGCTCCCGTGTATGTGCCTTCCGCCGCCCACGGGACGGCGCCGGCGGTCAGGCCGGTCGTGACCGGCCTCCAGGAGCCGCGCAAGGTGAGGAACGTTGCGCCGTACTATCCGAACACGGCGAAGGTCAACGGCATCCAGGGCCGCGTGGTGCTCGAGAGCGTGATCAGCCCCGCGGGCTGCATGAGCTCCGTGCGCGCCGTCAGCGGGCCCACCGAGCTGCTCGTTCCGGCCCTGCAGGCCGTCACGGGTTGGGTCTACACGCCGACGCTGCTCGACGGCAAGCCCGTGCCCGTGATGATGACGGTCACGGTGAACTTCCGCCTGAAGTGACCGGGCGAAGGAACTAAGGCAGGATCCGGCTCCAGTTGATCTTCGTGAGGTCGGAGTAGAGCACCAGGCCGATCAGCAGGAACAGCGCCATGGCCCCGGCGTTCATGATCCAGGTCTTGACCTCGAGGCTGAAGTCGCGGCGCAGGATCCCCTCGCCCACCAGGATCGCGAGGTGCCCGCCGTCGAGCGGCGGCAGCGGGAACAGGTTCAGGATCCCGACGCTCACGCTGATGATCGCCACCACGAAGACGAGTGCGCGGAACGGCGCCTCGCTGCGGGCGGCGCGGCCGGACTCCTGGGCGATGCCGATCGGCCCCGAGAGTGCCGCCTTGGGCGAGGCCTCGGCGGTCACGATGCGGCGCAGCAGGTCGAGGGTCTGGAACGTGAAGCGCCAGGTCTCCCGGAGCGCTTCGCGGAAGGCCGGGACCAGTGAGAGCTGACGCAGCGCGGTCTTGTTCTGGATGCCGATCTTGCCGGCGATCGGCGTCACCTCGAACGGCATCACGGCACCGTCGCGGAAGATGTCGATCGCAATGGCGCCCGCGGGGGCGGTCGAGAGGATCTTCGGGATGTCGATGAAGCTGCGCACCGGCTGGTGGGCCACGGACACGATGCCGTCGTCGGGCTTGAGCCCGGCCGCGAGGGCGGCGCCGCCCTCGACGAGCGGGCCGATGCGGACGAGGGGCGTCACGCCGATCTCGCCCTGCTTCTGCTCCGTGGCGCCCGAGGTCACGCGGGCCGCGATCGTCTCGCTGCCGCGCTTCACCCCCACGGCCAGCTCCTGGTTCGGCTTCAGGAGGATGGTCATGAGCGCGCCTTCCCAGTTCGCCTGCGGCTTGCCGTCGATCGTCGCGATCTGGTCGCCGGGCTTGAGGCCCGCCTTGTCGGCGGCCGAGCCGGGCTCCACGACGCCGATCACGGGCGGCTCGTAGAGCGTCGCGTCGACGCCCCAGCCCAGGGAATAGAGGAGCGTGAAGGCCGAGACCGTCAGCACCACGTTCATCACGGGGCCGGCGACGTACACGACGATGCGCTGCCAGCGCGGCCGGGCCGTGAAGTCGCGATCGTCGCCGGCGGCGCTCACGTGCTCGCTGAGCTTGTCGTCCGCCTCGCCCTCGAGCTTCACGTAGCCGCCGAGGGGGATCAGCGAGAGCCGGCAGTCGGTGTCGCCCCACTTGAAGCCCAGCAGGCGCTTGCCGAATCCGAAGGAGAACACGAACACCCGCATCCCGAACATCTTGGCGGTGATGAAGTGCCCGAACTCGTGGACGAAGATCACCACACCCAGCACGAGGATGAGGGACCCGGTATTCGTCATGAAATCCATCGGCTCTCCAGGGTCTTTAGGACGAGGACACGGCTCGAGCCACGGCGTGCCGGCCGAGCGCCGCGCGGCAGGCCTCGCGGGCCCACGCGTCGGCCTCGAGCACCGTGTCGAGGGAAGCGAGGTCGACCGGGCGATGCTCGTCCATCGTCCGGGCGACGAGATCGGCGATGGCCGGGAACGGGATCGCCCCGGCCAGGAAGGCGGCCACGGCCTCCTCGTTCGCGGCGTTCAGCACGGCCGGAAGCGTTCCGCCCGCGGCGAGCGCCTTGTAGGCGAGGCCGGGACACGGGAAGCGCTCGTGGTCGGGCTGGTCGAAGTCGAGGCGCAGGCCGCGCGTAAAGTCGAGGCCGGGGATCGCCGCCTCCCAGCGCTCGGGGTACGAGAGCGCGTACTGGATCGGCAGACGCATGTCCGTGACGCCCAGCTGGGCGAGCACCGTGCCGTCGACGAACTCCACCATGGAGTGGATCACCGACTGGGGGTGGACGAGGATCTCGACGCGCTCGGCCGGGATCCCGAACAGCCAGCGCGCCTCGATCACCTCGAGGCCCTTGTTCATGAGCGTCGCGGAGTCGATCGTGATCTTGCGGCCCATCGACCAGGTGGGATGGTTGAGGGCCTCCTCGGGCGTGATGCTCGCGAAGGAGTCGCGAGCGCGGGAGCGGAACGGCCCGCCCGACGCGGTCAGCACCAGGCGGCGCACCTCTTCGGGACGGCGGCCGTCGAGGCACTGGTGGAGCGCGCAGTGCTCGCTGTCGATGGGCAGGAGCCGCGCGCCGGTCTGCCGGGCGCGAGCGACCATCAGCTCCCCCGCCATCACGAGGGTCTCCTTGTTGGCGAGGGCCACGTCCTTGCCGGCCTCGAGGGCCCGGTAGGTCGGGACGAGGCCGACGGCCCCGACGGCCGAAGCCACGACGATCTCCGCCTCGGGATGCGTCGCCACGTCGACCATGCCCTGGCGTCCGACGTCGACGCGCATGCCCGAGAGGTCCACGAGGCGGGCCAGGGTCTCGCGGGCGGCCGGGCTCGCCACGGACACGACGCGGGGCTCGTAGCGGGCGACCTGCTCCGCCAGCCGCTCGACGTTCTCGCCCGCGGCGAGGCCGACGACGCGGAAGCGCCCGGGGAACGCGTCCACGATGCGCAGGACGTTCGAGCCCACGGAGCCGGTGGAGCCGAGAATGGAGAGACCCTTCATTCCCCTTAAGCCAAAAAGGCCCCGGAAACTCGGGGCCGAACAGGACTCTGGTATCGTACAGGCCGGCGTCCCGAGGGGCAAACAAGGTGCATTGGCGGCACAGAATCGTGGTCGCGCTGGGGCTCCTGGCCGTGACCCTCGCCGCTCACGCCCTGGATGCCCGGAAGCCGCTCCGGCTCTACAGCGTGACCTCCTGGGACCAGGCGGCCGGGCTGCCCAACAACACCGTCCAGAGCCTGGCCCAGACCCCCGACGGCTATCTCTGGATCGCGACCCTCGAGGGCCTCGGGCGCTTCGACGGTGTCGGGTTCGCGCGTTACGACCGCTCGAACACGCCGGCCATCCCGCGCAACGACATCCAGATCCTCCACGTGGCGCGGGACGGCACGCTGTGGATCGGCGCGTTCGGCGGCGGGCTGATCCGCCGGAGCGGCCAGGGCTTCGAGCGCCTCGCGGCCGCCGGCCTGGAGGCCTCGACGGTCGTCGACATGGCCGAAGACCCCGACGGCAGCCTCTGGGTCGGCACCACCGCCGGGCTGTACCACGTGCGCGGCGCCCAGGTGTCCGCGTACACGACTCGCGAGGGCCTCGCCCACGACTTCGTCCATCGGCTCTACCGCGACCGCTCGGGACACCTGTGGATCGGTACCTCCACCGGCCTCGACCGGCTCGAAGGCGACCGGTTCGTCCACGTGCCCGTCGCCGACGGCGCCTCCCACGGGGCGATGCGAGCGCTGGCGGAGGACGGGAACGGCCGGCTCTGGGTCGGCACCGATCGCGGCGTGCTGCGTTGGGACGGCACGAAGCTCGTGGCCGACCCGCTGCTCGCGGAGCTCGCGCGCGACGGCGTCACCGTGCTGCGCACCGACGCCTCGGGCGCGCTCTGGGTGGGAACCCAGACCCGGCTGGCCCGACTGCGCAACGAGGTGCTGGAGACCCTCGACGAGCACCAGGGCCTGCCCCGCGCGTCGGTCACCGCGGTGCTCGAGGACCGCGAGGGCAGCCTGTGGATCGGCACCAACGCGGGCCTCTCTCAGATCAAGGACGGGGCCGTCGTCACCTATGGCCGCCTGCAGGGTCTCTCCGCCGACGAGATCCTGACGGTCGCCGCGGCCCGCGCCGGCGGCGTGTGGATCGGGAGCGGCAACGGCCGCGTGGACCGGATCGGCGACGGCCGGGTGACGCCGTTGCCCAGCACTGCGCTCAACGGCTCGCGGGTCCTGGCCCTGCTCGACGACTCACGGGGCCGCTTGTGGGCCGGCACGGACCTGGGCTTGAGCCGGTTCGAGCGCGGCGCCTGGGCCGCGGTGACGACGCCGGCGGGGATCCCGCGCGAAGCGATCCGCTCCGTGCTCGAGGCCCGCGACGGCAGCTTCTGGATCAGCACCGACGGCGCCGGGCTCGCGGTCGTGAAGGGCGACTCGGTCACCCGCGTCACCCAGGCCGAGGGCCTGCCGAGCAACCAGCTGCGCGCGCTGCTCGAGGCCCGCGACGGCACCCTGTGGGTCGCGACGTACGCCGGCCTCGCCGGGCTTCGGGACGGCAAGGTGGCCGTGACCTACACCACGAAGGAGGGCCTCTCCCACGACCTCGTGCGCTGCCTCTACGAGGACGCCGACGGCACGCTGTGGATCGGGACCTACGGAGGCGGCCTGAACCGCCTGAAGGGCGGCAAGCTCACGTCGTTCACGAGCCGGGACGGGCTGTACAACGACGTCGTCTACGCGATCGCGGAGGACGGCCGCGGGTCGCTCTGGATGAGCTGCAACAAGGGCCTGTTCTCGGTGAAGCGCGCCGATCTCGAGGCGTTCGCCGAGGGCCGGCTCCGGTCGATCTCGTCGTCCCACTACGGGCGCAGCGACGGCATGGCGTCGGTCGAGGGCAGCGGCGGCAGCCCCGCCGTCTGGAAGGCCACCGACGGGAAGCTGTGGTTCCCCACGGCCCGGGGCGTCGCCGCGATCGACCCGATCGAGGCCAGCGTCACCCGCACCCTGCCGGCCCCGCGCATCGAGGCGATCCTGCTCGACGGCAGGCCCTTCGCGGGAGCGCGCCTCGAGATCGGCCCGTCGGTCCAGCGCGTCGAGCTCGACTACGCCACGCTGAGCTTCAGCGCCCCCGAGCGCATCCACTACTCCTTCAAGATGGACGGCTTCGACTCGGACTGGAACGAGGCCGGCAGCAAGCGCCGGGCCGAGTACACGCGCCTGCCCGCGGGCGACCACGTGTTCCGCGTCCGCGCGAGCACCGCGGGCGCCTCCACCGCGTCCGAGGCGTCGATCCCGGTCCACGTCGACGCCTACTGGTGGCGCACGCGCCCCTTCTACGCGTCGATGCTCGGGGTCCTGCTGGTCGCCGTCGGCCTCGTCTCGCAGTGGCGGGTGCGCGCGCTCGTGGCGCGCGAGCGGGAGCTCGAGAGCCGCGTCGAGGAGGCCGTGGCGCGGCTCAAGGTGCTCCAGGGCCTGCTCCCCATCTGCGCGTCGTGCAAGAAGATCCGCGACGACAAGGGCGCCTGGAACTCCCTCGAGGCCTACATCCGCGACCACTCCGAGGCGGAGTTCACCCACGGCATCTGCCCGGACTGCATGGTGCGCCTCTACCCGGGGCGCGGGACGCGCGCTAGGACAGATACGTGAAGTAGTAGTAGAGGACCGGCGCGCCGAAGAGCAGGCTGTCGAGACGGTCGAGCATTCCGCCGTGACCCGGGAACAGCGTGCCGGAGTCCTTCACGCCCGCCCAGCGCTTCAGCAGGCTCTCGTCGAGGTCTCCCATGATGCCCATCAGGGAGACGAGGACCCCCAGCCCGACCGTGTCGCCGATGGGCAGCTCCTGCAGGCCCCAGGCGCGCAGCGCGAGGGCCCCGAGGACGCCGCCGCACACGCCGCCGATCGCTCCCTCTATCGTCTTGCCGGGCGAGAGGGCGGGCGCGAGGCGGTGGCGGCCCACGGCGTGGCCGACGAAGAACGCGGCGGTGTCGGAGGCCATGATGATCGCGAGCAGGAGCAGCACGCGGAAGACGCCCTTCTCCTGGGGCGCGACCACGAGCAGCGCCGCGATCGTCCCGCCGAGACCGCCCATGTAGACGGCCCCGAGCAGCGTGCCTGCGGCGGCCGGCACCGTGTCGTCCAGCGAGCGCCCGGGCTGCAAGGTCAAGGCGAGCAGCAGCAGCGCGGCGAGCGGCCACAAGGGCGTCGGGCAGAGCCCGGGATAGACGAGCTCGAGGAACATCGAGGCGGCGAGCACGTAGCCCGTGCGGCGCATGGGGCGGAGCTGGCGCGCCGCGAGCAGCGCGAAGAACTCGTGGAGGCCCAGGAGCAGCGCCACCACCACGATCCCGATGCCGAGGCTCCGGGGACCGTAGAACAGCGCCGCCACGAGGGCCGGCAGGGTCAGGAACGCGGTCGCGCTGCGCCGCACGACGTTCGCGCGAAAGCCGGGCGGGAGGCCGTTCAAACGGGCGTGATCCCGCCGTAGCGGCGCTCGCGCTTCTGGTAGTCCGCGATGGCCTGCAGCAGATGACGCCGCCGGAAGTCGGGCCACAGCACGTCGGTGACCCAGATCTCCGAATAGGCGATCTGCCAGAGCAGGAAGTTGGAGATGCGCATCTCGCCGCTGGTGCGGATCAGCAGGTCCGGGTCCGGCTGGCCGGCCGTGTACAGGTACGAACCGATCGCGTCCTCGTCGACGGGTCCGCTGCGGCGGCCCGCGCTCACGTCCTCGACCAGGCGCCGCACGGCGTCCGTGATCTCCGCGCGGCCGCTGTAGTTGAGCGCGATGTTGAAGATCAGGCCGGTGCAGCCCGCCGTGCGCTCGGCGCCGCGCTCGAGCTCGTCCGCGACGTCGCTCGGCAGCCCGGGCCGGCCGATGACGCGGAAGCGGATGTTGTTCTTCAGGAGCGTGTTGAGCTCCATCCGGAGGTAGTGCTTGAGCAGCCCCATGAGCGTCGAGACCTCTGTCTTGGGCCGCTTCCAGTTCTCGACGGAGAACGCGTAGAGCGTGAGCACCTTGAGTCCCAGGCGGGCCGAGGTCTCGACGACGTCGCGCACCGACGCGATGCCGGCGCGGTGGCCCTCCACGCGGCGCTTGTGGCGCAGCTTCGCCCAGCGGCCGTTGCCGTCCATGATGATCGCCACGTGGCGCGGCAGGCGTTCGAAGTCGATCGACCGGACGAGCGGGAGCTCGTCGGAACCGGACGGGACGACTTCGAGGAGGTCCTGAAGGGACATCGGAAGGGCTCGGATTGGAGGCGCTATGTTAACACCGGGTCCGGATAGTCCACGCGCACCAGGGTGAGGCCGCGCGCCTCGGCGGGCGCCGGCCAGAGCCGGCGATCGCGCGCTGCGAGCGCCGTGCGCAGGGCTGCGGGCGTCGTGACGCCCCGCCCGGCCGCGATCAGGCCGCCGACGAGGCTGCGCACCATCTTGCGCAGGAAGCCGTCGGCCTCGACCTCGTACACCAGGGTCTCGTCGTGCCACGCGGCGTCCGAGCGCGTGACCGTGCGCTCGGTCGTCGTCACCGAGCTTCCGGCCGACTGCAGCGAGGCGAAATCGTGGCGGCCCAGGAAGAGGCCCGCGACCTCGCGGACGGCGCCCCGGTCGAGGCTCGTCGGCAGGTGCCCCGCGAAGCGCCGGCGGGTGGGGAGCTGCACCGGACCCGTGTCGAGGACGTAGCGGTACAGCTTGGAGACGGCGCTGCGCCGCGCATGGAAGTCCCCGGGCGCCTCGTCGGCCGAGAGCACCCGCACGTCGAAGGGCAGGATCCCGTTGAGCGCACGCACCAGATCCGCGGGCGACAGGTCGCGCTCCAGTCGGAAACAGGCGACCTGCCCGAGGGCGTGGACGCCCGCATCCGTGCGGCCCGCCGCCGCCACCACGACGCGGGGACCGCCCGACAGCTTCACGAGCGCGGCCTCGACGACGCCCTGGATCGTGCGCGCCGCCGTCGCCCTCGATTGGCTCTGCCAGCCCTCGAAATCGGTGCCGTCGTAGGCCAGGACGACGCGGTAGTGCACCTTCGCGATCAGCGCGCCGCGCGCGAGCCGGGCTTCTCGGGCTTGCTGCCGCCGGCGCACAGGGGGCACGCCGCGGCCTCGTAGGTCGGCACCTCCAGGGTCAGGAGCGAGCGGCGCGGCACGCCCAGGTCGACGGCTCCCCCGCTGCGGTCCACGAGGCTCCCCACGCCCACGACCGTGGCGCCGGCGCGCGTCACGGCCTCCATCACCTCGCGGGTGGAGCCGCCCGTGGTGATCACGTCCTCGACCACGACGACAGGCTGGCCGGTCTCGAGGACGAAGCCGCGGCGCAGCACCATGCCGCCGTCCTGGCGCTCGGTGAAGAGCCCGGCGACGCCGAACGCGCGCGCCACCTCGTGGGCCACCAGCACCCCGCCCAGGGCCGGCGCCACCACGACGGCCGGGGGTGCGGGCAGCACCGGCCGCAAGGCCTCGGCCAGCTCGGCCCCGAGCCGGGTCGCGAGCGCGGGATCCATCAGGACGCGCGCGCACTGCAGGTAGCGCGGGGAGTGCAGCCCCGAGGTCAGGAGGAAGTGACCCTCGAGGAGGGCCCGGCGCTCCTTGAAGATCCGCAGCAGGTCGTCGCTCATGGCCCGAGACTCTAGTCGCGCGCGCGGGCGGCGGGCAAGTGCCCCGCTATACTGCGCGTGGTGACGCCGATCTCGGCCGTGATCATCGCGCAGAACGAAGAGGCCAAGCTCCAGGCGGCCCTCGAGAGCGTCGCGTTCTGCGACGAGGTGCTGGTCGTGGACTCGGGCTCCTCCGACGCCACGCGCGACGTCGCCGCCCGGGCCGGCGCGCGGGTGATCCTGAACGCGCCGTGGCCGGGCTTCGTGGCCCAGCGCAACTTCGCCGTCGAGGCCGCGCGCCACGACTACATCCTGGCGATCGACGCCGACGAGCGCGCGACGCCCGAGCTCCGTGCCGAGATCGAAGCCCTGCGCGCGCGCGGCTTCGAGCACGCGGGTTACCGCATCCCGCGCGTGGCGTTCTACATGGGGCGCTGGATCCGGGCCACGGACTGGTATCCCGATCCCCAGACGCGCCTGTTCGACCGGCGGCGCGGGCGCTGGCACGGCGCGCTCGTCCACGAGTCGGTGCGGGTCGAGGGCAGCCTCGGCCGGCTGCGCGGAGAGATGACCCATCTCCCCTACGACGACGTGTCGGCGCACCTGCGCAAGATCGACAGCTACACGACGTTGTGGGCGCGCCAGGCGCACGACGCGGGCCGGCGGACGGGCCTCGTCGACATGACCGGCGCCCCGCTCTGGGCGTTCTTCCGCAACTACGTGATCCGCGGCGGCCTGGGCCTGGGCGGAGCGGGCCTCACGATCTCGACCTTGAACGCGTACTACACGTTCGTGAAGCTCGCGAAGCTGGCGGAGCTGGCCGAGAGGGACTCCCGCCCGCGATGAAGGTGCTCCACGTGGACTCGGCCCTCGGCTGGCGCGGGGGTCAGAACCAGGTGTGGCTGACCGCCCGGGGCATGGCCGAGCGCGGCCACGACGTGCTCCTCGCCTGCCGCCGGGGCGGGGAGCTCGCGCGCCGGGCCGGCGGGGCCGGCCTCGCGACCCGCGAGCTGCCGTTCCGGGGCGATCTCTGGCCGCCGGCGATCCTGGCGCTCCGGGGCGTCGTGAGCGCGTTCCGGCCCGACGTGATGCAGCTCCACGATCCCCATGCGCTCTCGGCCGGCCTCTTCGCGGGCGGTCGCGCGCGCCGCGTCGCGACGCGTCGCGTCGACTTCGCCGTGCGCAGCGGCAAGTATCGGAGAGCGGACCGCGTGATCGCCGTGAGCCGCGCGATCGCCGCGGTCCTCCTGGAGAGCGGCGTGCCCGAAGAGCGGATCGACGTGGTCTACGAGGGCGTTCCCGATCGTGCCGCGGCTCCGGGAGGCGACGGCGTGCTCCGATCCCTGGGGATTCCCGCCGGGGCTCCGGTGGTCGGGAACGTGGCCGCCCTCACCGACCACAAGGATCACGCGACGCTGCTCGAGGCCATGGCCCTGCTGCGGCCTCGGGCGCCCGAGGCGCGCCTCGTGATCCTGGGCGAGGGCGAGCTCCGCGCGGCCCTCGAAGCGCGCGTGCTCGAGCTGGGTCTCGCCGGGCGCGTGGTCTTCGCCGGCTTCCGTACCGATCTCGACCGATTGATGCCGGCGTTCTCGGTGTTCTGCCTGTCGTCCCACCACGAGGGGCTGGGCACGAGCCTGCTCGACGCGATGAACTTCGGCCTGCCGATCGTGGCCACGAACGCCGGCGGCATCCCGGAAGCCGTCGACGATCGCGTCACGGGACGCGTCGTGCCGGCACGCTCTCCGGCCTTGCTGGCCGAGGCGCTCGCCGAGGCGTTGCTCGACCAGGCCCGGGCCCGCGCCTGGGGCGATGCGGGCCGCCGGCGCTTCGAGGAACGCTTCTCGGCGAGCCGCATGGTCGACGCGACGCTGGCGGTGCTCGAGACCGTGCGTTGAAGGTCCGCGCGATCCTGAACCCGCGGGCCGGCGTCGCCGCCGAGCGGGCGCGCCGGGCGATCCTCGACGGACCCTGGCCCGACGTGGACCTGATCGAGACCCGCGCCGCCGGTCACGCGCGGGAGCTCGCGGCGGAGGCCGTGCGCGCCGGCTGCGACGTCGTGCTGGCCGCGGGCGGCGACGGAACGGCGAACGAGGTGGCCTGGGGGCTGCTGGGCTCGGAGACGGCCCTCGGGCTCGTTCCGGTCGGCTCCGGCAACGGCCTCGCGCGGACCCTCGGCATCCCGCTCCGGCCCCGTGCGGCCATGGCGGTCCTGCATGCCGGCGCGACGCGACGCATGGACGTGGGGTTCTGCAACGACCGCCCGTTCCTGAACGTCGCCGGCGCCGGCCTCGACGCCGTCGTGGGCCACGACTTCCACGCCCACGGCAAGGGCGGCGGCCGGCGCGGCGTGCTCACCTACGTCCGGCTGAGCCTCGCGCGGGCGCTGGGCTATCGCGCGCAGCGCTGGAGCCTCGAGACGGGCGACGGGGAGCGCTTCGACGGGGCCGCGCTGATCGTGGCCTTCGCGAACGGACGGCAGTACGGAGGCGGCGCGATCGTGGCGCCCCGCGCCCGCCTCGACGACGGGCGGCTCGACGTCGTGGTGTTCGAGGATGCGCCGCGAGCGGCGGTGCTCGCGGCCGCCCCGCGCCTGTTCCTGGGGACCGTGGACCGCTTCCGCTACTACCGCCATTTCGCCGCCGCCGCGGCGTCCCTCGCGAGCGGCGCGCCGTTCATCCATCACCGTGACGGCGAGCCCGAGCCGGCCGCGGCCCGCGCCGACGTGCGCCTCGAAGCGCGGGCGCTGCGCGTGCTCGTGGCGCGCGCGGTCGCGGAGGACCCCGACGGGCCCTTCGACACCGCCGCTGGCCGGTGAACCCCAACCTGCTGGGCCGCGGCGACTGGCCGCTCTGTCTCGCGCTCGCCGCCGCGATGGCCGTCCTTGCGTGGCGGATGCGCATGCCGCGCGGCGCCGCCGCGCTCCTCGTCGCGGCGACCCTGCTGCGCGGCATCGTCGCGTTGAGCCCGTTCAACAGGCCGATCGACCTGCTCTACCACGCCCACAACCTGATGGCGTTCCAGGCCACCGGCACCGTGACCCATGGGACGTACGCGGCGGGCAGCGGCGCCGACCGCGCGCTCGTCCGCATTCCGTACTCCGCGCTCCTGTACACGGTGCTGGCGCCGTTCGTGCCCGACGCCGTGCCGCGCGGCCTGCGGGGCGCCTCACCGCCCCGCATCGCCCTGCGCCGCGCGACGCTTCTGCTCGAGGCCATGGCGCCGGTGCTCGTCTTCGTCATCGGCCTCGGGCTCTGGCCGGCGTCGCGGAGCGCCGCGGCCTGGGCTGCCGCCGTGCTGGCCTCCATGCCGGAGGGAACCCTGGTCCTCGTGAAGGGCATCGCGACGAACGCCCTGGGCAACACGCTGACCCTCGGACTGCTGGCGGCGCTCGCGTGGCGCAAGCCGTGGCCGGTCGTCGTGCTCGCCACGGCCGCCGCCCTCGGCAGCCACCCCGGCAACGCCCTCGCGACTGCGACGCTGCTCTTCGCTTGGGCCCTGGTCGACGCCCGGGTCCACGGAGGCGTCGCGCTGCGCTACGCCCGTCTTCCGCTCGTCGCCGGAGCCGTCCTCGCCTGGCTCGCCTTCTATCAGCCCGTGGTCACGTTCGTCGTCTCGAGCCTCGGCACGGTCTCCCAGCTACCGGCCCAGGACGCCTCGTTCTGGAGCGTGCGCTGGGTCCACCTGTGGAAGGTCGGCAGCAACCTGCTGCTGAAGTTCGGGCTCGTGCCCGTCGTCCTCGCGCTCGTCGCGTTGCGGCGGCGAGAGGCGCGTGCCGGCTCCGACCTGCTGCCCTGCTGGCTGGCCGTCGCGGCGGGCTACGGGCTCGTCGCCGTCGTCACGCCCTTCGCGCTGCGCTTCGAGTACTTCGCGGCGCCCGCCCTGGCCCTCGCGGCAGGGCTGGCCATCGCGCGGTGGTCCACGGACGGCGGCTCGCGCCTGCGCTGGCTCTGGCTGGCGGTGCCGACCGCCGTGCAGCTGCTGATCGCCTACGCCGCGCTGACCGGCGGCTTTCAGCCGATCGCGGTCATCATCCCTTCGGAGCGCTACCCGTTTCCGTTCTCGTTCTAGAGGACGGCGTTCGCCTGGGCGAGAAGAGGCTCGAGTTGCGCCGCGAGCTCCGGCGGCGCGCCGAGCAGCGGCGCTCGGGTGAAGCCGCCCTCGAGACCCGCGAGGTTCATCGCCAGCTTGAGGCCGGCGACGCCGTGAACGGAGGTGACGGCCAGGGCCAGCGGCGTCACCGCCGCCTGGATCCGGCGCGCGCGGGCGTGGTCCCCGGCCTGGTACGCGTGATAGAGCGCCGCAGCCACCTTCGGCGCGCAGCAGGCGAGGGCCACGACGCCCCCGGCGGCGCCGAGGCACAGCGCCGGGTAGAGGACCGGGGCCGACCCGCACAGCACCCGGTACGACGCCGGCACCGAGGTCACGATGCGGCCGAGCAGCTGCATGTCGCCGCTCGACTCCTTCATCCCCACGATGCGCGGGTGCGCGCCGACGGCGGCGGCGAGGGGCAACGGGAACGGCAGGGCCGTGAAGGCGGGGACGGAGTAGAGCAGGATCGGGATCGGCGAGGCGTCGGCCACGGCCTCGTAGTGGCGGCGCAGCGCCTCGACGGTCATCTGCGGCTTGTAGTACGACGGCGTGAGCACGAGCGCCGCGTCGGCGCCGAGGTCGGCCGCCGCGCGCGTGAGCTCGATCGTCGCGCGGGTCGACTCCTGGCCCGTGCCGGCCAGGAGGGTGCGTCCGGGCGTGCCCTTGCGGGCGGCCCGGATCAGCGAGAGCTTCTCGTCGCGCTCGAGGCTGCCCGCCTCGCCGTTCGAGCCGAGGACGAGACAGCCCTCGAGGTCTGCCTGCTGGTAGACCTCGAGGTTCCGCTCGAATGCGACGAGATCGACGGCGCCGTCCTCGCGGAACGGCGTGACGAGTGGGGGGAAAACGCCGCGAAGCGCCAACGGGCCGCCTCGCGGACCTACGCCTGCGGCGTCTTCTTGGCGAGGGCCGACGTCAGGCGCTCGGCCAGCTTCACGTCCTGGGGCGTGAAGGCGTCGCGGAAGTCGCTCCAGATCTCGAGGATCGCCCAGAGGCCGGCCTCGGTGCGCACCGGCGCCACGAGAGCGCTGCCGGTCGTGAGACCGACCGCGGCCCATGCCGGGCTCGCCACGAGATCCGACACGAGGGTCGGAGCGTGGGCGTGAGCGGCGTCGGCCAGGGGACCGCCCGTGGCGCCCACGCGCTCGGGGCCCTGGGGGCGCTCGAGAGCCATGTGGACCGCGAGCTCCTCGCCGTCGGCCACGTAGGCCGTCACGGCGGAATAGCGGGCGAACTTCTTCTTGAGGGTTTCCACGGCGATGCGGAGCGCTTCCTCGAAGGACGGCGCCTTCTTGATCAGCTCTTCGATGTCGTGGACGACGTTCTCGCGGCGCTCCTTGGACTTGCGCGCGAGATCCGTCTTCCAGGGCTTGTCTTCGTCTTGAACCACGGCCATGCTCACCTCGACTGTCTCCTTCCAGATCCCGATCGTGCTAACTCAGCTCTCGTCCGCCGTCCACGGGTAGGACGGCGCCTGTCGTGTACGTGCCGCCGCAGGCCAGGAACATCACGGCCTCGACGGCCTCGGCGTGAGTGCCGAAGCGGCCGGCGGGCACCCTGTCGCGGACCGAACCCGGCGCCCCCGGAGGATCGAGGATCCCCGGAGCGACGGCGTTCACCCGGATCGTGGGAGCCAGCGCGAGCGCCAGACATCTCGTCGCCATGATCAATGCCGCCTTGCTGGCGCAGTAGGGAAGGTAGGAGCGCCACGGCCGCCGCCCGCCCAGGCTCGCCACGTTCACGATCGCCCCGCCGCCGCGCTTCTTGAGGTGTGGCAGCGCGGCCTGCGAGGCCATGATCGCCGCCTTCACGTTGACGTCGAAGGCCTCGTCCAGGGCCTCTTCGGTGAGCGTTTCGAGCGGCGCCTTGCGAAAGATCCCGACGTTGTTGACGAGCACGTCGATGCCGCCCAGCACGTCCCCCGCCTCGCTCACGAAGGCCGCCATCTGCCCGGGAACCCGGGCGTCGGCGCGGCGCGTGAAGACCCGGAGCCCCGCGGCCTGTGCGGCCCGGGCGGCGTCTTCGGCGCCGTTGCGGCTCTCCCTGAAGCTGAAGGCGACGTCCGCGCCCTCGGCGGCGAACGACTCGACGAGGGCCCGTCCCAGGCCGCTCCCGCCACCCGTGACCACCGCGATCCTGCCGCGGAGCCTCGGGTCGTTGGAACGGGCTGGCAACGTCAAAACCCGCGGATTATAGCAGCTTCAGCCGCGCCCGGCTCGTTCGCGGAGCAGGTCCGTGAGGCGGGGGTCGTCGGGAGCGATCAGGGCGAGCGCGGCGATGGCGCGCCGCGCCTCCTCGTCGGGCTTGCCCATGGCCGCCTTCCCCAGCAGGTTGTCGACCCGGGCCAGGCTTTCCGCGTCGCGCAGGCGCTCGGGCGCCTTCGGCCGCAGCGCACGGTCGGCGCGCCACAGCATCTCGGCCGCCTCCTCGTTGTCGGGCTCGAGGACGAGCGCCTCGCGGATCTCGGCCCGGGCCTGGCCGAAGCGGGACGCCTCCAGGTGAACGCGTCCCCGGGTGAGAGCCTCGCGGACCCGGGCGCGGACCTCGTCGGGCGAGCCGGTGGCGGCAGCGGCGCCACGGCGCCTCAGCGTGGGCAGCAGCAGCCGCAGGTCCCGGGCCACGTCGTCCATGGACTGATAGCGCTTGTCGGCACTCTTCTGGAGCATGCGGTGGACGATCAGCGCGAGGCGCGCGGGAACCTCGGGGTTCAAGGTGAGGAGGGCGTCGGGCGGCTCCGAGATGATCTGGTACAGCACCGAGTGCAGGGTCTTGCCCTTGAACGGCTTCTGCTGGGTCAGGAACTCGTAGAAGACGGCTCCCGAGGAGAACACGTCGGTGCGGTGATCGACGGGCTTGCCCATCGCCTGCTCGGGCGACATGTAGTCCGGCGTGCCGAGGATCACGCCGCGGCGCGTGATCGTCTCGCGGGTGGCGACGCGAGCCAGCCCGAAGTCGAGGAGCTTCACGCGCCCCTCGGCCGTGACCATGATGTTCGCGGGCTTGATGTCCCGGTGGATCACGCCCCGGGAATGGGCGTAGCCGACGCCCGCGCAGATGTCGAGCAGGATGCGGACGCGCTCGGCCAGGGCGACGTTCGCCTGGGTCTCGATGAGCGAGCGCAGGTCCTCGCCCTCGAGCAGCTCCATCGCCATGTAGACGCGGCCCTCGGACTCGCCCAGGTCGTAGACCGAGACGATGTTCGGGTGGCTGAGGCGGCCGATCGCCTCGGCCTCGCGGTGGAAGCGCTGGTGCAGCTCGTCCTCGTCGCCCAGCTCGGTCGAGAGCATCTTGAGGGCGACGACGCGGCTCAGGTTCCTGTCGCGGGCGCGCCAGACGACGCCCATGGCGCCTTCGCCCAGCTTGTCGAGGACGTCGTAGCGGCCGAACGAGGCCATCGGGGACGTGGTCCTTCCCGGAAGACGCCCTAGGCGGTGTAGCGCATCAGTACGACCGACACGTTGTCCTTGCCGCCGGCCTCGTTGGCGGCGGCGATCAGCTTGCCCGCGGCCTCCTCGAGGCTCTGGGGGAAGGGCGTCACCGCGGCCAGGATCGCCTCGTCGTTGATCATCGAGTGCAGGCCGTCGGAGCAGACGAGCACCACCTCGCCGGGCGTCAGCTTGTGCTCGACGACGTTGATCTCGATGTCTTCCTTGGCGCCGACCGCCTTCGTGATCACGTTGCGCAGCGGATGGCGCTCTATCTCGTCGGAGGTGAGGATGCCCTCGGCCCACGCGGCCGAGACCCAGGAGTCGTCGCGCGTGAGCTGGGTCAGCTTCCCGTCGAGAAAGCTGTAGCAGCGGCTGTCGCCGGCCGACCCGACGGTCATGAGGTTCTCGCTGATCACCGCGCCGACCGCGGTCGTGCCCATGCCCGTGTAGTCCTCGCGGTTGTCGGCGGCCTTGTAGACCTTCTTGTTCGCGAGCTTCAGGGCGGTCTTGATCCGGTTGCCGTCGTAGGAGAGGTTCACGTCCAGGCCGTACGGCCAGGTGATCTCCTTCTCCTTGTGACTCTTGCGGATGAAGGCACCGAGCGTCTCGATCGCCATCTTGGAGGCCACTTCGCCGGCGTTGTGGCCGCCCATGCCGTCGCACACGGCGTAGAGCCCGGATTCGTTGTCGACGAGGAAGTTGTCCTCGTTCAACTTGCGACGGCGGCCCACGTCGGTCTGGCCGAAGGCCTCGATCATCTGTGCTTCTCCCGGAGTCGGTGAGGCATGGTACTACCGCGCCCCCATGGCGTCCAACATCTCGCGGACCGCGCGCTCCATGCCCACGAGCACCGCGCGGGCCACGATGCTGTGGCCGATGTTGAGCTCCGAGAACTCCGAGACGGCGGCCAGCGGACCGACGTTGCGGTAGGTCAGGCCGTGGCCGGCATGGACCTGCAGCCCGAGGCGCTTCGCGAGCCGGGCGGCGTCCACCGTCTTGCGCAGGGCGGCCTCGCGGCTCTTGTCGTCGCGGGCGTCGGCGTAGGCCGCCGTGTTGATCTCCACGGCCTGGGCGTCGATGCGGTGCGATTCCTTCACCTGCTCGAGGTCGGGGTCGACGAACATGCTGACGCGGATGCCGCCGTCGTGGAGCGTCTTCACCACCGGCTTCAACTGCACGCTGTTGAGCACGACGTCGAGGCCACCTTCGGTCGTGAGCTCCTCGCGCCGCTCGGGCACGAGCGTCACCTGGTCGGGCTTGATGGTGAGGGCGATGCGGACCATCTCCTGGGTCGCGGCCATCTCCAGGTTGAGGCGCGTCTTGACCGTGGCCCGCAGGATCTCGACGTCGCGGTCCTGGATGTGGCGGCGGTCGCCGCGCAGGTGCACCGTGATGCCGTGGGCGCCGCCCAGCTCCGCGAGGACCGCCGCGTGGACCGGGTCGGGCTCGGCGACGCGCCGTGCCTGGCGCACCGTCGCCACGTGGTCGATGTTCACGCCGAGTTGAGCCATTGCGGGGAGTATAGTCCTGCCCATGCTCCGCCTGCGCATCGCGCGCCGCTGGCTCGTGGCGGCCTCGCCGGTGGTCCTGATCGCGCTCGGCCACGTCGTCGAGCGCGTCGCGGGCCGCTTCCTGGGCGTGTGGGCGTGGGCGCCGACGATGCTCGTGTTCTGGGGAGCGATCGCGGGCTTCATCGCCTGGGGCGGCGGCGAGGCCCCGTGGCGGCGCTGGCTCGCGCGGCCGTCGGGGTCGTGGTTCTGGTCCGTTCTCGCCGTGGCCATGGGCCTCTTCTCGCTCCGCGAGATCCTCGTGGCCTGGCGCACGCTCGAGTCGCCGCTCGTGCTCGCGAGCTGGCTCGTCTTCGGCCTCGTGAATCCCTGGTTCGAGGAAGGCTACTGGCGCGGCCTGCTGGTCGAGGCGACACAGGGCTGGCCGTTCGGTCTCGGCATCGTCTACTCGAGCGTGGCGTTCGCCGTCAGCCATCCCTGGATCTGGGGCGTCCACAGCGCCGCTCTCGCGAAGCCCGCGGCCCTCGTCGGACTCGCCCTCGTCGGGATCGTCTGGTCGCTCGCCTACGCCCGCACCGGCAGCCTGCGCTTCACGATCGTCGGGCACACGTGCGCCAACCTGCTGGGGCTCGCGGTGCCGGTGCTGCTCAACCTCCACGTGCCCGCGGGTCTCGAGTGACGATCGACGCCTTCCGGCGCCTGGCCCTCGCCCTGCCCGGGGCGCTCGAGGTGGGCCACATGGGCCATCCCGACTTCCGGGTGGGCGGGAAGGTCTTCGCGACGCTCGGCTATCCCGACGCCGGCTGGGCGATGGTCAAGCTCACCCCCGAGCAGCAGGAGGCCTTCGTGAGCGCCGAGCCCGCGGTGTTCGCCCCGGTGAAGGGCGGCTGGGGCAAGGGCGGCGCGACGAACGTGCGGCTCCGGACGGCGAAGGTGAAGAGCGTTCGCGTCGCGCTCACGGTGGCCTGGAAGAACCTCGCTACGCGAGGACTTCCTTCCGGCTCTTCAGCCGCTCGATCTCGCGGACCTGCAGGTGGCGCAGGTCGTCCTCGAAGGCGCTCTCGATGACCTCGGCCATGAAGTGGTCGGAGTGGATGCGCGGCACGAACACGAAGTCGGCGCCCTTCTCGTAGAGCTCGAGGGCTCCCGGGATCGTGTCCGAGGCGACGATGACGCGAGCCTCGGGACACAGCTTGCGGCCCTGCTGCAGCAGCCGCTCGTTCGTGGTGCCCTTCAAGACATCGTCGGTGATCGTCGAGATGAAGACGCGGGCCGAGTGGATCGACGCGTGGTGGAGGGTCTCCATGCTCGCGATGTCGCCGTAGAGGCAGGCGATGTGGCGGCGCTTCAGCTCGGCCAGCACGGCCGGGTTGAAGTCGATCACCAGCATCTCCTTCAGGATCAGGTGGGGCGAGGTTCCCGTCGACTCCATCTCGAACTGGTGGAGGATGGCACTCGCGTCGCGGAAGAAGCCCGCCAGCACGATTCCGGAGCCGGCGTGGGTCGGCGCGTCCTCGACCTTGAGGCCCTCGGGCTCTCCCAGGCCGAGGCTCCGGAGGCCGCGGCCCATGGCCGCCTGCAGGTCGTGGCTGTACGTGATCATGTACGTCGAGGCGACCGAGGTGATCGCGAAGACGAACGTGAGCACTCCCACCGTGTTCGGCTGGACGTGGCCGAGGGCGGCCCCGATCGCGACGATGACGAGGGAGAACTCGCTCATCTGCGACGTGTTGATCGAGGGCAAGAGGCTCGTGCGCGTGCCCTGCTTCAGGAAGTAGAGGATCGGGAAAACCGACAGGAAACGCGTCAGCACGAGGAACGCGGAGCAGGCCGCGGCGAGCCCGAGGATGCTGGCCGTCGGAACCGGGATCTGCATGCCGAGGGCCACGAAGAACAGCGTCACGAAGAAGTCGCGGATGTTCGTGACCTTCGCGATCACGTCGAGGTTGTAGGGGAAGGTCGACATCGCGACGCCGGCGATCAGGGCGCCCATCTCGCGCGAGAGCGACAGGTGGCTCGCGGCGCCCGCCACCAGGAAGCACCAGGCCAGCGCCGCGACCAGCATCAGCTCCGGCAGCTTCGCGATGAAGCGGAACACGTGGGGCAGCAGGTAGCGGCTGAGCAGGAGGCTCGCGACCACGAGGGCACCGCCCTTCGCGAAGGACGCGAGCAGGGTCGTGGCCGACGGGTTCATGAGCGTCGGCTGGACCGCGAGCACGACGATCGCCCACACGTCCTGGAAGACGAGGATGCCGAGGGTGATGCGGCCCGGCAGGGTCATGAGCTCGTACTTGTCGTAGAGCAGCTTGACCACGATCATCGTGCTCGAGAGGCCCATGGCGACGGCGAGGTAGAGCGCGTCGAAGCGCCCGCCGCCGAGCGGGAAGCCGAGCAGCAGCGCGAAGCCGAGGCCCAGGGCGACGCAGATCGGAAACTGGCCGAGGCCCGAGGTGACGAGGGAGCGGCCCGCCCCCATGAGCTTCTGCAGGTCCATCTCGAGGCCGATGATGAACAGCAGCAGGATCAGGCCGATCTCCGAGATGAGGCCGATCGTCTCCTGGTCGTGGATCAGGCCGAGCCCCATCTGGGGGCCGATCGCGACGCCGGCCAGGAGGTAGGCGAGGATCAGGGGCTGGCGCAGGGTCCGCGCGAGGAGCGCGAAGACCGTGGCCGCGATGATCGCGACGCCGATGAGGGCGAGAAGGTCGGGATGCTCCGGCATGAGGCCGGGATTCTACCGCAGCGCTTTCAGGATGCCGCCGGCACGTCGGCGCGCGCCGCCGCGGCCAGGTCCTTCGCCCACGCGGCGATGCGCGTGGCGTCGGGGCCCTCGATCATGATGCGCAGCTTGGGCTCCGTGCCGCTCCAGCGCACGAGCAGCCGGCCCTCGTCGCCCAGGGCGCGCTCGACCTCGGCCGAGAGCCGGGCGAGCGCCGCCATCTCGTCCAGCGGCTTGCGCGACGCGAGCGTCACGTTCTCGAGGATCTGCGGCACGCGCTCCATGGCGCCGCGCGAGAGCTCCGAGAGCGGCCGGCCCGTGCGGCTCATGAGGGCCAGGATCTGCAGCGCGCCGATGATGCCGTCGCCCGTCGAGGCGTGGTCGAGAAAGATCAGGTGGCCCGACTGCTCGCCGCCCAGGTTGAAGCCGCCCTTGCGCATGGCTTCGACGACGTAGCGGTCGCCGACCGGCGTGCGCACCAGGGCGATGCCCTGGGCCTTGAGGGCGCGCTCGAGGCCGAGGTTGCTCATGACCGTGGCCACGAGCGTCGCCTTGCGGAGCTCGCCGTCGCGCAGCATGCGCTGCGCGCACATGGCCATCACGGCGTCGCCGTCCACGACCGCGCCCCGCTCGTCGATCACCACGACACGGTCGGCGTCGCCGTCGAGGGCGATGCCGATCGCGGCCTCGCGCTTCTTCACCTCGGCCTGGGCGTTCTCGGGGTGCAGCGCTCCGGCGTCGCGGTTGATGTTCGTGCCGTTGGGCCGCACGCCGATCGCCGTGACCCGGGCGCCCAGCTCCTGGAAGACGAGGGGCGCGACGCGATAGGCGGCGCCGTGGGCCGCGTCGACCACGATGCGGATCCCCTCCAGGGAGAGGTCGCGGGGATAGGTGGCCTTGGCGAACGCGACGTAGCGTCCGCGGGCATCCTCCAGCTTCTCGGCCCGCCCGATCGCGCGGCCCGTCAGGCGGATCGTGAGGGCGCCCTCCTCGAGCAGCGCCTCGATCTCGGACTCGGCCTCGTCGGCGAGCTTGAAGCCGTCGGCGCCGAAGATCTTGATGCCGTTGTCGTCGTAGGGATTGTGGCTGGCGCTGATCACGATGCCGGCGTCCGCCCGCATGCTCACGGTGAGATGGGCGACGGCCGGCGTCGGGACCGGCCCGCACAGGATCACGCGGCCGCCCATGGAGCAGATGCCGGCGGCCAGGGCGGTCTCGATCATGTAGCCCGAGAGGCGCGTGTCCTTGCCGACCACGATCCGCGGCACGTGGCGCTTGCCACGGCCGGCCACGTAGGTCACGGCGCGGCCGAGGGTCAGGGCCAGCTCGGGCGTCATGGGCGCCTCGTTGGCGACGCCCCGGATGCCGTCGGTGCCGAACAGGTGTCTCATCGGTTGCCTGCGCTCTCCTTGACCGCGGCGGTGACGCGCACGCGCGGGTTGCCCTGCAGCCGCAGCAGCGGGTCCTCGAGGCCGACGCTCACGAGGTCCGTGACGGGGCCGCGGGCGCCGTCGAGCGAGATCGGCTCGGTGAAGGCGCTCTCGATCTCGGCCACGCGGCTGCGGGGCCCCGAGATGCGGACCTCGGCCGGCTCGCTCGTGATCTCCCCCACCTCGTAGCCCTTGGCGGGTCGCCCCAGGAGACGCGGGCGGATCGGCACGGTCTTCTGCAGGGTCGGCTCCAGGTTCAGCGTCAGGATGGCCGGGCTGATCTTCACGACCTTCACCCCGAAGGGCACACGGATCGCCTCGGCTGTGAGATGCACGATGCGCTCGCCTTCGTGGGCGCCCCGCAGGTCGATGCGGGCCGAGACGTCGCCGGGGTTCAGGCCGTGCAGGATGCCGGGCGAGGCCCGCAGCCGCACCTCGACCTGGTTCACGGCGTCTCCCGTGAGCTCCATGTCGCGGGGGAAGTTCTGCAGCTCGAGGGCCACCTGCAGGCCCATCTCCGAGGTCGTCTCGCCGGCGATGACGAACCACAGGCCGACGGCGAGGCCGAGGCTCAGGAGCTTCAGGGTCATGTTCTCGAGGAGATACCGCACCTCAGGGCTCCCGCACGGCGGAGGGCTTCGTGGCCGCGACGGGCTCGGTCACGCCGCGGGCCTTGTCCTTGTCGGGCTCCACGTCGAGGGCCTCGAGCAGCGCCTCCTTCAAGGCGGCGCCGTCCAGGGCCCGGCGGATCCGCCCGCCGGCCACGAGGGAGATCTGGCCCGTCTCCTCCGAGACGACGACCGCGAGCGCGTCGGTGTCCTCGGTGACGCCGATCGCCGCGCGATGGCGGCTGCCGAGGGTCCGCGACAGCTCGGGGTTCACGGTGAGCGGCAGGAAGCACGCCGCGGCCGCCACGCGGTCGCCCTGGATCACGACCGCCCCGTCGTGGAGCGGCGTGCCGGGGTTGAAGATGCTGATGAGCAGGTCGTAGGTGAGGACGGCGTCGAGGCTGATGCCGGTCTCGATGAAGCTGCGCATACCCATCTCGCGCTCGATCACGATGAGGGCGCCGGTCTTCTGGGAGGCGAGGGTGGTGGCGGCCAGTGCCACCTCGTCGATCGTCTCTTCCTTCTTCTCGGGAGAGAACGCCCAAGGCAGCTTCTTCCCGAGGTGGGCCAGGACCTTTCGTATCTCCGACTGGAACACCACGATGATGCCGAACACGACGTAGGGCATGAAGGTGCGCAAGAGCCAGTTGAGGGTCTCGAGGTCGGCCCAGCGCGAGGTCCAGTAGAGGATCACCAGGACGAGGCCGCCCAGGGCCATCTGCACGGCGTGGGTGCCGCGGATGAACTGCAGCAGCTCGTAGATGACGAAGGCGACGATCAGGATGTCGAGGACGTCCCACCAGGTGAAGTCGGTGGCGATGAGGAACGCGGAGAGCCGGGAGATCACGCGGCTTCCCCGAGGATCGCGTCGCAGACCCGCGTCACCTGCGTCATCTCCTTGACGTCGTGGACGCGCACCACGTGGGCGCCGGCGAACACGCACGCGGCCACGGCGGCGGCCGTGCCGAACATCCGCTCGCCCGCCGGAGCGTCGAGGACCTTGCCGATGAAGCTCTTCCGCGACGGTCCCACGAGCAGCGCCTGGCCCAGGGCGTGGAGCTCTGGGAGGCGCCGTAGCACCTCGAGGCTGTGGGACGCGTCCTTGGCGAAACCGACGCCCGGGTCGAGAAGGATGCGGTCGGCCGCGATGCCCGCGGCCTGGGCCGAGGCGAGGGAGGTCCGCAGCTCCGCGAGCACCTCGCCCATCACGTCGCGATAGCGGGGCTCGCGGTGCATCGTGTCGAAGGCGCCCCGCACGTGCATCAGCACGACGGGCGCGCCGGAGTCCGCCACGACCCGGGCGAGCCCGGGATCGAAGCGGAAGCCGGAGACGTCGTTCACGATGTCGGCGCCGGCGTCGAGGGCCGCCCGGGCCACCTCCGCCTTCGTCGTGTCGATGGAGATCAGGCCGTCGGCGCGGGCACGCAACGCCGCGATCACGGGAGCCACGCGGCGGATCTCCTCGTTGGCGGCCGTGGGCGCAGCGCCCGGCCGCGTCGATTCGCCGCCCACGTCCACGATGTCGGCGCCGGCGTCGAACAACGCCAGGCCCTGGGCGAGAGCGCTCTCCACGGACGCGAAGAGGCCGCCGTCGGAGAAGGAATCGGGCGTGGCGTTGAGCACGCCCATCACCCACGTCCGCTCCCCCAGGACGCGACGCTCGCCGCGCACCGTGAAGGCGCGGCGCGGGCGGGTCGTCGTGAAGGCGTCGGTCGTCATTTCCCCCCAAGTATCCCCGATGCGGCGCGTCCGCCGACAACGAAGACCCGGGAGAGCGGCGATTCCCTAGGCCGTCGGCTTCGGCGCGGCCATCGGCGGGGGCAGCAGGCCCCCGGCACGCTCGCCGTCGTCCACCTTCACCTCGCGGGGCGCAGCGGCCACCGCCGGCTTGGGACGCCGGATCTCGACCTCCTCGCCACGCAGGATCTGCTGCAGGTGCGAGCCGTCGAGCACCTCGTGCTCGAGCAGCGCCACGGCCACCTTGACGAGCTCGGGCCGCTTCTCCGTCAGCAGCCGGTGCGCGCGCTGGAACTGGTCCTCGACGATGCGCTTGATCTCGGCGTCGATCTTGAGCGCCGTGGCCTCGGAGTAGTCCTGGTGGCGGTTGAACTCCTTGCCCAGGAAGATCGCCTCTTCCTTCTTGCCGTAGGTGAGCGGCCCGAGGGCCTCGCTCATGCCCCACTCGCAGACCATCTTGCGCGCCATCTCGGTCGCCTGCTCGATGTCGTTCGCGGCGCCCGTCGAGATCTGCCCGAACGTGATGTCCTCGGCGATGCGGCCGCCCAGGCACACGGCGATGCGGTCCTCGAGCTGCTCCTTCGTCCAGTTGTGCTTGTCCTCGGTGGGCAGCTGCTGCGTGACGCCCAGCGCCATGCCGCGCGGGATGATCGTGACCTTGTGCAGCGGATCCGCGTGGGGCAGCAGCGCCGCGAGGAGGGCGTGGCCGCCTTCGTGATAGGCGGTGACCTTCTTCTCCTCGTCCGTGATGATCATGCTCTTGCGCTCGGCGCCCATCAGGACCTTGTCCTTGGCCGATTCGAAATCGTGCATGGTCACGAACTTCTGGCCGCGCCGCGCCGCCGCCAGGGCGGCCTCGTTCACGAGGTTCGCGAGGTCGGCGCCCGAGAAGCCGGGCGTCGCCCGGGCGAGCACCGCGATGTCGACGTCGTCCGAGAGGGGGATCTTGCGGGTGTGGACGTGGAGGATGCCCTCGCGGCCGCGGAAGTCGGGGCGCGACACCACCACGCGGCGGTCGAAGCGGCCCGGCCGCAGCAGCGCGGGATCGAGGACGTCGGGGCGGTTCGTGGCGGCGATCAGGATGACGCCGTCGTTGGACTCGAAGCCGTCCATCTCGACGAGGAGCTGGTTCAGGGTCTGCTCGCGCTCGTCGTTGCCGCCGCCCAGGCCCGCGCCACGATGGCGGCCCACGGCGTCGATCTCGTCGATGAAGATGATGCAGGGCGCGTTCTTCTTGCCCTGCTCGAACAGGTCGCGCACGCGCGAGGCGCCGACGCCCACGAACATCTCGACGAAGTCCGAGCCCGAGATCGAGAAGAACGGGACGTTGGCCTCGCCGGCGATGGCGCGCGCGAGCAGCGTCTTGCCGGTCCCGGGAGGGCCCATGAGCAGCACGCCCTTGGGGATGCGGCCGCCGAGCTTCTGGAACTTCTGCGGCTCCTTCAGGAACTCGATGATCTCCTGGAGCTCTTCCTTCGCCTCGTCGACGCCCGCGACGTCCTTGAACGTGACCTTCTTCTGCTGGGAGGCGAGGAGCTTCGCCTTGGACTTGCCGAAGGAGAGGGCCTTGTTGCCGCCGCTCTGCATCTGGCGCATGAAGAAGATCCAGAACGCGATCAGCAGCACGAAGGGAGCCGAGTTGATCAGGATCGTGGCCCACGCCGAGGACTGGTCGGACTGGAAGTTGACCGCGACGTGCTTCGCGAGCAGCGTGTCGACCAGCTTGTCGTAGCCCAGGGGCGCCACCGTGCGGAACGCCTCGTTCGCGGTGGTGTGGCCCTTCACCTCGTTGCCCGTGATCGTGACGTCCTGGATCTGGCCGCCCTCGACCTGCTGGATGAACTCGCTGAACTTGTACGTGGTCTCCTTCTTCTGGATGTTGGCGAAGTGCCAGGCCAGGAAGATGACTACGAGCAGCGACATCCAGAGCATCACCGTCTTCAACGTAGAGTTCACTTTCTACTCGCTCCCGGGAGAGGTCCTGTGAGCCGCTCCCTCGTCCGCGGGTGTCGGACGGGGAATGGTGCCGAGATAGGGCAGGCCTCGATAACCCTCGGCATGGTCGAGACCGTAGCCCACGATGAAGCGCTCGTTCGGCCCCGTGGCCGTGAACGCCGCCCAATCGGGGTGCACGTCGATCTTACGCTCACCGGGCTTGTCGATGAGAACCGCGACCTTGAGGCTGCGGGGCTTGCGCTCCCGGATGTGGTCCGCGAGGAAGCTCAAGGTGATGCCGGTGTCCACGATGTCGTCGAGCAGCAGGATGTTGCGGCCCTCGTAGGGGATCTCGGTCGAATACACGATGTCGGTCCGGACGGCGCCCTCGTCGCGCAGCGACGTGACCCGCAGGAAGTGGCAGGTCGCGTCGAGGGGAACGGCGCGGATGAGGTCGGCCATGAACACCATGCAGCTCTTCATCAAGGCGACGACGCAGAGATCCTGACCCTGGAACTGCTGGGTCACCTCGCCCGCGATCTCCGCGATCCGCCGCCGGATCTGCTCTTCACTATAAAGGACCTCGGGCCTCGGTAGGGGCATTACCGCATTTCCCGGGCCGGGAACCGGGCCCCGGCCTCGCCCCCCCGCGCGACGATCGTGAGCTGGCCCGCGCGGCTCACGGCCTCGCGGCCCCCCGGCAGCGGCAGGCGGCGCTCGGCCGCGTCCGGCCGGGCCGCGAGTTGCCGCAGGCGCTCCACGTGGAGCGACGAGACGCCCTCAAGACCCCCGGCCTCGCGCAGGGCGCCACGCAGCACGTGGCGGGCCAGGACGGGAGCCAGGGCGCCCAGGGCCCCGCGGTCGAGGACGAGGCCTGCGGCCACCGGACGGCTCACGGTCGGCAACAGGCGCCGGGCCTCCCGGGCGAAGTAGTCCGCCTCGTCGGCCAGGAGCGAGGCCGCGCGCGCCAGGGTGCGGCGGGCCGCCGGGTTGACGCGGGCCTCGAGATACGGGACCAGCTCGTGACGCACGCGATTGCGCAGGATCGAGAGGTCGGCGTTGGAGGCGTCGTCGCGCCACTCGAGGCCGCGGGCGGCGAGATGGCCCAGGACCTCGGCGCGGGACACGGACAGTAGCGGGCGGATCAGGTCGCCGCGGCTGGGCCGCATGGCCGCGAGCCCCGCGCTGCCCGCGCCGCGCAGCAGCCGGAGCAGGAGCGTCTCGGCCTGGTCGTCCCGTGTGTGGCCCAGGGCGATAGCGGTGGCGCCCGTCTGCCAGGCCACCTTCCTCAGGAACGAGTAGCGCTCCGCCCGGGCGGCGTCCTCGAGGCCGGCCCGCTCGCGACGCGCACGTCCGCGCACGTCGGCGGTGCCCATGTGAACTGAGACGCCGAGGCGCTCGCACAGGTTCCGGCAAAAGGCCGCGTCGGCCGGCGACGTGGGACGGAGGGCATGGTCGAGATGGGCGGCGACGACGTGGAAGGCCATGCGGGGAGCAGCGGAGTTCAACGCGTCGAGCAGGGCGACCGAGTCGGGCCCGCCCGACAGGGCCACGACCACCGTCTCTCCGGGCCCGGGCACACCGAACTCCCGCAAGGACCGTCGGACGGCGGCCTGGAGCGACGTCATCCTCATCTGCGAACGCCTTCCCGGGCCGCCGAGGGGAAATTGGTGGCGGTGCAGGGACTTGAACCCCGGACTCCGCGGATATGAGCCGCGTGCTCTAACCAGCTGAGCTACACCGCCACGACCGACAGCACGGCCCCCTCGCGGGGACTACGGAACGGGACGAGTCTACTACGGATGCTATACTCCGGAAAGCCGAAGGACACTGGAACTTCCATGGAATGCGTGAATTGCAAGACCGCCGAGGAAGACGCTCGCTTCAACAAATGCCCGATCTGCTTCAAATTGACCTGCGACAACTGCGCGGTCCGCGACTTCGGCCGGATGTTCTGCAGCAAGCGCTGCTCCCACCAGTTCTTCTTCGGCGACGACGACGAGTGAGCCCCCATGCCGTTTCCTGCTGAGCGGCCGCGACGCCTGCGGCGCGGCGAGCGGATGCGCTCCCTCGTCCGGGAGACGCGCCTCGTCCCCGAACAGCTCGTCTATCCCCTTTTCATAGCCCCGGGCACGGGCTATCGGCGCGAGATCCCCTCCCTCGCGGGCTGCTTCCACCTCTCGGCCGACGAGGCCGCGCGCGAGGCCGCCGAGGTCGCCGCCCTGGGCATCGGCGGGGTCATCCTCTTCGGCCTGCCGAAGGGCAAGGACCCGGTCGGAAGCGAAGGCTACGCCGAGAACGGCGTCGTCCAGGAGGCGACCCGGGCGATCCGCGCCGCGACGCCCGACCTGCTCGTGATGACCGACGTCTGCCTGTGCGAGTACACCTCCCACGGCCACTGCGGCGTCGTCGACGGCGAGGAGATCCTCAACGACCCCACCCTCGACCTGCTCGCGAGGATGGCGCTCTCCCACGCCCGCGCCGGCGCCCAGGTGGTGGCGCCGTCGGACATGATGGACGGCCGCGTGGGTGCGATCCGGGCCGCGTTGGACGGCGCCGGCTTCCAGGACGTGGCGATCCTGTCGTACGCGGCCAAGTACGCGTCCGCCTACTACGGCCCGTTCCGCGAGGCGGCCGATTCGACCCCGCAGTTCGGCGACCGCCGCAGCCACCAGATGGACCCGGCCAACGTCCGCGAGGCCCTGAAGGAAGTGCGCATCGACGTCGCCGAGGGCGCCGACATGGTGATGGTGAAGCCCGCACTCGCCTATCTCGACGTCATCCGCGCCGTGCGCGAGAGCGTCGACCTGCCGGTCGCGGCGTACAACGTCTCGGGCGAGTACGCGATGATCAAGGCCGCCGCGGCGAAGGGCTGGGTCGACGAGAAGCGCATCGTGATCGAGACCCTCACCTCGATCCGCCGCGCCGGAGCCGACGTGATCCTCACGTACCACGCCAAGGACTTCGCCCGCTGGACCGCGTGACGCAGTCCGAGCTCCTGTTCGAGCGCGCCCAGAAGGTGATCCCGGGGGGCGTCAACTCCCCCGTCCGCGCCTTCAAGGCCGTGGGCGGCACGCCGCTCTTCATCCGCAAGGCCGAGGGCTCGCGGATGTGGGATGCGGACGGCAAGTCCTACATCGACTACGTCGGCTCCTGGGGCCCGATGATCCTGGGCCACGCGTTCCCGCCGATCGTGGAAGCGGTGCAGCAGGCGGCCGCCCGCGGCACGTCGTACGGAGCGCCCTGCGCGGCCGAGGTCGAGCTGGCCGATCGCGTCGTCCGGCTCGTGCCGAGCATCGACAAGGTGCGCTTCGTGTCCTCGGGCACCGAGGCCACCATGAGCGCCCTGCGGCTCGCCCGGGGCTTCACGGGGCGGAACAAGATCCTCAAGTTCGGAGGCTGCTACCACGGCCACTCCGACGGCCTGCTCGTGGCCGCGGGCTCCGGCGTCGCGACCCTCGGCATCCCCGGCTCCCCGGGCGTGACGCCGGGCACGGTGGCCGACACGCTCACGGCGCCCTTCAACGACGTCGCCGCCGTCGAGGCGATCGTGCAAGCCCACGGCGGCGACCTGGCGGCCGTGATCGTGGAGCCGGTGGCCGGGAACATGGGCTGCGTGGCCCCGCGCGATGGCTACCTGCAGGCCTTGCGGGCCCTCACGAAGGCCTGCGGCGCCGTGCTGATCTTCGACGAGGTGATGACTGGCTTCCGGATCGCCCGCGGCGGCGCCCAGGAGGCCTACGGCATCTCCCCGGACCTCACGTGCCTCGGCAAGATCATCGGCGGCGGCCTGCCGGTCGCCGCCTACGGCGGACGCGCCGAGATCATGGACTGTGTCGCACCTCTCGGGCCGATCTACCAGGCCGGCACGCTCTCGGGCAATCCGCTCGCCATGGCCGCGGGCTGCGCCGCGCTCGACGCGCTCCAGAAGGCCGGCAGCTACCAGCACCTCGACGCCTTGACCGTGCGGCTGCAGGTCGGCCTCGCGCGCGCGGCCCAGGCGGCCGGCGTGATGCTCACGATCAACCGCGTGGGCTCCATGCTGACGCCGTTCTTCTGCCGCGGCCCGGTCTCCGACTTCGCGTCGGCGAAGGCCTCGGACACGGCTCTGTTCGCCCGCTTCTTCCACGGCATGCTCGCGAACGGCATCTACCTGCCGCCGGCGCAGTTCGAGGCGGCGTTCGTCTCGCTCGCCCACTCCGAGCGGGACATCGACGAGACCGTCGCCACGGCCGCGGCCGTCCTCGCGAAGCTCGCCTAGCTAGCGCCGGGCGCGCTGCCGGCGCGCGCGCCGCAGCTTCTTCTTGAGCGCCTCGCGCTCGGCCTCGCTGAGCCGGAGCTTGAGCTTCGGCCCGGGGAAGTTGGCCGCGACGAACAGGCGCTCGGGCGCGACCGACGTCAGGTTGTCGAGGGCCAGGGACGACGCGGGCAGATACTCGTGGACGGACGCGAGGCGCAGGGCGGGGATCCGCCGCAGCGACTCGAACTCGCCCTCGCGCAGGAGGAGCACGACCGGCGCGCGGTCGTCGGCGACGCTCCAGAGATCGCAGCGCTCTTCGACGACGGTGCGCTCCTGGAACAACAGGTCGCGTTGGACGCGGGCGGCGTCACGGCACGAGACGACCGAGGCCGTGGGCCGCCGCTGCAGCTCGGCGCGCACGCTGCGCATCACGGCGGCGGTGGGCTGCGCCGCGAGGAAGCCCGGCACGAGCAGCGTCACGACGGCCAGGGACACCGTGGCCGAGACGAGGGCGAGCGTCACGAGCACGCGGTCGGGCGTGAGACGCCGCGCCGCGGCCAGCAGGGCCAGCGCACCCAGGGCGGCGACCGCCACGAAGCCGACCCGCCTCTGCGGGGATACCCAGCCCTCGGGCAGGAAGCCGAGGCCGACCGGCGCGAGGGCGAGCGCCAACGCGAGGAAGCACAAGGCGCCGGCGGCCCAGCGCCGGTCGAGGCGGCCCCAGTCCGAACGGGACATGTGGCGGCCGATCAGCAGGGACACGGCCGGCAGCAGCGGCAGCAGGTAGTAGTCGATCTTGCCGCGGGACAGGCTGAGGGGCACGAGCATCAGGGCGATCCAGGACAACAGGAAGCGGGCGTTCGCGAGGCCCGGCTCCGCGGCGTCGCGCCGCCGCAGCAGCGGGGCCACGGCCAGGAGCGACAGCAGCGACCACGGGGCGCCCACCGTCATGTAGGCCGGGCCGTAGAAGAGCGCCGACTGGCGCGAGTCGTACGTCTCCGCGGCGAACCGCTCGAGGTTCTCCTGGATGAAGAAGTGGATCAGCGGTTGCAGGCCGAGCCGCAGGTAGACGGCGAAGAACCAGCCGAGGCCCAGGGCGGCGAAGAGCAGCGCCGCCTGGGCGACGGCCGCGACGGGGATCCGGGTCAGCTCGCGTCGCCGCTCCCAGGCGAGGAGCGCCAGCCCAAGGCCCGGCAGCAACACCGCAATCGGGCCCTTCGTGAGGAACCCGAGGCCGAGCGCGGCGCCGAGCGCCGGAAGGGCCCAGCGCGCCGCCTCGCCGCGCACCTGCACGCCGAGCCACACGGCGACGGTCGTGAGCAGCGCCAGCAGCATGTCGGACATGGCCACGCGTCCGAAGCTCATGAAGCCGACCGACGTCGCCAGCACGACGGCGCCCCGGAGCGCGGAGCGCCGGTCGAAGAGACGCGTGCCGAGGGCGAAGGTCGCGAGCAGGAGCGCGAGACCGGCGAAGGCCGGCACCAGCCGCGCGCTGCCGGGGCTCACGCCGAACAGCTCGAAGGCCACGGCGATCAGCCAGTAGGTGAGGGGCGGCTTGTCGAAGAACGGCCGTCCCTGGTAGTAGGGCACGAGCCAGTCGCTGCGCTCGACCATCGCGCGCGCGCCGTCGAGGAAGTAGATCTCGGCCCGCTCGAGGGAGCCCTGGCCGAGAGCCGCGAACAGCACCACGGCCGTCCCCGCGAGGAGCAGGGCGAGGGGCGCCGCGGTGCGCGACGGGAGGCTCAGCGCGCCGCGACCGGCGCGCGTTCCGCCGATGCCTTCTTCAGGTGGAGCTGGCCGCAGGCGGCGAGGATGTCCTGGCCGCGGGGGCGCCGCACGGAGACGGCGACGTCGGCGTCCGACAGGATTCCGGTGAACGCCTCGACCGCGGCCCTGGACGGAGCCCCGAAGGGGATCTCCGCGGCGGGATTCAGGGGGATGAGGTTCACCTTCGAGTGGGTGCCGCGCAATAGCCGCACCAGCTCCCGCGCGTGCTGGGGGCGGTCGTTCGTGTCGCGCAGCAGCACGTACTCGTAGGTCACGCGGCCGCCCCTCGGGATCGGGTAGCGCTGGGCGGCGGCGATCACGTCCTCGAGGCGGTACTTCTCCTCGATGGGCATGAGCTCGCGGCGCAGCGCCGGGTTCGGCGCGTGCAGGCTGATCGCGAGGTTCGGCCGGACCGGCTCCAGCATCAGCTTCTCGAGGGCGGGCAGGATGCCCACGGTCGACAGGGTCAGACGCTTCGGCGTGATCGCGAACGCTTCGGGGTCCATGAGCACGCGCAGCGCCGAGACGGTCGCGTCGTAGTTGAGCAGCGGCTCGCCCATGCCCATCACGACCACGTTCCAGGCGCGCTCGGGGCTGCCGTCGGGGTCGATCTCGGCAGCCTCGGTCATGACGGTCGCCACCTGTCCGAGGATCTCCCAGGTCTTGAGGTTGCGCTTGTAGCCGGCGATGCCCGTGAGGCAGAAGGCGCACTTCAACGGGCAGCCGGCCTGGGTCGAGATGCAGATCGTGCGGCGCCGGGCCTCGGGGATGTAGACGCTCTCGATCGAGGCGCCGTCGTCGAGACGGAACAGGTATTTCACGGTGCCGTCGGTGGAATGCTGGCGATCGGCGACCTCCGGCCAGCGCACCTCGCCCGTCTCCGCGAGCCGTGCCCGCAGCGCCTTGGGCACGTTCGCCATGGCGTCGAAGCGGCGAGCGCGCTTCGCGTAGAGCCACGCGTAGATCTGGCGCGCGCGGTAGGGAGGCTCCCCGAGGGCCTTGAAATGGGCCGTGAGTGCGTCCAGTTCGAGTCCGAACAGGTTTGTCGACAAGGCGGCAGCGATGATAGCAGGGGGCTACAATTCCGCGTGCACGGCCTGATCGCGGCGTTCCACGAGCGCGCGCATCGGCTGCGCTTCTACGTCGCGGTGGCCGCGGGGTTCTTCGTCCTGGGCCTCGCCGGGGCGGCCCGCCACGGGAGCGAGCTCAACCTCGTCCACAGCGACGGCCGCGGCTACTACGTCTACCTCCCTTCCGTCGTCGTCGACGGCGACCTCGATTTCTCGAACCAGGTCCGGGAGCACTATCAGACCGGGTTCCGGCCGCTGTTCTCGAAGGACGAGGAGACCGGTCTCGTCTGGAACAAGTTCCCGATCGGCGTCGCGTTGTCCTTGCTGCCGGCGTTTCTCCTCGCTCACGCCGCGTCGCTGGCGGCGTTCGCGGTCGCGGGCAGCCCGTTCGTGGCGCCCCACGGGTATTCCCTCCTGTACCAGTGCCTCTGTTTCGCGGCGATCCTCGGCTACGCGGTCGCGACCCTCGCGATCGTGGATCGCTGGCTGACGGAGCGCTTTCGCGTGGAGGGCCCCGCCGTGGCGCTGGCCTCGGCCGCGTTCTGGATCGGCACGGGCTACTCCTTCTATTCCTTCTACAACGCGTTCATGTGCCACCTCGTGTCGGCCTTCTGGGTCGCCGCGAGCGCCGATCTCGTGCGCGGTCTGCACGAGCGACTCGACGTGCCCGGTTGGCCGGGCCGCCGGCTTCCGGCGCTGGCGTTCACGCTCGCGATGGCGGTCACGTGCCGGCCCTCGAACCTGTTCGTCGCCCCGCTCGTGGCCTGGCTGCTGCTCGAGTGCGCGCGCCGCCGGCGCCTCGGCCCGCTCGCCCGCGCGCTGCCCCTCGCGCTCCCGGCCCTGTTCCCGATCGGGCTCCAGGTCCTCACGTGGCGCGCCCTCACCGGCCACAGCCTCGTGGACCCCTACAAGTACGAGGGCTTCACGCGCTGGGCGAACCCGTGCCTGGTGCAGACCCTGTTCTCGTCGCGCCACGGCCTGTTCTGGTGGTCGCCCCTGCTGTTGCTGTCCGCCTGGGGCATCGCCCGGCGCGTGCGCGCGGAGCGCGGCGCCGACCCGTTCCTGACCGGCTGGCTGCTGTCCTTCCTCGTCCTCTGGTACGCGAACAGCTCCTGGTACGCCTGGTGGTTCGGCGAGGCGTTCGGCGCCCGGGCCTTCCTGGAGCTGGGCCCGCTCTTCGTCATGGGCCTCGCCTTCGCGTACCAGGAGGCACGCCTTCGTGGAGCCCGCTGGTCCTCCCTGGCGACCGTGGCCTCGCTCGTCGCGATCGCCTGGAACTGGCTCCTGCTCGGGCTGTGGTCCGCCGGCTGGATCTCCCACCAGTCGGCGCTCCTCTAAGGCGCTCGACCCGGCGGCGCATCGCGGCTAACATGGACGGTTCCGATGGAACTCGATCGAATCGTCATCACCGGCGCCCGTCAGCACAATCTCAAGAACGTCACCGTCGAGATCCCCAAGAAGAAGCTCGTGGTGATCACAGGCCCGTCCGGCTCCGGCAAGTCGAGCCTGGCCTTCGACACGCTCTACGCCGAGGGCCAGCGCCGCTACATCGAGAGCCTGAACGCCTACGCCCGGCAGTTCCTCGGGCAGATGGACAAGCCGGTCTACGACTCGATCCGGGGCCTCGCCCCGACGATCTCGATCGAGCAGAAGGCCGCGTCCGGGAACCCGCGCTCGACCGTCGGCACCGTCACCGAGATCCACGACTACCTGCGCGTGCTGTGGGCCCGCGTCGGGCGCCTCACCTGCTACAACTGCGGGCGCCCCGTCTCCCAGCAGTCGCCGCAGCAGATCGTGAGCGAGATCGCGGAGTTGCCCGAGGGCACGAAGTTCCTGGTCCTCGCCCCGCTCGTGATGGATCGCAAGGGCGAGCACAAGGACGTCTTCGAGCAGGTCCAGAAGGCCGGCTTCGCCCGCGTGCGCGTCGACGGCATCGTGCTGGGCCTCGAGGACGAGATCCGCCTCGACAAGAAGAAGAAGCACAAGGTCGACGCGGTCGTGGACCGGCTGATCGCGAAGCCCGGGATCCGGCAGCGCCTCCACGACTCGGTGGAGACCGCGCTGCGCTTCGGCAGCGGCATCGTCGTGATCGCGCCCGACGGCAAGCCCGAGATGGTGATGTCCCAGCACCGCGCCTGCCACCATTGCGGGATCTCGTTCCCGGAGCCCTCGCCGCAGCTGTTCTCGTTCAACTCGCCCCAGGGCATGTGCCCCGAGTGCTCCGGCCTCGGCACGCGGATGGAGATGGACCCGGAGCTGGTGGTGCCGAACCCCGAGCTCTCGGTGAACGAGGGCGCCGTGAAGCCCCTGGGCGCCGTCGGCGAGGGCACGAGCTGGGGCACCGACGTCGTGCGGGCCGTGGCGCGCGAGCGCGGCATCGACCTCAACAGGCCCTGGAAGCTGCTGTCCGCCGCTCACCGCAAGGTCATCCTCCACGGCACGGGCGACGAGCGCGTCAAGGTCCAGGTGAAGGGGTCCTGGGGCACGGGCGCCCTCAAGATGCGCTACGAGGGCGCCATCAACTCGATGATGCGCCGGATGCGCGAGACGCACTCCGAGGACATGCGGCAGTACTACCAGAAGTTCCTCTCGAACCGGCCCTGCTCCGCGTGCGGGGGCCGGCGCGTGCGGGCCGAAGCGCTCGGCGTCAAGATCGCGGGCCGCAACATCGCCGAGGTGACCGCCGACTCGGTGGCCGACGCCTACGCGTTCTTCGAGAAGCTCGACCTCAAGGGCGCCGACGCGAAGATCGCGGTGGAGCTGCTGAAGGAGATCCGCTCGCGCCTCAAGTTCCTGCTCGACGTGGGCCTGAGCTACCTCACCCTCGACCGCCCGGCGCCGTCGCTCTCGGGCGGCGAGGGCCAGCGCATCCGCCTCGCGTCGCAGATCGGCTCGGAGCTCACGGGCGTCATCTACGTCCTCGACGAGCCCTCGATCGGCCTGCACCAGCGCGACAACCGCAAGCTGCTCGCGGCCCTGAAGCACCTGCGCGACATCGGCAACACGGTCGTCGTGGTCGAGCACGACCACGAGGCCATGGAAGAGGCCGACTGGATCATCGACTTCGGGCCGGGAGCCGGGCGCCACGGCGGCGTCGTGGTCGCGGCGGGCACGCCGGAGCAGATCCTTAAGTCCAAGGAGAGCCTGACGGGCCGCTACATGAGCGGCGACCTGCGCATCGAGATCCCGGCCGAGCGGCGCGCCGGCAACGGCCGCTTCATCGCCGTGAAGGGCGCCCGAGAGAACAACCTGCAGGACGTCGACGTGCAGTTCCCCCTCGGCACCTTCGTGGCCGTCACGGGCGTGTCGGGCGCGGGCAAGAGCACGCTGGTCAACCAGATCCTCTACCCCGCCGTGGCCCGCGCGCTCCACGGCAGCGAGCTCCCGGTCGGGGCCCACGGCGGCATCGTCGGCCTCCACGAGATCGACAAGGTCATCGACATCGACCAGAGTCCGATCGGCCGCACGCCGCGCTCGAACCCCGCGACCTACACGAAGGTCTTCGACCTGATCCGCGACTTCTTCGCGCTGCTCCCCGAAGCGCGCATGCACGGCTACACGCCGGGGCGCTTCTCCTTCAACGTCAAGGGCGGACGCTGCGAGGCCTGCGAGGGCGACGGCGTGAAGCGCGTCGAGATGCACTTCCTCGCCGACGTCTACGTGCCGTGCGAGGTGTGCCAGGGCAAACGCTTCAACGACGCGACGCTCGAGGTGAAGCTCAACGGGCTCTCGATCGCCGACGTCCTCAACCTGACCGTCGACGAGGCCCTGATCCTCTTCAAGAACCACCCCCAGATCCGGCGCGCCCTCGAGACCCTCGTGGACGTCGGCCTCGGCTACATCGCCCTCGGCCAGTCCTCGCCGACGCTGTCGGGCGGCGAGGCCCAGCGCGTGAAGCTCTCCCGCGAGCTCTCGAAGCGCTCCACCGGCCGCACGCTCTACATCCTGGACGAGCCCACGACCGGCCTGCACTTCGACGACATCAAGAAGCTGCTGCGGGTCCTCGAGCGCCTCGTGGAGGCGGGCAACACCGTCGTGGTGATCGAGCACAACCTCGACGTCATCAAGACCGCGGACTACATCATCGACATCGGGCCCGAGGGCGGCAGCGGCGGCGGGAAGGTCGTCGCGGTCGGCACGCCGGAGGAAGTCGCGGCCAGCAAGGCCTCGTACACCGGCCAGTTCCTGGCGGGGATGCTGCCCAAGCCCGCTGCGCGACGCCGCGGCTGAGCTAGTATCGCGACGTTCCGGGGTACGCCGGATCAGGAGGAAGCCTGTTCATGCGTCTCCGCAGCGCTGCAGCCGTGCTCGCTCTAGCCGGCAACGTCCTCGCCTCCGAGGCGCCCCGCGAACGTCCGCGCCTGGTCCTGTTCGTGTCGGTCGACCAGATGCACGCGGAGTACCTCGAGCACTTCGCGCCGCTGTTCAAGGGCGGCTTCAAGCGCATCCTGGACCAGGGCGCCGTGTTCTCGAACGCGTACTATCGGCATTCGAACTCCGAGACGGGACCTGGACACTCGGTCCTGCTGTCGGGCCGCCACGCGAGCTCCTCGGGGATCATCGCGAACGAGTGGTACGACCCGATCCTCAAGCGGTGGATGAACGTCGTCAGCGATCCCGTGCAGCAGCCGCTGGGCGGCCCGGGCCGCGCCGCGTCGCCCGCCAATTTCCTGGCGGTGACGGTCGGCGATCTCCTGAAACAGTCCTCCCCCGCGTCGAAGGTCGTGGGCGTCTCGCTCAAGGACCGCTCGGCGATCCTGATGTCGGGTCGGCGCGCGGATGCCGCGTACTGGTACGAAGCCAGGGCGGGCCGCTTCATCACCAGCACCTACTACCGGCACGAGGTCCCGGCGTGGCTCGAGGCCTGGAACGCCGAGGGCCGGGTGGATGCGCTCTATGGCAAGACCTGGCAGCGGCTGTTGCCCGACGCGGCGGTATACGAGAAGTACGCCGGCCCCGACGCGGTCGAGGGCGAGTGGGATCGCAAGGACACGGTGTTCCCCCACGCGATTCGCGGCGCCGCGAAGAGCGACGCCTTCTACGACGACCTGCGCCGGACGCCGTTCGCCGACGAGCTGACCCTGGACGTGGCCCTGCGCGCCCTCGACGCCTACGAGCTCGGCACGGACGACGCGACCGACGTCCTCGCCGTCGGCTTCTCCGCGACCGACGTCGTCGGCCACACGTACGGTCCGGACAGCCAGGAGATGATGGACCAGCTGCTGCGCCTCGACGCGACGCTGGGGCGGCTCCTCGACGAGGTGGACAAGCGCGTCGGCCCGGGCCGGGTGTTGTTCGGGCTCTCGGCGGACCATGCCTCGATGCCGCTCGTGGAGGTCCTGCAGGCGCAAGGCAAGCCGGCGAAGCGGGTGGGCTCCGACGACGTCGAGAAGCCCGTGCGCGAGGCGCTGGCGCGCGCCTTTCCCGGCGCCGGCGAGCTCGTGGCGGCCTACGACGAGCCCCACATCTACCTGGATCTGGAGCGCGTCGCGAGGGCGGGGCTGAAGCGCGCCGCCGTCGAGGACGTCGTGCGGAAGGCGATGCTGGCCACGGGGCTGGTGGAGCGCGTCCTCACCCACGCCGATCTCATGGGCGATCCGCCGCCCAACGATCCCCAGTACGCGCTGTTCCGGAACTCGTTCTTCGCGCCGCGCAGCCCCCACCTGATCGCGCAGCTCAAGCCCTATGTCTACATGGACGACCACTACTCGGGCGGCACGGGCCACGGCAGCGTGTACGACTACGATCGCCACGTGCCGGTGGTCTTCATGGGCGCTGGCGTGAAGCCCGGGCGCTATGCGGAGCGCTGCGGGCCCGAGGACATTGCCCCGACGCTCAGCCGGCTGCTGGGCCTCGACTACGCCCTCGAAAGCGACCAGCGCGTGCTGAGCGAGGCGCTGGCGCCCTAGCTAGCGGTCCGCTTCGACGAGCGCCGCGGCGAGCAGCGGCACCAGGATCTCGTGGTGGCCGGTGAGGCTGTAGCCGCGGCCGACGCCGCGCGTGGGCCGGGAGACGACGTTCGCGTTCGGCCGGTAGGACTGGATGAAGTCCAGGTTGGCCGTGGCGAAGTCGGTGAGATCGTGGCCCAGGTTGCGAGACAGCGTCACGGCCTTCAGGAACACCTCGGGCAGCAGCACGGCCGAGCCCACGTTCAGGTACACGCCGCCGCCGCCCAGGCGTGCGACGTGGGCCGAGAACGTGCGGAAGTCGAGATGGCTGCCACGGCCCACGGCGGCCGGGTCGCACGCCGGGTGCATGTGGACGATGTCGGTGCCGATCGCCACGTGGACCGTGGCGGGCAGGCCGAGGCGCCAGGCCGCCGCCAGCAGGCTGATCGACAGGTGCTTGGGCCGCCGTTGGGCCAGGTAGCGGCCGAGAGAGGCTCCGATGCCGAAGCCGTCCCGGTCGCCGACCACGATCGCCGCGTTGATCTCGGCGCCGGTCTCGCGCGCCATGCCGAAGGCGCCGGAGCCCAGGCCGTCGGCGACCTCCTCGGACGTCTGGCCGGCGACGGCGAGCTCGAAGTCGTGGACGATCCCGGCGCCGTTCAGAGCGAGGCCCGTCACGTAGCCGCGCTCCATAAGGTCGATGATCAACGGCGACAGGCCCACCTTGATCACGTGGGCGCCGAGCCCCCAGAGGATCGGGCGCCGGCGCTTGCGGGCGCGGATCACTTCCGCGGCCACGGCACGCAGCGTCTCGCCGCCCAGGATCTTCGGAAGCGACTCGAGGAACTCGGCGGTGCGCGCCCCGGCGCGATGCGGACGACCGAAGTCCTTCAGCGTGACCTTGCTCTTGCGGCCGGCCAGGGGATAGGTGCGGACCGCGTCGAGGGCGAGCGGGGCGACGGGCTTCGCGCGTCGCGGGCGTTTCGTCAACGGGTCATGGCCTCTTCGACGAGCTGACACAGGATGTGGACGACCATCCCGTGGACCTCCTGGATGCGCGGGGTCTCGTCGCTCGGCACGTCGATGAGGTAGTGGACGAGGCCGCCGAGGCGGCCGCCGCCGCCCCCGGACATGCCGACGGTCAGCAGGCCACGATGCCTCGCGAGGCGCATGGCCTCGACGACGTTGGGCGACCGGCCGGAGGTGCTGATGCCCACCGCGACGTCGCCCGGCCGGCCGTGAGCCTCGAGCTGCCGCCGGAAGATCGCGTCGAAGCCCATGTCGTTGCCGATCGCGGTGATCACCGACGGGTCGGTGGTGAGGGCCAGGGCCGGCAGCCCGGCGCGGTCCCTCAGGAAGCGGCCGACTAGCTCGCCGGCGAAGTGCTGGGCGTCGGCCGCCGAGCCCCCGTTGCCGAAGGTGAGGACCTTGCCGCCCGAGCGCAGGCACTCCGTGATGCGTTGACCGACCTCGAGGAGCAGCCGCGCGTTCTCGTCGAAGAAGCGCTGCTTGATGGCCGCGCTCTGGGCTGCGATCTGCCTGATTCCCGCTTCATCCATGCGCGGTGATTATCGGCCGGGGGGCCGTGCGCGCAAAACCCGCGACGCGGAAGCGCTCTAGAGCGGTCGCAGGTGGACGGTCAACAGCACCGACACGACGCCCGGCTCGTCGAGGCTCACCTGGAAGACCGTGCCGTCGCGCACGCCGGCCGGGATCTTCAGGGGCACCGGCAGGCGCCGTTCCACGATGCCCTCGCCGCCGCAGCGGTAGCAGTCGAAGTGCGGTCCGCCCGTGCCCTCGCAGACCGGGCATGGCCCCCGCAGCGGAAGGTCGAGAGGAAGGACACCGCCCGAGGCCGCCTCGGTGGCGGTGAGCAGGATCTCTCCCGACAGGCTGCCGGGACGGATCGGCCGACGCAGGTCCCCTGCGGCGGGGCTGCGGACGAACGACCACGCGAGGGGCTCGAAGCGGCCCTGGCCCAGGGTCTCGTCGTAGCGCTGCCGGCGCTCCGCGTCGGTCAGGGTCTCGTAGGCCTGCTGCAGCTGCCGGAACGCCTCGACGGAGTCGCCGGGCGACGAGTCGGGGTGGTACTGCTTGGCCAGGCGCCGGTAGGCGCGGCGGATGGCCGCCGTCGACGCGTTGCGCTCGACGCCGAGGACACGGTAGAAGTCCTTGGGCTTATCCATCCCCGGCACACCATAAGTTGTGCCTTTGCCGCCTGTCAAGAGGAAAACGGGGACGGCTGCGACCTTAGAAGCCCTTGACCTTCCCGGCGCGCCTGTAGAGCTGCCACACCAGGTGCCAGGACACCAGCGTCACGACCAGGAACAGGACGAACCCGTAGTTCGACGGGATGCCGACGCCCGTTCCAACGGTGGGTGTGTGCTGGTTGATCATGCCCCAGACGAGCGGCACGGACATGTAGGTGTTGTGGCGCGAACGGGCCCCGGCCAGGGCCACGAGGGCCGCGTCGGGCGGCGTGCCGGCCTTCACGGCCGTGATGATCTTCTGCTGCGCGGGCCAGATCCGGAACCACACGTTGAACGCCATGATCGTGCCGAACGTCGCGGCCACGTGGATGTTGTACGCCCGGTAGCTGAAGCCGCCCCACAGCGCCATGAGCGCGATCGTCACGGCGGCCAGGACGAACGCGACCGCGCCGAAGCTCTTCGGGTCCTTGCCGAGGGGGCTCTTGTGGAGCGCGTCGTACACGAAGGGCGCCACGAACACGAAGGCGACCATGACGCCCGCGCCCGTGGTCCACTGGCCGTCGCCGTCGAACATCAGGCCGCCGTGGTAGAAGACGAGCATCAGCAGCAGCACGCCGGTCGCCCAGGTCCACGCGGCGCCCCAGCGGAACCACCACAGCGCGCGCGGCAGCAGCTCCGGATTGACCTTCTTCTTCGTGTCGCCGTCCAGGGTTCCCTGGAGCGGACCGTTGACGAAGTTGAAGAAGTACAGCATGCCGATCCAGATGATGCCGGCGAGGATGTGCAGCCACCGGAACAGGGCGTTCAGGAGATCCACGGGTTCTTCCTCCTCAGAACTTCAGAAAGCGATGCTCGGAACCATAACACAGCGACGCGCCCGTCAGACCGCCGCGGACGTCGCGCGGCGCCGCGCCACCTCGGCCGCGACGGCTCCGGCGAGGAGCAGGCAGGCGACCCCGATCAGGGCCCGGCGCAGTCGCGGCAGACGCGCCGGATCCGCGCCGACCTGGGCCGAGCCGGCCGCCACCGCCGTGCGCCGCAACGGCCCGCTGTCGTCGCGCGCGACGACGAGCAGGCCCTGACGCGATCCCCACGGGGCGTCGACGCGGAACAGCTCCACCGGCAGCGTGACGCTGCCCCGCGCCGGCACTTGCACGACGCGGTCGACGGGCGACGCGCGCAGCACGCGCGGCGTCGTGACCGTGACGCGCACGCTGTGGGCCGCGCCGTCGGCGCTCTCCAGGGCCACGTCGAGACGGCCGGCGACGTCGAGGCGCGCGTCGGAAAGGCGGATCTTCACGGGGGGCTCGCCATGGCCGCCGAAGGCCACCAGCACCCATGCCGGCTGGCTGAACGTGGCGACGCTGCCCGGGGCGACGGTGCGGTAGTCCAGCATGAGCGCGACGGCGTGGGTGCCCGGAACCGCCTCTCCGGCCGGGAAGCGCAGCGTGACGCCGCGCGTCGCGCCGACGGCGAGGGCTCCGTCGAGGCGCCCCTCCTCGTCCCGATCGAACAACGAGCCCGCGACCTTGATCTCGTCGGCGGCCTGGGGTCCCCGGTTCGTCAGGTCGACGCGGATCTCGACCGCCTCTTCGCTCGCGCTCTGCACCACGCCGGCGATCTCGAGGCGCGCCTCGGCCAGCACCGGAGCGGCAGGCAGCCAGAGGACCGCGAGGAGTGCGGCCCGGCTACTTGCTGAGGACGGGAACAAAGCTGACGCCGCTCAGGATGAAAGCGTCGTCCAGTTTCTTGCCCTGCTTCTTGTTGGTCGCGTAGACCCGGATGGAGGCGGCCTTGGCCGCGTCCTTCTGGATGGGCGGGAATTCGCAGACGCCCTCGGGCTGGATGTTCATCTGGTACGTGCTCGTGCGCTGGGGCTGGTACTGGTCGTCCACGGCCTGGATGTAGTACTCGATCGCGTTGCCCTTGCCTTCGCGGATGCCCGGGATCGTGCCGCAGTAGCTGAGGCCCGCGAACTCCATGTCGACGAAGCTGTAGAAGTCCTCGCCCGAGCGCCGGAAGTACAGGCGCGACTTCGCGACGGCGCTGTCGTCGCTGACGGTGGCGCACAGGGTCAGGGCCTTGCCCGCGATCGCGCAGGGCACGGGCTGGTGCTCCACCTGGGGCGGATCGTCGGCGCGGACGGGGAGCGCCGTCAGGGCCACGAGCAGAAGCGCGGCAGCGATGCGCATGGCGCCTACTTCCACGTGATCTGGTTCTTGTACGTCTCGCCGCGGGCCGTGCGTATCACGACTTCCATTGTCCACGCGGTCGTGTCCTCTTTCCAAATGTTTCCGTCGAGGGAGAACACGAGGGCCTTCTGCTGGGGCGCCACTTCCTTGACCTGCGGCTGCACCGGGCCCGTGATCTTGCGGCCGTTGACCGTGGTCGTCAGGCTCATCGAGCTGATCGGGATCGGCGCGGCGCCCTCGTTCTGCAGCGAGATCTTCACGCTGTAGCCTTCGCCGGCCTTCACCACGTCCGGCGACACGTCGAAGGTGATCCTGCCGGGGAGCTCGGCCGCCTGGGTGCCCTTCTTCGAGCCCACGCCCGCCGATTCCTCGAAGCCGGGCGGAACGTTCCCGCCGCCCGCGTCGGCGGCCGTCGCCGTCGTCTTGCTCGCCTGGAAGGTCTTGCCGCTGGGAAGCCGGGGACCCGCCTGGGACGCCTGCGCCATGGCGCGCGCCTGGATCGAGCTCGACTTCCCCAGGATCGCGCGCTGGTTGGCCGAGTCCAGGGCGAGCACCGAGTCGAACAACGAGATGGCCGCGTCGTACTTCTGGTCCGAGAGCGCGCCGTCGGCCCTGTTGAGCAGGTCGGTGATCTGCGCGGTCCGCGCCGAGGCCGCCTGCTGCGCCTTCTGGGTCTCGGCCTGCTGCTCGGCGCGGCGGCGCGCGTCGTCGATGCGCGTCATCAGGCCGGGCCCGCGGGAGTCCCAGGGCGCGACCTTGCGGCCCTCGTCGGCCTCGCTGGTCGCCCGGGCGAAATCGCCGCTGCCGATGAAGCCCTCGGCCGCGCGGAAGTGGGCGGCGGCCTTCTGGCCGTTCGAGGAGTTCTCCACGATGCGCTTCGCCGTGTCGTTGCCGGGATCTTCGCGCAGCGCCGACTGGGCGAGGCTCAGGGCGCGGTCGTAGTCGCCCTGGGAGAAGGCGCCCTGCGCACCGCGCAGCGACGCGGCCGCCTTCCCCTCCACCGTTCCGAACGTGGGGGGCGGCGCCGTCGTCGGCGGCACGGTGCTGGGCGGCGGCGCCGTCGGCTGGGTGGCGGTGGCGACCGTGGTCGGGGGCAGGTTGAACTGGTTGACGACCGCCTGCTTCTCGGGCTTGAAGACCAGGTAGCCGCCGATGCCGATGATGCTGATCGCCATCAGCCCCAGGATCGCGTAGAGGATCGTGTTGCTCGAGGCCGGCGGAGGCGGGGCCGGACGGGGCGCCGGGGTCGGCCGCACGACGGTCGGTGCGACGCCGCCGCCGGCGCGGTTGCCGGCCGCCGGTCCGAGGACCGTGGGCGCCGAGCCCGAACGCGTGGCGGCGCCGGGGCTCACGAGGGTCTTGCCGCGCAGCGTGCCCTGGCGTCCGGGGGCGGTGGCGCCGGCGCCCCGTGCGGTCGCGGCGCTGCTCAGGTCCATCGTGCCGCCGCCCAGCTCGTCGGCTCCCACCAGGGTCGGGCCCATGGCGTCGCTCAGGGACTGGGGGGGCGTCGACGGCGGCGGCTCGAGATCGACGAGACCCTCGAGGGCGTGGGCCCCGGTCTCCGAGGTCGCGTGGCTCTTCAGGTACTCGCGCAGGTCGACGGCGAAGTCGTAGGCGGTCTGGTAGCGCTCGTCCAGGCTCTTCGAGAGCGACTTCTTCAGGATCGGCAGGAGCGCGTCGTAGTCGGCGCCCTGCGGGATGAGGTCGTAGTTCGGCTCCTCGTGGGTGATCTTGTAGAAGATCGCCATGAGGTTCTCGGAGTGGAACGGGCGGCGCCCGGCCATCAGCTCGTAGAGCATGCAGCCGACGCTGAACAGGTCGCTGCGGCCGTCGACCTTGGCGCCCTTCACCTGCTCGGGCGACATGTAGTCGGCGGTGCCGACGATGTTGCCGGTGCCCGTCATCGACGCGGTGGTGAGCCGCGCGACGCCGAAGTCCATGATCTTCACCGTGCCGTCGTGGTTGATGAAGATGTTCGCGGGCTTGATGTCGCGGTGGACGATGCCGGCCTGGTGGGCGTGGGCGAGACCCGCGAGCACCTGGACGATCGTCGAGACCTTGCGGTCGAGGGACATGGGAGGCGGCGTGCGCACCGCCTTCTGGAGGTCCATGCCCTTCAGCAGCTCCATCGCGATGAAGGGCGAGCCGTCGGTGTGGTTGCCCAGGTCGAAGACGTTCACCACGTTCGGGTGGGTCATCTTCGCGACGGCCTTCGCTTCGCGCTTGAAGCGCTCGTTCAGCTCAGGGTCGTCGGCGATGTTCGACACCATGACCTTGAGGGCGACGTCGCGCTCGAGGACCGTGTCGTGGGCGAGGTAGACCATGCCCATCGCCCCTTTTCCCAGGGGCGACAGGATGTCGTACTTGCCGATCCGTCCCGTGAGCTCCTTGATGGGAGCGCTGGGCGCAGACGGTTCGGACTTGGGTTCGGAGTCGCTCATCGCAGGGGCGTTGCGGGCGGAATTCTACCTGCAAAACCCCGCGATGAGAATTCTTCGCGCGCCGGCGCTTCGCTTACTTCGTCTTGCCGGTGACGGTGTTCTTCGCGCGGCGGTTGCGCGCCCAGCAATCCTCGGAGGCTTCCTGGCACACGGGAACCTCCTTGCCGTACGAGACCGTCTTCAGGCGCTCGGCCGGAACGCCCAGGGAGACGAGGTACTCGCTCACGGCCTTGGCGCGTCGATCGCCGAGGGCGAGGTTGTACTCGACGGTGCCGCGCTCGTCGCAATGGCCTTCGACCGTGATCTTCAGGAAGTCGAACTTCTTGAGGACCTCGGCGTTCTTCGCGATCACGGAACGGTCGGCCTCGCGGATCTCGGCGCTGTCGAACTCGAAGCGCACGTCGGTCAGCAGGCCCATGCGGTCGATCTCGTCGGCGGACTTGAGGCGCAGCATGGCGTAGTCGTCCTGCTGCACGGCGACGTCGCGAGGAGCCGAGGGCGGAGGTGCGGGAGGAGGCGTCGCGGGCACGGCGGGTCGCGAGGGCTGCGCCGCGGGAGGCGGATTGCCCCCGCAGGCCGAGACGAGCGCGGCGATCCCGAGGACAGCGACAAGAACCAGTTGTCTCATTCCATCACCTCTCTCGATCGTAGTTTCAGGGCTGCTTCGGCTTCTCTTCGTCCTTGACGGCCTTCTTGAAGTTGCGAATGCCCTCGCCCAGGCCCTTGCCGAGTTCCGGAATGCGGCTCGTGCCGAAGATCACGACGACGATGAACAGGATCAGCAGGAGTTCAGGAAAACCGAGACCGAACATGAATGCCTCCAGGGCGACCTCGCCCCGCTCGAATGATACTCCAGAGTCAGGCCGGCAGGACCCTCAAGGCCTCGTTCAGTCGGCCGCGCCGGTAGCCCTCGGGATCGATCACGACCTCGGCGTAACCGGCGGCCTTCACGAGCCGCGCGAGCGTCTCGCGCAGCGAGGGGTCCGCGACCCGGACGAGCTCCTCGGGGGCGATCTCGACGCGGGCGCGCTCCCCGAGATGTCGCACGCGGAACTCGCGGAAGCCCAGGGCGGCGACGGCCGCCTCGGCGCGATCGACCCGGCGCAGCGCCTCGGGGGTGACCGGGGTGCCGTAGGGCAGTCGCGACGACAGGCACGGCGACGCCGGCAGGTCCCAGGTCGCAAGACCCATCTCCCGCGAGAGCGCGCGCACGTCCTGCTTCGTCAGGCCCGCTTCGGCGAGCGGGCTGCGCACGCCGGCCTCGGCCGCGGCTCGGTGGCCGGGCCGGAAGTCCGCCATGTCGTCGACGATCAGGCCGTACGCGACGTGGGCGAGATCGAGGGAGGCCGCGAGGGGCAGCAGCCGGCCGAACAGCTCGGTCTTGCAGCGATAGCAACGATCGGCATCGTTGCGCAGGTAGAGAGGATCGTCGAGCTCGCGGGTGCGGATCACGCGGTGGGCGAACCCGGTCTCGGCCGCGATCGCCACGGCCCGCTCGCGCTGCGCCGCGGCGAGCGACTCGGAGTCGGCGGTGACGGCGAGGGCGCGGGCGCCCAGGCGACGGTGCGCGCGGGCCGCGAGGTAGGCGCTGTCGACGCCGCCGCTGTAGGCCACCAGGACCGATCCCATCCCGTCGAGGATCGCGTCGAGGTCGGCCTCGCGGTCGTGAGGGGTCATTCTTCCCAGTCGTCCTCGTCCTGGGGCGCCAGATCGAGCTCGAGGGGCGACAGGCCGACGACGGCGAGATCCACGCCGCACTCAGGGCAGGAGATGATCTCGCCCTTGTCGACGTCGTACTCGTCGATCTCCACGGCGGCATCGCACTCGGGACACACGGCCATCCTCACGACCTCCTCGCGACAATTTTCGGATCATACCCGGAAGGTCTTGCGCGTCAACGGGCCCACTGCGGGGAGTGGTTCGAGTCGCGAAACGACCGCACGAGGGGCGCGAGGAACACTCCGTGGGCGTCGAGGAGGTGGACTTCCTCGACGTGCTTCGGCCTCAAGGCGAGGGCCGGGTGGAAGCGGAGGTCGTAGGTGAACGTCGCGGCGAAGAACCTTCCGTCGGGGGACGGCGTCACGGAGCGGTAGTAGGTCGTGCCCTGGCCGAGCGTCGAGCGGTTCTTGCCGTCGGCGTCCATGACGTCGATGCCGAAGGCCTTCTCGAGGGCCCACAGGCAGAGGATGCGGCCGCCGGGCAGGAAGAGCGGCTGGCGCGTCTTGCGAAACCCGCCCGTCAGGCGGCGCGTGCGTCCGTTGTCGAGCTCCTGCCTCACGAGGTTGTCCTCGCGGACGAACACGACGAACCGGCCGTCCGGGGAGAGCGCCGGCTGGCTCTCGTCGAGGCCCCGTGTCAGCGTCACGGGCGTGCGCCCGGTGCGGCCGCCGCCGGGATCGAGGGGCGAGAGCAGGTGGAGGTCGCCCGCGGTCTCGCCGGGCCGTCGCGCCACCACGATGAGCGCCTGGCCGTCGGCGCGCCAGGCCGGCTGGACGTCGCGATAGTCGATGCCGAAGGTGAGAAGCCGCACGTCCCCCGTCGCGAGGACCACCACCCCGATGCGGCCGCCGACCGAGAAGGCGACGCGGCTTCCATCGGGCGACAAGGCCGGATCGCGCACCGGCTCCGTGAAGTACGTGAGCCGGCGCTCGCTGCCGTCGGCCAGCGAGCGGGCGTACAGCGTGTCGGCGCCGCCGCGATCCCCCAGGTACAGCAAGGTGCCGCGCGCATCGGGAGGCAGGGGCACCTCGCGGGTGAGCCGGAGGTACAGGCCCGCGATCGTGACGATCACCACGGCGACGAGGACCAGGAGGGCGCGGCGCGCGAGGCTCACAGGGCGGGGCGGCGTCGCGCGGCGAGGGCCGTTTCGAGGTCGCGTGCGGCGCGCGCCTCGGCCGCGGCTTTCTCGCGCTCGCCGCGACGGCTGTAGACGTCGGCGAGAACGTAGTGCCCGAGGGGAGCCACCTCCGAGCGTGGATCCACCTCGAGGCCGCGCTTCGCGATCTCCTCGGCGCCCGCGAGTCCGCCCGACTGGAGCTCCTCGCGGGCGAGGAAGAAGAACGCGGGACCGAACTCGGGTGCCTTCTCGATGGCGCGCTGGAGCTCGGCCAGGTAGCCGGCACGGTCGCCGCGCTGGCGCAGGAGCTGCGCGAGGTTGAAGCGAGCCTTGCCGCTGTCCGCGTAGATCTCGAGCTCCTCGCGGTAGAGCTTTTCCGCGCCCGCGAGGTCGCCGCGATCCTCGAGCACACGCGCCAGGTTGACGCGACCGGTGGCGATGTCGGGCTCGAGCTCGAGGCCCTTGCGGAACAGGCCCTCGGCTTCCGCCTTGCGGCCGCGAGTCCACGCGATGACCCCGAGGCTGTTGTACGCGGCGCCCATCTTCGGGTTGGCGACCAGGGCCTCGCGGAAAGTGGTCTCGGCGTCGCTCACGCGCCCGATGTCGAGATAGAGCGTCGCGAGCTGGTACCAGTTCTGCGGGTTCTTCGAGTCGAGCTTCAGGACCGTCCGGTAGCCCGCGATCGCGGACTCGGCCTGGCCCCGGGCGCGGTACACGTTCGCCAGGTTCAGGATCGCGAGGCTGTTCTCGGGCTGCCGCGTGAGCACCTGCTGGAACGACGCCACGGCCTCGTCGGGGCGGCGCAGCCGCATCAGCCAGTTCCCCAGGCTGATGTAGGCGTCGACGATGTCGGGGTCCTGCACGACGACCTTCTGCATGATCGTGACGGCCTCCGCGAACTTCTCCTCCTGGGCGAGGTCGCGCGCGCTGTGCATCATCTTGTAGAGGCCGATCTTGTCCTTGGGGTCCGGGAGGACGGCCTCCGGGTCCACCTGGACGGCGCTGCCGACGTAGCCGAGCGCCGCGAGGCGCTGCAGGGTCTCGGGATCGAGCTGCTGCTGGTCGGGCACGTGGGCCGCGGCGCCGCCCGTGAGCGCGCGCAGCTTCACGCGCAGCTCCTCCGCGCGCTTGCTGAACGCCTTGTAGATGTTCCTCGACTCCCCGGGGTCCTCGCCGACGTCGTACAGCTCGGGCGTGGGCGCCTCGATGAACTTGTACCGCCCGTCGCGCAGGCTCTGCAGGTGCTGCCAGCCGTAGTGGAAGCGCGGGTAGTACGTCTCCGAGTACGCCACGTGGCCGAGCTCGGCGCCGGTATCGAACAGCGAGCGGGCCAGCGAGTGGCCGTCGATGCCGTCCTGGGCCGGCAGTCCCACGAGATCCAGGATCGTCGGGAAGATGTCGACGCTGCCCACCTGGGTGCGGCTGCGTCCCTTGAGGCCCCAGGGAGTGCGCACGATCAGCGGGACGTGGGTGGTGGCGTCGTAGATGAAGAAGGAGTGGGTCGACTCGCCGTGGTCGCCCAAAGCCTCTCCGTGGTCGGCGGTCACCACCACGATCGTGCGCTCCATCAGGTTCTTCTCGCGCAGCCACGTCGTGAGGCGGCCGACGACGTGGTCGGTGTAGGCGATCTCGGCGTTGTACGGCTGGCCCTTGAAGCGCGAGCGGTACGGCTCGGGCGCCTCGTAGGGACTGTGGGGATCGTAGAGGTGGATCCACGACAGGAACTTGCGATCGCGCACGCCGTCCATCCAGGCCAGCGCCTCGTCCATCACCTCGTCGCCCGGCTTCTGCACCGTCCCGAGCGACACGACCTTGTACTTCGACAGGTCGAACTTGTCCGCGTACGTGTCGAAGCCCTGGGCGAGCCCCCATTTCGAGTCCAGCACCCACGCGGCGATGAACGCGCCCGTCGCGTAGCCGGCGCCCTTCATGCGCTCGGCGAGCGTCGTCTTGCTCTCGTCGAGGAAGAAGCCGCCGTTGTCGTGGACGCCGTGGTGAGGCGGCACCAGGCCCGTGAAGATCGCCGAGTGGGACGGAAACGTGAGCGGCACGGTGGCCGTCGCCTGCTCGAACAGGACGCCGTCCCTCGCGAGGGCGTCGAGGTTGGGCGTCTCCGCGCCCTTCGCCCCGTAACAGCCGAGCCGATCCGCGCGCGTGGTGTCGAGGGTGACGATCACGACGTTCAGTCCCTCGGGCACGGGCCGCAGGCGGGTGAGGCGCGTGCGCGCGTCGGCGTCGCTGGCGGGCGGGCGCTGGCTGTGGAGAACGAGGCCGATCACCACGGCCGACACGAGGATGGCGAGCACGATCGCGCGTCGACGCATGGTGGAGCGACACGCTAGCCGAGTCTCCCGGGAGCGTCAACGACGACGGCGGCTCCCGCATCCGAGGTTCGATTTGTTGAACGTAACATTCAATGATATGAACCGTCTCACTTCCAGCAACGTGCGACGTGCCCCTAAGTCACTGAAGGAGCGATGCCGAGTCGCGGCTCTGCCGTGGCACGCCGGTTGCTCAAGGAATTGAACCCGTTCCGTTCAGGAGGAAACCTTGACCAGATCCACGACGTGCCCTGCCCGGGCAGCGGCAGGAGCTCTTACCCTGGCCCTCGCATTCACGTGGAGCGTGCCGGCCCGCGCGGCCGAACCCTCCCCCGTCAGGCCGATCGAAACGCGCTCGCTCGCCGCCGCGACCTCCGCACGGCTCGCCAAGCTCGACACGAAGGACGCCCTGCGCGCGACGCAGAGCGCGACGCCCGCCGCCGCGACCGGTGACTCGCCTTCGTTCTTCAAGAGCCCGAAGGGCATCGCGGTCCTCCTCCTGATGGCCGTGGGCACGGGCTACACGATCTACTCGGCCAAAGACGAACGCATCGACAACCCGCTGCGGTAAGGAAAGAGAGACACCGATGCAGAAACTCAGACTCGTCGCGGCGGCGTTCCTGGCCGTCCTGCTGAGCGCCTCGAGCGGCTCGGCCCAGTCCCTCCTGGGAACCATCTCGGGCGTCGTCGTGGACCAGCAGGGTGGAGCGCTCCCCGGCGCGACGCTGACCCTCGCGGGCAAGACCGGCGCCAAGAGCGCCGTCACCGACGCCTCGGGCGCGTTCCGTTTCGTGGCGGTCGAGCCCGGCACCTACACGGTCACGGCCGAGCTCGCGAGCTTCTCGCCTCGCAAGCAGGAGAACGTCGTGGTCACGATCGGCAAGACCGTGACGGTCGACTTCAGCCTCAGGGTCGGGGGCCTCACGGACACGGCCGAGGTGGTCGCCGAGGCGCCGCTCGTCGACACCAGCACCACCGCCACGGACAACAGCCTCAGCCAGGACCTGCTGTTCAACCTGCCGCTCAACCGCTTCGTCGCGAGCCTGCTCGACTACACGCCCGGCGTGAACGCCGGCTCCGCCTTCGGCGGCGGCGCCGACGTCTCGAACGGCCTCTACTTCGACGGCGTCGACACCCGCGATCCCAGCGCCGGCACGGCCTGGGTCTTCGTGAACTTCAACATCGTCGAGGAGGTCCAGGTGCAGGGTCTCGGCGCCAACGCCGAGTACGGCTCCTTCACGGGCGCGGTCGTGAACACGATCACGCGCTCGGGTGGCAACTCCACCTCGGGGCTGTTCGACGTCCAGTACACGAAGGGGTCGTTCGCGAGCGACAACACGACCGGCGAGCTCCTGGAACAGAACCCGGACCTCGGGCTGTCCGCGAAGACGTCCAAGTACCTCGACTTCACGGCCCAGCTGAGCGGTCCGATCATCAAGGACAAGCTCTTCTACTTCTTCAGCGCGCAGCGCCTCGAGGACAAGTCGAACCCGTCCGGGCCCGTCGAGCTCTACAGCGAGCTGTCGCCGCGCTTCAACGGCAAGATCACCTGGCTGCCGAGCTCGAACGACAAGATCGACCTGCAGATGCAGTACGACCAGTTCAACGTGAAGGGCCGCGACGGCTGGAGCGGCACCATCACGAAGGACGTCGTGGTCGAGGAGGAAGCGCCCGAGCTCGTGTGGAACGCGCAGTGGCGCCACCTCTTCGGCTCCAACACGTTCGTCGAGGCGCGCTTCGCCGGCTACAGCGGCTATTTCGACCTGTTCCCGACGGCGGAGACCCTCGGCAAGTCCACCCACTACGACGTCACGACCAACGTCCAGTCCGAGGCGGCGGGCTATCGCTCGCTCTACGACCGCAAGCGCAACCAGCTGAACGCGGCCGTCACGCACTACGCGGACCGGTGGGGCAAGCACGAGCTCAAGTTCGGCCTCGAGATCGAGCGTAGCTCGGCCCACAACCGCAACACGTACGAGGGCGGCATCTACTACTACGACTCGACCGAGTACTACCCGGTGGGCCAGTACTACGGCTTCGACTCGTCCTACGACTTCAAGACGGACGTGGCGCGCGAGTCGTTCTTCGCCCAGGACTCCTGGAAGCCCAACAGCCGCCTCACGATCAACGCGGGCGTGCGCCTCGACCAGGGGCGCGGCTACGACGGCGGCGCCCAGGACATAGGCAAGGTCTACGAGTTCACCGGTTTCGCGCCCCGCATCGGCTTCGCCCTCGACCTCACGGGCGACCAGAAGACCGTCCTGAAGGCGCACTACGGCGAGTTCGTCGACAGCCTCAGCGGGACCTATTTCCGGCGCGCGGTGCCGGGCCTCGGTCCCTACCTGGGGTACTTCTTCAACGCCGACGGCACGGGCGAGTTCGTCGGGCCGAAGGGCAACACCTTCGACGTCGTGAACCGCGTCGACTACCCGCTCTACAACGTCGACCCGGACTTGAAGCACCCGCGAGTGCAGCAGTACACGGCGACGATCGAGCGCGCCCTGACCGCCGACACACGCATCGCCGTGACCGGCACCTACCGCAAGTGGAAGAACTTCGTCGACACCGTGCTGCCCGACGCCCGCTGGATCCCCTTCGAGACCGAGGACCGGCTCCACGAGCAGCCGATCACCGTGTACGAGCTCGAGGACCAGGCCGCCACCGAGAACTTCCTCATCAGGAACGTGGACGGCACGCAGTACTTCGATCCCGAGGGCAACCTGCTCGGGACGGCGCGGGCCAAGCGCGACTACAAGTCGCTGATGGTGGTCCTCAACAAGCGCTTCACGAACCGCTGGCAGGCCCAGGTGAGCTACGTGTACTCGAAGACCGAGGGCACGGTGAACAACGACGGCAACGGCACCCGCACCAGCGACTTCATCTCGCCCAACCGGTCGCTCATCAACTTCGAGGGCCCGCTGACCTACGATCGGCCCCACGAGCTCAAGATCCTCGGCACGTTCGTGATTCCGAAGATCGAGGTCTCGATCAGCCCGTACTGGAAGAGCGTCAGCGGTTACGCGTACCAGATCCAGCAGACCGTCTCGCGCAGCGCGACCAACCTGCCGTTCGCCCTGGTGAGCTCGACCGCGCGCTCGATCCGCCTCGAGCCGCGCGGCTCGCGCCGCACGGACATGCAGCACCGCCTCGACATCCGCGCCGAGAAGATCTTCAAGGTCAACCAGGGCAACGAGCGGCTCGCGGTGTACGCCGACGTGTTCAACGTCTTCAACGCGAACTACAACACGGACGTCTTCAACAACGTCTCGGATTCGACGTTCCTGGCGCCGTTCAGCATCACGACGCCCCGCCAGATCACCCTCGGGGTGCGCTGGAGCTTCTAGCCCGCCGGCACGACCGGCGAAGACGTGACAACCGGGCCCGGGGGCGACCCCGGGCCTTTTTTGTTGTCATTTCGTTGCTTGACAGCTTGCGAGAGCGCGTGGTCCGATGACTTGAATGGTACGTTCAATGCATTGGATCCAATTGGAGGCCGCTGTGAAGCAGAACGCGTTACGCAGAGTGGCTCAGGGAGTTGCTGCCGGTTGCATCCTGCAACTGGCCCTGCCTGCCCTGGCCATCGAGCCGCAGCAGATCGCCCAACTCGAGCCCCGGCCTCTCGCTCGAGCGGTCGAGCGCAAGCTGAATTCGGTCGCGGCCTCCCCCACCGCGAGCTTCGCCCAGGGCGAGGCCGCCACGACGAGCACGGACTCGCGCTCGTTCTTCAAGAGCCCCAAGGGCGTGGCGGCCCTGGTGCTGATGGCGGTGGGCGCCGGCTACGTCGTCTATACGGCGACCAGCCAACGCCTCGACAACCCGGTCCGGTAGGCCAAGGAGAAACCATGAGACTCAAGACTCTTCTCGGCCTCGCGCTCCTCGCGGCGCTCGCCCTGCTGCCCCAGGTGGCGCAGGCACAGACGCTGCTCGGCACGGTCACCGGTACGGTCAGCGACGAGCAGGGCGGCGCCCTCCCCGGCGCGACGCTCTCGCTCACCGGCAAGACCGGAACCAAGACGGCCGCCACCGACGCCTCGGGCTCCTTCCGCTTCGTCGCGGTCGAGCCCGGGACCTACTCGCTGTCCGTCGAGCTCTCCGGCTTCGCCCCGCGCAAGCAGGACAGCGTACGGATCGAGATCGGCAAGACGGCGAACGTGGACTTCTCGCTCAAGGTGGGCGGGCTCACGGATCAGGTCGAGGTCGTCGGCGAGGCCCCGATCGTCGACACCACGACGACGGCCACCGACAACAGCCTCGACCAGGACCTGCTCTTCAACCTTCCCCTCGGACGCTTCACGGCCGACCTGCTCAACTACACGCCGGGCGTCAACGCGGGCTCCGCGTTCGGCGGCGGCGCCGACGTCTCGAACGGCTTGTACCTCGACGGCGTCGACACGCGTAGCCCCTCGGACGGCACGGCCTGGATGTTCGTGAACTTCAACATCGTCGAGGAGGTCCAGGTCCAGGGCCTCGGCGCCAACGCCGAATACGGCTCGTTCACCGGCGCCGTGGTCAACACGATCACGCGCTCGGGCGGCAATGCGATGTCGGGCCTCTTCGACGTCCAGTACACGAACGACTCCTTGGCCGGCGACAACGTGACCGCGGCCCAGCTGGCGGCCAACCCCGACCTCGGCAACTCCGCGAAGACGACCAAGTACCTCGACTTCACGGCCCAGGTCGGCGGTCCGATCCTCAGGGACAAGCTGTTCTACTTCGTGAGCGCCCAGCGCCTCGACAGCCGTGAAGATCCCACCGGGCCGCGCACCGAGTACAAGGAGCTGTCGCCCCGGCTCAACGCCAAGCTCACGTGGCTCCCGGGCGCCAGCGACACGGTGACCTTCCAGACCCAGTACGACCAGTTCAACGTCACGGGGCGGTCGGGCTGGGACGACGAGCGCGAGGACCCCGAGGTGGGCACGAAGGAAGAGGCGCCCAACGTCGAGTGGAACGTGCAGTGGCGCCACCTCTTCGGGTCCAACACGTTCCTGGAGGCGAAGCTCGTGGGCTGGGACGGCTACTTCGACCTGTTCCCGGTGGACGAGGGCTTCGGCAAGTCCGGCCACTACGACAACACCACGGGCCAATACACGGTGTCCGCCGGCTACCGCACGCTCTACGACCGCAAGCGCCAGCAGCTCAACGCGGCGGTCACCCACTACGCGGACGCCTACGGCAAGCACGAGCTCAAGTTCGGCCTCGAGATCGAGCGTTCTTCCTCGCGCAACCGCAACACCTACGAAAACGGCATCACGTACATCGACTCGACCGAGTACTACCCCGTGGGCCAGTACTACGGCTACGACTCGTCGTACGACTTCAACTCCAAGATCCACCGCAACTCGTTCTTCGCCCAGGATTCCTGGCGCCCGAACAGCCGGCTCACCATCAACGCCGGGGCGCGTCTCGACAACGCCAGCGGCATCGACGGCTCGGGCCAGGCGGGCACCGTCTACAAGTTCACCTCGATCACCCCGCGCATCGGGTTCGCCCTCGACCTCACGGGCGATCAGAAGTCCGTGCTGAAGGCTCACTACGGCGAGTTCACCGACGCCCTCACGGCGACGTACTTCCGCTACGCGATCCCGCGCAACGCCAACTACGAGGGCTACTGCTACGACCCGGAGTCGAACGACTTCGTCGGACCGGAAGGCAATCACTTCTCGCTCTGCCGCGAGGTGACCTACCCGCTCTACAACGTCGACCCCGACCTCAAGCACCCGAAGGTCCGGCAGTTCACCGCGACGATCGAGCGCGCACTCACCTCGGACACGCGGCTGGCCGTGACCGGCATCTACCGCAAGTGGAAGAACTTCGTGGACACGGTCCTTCCCGACGCGACCTGGACGCCCCAGGAGACCGAGAACGACCTCACGGGCCAGCCGCTCGGCTTCTACTCGCTCGACGACGGAAACATCACCAACTTCCTGATCACGAATCCGGACGGGTTCCAGTACCGGGACGCGAACGGCAACATCCTGGGCACGGCGAGGGCCAAGCGCGACTACAAGGCGGTCATGGTCGTGTTCAACAAGCGCTTCAGCCACGGCTGGCAGGCGCAGGCCAGCTACGTCTACTCGAAGGCCCAGGGCACGGTCGACAACAGCGGCAACGGAACCCGCACGAGCACGTTCATCTCGCCGAACGTGGCCCTCATCAACGCCGACGGCCCGATGTCCTACGACCGCCCTCACGAGTTCAAGCTGCTGGGGACGTTCGTGGTCCCGAAGCTCGACATCTCGATCAGCCCGTACTGGCGCTCGATCAGCGGCTACCCGATCGGCGCGACGCAGTCGCTCTCGCGCAGCTCGACGGGCTTCCCGTTCGCGCTCGTGAGCTCGGCGGCCCGGGCGATCCAGATCGAGAACCGCGACACGCGCCACACGAAGTTCCAGCACAAGCTGGACATCCGCACGGAGAAGATCTTCAACCTGAACGACAAGGACCGCATCGCGGTCTACGCGGACTTCTTCAACGTGTTCAACGCCAACTACGAGACGGACATCCTGAACAGCACGTCCGACGAGTTCTTCGGCGGCCCTTCGGGCATCACGCAGCCGCGCCAGATCACCCTGGGAGCGCGCTGGAGCTTCTAGCCGTCCGCGCGTTCCTTACGGCCCCGGGGAGAGATCCCCGGGGCCGTTCTCATTTGCGGCGGTAGCGGCCGGTCTTCCCGCCGATCTTCTCGACGAGGACGATGTCGGTGATCTCCATGGCCTTGTCGGCGGCCTTCACCATGTCGTAGACGGTGAGGGCCGCGACGGCCACGGCGTGGAGCGCCTCCATCTCGGCGCCGGTCGGGCCGGAGGTCCGCACGCGCGCCTCGATCACGAACCCGTCGCGGCGCGGCGTGAGCTCGACGTCGACGTGGGAGAGGGCCAGGGGATGGCACAGCGGGATCGCGTCGGACGTTCGCTTCGCGGCCAGGATCCCCGCGAGACGCGCGACCTCGACGACGCCCCCTTTCGCGAGCCGTCCCTGCCGCGCGAGGCGCATGGCCGCGGGTGCGATACGGATCCGGCCCCGGGCCACGGCCTCGCGGCGCGTCACCGCCTTCTCCGAGACGTCCACCATGCGGGCCGTCCCCTTCGCGTCGAGATGCGAGAGGCGGCGCTTCATGGCAGGGAGACTCCATCCCGTTCGAGGAAATTGCCGAGCAGCAGCGCGGGAGCGCGCTCGCCAGGGCTCGCGTCGATGCGGCTTCGCTCGAGGATCACGAGGGCGTTGGCGCGCGCGTGGGCCAGGATGTCGGCGGAGCCCATGGAGCGCAAGGGCTCGGCCACCAGGCGGCCGGCCTCCCAACGCACGCGGGCGGGCAGGTGCGCCTCCCGTCCCGACCGGTTGCGCAGCGGCGCCAGGAGCTCCACGTCCACGCGCGGCCGGCCGACGACGCGCGCGCCCTGCTGGCGCAGCAGCGCCGCCCGCACGAAGACGTCGAAGGTGACCTGGGCGGAGACGGGGTTCCCCGGCAGGCCGAACACCAGGGTCCTGCGATGCCGGCCGAAGACGAGAGGCGCGCCGGGCTTGATCGCGACGCGCTCGAAGAAGACCTCGACACCCAGGCGCGCGAAGGCCGCCTCGACCAGGTCGTAGGCCCCCGCCGAGACCCCGCCCGAGACCACGAGGACGTCGGCGTCGAGGCCGCTCTCGATCGCGGCGGTCAGTGCCGAGGCATCGTCGCGCACGATCCCGAGGGAGCGGACGTGGGCGCCGGCCCAGCGGGCCTGGGCGAGCACCGCCGGCCCGTTCGCGTTGCGGATGCGGCCCGGCCCGGGAGTCTCCGACACGGGCACGAGCTCGTCGCCCGTGGCGAGCATCGCCAGGCGCGGGCGCTGGCCCACGCGGACCCGCGCCCGTCCGACGCTCGCGAGCAGGGCGATCGTGGCCGGGTCGATGGCGGCGCCGCCCTCGAGGACGACGTCGCCCGCGCGGATCTCGCTGCCGCGCGGGGCGATGTGCTGCCGAGGCTCGACGACGCTGTCGATCGCCACGCGGCCGGCCTCGAGCCGCCGCGTCCTCTCGACGGGCTGCACGGCGCTGGCGCCGCGCGGCACGGGCGCCCCCGTCATGATCTCGATGGCTTCGCCGGAGCCGACGCTCGCCTCGGACGTCTGGCCCGCGCGCACCTCTCCCACGACGCGCAGGACGGCGGGCACCGTCGCGGCGTCCTCGGCGCGCAAGGCGTAGCCGTCCATGGCGGCCCTGTCGAAGGGGGGCTGGTCGTGATCCGCCTGGATCGGCTCGGCGAGGATGCGGCCCAGCGACCCCTCGAGCAAGACGTCCTCGCTGCCGAGGTACGGAGTCTGCCGGAGAACGATCGCGAGCGCCTCGTGGACCTCGATCACGCGGCCATTCTAGCGGCTACGGGAACAGCCCCCGCACCCGCGTGGCCTCGGCGACGCGGGCCACCGCGAGGACGTAGGCCGCGACGCGCATGTCGACGTTGTGCTTGCGCGACGTCTCGAGGACCTCGTGGAACGCGCGCTTCATGAAGCGCTCGAGCTGCTTGTTGACCTCGAACTCGTCCCAGAAGAAGCCCTGGAGGTTCTGGGCCCACTCGAAGTAGGACACGGTCACGCCACCGGCATTGCACAGGATGTCCGGGATCACGAAGCTGCCGCGCTCGTGGAGCACGCGGTCGGCCCCGGGCGTCGTCGGCCCGTTCGCGGCCTCGGCCACGATCCGGGCGCGGACGCGGCTCGCGTTGCGCAGGGTGATCTGGTTCTCGAGGGCCGCCGGGACCAGGATGTCGCAGCGCGTCTCGAGGAGCTCGTCGTTCGTGACGCGCTCGGCGCCCTTGAAGCCCACCACCGACCCGGTGTTCTCCTTGTGCTCGAGGACCCGGGGGATGTCGAGGCCGCGGCTCGAGTAGAGGCCGCCCTTGCTGTCGCTCACGGCGACGACGCGGGCGCCGTCGTCGTGGAGGAGCCGGGCCGCGATGGCGCCGGCGTTGCCGAAGCCCTGGACGGCGGCGGTGGCGCCGCGCAGCGGCTTCTTCATCACCTGGCACGCCTCGCGGATGCAGAACAGCGCTCCCCGCGCGGTCGCCTCGCGCCGGCCGGCACTGCCGCCCAGCTCGAGGGGCTTGCCCGTCACGACGCCCAGGGCCGAGTAGCCGCGGGTCATGGAGTAGGTGTCCATGATCCAGGCCATGGTCTGCGAGTCGGTGTAGACGTCGGGTGCCGGGATGTCGCGGTCGGGCCCGATGATGATCGAGATCTCCGAGGCGTAGCGCCGCGTCATGCGCTCGAGCTCGGCGCGCGACATCTTCTTCGGGTCGCAGGTGACGCCGCCCTTGCCGCCGCCGTAGGGGATGTTCACGGTCGCGCACTTCCAGGTCATCCACGACGCCAGGGCCTTCACCTCGTCGATCGTGACCTTCGGGTGATAGCGGATGCCGCCCTTAGCCGGGCCGCGCGCGACGTTGTGCTGGACGCGGTAGCCCTGGAACACCCGGACCGACCCGTCGTCCATCAGCGTCGGAACCGAGACGACGAGCTGTCGCTTCGGGTAGCGCAGCACCTCGCGCATGCCGTCGTCGAGGCCCAGCTTCTCCGCCGCGGTGTCGAACTGGCGTTGGGCGATCTCGAAGGGATTGAGGTTCTCCTGGGCCATGGGCTCTAGTCCTCCTGGCGATCCACGGAACGCTCCCTCGAAAAGGAGTCGAAACGGCAGGTTTTGACGGAGATCGCGGGGATTCTAGGCGCCGTCCCTCGGGAGCGTCAAATGCTAGGATGGAGCGTTTGGAGGTCGCCTCGTGGTCCCGACCGTGAGCTGGCAGGACGGCGCCGTCGTGATGATCGATCAGCGTCGGCTGCCCGGCGAGGAGATCATGCTCGAGTGCCGCGACCACGTGGAGGTGGCGGCCGCCATCAAGGACATGGCGATCCGCGGCGCGCCGGCCATCGGCGTGGCGGCCGCCCTGGGCATCGCCCTTGGCGTCCGGCGCTCCCCCGCCGAAGGCGCGGCACTGCGGCCGGCGTTCGAGGCGATCTGCGAGACGCTGCGCGTCACGCGTCCGACGGCCGTCAACCTGTTCTGGGCCATCGAGCGCATGCGGCGCCGCTTCGACGCCCTGCAGGCGGCGGGCGGAGACGTCGTCCGCGAAGGGCTGCTCGAGGAGGCCCTCGCGATCCAGCGCGAGGATCTCGCGGCCTGCCACCGCATGGGCGACCTCGGGGCGGCCCTGATGCCCGAGCAGGCCCGCATCCTCACCCATTGCAACGCCGGAGCCCTGGCCACGGCCGGTTACGGCACGGCCCTCGGCGTCATCCGCTCGGCGGCCCGCGACGGCAAGGTCCTGCAGGTCTTCGCCGACGAGACGCGTCCGTATCTCCAGGGCGCGCGCCTCACGGCCTGGGAGCTGATGCGCGACGGGATCCCCACGACGCTGATCGCCGATAACATGGCGGGCCACATGATGGCGACGGGACACGTGAACGCGATCGTGGTGGGCGCCGATCGCATCGCCGCCAACGGCGACGTGGCCAACAAGATCGGCACCTACAGCGTCGCGGTGCTGGCCAAGGAGAACGGCATTCCCTTCTACGTGGCCGCTCCCGTGTCGACCTTCGACCTCGACACCGCGTCGGGCGCGGGCATCCCGATCGAGGAGCGCGCCGAGGACGAGATCACGCACCACTCGGGCCAGCGCCTGGCGCCGATCGGCGTCGGGGTGCGCAACCCGGCTTTCGACGTGACCCCGAACCGGTACGTCACCGCCATCATCTGCGAACGCGGCGTCGCGCGCGCTCCCTACACCGAGAGCCTGCGGGCCCTCGCCGAGGCCGAGTGAGGCTCCTCGCCATCGAGACGTCCTGCGACGAGACCGCGGCCGCGGTGGTCGAGGACGGCCGTCGCATCCTGTCGAACGTCGTCTCGACCCAGGCCGAGATCCACGCCCGCTACGGCGGCGTCGTGCCGGAGATCGCGTCGCGCCATCACATCGAGAACATCGGGCCCGTCATCGGCCGGGCCATGTCCGAGTCCGGCATGGAGTTCGGAGCCCTGGACGCCGTCGCGGTGACCCAGGGGCCCGGCCTGATCGGATCGCTGCTGGTCGGCATCCAGGCCGCGAAGGCGATCGCTCTCGTCCACGACAAGCCGCTCGTCCCGGTCCACCACATCGCCGGCCACATCCAGGCGCCGTTCCTGTCCGCCGAGGGCGAGATCCCCCTGCCGGCCCTGTGCCTGGTGGTGTCGGGCGGACACACGAGCCTGTTCGAGATGCCGGCGGAGGGCAAGTACCACCTGCTCGCGAAGACGCGCGACGACGCGGCGGGAGAGGCCTTCGACAAGGTGGCGAAGCTCCTGGGCCTGGGCTACCCCGGCGGTCCCGTGATCGACCGCCTCGCCCAGCGCGGCAATCCCGAGTCCCACGACTTCACGATCGCCCGCATGAAGGACGGCAGCCCGGACTTCTCGTTCAGCGGGATCAAGACGGCCGTGCTCTACCACGTGCGACGCGAAGGGGTCGCCCCGGCCATCGATCTCGCGAACGTGTCTCAGGAGATCTGCGACCTCGTCGCCTCGTTCCAGAGGGCCGTCGTCGCGTCCCTCGTGCGGCGCATGGTGCTCTCGGCGAAGGAGAAGAGGCCCGGCAGCCTGATCCTGACCGGCGGCGTCGCGGCGAACTCGCTGCTGCGCCGCGAGGCGGCGAAGGCCGCGGAAGGCCTGGGCCTGCCGCTCTTCGTGCCTCCCATCGCGCTCTCGACGGACAACGCGGCGATGATCGGCGCCGCGGCTTTCGTGGCGTGGCGCAAGGGCACGCGCGGCGGCATGGACCTGAACGGCGACCCGCACCTCAACCTCGCGTGACGCGATTGACAGGCCCTCACGATCTGACCTATCTTCGAGACAAGTTCACTCAGTTCAGCGGAGGCGGATTGGATCCCGAGAGGCGCCGGGTTTTGTCGGAGTTCTACCGCGAGGAGTTCCTCCGCCAGCTCCAGCACCTGCGTGGGACCGGCATCCTCACCGAGGAGAAGACCGAGGCCGCCCAGGCCGCCTGCGACCGCTTTCTTCGGGACCTCGACGCCGCGGGCTGGCGCGCCGACTACGCCTCCCTCGCCGAGACGCTGCTGCAGCGCTTCGACACGCTGACCCAGCTGTCGCAACTGGATCCGCGCCGCGGACACTGACCGCTGGTCAAGCCCTACCAACGCCGTTATACTCGCCGCAGTCGCTAGCCCTGGAGTTGGAGGTCGGTTGTCCGATGAAGATCCCGCCGACGGACCCGAGGGTCCTGTAGGCAGCGAGACCGGGGCTCCCTCCCCCCTGTCCGAAGCTCTCGAAGCCCCGCCCGGCGAAGACGCCGCCGAGGCGTTTCACCAGCGAGCCCGCCTGGCGGAGGATCGTCTGGCGGAGGTTCTCGCGGCCTACCGCACGATGCGGACCGAGAACGAGGGCTACCGCGAGCGCCTCACCCGGAACATCGAGCGCCGCTTCGACCAGCGTCGCGAGCGCCTGCTGCTCAAGTTCATCGAGATCCTCGACAACCTCGATCGGGCCCTGGAGGCCGCGGAGCAGACCTTCGCGGGCGCCCCCCTCATCGAGGGCCTCATCCTCGTGCGCACGCAGCTCCTGCAGACGCTGAAGGACGAGGGCCTCGAGCGTATCCCGGCGATCGGCATGCCCTACGACCCGAGCCACAGCGAGGCCGTCGAGACGCGGCCCGTGGAGGATCCCGACCAGCACCACATCGTCGTGAAGGAGCTGCTGCGCGGCTATCGGCTGAACGGCCGTGTCGCGCGCGCCTCGCGCGTGGTCGTCGGCGAGTACCCGCAGGATGCGTCGGCGGCCCCTCCCGCCGCGGAGTTCGAGCCGCCGCCCGCCATCGCCGAAGCCGAGGCCGTCGAGGCCGAGCCCCGCGCGCCGGGCGAGCCGTCCCTCGAGGACATCATCTCGCGCGCCGAGGCCCAGGAAGCGCTCTTCCCCGGCGCCTTCGACGACGACGACGACGACGACGCGAAGTAGCCCGGGGCGGCCCTAGAAGACGTAGGCGAGCGCGAAGCCCACCTGGGCCAGCATCATCATCCGGTACATGTGCGTCCATGACGGATGGTTCTCGGTCGTGGCCAGCTCCTCCGGCCGTCGCACCAGCAGGTACACGGTGTACACGCCGTACAGGATCAGGGCCGGGCCCAGGATCATGAGCAGGGTCGTGTTGCCGGTGAGGATTCCCTTCCAGACGCCGATCGGGATCAGGAAGAACGGCAGCACGAAGAAGGGCGCGATCAGCCAGGCCGCCTTCTTCACACCGTACAGGATCGGCAGCGTCTCGCAGCCGCCGGCCTTGTCGCCCTCGATGTCGGCGAAGTCCTTGGTCGAGGCCGCCCCCAGCAGGAACAGCCCGAAGATCGACCCGATGTACCACGGCTCGAGGCCGACGATCGTCTTGACCGTCGACCAGCCCGCGACCTTCAGCAACACCCCGCGGGGGATCGCGATCGTGATGTTCGCCCACATCCCGCGGCGCTTGGTCCACAGCGGGGGCGCCGAGTAGATCCAGCACAGGAAGCTCGTGAACAGCACGATCCAGAAGCACTCGCGGCGGGCGTGGACCTCGGCCGGGAGGTAGGGCGACGCGAAGAAGGCGAGGGCCCACGCGGCGAGGAACGTGACGATCGTGAAGCTCCAGGCCCCGCTCATCGAGAGCGCGCCGCTCGGCAGCGGGCGCTTCGGCTTGTTGACCCGGTCGATGTCGAGGTCGTAGATCTGGTTGATCGCGTTGTTGGCGGCGTTCAGGACCGCGGCCATCAAGGTCCCGCACAGCACCGGTACCGCGAGGTCCCAGCTGAGCGGCAGCTTGTGGTGGCCGGCGCCCCAGGCGGTCACGGCTCCGGAGAGCACGCCCAGCGCCGGCGGCAGGAGCGTGAACGGTCGCGCGAAATCCGAGTAGATCTTCAGTTGGGCCAAGGCGCCATCCTAAGGCAGGACGCGCACGAACAGGGAGGCGAAGCCGGCCCCGATCGCCGTGTTGAGCGCGTTCAGTTGATCGTTGTCGAGCCAGCCGCGGCGCTCGGCCACGGTTCCGATGACGCTCTCCGCGAGGCTCCCCAGCAGCCCCGCGACGCCCACGACGGCGGCCTCGGGCCAGGCGTAGAGCCCGAGGCTCGCGCCGACGGCGGCGACCACGAAGCCGCCGGCCAGTCCTCCCAGGGTGCCCTCGAGGCTGACGGCGCCCTCGGTGCCGGGCGGCACGGGCCGGAACGTCGTGATCAGGAACGTGCGCCGTCCGTACGCCTTGCCCACCTCGGAGGAGCAGGTGTCGGCGGCGGCCGTGGCCACCGACGCGGCGTAGGCCACGATCAGGATCTCCCGCAGGCCCTCGGGCGCGAAGCCCGCGAGCAGCGCCAGGAACGCCGGCACCCCGCCGTTCGCCCAGGCGTTGCGCCAGCCGCGGGCGCCGCCCTTCTCCTGGGCGATGCCGCGGGCGGCCTTGATGCGATAGCCCAGCTTCGTCACGAGGCTGCCGATCACGAAGAAGGCCACCATCACCGCGAGACCGGGCAGGCCGAGGCTCGCGGTGATCGTGGCGCCGATGATCACGGCGGAGACGGCGCCGGCGACGTCGATCGAGCGGGCGAAGAACGCGAGGGCGGCGATCACCCCGTTCGCGACCACGCCGGTGAGGAGGCGCCGCCCGAACTCGGGATCGGCCAGCAGGCGCTCGGGTTCGGCCTGGGCGAGCAGCGCGATCGCGACGCCGCCCACGAGGGGGACCGTGAGGTTGTCGTCGAGGGTCGTCGATGCCGATTCCACGAGAGCGCACAGCACCGCGAGCGGCAGCGTGATGCGCAGGATGAAGACGGAGAAGGCCGCGCTCCAGGGCATGCCCAGCGTCCAGGCGGCGAGCAAGGACGCGCCGAGGCCGCCGCACACCACGAAGGCGAGGAAACCGGCACATCCCTTCTTCGCGTTCCAGGGCAGCGTCGGCCCGCCGAGCGCCTGCCCTGCGATCGACGCCATGCCGTCGCCGAAGGCCAGCAGGCCCCACACCACGGCGGCCATCCACAGCTCCTCGCGGAACGCGAGGACGAGGCCGAGCACCGACAGCGGATAGAGCAGGATGCCGAGGGGATAGCCCTTGGCCTGCTCCCCTCCACGCCAGAGCTTCCGGCCGCCGATGCGCGGAAGGACGAGCCAGTTGAAGAGGAACGCGCCGCCGGCGAGGGCGGCCGCCTGCGGCCAGGTGAGGTACCGCAGCAGGAAGGCGAACCCGCCCACGCCCATGTGCACGACCTTGCGCTGGATCTCCGACGCGGTGAGCGCCAACGCCTAGGCCATGCCCTTGTCGCGGAGCCAGTCGACGGTCAGGCGCAGGCCTTCGGCGAGGGGCTTCGGCCGGTAGGCGAGCTCCGCCTCGGCCTTGCGCGTCGAGTACGCCCAGTGCTCCCGGAAGACGTCCACGACCTCGTGGGTCAGGAGTGGCGGATGACCCGTGAGCTCGGCCCATGCCCACAGGGAACGGCCCAGGACCGCCGCGACCGGGTAGGGAATGTGGACCTTCGGAGGCCGGGCTCCGGAGACGCCCTGGAGGGTCTCGAAGAGCCCGTTCATCGTCACGTTCTCGCCGCACAGGAAGTAGCGCTCGCCGCGCCGCCCACGCTCGAGGGCCGCGACGTGGCCCGCGGCCACGTCCTCGACGTAGGCATAGGACCAGTAGCGGTCGCCGGGACCGATGATGCCGGGGAACTTTCCGCGCAGGTGATCCGAGACCATCTGCACGACGAGGTTGCCGTCGGTCATGTCGCCGGGCCCGTAGACCACGCCCGGGTAGAGCATCACGACGTCGTCGCCGGCCGCAGCCGCCTCGCGCGCCAGGCGATCGGCGAGCGCCTTCGTGCGCTCGTAGTCGTTGCGATAGCGGTCACCCGCATGGATGTGGGTCTCGTCGACCGGTTGGGCGCCCGTGGGCCCGACGGCGATGAAGGACGACGTGTAGACGAGCCTGGCGCCGGCGGCCTTCGCCGCGGCGAGCGCGTTGCGGAAGCCGCCGACGTTGACGGCGTCGAAGCGCTCCCGGTCGGGCGTCCACATCTTGACCATCGCCGCCATGTGCAGGACGGCCTCGCAGCCCACGGCGGCGCGTGCGAGCGAGGGCGCGTCGGTGACGTCGCCCCGCGCGACCTCGATGTCCTTCGGGAGGCCTTCGAGGTTCGACGTGCCGCGGGCGAGCACGCGCAGGGTGTGGCCCGCCGCGGCCACGTGCCTCGCGACGTTCTTGCCCAGGAACCCGGTGCCTCCGGTCAGCAGGACCTTCACGCGCGCACCGGCGCCGTGGCGGACGCGGCGATGCGCCCGCGCCAATCGTCGAGCAGGTCGCGCAGCGTGCGCTCGAGCGGGACCCGGGGCTCCCAGCCCGTGGCCTGGCGCAGCCGCCCGGGATCGCCCACGAGCCGCGGCACGTCCACCGGCCGCAGCCGCTCCGGGTCGACCTCGACTTCGATGGGCGCTTCGGACAGGGCGAGCAGCCGTTCGAGGATCTCCTGGATGCGGTATCCCCGGCCGCTGCACACGTTGTAGACCGCGCCGGGCGTCCCGGTCTCGATCAGTCGTTCGTAGGCCGACACCACATCCCTCACATCGGTGAAATCGCGAACGGCACCCAGGTTCCCGACACGAATCCTGGGCGGCCTGCGGCCCGCCTCGATCTCGGCGATCTGGCGCGCGAAGGAGCTCTCGGCGAAGGCCTCACCCCGGCCGGGACCCGTGTGGTTGAACGTCCGGGTCCGCACGAGGGCCATGCCGTGGCCGAGAGCGTACTGCAAGGCGAGGTAGCCCTGGCAGACCTTGCTCGCCGCGTAGGGCGAGGCGGGCCGCAGCGGGCAGTCCTCGTCGATGGGCTGTCGGGCTTCGGGTACGGCGCCGTACTCCTCGGCGCTGCCCACGACCAGGACCCGCGCGCCTTCGGCATGCCGGCGCAGCGCCTCCAGGACGTGGACGAGTCCGAGCACGTTGACGCGCACGGTGGCCGCCGGGTCGCGCCAGGATTCGGTCGGGCTCGACTGGGCGGCCAGGTGGAACACGCGGTCGGGCCGAGCCTCCGCCACGGCGCCCGCCACGGCGGCCGCGTCCTCGATGTCGGCCTCGAGCCGCGTCACGCCGGGAAGGTCCGCGCGGGAGCCGGGCCGCACGATCCCGAACAGCGTCGACGGGGCCGTCGCGTCCGAGAGGGCCTTCGCCAGATGGCGTCCCACGAATCCGGCGGCGCCGGTCAGGAGGACCCTCACCGGCGCGAGCCGCCGACCTGGTCCCCGTCGAGGAAGTTCCCGAGGGAGCCCAGGTTCGCGAGCTCCAGGGAGAAACGGAACTGCGTCTCCTGGCGCGAGTTGTAGTCGTAGTGGCGCAGCTCCGCGATGAAGCCGCAGCACTGCACGTCCCAGCGCGCGCGGCCGCTCGCCTGGACCAGCTTCTTCTGGAGGATGTCGTAGTCCGAGGAGCCGTCGAGGGTCAGCCGGTGCGGCAGCACGGCGAAGCTCGCGACGCCGCGGATGAAGTCCCGGGTGCTCTCGCGCTTCGCCGGGTCCTCGTCGAGGACGAGGGCCTTCGACCAGTTGCCGGTGAGGCTCGCGCGGGCGTTGCGGACGTTGGCGCCGATGCTGAGGGTCCGGAGCTGCTTGAAATTGACGTCGTACTCGAGGTCCACGGTCGTGGACAGGTTCGGCGTCGGCCGGATCTTGAGGTTGGAGCGCACCGGCGAGTTGTGGTCCGGACGCCCTCCCGGGCCGAAGGAGCCCGACGAGTAGTTGGGGTCGAACTCGTTCTGCGCGTCGCGGATCTGCACGTAGTACGTCTGCTGGATGCGCCAGGTCAGGAACTCGTAGGGCTGCACCTTGCCCCCGCCGCCGGGGCGGCGCGCGTAGAGCCGCTGCACGAGGGCGTAGTCGACCTGGTTCGTGCCCAGCTGCTGGTCGATGCCGTCGAACTTCGGGATCGACGAGAAGTCGTCGATCTTCGTCCGGTAGCGCCAGGTGATCTCGGGGCCGATCGTGTGCTTGAACTTGTCGGAGTACCTGCCGCTCGGGTTGTCGAAGACCCGAGCGAAGGTCGGGCCCTGGATCTCGATCGAGCTCTCGGCATAGCGGCGGTCGAGGGCCGGGCCGTCGATCGCGCCGTCCAGGACCGTCGAGCCGTAGCGGGTGTAGTCGACCTCGACGCGCGGGTTGATCTCGAGATAGCTGAGGGCGATCGGGCGCGAGAGCGAGGGCGAGACGTGGTAGCGCTCCCACTCGTTCACGAGGTCCTGGTTGCCGCGCTCGAGCTTCTCCGCGCGGCTGTCGAAGCCGAACACCAGGCCGCTCCTGCCGATCTTCTTGTTGGGCGACGAGATGCGCAGGCTCGGCAGGCGCTTGTTGACGCGCTCCTGGTCCGAGAAGAACGTGCGGTTGTCCTCGGCCAGCAGCACCGCGTTCAGGAAGCCGATGGGCCGTTGCAGCTGGAACGACGAGCGTGCGGTGCGCGACGTCGCCAGGTTCAGGTTGTCCTGGAAGCGCTCCTGGAACAGCGTGTCGCTGTAGCGCCGGACGTTGACGGTCGCGCGCACCTTGCCCGGCAAGGCCTGGACCCCGCTCCAGTCGATGTCGTAGTCGAGGTCCTCGGCGCCGTCACGGTCGAACACGTAGGTCTTGAGGTCCATCCGCGACGGCGCGTCCAGGCGATAGCGGAACTCGTGGCCGAAGCCCCAGCCGAACTTCGAATAGTTGTCCACGTAGAACGTCTGGTCGAAGCTGCGGTTCATCGCCCAGAAGAAGCCGCCGCCGATGTTGAAGCCCCGGAAGCCCGAGAAGCCGAAGTGGGGGAAGAGGAAGCCCGTGGAGCGCTGGTCCTCCTGGATCGGGTAGACGAAGTACGGCAGGTAGAAGGCCGGCACGGACTTCACCTTGAAGATCACGTTCTTGGCCACGACCTTGTCGTCCACCTCGATGCGGGCGGAGCCGGCGGTGAAGCCCCAGCGCGGGTTCGGCTGCAGGCACGACGAGAAGGTCCCGCCCTCGATCCGGTAGGTGTTGGCGTCGACGCGCTCGATGATGCGGGCCTCGATCACGACCCCCGGGTTCACGTAGCCGGTGGCGTGCTCGAAGGTGCCCTTGCCGGAGTCGAGGTCCAGGGTCAGGCGATCGCCGGCGAGGCGCTCCTCGTCGCGCATGAAGACGACGTTGCCGACGAAGACGGCGTTGCGGCCGTTGGTGCCGTCGGGCTTCGCGACCTGGTAGATGTCGGCCTGGTCGGCCTGCACGCGGGCGTCGCCGAAGCGCACGTCCACGAAGCCCCGCGCCCACGAGTGGGCGGCGTCTCCGCCCTGGCTGTCGGCCTTGATGCGCATCTCGCCCGGCGGAAGCTCTCCGGGCTTGCCGGCCGGAGCCGGGGCGGGCGAAGGGGCGGGCGAGGGCGACGCGGCCGGCGAGGGGCTGGGCGACGGTGTCGGCGACGGTGTCGGGCTGGGCGCGGGCTCCTGGGCCGAAGCGCTAGCGCTCGAAACGACGAAGAGCGCCAGGACTAACGCGAGGCATCGCACAGGCCCGACTTCCCCCCGCCTAGAGCGCGGACATCCCCATGACGTGGAACCCGCCGTCCACGTGGATCACCTCGCCGGTGACCCCGCGCGAGAGCGAGGACACGAGGAACAGGGCCGTGTCGCCCACCTCGTCCTGCTCGGTGTTCTTGCGGAGCGGGGCGTGGTTGCGGTGGTACTCGAGCATCTTCGAGATGCCGTGGACCCCGGAGGCGGCGAGAGTCTTGATGGGGCCGGCCGAGATGGCGTTGACGCGGAGTCCCTTGGGCACGGACATCTCGAGCGCGGCCTTGGCCACGCCCATGACGTTGTAGTGCGGCACCACGCGCTCGCCACCCAGGTAGGACAGCGTCACGATCGAGCCCGGGCGGCCCTCCATGAGGGGAGCCATGCGCTTCGAGAGGGCCGTCAAGGAGTAGGACGAGATGTCCTGGGCGACCCGGTAGCCCTCGCGTGACGTGTTCACGAACTCTCCATCGAGCTCCTCGCGCATGGCGAAAGCCACGGCGTGGACCACGAAGTCGAGATGCCCCAGGCTGCTCTTGACCGAGGCGGCGAGGGCGTCGAGATCCTCGTCCTTGGAGACGTCGCAGGGCAGGATCACCGGGTCCTTGAGGTTCGCCGACAGCTCGTCCACGTTCTCCTTCAAGCGCTCGCCCTGGTACGTCACGGCCAGGCGTGCGCCCTCGCGGGCCACCGCCTGGGCGATGCCCCAGGCGATCGAGCGCTTGTTCGCGATCCCGAGAATGAGTCCCTGCTTGCCTTCGAGCAGCACGTTTTTGGGCCCTCCGAAGAGAGGGACTATACCATCGGCTTCGAAGCGGCCGGCAGCGGCGGGAGGAGCTCGTAGCCCTCGGAACGGGCCACGTAGGTCGCGGCCGTGAGGTCCCCGATCACGTTCAGGGTGGTGCGGCACATGTCGAGGATGCGGTCGACGCCCAGCACGATCGCGATCAGGCCCGGGTTCACGTTCACGGTCGCGAGCACCGCGATGATGAAGGGGATCGAGCCCGACGGCACTCCGGCCGTGCCGATGCCGCCCAGGATCGCGAGGTACACCACCATGAGTTGCTGCCCCAGGGACAGATCGACGCCGGCGAGCTGGGCCAGGAACAGCACCGTGACGCCCTCGTAGAGCGCCGTGCCGTTCTGGTTGGCGGTGGCGCCCACCGTGAGCACGAAGCTGTTGATCTCCCGGGGCACCCCCAGGTTCTCGTGGGAGACCTTGAGGGCCGTCGGCAGCGTCGCGTTCGACGACGAGGTCGAGAACGCCGTGAGCATGACGGTGTGGGTGCGCCGGAAGAACTCCCGCGGCGAGATCTTCGACAGGAAGCGCAGCGACAACGAGTAGACCCCGAACATGTGGATGCCGAGGCCGAGCAGCACGGTCACGATGAACCAGCCGAGCGCCGCCAGGAGGTCGATCCCGAAGCGCGCCATGTTGGTGAACAGCAGGCAGGCCACGGCCACGGGGGCCACGCGCATGATCATGTCGACGATGCGCGCCGTGACGGCGTAGACCGACTCGAGCACCGCCACGAGCGGCGCCGTCTTCTCCTCGGGCACCAGGGTCATGGCGACGCCGATGATCAGCGCCACGAACATGAGCTGGAGCATCTGCGGGGTCTCGGAGGCCACGGCCGTCACCGGGTTCGCCGGCACGATCATCTTCACGGCCGAGAGCAGGGGCGACTCCTTCGGGGCACCCGCCTTCGTGAGGTCCTCGACGCGCTTCGTGGCGTCGCTGCCGTAGCGCGCCTTCAGCTGATCCGCGATCTCCGGGCTGATGCGGTCGCCGGGCCGGATGGTGTTGGTGAGGAACAGGCCGATGCCGACCGAGATGCCCGAGATCACCAGGGTGTAGGCGAAGCACTTGGCCCCCACCCGCCCCAGGCGCCGCACGTCGCCGATGCCGGCGACCCCCAGCACCAGCGACGAGAACACGAGCGGGATCACGATCATGAGCAGGCCGCGCAGGAACAGGGTGCCGACAGGCTCGGTGACGTTCGCGATCAGCCAGGCCACGCGCGGGTCGTTGCCGCCGAGGGCGCCGTTGACCGCGAGTCCCGCCACGACGCCGACGAGCAGGCCGAGGAGGATCCGCGTGTGGAGGGGCATGCGTCCTGCAGCTGTCGGGGCGCTCAATGGATTCGGGCCTCCGGGCGCTCGTCGCCGAACACGACGCGAGCGCGGTAGTCCTTGCCGTCGTCGAAGCGGTCCTTGAGCCAGGTCTCGACGAAGGCCTCGATGCTGCGGCGCGCCGGCTCCCGCGCGAGCGCCACGCGCTCGCCGGCCCGGCGCCGGCACAGCTCCGTCAGGGCGAGGCGAAGGCTCTCGGCCACGGCCGCCTCGTCGCGCAGCAGCGAGCCCTCGCGCACGGTGAAGGCGAGCCGCGACACGTCGAGGGCCGGCGCGTTCCATTCCAGGGCCGGGACGCTCACGCGCACGAAGGGCCCATCGAGGGCGAAGGCCCAGGGCTTGTCGAAGTCCACGAAGTAGGTGTACTCGACCGGGGCGCGCGCCTCGACGACCACGTCGGGGAGCGCGAACTGCCCCCACAGGATCGTCATCTCGTCGCGGCGCTCGAAGAGCTCGGTCTCGGAGACGGTCGCGACCTGCAGCCGCTTCGTGGCGGAGACCTGGGTGGCGTAGCTCACGAACGAGGTCGTGACGGTGCCCTGCTTGAAGGCCCGCGCCAGCTCTCCGACCGCCCGCAGCGCCTCGACGCCGCTCGCCGCCAGGTCCCGGGGCAGCTGGCCCGCCGAGTGGAACACGTACAGGGAGGCCGCGGTCACGATCACGACGATGGCCACGAGGGCTGCGGCCAGGGCCTTCACACCACGGGCCTCAGGCGGAGACGAGATCGTCCGTGGTCCGGCCGCGCAGCGCCAGGATGCGCTCGACGACCTCGCCCACGACGTTGTTCGGGGTCGACGCTCCGGCCGTGAGGCCGACCGTCACGCCCGGGCCTGCCGGGAGCCAGGCTGCCGTCCTCAGCTCCTCGTGGTGCAGGCCGACGGGCCGATGCTGGATGGCGCCGTCGGGGTCGATGCCCTCGGCGCCCCGGATGTGGAACGTCGGCAGCTTCTGGGCGCAGATGCGGGCGAGGGCCTGGGTGTTGCTGCTGTTGTAGCCGCCGATCACGACCATGACGTCGAGGCCCCCCTCGGCCAGCATCTTGAGGACGGCGTCCTGCCGGTCCTGGGTCGCGGAGCAGATCGTGTCGAAGGCCCGGAAGCGCTCGCGCAGGCCCTCTTCGCCCCAGCGCTCGAGCATCGCCTGGCGCAGCATCTCCTGGATCTCGAGGCTCTCGCTCATCAGCATCGTGGTCTGGTTCGCGAGGCCGATGCGCTGCAGGTGCTGGTCGGGATCGAAGCCTGGCCCGGCGGCGTGGGCGAAGCGCGCGAGCAGGTCGGAGGCCGGCAGGGCGCCGCGGATGAAGGCGCAGACGGCCTCGGCCTCGTCCCGGTCGCGCACGCACAGGTACTGTCCGCCCGCGTGGGTGAGGGCCTGGGACGCCGTGGCCTTCGTCTCCTCGTGGTAGTGCTTGCCGTGGATCACGGCCGTGAAGCCCTCGCGGGCGTACTTGTGCACGTTCTTCCAGACGTTCAGGACGCTGCCGCAGGTCGTGTCGACGAGCACGCAGCCCTTGCCGCGCAGGTGCTCCATCTCGGCCACGGTCACGCCGAAGGCCGGCAGGATCACGACGTCGCTGGCCTCGACCTCGGCGTAGCGGCCGAGAGCGTCGGCCTTCTCGTCCAGGATGCGGATGCCCATCTCCTGGATGCGGCCGTTCACGTCGGGGTTGTGGATGATCTCGCCCGACAGGAAGATCCGGCGGTCCGGGAACTTCTCGTGGGTCTCGTAGGCGTACTCGACGGCCCGGTCGACCCCGTAGCAGAAGCCGAACTCCCGGGCGAGCTTCAGGGACAGGTCTCCGGCCCGGGCGGTGTTCCCCAGCTCCTTCAGGCGGTTGACGACCGCGCTGTGGTAGTTCTGGGCCAGCACCGGGCCCACGACGGACTTGAGGTTGAAGCCCTTCTGGAAGTACGTCTGGCTCACGAGAGCTAGTCTAGCGCAGGTAGCTTCGCAGGCCGTCCTCGAGGCGCCGCGGGGTGAACCCGAAGTACTCGATGGCCGGCTTCGGGTCCACCGCCACCTCCTGGAGGATGAAGTCGATGGCACCGGGCGAGAGGATCGGCTCGGGCAGCACCTGCATGGGCAGGACCAGCAGCTTCATGAGCTTGGCGGGATGGTGCAGCAGCGGGCGGCGCTTGCGCAGGACGGCCTGCACGGTGTGGAGGATCTGGTCCATCGTGAGGCGCTCGGGGCCGCCCAGGTCGAAAGCCTTGTCGGTCGCGTCCTCACGCCGCGCGGCGTCGGCCGCGCAACGGGCCACGTCCTTCACGAAGATCGGGTCGACGTGGGTCGTCCCGTCGCCGATCACGGGCACTACGGGGAGATAGCGGCAGAAGAACACGAAGCGGCTCATGCTTCGGTCGCCGGGACCGTAGATCCACGAGGGCCGCAGGAACGTGTACTCGAGCCCGCTCGCGCGGATCGCGGCCTCGGCCTGGTCCTTCGCCTGGAACCAGGTCTCCGTGCGCCCCTGGCCGGCACCGCCGCCCGAGAGGTACACGAAGCGCCGCACGCCCATGTTCTTCGCGACGTGGACGGCCGTCGTCGTCCCCCGGCCGTCCACCTCGACATAGGTCCGGCCCTTCGACGGGTCCTCGACCGGATGGTTCGGGAACTGGATCGCCTGGATCACGACGTCGGCGCGGGCGAATGCCTTGCCCAGGGACGTCGGGTCCCCGGCGAAGGCCTGAACCCTCTCGACCCGACCCGCCCAGGGATCCGCAGCCCCGGGGTCGCGAGTCGTCACGACGACGTCGTCCTCGCCCGTCTCCAGGAGGCGCGCGACGATCTCACGGCCGATGAAGCCGGTGCCGCCCGCCACCACGATGCGCATATAAGATGCGACCTTAACATGCGCCGCGCCCTCGTAGTCGAGGACGATCCCGACATCGTCGAGCTGCTCGTCCACTACCTCGCCAAGGACGGTTTCGCCGTCGACGCGCTCTCCGACGGCCGCACGGCCCTCGATCGCGTGCGCCTCGAGAGCTACCAGCTCGTGGTCCTCGACCTGCAGCTTCCGGGCATGGACGGGCTCACGCTGTGCGCCGAGCTCCGGCGCGAGCCGCGCACCCGCGACATCCCGGTGGTGATGCTCACGGCCCGCGGCGACGAGGCCGACCGCATCGTGGGCCTCGAGATGGGCGCCGACGACTACATCGTGAAGCCCTTCAGCCCGAAGGAGCTGGTGGCCCGGGTCCGGGCGCTGTTCCGGCGCATGGAGCGCAAGGGAGCGACCGATGCGCCTCTCGTCTTCGGGGCCCTCGAGGTGGACCGCGAGCGCCACTCCGTGCGCTGGGACGGAGCCGCGGTGAAGCTCACCGCCAAGGAGTTCGCGCTGCTCGTGGCGCTGCTCGAGGCCGGCGGCCGCGTGCTGTCGCGGCAACACCTCCTCGAGAACGTGTGGGGCTACAGCTACGCGGACGGCACGCGCACGGTGGACGTCCACGTTCGGCGCCTGCGCGAGAAGATCCCGGGGCTGGCGCCGGCCATCGTCACCGTGAAGTCCCTCGGCTACCGGCTCACGACGGAGGCGCGGGACTAGCGATGCTCGGGCTGCGCGGACGCATGGCGATCACGGCGCTCGCGGCTTCGGCCACCGCCCTCGTCGTCGTGCTGCTGCTCGTGGGCCCGGGCCTGCGGCGCCGCGCCATCGAGCGCGAGCGCGAGGGCCTGTTGTCGGAAGCCCGCCTGATGGCCCGCGTGGTCGAGGAGCCCCTGCTCCACGGCCTCGCCTCGTCCGGCCTCGACGCGCTCGTCGACGCCGCGGCTCGCGAGGTCCGCGCCCGGGTGACCGTCGTGGCTCCCGACGGCACGGTGCTCGCCGACTCGTCGCTCTCCGGACCGGCGCTGCTCGCGGTCGAGAACCACGCCAACCGTCCCGAGGTGATCGAGGCGATCGAGGCCGGCACGGGCTCGTCCCAGCGCCACAGCGCGACGGTCCAGGAGGACATGCTGTACGGAGCCGTGGCGGTGCGCCACGACGGGCGGCTGCTCGGCGTCGTGCGCGTGGCCCTGCCCCTGGGCGGCGTCGAGGCCCAGGCCCGCGAGCTGCGCAGCGCCGTCACCGTCGCGCTGTTGATCGCCTTCGCGATCACGGCGTTCCTCTCGGCCGCCCTCTCGGCGCCCCTCGCCGGGCCCCTCGAGGAGATCATGGCGGCCGCGCGTCAGTTCGCGGCCGGCAACCTGACGGCCCGCATCCGCGTCAACCGCGCCGACGAGCTGGGCGAGCTCGCCCGCATCCTCAACCAGTCCGCCGCCGAGCTCACCGAGCGCCTCAACGAGAACGCCCGCGAGCGCGCCCGTACGAGCGCCATCCTCGTCGCGATGGACGACGGGCTGCTGGCCGTGGACCACCGCGGACAGGTCGTGCTCGCGAACAACGCCCTGCGCCGCATCCTGGACGTCGAGGATCCCGTGGGCCACCACTACCTCGAGGCGCTGCGGCAGCGCGAGGTCGGCGAGGTCATCGAGGCGGTGCTGAAGACCGGCACGCGCACGTCGCTCGAGGTCGAGCTGCGCCACCTGCGCCGGGTCTTCTCGCTCTCGGGAGTCACCTTCCCCGGCGCCGAGGGCATGCCGCCCGGCGCCATCCTCACCTTCCACGACATCACGGAGCGCCGGCGCGCCGAGCGGGTGCGGCGCGATTTCGTGGCGAACGCCTCCCACGAGCTGCGCACGCCCCTCACGTCGATCCGCGGCTTCGTCGAGGCCCTCGAGGACGGAGCGATCGCGGAGCCCGAGCGGTCCGAGCGCTTCCTCGGCAAGATCCGCACCCATGCCGACCGCATGGCGGCCCTCGTCGAGGACCTGCTCGAGCTCTCGCGCCTCGAGTCGGGCGAGCGGCCGCCGCAGTGGGAGGAGGTCCTTCCCCTCGAGATCGTCGAGGACGTCGTGGCCTCCTTCAGCGCCTTCGCCGGCCGCCGGAACACGATCCTCACCGGCTCGGGTGCCGCGCCCGCCGTCGTGACCGACGCGGACCGGCTGCGCCGCATCGTCGAGAACCTCGTCGAGAACGCGATCAAGTACACGCCCGAGGGCGGCCGGGTCGAGGTCGTGGCGCAGGCGGCGGCGGAGGGCGGCGCGCTGATCGAGGTGCGCGACAACGGGCCGGGTATCGCACCCGAGCACCTGCCGCGGATCTTCGAGCGCTTCTATCGCGTCGACAAGGCGCGCAGCCGCGAGATGGGCGGCACGGGGCTCGGGCTCGCGATCGTCAAGCACCTGGCCGAGGGCATGGGCGCCTCCGTCGGCGTGTCGAGCGAGCTCGACAAGGGCACCACGTTCACGGTGAGGGTACCGCGCGGGCGCGAGCACACGCCGGCCGTCGGCGCATGAAGCTCGCGCCAGTCGTGATCCTGCCGGGGCTCTTCGACTCGGGGCCGCAGCACTGGCAGAGCCTGTGGCACGCCGCACAGCCCGAGTTCCTCCGGGTCGTGCAGGCGGACTGGGAGACGCCGCGCTGCGGCGACTGGGTCGACGTCCTCGATCGTGCGATCGCGGCGAGCCCGGCGCCGCCGGTGCTGGTCGGCCACAGCACCGCCTGCGCCCTCGTCGGTCATTGGTGCGCCGCGCGGCCCGCCCGTGAGATCCGGGGCGCCATGCTCGTCGCCCCCAGCGACACCGAGGCGCCGAGCTATCCCCAGGGACCGACCGGCTTCGCGCCCATGCCCCTGGCCCGGCTCCCGTTTCCCAGCGTCGTGGTCACGAGCGACGACGACGCGTACGTGACCGTGGCTCGCGCCCGCGAGTTCGCCTCGGCCTGGGGCAGCCGCCTCCGGCTGCTCTCGGGCGCCGGCCACATCAACGCCGCGTCCGGCTTCGGAGCGTGGCCCGAGGGCCGGGCGTGGCTCGAGGAGTTGCGATGGAACCCCGCATCAGCTTCGTGACCCTGGGCGTGCGCGATCTGGCGCGCGCCACGGCCTTCTACCGCGACGTGTTGGGGCTCGTCCCGAAGGACACCCCGGGCGACGTCAGCTTCTTCGAGATGGGAAAGACGTGGCTGTCGCTCTACTCGCGCGAGCTGCTGGCCGAGGACGCCGGCGTCGCCTCCGAGGGCAGCGGCTTCCCCGGCGTGACACTCGCCCACAACGTGCGCAGCCCCGAGGAAGTGGACGCGCTGCTCGCCCACGTCGCGGCCCACGGCGGCCGGCTGGTGCGGGCGGGCCGCAAGGCCGAGTGGGGCGGCTACACCGGCTACTTCGCCGATCCCGACGGCTTCCTGTGGGAAGTCGCCTGGAACCCGCACTTCCCCCACGTCTGACCGGCAGGTCTTGACGCACGGTGTAGCCTGCGCTCTGGCGGGGGCCCGTTCGAGAGTCGCGACCGATGTCGGATACCGGAAAGGATCGCTGGCGCCGGATCAACGAGAGCCTGGACCGCGCCCTCGACCTGGAAGGCGCCGAGGCCGAGGCCTTCGTCGAGGCCCTCGAGGCCGAGGACCCCGCGATGGCGACGGACCTCCGGGCGCTCCTGGCGGAGCGCGACCCGATCGCCCGCGACGGGTTCCTCGAGGGCGACGTCCTCCCGCGCGCGCTGACCGGAGCGGAGGTCGGCCAGCGCCTCGGCCCCTACACGCTGCTCGAGCCCATCGCGAGCGGCGGCATGGGCGGGGTCTGGCTCGCGCAGCGCAGCGACGGGCACTACTCGGGACGCGTCGCGATCAAGCTGCTGCGGGACGGCGTGAGCGCCGAGGCGTTCCGGCGCGAGGCCGGCATCCTCGCCCGCCTCACCCATCCCCACATCGCCCGCCTGATCGACGCCGGCGTCGAGGCCCGGAGCGGTCACTACCTGGTCCTCGAGTACGTCGACGGGGAGCGGATCGATCGCTACTGCGACGCCCGGGCGCTGACCCTGGAGGCGCGTCTCGCTCTCTTCGACGACATCCTCGCTGCGGTCGCCCACGCCCACGCGAACCTGATCGTCCACCGGGACATCAAGCCCTCGAACGTCCTGGTGTCGCGCGAGGGCGCCGTGAAGCTCCTCGACTTCGGGATCGCCAAGCTCCTCGAGGATGGTGCCGGCGCCGCCAGCGGCCAGAGCGCGCCGGCGATGACGCCGGACTACGCGGCGCCCGAACAGATTCGCGGCGGGCCCGTCACGACGGCCACCGACGTCTATGCCCTCGGCGTGATGCTCTACGTGCTCCTCGCCGGCGTCCATCCCTCGGGAGAGGCCCGCGACGACATCGCGAGCCTCCTGGAGAGCGTCGTCGACGTCGAGCCGCCGCCACCCTCGCGCGCCGCCGGCGAGCGTCGCGGCCGTGGCTTGCGCGGCGACCTCGACGCCATCGTGCTGAAGGCGCTGCGCAAGAAGCCCGAGGAGCGCTACGCGTCGGTCGAGGCCTTCGCCGGGGACCTGCGGCGTCACCGGCGTCACGAGCCCGTCCAGGCGAGGCCCGGTGGCTTCTCCTATCGCGCCGCGCGCTTCGTGCGGCGGCACCGCCTGCCGGCGGTTCTCGCGACGGCCCTGGCCGTGGCGTTCGCCGGCGGCGTCGCGAGCACGCTCCGCGAGGCGCGGGCGACGGCGGTCCAGCGCGATCTCACGATGGCGCAGCTCAAGCGGGCCGAGCGTGTGAACGAGTTCACCGCGTTCCTCCTCGGCCAGGCCCAGGGGTCGCCGATCGGCGTCCACGAGATGCTCGCGCGCGCCGAGGGAATGATCGACAAGCGCTTCGCCGACGATCCGGTCCTCGCGGTCGAGATGCGCATCGCCCTGGGCGTCATCTACTCGAACCGCTCGGAGAGCGACAGCGCCCGCCGCGTCATGTGGCCTGCCTACCAGGCAGCCCAGCGCCTCGCGGACCCGGCGCTCCGGGCCCGCGCCCAGTGCGCCTGGGCCGAGATCATCGAGGAGAGCGACATCGCGCAAGCGAAGCGGCTCACGAGCCTCGCCCTGGCGGCCATTCCTTCCGACGCCCTGTACGACGGCGTCGCCGCCCACTGCCTGGCGACCCGGGCGAGCCTCGCGGCCGACGAGGGCGACGGCGCGCGCGCGCAGGCCGCGGGCGAGGAGGCCCTCGCGCGGATCGGCGGGCGCCCCCACGAGTTCGCCGACCAGCGCGCCTACGTCCTGCAGCTGCTCGCCATGGCTCGCAAGCTCCAGGGCGACACGGAAGGCGCCAACCGCCGTTTCGCCGACGCCTTGCGCGAGTTCGAGCGCATGGGGCGCGAGAAGACCGCGGACGCCGCGACCCTGCGCAACAACTGGGCGATCACCCTGTCGAACACGAGCTTCGTGGACGCCCTCGCGATGATGGATGGGGTCATCGAGGCCTACGACGGAGCGGGCCCGGACTCCGTGCCGGCGCGGCTGCGCTTGAACCGCGCCATCTTCCTCGGCTGGCTCGGGCGGGCGCCGGAGGGCCGCGCCGAGCTCGAGAAGGCGCAAGCCACGGCGCGGCGCCAGGGCAGCCGGCTGAACCTGGGCCTCGTCGCGGTGCAGGCGGCACGGCTGTGCCGGCAGCAGGGCGATCTCGCCTGCGCACGCACGGCCGTCCGCGAGGCGGGCCCGGCGCTCCGCGACTCGGTGCCCGCCGGCCATCGCGTGCTGGCGGACCTGGAGCGCGAGGAGGGCCTGCTGGCCGCGGCGGAGGGCGATCTCCCGACAGCGCGCCGGAGTCTTTCGAAGGCCCTCGCGATCCACGCGAAGACGGCCGAGCTGCGGGTGATCCACGTCGAGACCCTGCTCGACGTCGCGCGCCTCGAGCTCCGCCTCGGCCAGCCCGCCGAGGCGGCCCCTCACGCCCGCGCGGCCCTGGAGCTGTCGCAGCGCCTGCGCGGCGGGATCCCCCACTCCGCGTGGGTGGGCCTCAGCGAGCTGGCCCTGGGCGAGGTCGAGGAGGCCTCCGGCCGGCGCGCGGAGGCGCGACGCTTCTTCCGCGACGCGCAGATGCAGTTGCTGGATACCGCGGGGCCCGATCACCCCGCGACGAAGGCGGCGCAGGCCGCGCTCGCCGCCCGCTCCTGAAAACGGCCTAGCGGCGGGACTCGGCCTTGCCGCGCATCGCGTGCCTGAGGAAGAGGCGCGCCTTCTCCCAGTGACGCTGCACGGTGCGCTCCGACACCCCGCGCATCGCCGCGATCTCGCCGAAGGAGAAGCCGCAGAAGAAGTGGAGATCCACCACTTCCGTCAGCGCGGCGTCGACGCTCGCGAGCTCGTCGAGACAATCGCTCACCCTCTGGAGCTGACGATCCTCGGGCTCGGCTTCGGCCCGGTCGTCGACGAGGGGCAGGATCACGAACTCGCCGCCGCGCTTCTGCGCGCCGCGGCTGCGCACGTAGTCGATCACGATGCCGCGCATCACCCGCGAGGCGTAGGCCATGAAGCGGGCGCGGTCCGGGAAGGCCGCGTTCTGCTGGCGCGACATGTTGAGGTAGGCCTCGTGGAGCAGCGTCGTCGTCCCGAGGGTGAGCCGGCTGCCGCCGAGGTGGTGCTTCGCCAGGCGGTGGAGCTCCGCATAGAGCGCCGCGAACAGCGTCTCGGCCGCCGCGCGGTCGCCGCCTTCCGCCGCCGCCGCGAGTGACTCGAGCCTCGCCTTCATCGACGCGAAGGTAGCACGGAGCTCGACCTGGACCCGGCCGGTGTGATGCATTTTTACGTGTCGTCCGGGCGGCGCGGATTGCGTTTGCACGGCGAATGGACGCTCCGCCTCGCAGGCTCGAGATCGTGCTCGCCGTTCCGCCCGACGCGGTGATCCTGCTGCTGACCCGTCCCGAGCGCTACCTGCCGTGGATCCCCGACGCGTGGGGCGCCGGCTCGGCCTGGATGGAGCGGGTCCGGGTCGTCGCCTGCGTCGAGTCGGGCGGGCAGGTGCGCCGCTTCGACATCGATCAGCGCGCGCTGTGGGCGTGCTTCTGGGAACAGGGCGAAGCGCCGTTCCTGAGCGCCACGTCCGAGCGCCACCGCCAGCTGCGTCTCGAGGCGGTCTCCGCGAAGCGCACACGCGTGCAGTTGCGCGCGATCGGTTGCGGGCTGTGCGCGCCGGCGCCGCAAACGCTCCATGAAAGCGGATCGCTCGCAAGGGAGATCGACCCGTCGGCTCAGGAGCTTGCCGAGGCTTCGGGCGCTTGAGCCCGCTGCCCGCCCGCTACGGCGCGCCGGATCGCGCCCCGCGCTCCTCTGCAACTCGTTGACAGGCTTCACGCACATCTCTGGCACTGCGCTTGCCCATAGCCGTTGCGTCCGACGTCACGACGTGAACCGCATTTCTAAGGAGCCGATCTCGATGAAACGACATTTGATCTGGGCACTGGCCCTGCTCGTGGGACTCACGACGGGCGCCCGTGCGCAACAGACCACCGGAAGCCTGAGCGGGCTCGTGAGCGACGCCCAGGGCGCCGCGATCCCGGGCGCGAGCGTCACGCTCACCTCCGACCAGGGCGTCAAGGCGTTCGTCACCGACTCGCAGGGCCGCTTTCGCGCTCCGTTCCTGACCGTGGGCCGCTACAACGTGAAGGTCGAGCTCTCGGGCTTCTCCCCCGTCGAGCGCAAGGACGTCGCCGTGCGTCTCGGCCAGGCCCTCGACCTCGACTTCACCCTCAAGGTCGGCGCGATGCAGGAGGTGATCGAGGTCCTCGGCATGACCACGATCGATCAGTCCTCGACGACGACGGGAGGCGTGCTCTCGAACGACACGCTCAAGCGGCTCCCGGTGGGCCGCAACCTCACCGACACGCTGTACCTCGTCCCGGGCGTCTCGGATTCCAGCGGCGTCGGCCGCTCGAACCCGTCGATCGCCGGCGCGGCCGGCCTCGACAACAACTACGTGGTCGACGGCGTCAACATCTCGAACACGGGCTTCGGCGGCGTCGGCACGTACTCGATCGTGTTCGGCTCCCTCGGCACGGGCGTCACCACGGACTTCATCAAGGAGACGCAGGTCAAGACCGGCGGCTTCGAGGCCGAGTACGGCCAGTCCACGGGCGGCGTCGTGAACGTCGTCACCCAGAGCGGCACGAACAACTTCCGCGGCAGCCTGTACGGCTTCTTCCGTCCGAGCTCGCTCGAGTCGGACTACAAGCAGCTCCAGACGCCCGCGGGCACCGTGAACCTCACCGGCCAGGACAACTACGACTTCGGCGCGACCCTGGGAGGCCCGATCGTGAAGGACAAGGTGTTCTTCTTCGGCGCCTTCAACCCCCAGTACCAGTCGGCCACCTTCGTGGCTCCCAAGGACTTCCCGCTCCAGAGCCTCGGCGCGGTGGAGCGCAAGCGCCGCGTGTACTCCTACGCCGGCAAGCTGAGCGTGCAGGCCACCCCGAACCACCGATTCGACGTCTCGGCCTTCGGCGATCCGTCCCACGGGGAGGCGGGGCCGCAGCGCTTCACGGCGCTGCTCGGAGCCACCGCCTCGCGCTTCAGCGAGCTCGATTTCTACGGCGGCCACAACCAGTCGGTCCGCTACGACGGCATCATCAGCCCGAACTGGCTGGTCGAGGCGTCCTTCGCGAACGCCACGAACAAGGTCAACGAGATCCCGGTGCAGGACGAGTGGCAGGTGCTCGACACGACCGTGACTCCCAACGTGCGGCGCGGCGGGATCGGCCTGTACGACAAGGGCGGCGCCGGCAAGAACAAGCAGTACTCCTTGAAGTCCACCAACATCTTCAACGCGGCCGGCACCCACCAGGTCCGCTACGGCGTCAACCTCGAGGACATCTCCTTCAGCCGCGACGTCGGCCGCACGGGCCCGATCTTCACGCTGCCCAACGGTGTCGAGACCCGCACGGGCGGAAGCGTCACGGTCGTCGCCGATCCCGTCTACGGCAAGATCTGGCGCGTCACCCGCGCGAACTTCGGACCGGTCCCCGAGACGAGCGCCGACTACCTCAACTTCTTCCTGCAGGACACCTGGCAGATCGGCGGTCGGTTGACGCTGCGCCCCGGCGTGCGCTGGGAGAAGCTGAAGCTCGTCGGTGGCGGCGTGAAGCTGTGCAAGGAGGGCGAGTCGCGTCCGGGCGCCAACGACGGCTCGGGCGACGCCGTGTTCTGCGAGCGCGCGTTCGACGGCACGCTGAGCCCGCGCCTCGGCGCCACGTACGACCTGTTCGGCGACGGCAAGTCGAAGGTCTACGCGAGCTATGGGCGCTTCTACTCGAAGATCCCCAACGACCTCGCGGCGCGCGCCCTTTCCGCCGACGCGAGCGTCACGCGCGCCGACTACTTCGACCGTGACCTCACGCGGCCGGTCCCGGAGGGCGTGGTCGCGGGCGGCTCCACCACCCACTTCGGCCTCGCGGGCACGTCGGCCGCGCTCTTCGACCCCGAGGCGAACCCGACCTACAAGGACGAGTTCATCGGCGGCGTCGAGTTCGACCTCGGCCGCTCGCTGAACCTGGGCGTGCGCTACGTCCACAACAGCCTGCCCCAGGTCCTCGAGGATTTCGGGTCTCTCGCCATGGCCGGTTACTACCGCCCGGACCGGCCCGAGAGCGTCGAGTACGCGGTCAGCAACATCCGGCCGGGGCTCCCCGCTCAACCCGTGCCCGGCTTCACCGCCGCGTTCGAGACGCCGGTCCACGCCTACGACGCCGTCGAGGTCACCCTCAACAGGAACTTCTCGGACAACTGGGGCCTCGTGACGTCGTACCGGTGGGCACGACTCGAGGGCAACTTCGAGGGCTTCTTCCGCTCCGACAACGGGCAGTCCGATCCGTCGATCACGTCGCTCTTCGACTTCCCGACCAACGACCCGAGCTACGTCGGCTTCGGGCGCGACGCCTTCGATTTCGGAGGGGACATCCGCTTCCTGGGCAGCACCCTCGGGAACGGCATCCTCCCGAACGACCGCCGTCACCAGCTGAAGGTGTACGGAGCCTACGCCTGGAACGCCTTGAACCTCGGCGTCGGCGTGAACGCGGGCTCGGGCCGGGTGCTCACGTCGTTCTCGTCGAATCCGGTGTACGACACCCCGGGCGAGATCCCCAACACGCTGCGTGGCGCGGGCATCGAGACGATCGGCAACATCGACGGCTGCGGCGACTGCGGCGGCTTCCGCGCGCGGACGCCTTTCGAGGTCACCTTCGATTTCCACGCCGACTATGCGCTGCCGATCGGACGTGGGCAGCGAGTGGTGCTGATGGCCGACGCGTTCAACCTGCTCAACACCCAGAATCCAACCAACTTCGACACCGCCACCGAGCAGGGCTACACGATCCGCAACCCGAACTTCGGGTACCCGACGGGCGGTGCCGTGGCCGCCTCGACCTCGTACCAGGCGCCGCGCCAGGTGCGGCTGGGCGCCCGCTTCGAGTGGTAGCCCTCTAGCCGCCTCTAGCCGCCTCTAGCCGACAGACCGCTTAGGGGGATGGGGCCGTCCGCCCCATCCCCTTTTTCTTTGCTGGCCGCGCGGCGAGAAGGCCCGTGGTAGGATCCCGTCCCGTCACACGAACGTCACTGCATCGTCATCGTTTCGCCCCGGGACGGAGGAGCCCTTGAAGGTCGACACCATCATCAAGTGGTTCATGCCGAAGGAGGAACGCTTCCACGACCTCCTCGAGCGGGACACCCTGAACCTGCAGCGCGCGACGCGGCTGTTCGCCGAGATCGCGAGCTCGGCGAGCCTCGAGGAGCGCCGCGTCAAGACCGTGTCCTTGAAGGCGATCGAGCACGACGGCGACCAGCTGACCCGCCAGATCTTCGAAGCCCTCAACTCCACGTTCATCACGCCTCTCGACCGCGAGGACCTGCGCCTCATCGCGTCGGACCTCGACGACATCCTCGACCTCGTCGAGGGCGTCGCCCAGTCCCTGGTGATGTTCGAGCTGGCCGACTCCCCCGAGGCCCTGCGCCAGTTCGCCACGATCCTCACGGCCATGGCCGACGAGATCCATAAGGCCACGGCTCTCGTCTGGGACCTCGCCAACGAGAAGACGATCCAGGCCTCCCTGATGCGCATCTCCGAGCTCGAGAACCAGGGCGACACGCTCTACAGCACGGTGATGGCCGACCTCTTCAAGACCGGGCGCAACCCCATCGAGATCCTGAAGTGGAAGGAGATCTACCAGGGTCTCGAGGACGCCTGCGACGGGTGCAAGGACTACACCCACGCGATCGGGAACGTCGTGATCAAGAACGCCTGACGGCGCGATGTCCCACGAGACGGCGCTCCTCCTCTTCATCATCCTCGTCGCCCTCACCTTCGACTTCCTGAACGGCTTCCACGACGCGGCGAACTCCATCGCCACGGTGGTGTCGACGCGCGTGCTGTCCCCCCAGAAGGCGGTGCTGTGGGCCGCGTTCTTCAACTTCGTGGCGGCCTTCGTCCTCGGCACCCACGTGGCGAAGACGATCGGCAAGGGCATGATCGACCTGTCGATCGTGAGCCAGGAGGTCGTCCTCGCCGGCCTGGTCGGCGCCATCGCGTGGAACCTGATCACCTGGTATTACGGCCTGCCCGTGTCCTCCTCCCACGCCCTCATCGGCGGATACGCGGGCGCCGCGATCGCCAAGGCGGGGTTCGCCGCGATCCTCGTCGACGGCTGGCTCAAGACGCTCCAGTTCATCGTGCTGGCGCCGCTGATCGGCGCCGGCATCGGCTTCCTGCTGATGGTGTCGGTGACGTGGGTCTTCCGGCGCTGGCATCCGTTCAAGCTGGACCGCCTGTTCCGGCGGCTGCAGCTCGTGTCGGCCGGCCTCTACAGCCTCGGCCACGGCGGCAACGACGCCCAGAAGACGATGGGCATCATCACCGGGCTGCTCGTCGTGTCCGGCTACATGGACAAGTCGGCCGAGATCCCGCTGTGGGTGGTGCTCATCTGCCACGCCGCGATCGCCCTCGGCACGATGTTCGGGGGCTGGCGCATCGTGAAGACCATGGGCACCAAGATCACGAAGCTGCAGCCCTTCGGCGGCTTCTGCGCCGAGACCTCGGGCGCCATCACGCTGTTCTACGCGACGCTCGCGGGCATCCCGGTCTCGACGACCCACACGATCACCGGCGCGATCATCGGCGTCGGCGCGACGCGCCGGCTCTCGGCCGTGAAATGGGGCGTCGCCGGCCGCATCGTCTGGGCCTGGGTCCTGACGATCCCGCTCTCCGCGCTCGTCTCGGCGCTGTCGTACTACGCCCTCGTCGCGCTGCTCGACTAGCCTGTTGTAACGTACGGCGGTGGAGTTCAAGCAGTTCTACCTCGGCTGCCTCGCCCAGGCCTCCTACCTGATCGGATCCGACGGGGAGGCCGCCGTCGTGGATCCGCGCCGCGACGTCGAGGAGTACCTCGCCTTCGCCGACGAGCACGGCCTGACGATCCGTTACGTGATCGAGACGCATCTTCACGCCGACTTCGTGAGCGGTCACCGGGAGCTGGCGGAGCGCACCGGCGCCACGATCGTGTTCGGCAAGCGTGCGGCCGCCGCGTTTCCCCATCGGGCCGTCGTCGACGGCGAGGAGATCGCCCTGGGAAGGCTCACGCTGCGCGTCCTCGAGACGCCGGGCCACACGCCGGAGAGCGTCAGCATCCTCGTGTTCGACGCCGATGCGGGGCCCGAGCCGCGCCTCGTCTTCACGGGCGACACGCTGTTCATCGGCGACGTGGGCCGGCCGGACCTGGTCGGCGCGAAGGGCTTCTCGGCCGATCTCATGGCGGGGCTGCTCTACGACTCGCTCCACGCGAAGCTGCTGAGCCTGCCCGACAGCGTCGAGGTCTACCCCGCCCACGGCGCCGGCTCGCTGTGTGGCCGGAACATCTCCAAGGAGACGATGTCCACGATCGGCGAGCAGCGCCGCTCGAACTACGCGCTGCAGCCGATGCCGCGCGAGCGTTTCGTCTCGATGATGACCGCGGACCTGCCCGAGGCGCCGCGCTACTTCGCCCAGGACGTGGCCATGAACCGCGAGGGCGCCGCGCCCCTGGCCGAGGTCGAGCCGCCGGCGGCCCTGGCGCCCGCGGCGACTGCGGAAGCGGTGGCCGGCGGCGCGCAGCTGCTGGACGTCCGGGCCACGACCTCCTTCGGCACCGCGCACCTGCCCGGCTCCCTGAACATCGGGCTCGACGGCCAGTTCGCGTCGTGGTGCGGCACGCTGCTCGAGCCCGGTCGTCCCCTGGTCCTCGTCACCGAGGACGAGGAGCAGGCCCGGCAGGCGGCGTTGCGCCTCGCCCGGGTCGGCCTCGACGCGGTCGCGGGCTACCTGGACGGAGGCATCGCGGCCTGGGACCGCGACGGGCGCGCCCTGGAGCACGTCGACCAGTGGCCGGTCGGCGTGCTGCGCGACGAGCTCGAGTCGCGCCGGGAGCTGCAGCTCATCGACGTGCGGCGGCCCGGGGAGTTCTCGGCAGGCCACGTGCCGGGAGCCATGCCTGTGCCGCTCGACCGCCTGGATGCGGCGAGCGCCGGCCTCGAGCCCGGGCGGCCCACGGCGGTGATCTGCGCCGGCGGCTATCGATCGAGCGCCGCCGCCAGCCTCCTCGCGCGCCGCGGCTTCAAGACCCTCTATAACGTGGTCGGCGGCACGAGCGCCTGGGTCGCCGCCGGCTTCGCCACCGACTAGCCGCCGTCCAAGGTCCTACTCCACCGTCTCGTTCATCCGGCGGAGCCGGTCCGCCATCACCTTCATCACGTGGATGGCGAAGAACGGCGTCTCCTGCACCAGGAACAGGAAGCGGCGCTGGTCGATCGGCACGAGCTTGGCGTCGGTGGTGGCGCGGGCACTGGCGCTGCGCGGCAGGTGGTCGATGAGCGCCATCTCGCCGATCATCGCACCGGCGCCGACCGTCTCGACGACCTTGCCGTGGACGGAATCATCGAGCCTCCTCGCGGCGACGAGGAAGCCTAGGCAGGCGCCGTGACGACGGCGTGACGAACGGGCTACTTCTTGCGGCCCCGCTGCCCGGAAACCCAGACGTCGTAGAGATCCATGCCGATCATCTGGTCCTTGAGCGTCGTGCCGTCCACGAGCGCCTGGATCTCCGCGCGCGTCTGGCGCCTCCACGTGACGTCGGCGTTCGCGAAGCCCCAGGTCACCGCCGCGGCGATCGCGGTGTTCTGCTTGAGCTGCCGCGTGTCGACCTTGTCGAAGGTGTCGGAGCCCGCGTGGTAGTTGGGGCCGTAGTTCGCGGACTCCTGGTTCGCGACCAGGTTCGCGACGCCCTCCATCATGAAGTCGTAGTTGTCGGTGCCGACCACGGGATCGGGGGCCTGGGCGAACGGGCCGAGCCCTGCGACGGGGACTAGCGCGCGCTCGATGACCGCGTCGAGCTCGGGCCGTCCGTTCGTGAGGAAGCCCGAGATGCGCCCGCTGCCGATGTCGTACGACGAGGCCATCACGTGGCGGTCGAGCTCGGCGGCGTGGGCCTTCGCGTACTCCCAGGAGCCGATCATGCCCTGCTCCTCGCCGTTCCAGAGCACGAAGCGGATCGTGCGGCGGGGCTTCAGGCCCAGGCTCTGGATCTGGCGCGCGATGTCGAGCACGAGGGCGACGTTGCAGCCGTTGTCGAGGGCGCCGGTTCCGAGGTCCCACGAGTCGAGGTGGGCTCCGATCAGGACGACCTCGTCGGGCTTCTCGGAGCCGCGCACGTCGGCGACGACGTTCGCGGCCTCGTAGGGCTTGCCTCCCTCGACCTCGATCGTCGCGGTGAGCGTGAGGGGCCGGCCGCTGCGCAGGAAGCGCAGGGCGCGCTGCGCCGATTCCCGCTCGACGATCAGCATCGGCCGCGTGTTCTTCGGACCGATCGAGACGTTGTGGCGGTAGAGCAGGCCCCGGGGCCGCGAGGCCATGTAGGCGACGCCGGCCACGTCGGCGGCGAAGGCGCGCCGCTCGATCTCGGCGGCCTCGGCGTACTCGCGGAACAGGCCCTCGAGGTCCACGAGCTCGCCGGTCTCGACGAGGACGAAGGCGCCCTTGGCCGTGACTCCCAGCCGCTTGAAGTCGGCCTCGGTGCCGTGGCCGCCGTCGACCACGGGAGCGGCCGCACCCGCGGCGGGGGTCGCCGCCGAGAACGGCATCGCCACCGCGGGCGCCTCGAAGGCCGCGCTGCCGGCGAAGCGGGCCGTCGCCCGGCGCTCGAGCCAGAGCGACGGCATCGTGAAGCGCTCGGCGCGGCCCTCGAGCCCGGCCTCCTTGAACCGGGCGAGCCCCCACTCGACGGCGCGCCGGTTCGCTTCCGAGCCGGTGGGCCGCCCGCCGATCTCGTCGGTCAGGGACTGCAGGTCGCGCAGCAGCGGCGTGTGGCCGAGGGTCGCGGCCACGAGCCGGGAGGCGTCGTCGGCCCGAGCGGGGAGCGTCAGGCCCAGGGCGAGAAACAGCATGGCTGGCTTCATGGCCGCCATTCTAGCGCCCTTGGGTTGACGGCCCGGGGAGACTAGAATGATCCTTTGGTCGGAGGCAGATCATGGCTAAACGAATCGTCCTCTTTCTCGCTACGAACATCGCCATCGTCGTCACGCTGTCGATCATCCTCAGCCTGCTCGGCATCGGCGGGTACGTCGGACCCAACGGCCAGCTCGACTTCGCCGCCCTCGCGGTCTTCTGCTTCGTCTGGGGCATGGGCGGCGCCTTCATCTCCCTCGCGATCTCGCGCTGGACGGCGAAGCGGGCCATGGGCGTGCAGCTCGTGAACGGCCAGACCGGCAACCAGGACCTCGACTGGCTCTACAACACGATCGGCCACCTCACGCGCCAGGCGAACCTGCCGATGCCCGAGGTCGGCATCTACGAGTCGCCCGAGGTGAACGCCTTCGCGACCGGTCCCAGCAAGAAGCGCAGCCTGGTGGCCTGCTCGACCGGGCTGCTGCGCAGCATGACCCGCGAGGAGGTCCAGGGCGTGCTCGCCCACGAGGTCACCCACATCGCCAACGGCGACATGGTGACGATGACCCTGCTCCAGGGCGTCGTGAACGCCTTCGTCATGTTCCTCGCCCGCGTCGCGGCCTTCGCCGTGCGCCAGGCCATGGATTCGCGGGCCGCCAACACGGTCTCCTTCCTGGTCCGCATCGTGCTCGAGATCGTCCTCGGCATCCTGGGCTCGCTGATCGTGGCGTGGTTCTCGCGCCAGCGCGAGTTCCGAGCCGACGCCGGCGGCGCGTCCCTCGCGGGGCGCGGGGCCATGGTGGGCGCGCTGCGGCGGCTGATGTCGACCCAGGAGCGCGTCGACGTGAACAACGCGGCGCTCGCCAGCTTCAAGATCGCCGGTGGCCGGAGCTGGCTGCAGTGGTTCTCGACGCACCCGCCTCTCGAGGTCCGCATCGCGGCCCTCGAGAGCGGCCGCTGACAAGGGGCAACTTCGCGGAGGTCGTCGTTGGAAGACACGGAACGCACGGGACATCTGCGCACGCTCGACGAGACGCCGGCCCGCCTGAAGGCGGCCGTCAAGGGCCTGCCGAAGAAGGCGCTGCTCGCGAGGCCGGCGCCCGGCAAGTGGTCGATCCTCGAGATCGTCGCCCACATGCGCGACATGGAGGAGCTCGCCTACGCCGACCGCTACCGCCGGATCCTCTCCGAGGACAACCCGGCGCTGCCCGACATCGAGGGCAGCGCCCTCGCCATCGAGCGTGACTACCGGGCGCAGTCGCTCTCCGCGCTGCTGCGCGACTGGTCGAAGCTGCGCCGCGAGAACCTCCGGACGCTGAAGAAGCTGAAGACGGCGCAGTGGGAGCGCACCGGCGTCCACAGCACCGCCGGGCAGCTCTCGATGGCGACGCTCCTGCGGCGTCACGCCGTCGGGAACGACGAGGCGCACCTCGGCCAGATCGAAGGCGTCAAGTCGCGCCAGGCCGTCCTCGCGCGTCTCGAGTCGGCGCCGGCGGCGCTCCTGGCCGTCGTCAAGGACCTCGACGCGGCCAGCGCCGCCAAGCGGCCCGCCGACGGCAAGTGGTCGGTCGTCGAGAACGCCTGCCACATGCGGGACATCGAGCTGGTGTTCGTCGAGCGCTTCACCAAGATGGCGTTCTCCGACAGGCCGTCGTTCTTCCTGCTCGACAACGACCGGACGGCCGTGGCGCGCCAGTACGCGACGAGCGACGTGCGCGCCGCGGCGAAGGCCTTCAAGGAGCTGCGGCAGGACACCCTCAAGCTGCTCTCGGCGCTCCCGGCGGCCGCCTGGAAGCGCATGGGCCTCCACCCGACGCGCGGCGAGATGAGCCTCGAGGCCGTCGCCCTGCACCTCGCGAACCACGACGACAAGCACCTCGCGAAGGTTCGGGAGCTCGCGGCGGTCTAGGCCGGCGGATCGAAGCGCCATTCCGGCGGCGCTTCCGCCATGCCGGCCGCGTCCCGCGCGGCGATCTGCGCGAGTCTCGCCTCGAGCACGCGGCGGTAGGCCCCGAGGTCGAAGCCGTAGTAGCGATCGGGGTAGGCCGACAGCCGCTTGAGGGCGCGGCCGAGTGTGCTCTGGGCCCCCGCGGGGTTCGAGCGCGCGAGGTGCAGGAACGCCACCGACACCTGGATGAGCCCCTGGAAGAAGTCGCGCGACGGCCCGCGCACGCCGTTCCAGAGATCCTCGAGGCTCTCGTGGCATTCGAAGTACAAGCCGTCGTTGAACTCGCGCACGCCCAGCTCGAACAGGACGCGATCCTCGGCGGAGAGCACCGGCTCCGGGACGAGCGGCTCCGTCACGCCGTCGCTTTGGGAGACGCGATCGGCTCGAGGACGACGCCGGCCTGGGCGCGCGCCCGTTCGAGGGCGCGCTGCGCCTCGCGATACAGGTGGGCCTGGACCCGGAACGGCTCCTCGCCTTTCGCGGGCTTGCGGCGCTTGTAGGTCCCGTCGGGCAGCAGGCGCCGCGCCTTCACGTTGTCCTGGAACATCGCCTCGAGGGCGGCCAGGACCTTGACGCGCAGCTCCGGCGCCTGGACCGGGAACAGCAGCTCGACGCGGCGGTCCAGGTTGCGCGGCATCCAGTCGGCGCTCGCGAGATAGACCTCGTCGTCGCCGCCGTTCCGGAAGTGGAAGATCCGCGCGTGCTCGAGAAAGCGGTCGACGATCGAGATCACCTCGATGCGCTCGCTCACGCCCTTGACGCCCGGGCGCAGGCAGCAGATCCCCCGGACGTTCAGGCGGATCCGGACGCCCGCCCGCGACGCGTCGTAGAGCGCCCGGATGATGTCCTCGTCCACCAGGGAGTTCATCTTGGCCGTGATCTCGGCGGCCTGGCCCGACTCGGCGCGGCGGCGCTCGCGCTCGATCAGCGACAGCACGCGACCCCGCAGGTGGGTCGGCGCCATGGCGAGCTTCTTCATGTGGGGCGGATCGGAGTAGCCGGTGAGGGCGTTGAAGAACGCCGAGGCGTCCTTGCCGATCTCCGGGTCCGCGGTCATCAGGCCGAAGTCGGTGTAGAGGCGCGCGGTCTTGTCGTTGTAGTTCCCGGTCCCGAGATGGACGTAGCGCTTGATCCCGTCGCGGCCGCGGCGCACCACGAGGCAGATCTTCGCGTGGGTCTTGTAGCCGCGGACGCCGTAGATGACGTGGGCGCCCGACTCCTCGAGGCTGCGCGCCCAGCGGATATTCGACTGCTCGTCGAAGCGGGCCAGCAGCTCGACCAGCACGGTCACCTGCTTGCCCTGTTCCGCGGCCCGAGCCAGGGCCAAGACCATCGGCGAGTCGCCGCTCGTCCGGTACAAGGTCTGCTTGATCGCGAGGACGTCCGGGTCGTCGGCGGCCTGGGACACGAAAGCCACGACCGGATCGAAGGACTCGTACGGATTGTGGACGAGGACATCGCGCTGGTCGATGAGCGCGAACATGTCGGCGCGCTCGGCGTCGTCGAGGGACTGCAGGGGCCTGAGCGGCGGGTCGCGGAGATCCTCGAGGGCGGGGAGCTCGACGAGTCCGAAGAGGGCACGGATGTCGACCGGCCCCGAGACGCGGTAGATGTCGCGGGCACCGATGTCCAGGCGCTCGGTGAGCTGGGCCAGCAGCGCGTCGGTGGCGATCGCCTCGCTCTCGAGGCGCACCACCTGGCTCTTGCGGCGCTTCTTGAGCTCCTCCTGGATCGCCTCGAGGTAGTCCCCGCCGCCCTCGTCGTCGAGGTCCATTTCCGCGTCCCGCGTGACGCGGAACGCGGCCGACTCGAGGACCGTCTGGCCCGGGAACAGCGCCGGCAGCTCGGCGCGGATCAGGTCCTCGAGGAGGGCGTAGGCCGTGCCGCTCCCGGGCAGCCGCACGAGGCGACGCAGGCGCGCCGGAACCTGCACGACACCGAGGCGGGGCTTGCTCTCGCCCTCGATCGGCGACAGCAACAGGGCCACGTTCAGGCTGAGGCCCGCGAGCATCGGGAAGGGACGTGAGACGTCGATCGCGAGGGGCGTCAGGGCCGGCAGGATCTCGTCGCGGAAGTGGCGCGACAACGAGCTGCGGGCCGCGGCGTCGAGGCCCGAGACGGGCACGAGGCGGATCTCGCGAGCGGCCAGCCCCGTGAGGATCTCGCCCACGACGGTGCGATACAGGGTGTCGACCATCTCGTGGGCCCGGGCCGAGATCTCCTGGAGCTGCTGGGTCGGCGTGAGGCCGGCGAGATCGGGCGCCGTGTCGCCCTCCGCGATCTGGTTCTTCACGGCCGCGACGCGCACCATGAAGAACTCGTCGAGGTTCGACGCCACGATCGTGGCGAACTTCAGGCGCTCCAGGAGCGGGTTCGCCGGATCCGTGGCCTCCTCGAGCACGCGGCCGTTGAACGCGAGCCAGGACAGCTCGCGGTTCAGGAACAGCTCCGGATCGCGGCGGCGCGGCTTCTTGTCCGTCATGACCGGACCGACGCTTCGCGGAACGACACCTTGCGGCCGAACACCTCGGTCATGAAGTCCGAGCGCGCGAGGGTGGCGAGGCGCTCCATGGTGAGGTCGCCCGCGCCCTGGACCTCGAGGGCCCAGGCCTCGTCCTCGACCACGACGCGCACGTCCTTGACCTTCTGCAGGTGGTCGGCGTCGAGGGCGTTCGCCACCCTCAGGATCGCCGCGAGCTTGTTGACCACGACGCGCGCGTCGCTGTCGAGAGCCATGTAGGGCAGATGGGACTTCTGCGGCGTGGCCCGGCGGTGATAGCGCGCCACGTTCGAGACGATGGCCATGTCGTCGCGGGAGAGGCCGAAGATCTCGGCCACCGACAGCACGTACTGGGTGTGCTTGTGGTGCCCGCGCAGGTTCACGTAGATGCCGACGTCGTGGAGCAGCGCCGCCACCTCGAGCAGCAACCGGTCGCGCGGGGCGAGGCCGTGCTCCGCGCGCAGCTCGTCGAAGAGCCGGGCCGCCAGGAGCGCCACGTTCTTCGCGTGGGAGCCGTCGTAGCGGTACTTCTCTCCCAGGGCCTGGGCGCTCGCGAGGACCTGCCGCCCGAAGTCCTCCAGCTCGCGGCTCTCGTCGCCTCGAGCCAGGTCGAGGAGCAGGCCGGCGCGCAGCGACGCGTCGGGCACGAGCACGTGGTCGGCGCTCGTCTCGATGAGCAGCTCGCGGTACGCCATGAGGGCGGGCACGAGCGTCTCGGCGTCGGCCTGGGACAGGCGGTAGTTCGCGACCAGCCCTTCGACGTCGTCGCCGAGGATCGCGTCGCAGAACTGCAGGAACTGGCCCTTCTCGAGGACCGCCACGTCCTCGGGGAGCTCGGCGCCCAGGATCCGCTCGGCCGCGAAGCGGACGTCGCCGCCGAGGGCGATGAAGTGCTTGGCCTCGCGCAGCGGCATCTCGCGGCGGATGTCGCCGACGACGTTGTGGATGTGGCGCCGCAGCAGGCGCAGCCACTGCTCGCGGCTGCTCTGCCAGGAGGCCAGGTTCTGCCGCATGCGGATCGAGCCCAGGGCATAGGTGCCGGAGTACGTCGGCTGGCCCTTGCGCAGGAAGGAGATGTCGGCGCTGCCGCCGCCGATCTCGAGGAGCACGGCGTCGCCCGCCGTGAGCGACTCGTGGCCGCGCAGGCGCTCGCGCACGGCCAGGTAGGTGAGCCGGTTCTCCTCGGAGCCGTCGATGATCTCGACGTCGATGCCGGTGCGCAGCCGCACCCGGTCGAGGAAGGTCTCGCGGTTGCCGGCCTCGCGCACGGCGCTCGTGGCCACCGCGCGGTAGCGCACGACGCCGTAGGTGTCCATGATGCGCCGGAAGCCCTCGAGGGTCTTGAGCGTCGCCTCGATGGTGGCCGCGCCGAGCTTGCCGTGGGTGAACGTGTCCTTGCCGAGCAGGACGCCCCGCGAGGCCTCCTCGAGGATCCCGATGGCCTCGCCGGGACGCGCGTCCGCGACGGTGAGACGCACCGCGCTCGCGCCGATGTCCACGACCGCGATCGGCCGGATCGGCTCGGGCGGCGGCGCGGGCGCGTCGGCGGCGGGCTTGCGTGTGAGCGTGCGCTTGCGGGGCTTCGGCATTGGAGCCGCAATTCTATCGAAGCGCCGACAGCCGCGTCGGAATCGGCGCTCGTCACACCATTTTCGCCGGATCTTCGTCTCGCCTTGGGCAAGCGGGAAGGCGCGTGATAGCCTCGATTCGAGACTTGCTGCCTTGACGCGCTCGACACCTTCCCGGCCTGCCCCGTCGACTCCCCTGCTCCGCGAGCGCTGCAAGCGCCTGTCCCAGCACCTGCCGAAGGCCCTGGCAGGCGACCCCGACGCGATCCACGACATGCGGGTCGCGGCGCGCCGGCTGCGCGTGGCGCTGCCGCTCCTGGCGCAGAAGCCAAAGGGCCGCCGCGCCCGGCAGGCGCTGAAGATCGTGCGCGAGCTGACCCGGACCGCGGGTTCGAGCCGCGACCTCGACGTCGGCCTGGCGCTGTACGACGAGCGCCGGCTCCAGACGGGCACGCGGACCAAGGAGCTGCGCGCCCTGCGGCGCTCCCTGGCGGGAGCCCGCCAGCGCGGGCGCGAGCGGATGGCGGAGGGCCTCCTCGATCTCGAGATCGCGCGGCTCCGGCGCCACCTCGCGGCGATCCAGAAGCGCGGCGGCGAGCCGGCGTTCACGGTCTTCGCGCGCGCGCGCCGGTCCGCGCAGACCCAGCACGAGGCCATCCTCGAGGCCCTCGCGACCCTGGGCTCGAGCTTCGACGCCGAGGCGCTGCACCGGATCCGGACGCAGTGCCGCACGTTGCGCTACACGGCCGAGGTGCTCGACGCGGCCCGGGGCCAGGAGTCCCGGGCCCCGCGCCTGCTGCGCGAGCTGCAGGAGAGCCTGGGCCAGCTCCACGACGTCCACGTGCTCGCGGCGTGGCTCCAGCACTCGGCCGAGCGTGCGCAGGTGCAGGGGCGATCCGCCCAGGCCACGGCGGCGCGGCGCGAGTGCCGTGCCTTCCTCGAGCAGTGCCGCGCGCTCCACGGGGCCTTCCTGGCGTCGGACCCACGGCGCATCCTGAACGAGGCGCTCGCGATCATCCTGCCCTCGCGCGCGGCGGCCCGGGCCTGACGTGCGCCTCCTCCTGGTGCGCCACGCGATCGCGGTGCCTTCGGGAACGCCCGGCATCCCGGACGACGACCGCCGCCTGACGCCGGAGGGCCGCGAGCGCTTCGAGGTGGCGGCGCGCGGCCTCGCCCGCATCGTCGACCGGCCGGACGCGCTCCTCTCGAGCCCGCTGCCCCGCGCCGTGGAAACGGCGGAGATCGCGGCCCGGGCCTGGGGCCGCGTCCGCGTGCGCACCGAGCCGGCGTTCGCGGCCGGCCGTTTCGCCGACTGGGAGCGCGCCATCCGCGCGGCGGAGGGCGAGCTCGTCGCCGTCGTCGGACACGAGCCGACCCTTTCCGCGTTCCTCGCACGCCTCGTGAGCGCGCCCCGTTCCGAGCGCTTCGCTTTCAAGAAGGGAGGCGCCGCGCTCGTCGAGACTCCGGGCGCCTTCGAGGGGGGCGCGACGCTCCTCGGCTTCTGGGCCCCGCGCGTGCTTCGGGAGCTGGCCGGCTAGCGCTTCATCACGACGTGGCGGTGGATGCCGTAGACGTGCATCACCACGCCCATCTCGAAGCGGTACTCCTCGGAGCCGCGCTCCATCGTCCGCCACGCGCCCTTCTCGAGGGCGTAGCACTGGGGACCACGGCCCCCGCTCGGAAACTGGTTCCACACGACCTTCTCGGAGGAAGAGGTGCGGGTGGCGCCGTCGACCTTGACGAAGCGGTAGCGCGCCACCTCGTAGATCGCCGGGCGCGCGGGGTTGACGTAGAGCGTGTAGGCGATCGACTCCGTGGCCGTCGCCGCCTCGCCCGTCACCACCTCCCAGCCGAGCGTCTTGCCGTCGGGAACGCCGGTCGGCCAGCCCGCCGACAGGCGCTCGCCCGCGGGAATCGCCCCCGACAGGGTCAGGAGGAGCAGGACGGACCTGAAGAAGGGCATCCCCGGCATTATGGGACCGAAGCGCTGCTGCGTGCGGCGACGTGGAGCATGGCGAGCACCAGCCAGGCGAGGCCCACGAGGCGGAAGAGCCAGAGGACGGCCCACGTGCCGATGAGGGCCTGGATGTGGAGCGGGAACGGCACGGGTGCCGGCTGCGCTGCGAGAGGACCACGCGTCGCCGACAGCCAGCCGAGCGGCAGCACCGCCACCGCCACGCCGAAACGGAAGAGCGCCACGGCGTCGGCGCCTGCGGCCGGCCACAGGCGGCCCAGGGCCGCCCCGAGAGCCAGGACGAGGAACAGCGCGAGGGAGCCGAGGATGCCGATCTTCAGGAAGGCGGAATGCGCGTCGGCGAAGCCGAAGACGCGGCGCAGCCGACTCGCGTGGTCGCCGCCGCACGCCCGCCAGCGCGTGGCTCCGAGGGGCTCGACGACGGACAGCTCGGGGCCCGCGTCGACGGCGCGGCCGCACCAGAGGCAACGGCGGGGCGCGCGGGCCAGGGCGAAGGGCCGGGCGTAGAGCCGATGCGTCGCGACCAGCGCGATGCCGAGCCCGAGCGACGCGAGCGGACCGAGCGGGGCCCGGGTGAAGAGCCACAGCACGATCGGCACCGGCAGGAACAGGAGCAGCCCCAGGGCGCGGTCGGACACGCCCGAGAGCTTAGACGAAGTGCGTCAGGCCGAGCGCGCCGACGAGCCGGCGCTCGCGTCCTTGACGAACCGGTAGCCGATGCCCACGACCGTCTCCACGTGGTGGCGCGCCGCCCCCAGCTTCATGCGCAGGCGCCGGATGTGGGCGTCGATGCTGCGGCTCTCGACGTCGCTCTCGTAGCCCCACACGCGCTCGAGAAGGCGCTCGCGCGTGAGCACCCGGCCGGCCCGCTCGACCATGTAGCGGAACAGCTCGAACTCCTTGGGCGTCAGGCGGATCTCGCTGCCGCGGTAGCGCACGGTGAAGGCGTCGAACTCGACCTCGAAGTTCTCGTCCCGGTAGCCTTGGGGAGCCTCCCCGCCGCCATCGGCGCGCCGCAGCGCGACGCGGCAGCGCGCCGCGAGCTCCTTCAGGCTGAACGGCTTGACGACGTAGTCGTCGGCGCCCATCTCGAGGCCCAGGACGCGGTCCACCTCGTCGGCGCGGGCCGAAACAATAATGATGGGCACGTGGGCCGTCGTGGCCTGGCGCCGGATCAGGCGGCACACCTCGAGGCCGTCCATGCCCGGGAGGTTGAGGTCGAGGAGCACCAGGTCGACTCCCTTGCGCACGGCGTCCAGGCCCTCCTCGCCGGTCCGGGCGACCTTCACCTGCAGACCGGCCTTCTCGAGGTGGTAGGTGATGGCCTCGGCGATGTCGTGATCGTCCTCGATGAGGACGACGCGGCGGCGCGTGTCGATCTCCTTCACTTCTCCACCTCCTCGTTCTCACGGCCGTGGCGCACGTCCTTCGCTTCCACCAGGAAGATCACGTCCTCGGCGATGTTGGTGGCGTGGTCGGCGATGCGCTCCACGTTGCGGCTGATGAGGATCAGGGCGAGGGCCCGCTGGATCGTGCCGGGGTCCGCCATCATGTAGGTGAGCAGCTCGCGGAAGACCTGGTCCTTGAGCTGGTCCACCTCGTCGTCTCGCGTGAGCACGCTCCTCGCGAGCTCGGCGTCCTTGCGCACGAAGGCGTCGAGGGAGTCGCGCGTCATCTTCTCCGCGATGTCGGCCATCCGCGGAATGTCGATGAGCGGCTTGAGCGGGGGCTGGGGCAGGAGCTTGATCGTGTTCTCGGCGATGTTCACGGCCTGGTCGCCGATGCGCTCGAGATCGGCGTTGATCTTCATGGCCGACGTGATGAGGCGCAGGTCCGTGGCCATGGGCTGCTGCAGGGCCAGGAGCTTGAGACAGCGGTCGTCGATCTCGATCTGGAAGTCGTTGACCTCCTTGTCGGCCGCGATCACCGCCTCCGCCTCGTCCAGGCGCCGGTGGATGAGCGCCGCGATCGCCTGGTGCGCGCGCTCCTCGACGAGGGCGCCCATCGTCAGCAGGCGCTGCTTCAGGGCCTGCAGGTCGTCTTCGAAATGATGGCGTTCCATGACTCTTTCCTATGTGTCCGCGATCGACGGCGTCCCCGCGCTCTCCGCCCGCGCTCTAACCGAACCGGCCAGTGATGTAGTCCTCCGTCAGCTTGTCCCCGGGCTTCGTGAACATGTCGGCCGTCGGGCTGTACTCCACGAGCCTGCCGAGCCAGAAGAACGCCGTCTTGTCCGAGACCCGGGCGGCCTGCTGCAGGTTGTGGGTCACGATCACGATCGTGTACTTGTCCTTGAGGCCGTAGATCAGCTCCTCGATCTTGAGGGTGGCGATCGGGTCCAGGGCCGAGCAGGGCTCGTCCATCAGGATCACCTCGGGCTCGACGGCGATGGCGCGGGCGATGCAGAGCCGCTGCATCTGTCCCCCGGAGAGCCCGAGCCCGCTCTCGTCGAGGCGGTCCTTCACCTCTTCCCACAGTGCCGCGCCCTTGAGGCTGCGCTCGCAGGCCTCGTCGAGGGTCGCCTTGTCGTTGATGCCGGCGATGCGCAGGCCGTACACCACGTTCTCGTAGATCGACTTCGGGAACGGGTTCGACTTCTGGAAGACCATGCCGATGCGGCGCCGCACCTCGATCACGTCGGTCGTGGCGGCGTTGATGTCGAGGCCCTTGACCGTGATCTTGCCGGTGATCCTCACGTTGTCGATGAGGTCGTTCATCCGGTTGAGGCAACGCAGCAGCGTCGACTTGCCGCACCCCGACGGTCCGATGAACGCGGTCACGCGCCGGTCGTCGATGGCCATGGTGATGTCGTGGAGGACGTGGTTGTCGCCGTAGCTCAGGTTCACCGCGTCGATCGTGATGTCGGGCTCGCCCTTGTCCGCGGCGGGCGCCACGGCGGCCTTGACCTCGGTGCGGATGCGCAGCCCGCTGTCGGGCGGCGCTTTCGTCGTTCCCTGGGACATTGCGCTCATTTCCTTCTAGAAGGCGCCGGTCTTGTACTTCTCGCGAAGCCGGTTGCGGACCACGATCGCGGTGAGGTTCAGGAGCACCACGATCAGGAGCAGGAAGATCGTCGTCGTGTAGACCATGGGCTTCGCCGCCTCGACGTTCGGGCTCTGGAAGCCCACGTCGTAGATGTGGAAGCCCAGGTGCATGAACTTCCGGTCGAAGTGGAAGAACGGGAAGAAGCCGTCGACGGGCAGCTCGGGCGCCAGCTTGACGACGCCCGTCAGCATCAGCGGCGCCACCTCGCCCGCGCCGCGCGCCATGGCGAGGATCAGTCCCGTGAGGATGCCGGGCGCGGCCGCCGGCAGCACCACGCGCAGGATGGTCTGGAACTTCGTGGCGCCCATGGCGAGGGACGCCTCGCGCATCGAGCGCGGCACGGCGGCGAGCGCCTCCTCCGAGGACACGATCACGACGGGCACCGTGAGGAGCGCCAGGGTCAAGGCCGCCCAGAGGATGCCTCCGGTGCCGAAAGTCGGCGTCGGGAGCGCCTCGGGGAAGAACAATGCGTCGATCGTGCCGCCGACGGTGTACACGAAGAAGCCGAGGCCGAACACGCCGAAGACGATGGACGGCACGCCGGCCAGGTTGTTGACCGCGATCCGGACGATCCGGACGAGCAGGCCCTGCTTCGCGTACTCGCGCAGGTAGAGCGCGGCCAGCACGCCCAGGGGCACCACGATGATGCTCATGATGATCACCATCATCACGGTGCCGAAGATGGCCGGGAAGATGCCGCCCTCGGTGTTCGACTCGCGCGGACCCTCGATGAAGAAGGCCCAGAGCCGGCCGCCGTAGACCGAGAGCCGTCCGAGGAGGGTGAGCTGGTTCGCGGCGTAGGAGCGGTAGATGTCGAGGGACCGCAGCTCCTTTTCCTGGCCGTCGGCGGTGACGAAGGCGACCCAGGTGCCGGCGACGCGCTCGGTGAGCTGGGCGAGCTCGTCGGTCTTCGTCTGGAACAGCGCCTTCTGGGCCGCCGTGGCGCGCTCGACGTCGGCGCGCTTCTCGGCCACGTCCTGGCCGCGGCTGGCCGCGAGGTCGAGGGCGCGGGACTCGAGCCGCAGACGCTCGATCTCGTAGTTGATGTCGCCGATCTCGTGCTTCTCGATGCGCTCGATGGCGGAGCGGTCCTCCGCAGCACGGGCGATCAGGCCCGGGAGGGCGAGCTCGACGGCGGCCGCGCCCTCGGCCAGGATCTTGTCGCCCTGCTTCACCCGGACCGGCGTCCCGAGTAACGGCCCGTACTCGCGGCGCTCCACGAAGTAGGCGTCGCGAGGCCGCTCCTGCTTCGCGATGTCGCCTTCGGGCACCCACTTGAAGTCGAAGCCGTAGACGTCGCGGTTGCCCACGCGCACGAGCAGGCGCTGCTTCTGGAGGTGGTCGGGGTGGCCCGGGTTCGGGATGGGCTCGCTCGACGCGAGCTCGCCCATGAGGACGCTGCCGTCCTTCAAGGTGAGCTGCGTCAGCGCCTTCGGCCAGAAGAAGCTCAAGCCGTTGGTGAGGATGACGAGGACGAGCCCCACGATCATCAGGATGCAGATGCCCAGGGCGCTGCCGGTGAACCACACCATCGGATCGCCGCGCCGCCAGGACTTCACGAGGGCGTTCATCAGATGGCCCGGTAGCGGTCGCGCAGCCGCTGGCGGATCAGCTCCGCGATCGTGTTGACGAAGAAGGTCATGAGGAAGAGCGCGAGGGCCGCGAGGAACAGCGTGCGGTAGAGCGTGCCGCCGTAGGGCGCCTCGGGGATCTCCACGGCGATGTTCGCCGAGAGCGTGCGCATGCCGTTGAAGATCGACCAGTCGAGGACCGGCGTGTTGCCGGTGGCCATCAGCACGATCATGGTCTCGCCGACGGCGCGGCCGAAGCCGATCATCACGGCGGAGAACAGGCCCGGGCTCGCGGTCGGCAGGACCACCCGCATCGCGGTCTGCCAGCGGCTGGCCCCGAGGGCGAGCGAGGCCGCCGTCAGGTGCTGGGGCACGCTCGAGAACGAGTCCTCGGCGATCGTGAAGATGATGGGGATCACCGCGAAGCCCATCGCGATGCCGACGACCAGGCAGTTGCGCTGGTCGTAGACCACGTCGAGGGCGCTCTTCACCCAGAGCCGGAAGTCGCCTCCGAAGAGCGCGGCCTCCGTGAGCGGGCCGATCCAGACGGCCACCACCCCGCCCAGGCAGACGAGGGGCACGATCAGCGCGATCTCCATGCCGGGCCGCAGACGGTCGCGGAAGGCGCGCGGCAGCCGATCCCACAGCAGGATGCCGAGCGTCCCGAACAACGGCAGCAGGACCATCATCAGGAGCACGGGCACGATCTCGCGCTCCACCCGCGAGGCGAGCCAGAGGCCCGCGATGAAGCCCACCACGACGCTGGGCAGGGCGGCCATGATCTCGACCGTCGGCTTGACCCGCGCCTTGATCGACGGGTGCATGAACTGCGACGTGTAGAGCGCCCCCAGGATCGCCAGGGGTATCGCGAAGAGCAGCGCATACAGCGTGCCCTTGATCGTGCCGAAGACGAGCGGCACCAGCGAGAACTTGGTCTCGAAGTCGTCGGTGCCGCCGGTCGACTGCCAGACGTACTCGGGCTTCGTGTAGCCCTCGTACCAGACCTTGCCGAAGAGCGCGCGCCAGGACACCTCGGGATGCGGGCTCGAGATCTCGTAGCGGGCCACCTTGCCATCGGCCTGCTTCGCGAGGATCCCGTCCATCTTGGGCGTCAGCAGGACGGAGTCCACGGGCGCCTGGGTCGACGGGAACTCGAGCAGGCTGCGCTCCGAGGTCATGTGGCGCAGCACCAGGGAGCCGTCGGAGCCGGCGCTCACGAAGCTCTTGTCGCGGGTCGACGGGCCGATCGCGGCGATGACGACGCCCTGCGGCGCGTACTCGTGAGCCTTCACGAACTTGAGGTCGGTGTCGTCCTCGCGCAGGCGCACGCGGAACCACGCGCTCAGGTTCCCCTTGGCGTCGCCCACGATGGCCGTGATGCCCCCGAGCACGTACTCGACCGCGGTGATCGGCTCGTTCGAGACCTTCACCACCTCGGTGAGGCGCACCTCGGGCAGGAGCTCCCAGTGGTACAGGTGACCCCTGTCGGTCGCCGCGATCAGGGTGTCGCTGCGGCCGATGCGGACCCGCGTGACCTTCTCGCCGTCCCGGGTCTTCAGGGCCTCGCGGTGCTCGGTGCCGTCGTCGTCCGTGCGGTAGACGAGGATGTCGTCGTCTCCCGCCACCGCGATCGCCGTCTTGCGGCCGTCCTTCTCGTCGTAGGCGATCTCGCGGATCGGCCGCTTCGCGGCGTCGAGCTCGACCACGCCGCGCTCGCTCACCTCGGTCTCGAGGTCGACGAGCTTCTGGTTCTCGTAGCGCGGACGGAAGCGCACCTGTTGCAGGAGCACGCGACCGTCGTCGGTGCCGATCGCCACGAAGTTGTCGGTGAGGCTGCGGGACGCCGAGGCGACCTTGGACGGAGCCAGGGCCGTCGACGTGACCTCCTTGGCGAACGTGCCGTCGGTCTTGAAGAACGCCGTGCGGCCGTCCGACAGCAGCTCGTAGAAGTAGAGCTGGTACTCGTCGGTGCCCATCACCAGGGGCTTGCCCAGCTCGCCGGGGCTGGCGGCCTTGGGCGCGGGCGCCGTCGCCACGGTCGCCGGCGGGAGGGTCGGCGGCGGCACGGCGGCCAGGTTCACGACGCCGCGGGCCTGGCCAGTGGCCGGCCGGAACAGCGGCAGCGCTTCCGACAGGATGAAGACGAAGATGAAGAGGACCGCGACGATGATGAAGAGCCCGCCGAAGGTGATGAACCCGACCGCCAGGCGGTCCATCTGCTTCACGCGCTTGATGCGGAACGCCTGTTCCTTGACGCGCTGCCGGATGCTGAGGGGGGCTGGAGCGGCTGCGGCCATGGGGCTTCTTCGATCTCCGGGGAGCTGCGGCTGGAAGAGATCCGGGAGCGGGGCAGCCCCGCTCCCGGACAGGGAGAGCTACTCGAGCTTCGCGAGTTCCTGGCGCACGATCTCGGCCGGAAGCGGCAGGTACCCGTCCTTGAGCACGACGTCCTGGCCTTCCTTGCTGAAGATCAGCTTGCAGAACTCCTTCACGACGGGGTCGAGGGGCTTGCCCGGCGCGCGGTTGATGTAGAGGTAGAGGAAGCGGTTGAGCGGGTACTTGCCGCTCTTCACGTCCTCGTAGTTGCCGTCGGAGTAGGCCGAGCCGTCCTTCTCGGCGAGCGTCACGACCTTGACGCCGGAGGTCTTGTAGCCGATGCCCGAGTAGCCGATGCCGAAGCGGTCCTCGGTCACGCCCTGCACCACCGACGCCGAACCGGGCTGCTCCTTGACCGTGTCCTTGAAGTCGCCGTTGCCGAGGGTGTGCTCCTTGAAGAAGCCGTAGGTGCCCGAGGCCGAGTTGCGGCCGTAGATGCTGATCGGCCGGTTCGCCCAGTCGCCCGTGAGACCGAGCTGGCCCCAGGTCGTGACGTTCTGCTTGAAGCCGCGGCGGCGCGTCTTCGAGAAGACCGCGTCGGCCTGGGCCAGGGTCAGCTTGTCGAGGGGGTTGTCCTTGTTCACGTAGATCGCGAGGGCGTCGTAGGACGTGCGGAGCTGCGTCGGCTTGTAGCCGTACTTCGTCTCGAACTGGTCGATCTCCGTCGGACGCATCGCGCGGGACATGGGGCCGAACTGCGACGTGCCCGCGATCAGCGAGGGCGGCGCCGTCGAGGAGCCCTTGCCCTCGACCTGCACCTTCACGTTCGGGTACATCTTGAGGAACGCCTCGGCCCAGAGCGTCATCAGGTTGTTCATGGTGTCGGAACCGACGCTGTTCAGGTTCCCCGAGACACCCGACGTCTTCTGGTACGACGTGATCGCGGCATCGACCTTCACCTGCTGGGCGCCGGCCGTGGCCGCACCGGCCGCGACGAGAGCGACGGCAGCGACGATACGCTTCATGAGACCTACCTCCGGGGCGAACCGCTTTTCCATGTCCCTCAATCTAGCGAGGGCCTGGGAACGGGACGTTTCGCCTCTGTTAACTCCGCGTTAATTCGATGGGATTCGAGAGATGCGGGGCGCGGGCGCCACGCGCCCGCCCCCGCCTGCCGGACTAGAAGTAGAGCTGCGTCTGGATGCGGACTTCCTGGTCCTTCGTCTTCTTCGCCTTGTCCTCGAGCTGACGCCAGTCGGCCTGGATCTTCGCGAAGTGCTTGTTGTAGAACCAGTTCAGTCCGCCGCCGATCTCCGTGCGGTCGTTGCCCGAGACGGCGTTCGTGGGATCGAACGAGGCGTAGCGGAACGCCACTTCCCAGGTCCGCTTCTTGTTGAGCAGGTAGCCCGCCTGGACGTGATAGCCGTTCGACTTGAACGTCGGCGAGTCCGGCGTCGCGCCGTCCGAGGGCTTGATCTCGCGGTTGAAGAGCTCGCCCATCGCGGAGAAGCCCTTGTACTTGAAGACCACGTCGGTGGCGAAGATCGTCCACTTGTAGTTGCCGGCCGCGCACGGGCAGGCCGAGATCTTCGGCAGCGGCGTCGCGGGCGGCGCGGGCGGCACGGTGGCCGCAGGCTGCGGCACCGTCAGCCCGAGGTCGAGGCTCTCGAACCCGCCGGCGATCGCGAGGAGCGGCTTGTCCACCGATTCGAAGTCGCTCTCCGAGTAGCGGACGTCGCCGAAGGGCTGCCACATGAGACGCGCGTCGTACTGGTACTTGTCGTTGTCGTTCGCGGTCTGGTTGCGGCCCGTGTTGCTGGCGCGGCCGTTGAAGATGCCGGCGCGGTACTCGACCTTGTTGGAGGCGAGCAGGCCGTCCACCTGGAAGCCCAGGTCACGGCCGCGCTCGAACTCGCCCGCCACGATCGAGCGGTCGACGAAGGTCTGGTTGAAGGACGAGGTCAGCTCCTGGCGGCCGAAGGGCACCTTGAACTGACCGAACTGCAGGCGGAACGCCTTCTTGCCCTTCGTGAGGTCGTAGTTGAAGTAGGCGTCGTTGATGGCGCCGGAGTTCGTGTTGCCCTGCAGGTCCTGGAACGCGAACTCGAGCTTGAAGGTGAGGTCCTTCGTGTAGAGCCAGCCCTGGAACTGGGGCTCGTAGCGGCGGATGCGGAAGGAGCCCTTGCCGTCGCCCTTCGCCGACGTCCCGGCGAGCTGCACCGTCTCGTCGGGCATCTGCTGGGTGAAGCGCAGCTGGAGGCGATTCGTGAAGCTCACCTGTGCCTTGTCGAACTCGGCCGTGAGCTGCCCGTCCTTGTAGGTGAGGAGCTGCTTGGGCGCGACGACGGGCTTCGCGACCGCGGTGACGTCGCCGGGCCGGTCGTGCTTCATGTTGTAGAGGCCGATGGCGTCCTCGCTGTCGAAGACCATGGTCTCGCCGTTCGGGCCGTAGCCGAGCTTCGTGATCGCGCGGCCGACCTCGCCCGACTTCTCGAACTGCTCCGCTTCCTTCGCGATGGCGAAGACGTAGATGCGCCCGTCCTTCACGATCTCGCGATAGAAGAAATTCTGGGCCCAGGCACTGGCCGTGAGTCCCACGCCGATCAGAACCGCTGCTGCCGTCGCGAGACCGCGCCGGATCGCCTTGGCTGTCATCAAAACACGCCTCCTTGAGATGCCGTCAACTTAGGAGGGGTGCGTGACGCCGGCGTGACGGACGCGTGAACGGGACGTTAAGAAAGAGTGGCCGGACCATCGCGCGAGCGCCACGCGACCGTCATGGCCCGGGCCTAACCTTTCCCTCAAGCATGTCTCGACAGAAGCGTCCCTTTGGACGTCTCGCCAGCCAACGAGCCGCCCGGCGGCGGCGTGGCCGTCACGCCCCGCCGGGACGGCCTCCCGCCTGGATGCGCCTCGGGCCGGGAAGCGCCGATACGGGTCGCACCGTGATCGACGAGATCCTCACCGAGGCCGGTCTCGGCGGGGACGACCGGCGCGTCAGCGAGCGCTGAGCCGGTCGCGGCCTTCGGCCGCCGGCAGCACGAGACCGAGGCGGCCCGCCAGGGTCGGCGCGATGTCCCGCATGTCGATGCGGCCGAGATCGAGGCCCGCCGGAATACCCGGGCCCGCGATGAAGAACGAGGCGTCCATCGTCTGCAGGTCCGGCGGGTAGCCGTGGGTGCCGTGGACGAGACCTTGGCGGGTCACGGGGGCCTCGAGAGAGCTCCCGAACCGGTACCCGGCCTTCAAGCCGACCACGAAGAGAGCGCCCGGAAAGCCGCCGGTCGCCGGCACCGCATCGGACCCGACGATCCGCTCGATGCCACTCCCCGGATCGGCCGCGAGCCGCTTCAGGAGCGCCGTCACGCGTTGTCCCCCGTCCACGTCGGCGGGGTCCTTGAGGAAGACTGCGGCCGACCCGCCAGCATCCCAGGAGAAGGCCCGCCAGTCCGTGAGCTTGCCGGCACCGTCCAGCGTCAGGAGGCCTTCTTCGCGCAGCGCCTCGTTCAGGTGGAGCTCACGGTCCGTGCGTTGGTGCCCGTGGTCTGAAACGACGGCCACGATGGCCTTGCCGCCACCCGCGCGCTCGGCCGCGGCACGCACCCGGCCGATCACGGCGTCCAGTCGCTCGAGGACCGCGAGCGTCTCGGGGCTGCCCGGCCCGCTGGCGTGGGACTCCTCGTCGAGACCGGAGAAGTAGCACAGGTGCAAGCGCGGGCGCTTCCTCTCCAGCAGCCATGCGGTGAAGGGCACCTTCTTCTCGTCGTCGCTCACGGTGTACGAGTAGCCGCTCGGGTACGGCCCGAGGCTCGCTTCCATCTCCCGCAGCAGCCCGGGCGTCGAGACCGCCCGCAGCAGCTTCGCGTCGTCGGGGGTGCTGGCGCGCCAGATCTGCGCGATGTTGAACGGGATGCGCGCGCCCACGGTCGCGGGCCAATCCGCGTTGGACACCACGAGGCCTGCCTTAGCGGCCGCATCCCACAGCGTCTCGACGCGGATGTCCTCGGCGTACCAGGCCCAGCCGTCGTGGTTCTTCCCGAGCGGATCGAAGGTCTCGTTGGCGACGAGGCCATGCTTCGCCGGCGACACGCCCGTCACCAGCGTGGTGTGGCTCGGATAGGTGACGGTGGGCATCACCCCGGTCACGGCGGCGGCGTGGGCGCCCTCCTTCAGCAGCCGCCGCAGCTCGGGAATCTGGAGACCGTAGCGATCGGCCTCGAGCACGTAGTCGGGTCGCATCCCGTCGATCGAGATCAGCACGACGGGAGGCGCGGGCGCAAGGGCCGCGGCCAGTAGCAGGGCGAGCATGGCGCCGAGTCTAGGCTAGGCGAGCAGCACAAGGAAGATGATCGCAGCGATGCCGGCGCCGAGCACGGAGCCCACGATCACGTCGCTCACGAAGTGGAGGCCGAGGAGGACCCGGGACGCGGCCACGCTCGTCGCGAGGAGCAGGCCGACTGGAGTCGTCCAGGGGAACGACAGCGCGACGACGGTGGACACGGCGAAGGCGTTCATGGAGTGCCCCGAGGGAAAGGAGAAGTGGTCCGCGGCCACGTACTCGAGCGGCTTGACGTCGTACAGGGGGTGACGGGCGTAGTCGCAGGGCCGCTGGCGACGGAAGCGCCGCTTCAGGACGACGAGCAGTCCGCTCGCGATCCCGGTGGCGACGACGCTCGCCGCGAGCACCCGCTGGGACTCGGAGCCGCCGGCGAAGAGCGCGAGGCCGATGGCGACCTGCAGCCAGCCGTCGCCCAGGCGCGTGGCCCACAGCATCCAGAGACGGAACCAGCGCGGCGGACGCCACTGCTGGATGCGGCCGAAGGCGCGAAAGTCCGAGTCGTTGACGTAGGCGAGCACCGGGCTCATCGCGACACCACGGCGCCCGGCGCGGCGGCGTCGAGCGTCGCCTGGGCGGCTTCGTAGAGCCGGTGTTGGCGCGCGCCGAAGAAGACCTCGTCGGCGTAGATGCCGGCGGTGATGAGCGGCAGCAGGGGCAGGAGCGGCAGCGCGGCGAGAAGGGCCGTGAAGCGCAGGGCCGGAACCAGGCCGGAGCGGGCGCGGCGCGCGTTCTCGGCGTAGCCGCCGGCGAAGAGCCGGGCCACGTCGGCGGTGAGCCGGGCGTAGCTGCCCGAGCCCCCGGCCGGGATCGTCATGCCCCGCCGCAGGCCGTCGAGAAAGCCGTCGCGGTCCGAGGCGCCGGGAACGATAGTGAACGCGCGCGCCACCGACGCGAGCGTGTGGGCGTCGCTGCCGCCCACCCCGGGCAGCCGGGCCCGGCGACCGACTCGCGCCGCGAAGTGGTTGGTGCTCTCGGGCATCATCCCGTTGCGCGTCTCGATCAGCCGCGCGTGGCGCAGGGCCAGCTCGAAGTCGGCGAGGCGCCTGCGGCCGGTCAGGGCCGAGAAGAGGTGGTTGACGGCCGTGGGAATGCGCGCCTCCGCCAGGTAGGCGAACAGCGACTCGGCGTCCTTCCGCCGCTCCTGGATCGCGGCATGCCGCGCCTCGTCGATCCCGAAGACGCCGAGGTGCAGCTGGCGGCCTCCGGGGAGGAGGCAGGTCACCTCCTCGCTCACGAAGAAGTCCCGGAGATGGGCGAGGCTCAGGGCGCCCTCGATGGAATCGTGGTCGGTGAGGGTCACGAGGGTCATGCCGCGGGCCCGCGCGGTGTCGTAGACCTCCCGCGGTGTCGAGTAGCACTCGAGCGGACCCGAGCACAGCGAGTGGACGTGAAGGTCGCAGCGCATGCCGTCTTCCATGGCGCCCTCCTCTCGGACCTCACGGACTTCTTGAGGTCCGAGGCTATTGGAGCGCGCCGAAACGACGGGAACATGAAGACAACGGAAACATTCGATGACGCAGGCGAGGCGGCGGCGTCATCGCGCCGTCACGGCGCCGTCGAGCGGGCCCGCGACCATCTGCCGATGCCAGGCACGACCGGGCGGCCGGAGATCGTCATCTTCTACATGGACGCGGGCGGTGGGCATCGCGCCGCGGCGCGGGCACTGGCGGCGGCGGCCGAGGAACAGGATCTCCCGTTCGCGATCCGCCTGGTGAGCCTGCAGGACGTCCTCGAGCCCCTCGACTTCATGAAGCGCCTGACGGGCCGATCCTCCGAGGACACCTACAACGGGCTGATCCGGCGCGGCCAGACCCGGTTCCTCCCGGCCATGCTCCACGTGCTCCACGCCGTGATCCGCGTGCGGCAGCGCGCCTTCACCGGCGCCGTCGCACGCGCCCTCGGCGCCTGGCGGCCCGCGGCGGTCGTCTCCGTGCTGCCGAACTTCAACGCGGTGCTCCGCGATGCCGTGCGACTGAGCCATCCCGGCGTCCCGTTCCTCGTCAGCCTCACCGACTATGCCGACTACCCGCCGCACTTCTGGATCGAGCCGGGCATCGACCGGGCGATCGTCGGCGGCGCCCATGCCGTCGAGCAGGCCGCCCAGGCGGGGCTCGCCCGCGACCGCATCTCGCGGACCTCGGGCATGCCGCTGCGGCCCGCCTTCCACCGCGGCGGCGGCGCCGAGGCGCGGGCCCGCGTGCGCCACGAGCTCGGTTTCGTGGACGAGGACTTCGTGGTCCTGATGCTCTTCGGCGGCAAGGGCGCGCCCGAGATGGAGCCGCTCGCCGGGCAGCTGCTGGCGGCGCCCGCCGGGTTCCGCGTCGTCGCCGTCTGCGGCGAAAACCCCGAGCTGGTCGCGCAGCTCTCGGCGCTCGAAGGACGCGCCCGTGGCCGGCTGCGGACGTTCGGCTACACGGATCGCGTCGCCGATCTGATGGCAGCCGCGGATCTGCTGGCGACGAAGCCGGGGCCCGGCTCGCTGGCCGAGGCCTTCCATCAGCGCCTCCCGGTCGTCGTGACGTGCGACGCGAGGACGATTCCCCAGGAGCGCTACAACGCGCATTTCGTCCGCCAGCAGGGAATGGGGGTCGTCGTGCGGTCGTGGCGGGAGATCCCCGCGGCCGCCGCCGCCTTCGCCCGCGAGGAAGCGGCGAGCGGCGCGACGCGCGCCCGCCTCGCGGCGCTTCCGGCGAACCGGGCGGTGTACGAGATCCTCGAGATCGTGGTGGCCGAGATCGGCGCGCGGGGCCTGACGCCGTCTCCCTGATACGATCAGGCCCCATGGCCACACCGCCACGCCTCGAGGCCAAGCCGCTCTATCGCCGCCTCGACAGCCTCTTCAGCGGCCTCGACACCAGCCAGCCCCAGAGCCGCGTGCTGGAGGCATTCGTGGAGGACTTCTTCCGCACCCTCCGCGAGGATCTCCGGCTGCGCGCGGCGTTCCTCTACGCCGAGCAGCGCGACGACCTGACGCTGCTGCGCAGCCTGGGCGACCCGGGCGGCGCCGCGGAGACCCTCGATCCCACGAACCCGACGCTGCAGCTCGTGTTCCGGCATCGGGTCTACGTCTTCAATCGCCCGACGGAGCCCGACGCGCCCTTCTCCACCGGCATTCTGCCCGCGGGCCCCGCGGCGGCGATCGTGGTGGGCCGCCGGCCCCGGCGTCACGTGCTGTTCTTCCTGCTGGCCGACGGCTGGGCCATGGAGGAGCTCGACTTCGCCCTCAACACGGTGCGTGCGGCGCTCGGCTCGCGGCTGCTGGACGAGCGCACGCGCGGCAGCCTGCGCCAGGCCGCGGAGATCCAGCAGAGCCTGCTCGTCGAGGACCCGCCCGACTTCCCCGGCTTCGACATCGCGTGCCGTTCCGAGGCCACCGAGGAGGTGGGCGGCGACTTCTACGACTTCCACCCCTTCGACGACGAGATGCTGGGCCTCGCGATCGGCGACGCGAGCGGCCACGGATTGCCGGCCGCCCTGCTCGTGCGCGACGTCGTCACCGGCCTGCGCATGGGCATCGAGAAGGAGTTCAAGGTCGCCCACGTCTTCGAGCGGCTCAACCGCGTCATCCATCGCAGCAACCTGTCGAGCCGCTTCATCTCGGTCTTCTACGGCGAGCTCGAGGTGAACGGCACGCTCATCTACGTCAACGCGGGCCATCCGCCGCCGCTCCTGTTCGACCGCGAGGGCGTCCATTCCCTGGAGACCGGGGGCACCGTGATCGGCCCGCTGCCGGAGGTGCGCTTCCGGCGCGGTTACACGCGCTTCGAGCCGGGCGCGATCCTGGTGCTGTGCACCGACGGCGTCCTGGAGCGGCGCAACGCCGCCGGGGAGTTCTTCGGCGAGGACGGCATCAAGGCCGTGGTGCGCAGCCACGCCGAGGGCAGCGCCGAGCAGATCCTGGAGGCGCTGTTCGACACCGTGCAGGCCTTCGGGCGAGGCGCGCCCTGGGAGGACGACACCACGGCCGTGATCGTGAAGCGCCTCCCCTTGGCCCCTTGACATACCCCTGAGGGGTACCTATATTACCCCTGGAGGGTATGAAGGAAGCGGCCAGGCGGGCGAGGAGGAAAGCGCCGGTGGTGGACCTGGGGGCGGGCTCGGCCTGCGCCTGCGAGGTCCGCGACGGGAGCGCCCGCTCGGTGGTGGACGCGGAGATCAAGGCGAAGAGCCAGGGATCCCTGCGGCGGATCGAGGGCCAGCTGCGCGGCCTGCAGCGGATGCTGGAGGAAGAGCGCTACTGCCCCGAGATCCTCACCCAGATGGCCGCGGTCCAGGAGGCCCTCCGCAGCGTGGCGCGCGGGCTGATGCGGAATCACCTGAAGCATTGCGTCGATCAGGCCCACGGCACCCAGCGTGCCGACCGGGTCTACGAGGAATTGCTGGAGCTGGTGTTCCGCCAGTCGCGTTGAGCCGTTCGGCCGTTCTCATTCCAATTTCCATTCGAGGTGATCCGATGTCCGACAAGACCGTGACCCTGACGTCCCAGAACTTCGATGCCCTGGTGCTCAAGTCCGACAAGACCGTCCTCGTCGACTTCTGGGCCCAGTGGTGCGCGCCGTGCCGGCTGCTCACCCCGACCGTCGAGCGCTTCGCCGAGGCGCGGCCCGACGTGGTGGTGGGCAAGCTCAACGTCGACGAGAGCCAGGACATCGCCGGCCGCTTCGGGATCTCGAGCATCCCGACGCTGCTCGTGTTCCGCAAGGGAGCCCTCGTGGAGCAGAGCGTGGGCCTCGTCTCCTTCGAGAAGCTGCAGCAGCTCGTGCCCGCGGCCCAGCCGTCCGTCGTGCGCGCCTGAGCGAGACCGCTGGCGCGCGTCAGCGATCGAGGACGTCGCGGATGCGCGCCAGCAGATCGTCGGGCGTGTAGGGTTTCTGCAGGAATTCGACGCTGGGGTCGAGCACGCCGTGGGGCCCCAGCTCCCCCGCCGTGTAGCCCGAAGCGAACAACACGCGGGTCCCGGGCCGCAGCGCCGTGAGGCGCTCGGCCGTCTTCGGGCCGCTCAGACCGGGCATGACCACGTCGGTCAGCAGCAGGTGGATCGGGCCCGCGTGGGCCGCCGCGACCTCGAGGGCGCGGCTCCCGTTCTCGGCCTCGAGGACCACGTAGCCGCCCTCGGTCAGGATCTCGCGGGTCATCTCGCGGAGCGGATCCTCGTCCTCGACGAGCAGCAGCGTCTCGGATCCGCGCGGGGTGGCTGCAGCGGGCGCCCGGCCCGCATCCGAGGCGGCGTCGTCGACACGCGGCAGGTAGACCCGGAACGTGGTGCCGGCCCCCAGCGTCGTCTCGACCGAGATGCGGCCGCCGCTCTGCTCCACGATGCCGTGGACGGTCGCGAGGCCGAGGCCGGTGCCCTTGCCGCGCTCCTTGGTGGTGAAGAACGGCTCGAAGAGGTGATCGCGCACATCGTCGCTGATGCCGACGCCGGAGTCGCGGACGGCCAGCACGACGTAGGCCCCGGGCGGCAGGACGCCCCGTTCGAGGGGTAGCGGGCTCTCGACGGTCACGTCGCGGAGGTCGATGCCGAGGCGGCCGCCTTCGGGCATCGCGTCGCGCGCGTTGACGACGAGGTTCATCAGGACCTGCTCGATCTGGCTCGGGTCGGCCTTCACGCGGCCCAGTCCCGGCGCCACCGAGGTCGCGAGCTCGATGTCCTCGCCGATGAGGCGCCCGAGCATCTTCTCCGTGTCGTGGAGCAGGACCGCGAGGTCCACGACGGTCGGCACGAGGACCTGGCGGGAACTGAAGGCGAGAAGCTGCCGCGTCAGGCCCGCCGCCCGCTCGCCGGCGCGCTGGATCTGCGCGACCTTCCCCGTCACGGGGTGGTCCTCGGGCAGGCGGCTCAGCACCAGCGACGAGTAGCCGAGGATGACGCCCAGGAGGTTGTTGAAGTCGTGGGCGATGCCGCCAGCCAGGCGGCCCATGGACTCGAGGCGCTGGGACTGGACCAGGCGCTCCTCGAGCTTGCGACGCTCGGTGACGTCCTCGGTGAGCTCGAGCAGGCATGGGACGCCGTCGATCTCCAGGGTCTCCACGGAGCTGATGACCTCGCGCACCTCCCCCGAGCGGGTGCGGAAGCGCGCCGGAAAGTCGCGGACGCTGCCTTCCTCCCGCGCCAGCTGCTCGAGAGCCACCCGCGCGGCCGGCTCGATCCAGATGCCGAGCTCCTCCGCCGCGTGGCCCACGATCTCCGCGCGCGCGTAGCCGAGCAAGGCGAGGCCCCGCTCGTTGACGTCGAGGTAGCGGCCGTCGGCGCGCGTCCTGAGGCTGAGGGCGGCGGGACTCGCCTCGAAGGCCTTCTGGAAACGCTCCTCGGAGCGCCGCAGCGCCTTCTCGCGCTCCTCCTGCGCCTCCTGGAACGCGCGCAGCAGCTGCCACTGGCGCAGCGCCAGCAAGCCTCCGATCAGCAGCGTGGTGCCGAGCGCGAGGGCGCCCTGGAGGGCGAACGGGCCCGCGCCGGCCTCGATCCACGAGCGGTATGCGAGGTGCGTCCCGGGCACGAGCACGACGATGACCGTGGCCGTGAGCATGCCGCGGCGGGTCCGGCGCCAGTCGGGCTCCCAGGGCGCAACGTCGAAGCCCGGACCCGGGCGGAAGGATGCGGCCGCGTGGGCCAGGATCAGGAAGGGCGCGGTCCAGGGGAGGTCCAGCAGGCCGGGGTGGTACGAGCCCTCGCGGATGAAGAGGCTGCTGAACGTGTCGCCGCCGTGCAGGATCGCCATCGCCGCGAGCACCTGGGCAAAGACGGCGCGCCAGGGCGGCGCCGCGGTGACGACCAGCCAGACGTAGGAGCCGATCAACGCCCCGTCGCGGACGTACCAGAACTCCGGCGGCCAGGCGACGAAGATGGCGCCACGCCCGGCCTGGAGGCTGCCGGCCATGGCGTACGCGTAGACGTGGAGCGCCAGGACGGCGACGAGGGTCGCGTCGAACCACAGGCCCGTGGCGCGGACGCGCGGACGGTCGGGGCGCGCCACCACGGCGAGCAGCCAGGGCACGAGGGCGAGCCAGAACAGCAGGTCGTCGAGGAGCGGGAGCTTCTGGGGATCGAGGCCCACGAGGCGCCACGTCCAGAGCGCCTGGGCGGCGGTCCACGTGAGCGCGCCGGCCCCGAGCAGGCGCCAGAAGCGGCGGGCCGGCACGCTTCCCCGGCGCGCGGCGGCCAGGCACAACACGCCGGAGACCAGGCACAGCCCGAGCTGGAAGGCGTCGCTCGCGAGCTGCAGCGTGGGCCGCGACGCCGCCGAGAACTCGAGCGCGAGGAGGAACGCGAGCACGATCGCGGCGGACGCGAGACGCGCGTAGCGCAGGGTGCGCAGGTCGGCCATGGGAGTCTGGATCGCAGTGTACGCGGCGCCGGGACGAAGGGATAATCGCGGCATGAGCCACGCCAGCACCCGCACCGAGCGCGACACCTTCGGCCCGATCGACGTGCCCGCCGACCGCCTCTGGGGCGCCCAGACCCAGCGCTCCTTGACGAACTTCAAGATCTCGGGCGAGCGCATGCCGAAGGCCCTCGTCCGCGCCCTCGCGACCGTCAAGAAGGCGGCGGCGCTCGTGAACATGGACCTGAAGGCGCTCGATCCGAAGAAAGGCCAGGCGATCGTGGCGGCCGCGGACGAGGTGCTGGCCGGCGCCCACGACGACGAGTTCCCGCTGGTCGTCTGGCAGACCGGCAGCGGCACCCAGACGAACATGAACGCGAACGAGGTGCTTGCGAACCGGGCCAGCGAGATCCTGGGCGGCGAACGCGGCGAGGCGCGCCTCGTGCACCCGAACGACGACGTGAACAAGGGCCAATCGTCGAACGACGTGTTCCCGACGGCGATGAGCGTCGCGGCGGTGGTGGCCCTGCGCGAGGACGTGATGCCGAGCGTCGGCCGGCTGCGCGACGTCCTGCGCCAGAAGGCGGCGGCGTTCAAGGACATCGTGAAGATCGGCCGCACCCACCTCCAGGACGCGACGCCGCTCACCCTGGGTCAGGAATTCTCCGGCTACGTGGCGCAGCTCGACCATGGGCTCGCCCACCTGGAAGCGGCGCTGCCCCATCTCGCCGAGCTCGCCCTGGGCGGCACCGCCGTCGGCACGGGCCTGAACGCCCACCCGGAGTACGCCGTGCGGGTGGCGCAGAAGCTGAGCGAGCTCACGGGGCACCCGTTCGTGACGGCTCCGAACAAGTTCGAGTCCCTCGCGGCGAACGACGCGCTCGTCCACGGCCACGGCGCCCTCAAGACCCTCGCCGCCTCGCTCACCAAGATCGCGAACGACGTCCGCTGGCTCGCCTCCGGGCCTCGCAGCGGCCTGGGCGAGCTGTCGATCCCGGAGAACGAGCCCGGCAGCTCGATCATGCCCGGCAAGGTGAACCCGACCCAGAGCGAGGCCCTCACCATGCTGTGCGCCCAGGTGATGGGCAACGACGTCGCGATCAACATCGGCGGCGCCTCGGGCAACTTCGAGCTCAACGTGTTCAAGCCGCTCATCGTCCACAACTTCCTGATGAGCTGCCGCCTGATCGCCGACGGCTGCGACAGCTTCCGCGAGAACTGCGCCCAGGGCATCGAGCCCAACACCGTCCGCATCGAGGAGCTCATGCGGCGCTCGCTGATGCTGGTCACCGCGCTCAATCCCCACATCGGCTACGACAACGCCGCGAAGATCGCGAAGACCGCCCACAAGAAGGGCCAGACGCTGCGCGAGACCGCGATCGAGCTCGGCCTCGTCACCGGCGAGCAGTTCGACCTCTGGGTCAAGCCCGAGGAGATGGTCGGAAAGAAGTAGCGCTAGCCGCCGAAGTATCCGCGGCGCGCCCGCACCCGCGCTCCGGGAAGGCTCACCCGTACCTCGATCTTCCGGAAGCGGCCCTCTCTCCTTCCGGCCGGCGGCTGATATCCGAGCAGGTAGTAGACGCGCGCCGTCGCCGCCACGCGCCGCAGGCCCGCCTCGAGGTCGTTCGCGTTCCGCACCACGATGCCGCCGCTGTCCAGGGCGAGGCTGTCGGCCCCGGCCGCGGCGGAGAGGCGCTCGGCGAGGCTCGTGGCCGATTCCCGGACGCTCGAGCCGGCCTCGAACTCGACGTCCTTGAAGGGGTGGGCGCTCTCGAGGCCGCGCGCGTCGAGCAGGTGGATGGGCGCGTTCGCCAGGAGCGACGCCGCGGCGAGGCTCCGCAGGCGCTGCTCGGTCTCGTCGTACGCGAATCCGGCCGACGCGAGGACGAGGACGCGGCGGCCCGGCAGCGAGCCGAGCCAGCCGAGCGTGCGCTCCAGGAGCCCGAGGGTCTCGGCCCGCGCCTGCGACGCGTAGGCGTGAACCTCCGCGGCGCGCGCCCGCACCATGAGCCGGGCCCCTTCGACGTCCTTGTCGCTCGGCTGCGCGTCGTACGCCAGGAACCGCACGACGAGGGCGTCCTCGACGCGCTGGTCCCGGTGCACCTCCATCTCGTAGGCCTCCTGTTCGGAGACGCGCGGCGGCGAGCCCTCGCGCCGCGCGAAGCCGCGCAGCTTCGCGACGAGGGCCAGGAGCGCCGTCCGGCCCTCGGGGAGGCGCGTGACCCGCGACACCTGGTTCGAGGGCGCGAACAGCGCGATCACGTCCCCCGGCTCGGCGTGCTTCGTGAGGAACGACGCGAGCGCCGCCTTCACGCGCTCGGCCTGGGGCTTCGTCAGGTGCTCGTCGTCGAAGACCAGGGCGAAGGTCCGCGCCGGGGTTGGCGCCGCCGCCGCGGCCGCTCCGGGGACCGCGACGGCCTCGGCTCGGACCATGGGCGCCCCACCGATCGCGCTGAAGCTGACGACCGGCTGGGCGACGCCGTCCTCGAGGATCTGGAACGCGCCCTGGGGAAGACCGGCCATGGGCTCGCCGTCGGCTCCGACGACGACGGCGTCCACCGTCACCAGGCTCACACGCGCCTCGAACGTGGGCGTCTCCTGGCCGGCCCCCAGGGCGGCCGCGAGCCCGACGAGCGCCAGGGCGCTCATCGCAGCCCGGTGGCGACGAACAGCTCGGACAGCCGGCGCGTGTACGTGTAGGCGTAGCGTCCGGTCGACGGCGAGCCGATCGGGTTCGACAGGAAGCCGATGCCCGCGGGGTCGGCGGCTGCCAGGACGAGGAACGGGCGCTTCGTCTGGCGCTCGAGGTCCACCTCCTCGATCAGGAGCGGCGGCTGGTCGTAGCCGCGGGCGTAGACCTTGGTGCCGCTCGGGTGCCACCACACGGGCAGCATGTCGTCGAGGATCTTGACCTCGCGCGGCGCGCCGCCGTCCGTGGGCTGGAGGCACGTGATGCCCTTGGTCTCGTCGCAGAACCCGAAGATGAAGCGCCGGTCGGCCGTGAGCGCGCTCTCCCGGTCGATGCTCGAGAACCCCGCCGACACCAGGGTCGCCTCGGGCGCGTCGAAGTCCTGGCGGTACAGCGCGTGCTTCGCGGCACCCTTGGCGCGCGCCGAGAACACCAGGGTGTCGTCGTCGCGGAAGCCGGCCCACTCGTAAGCCTCGATGCGCGGATCGCTCAGGGTCCTCACGACTCCCGGCCCCACCGGCAGGAGGAGCAGGCGGTCCGGCTGTCGCGGCGGCAGCGACACGATCGTCCGGCCGTCGGGGCTGATGTCGAGCCCCGCGCCCGGGCCCACGCGGATCGCGGGAGAACCGTCGATGCCCCGCACGTAGGTCGAGTAGTTCTCGCCGCCGGCCTCGCCGCTCTCGATCATCACGAGCTGGCGGCCGTCGGCCGAGAACGCGCTGCCGAAGGTCGAGTCGTAGATGGACACGTCGCGCTCCGTCAGGCCCGGCCCACCGACCACGACTCCCTGTCGCTGGGTTCCGCGGTCGAGAAGCACCCGCCCGTCCCTCGCCACGTCGAGCAGGACGAGGGGCTCGGTGGCGGGGAGGATGACGCGGATGCGCCCGTCGAGGCGCGCGCCGAGCAAGGCGCGGTCGGCGCCATGGTCCGAGGCGGTGAACCAGACCTCCTCGCCCGCAGGAGACCAGGCGAGGCCCACGATGCTCGCGAACACGCCGGGGATCCGGGTCTCGGCACCGCGGCGGTCGAAGACGGACACGTGGCCGCCGTCGTCGTTGGTGCGCTCCTGGACGATCGCCGCGACGTGGCGCCCGTCGGGGGAGATGCGCAGGTCCGACACGTAGGGCCTCTCGCCGCCCAGGACCTGGCCGAGGGGGAACTCCAGGCGCGGCCGGTCCGTGAAACGGATCGCCGCGAAGGTGTCCTTGCCGTCCCAGTCGGCGACCGTGATCCGCTCCGCGACGACCTTGGCCGCGCTGCTGCGGGACTGACGCACCAGCTGGCGGGGGCCGTTCGCCTGGGTGCGGACGTACGCGATCTCCCCGTCGGGACCGATGCCGGCGATCCACACCGGCGTGAGCGTGGCTTCGACCGGCTCGGTGCCGGGCGCCGGGGGCCGGGAGCGATGGAGGCGGGGGACGCCGCCGCCCCACGCCGCGAGCTCGAGGAGATCGCCGCCGGGCGCGAAGCGGGCGCCGCGCACCAGCCCGCGCTCGTAGGACGCCCGCGTCCAGCGCGGCTCGGACACGGCGGGGACCGGGCGCGGCCACCAGGCGTAGGCGGCCGTGCCGGCGGTGACGAGAACGAGCGCCGCCAGCCAGCGCTCCCGCTGCGAGACCGGCACGCGAGGAAAGGACGGCGGCGTCACGGGCGGCTCGGGCTCGATGCGCAGTGCCGGCTCCCCGGGCGTCACCAGATGGAGCGAGGGCCGCGCGCCGGCGACGGCCTCGACCGGGCCGACCCAGCGATACCCGCGGCGCGGCAGGGTCTCCACGTAGCGGGGCACCTCGGCGTCGTCGGAGAGCACGCCGCGAATCGTGTAGATGCAGGAGTTCAGGCCCTGGTCGAAGTCGACGACCGTGCCGTCGTTCCAGAGCTGCTCCTTGATCTCCTCCCGGGTCACGACCTGCCCCGGTCGGCGCACCAGCATCTCGAGCAGGCGGAACGGCTGGGGCGGCAGGCGCACGAGCCGACCGCCCTTCAGGAGCTCGCCGCTCGCGAAGTCCATCTCGAAGATGCCGAAGCGCACGCGCCGGACGCCGTCGGCGCCGGCGAGTGCGGGCTGTTCTTCCACTGGTTTCATTCTAGTGGAGCCTCCCCTTCCAGGCCGCCGCTGCGGCCGTTTCCCCCATGAAGCGCAGCGTCCGCACGGCGAGCGCCGCCGTGGCCGGACGCGGGTTCGCGCGGTACATCGACTCGAGCACCGCCGACGCGTCCGTGGGCTGGCGCGTCTCGAGCGCCGTGACGAGCGCCAGGCTCGCCCAGGCGCGCAGGTGGCCCGGATTGGCCGCGACCTCCGCGGCGAGGGCCTGCCGCGCCTCGGCCGTGCGCTCGAGGCGAGCGAGGGCGTCGCCGCGCACGAACTCGAGGCCAGGGACGGGCGCCTTCGGCGCGTCCCGGCCCACGACTGCGAGGGCCTCCCGTGGCCGCCCGCGCGCCAGCAGGATCTCCCCTGTCACGACCTGGACCTCGGGCCCCGCGCCGGGGGCTGCGCGCGCCGCGGCCACGAGCCTCTCGGCCTCCGCGAGATCGCGTGTTTCGATGGCCAGCCTCGCCATCGGCAGCGCGAGGGATCCCGCCAGCACGGGCGAGAGCGCCGCGGCGGCGCGATACTCCGCGAGCGCCTCGGCCGGACGCTCGAGACGCGCGAGGACCGCGGCCAGCTCGACATGGGCGTCGAAGAACCCTGGCTCGCTCACCATCACGCCCCGGAGCGCGGCCGCGGCGCGCTCGTCCATACCGGCGCGGGACAGGACGAGGGCGCTCTTCATCCGGTCGCGCACACGCAGGCGCTCGCGGGGATTCGGAAGGACGGCGTCCTGACCGACGGCGACGGTCGTCCCCACGTAGCCCAGGGCCGCGAGCCGCTCGCGTTCCTCGTCCGTGGCGTTGCCTGGCGCGCCCAAACGGGACTCGATCGTGGCCAGGCGCGCGCCATACGACGCCGCGGCCGCGCCCGCCCCGGGGGCGACGTCGTTCGTTTCGCCGGGATCCGCTTCGAGGTCGTAGAGCTCGGGACGGGGGCCGTTGATGTAGTGGCGTCGCGCGTCCACGAGCGACCGCAGCTCGCTCCAGCCGAGATGCAGGCGGGGATAGAACGTCTCGGAATAGATGGGACGCTCGGGGAGCGCACCCAGCAGCGACGCCTCCCGGGCGGCGGTGAGCGTGGGAAACACCTGATCGAGCCCGACCGGCGCCGTGACGCGCTCGCCGGCCCGCGCCCGGCCGGGCAGCTTCACGAACAGCGGCACGTGGAGGACCTCGCGGTACAGCAGGATGCCGTGCTCGTCCTCCCCGTGCTGCGAGAGCCCCTCGCCGTGATCGGACGTGACCACGATCAGGGCCTCGTCGTAGAGCCCGCGCGCCTGGAGAGCCGCGATCAGGCCGCCGAAGGCCGCGTCGGCCTCGGCGATCTCGCCGTCGTACGTCGCGCCGTAGCGGAGGCGGAGCCGCTCCGGCGGCGTGTACGGCGAGTGGGGCTCGTAGAGATGCACGAACAGGAAGAACGGGCGGGCGCCGACGCCCGCGAGCCACTCGGTGGCGCGCGCCACGGTCTCGCGGCCCGGCCGCTGCACGTCGCCGATCGCCGTCGTGGCGGCTGCCGGCACCTCGTCGTAGCGGTCGAAGCCGGCGGCGATCCCGGTGGCGGCCCGCAGCACGTACGACGACACGAAGCCGCCGGTGGCATAGCCGCGCTTCGAGAGCGCCGCGGCGATCGTCCGGTGCGTCGGCTCGAGGCGATACCCGATGTTGCTCCGCACGCCGTGCTGGGGCGGCAGCAGTCCCGTGAAGAGCGACGCGTGGGACGGCAACGTCAGCGGGCAGTGGCTGTAGGCGTTGTCGAACTGGATCGCATCCCGGCGCAGGGCGTCGAGGGCCGGCGTCGAGACGGCGGAGTAACCGTAGGCCGGGAGTCGGTCCGCCCGCAGCGTGTCGATCGTCACGAGCACGACGGGCGGCGGAGACGGTCGCGGTGCGACGTCGCACCCGGCCAGCGCCAGGGCGAGGGCCGCCGCCGCCAGGGTCCGCTCAGCGGCCATGGCCGCCGCCTTTCGATCGGAGCCAGGCGTCGACGTGGCGCAGATCCGCGGCGTAGAGGGCGGCCGGGGCCTCGCGCCGGAAGCGCTCCAGGTGGGGACGCGCCTCGTCCAGCCTGCCCTCCCCCAGGAGGAGCCGGGCCAGGTTGAGCCGCATGTCCAGGTCCCCGGGGTGAGAGCGCAGCGCGCGTTCCCAGCGCTGCGCCGCTTCGTCGGTCCGGCCCGACTCGGCCGCGATCACCGCGAGCGCGTTCTCCGCGCGGGCGAGCCCGGGCTCGAGGCGAAGGGCCTCCTCGAACGCGGCGCGCGCCGTGGTTCGGTCGCCGGCGAGGAGATGCGCCGTGCCCTGGTTCGCCACGACCAGGGCGTTCTCGGGATCGAGGTCCCGCGCCCGCCCGAGCTCCCCGAGCGCCGCGTCGAGCTGCCCCGACTGGGCCAGGGCAGCGCCGCGCGCGACGAGGACGTCGACGTCGGGGTCCGCGCGCGCGGCGAGAGGCTCTAGGAGCTGTGCGGCTTCAGCCGCGCGACCCGCCTCCGTGAGGTACTGGCCGGCGAGCGCCGCGATCTGGGGGTCGGAGGGCGCCATGGCGAAGGCCTGCTCCAGGGCCCGCGCCGCTCCCGCGAGGTCCCCGTCGGCGCGGCGGAAGTAGCCGGCGTACTGCAGGGCGAGCGGCGTGGCCGGCGCCCGCGCGAGCAGCGCTTCCGCCAGGGCGAGCGCGCCGCGGGAGTCTCCGGACTGCTCGCGCTCGATCACCGCGTCGAGTGCGCTCTCGAACCAGATCATCCGCTTGGGGTCGGGGGCGCCCGGACTCGACGCCCGCGGCGCCACGACGTAGCCGAGGCTCGCCAGGCGCTCCCGCGTCTCGACCGACTCGGCCTGCGGCTCCGCGGCGCGCTCGCCGGCCCGCTCCCGGTCGAGGCGCTGCTGCAGCCGCTCCACGTCGCCGGAGGCGATCCGGTTGTCGGTCTCGCCCGGGTCGCGAGCCAGATCGTAGAGCTCGCGCTCGGGAAGGTCGAAGTACTTGAGGCCCCCGGCGACGAGCCCGTGGAGCGGCGCCCAGCCGCGGTTGCGCGAGGCGGTCAGCGCCTCGAAGTAGCTGTCGGGATCCGCCGGGACGCTGCGCAGCAGGGATCGGCCCGGCAGGCCGGCGGGCGTCGCGAGCCCGAGCAGGTCGGCGACGGTCGGCAGCAGGTCCACGTGCCGCGCGAGCCGCGTGTCGACGCCCGCGGCGACGACGCCCGGCGCGTAGAGGAGCAGCGGCACGCGCAGCGTCGCGTCGTACGCGAAGACGCCGTGGGTGCGCTCGCCGTGCTCGCCCAGCGCCTCGCCGTGGTCGGCGGTGACGATGACGACGGTGCGGGCGGCGGCGCCCTGGTCGAGGATCGGGTTCAGGAGCGGGGCGAGGGCCGCGTCGGCCGCCGCCACCTCCCCACGGTACGGGTCGGACGCGAAGCGTGCCGCGAGCGGGGCCGGGGGCGCGTAGGGCGCGTGAGGCTCGTAGACGTGGACCCAGGCGAACCAGGGCGACGCGTTCGCGGCGACGAAGCGGCGCGCGGCCGCCACCGTCTCGCTCCCGGGTCGCTCCGCGATGCGGAACGCGGCCTCGCTCGAGCCGAGACGGTCGTCGTACTCGTCGAAGCCCCGGGCGAGGCCGAAACGCGCGTCCAGGGGGAACGCGCTGACGAAGGCGCCGGTGCGATAGCCGGCCATATTCAGGAGGGTCGCGAGCGTCTCGACGTCGCGCGGCAGGCGATCGCCGGCGTTGTCGTGGACGCCGTGAGCGACGGGATAGCGCCCCGAGAGGATGTTGCAGTGAGACGGGAGCGTCACGACGTTGTGGGCGTAGGCGCGCTCGAAGCGGCGCGCGGATCGAGCGAGCCGGTCGAGGACCGGCGTCAGGGCCTGGGCGTCGCCGTAGCACCCGAGCCGGTCGTGGCGCAGCGTGTCGATCGTGACGAGGAGGACGTTCTGGCCCCGGGCCGGAGCGCGCTGCGGCGCGCAGCCCGCGAGCACGAGCAGCGCGAGCACGAGGGCAGGTCTCATGGGCCGCCTCCGGAAGCCGAAAAGCGCGGCCCCGGCGCCGGAGCGCCGGGACCACGCGGACGAGGGGGACGAACGGACTCGGCCTAGAACGTCAGCTTCAGGCCGAGGCGTGCGATGCGGGGGTTCATGATCTGCTGCACGCGGTCGATGCGGCCGTCCGCGTTGTCCGTGCGACGCAGCACCGTGTTCGCGTTGAAGACGTTGAACACGTCGGCCATGAGCGAGGCCCCCACGCGGCTTCCGAACTTGAAGTTCTTGTTGAGGCGCAGGTCGAGGTTCCACACGTTGTCGAGACGCTTGGAGTCGATCCGGCCCTGGGCCAGCACCGTGTCGAAGAACGTGTTGTCGAGGGTCAGGTTGATCGGCCGCGCGTAGCCCTGGCGGCCGAACAGGTTCGCCGCCACCTCGAAGCCGGCAGGGAGCTGGTAGAGCGCCGTGGCGGACATCTGCCACTTGCCGTTGACCCAGTAGAACGTCCCCGAGCCCGAGCTGTAGATCGCGATCTGGTCGCCGTCGATGCCCGTGTCCGAGGCGATCGTCTGGCCCACGGGCGAGAGCCCGTAGCTGTCGTAGACCGCGGCGTTCGGATTGAAGAGGCCCTCGGTGCCGTCGTAGTGCTGCTGCCAGTCGTTGTACGAGAACGACGCGCGCGCCATCCACTTGTTGGAGAGGCGCTTGAGCAGCGTGGCCTCGGCGCCCTTGAAGCTGCGCGAGTAGCCGGGACGGTTCTTGAGGATGCGTCCGAAGTCGTTGGCCTGGAGGCGCGCGTAGGCCTCGGGCGTCAGGTCGAAGCCGGTCGCGGTGTAGCCGTTCGCGGACGTCGGGGCGATCGGCACCCAGTCGCTGCTGGAGAGGCCGATGAACGGCGCGTAGATCTGGTTCGTGGACTTGCGGTAGGTGTACGCGAGGGAGAGCGCGAAGTTGGGCGCCAGCTCACGATCCAGGCCGACGATGAACTCCGTGTCGTGGGTGGCCTTGTAGTCGGGGTCGATGCGGTTGACCGAGAACAGCTCGGCGTTGACCGGCAGCGCCAGCTCCTCCGACAGGTCCACCTCGCCGCCCTGCACGAAGTTGTCGCCGTTCAGGTCGCTCCAGCCGTAGGTGCGCGAGCCGATGCCGCCGATGGGGTTGTCCATGGAGGCGTCGGAGAACGCGAGCTGGCCGGCGAAGCGCGCCACGGAGGCGCGCACGAGGGTCTTGCGGCCCTCGTCGAGGGCGTAGGTGATCGAGCCGCGCGGCGAGAAGTCGCTCCACTCGATGCCCGTGCCGTTGCCGTCATAGGTCAGATCCGGGAGCACGCCCGGGAACAGCGGGTTGGCGATCGCCGTCGTGGGCTTGTTGCTCGCGGTCTGCCGGTCGTAGCGCACGCCTAGGTTCAGGGTCAGGCGATCGGTCGTGAACGTGTCGCCCACGTAGCCGCTCAGGTACTTGCCGCTGTAGGCCGTGACCTGGTCGCGCTGCACGACGGCGATGCGGCCGAGCACCGGGGACACCTGGGCCGACACCTTGCTGCCCGAGGGAGCCGTGGTGCTGCTGACCGAGGCCTGGCGGTACCCGAAGCCGAACTTGAACTCGTGCTTGCCGCGGAAGTAGCTGAAGTCGGCGTTGGCCGTGTGCTGCGGCCGCAGGGACTGGTAGAAGTTCGAGGAGCCGCGGGCGACGCCCGCGACCGAGTCGAGGAACTCGTCGCCGTCGGTCCCGCCCTGGGGCACGAGGCTGAAGCCCGAGCCGTAGTACGCGTACTTGAGGTTCATCATGAAGTTCGAGCTCAGCACGTGGTTGTCCTCGACCTTCACGAAGCCGTGGAGCCAGCCGGGATAGGCGTTGCCCTGGTCGCGGCTGTGGGAGGCGTCCTCGGACAGCGCCGACGCGGGCCGGCCGAACTTCTCCTTGGCGCCGTTGAAGTAGTAGACCGAGAACGTGTTGTTCTCCGCGACCTGCCAGTTGAGCTTCGCGGACAGGCTCTTGAGGAGCGTCTTGTCGGGGACCTGGTTGAGGCGGCGGATGCGCAGGTCCTGCTTCCCGTAAGAGCCCCAGAACCACATCTTGTCCTTGATGACCGGGCCGCCGAGGTCGAAGCCGTAGTCGGAGATCTGGTCGGCGTGGTCGGCCTTGTCGCCGCCCAGGAGGCGCGCATCGCCCTCGAGCTCCTCGGGCAGGTTGGACGACTGCAGCTTGTCGTGGGCGAAGAAGCCCGAGATTCCGCCGTGGAACGCGTTCGTGCCGCGCTTCGTGATCAGGTTGAGGCCGACGCCGCCCGAGGCGACGCGCACGTCGGCGCCGCCCGTCGTGACGTTCACCTCGTCGAAGGCGTCGAAGTCGAAGTAGGTCGGGCTCGAGCCCGCGGCGCCGGGGTCGCTGATCGTGACGCCGTCCAGCGTCCACATGGCGTCCTGCTGCACCGAGCCCTTGCCCACGAAGCCCGACTGCTGGCCGCTCTCGGTGCCGGCCGTGTTGACGCGGTCCACGAGCACGCCGGGAACGGTGCGCAGCACGGCCCAGGGGTCGCGGGAGTTGGGAATCTGCGCGAGCTCCTCGCGCGAGAGCGTCGTCGAGGTCCCGGTCTTCTTGGGATCGAGGACCGGGGTCTCGGCGGTGACGGTGACGGTCTCCTGGACCGTCGCCACCTTGAGCGGGAAGGACAGCGTGACGCTGCTGCCGGCGTTCACCACGATGTCGCGGTTGACGGTGCCGAAGCCGGCGAGGGCGACGGCGAGACGGTACGTACCGGGATCGAGGCCGATGAAACGGAACTCGCCCTGAGTACCGCTGACGACGCTGCGGGTGGCGATGTTCTCGCCCGAGAGCGTGATGCTGGCGCCGGGCATGGTGGCGCCCTGTTCGTCGTTGACGGCGCCGTAGATGTTGCCTGTCGACTGCGCGAAGGCCGCCGGCGCGAGGGCCAGCAACAGGGCCAGGATGGGCCCGAATCTCTTGGTCATGAGCACTGCTCCGATCGAAAGGAACGTCAGTCGTGGGTCTCGATCACCGGGAACGGCGACGGGACCCGGCCAGCAGCCTCGAGCGAGGCGCAAGCCTCGTCGGGCCGGGTGTGCTCGGCTCTCGGACCTCGGGTCGGTTCACAGGCGGTCAAGAGGCGGGCCGCATCGGCCCGAACCGCCGTCGTCAGTCCCCAGTGGTACATGCCCGCGAGGATGGGCTTCAGCGACTCACCCAGCTCGGTCAGCGCGTACTCGACGCCGTCCTTGTCGAGACGTCCGAAGCGGCGCTCGACGAGCCCGACGTTCTCGAGCTCGAGGAGGCGTTCCGCCAGCGTGCGACGGGGGACCTGCTGCAGATCCCGGAGGATCTGGAAGAACCGTTTACCACCCCAGAACAAGGTCCAGAGGATCGGGGCCGTCAATCGGCCCCCCAGGACTCCGGCGGCGACGTCGAAGGGAGACCTGAGGCGCGCCCAGGGGTTGGCGCAGAGTGTTGCCATGTCGCGCCGAATGTAGGGCGGCCGCGACGCCCAACTCCATGGACGCGCGGTGGAATCTACCTCGGCAGTCGATAGGCGGCGAAGCGCTCTGCCGTCAGCGACTTCGGGGCGGACCTAGTCGGAGACGACGATCGCCTCGGCCTCGATCTCCACGAGGATCTCCGGCGAGATCAAACCCTTGACTTCGAGCATGCTCGTGACGGGCCGGATGGCGCTGAAGTACTCGCCGTGGGCCCGGCCCACCTTCTCCCAGTCGGCCGCGATGTTCACGACGAACATGCGGGTCCGGACCACGTCCTCGAGCCGGGCTCCGGCGCGCTTCAAGGCGCTGTCGATGTTCTTCAGGACCTGGATGGCCTGGGCGTAGGCATCCCCGATACCCACGATCGTCCCGTCCTCGGCGGTGGCGGTCGTGCCGGCCACGTGCACGACGTTGCCCACGCGCACGGCGCGCGAGTAGCCCACGATGGGCTCCCAGGGAGTGCCGGTAGCGAAGTTCTGTCTCGTCATCCCGCGAATATACTGCCCCGGTGAACGAACCGGTGCTGACGGAGCTCATCTACGGCGGCGGCGCTCACACCGACGCCCGCGCGATCGTCGAAGGCGTGAGCAGCGAGCTCGCGGGCGCCCTGCCCGCAGGCGCGCCGAACTCGATCTTCCAGCTCGTGGCCCACATCAACTACTGGATCGACTACGAGCTGCGGCGCATGGCCGGCCAGGCGCCGGTCTATCCCGAGCATGCCGCGGAGAGCTGGCCGGCAGGTGCCGTGCCGCGAGCCGGCGAATGGGACGCGACGCTCGGCCGCTACCGCGTCCTGCTCGACGAGATGGCGGCCTTGAGCCGCGACCCGGCGGCGCTCGAGCGCACGGTGGCGAGCGTCGACACCGAGAACTACGCGAACCAGGGCTCGACCGTGCGCGAGGTGCTGCACCAGACGGTCGTCCACAACAGCTACCACCTCGGCCAGGTGGCCTTCGTGCGGCGGATGCTCGGGATCTGGCCTCCGCCCACCGGGAGCGACACATGGTGAAGCGCTTCGAGACGATCGCAGTCCACGCCGGGGCCGAGCCCGACCCCGATACGGGGGCCGTCGCGCCCCCGATCCACCTGTCGACGACGTTCGTCCACGGCCCGGAGTCCGAGCGGATCCACGACCACTACTACATCCGCGAGAGCAACCCGACCCAGGCCCGGCTCGAGACCGCCCTCGCGGCGGTGGAGTCGGGCGAGGTGGCCCTCGCGTTCGCGTCGGGCCTGGCCGCGGCGGCCACGGCGATGCAGGCGCTGCCGCCGGGCTCCCACGTCATCGTGGCCGACGACGGCTACTACGACGTGCGCACGATCGCGACGGAGTTCCTGCCGCGCTGGGGCGGCACGTCGAGCCTCGTGGACGTGACGGACCTCGACGCGGTGGCGCGCGCGATGCGGAAGGAGACGAAGCTCCTGTTCGTCGAATCGCCCTCCAACCCGCTCATGAAGATCGCGGACATCGCAGCCCTCGCCGACATCGCCCATGGCGGCGGCGCGTCGCTGATCGTCGACAACACCTTCGCGACGCCGGTGCTGCAGCGGCCCCTCGAGCTCGGCGCCGACTGCGTGATGCACTCGACCACGAAATTCATCGGGGGCCACGGCGACGTCCACGGCGGCGCCCTCGTGTTCCGCAAGGGCGGCCCCTGGGTCGACGAGGCGTTCCACGTCCGCAAGGTGCTGGGGGGCGTCGCGGCTCCCTTCGCCTCCTGGCTGGTGTTGCGCGGCCTGCGCACCCTCGCCTGCCGTGTCGATCGCCATGCCGCGAACGCCCTCGCCGTCGCGCGGGCCCTCGAAGGGCATGCGAACGTCGAGGCCGTCCACTATCCGGGCCTCGCGTCCGACCCGGGTCACGCCCTGGCGCGGCGGCAGATGAGCGCCTTCGGCGGGATGCTGTCGTTCCGCGTCCGCGGCGGCCGCGCGGCCGCGGTCGACGTCGTCTCGCGCCTGAAGGTGTTCACCGTGGCCACGAGCCTCGGGGGCACCGAGAGCCTGATCGAGCACCGGCGCTCGAGCGAAGGCCCGACGTCCACGACGCCCGACACGCTGCTGCGCGCGTCGATCGGCCTCGAGAACGAGGCAGATCTGATCGACGACCTGGCCCAGGCCCTGGGCTAGACGGTCGCGGCCTCGAAGCTCCGCAGCCGCCGCGGCCACGCGAACAGCCGCTCGCCGACCCGGGGCGCGAGGGCGTCGGCGCGGTCGCGGCTCATCTCGACGAGCAGCACGTTCTTCGCCTCGTCGACGAGCTCGAGCTTCACGACGGCGCCCGCCATGTGGATGTGGCGGACCTCGGCCCACGAGCCCTCGGGCGCGTCGGCCGAGCGCGCCAGCTCGAACTCGTGGGGCCGCACGTAGCCGCCCTTCACGGCGTTCACCTGGCCGAGGAAATTCATGACGAAGGAGGTCTTCGGCTGGTCGAAGACCTCCTGCGGCGAGCCGACCTGTTCGACGTGGCCCTTGTTCATCACGACGACACGGTCGGACACCTCGAGGGCCTCCTCCTGGTCGTGGGTCACGAACACGCTCGTCAGCTTGATCTCGTCGTGGAGCCGGCGCAGCCAGCGCCGCAGCTCGAGGCGCACCTTGGCGTCGAGGGACCCGAAGGGCTCGTCGAGCAGGAGAAGCTTGGGCTCGACGGCCAGGGCGCGCGCGAGCGCCACGCGCTGGCGCTGTCCGCCCGAGAGCTCGCTCGGGTAGCGGTTCGCGAGCCAGTCGAGCTGGACCAGCTTCAAGAGGTCCATGACCTTCGCGCGGATCTCGGGGGCGCCGGGACGGCGTGCCCGCGGCCGCACGCGCAGGCCGAACGCGATGTTGTCGAAGACCGTCATGTGCCGGAACAGGGCGTAGTGCTGGAACACGAAGCCGACGCCGCGCTGGCGCACGTCGCGCCCGGTGGCGTCCTCGCCCTCGAAGAGGACCTGGCCGGCGTCCGCGCGCTCGAGGCCTGCGATGATGCGCAGCAGGCTGGTCTTGCCGGAGCCCGACGGGCCGAGCAGCGCCGTCAGCTCGCCCCCGGGAAACACGAGGCTCACGTCGTCGACGGCCACGAAGCTGCCGAATCGCTTCGTGACGTTGCGGGCTTCGATGCTCATGCTTCGTTCTCCACGGAGCCGGCGCTCGCGCGCCGGCCGGTCTGCCACTCGATGAAGCTCTTGGCCAGCAGCGTGACGAGGGCCAGGAACGCCAGGAGCGACGCGGCCGCGAAGGCGGCCTGGAACTGGTATTCGTTGTAGAGGATCTCGACGTGGAGCGGCAGCGTGTTGGTCTTGCCGCGGATGTGGCCGGACACGACGGAGACCGCGCCGAACTCGCCCATCGCCCGGGCGTTGCACAGGATCACGCCGTAGAGCAGCCCCCACTTCACGTTGGGCAGCGTGACGCGCCAGAACAGCTGCCAGCCGCTGGCGCCCAGCACGCGGGCCGCCTCCTCCTCCTCGGACCCGCTCGCCTGCATCACAGGGATGAGCTCGCGGGCCACGAAGGGGAACGTCACGAAGACCGTGGCGAGCACGATGCCGGGAATCGCGAAGACGATCTTGATGTCGTGGCCCTGGAGGAACGGCCCGAACGTCCCGAGTCGCCCGAACAGCAGGATGAAGATCATCCCGGAGATCACGGGCGAGACGGCGAACGGCAGGTCGATGAGGGTGATGAGGGCGTTCTTGCCCCAGAAGTCGAACTTCGCGATGGCCCACGATGCGGCGAGACCGAAGACCAGGTTCGCCGGCACCGCGATCGCGGCCGTCAGCAGCGTGAGCCTCAGGGCCGACAGGGCCATGGGCTCGCGGATCGCCGCGGCGTAGGCGGCAGCACCCTTGGAGAAGGCCTCGACGAACACCAGCGCCAGGGGCAGCACGAGGGACACGGCGAGGAACGCGAGGGACACGAGGATCAGGGCCACGCGCACGGGCTTCGGCTCCGTCAGCACACGCCGCTTCATGCCGCGAGCCTCCGGCCGCTCCAGGACTGCAGGAGGTTGATGCCGAGCAGCAGCACGAACGACGCCACGAGCATCACCACCGCGATGGCCGTTGCGCCCGGATAGTCGTACTGCTCGAGCTTCGTGATGATCAGGAGCGGCGTGATCTCGGTGCGCATGGGCATGTTGCCGGCGATGAAGACGACGGAGCCGTACTCGCCGAGGCAGCGCGCGAAGGCGAGGGCGAAGCCCGTGAGCCAGGCCGGCAGCAGCGCCGGGAGCACGACGCGGAACAGCGTCTGGGCCCGCGAGGCGCCGAGGCTGGCCGCGGCCTCCTCGAGCTCGGGATCGAGCTCGTCGATGACGGGCTGCAGCGTGCGCACCACGAAGGGCAGGCCGATGAAGGTCAGGGCCAGGGTGATGCCCAGGGGCGTGAACGCCACCTTGACGCCCATCCTCGCGAGGGGCGCGCCCAGCCAGCCGTTCTCCGAGTACAGGGTGGTGAGCGCGATGCCCGCAACGGCCGTGGGCAGCGCGAAGGGCAGGTCCACGATGGCGTCGACGAGGCGGCGCCCGGGGAAGGTGTAGCGCGCGAGCACCCAGGCGACGATCAAGCCGAAGAAGGCGTTGATCGTGGCCGCAGCCAGCGACGCGCCGAACGTCAGCTTGTAGGACGCGACGACGCGCGCCGAGCTGACCGTGGTCCAGAACGCGTCGAAGCCCAGGGAGCTGCTCTTGAACGCGAGGGTCGAGAGCGGCAGCAGGACGATGAGGCTCAGGTAGAGCAGCGTGTAACCCACGGTGAGCCCGAAGCCGGGGAGGACGCTGTGACGTTTCAGGACGACGCTGGACAAGACCGTGACCTCACTCAACACACAAGAGGCCCGGCAGGCTTCGCGAGGCCCGCCGGGCGCGAGAGCCTGCGGATTCTCCGTTTACTTCGAGGGCTGATAGATCTGGTCGAAGACTCCCCCGTCGTCGAAGTGCGCCTTCTGGGCCTTCGCCCAGCCGCCGAACACCTCGTCGATGGTGAACAGCGGCGCCTTGCCGAAGCGGCCCGCGTACTTCTGGGCCACGGCCGCGAGGCGCGGGCGGTAGTAGTGCCTGGCCGCGATCTCCTGGCCCTCGGGCGAGTACAGGTACTCGAGGTAGGCCTGGGCCACGGCGCGCGTGCCCTTCTTGTCGACGACCTTGTCCACGACCGCCACGGGCGGCTCGGCCAGGATGCTCACCGACGGCGTCACGATCTCGACCTTGTCGGGGCCGAGCTCGTTGACCGACAGGTAGGCCTCGTTCTCCCACGCGAGCAGCACGTCGCCGATGCCGCGCTGCACGAACGTGTTCGTCGAGCCGCGGGCGCCGGAGTCCAGCACCGGCACGTTCTTGAAGAGCGCCGTGACGAACGCGCGGGCCTTCTGCTCGTTGCCGCCGGGCTGACGCAGCGCGTAGCCCCAGGCCGCGAGATAGTTCCAGCGAGCGCCGCCCGAGGTCTTCGGGTTGGGCGTGACGACCGAGGTGCCCGGCTTCACGAGGTCGTTCCAGTCCTTGATGCCCTTCGGGTTGCCCTTGCGCACGAGGAACACGATGGTCGAGGTGTAGGGCGCGCTGTTGTTCGGGAGCTTCTTCTGCCAGTCGGCGGCGAACAGGCCGCTCTTGCCGACCTCGTCGACGTCGTAGGCGAGGGCGAGGGTCAGGACGTCGGCTTCGAGTCCGTCGATCACGGCGCGGGCCTGCTTGCCCGAGCCGCCGTGGGACTGCTGGATCTCCACGGTCTTGCCGGTCTTGCCCTGCCAGTACCTCGCGAACGCGGCGTTGTACTCCGAGTAGAGCTCGCGGGTGGGATCGTAGGAGACGTTGAGGAGCGTGGCGTCCGCGGCGTATGCCGAGCGTGCGAGGCCGACGGCGAGCGCGACGGCCAGGAAAGCCTTGCGATTCGAATTCATGGTCCTTGGTTCCTTTCGAGCCTTAGAAGGAAAGCTGGGTGCGAATGAAGAGGGCGTTCTCGTCGGGCCGGTCGCCCGTGGCGGCGCCGCCATCGAAGCTGGTCCGCTCGTACGAGATGGCCTGGCGGATGTTGTTGTTGACGTACCAGTTGAATCCGACGCCCCAGGCGGTCGCCTTGCGCGCGGACTTCGTGATGTCCGAGAGGCCCAGGCTGAAGGCGTCGTCGTCGATCTCGAGGGCGTTGACGCGGGCCACGAGCTCGAAGCCGCCCCACTGGCCCTTCGACGGATCGAAGGGCTTCTTGACCTTGACGCTCGAGAAGGACGCGGTGTCGCCCGTGAGGAAGAAGCCCGCCGTCGCCTGCCAGCCCCTGGCCTCGATCGAGTGGCGCTCGGAGGTGGCGGTCTTCTTGATCCCGGCCTTCGAGCGGGCGTACTCCGCGATGATCGCGACCGGCCCGTGGAAGAACGAGAGCTCAGGCGCGAGGCGGCTGCGATCGCCCTCGGCCACGACGCCCGTGGCGTAGCTGAAGAACGAGAGCTGGCCGCCGGTGCGATACGCGGACGGGGCGCCCGACTGCTTGCCAGACGAGCCCGCGATCCCGAAGCTCAGGCCGCTCGCGGGGGACTGGCCCTTCTTGAACGGCGTGAACAGCAAGCGGCCCACCGCGTCCTTGCCGTCGTTCACGTCGAGATCGACGCTGCCCCCGTCCGCCGTGCCGTTGAAGACGCCCACGGCGTAGGAGACGACGCCGCCGCCCAGGTCGCCCGAGAGCTGGAGCCCGACGTCGCGGTTCGGGACGAGGCTCGCGGCGAGTGCGCGCTCCACGAAGGGCAGGATCGGGTCGGACTGGAGATGCTCGAGGCCGATCGGCGGCTTGAACTTGCCGGCGCGCAGGCGCGCGGCCGCGTTGAACTTGATGTCCGCGTAGGCGTCCTGGATCACGGCCTGGCCGCCGCCGAAGTCGGGGGTGAGGTTGAACTCGAAGTACTTGCCGGCCGAGCCGGTGACGATGGGCCGCGCGCGCCGGAGCAGGAACGTGTCGGTCCCCAGCTTGCCCTTGTCCGAGGCGTAGAAGCGGGCGTCGGCCTGGACGAGACCACGGATCTGGACCTTGAAGTCGCCGCTCTCGGACTGGAACGCGAAGCCGTCCGAGCCGGCGGCGACCTTGACGCCCGCGGGCTTCGGCGCCTCTTCCTTTGGCTTGCCCTGAGCCCCGGCGGTGCCGCTGGCCAGCAGGAAGCCGACCGCAACGGCGCCAAGCCACGTCGTGTACGTCTTCATTCTTCTGTCTCCGGGACGGCGCCTCCGGAGATCCGGTCAGCCCGGCCGTTGTGGTTCGGTTCCCGCTTCCGGTCGCCCGGCGAGCGGCGGTCCGCGTCTTCGAGGCGAACCTTTTCGCGGCGTTCGATCTGCACGATGCGGCCGTCGTGGACCACCACTTCGACCGAGCCGAAGCGGAGGCCACGCAGCGCGGCGAGGACGCGCTTCTCCCCCGGCTGGGGTTCGCCGGGCGTAGTGTCTTTAACCTCTAGCGGGGTAATAGACATTGAAGCGAGCGCGGCCGGACGTCAGGCCCCTCCCTTGACGGCCCGACCTGCCAGCACACGGGCGTTGCGCTGGACGAGGTCGGCGAGTGTGGTCTTGTCGAGGATCGCGGAGGCCGCGTTGCGCACGTCCAGGAACACCTGGAACAGGCCGGCCTGCCGGGGTTCGGTGCGGATGCGATGCTGGAGCTCGACGGCGTCGCCGAAAGGCGCGAGCGGCCCGTCCACGATGCGGACCACTTCCCCCATGACGATTTCCTCGGGAGGCCGGCGCAGGCGGTAGCCGCCCTCCCGGCCGCGCTGGCTGCTCACGACGCGCGCGTTCTTGAGCGTCACGAGGATGCCCTCGAGGAACTTCTCCGGGATCTCCTCCTGCTCGGCGATCTCGTGGATCTTGACGAGGCCGCGCTCGTAGGCCGCGGCCAGGTGAACGAGCGCTTTGAGCGCGTAGAGACCCCGATGCGAAATTTTCATATCTATGCCTATCGAAGTGATAGACTAGATGACAGAATGAAGGACTGTCAAGACCAAACGCGTGTCATGGTCAAAAATTCTTGCGGCTGTCCAGCAGGAGCGTGACGGGTCCATGGTTCACGAGGGCCACGTCCATCATCGTGCGAAAGCTGCCGGTTTCCACGGGCAGACCGCTCTCGCGCAGCCGCGTGACGACGGCCTCGTACAGGCGATTGGCGTCCTCCGGCGGCGCGGCCGAGGAGAACCCGGGCCGGCGGCCGTTGCGCGCATCGCCGTAGAGCGTGAACTGGGAAACGACGAGCACGGCGCCGGACACGTCCCGGACCGAACGGTTCATGTGGCCCCCGTCGTCCTCGAAGATGCGCAGGTTCGCCGTCTTGTCCGCGATGTATTCGACGTCCGCCTGGGCGTCGCCCTGGCCCACTCCCAGGAGCACCAGGAGCCCGGCGCCGATGCGCCCCACGACGACGCCGTCGACCGTGACCGACGCTTCCCTGACCCGCTGCACCACTGCCCGCATTCAAACCCTCTCCAGCCGTTCGTCCCGCCCACGCTACGGGATGCCCACGGGGCGCGTCAACGGTCCCACCTCACCCACCGCTCACCCCGCGCTCATGGTCCCGCCCCGGCCACGGGCGTAGTCTCCCCAGCGGTGACCCACAAGAGCCTTCAGGAGGACTCATGCAGCGCTGGATCGGCGGTCTCGGTATCGTGGTGTGTCTCATGACGTTGGGTGTGCCGGCCCGTGCCGAGGATGCCTCCGAGGCGAATCGCCTCTATCAAGCGAAGGACTGGAAGGGCGCGGCCGACGCGTACGCGGCCCTCGCGAGCCAGTCCCCGAAGAACCCGATGTACGCGTTTCGCCACGGCGCCTCGCTGCTGGCTCTCGGTCGCGCGAAGGACGCGGTGCCGCGCTTCGAGACGGCCGCGAGCCTGGGGTTTCCGCCACCCTTGATGCAGGCCTGGTCCGCCCGGGCCCTGGCGCGTGCCGGCGACACGGAGGCCGCGCTCGCGCTGCTCACCAAGGCCACGGCCGGGGGCTTCGGCCAGGTCTCCATGCTCGATACCGAGGCCGACTTCGCGCCGCTCCGCGCCGACAAGCGCTTCGCCGCGGTCCGCGAGGCGGCCGACCGCAACGCGCGGCCGTGCGCGTACGCGCCCGAGCACCGGCAGTTCGACTTCTGGATCGGAGACTGGGACGTGACGTCGAGCGGCGCGCTCGCGGGCGAGAGCCACGTGGAACGCATGCTCGGCGACTGCGTCATCTACGAGAACTGGACGGGCTCGCAAGGCGTCACGGGCAAGAGCTTCAACATCTGGGACAGCACCACGAAGGAGTGGCGGCAGACCTGGGTGGACTCGAGCGGGACGCTCACCGAGTACCACGGCCGCTTCGTTGACGGCACCATGGCCTATCTGGCCGAGAGCCTCATCCCGGGACCCGACGGGAAGCTCACGAAGACGCAGCAGAAGATGACCTTCTTCGATCAGAAGGGCACGGTGCGCCAGCTCGGCGAGAACTCGACCGACGGCGGCAAGACGTGGAGCGTCGCCTACGACTTGCTGTACACGCGGAAGCCCGCTCGCTGAACTAGAGGCCGCCGGCGATCGCCGGCACGATGGCGACCACGTCACCGGCCTTGAGCGGCGCCGCCTTGCCGCCCAGGAAGCGCACGTCCTCCTCGTTCACGAACACCCGCACGTAGCTGCGCAGCTCGCCGCTCGCGTCGTACAGGCGATCGCGCAGGCCCTTGTGGGAGGCCTCGAGGGCGTCGACGAGACCCGCGACGTCGCTCGCCTCGACGCTCACCTCGGCGGCACCACCGGTCAACGAGCGCAACGGCGCGGGAACCTGGACGCGAATCGCCATGGACTCTCTTCTCCTATTCGATCTCGAGCGGCTCGGCATGGAACGCCTGATCCGCGTCGCGGAAGACCCACGCCGTGGGCGTGCCCCGGATCCCCTGCTCGACGCCGATCACGACGTGGAATACCCCGTCGGACAACCCGCCCGCGGCCACGCTCCGGTCGGTCTCCGAGGGCCGCGCGGGATGATCCGGATGGGAATGATAGTAGCCCACGATCTCCAGGCCTTCGGCCTCGCCCTCGCGCTGGAGACGGATGAGATCCGCGGGGGCGATCTGATAGCGCACGCGCGGCCGCTCGGTCTCACGGTTCGCGACGCCGACGGCACGCCGCACGTCGCCGCCCCGGCCGAGGAACACGCCGCAGACCTCGAAGGGGTAGCCCTCGAGGGCGCGCGCGACCATGGCGTCGGCTTCCTGTCGGGGGATCCTCACGCGCGCCCCTCCTCGTGGCCGCCCTGGTCGGGCAACAGGACGACGATCACGCCCTCGGTCAGCGTCCGGGCGATGCGCCCGGCCGCCACGATCGCCGCCGCCGCGGAATGGCCGACGACGAGGCCCGAGCGCGCCCGTGTGCTCTCGCGCTCGGCGTAGGCGGCCTCGGTCGCGATCGTCAGGAGCTCGTCGTGGCCGCGCGGGTCGTAGATCTCCGGCACGATCGCCGAGGCCATGTGCTTGAGGCCCTCGAGCCCGTGCAACGGCTCGTCGGGCTCGACCGCGCACACGCGCACCGCGGGGTTGCGCTCGCGCAGGAAGCGGCCCGTGCCCATCACCGTGCCGGAGGTCCCGAGGCCCGCGACGAAATGCGTGACGCGGCCGCCCGTCTGCTCCCAGATCTCGGGCCCCGTGGTGCGATAGTGCGCCAGGGGGTTCGCGGGATTGCGGTACTGGTCCGCGTAGAAGTAGCGCTCCGGCTCGGCCGCCACCTTGCGCCGCACTTCGAGGATGGCTCCGTCGGAGCCCGCGAACGCGTCGGTGAAGGTGAGGGTGGCGCCGTACGCGCGGCAGCGCTCCTTGCGGTGTTCAGCGGCGCTCTCGGGCATGAGCAGCTCGACGGGATGGCCCTTCGCCTGTCCCACGAGGGCGAGGCCTACGGCCGTGTTCCCCGACGACGAGTCGAGGATCGTCTTGCCTCGATACAGGGCGCCGGAGCGCTCGCCTTCGTTCACGAGGGAGAGGGCCGTGCGGTCCTTCACGGAACCGCCGGGGTTGTGCCATTCGCACTTGCCCCACACTTCGACCCGGCGCGTCAGGCCCGGCAGCTCGAGACGGAGCAGGGGCGTGTTGCCGATGCGGTCCAGCACCGAGGTCTTCAACCGCGGACCCACTCCATGCCGTCATCCTACTATCGCGAGGCGCGCAGGCTCGGCAAGGGGGGAGCGAGCCTCAGCGGAACAGGACGAAGAGGAAGCCCTTGGCCGGATCGGGCATGAAGCCGCCCATCAGCCAGAGCCAGACGAACACGCCGTAAAAGAGGGCCATGGCGACGAGGGCCGCCTGGCGCAGGGCCGAGGGCCTGAGGGCGGGCGGCAGCAGCGTCGCGTTCACGTGGCGGATGTGGAGGGCGCCCAGCACCATGACGCAGCCGGCGACGTTCGCGGCGAGCTGCAGCAGCACGATCGGCTGGGTCAGGGTCATGGCGAACAGGCCCCACGTCACGAGGGTCGCGAGGACCGTGAAGTACACCGCGCGCACGTCGCCGCCGCGCCAGTGGCGCACCCGGGGGCTCGCGCTCCAGAGGATGTCGGTCAGGGAGCGCACCGTCGCCTCCATGATGTCGAGCTGGGCCTTGAACAGGATCCACACGCTCAGCACCGCGAGCACGAGGGGCAGGAGCCGGCCGCCGCGCTCGGCCAGGGCGCGGGCCAGCTCCGAGGCGATCGCCAGGCCGCGCAGGTCCGTGCCCGACGGGATCGAGGCCGTGTAGAGGATGGCCGGGAGCGCCATGCCGAGCAGCGCTCCCGGAAAGAAAATACCCCACTGGTCGGCCCGCACGATGCGCCACCAGCCGCGCCAGCGCTCGAGGGCCGCGGCATCGGGCTCGAACACGCTGCCCGTGTGAGCGAGAGGAACCTTGTGCCCGGCGACGAGGGTCGGGATGTAGCCGACGACCTGGCCCATGCCGTAGCCCTTGTCGCGAGCCCAGTTCGAGAGCGTGATGTTCGTGACGCCGCCGCATCCCGAGTACGCCGCGAACGCTCCGATCAGGAACCAGTCGGCTCCCGGCGGCAGCAGGCGGAACTGGCCGGAGGGCATGTCGAAGGCGGCGAAGCCCGTGAGCGCCGCGAGCCAGCGCGACGGCGGCGCGAAGCGCAGGCACAGGAACGTCAGGGTACCCAGGATGCCGATGACGAGAGCCCAGTTGAGGAGCTCCATGGTGCGCTCGATGCGGCGACCACCCAGGAGCAGGATCGCGACGCACAGCAGATAGGCGACGACACCGATCGCGTAGATCGTTCCGGCGTCGGCCGCCGTCGCGGGCCGTGCGAAGCAGAGGAAGAACACGGCGCCCGCGGAGGCGCCTGCCCAGCCAGGCCAGCCGTTCTGGAGGAAGTACAGGCACGCGTAGACCCACGCCCAGAACCGCGACCCGGGCCACGTGCGCATGAAGCCGGTGAAGGCGGGCTCGCCGGTGTAGAGCGTGTAGCGCACGACCTCGGTGTTGAAGATCGTCTGGAACGTCACGGCCAGCGCCGTGACCCAGAGCAGCGACAGGCCGTACTTGACGACGGTCGAGGGGCCGACGAGCCACTCGCCACTGCCGATCGACGCCCCCAGCACGATCGCCCCCGGACCCACGATGCCGAGGATGCGCAGCCCGCGCGTGTCGGGCGGCGCCGGCAGCTCCGCGCGCTTCCAGGGATCGAGGCCGCTCTGCGCCTCGAGGGGAATCGTTCCGGGGCGGGAACTCACGGCCGAGATTGTGCGGCCTCGGAGGGTTTCATGCACGTCGGGACGTGGCAGAATGCGCGCCGTGAAGAAACTCGCCCTGTCGCTCCTGCTTCCCCTCGTCGCCGCCGCCGGTCTCGTCCGGGCCGAGCCGGCTCCGGCCGCTGGCGCGGTGCGGGTCTACGTCGGCACGTACACGGACACCGACAGCAAGGGCATCTACCGCCTGCGCCTCGACCTCGCGACCGGCGCACTCGCGGAGGAAGGCGCTCCGACGCCGGCCAAGCAGCCCTCCTGGGTGACCCTGAGCCCGGACGGCTCGCATCTTTATTCAGTAGTGGAGACGGGCGACGCGCGGACCGACGCCCCGGGCGGCGTCAGCGCCTACGCCGTCGACACGGCGACCGGAGCCCTGACGTGGCTCAACACGCTGCCCTCGGGCGGGCCCGCTCCCTGCCACCTGACCCTCGATGCGAAGGGCCGGCACGCCTTCGTCGCGAACTACTGGGGCGGCAACGTCTCGGTGTTCCCGATCGCCGGCGACGGCCGTCTCGGAGCCGCATCCGCCCTGGTGCAACACCCGATGCCGAAGAACGCGGTCGACGCCGATGCCGGGCCCCACGCCCACTCGGTCGATCTCGACGCCTCGAATCGCCACCTGATCGTCGCCGACCTCGGGCTCGACACGCTGTTCAGCTACGACTTCGACGCCGCGAAGGGCGCCCTCACGAGCGCCGCGACGCTCTCGCTCAAGGCCGGCGCGGGACCGCGCCACTTCACGTTCCATCCCGACGGGCGCCACGCCTACGTGATCAGCGAGCTCGACTCGACGCTCACGGCCCTCGACTTCGACGCCGCGAGCGGCGCCTTCAAGGCGACCCAGACCGTCTCGACGCTTCCCGCGGGCTTCACGGGCAAGAGCTACACGGCCGAGGTGGCCGTCTCCGCGGACGGACGCTTCCTCTACGGCTCCAACCGCGGCCACGACAGCCTCGCGATCTTCGCGATCGACGCCGCGACCGGAAAGCTGACGCTCGTCGGCCATCAGCCGACCCAGGGCAAGCACCCGCGGCACTTTGCGATCGATCCCACCGGGACGTACCTGCTCGTCGCGAACCGCGACTCCGGCAACGTCGTGGTCTTCCGGATCGCGAAGGCGACGGGCAGGCTCACCCAGGTCGGCGAGCCCTACCGCGTGCCGCGGGCCGTGTGCCTGTCGATGACCCGGATCGCCGCCGGCCGCTAGCGCGCCGGTTATCATCGGGAGGTGAAGCGAGAGGCGCCGTTGCCCCCGATGATCGGGCGCTTCCGGGTGGTGGAGCTGCTCGGACGCGGGGCGATGGGCGTCGTCTACCGCGGCGTCGACGAGATCCTCGACCGGCCCGTGGCGCTCAAGGTGATGGCCGGTCACGGGGGCGACGCCGACGCCCGGGCGCGCTTCAAGCGCGAGGCCCAGGCCGCGGCCCGCCTCCAGCACCCGAACATCATCACCATCTACGAGCTCGGCGACCACCAGGGCTCGCCGTTCATGGCTCTCGAGCTCCTCGAGGGCCTCGACCTCCAGCGCGCGATCGAAGCCGGTGTTCGGCCCGATCCCAAGGCGACGCTGCCGGTCGTGCTGCAGGTCCTCGCGGGCCTCGGCCACGCCCACGAGCGCGGCATCGTGCATCGCGACATCAAGCCCTCGAACGTCTTCCTGCCGCGGCGCCGGCCGGCGAAGATCATGGACTTCGGCGTCGCACGCCTGGCGGGCGGCGTCACGACGGCGGGCATGGTGGTCGGCACTCCCCACTACATGTCGCCCGAGCAGGTGCGGGCCGGCGACCTCGACGGCCGCAGCGACCTGTTCTCCGTGGGCCTGATCCTCTACGAGCTCGTGACCGGCGAGAAGGGCCATGCGGGCGACTCGATGGTGTCGCTGATGTACTCGATCGCCCACGAGGACGTCGACCTCGGCCTCATTCCCAAGGGCTCCCAGTGGGACCGGCTGCGCGGCGTCCTGGCTCGAGCGCTGCAGCGCGAGGCCGACGCGCGCTATCCCGATGCCCGCACCATGTCGGCCGACCTCGCCGGCGCCCTCGCGGACCTGGGCGGCGCGGCGGACTGGGCCCTCGCTTCGGAGATCTCGGTGGCCGGACGCACCGCGGCCGTTCCGCGGCCGGCGCCCACGCCTCTGCCGGCTCCGGTCCCCCACGTGGACGACTTCGCCGGCGAGACGATCGCCCTCGGCACGGCGGCGCCGGAGTTCGAAGCGCCGAAGGTGCTGGGGACCGCCGAGGAGCCGATGCTCGCGGTGGCGGACGGCGCGCGGCACTCCCGATCGCCGTGGCCGGTCGCGGCGGGCCTCGTGGCCGCGGCGCTCCTGGCGATCGGCTTCGTCGTCGTGTCCCGCCGGACGACGCCCCCGCCGCCCGTGTCGCTGGCGGCGGCGCCGCCGGTCACGACGGCCATCACTCCGCCGCCGACCACGACGCTCGCCGCGGCACCGGTCGTCGCCGCGACGACCCTTCCGGGCGCGCCGGCGGCGACCCTCGCGAGGCCGCGACCCGACGTCGGCGCGAGCTCGTCGCCGATCCCGGCTCCGGCCGCCGGCCGTGTCGAGCGCGCCGATGCGCTGCTAGCCGCCGGGCGCTACGCGGCGGCGCTCGCCGAGGCCCGCGCCGTTCTCGTGCGTGAGCCGCGCAACGAGGAGGCCCAGCAGATCGCCGAGGAAGCCGAGGCCTCGCTCCTCATCGAAGGCGTGCTCAAGGACGCCCGCGCCGCCCTCAACCGCGGAGACAAGGAGACGGCCCAGGCCGAGCTGCGTCGGGGACTCGCGGTGAACGGCAACGAAGCGCGCCTCCTGGCCCTCTGGCGCGAGGCCACCCAGTAGAGTTAGGATTCCGGCGCGTCTTCAAGGAGGCCCGCTCATGACCTACGTGATCGCAGAGCCGTGCGTGAACACCAAGGACACGGCCTGCGTCGAAGTTTGCCCCGTCGACTGCATCCATCCCAAGAAGGACGAGGCCGAGTTCGAGGCCGAGACCAAGCTCTACATCGATCCGGAGGCCTGCATCGACTGCGGCGCCTGCGTGCCGGTGTGCCCGGTCCAGGCGATCTTCCCCGACGCCGAGGTCCCCGAGAAGTGGACCCACTTCACGAAGATGGACGCCGACTGGTACCTCGCGCGGAAGTAGCCTAGCGCCGGAAATGGTGCTGGATCACGATCCGCACCGACACCGGCACGCCGCGCAGTGTCGCAGGCGCGAAGCGCCAGCGTGACACGGCCGCGATGAGCGCCTCGTCGAGGACGCGTCCCGCCGACTCGACGAGCGCCGTGTTGAACACCTCTCCCGTCTCGCTCACCCACACCTCCGCCGCGGGCGTGCCTTCGAGGCCGCGCTCGCGAGCGCTCTCCGGGAGCCGCGGCACCGGCCCGGAAATGCGCACGGGCGGCAGCACGTCGGGCCCGAAGCTCACGAGCTGACCGGGCCGCACCATGCCGCTCCCGGGGCCGGGCAGCGGCAGAGTGAACGTCACGATCTTGAGGGGTCGCTCCGGTCGCACCTCGATGGTCGCCGAGACGCTCTCGCGGCCCGGCAGCTCCATCCGCAGGAGGTGTCGGCCGAACGACACGTCGACCGAGTCGAGGGGTGCACGACCGGCCGGCTTGCTGTCGAGAAACACCTCGGCCCCGGCCGGATCGCTGTCGAGGATCAGCACCCCCTCGGGATGCGTCGTCGGCGCCTCGGGAACGAGACGCGCCGGCGCCGGCGGCGGCGGAGTGGGCGGCGGCGGAGCGGGCGTCGCAGGCGGCGCGTCCGCGGGCGGCGTCACGGCCTCCGCGGCATGCGGCGGCAGGGTCTCGGGCTCCTCGCCCGGATGGCGGATCTCGAGATCGGCCACGGAGGCCAGGACCGTGGCCAGCTCCTGGGCGAGGTCGAGGGCGCGCGCGAAGCGTTTGTGGGGCGGCGGCGCGAAGGCGTGGGCGAAGACGGCGTTCAACGCCTCGGGGAGCCGCGCGTCGACCTCACGCGGCGGGACGTGGAGCCCGTGGACCACGCGCGCGACGATGTCGGTGACGCTCTTCCCCGGGAACGGCGGGCGTCCCGTCAGCAGCTCGTAGGCGACGGCGCTCATCGAGAAGACGTCGGCGCGGCCGTCGACCTTGTGACCCATCATCTGCTCGGGGGACATGTAGCGCACCGAGCCGACGACACTCCCGATCGCGGTGAGATTCGACGACGGCAGGCGCGCCACGCCGAAGTCGAGGACCTTCACGCCGCCGCCCTCGGTCAGCATGATGTTCGCGGGCTTCACGTCGCGATGCACGATGCCGTTGCGGTGGGCGTGGTCGATGGCGTCGGCGACGAGCTGCACGAGATTCACGATGTCGCGCACCGAGAACGACGCGCCCGCGGCGAAGGCCGCCGCGAGGGAGCGGCCCTCGAGGTACTCCATCACCATGTACGACGGACCGATGTCGAAGACCTGGACGATGCCCGGATGGTTGAGACTGCCGGCGGCCTCGGCCTCGCGCCGGAAGCGCGCGTGGTACTGGTCGCGGTCCGCGGGCGTCATGGACTCCGACTCCTTCAGGACCTTGACGGCCACGGGCCGCGCGAGGCGCGGATCCACGCACAGGTAGACGACGCCCATGGCGCCCGAGCCGAGCTCTTCGAGCACCTGGTAGCGACCGAAGAAGGCGGGCGCGGGCCGGTCCATGGGCTCTGACTCCGGGATTTGCGAAACCGTCGGCATGTTAGACTCGCTGACGTTCCCATGTCCAGAGAGCGGCGCAACGAGCCCCGGATGGCGCTCGCGTTGCCCGTCCAGGTCCACGGGACCGAGTCGGACGGGCGCGCGTGGGACGAGATGACGTCGACGGACGACGCCTCGATCGGCGGGGCTTCCTTCACTCTCAAGCGGAGCCTGGTCGTCGGGCGCGCCGTCCAGCTGTCGCTGCCGCTCCCCAAGCGCTTCCGACGCTACGACGTCGCGGAGTCGACCTACCACGTGTACGCGCTCGTACGCGACGTGAAGAGCGCGGCCCGGGGCGCGGGATCCCGCGTGGGCGTCCTGTTCCTCGGCAAGACCCCCCCGCGCGGCTACGACAAGAACCCCGGCGGCCTCTACCTGCTCCCGAGCGATCCGCCTCCCCCGCCGAAGGAACGCCGGCTGCGGACGCGCCTCGACAACGTGTTCGTGAACCTGAAGCTGCAGCGGATCGGGCTCACGGGAAGCGGCTCGGAGGAGCGCACCGTCGCGGAGAACCTCGGCAAGGGCGGCGCGCGCGTGATGACGTCGCTGCCGCTCGCCAAGGGCGAGATCGTCATGATCGAGGAGCTGGGCGGACCCTTCAAGACCCGCGCCGAGATCTGCAACGTCTACATCGGCCAGGACCGGATCCCGCGGCTCAACCTGCACTTCCTCGACGCGGAAGCCCCCGATCGCCTCGTCCAGGCGGGCTAGCCGATGCCTTCGCCGGCCGACGTCCTGCTGCCGCTCTCGACGGGTCACGCGATCGACGAGCCGGGCGAGGTCGCGCTCGAGGACTACGCGCGCGTCCTGCTGAAGGCCGCGAGCGCCGAGGCCGTCCGCGACGCCGTGGACTCCCGGCGAGTCACGGGGATCCGCGTGAGCGGCCTTTCGAAGCCTCCGACACCAGCGGCGCTCGTCGACCTCGAGGCCTTCGCGCGCAGCCTCGTCGTCGATCCCTCGAGCGGCGGGCTGGGCTGGAGCTGATCCGGTTATGATGCGCGCCCAGGAGACTTCCATGGCCCAGTACCTGCGCCTTGCCCGCCCCTACTTCGTGCTGCTCGCGATCGTGACCGTGGGGCGCTGGATGCTGAGCTTCCGCGTGCCGTACGAGGTCGGCACGGACAAGATGAGCCTGGTCACCCTGACGATCTTCGGCTCCATCTTCTACGGCGCCTTCGGCCGGCGCTGGCGCGGCTTCACGCTCCTCCAGGCCGTGAGCATGGGAGCGGCGCTGGCCTTCGTGACCCAGCTGGTGATCCTGCTCTCGACCCTGGCCTCGTACCTCCTCGGCCTCGACACGTACTTCAACAACCCGCGGGCCCTGAACGTCGCGGCGGCGATCCCCCTGGGCGAGGCCCTGGGACGGCGCGTCGGCGGCCTCGTCACCAACATGATCGTGAACGGGATCGTGGGCATGCTCGGCTGGGCCCTGGGCGCCCTGCTTCCCTCCGACCGCTCGTGAGGCGCGCGGGCGCTGCGGCGCTCGCTTTCGGCCTGCTCGCCCTGGGCGGCGTGCCTGGCCTGCAGGCGGCCGAGAAGCACGAGGGCTACGCCGAGTTCCAGCGCGGCGACGCCCTGATCGTCGACGGGCAACGCGTGCGCGTCGGCGCCCGGACGCGCTTCAAGGGCTCGGCCACGCGGGATCTCTCGCGCATCCCTCTCGGCTACGAGGTCAAGGTCACGGGGACGCGCCTCGGCGACGGGACGCTGCTGGCCGACGAGCTCGAGGCCAAGCCCAACGGCAGCGCGTTGTTCGAGTCCGATCTGGTGGAGTCGTTCAACCAGACCGAGAAGCAGTACCGGGACGAGGGCGCGGTGTTCGAGGAGGACGACGAAGGCGAGCGGGTCGAGCTCGGCCGCCTCGAGGAGTCGGGCCGGGCCGTGCGCCGCGTGCGCTCGATCGTCGAGCGCCTGTGCCCGCCGTACCTGACGCCGGGCGACTTCCGCGTCTACGTGGTCGACAACAAGGACTGGAACGCGATGGCGGCGCCCAATCGCTCCATCTACGTCTACAGCGGCCTCCTGAACGAGATGAACGACGACGAGGTCGCGATCGTGCTCGGCCACGAGCTGAGTCACGCAACCCACGAGCACTCGCGCAAGGGCTACAAGAAGCAGATCCTCGTGATGCTCGGGAGCGCCGCGGTCGCGGGCGCCGCCGAGGAGATCGACGGCACCGGCAAGCGCCTGGGCGTCCAGCTCGGAGCGCTGCTGCTGGGCTCGGCGCTCACGAGCGGCTACGGGCGCGACCAGGAAGACCAGGCCGACCGCGTGGGCCTGCGCTACGCCTACGAGGCGGGCTACGACGTCGAGCAGGGCCCGACGCTGTGGGAGCGCTTCGCGAAGAAGTACGGCGACGACAACAAGGCCGTGAACTTCTTCTTCGGCGACCACTCGGTCGCGAAGGACCGCGCCCGCAACCTGCGCCGCGAGCTCGACCTCAATTACCGCTAGCGCCCGGCCGCTTCGACCAGCACGCCGTGGCGCTTCAGGATCGCGCGCACCTTGTCGTGGGGCATGCCGAGCACGGTGTTGCCGCCGCGGCCGGTCATGGTGCGGCCCGCCACGAGAGCGTTGATGACGGCCTCCTCGGCCGCACCGACGGTCGCCTCGAACAGCGCGCTCATCTGGTCGTTGGGCAGCATCTGCACCGGCACCACCTTCTCGGTCTCCGCCGCGGCGGCGGCGTTGGCCGTCGAGAAGGCGAGGAAGATGTCACCCGAGCCGTTGCTGGCGGTGGACCCCGTGCGCGCGATGCCGAGCGCCGCGCGCCGCGCGAGGCGCTTCACCTGGTTGGGGAGCAGCGGCGCGTCGGTCGCCACTACGATGATGATGGAGCCGTTGTCCTCGGGGCGCACCAGGCCGTCGCGGATCTCGAGGCCCACCGGAATGCCCGCGACGCGGAGCTGGTGGCGCACGCCGAAGTTGGACTGGACGAGGACGCCGACCGCGTACCCGCCGTGCTTGCGGTCGAGCACCCGCGACGAGGTGCCGATGCCACCCTTGAACTCGTAGCAGATCATGCCAGTGCCGCCGCCGACCGCGCCCTCGGCGACGGCGCCGCCCGAAGCGCCGTCGATGGCCTGGAACAGGTGCTCGGGCTTCACGTGCATCCCGTAGATGTCGTTGAGGTCGCCGTCCCAGGTCTCCGCGACGATCGGCAGCGACCACACGGTCCAGCCCCAGTCGTTGGTCTTCGGGGGCCAGCGCTTGGCCGCGTAGGAGATGAGCGCATCGCGCACGACGCCCACGGAGTTCGTGTTCGTGATGGCGATCGGTCCGTCGACGAGCCCCGATTCCTCGATCCAGTGGACGCCCGTCATCTCGCCGTTGCCGTTGAGCGAGAAGTAGCCGCCCAGGCACGGCTTCTTCGCCTCGTCGGACTTGCCGCGCGGCAGCACCACCGTGACGCCCGTGCGCACGTCCTTGCCCTCGATGAGCGTCGTGTGGCCCACCTCGACCCCGGGCACGTCCGTGATCGCGTTGTTCTTCCCGGGCGTGCCGAAGGCGAACGGGATGCCGAGGTCGCGGGCGCGCGGCTCCGCGGCGAGCGCGGTCGTGGCGAAGGCGGCGAGCGTCACGGCGAGCAGCGGTCGGATCAAGGAAGCCTCCTTACGTCGATGGGGTCACGGACGCGACGACGTCGTGGCACTCGGGCGCCAGAAGACGTCCGGCGCGTAGCCGCCGCCGAGCGCCGCCCGCAAGGCGTCGGCGCGGGTCTCCGCCTCGCGTGCGCGGGCGTTCCAGCCGGCCGCCTCGCGTCCCCTGGCGAGGCTGCCCTTGAGCCGGCACAGCCACGCCTCGCACTCGGCGATCTCGAGGACGTTCGGCCGGGTCTTGGCGGCCTGGCGGAGCAGGTCGAGGGCCTTGTCGGCGTGGGACGCGGCCTCGGCGAGGTCGTCCGAGCCGCGGGCCGCGTAGGCGAGGCCCGCGTAACGCGTCGCGAGGCCGAGGCATCCCTCGGGCAGGCCTCCGTTGCACGCCTTTGCGTAGAGGCCGGCGGCGCCGTCGCGGTCCCCAGCGACGAGCCGCGCCCGTCCTGCCTCCAGGCACTTCTCGACGCGCCCGGCGAGACAGGTCGCCTCGAGAGCGGAGAGCCGCGCGGCATCCGGACCGGGCGACTTCTGCGGGAGCGCCACGAGTGCGAAGGCGACGATGAGGACGGGGGTCACGCGCGCCAACGATATAGGAAATCCGTTGACACCTGCGGGCCCGCTTGCTAACTTTTTCGTGCACTAGTGGCCGTCGCACCGGCGTTCGTTGCAGAAGGGCCGCCCACGGTGGGCGGGCTGACGTTGCGCTAGGCAAGGCTTAGGAGGCCTGAACGTTCATGATCGAAGGTACGGTGAAGTGGTTCAACGAGGCCAAGGGTTTCGGGTTCCTCTCGCGTGAGGGCGGTCCCGACGTGTTCGTGCATCACTCGGAGATCCGCGCGGAGGGGTTCCGCACGCTGAACGAAGGAGACAAGGTGCGGTTCGAGATCGTGGACAGCCCGAAGGGGCCCCGCGCCGCGAACGTCAGCAAGATCTAGCTTCGGACCATTTCGAGCGCAAGCAGCGCCCGGGCCACCCATCCGAACGGGTCCCGGGCGCTCCCTTTTTGGAGTTAGGATCAGCGCCATGCGACTCGTGACCAGAGGCGACCTGGACGGGCTCACCTGCGCCGTCTTCATCACGTCCTGCGAGACGATCAGCGAGGTCGTGCTGATCCACCCCCAGGACATCACCGACAACCGCTTCACGGTGACGAAGGACGACATCCTCGCCAACCTGCCGTTCTCGCCGGCCTGCGGCAAGTGGTTCGACCATCACCTGCTGACCGACAACAACGACTTCCCGCGCGAGGCCTTCGACGGCCGCTACGCCCTGGCGCCGTCCGCGGCGCGGGTCGTCTACGACTACTACGTCGGCAAGAATCCCGGCCTCAAGAAGTACGAGAAGCTGCTGGTCGAGACGGATCGCCTGGACGCGGCGCTGCTCACGATGGACGACGTGCTCGACCCGAAGGAGTACATCCTGCTCGGGCTGACCCTCGATCCCCGCACGGGGCTCGGCTCGTGGCGCGACTACTTCCTGAAGCTCGTGGAGGCCCTGAAGAAGTACCCGATCGAGGCGGTACTCGGGCTCCCCGACGTCATGGAGCGCACCGCGAAGCTGCGCGAGCAGGACAAGAGCTTCCGCGAGCTCACCCAGGCCCATTCGCGCCTCGACGGCAACGTCGTGTTCACCGACTTCCGCAACGTGAGCCCGTTGCCCGTGGGCAACCGCTTCCTCGTCTACACGCTGTTCCCGGAAGCGAACGTCTCGCTGCGCGTCCATTGGGGTCCCAACCGGCAGAGCGTCGCCGCGGCGGTCGGGCATTCGATCTTCAACCGCACCAGCCGCACCACCGTGGGCATCCTCATGTCCAAGTACGGGGGCGGCGGCCACAAGGGCGCGGGCACGTGCCTGCTGCCGGCCGACGAGGCGGACGCCAAGATCGCCGAGCTCATCGAGCAGCTCAAGAAGGACGGCTAGCGCTCGTGCTCGAAGCGCTCCGCGAGGCCGGGCGCATCGCGGCCGCCGCGCGCGGCTTCGGGGCGGCGAGGATCGTGGCCGGCGCGCGGCTCGCGGACGTGTGCGCCGCCGTCGAGGACGAGATCGAGCGCCGGGGCGGTGCTCTCGCATTCCCCGTGCAGACCTCGCGCAACGCAGTGGCAGCCCACTACTGTCCCGGGCCCGGCGACGAGACGCTCTACGAGGACGGCGATCTCGCGAAGCTCGACCTGGGCGTCCACGTCGACGGCTGGGTCGTGGACACCGCGCAGAGCGTCAACGTCGGCGGCAAGCCGAGGAACGCGCGGCTCATCCAGGCGACCGACGCGGCCCTGCGCGCGGCCATCGCGGCGGCCGGCCCGGGCGTTCCGGTGCAGACGCTGTCCGCCGAGATCGAGAAGACCGTGACGGGCCTCGGCGTGAAGCCGGTGCGCAACATCGGCGGCCACGGCGTGGGCCGCTACGTAGTGCACTGCGCTCCCGCCATCCCCAACGCGCCGGACCACTCGAAGGCCGTCCTGCGCGAGGGCTCCGTGGTGGCGATCGAGCCGTTCGCGACCGAGGGCCAGGGCCTCGTCAGCGAGAGCGGCGCGGCGCAGGTGTTCCGGATGGACCCTCGAAGCAGCGCCGATGGAGCGGCAGCGCCCGCCCTGCTGGGCGCCATCCGCGACTTCCGCGGGCTGCCCTTCTCGAGACGCCAGCTGCGGCGCTTCGCGCCGCAAGCGGTCGAGGAAGCCCTGGAGGCGCTGGCCGCCCAGGGAGCGCTCTCGGCATATGCGCCGCTGATCGAAGTCTCGGGCCGTCCCGTGGCCCAGACCGAACACACGGTCGCCATCCTCGCGGATGGTGCCTTCGTCCTGACCTAGGTCTTGGTCGGCTCTTCTTCTTCGATGTCGTACGGAAGCGGCTGCGGTCCCGGCACGATCCCCGCGATGTCGGGATCGACGTCCACGGCCTTCCGATCGACCTTGACCTTGGTCTCGGTGCGCTCCACACGCTTCGCCGCTTTGTCGCGGGCGTGCTCCTGGCGTGCGATCTCTCTTTGTCTTTTCGCGAACGTCGCTCGGTTGCGGTTACCCATGTACGCGGCAAATTCTAACATGACCGAGCCGGCGGTCCACGACTCGGGAGTGTGGTAGAAGGGCGCGTGGCCGACGACAACACGCGCCTCGCCTACTCGACCGGCGGGCCCGTCCCGGACTCCAAGCCGGAGCGACGGCCGGACCGCCACGCGCGGCCCCAGGCGTCTCGCGACACGGGCAAGGGCGGCATCCGGATCCGGCTCGACCGCCGCGCCTCGGATCGCGTGGTGACCGTGGTCTCCGGCCTTCCAGGGCGTCCGGCAGAGCTCGCGGAGCTCGCGAAGGCCCTGAAGTCCGCGTGCGGAGCCGGCGGCACGGTCAAGGACGGGGCGCTCGAGCTGCAGGGCGACCACCGGGACAAGGTCGAGACGGCCCTTGCGGCCCGCGGCCTCAAATCCAAGCGCGCCGGCGGCTAGACCGTGGCCCGGGAGCGCTCGCGGACGTTCGACTGGGAGGATCCGATGCCGGGGGCCGCGGCCGCCCGCGGCCTCGCCGGTATCGACTACCTGCGGGCGATGATGCGCGGCGAGTACCCGCCGCCGCCCATGGCGCGGCTGATGGCCTTCGGGCTCGACGAGGTGGAGGAGGGCCGCGCGGTCTTCTCGGTCGAGCCGGCCGAGTTCCACTACAACCCGATCGGCGTCGTCCACGGCGGCCTGCTGTCGACGCTCCTGGACTCGGCCATGGGGTGCGCGGTCCACTCCACGCTGCCGGCCGGCGTCGGCTACACCACCACGGACCTGCACGTGCACCTCGTGCGCGCGGTCACCGGCGCCACCGGTCGCCTGCGCGCCTTCGCCGAGGTCCTCCACCTCGGCCGGCGCATGATCACGGCCACGGGCAAGGTCACGGGCGCCGACTCGAAGCTGTACGCCCACGCCACCACGACGTGTTTCGTCTTGCGACACGAAGGAGCGCCGCGATGAACGATCCGTTCCGTCCCGACCTGCTGCAGGGCAAGACGACGATCGTCACCGGGGGCGGGAGCGGCCTCGGCCGCTCGACGGCGCTGCGCCTCGCGTCGCTCGGCGCGAAGGTCGCGGTGCTCGGGCGCCGGCCGGAGCCCCTGGCCGAGACCGTGAAGACGATCGGCGACGCCGGCGGCACGGCGCTCGCCGTGCCCTGCGACATCCGCGATCCCGAGGCCGTGCGCCAGGCCTTCGACCGGGTCGAGGCCGAGCTCGGAGCGGCGAACCAGCTCGTGAACAACGCCGCGGGCAACTTCCTCTGCCCGTCGGAGGATCTCTCGCCGAACGCGTTCAACTCCGTCGTCCAGATCGTGCTCTACGGCTCCTTCCACTGCACGATCGAGCTCGGCAAGCGGCTGATCGCGCGCCAGGCGAAGGGCGCGGTCGTGTCGATCGTGACGAGCTACGTCACGAACGGCTCGGCGTTCGTGCTGCCCTCGGCCGCCGCGAAGGCCGGCGTCCTCGCGATGATGCGCTCGCTCGCGGTCGAGTGGGCCACCTACGGCATCCGGCTCAACGCCGTGGCCCCCGGGCCGTTCCCCACTGACGGCGCGTTCAGCCGGCTGCTTCCCGGCTCCGAGATGGAGAAGCAGGCGCTGCGGCGCGTGCCCTCGCGGCGTTTCGGCGAGCACTGGGAGCTCACGAACCTCCTCGCGTACCTGCTGAGCGACGCGAGCCCGTACCAGACCGGCGATCTCGTCACGATCGACGGCGCCGAGGCGCTGTTCTCCGGCCAGCAGTTCGCCGGCTTCGCCCATCTCGATCGCGCCATGGCCAAGGAGCTGATGGCCTCGCTGAAGCCCAGGAAGTGACCGAGGCGCTCCCCACCAGCGACCTCGATCCGCAGTTCCTCCAGCTTCCGCACGGGCCGCTCGCGTTCGTGGACGAAGGGCCGCGGGACGCGCCGGCCCTGATCACCCTGCACGGCGTGCCGGGCTCCGTGCGCGACTTCCGCTATCTCGCGCCGCAGCTCTCTCGCGACCGGCGCATCGTGCGCGTCGACCTGCCGGGCTTCGGGGCGAGCGCGCCTTCTCGCGCGGCCATCGCGACGTTGGAGGGGCGCGCGGACGTGGTGCTCGCCCTCGCCGACCACCTGGGGCTCGCGCGCTTCGGCGTCCTCGGCCATTCGATGGGTGGCGGCACCGCACTGATCCTGGCCGCGCGGAACCCCGCACGGATCCGCGCCCTCGTCCTCGCGGCGAGCATCGGCTTCAGGACGCATCGCGGCCTCGGCATGAGCCCGTGGCGCTTCGGCCTGCTGAGCCATGCGTTCGCGATTCCCGGCCTGCGCGGCGTCTTCACCGATGTCGCCCGGGAGCGCTACCGCAGGAACCGTTTCCCGAACGTCGAAGCCATGGGGCCCGAGCTGTTCGCCCGGCACTTCCGAGCGATCGCCGCGGTCGATTTCGCCGCGCTGCGCCGCGCCGCCGCGGCTCCCTTGCCGCCGACGCTGCTCGCCTGGGCGAACGACGATCGCCTGATCGAGCGCGCGATCGGCGAGGAGCTCGCACGGGCGATGCCCCGGGCCCGGACCCGTGTGTACGAAGAGGGCGGCCACAACATCCAGAAGACGCAGGCCGGCGATCTCGCCGCGGCCATCCGAGAGATGTTGCCGCCGTGAGCCCGGTCGCGGAGACGCCCTACTGGTGGAGCGCCGTGCCCATGGCGGCGCGCCCCCCGAGGCCGCTGCCGGAGCGCGCGGATGTCGTCGTGCTCGGATCGGGCTACACGGGCCTTTCGGCGGCCCGCACCCTGGCTCGGGCCGGCGCCTCCGTCGTCGTCCTCGAGAAGGAGACGATCGGCTGGGGAGCCAGCTCGCGCAACGGCGGACAGGTGCTGACGGGCATGAAGCTCGGCGCGGCGGAGCTCCTCGCCCGCTTCGGGCCCGAGCGGGCCCGCGAGCTGTACCGCTCGTCCCTCGAGGCGATCGACTTCGTGGAGCGGCTGGTGAGCGAGGAGAACATCGCCTGCGGCTTCAGGCGCTCGGGACACCTCGAGGCCGCCTGCAAGCCGGCGCACTTCGAGCGCTTCCGCCGCGACCAGGAGCTGCTCGCCCGCGCGTTCGGCCACGAGGTCCGCCTGGTGCCCAAGAACGAGCTGCGCGCCGAGCTCTGCACCGACTACTACCACGGGGCGCTTCTCGACGAGCGGAGTGCCGCGCTGCAACCGGCGCAATACGTGCACGGTCTCGCGGCGGCCGCCGAGCGCGCCGGCGCCGGGCTCCACGAGCTGACTCCCGCGCTCCACGTGACGAAGAGCGCGACCGGCTTCCGCATCGCCACGCCGCGCGGGGCGCTGGAGGCGAAGGACGTGCTCGTCGCGACCAACGGCTACACGGGCGCCGTGACCCCGAAGCTGCGCCGACGCGTCATCCCCATCGGCTCGTACATCGTCGCCACGGAGCCCCTCGACGCGGCCCGGGCGCAGGCGCTGCTCCCTCGGAGGCGCGTGGTCTTCGACTCGAAGAACTTCCTCTTCTACTTCCGCCTCTCCGAGGACAACCGCCTGCTGTTCGGGGGTCGCGCGCAGTTCACGCCGTCGAGCGCCTCCAGCACGCGCACCGCGGCCGCGATCCTGCGCCGCGGCATGCTCCAGGTCTTCCCCGGGCTCGGCGATGCGCGCATCGAGTACGCCTGGAGCGGCAGCGTCGCGTTCACCCGCGATCTCACGCCCCATGCGGGCCGGATGGACGGGATGGCCTACGCGATGGGCTACTGCGCTCACGGCGTCGGGATCGCGAGCTTCCTGGGCGACGCCATGGCCGACGCGATGCTGGGGCGTCCGGACCGCAATCCCTTCCGCGGCCTTCCGTTTCCGGTCATCCCCGCCTACGACGGACGGCCCTGGTTCCTGCCCTTCGTCGGCCTGTGGTACAAGCTCCGGGATTGGATCCATTGAAGGTTGCAGACGGGCCCCGGAAGGCGACTGCCCTCCAGCTCGTCTTCATGACCTACTGCGTCATCTGCAGCGGCGCCTACGGCCTCGAGGAGATGGTTTCCGCCTCGGGGCCCGGCCTGTCGATGCTCGTGCTGTTCGTGCTGCCGGTCATCTACGCGGCGCCCATCTCGCTCACCTGCGCCGAGCTCTCGGCGCGCCACCCCGTCGAGGGCGGCTACTACCGCTGGGTCCAGATGGCGTTCGGCGACATGGTGGGTTACTGCGCCGGCTGGCTCGTGTGGCTCACGATGTTCGCGACCAACGCCGCCTTCGCGGTGCTCTTCGCGAACTACCTGAAGTACTTCGTCCCCGAGCTGTCCGGGGGCGCCCACTTCGCGATCGCGGCGAGCCTCGTCTGGGTCGCCGTGTTCTTCAACTACCGCGGCATCAGCCTGGTCGGTACCGCGTCCGTCGTCTTCACGCTGCTCGTCTTCGTGCCCTTCCTCTTGATGACCGTGATGGGCCTGTGGCAGTGGCACTACAGCCCGTTCGTGCCCTTCGCCCATCCCGACAAGCCGTTCGCGCTCGCGCTGTTCGACGGCTTCCTGGTCGCGATGTGGCTCTACGGAGGCTTCGAGAAGCTGACCGCGAACGCGGCCGAGGTCGAGGACCCGGCGCGCTCGTTCCCGCGCGCGCTGGCCATGGCCGTGCCGCTGTGCGCCTTGAGCTACATCCTGCCGACGCTCGCGGCGCTCGCCGCCAACGGCGATTGGAGCGAGTGGGGTCCGTCGTATTTCATGACGGCGGCGGCGAAGATCGGCGGGCCGGCCCTCGGCGCGACGATGGCGGCCGGCGGCCTCGTCTCGAACGCCGGCATCCTCATGGTCACGATCCTCAGCCAGTCGCGCCTGCCGATGGTCCTCGCCCAGGACGGCCTGTTCCCGAGGGCCTTCGAGCGGCGCCACCCGCGCTTCGGCACCCCGGTGAGCTCGCTGCTGCTCTCCGGCGTGATCCTGACGGCCCTGTGCGGTCGCAGCTTCAGCGAGCTCGCGGGCGTCTATTCCCTGGTGCAGTCGCTCTCGTACCTGCTCATCTACGCGGCGCTCTTCCGGCTGCGACGCCGCGAGGCAGCGTCCCAGGCGCCCGGCTTCCGGATCCCGGTGGGCGCCACCGGCCTCACGCTCATGGTGCTTCCGAGCGTGCTGATCGTGGCCCTGGTGATCCGCCAGGGCCTGTTCCCGGGCGGCGTCTTCAACCCGTCGCAGGCCCTTCTCGATCTCGCGATCTTCACGTCGGGGCCGATCACCTACTGGATCTTCCGGACCTGGTCGAGCGGCCCTTCGGCGCGGCCGAGTCCGGCGGCCTAGTACCCGCGACGCTTGTCGACCACGTTCGTGAGGCGCTCGCCGCGCCGGAAGCGGCCGAGGTTGTCGAGGAACAGGCGCATCGCCTCGTCGCGCCAGGTCGCGGTGCGGTCCGCCGTGTGGGGCGACACCAGCACGTTGCCCAGGCTCCAGAACGGATGCCCGGCCGGAAGCGGCTCCTCCGCGAACACGTCGAGCGCCGCGCCGCGAATCCGCCCCCTGGCGAGCGCATCGACGAGCGCCGGCTCGTCCACCGTGCTGCCGCGGCCGACGTTCACGACCACGGCGGTCGGCTTCAGGGCGGCGATCTCGGCGGCGCCGAAGAGGCCGCGCGTCTGCTCCGTGCCGGGCAGCGACAGCACGACGTAGTCGCAGCGCGCCACCATCTCCACACGCCGGTCCGCGGTCATCACCTCGTCGACGAAGGAGTCGCCCTCCGAGGCCGAAGCGTCGCGACGCACGGCGAGGACGCGCAGCCCCAGACCCCGGGCGCGCTCCGCCACGGCCTTGCCGATGTCGCCGTAGCCGAGGATGCCGAGGGTCCGTTCCCGAACCTCCTCGACCTCGTAGGGCTCCCAGCGCGCCGCGGCCTGGCTCGCGAGCATGCGCCGGAGATCCTTCGCGAAGAACAAGACTCCCAGCATCGCGAACTCGGCGAGAGCGGCGGAGAAGACGCCGCGGGAGTTGGTCATGACGACGGGGCTCTCGACGAGCGCGGGGAACAGCGTGCCGTCGAGCCCGGCCCAGCCCGTGTGAACCCAGCGCAGCCGCGGGGCGCGTGCGAACACCGGCTCGAGCAGCCCGCGGCCTCCGAACACCAGGCACGCGGCCTCGGCTTCGGGGGCCGCCTCCTCGAGATCCTCGAGCCGGTTCCCGATGACGAAACGGACGCCGGCGGGAGCGGGAGCGAGGACGCGCAGGCTCGAATCGGCTGGCGGAGCGAGCACGAGGACGGTCAGCGGCTTCACGGTCCAGACCGTACCACACGGCCCGGCCAGGTTTGACAGTCGGGACGGGCGGCGGATAGCCTCGGGATTCGGCCATTCCCGCCGTCAAGACCATGACTGAAGAGCTCCTGCTGTCGTTTCCGGTCGCGAAGAAGGTCCCCCGCGTCGAGATCGTCCACGGCGAGCGGCGGGAAGACCCGTACTTCTGGATGCGCGACAAGGCGAACCCCGAGGTGGCGGCGTGCCTCGAGGCCGAGAACGCCTATACGAGCGCCGTGATGGCGCCCTTCATGCCCCTCGCCCAGAACCTGTACGGCGAGATGCTGGGCCGCATCCAGGAAACGGACATGGGCGTTCCCTGGCGCAAGGGCGACTGGCTCTACTACTCGCGGACCGAGGCCGGCCAGCAGTATCCCATCCACTGCCGGAAGCGCACTGAAGACGCGCCGGAACAGGTGGTCCTCGACCTCAACGAGCTCGCGCAAGGCGAGGCGTTCATGGCCCTCGGCGCCTACGCCGTCAGCGACGACGGACGCCGGCTGGCCTACTCCACGGACGTGACGGGCTTTCGCGAGTACACGCTGTTCGTGAAGGACCTCGAGACGGGCGAGCCGCTCGCCACACGGGTGGAGAAGACGGGCACGGCCGCCTGGGCCCGCGACAACCGGACGCTCTTCTACACGACGGAGGAAGACGGCACCAAGCGCCAGTACCGGCTCTACCGCCACGCGGTCGACGGCGCCGACCACGTGCTCGTCTACGAGGAAGGCGATCAGGCCTTCAACATCGGCGTCGGCCGCACCCGCAGCGACGGCTTCCTGATCCTCGGCATCGGCAGCCACACCACCTCGGAGGCGCGCGTCCTGCCGGCCGACCAGCCGGAGGGCACGTTCCGGCTCGTAGCGCCGCGCGTCCCCGAGCAGGAGTACGACCTCGACCACCGCGGCGACGTGTTCTGGATCCGCACCAACGATCGAGGTCGCAACCACCGCCTCGTGACGGCGCCGGTCGCGGCGCCGGGCCGCGAGAACTGGACCGAGGTGCTCGCCCATCGCCCCGACGTGATGCTCGAGGGCCTCGACCTGTTCGAGAGCCATGCCGTGGTGATCGAGCGCGAGGACGGCCTCAGCCAGTTCCGCGTGATCGACCTGCGCAGCGGCGACTGGCACCGCGTCGCGTTTCCCGAGCCGGCGTACTCCGCCTTCCCCGGGGCCAACGCCGAGTGGAATGCCACGCGGTATCGCTACGCATACCAGTCCTTCGTGACGCCGGCCTCGGTCTTCGACTACGACCTGGACGCGCGCCAGGCGACGCTCCTCAAGGAGCAGCCGGTGCTGGGCGGCTACGACCGGACGCAGTACGTCTCCGAGCGGCTGCAGGCCACGGCCCCCGACGGTGCCTCGATACCGATCTCCATCGCCTACCGCAAGGACCTGGTGCGCGACGGCCGGGCGGCCCTGTACCTTTCAGGTTACGGTGCCTACGGCATCCCCAACACCGTGACGTTCTCGTCGAACCGGCTGTCGCTACTGGATCGCGGGATCGTGGTGGCGATCGCCCACATCCGCGGCGGCGGCGAGCTCGGCAAGCCCTGGCACGACTCGGGACGCATGCTGAAGAAGATGAACACGTTCACCGACTTCATCGCGTGCGGCGAATACCTGCTCGCCCAGAAGTACGGGGCGCGCGAGCGGCTCGTGGTGCAGGGCGGCAGCGCCGGCGGACTGCTCATGGGCGCCGTCACGAACCTGCGGCCCGACTTGTGGAAAGCTGTCATCTCGAAGGTTCCGTTCGTCGACGTGATCAACTCGATGCTCGACGAGACGCTGCCGCTCACGGTCGGCGAGTTCGAGGAGTGGGGCAACCCGAAGGAGCCCGAGGCCTACGCTTACATGCGGCGCTATTGCCCCTACAGCAACCTGGAGGCGAAGAGCTATCCCGCGATCCTGATCACGACGTCGTTCAACGACAGCCAGGTCATGTACTGGGAGCCCGCGAAGTACACGGCCCGGCTGCGGACGCTCAAGACGGACACGAACCCGCTGCTGCTCAAGACCAACATGGCCGCGGGCCACGGCGGCGCTTCGGGCCGCTACGACTACCTGCGCGAGGTCGCGTTCGACTACGCGTTCATGCTGTGGCAGATGGGGATCACCGCGTGAGGAAGCTCGCCAGTCACGTCGAAGGCCGCTGGGTCGAGGCGGAGGGACGCCTCGAGACGCTCGTGAACCCGGCCACCGAGGAATCGCTCGTGGAGGCCGGCGCCGACGGCGTCGATCGCGCGGCCGCCCTCGCGTTCGCACGGACGACCGGCGGTCCGGCCTTGCGCGCCCTGACCTATGCGCAGCGCGGCGAGCTGATCCGCTCCGTGTGCGACGCGATCCAGTCCCACCGCGACGAGCTGATCGGCCTCGCGATCGCGAACGGTGGCAACACTCGCGGCGACGCCAAGTTCGACATCGACGGCGCCACGTTCACACTCTCGGCCTACGCCGATCTGGGCAAGAGCCTCGGCGACACGCGCGTGCGCGTCGATGGCGACGGCGTGCAGCTCGGCCGCACCTCGCGCTTCCACGGCGAGCACGTCTGGGTGCCGCGCCACGGCGTCGCGATCCACGTCAACGCCTTCAACTTCCCGGCCTGGGGCCTGGCCGAGAAGGCCGCGGTCGCGCTCCTCGCCGGCATGCCGGTGGTGACGAAGCCCGCGACCAGCTCGGCCCTGGTCGCGCACCGCATCGTCGAGATCCTCGTCGAGAAGCAGGTGCTGCCGGCCGGGGCGCTGTCGCTGCTCATGGGTGGCGCCGGCGACCTGCTGCAGCACGTGGGGCCGCAGGACGTCGTGGCGTTCACGGGCTCGGGCGCCACGGGCGAGCTGATCCGCGGGCTCGCACCGGTGATCCGCCACTCGGTGCGCGTCAACGTCGAGGCCGACAGCCTGAACGCAGCGATCCTCGGGCCCGACGTCGAAGAGGGCGCCGAGACGTACGAGTTCTATTTGAAGGACGTGCTGCGCGACATGACGCAGAAAGCCGGCCAGAAGTGCACGGCAATCCGCCGCATCCTCGTGCCGGCGCCCCTCGCCGACCGGGTACGCGACGCGCTCGTCGACCGCCTCGCGACCATCGTCGTCGGCAACCCGGCGCAGGAAGGCGTGCGCATGGGCCCGGTGGCCACGGCACAGCAGCACAAGGACGTGCGCGAAGGCATCGACGCCCTCGCCCGCGACGGCCGGCTCGTGTTCGGCCAGACCGCGAAGCCCGTGGGCTCGCCCGACGGCAAGGGCTATTTCGTCGGGCCGGTGCTGATCGAGACCGAGCCGGGCGCCGACGCGCCGACGGTGCACTCCCGCGAGGTGTTCGGGCCCGTGGCCACGATCGTCCCGTACGACGGCACCGCGGCCAATGCCGCGGCCCTCGTCGCGCGCGGGGAGGGCGGCCTCGTGTCGTCGGTCTACTCCGAGGACGTCGCGTTCACGTCCGAGGTGGTGCTCGGGCTCGCACCGTTCCACGGTCGCGTGTTCCTCGGCAGCGCGAAGATCGCCGAGCAGTCTCCGGGTCCTGGCACGGTGCTGCCGACGCTGGTCCACGGCGGCCCGGGCCGCGCCGGCGGCGGCGAGGAGCTGGGCGGCCTGCGCGGCCTCGCGTTCTATCAGCAGCGCGTCGCCCTCGAGGGCTCGCGCCCGGTCATCGAGCGCATCACCGGGGCCAAGTCGCAGGGCTGACGCCGGTGCGCGATCCGCTGGCGCCGTTCCTCGCGGACGCCGGCATCGTGATCCTCGACGGCGGCCTCGCGACGGAGCTCGAGGCCCGCGGCTGCGATCTCGACCACCCGCTGTGGTCGGCGCGGGTGCTGCGCGATCGCCCCGACGCCATCGCGGACGTGCACCGCGCCTACCTCGAAGCCGGCGCCGACGTGATCACGACGGCCAGCTACCAGGCCACGTTCGAGGGCTTCGCGCGCGAGGGCCTTGGCCGGGATGAGGGCGAGCGTCTGATGCGACTGAGCGTGACGCTCGCGGCCGAAGCGCGCGACGCCTTCTGGGAGACTCCGGCGAATCGCGCGGGGCGCCAGCGGCCGCTCGTCGCCGCGAGCGTCGGTCCCTACGGCGCCTACCTCGCGAACGGCGCCGAGTACACGGGCGCGTACGACCTCGACGAGGCCGGGCTGGTCTCGTTCCACCGCGAACGGTTCCATCTCCTCGCCGAGTCGGGAGCGGACCTGCTGGCGTGCGAGACGCTCCCGTCCCTCGTGGAGGCCCGGGCGCTGGTCACTCTTCTCGAGGACACGGACGCCTGCGCGTGGCTGAGCTTTTCGTGCCGGGATGGCGGGCATCTCAGCGACGGCACTCCGTTCGCCGACTGCGTCCGGGAGCTGAGCCCGCACCCGCAGGTCGTGGCGCTCGGCGTGAACTGCACCACGCCGCGCTACGTGGAGGATCTGCTCCGCGCGACGGTCGCGAGCAAGCCCCTGCTGGCCTATCCCAACTCCGGCGAGCGCTACGAAGCGACGACGCGTCGGTGGCTCGATACCGCCGCCTCGGAGGACTGGGGCCAGAACGGACGCGCCTGGCGTGCCGCCGGCGCCCGGCTGATTGGCGGCTGCTGCCGGACCGGGCCGGCCCACATCCGAAGCCTGCGCGCACGGATGCGATAGCATCGCCGCAGCCATGAGCCAGGTCCCAGAAGCCGCGGCGCGCGCCGTGATCCGCGATCTCGAGGGCCGCGGGCTCGAGCTGCGCTCGCTCTGGCGGGAGCGCACGGTGGTGCTCGTCTTCCTGCGGCACTTCGGTTGAATGTTCTGCCGCGAGGAGGCGGTGCAGGTGCATCGCGAGCTCACGACGATCCAAGAGCGCGGGGCCGGGCTGGCGTTCATCGGCAACGGCAATCGTCACCATGCGAGAGCGTTCGCCGATGGGTTCGAGATCGAGGCGCCGCTCTACGTCGACACGGAGCGCGCGTCGTATCGCGCCCTGGAGATGCGGCGGGGCTTTCGCGCGACCCTGGGCTCCCGCGCGAGCCTCTCGAACATGAGGCGCGCCCTCAAGGCCGGGTTCCGGCAGGGGTTGACCCGCGGCGACGCCTGGCAGCTCGGAGGCGTCGTGGTCGTCGCGCCGAGCGGCGCCGTGCTCTACAGCCACCGCAGCGAAGCGGCCGGCGACAAGGCGCCTGTGGCGGCGATCCTCGCCTCTCTCGAGAGAGCCTAGGGTGAGCGCCTCGTCCGAGGTCGCCGCGCGGGAGTTCGTCCTCAAGCTCGGTCGTGGGCTGCACGCCTACGGCTACCCCGCTCATCGTCTCGAGGATGCCCTGGTGCGTGTCTCGGATCACCTGGGCCTCGAGGCGCACTTGTTCTCGATGCCCACGGCGTTGTTCGCGTCCTTCGGGAACGACCAGGCACAACAGACCTTCCAGATCCGCGTCGAGCCGGGCTCGACGGACCTCGAGAAGCTCGCGCAGCTCGACGAGGTCGCGAGCGACGTCGCCCACGGGCGCCTCTCGCCCGAGGCCGGCTCGGTGCGCATCGAGGAGATCATCGCCGCCCCGGACCGCTATGGGCCCGTGCTCACGACGCTCGCCTTCGCGGTGGCGTCGGGCGCCGCATCGCGTTTCTTCGACAGCGGCGTCCACGAGCTGGCCGCGGCTGCGTTCATCGGGTTGCTCACGGGGCTGCTCGCCGTCGCGGCCGGCAAGCGCCGCGGCATCGCCCGCGTCTTCGAGCCGACCGCCGCGATCCTGGCGGCGTTCGTGGCGACCGCGGCGGCTCGCTACTTCCCACCGACGTCGTTCTACGTGGCGACGGTCGCCGGTCTCATCGTGCTCGTACCCGGCTTTCCGCTGACCGTGGCGCTCACGGAGCTCGCGACGCGCAACCTGATGTCGGGCACGGCGCGACTGATGGGCGCCGCCGGCACGTTTCTCGCGATCGGTTTCGGGGTCGCGTTCGGCACCACGGTCGGCGAGCGCGTCTTCGGCGCGACGCGGGCCGCCGCGACGCTGCCGCTTCCCCACTGGACACTGTACGCTGCCCTGCCCGTCGCGTCGGTCGGCTTCACGGTGCTGCTGAAGGCGCGGCCGCGCGACTCGCCGTGGATCGTGGTCTCCGGCGCGCTCGGCTTCTTCGGCGCGCGCTACGGCGCGGAGCTGCTCAACTCCGGCATCGGCGCCTTCCTCGGCGCCATGGCGGTGAGCGCGTTCGGCAACTTGTACAGCCGCGCCTCGGGGCGGCCATCGGCCGTGACGACCGTCCCGGGTCTCCTGCTCCTGGTCCCGGGCAGCGTGGGCTTCCGCAGCTTCTCGTTGATGCTGCAGGACCAGGCCCTCGTCGGGCTCGAGACGGCGTTCAGCATGATGCTCGTGGCGATCTCCCTCGCGATCGGCCTGCTCTTCGGCAACGTGGTGGTGCCGCCGCGGCGGATCCGCGCTTGACGGGGTTCGACGTCCAGGGACACCGCGGCGCGCGCGGGCTCGCTCCCGAGAACACGCTCCTCGGTTTCGCGAAGGCCCTGGAGATCGGCGTCACGACGCTGGAGTTGGACCTCGGCGTCACGAAGGACGGCGTGCTGGTCGTGAGCCACGACCAGGCCTTGAACCCCGACCATACCCGCGACAGCGACGGGCACTGGATCAGGAGCCCTGGGCCCGACATCCACAGCCTCACGCTCGAGGAGCTGCGGCGCTACGACGTGGGCCGGCTGCGGCCGTGGACCGTGTACGCGGCGCGCTTCCCCGACCAGGTCGGCGCCGACCACGTGCCGATCCCGACCCTGCGCGAGGTGTTCGACCTGGTAGAGCGCTCGGGCGATGCCCGCGTCGGCTTCAACATCGAGACCAAGATCGATCCAGGACGTCCCAGCCGAACACCAGGCCCGGAAGCATTCGTGGAGCTGTTCCTCGCGGCCGTGCGCGAGGCCGGGATGAGCGAGCGCGTCATCCTTCAGTCCTTCGACTGGCGCACGATCCGCTACTGCCGTCGCGCCGCGCCGGCGATCGCGACCTCGTGCCTCACGACACGGCAGCGCGGCGACGACACCGTGCAGTTCGGCCGGCCGCCGTCGGCGTGGCTCGACGGCCTCGACCAGAACGCGTTCGGGGGCTCCGTACCGCGCCTCGTGAAGGCGGCCGATGCGGCCATCTGGTCGCCAGACGCGAGCGGGCTCACGGCCGCCCACGTCAACGAAGCGCACGGCCTCGGCCTGCGCGTGATCCCTTGGACGGTCAACGAGCCGAAGCGGATGCGGGAGCTGATCGCGGACGGCGTCGACGGCCTGATCAGCGACCGGCCCGATCGCCTTCGCGCCGTCGTGGACGAACGATTTCAAGGATAATCCCGCCACCGGAGGTCCTCTCATGATCCAGTCGTTCGCCCTGCCGCTCCTCGCCCTCGTGGCCGCCGCCGCACAGGATCCGAGCCTCGCGATCACGGGAGCGCGCCTCGCCGACGGAAGCGGCGGCCCGATCGTCAGCGGCAAGGTGGTGCTGGTCGCCGGCGACTCCATCCAGGCGATCGTCGACGAAAGGACCTGGAAGGCGCCCGCGGGCGTGCGCGTCATCGACGGCAAGGGCCTCGTGCTGTCCCCGGGCTTCATCGACATGCACACCCACGCCGACAGCTCCCTGGTCGCGAAGCCCGACGCGGTCACGCAGATCCGCCAGGGCATCACCACGGCACTGGGCGGGCAGGACGGCGGCTCGTCGATCCCGCTGGCGGACTTCTTCGCGAAGCTCGAGAAGGCCCGGCCCGCGATGAACCTCGCGTCCACGGTGGGTTTCGGCTCGCTGCGCGAGAAGGTCATGGGCGAGGACAACCGGCGCCCGGCGCGGCCCGACGAGATCCTCAAGATGAAGGCGCTGCTCGACCAGGACATGCGCGACGGCGCCTTCGGCCTGTCGAGCGGCATCGAGTACGAGCCCGACTCGTTCTCCACGACGGACGAGCTCGTGGACGTGGCGAAGACCGTGAAGCCGTACGGCGGCTTCTACATCAGCCACGTGCGCGACGAGGGCGCCAAGGTCATCGACTCGTGGCGCGAGCTCACGGTCATCGCGGAGCGCGCCGGGATCCCCGCGCAGATCACCCACATCAAGCTGGGTTCGGTGAGCTCGTGGGGCAAGTTCGCGCAGTACACGGCGCTCATGAAGGAGGCCGACGCGAAGGGCCTCAAGATCACGGCCGACTGCTATCCCTACAACTTCTGGCACTCGACGCTGCGCGTGCTGGTTCTGTCGCGCCTCTACACCGACATGGCCGAGGTCAAGCGGGGAGTCGACGACAACGGCGGCCCCACGAACATCATCCTCACGGACTACGCGCCCAACCCGTCCTATGCCGGCAAGTCCCTCGCGCAGATCGCGAAGGAGAAGGGCGTCGATCCCTACGTCCTCTACATGGACCTGATCAAGGAGACCGATCCCAAGAACCGCAAGCCGGAATGGGGGGACGACGTCGAGTCGATCCTCGGCATTTCGATGCAGGAAGACGACATCAAGGGCTTCTACAAGGATCCCCGCGTGATGGTGTCGAGCGACGGCGCCATCGACGGCGGCCATCCGCGCGGGGCCGGCACCTACCCGCGCTTCCTCGGCCGCTACGTGCGCGAGGCCAAGGTCGTCTCGCTCGAGGAGGGTGTGCGCAAGATGACGTCGCTGCCGGCCTCCGTGCTCGGGCTCAAGGATCGCGGCCGCATCGCCGCCGGCTTCAAGGCCGACCTGGTGCTATTCGACCCGGCGACCGTGATCGACACCTCCACGATCAAGGACCCGACCGCCGCGCCGGTGGGCATTCCCTACGTGATCGTGAACGGCGAGGTGGCCCTCGACAACGGCGTCGCCACGGCGGCCCGCGCCGGCCGGGTGCTGCGAAAGGGACGCTAGCCTACAACTCGACGCCGGAGTCGAGACCCCGCCACAGGTACCAGGACGCGATGCTCCGGTAAGGCTGCCATGACCTGGAGACCTTGAGCATCCGATCCGGCTTCGGCAGCGCCCGGAAGCGGTAGAGCTTCTGCATGGACTTGCGCACGCCGTAGTCGTCCACCGGCATCACGTCGAGCCGCCCCAGGCGGAACATCAAGTACATGTGGGCGGTCCAGCGGCCGATGCCCTTCACCTGGGTGAGCGCTTCGATCACGTGATCGTCCTCGAGGTGGTGGAGGCGCGTGAGCGGCAGGCCAGCGAGGCTGCGGGCACTCAGGTCGCGCAGGTAGGAGATCTTCTGCCGTGACAGCCCGGCGCCCCGCAGCTGCTCGTCGCTGAGCGCCGCGATGTCCGTGGCGCGCGGGTGCTGGCGCCCGACGAGGGTGCGGAGGCGGCCGTGGATCGTCTCGGCGGCCTTGCCGGTGATCTGCTGGTAGACGATGGCTTCGGCGAGAGACGCGAACGGCCCGCCGCGGCGATCCACCACGAGCCGGCACGGGCCCACGACATCGATCAGCCGCGCGAGGACGGGATCGGCGGCACGCAGGTGCCGCAGGGCGGTGCGCAAGGTCGCGGGGTCGTGGCTCATGGCGCAATGGTAGACTCGCGCATGTTGGAACTCGAGGCGCGCGTCGCCTCCCTCCCCAAAGTCGAGCTCCACCAGCACGTCGACGGCTCGATCCCCACGGAGGTCACGTGGGAGCTCATGCGGCACTACGGGCTCAACCCCGTGCCGAGCCTCGAGGAGATGCGGCGGCTCCTCGAGATCCAGGACGACGAGGAAGGGTCGCTGCTCGCCTACCTCGACAAGATGCACTATCCGCTCTGGGTGACCCAGTTCTACGAGAACATCACCCGCGTCACGGAGGCGATCGTCGACGCCGCCGCGGCCGCCGGCGTCGCCACCCTCGAGCTACGCTACTCCCCCATCATCCACACCTACGCGGGCCTCACCCCGCGCCAGTCGATCCGGGCCGTCCTGTCGGGCATGAACCATGCGCGGAAGCGTCACGACATGAAGCTGGGGCTGATCGTGATCGCGATGCGCCAGCACGGTCCCCACATCGCGAAGATCCTCGCCCGCCAGGCGATCGCGGAAGCTCAGCATCTGCACTCGCGAACCGGCGTCGTGGGCTTCGACATCGCCGGGCCCGAGCACGGCAATCCTCCGCGCCTGTTCCGCAGCGCCTACGAGATCGCCGGCCTGGGGCACCTGGGGCTGACCGCTCACGCCGGCGAGGACGCCCCGGCCGACTACGTCTGGCAGGCGGTGGACGAGCTCGGAGCCCAGCGCATCGGCCATGGTTGCGCGGCCGTCCAGGACGGGGAGCTGATGCGGCGCCTCGCGAAGGACCGGATCGTCGTCGAGTGCTGCCTCTCGAGCAACTACAACACCGGAGCCGTCGGCCGCGGCGCGCCGCATCCGATCGCCGCGTTCCTCGAGGCGGGCGTGCCGGTCGCGATCTGCTGCGACAACAGCACGGTTTCGCGCACCGACCAGACCCGGGAGACGTTGCGGGCGGCCGAGCAGATCGGCCTCGACGCCGTGGAGACGATCCATCGCGAGTCGGCCGCGTACACGTTCATCCGGCCCGAGCGCGCCCTGCAGGACGCGGACGCCGACTAGTCAGGCGTAGAAGTTGCGGGGCCAGGCGAAGGCCTCGAGCTTCTCGAGGAGCGCCGGCGAGAGCCGCCGTCCGTCGGAGATCGCGGCGTTCGCCTCGGCCGTGGCGATGCGGCGCATGCCGGGGATCACAGTGGTCACGGCCTCGTGGCTCAGGCAGAAGCGCAGGGCCAGCTCGGCCACCGTCTCCGCCTCGCTCCCCATCAACGCCCTCAGCCTCTCGGTGCGCTCGAAGACCTGGGCCCTGCGGTCGCCCGCGAAGTAGTCGTTGCGGAAGTCGCCCTCGGGAAACACGGAATCGGGACGAATCATGCCCGTGAGGCCGCCCTCGTCGAGGGGAACTCGAGCGAGCACGCCGATGTCGTGCTTGAGGCAGGCCGGCAGCAGCGCATCCGCGGGCGTCGGGTCGAAGATGTTGTAGATGACCTGGGCCGAGTCGAAGAGACCGGACGACACGGCCTTCACCGCGGTCTGCGGCGCGTGGTCGTTGACCGAGATACCGACGAAGCGCACCTTGCCGGCCGCCTGAAGGGCCTGCAGCGCGTTCCTCCAGCCGTCTTCGGCGAGCCACTCGTCGCGCCAGACGTGGAGCTGGAGCAGGTCGATGCGGTCCGTGGCGAGGTTCTTGAGGCTCTTCTCGCAGCAGCGCGTCACGTGCTCGGCCGGGAACACCTCCGACACCGGCACGCCCTCGCGCGCGGGCCACGTGAGGTTCTTGGGGAACACCTTGGTCGCGACCACGATCTCGCCGCCGTGCTCGCGCACCGCGCGGCCCACGAGCTCCTCGCTGTGGCCGCGGCCATAGGCGAGCGCCGTGTCGATGAAGTTCACGCCCAGGTCGAGGGCGCGTCGGAGCGCGCGCAGGCTCTCGTCGTCCTGGGCACCCATCCACTCGGATCCGCCGATGCCCCAGGCTCCGTATCCGATCTCCGAGATCTGCAGCCCGGTCCGGCCCAGCCGCCGCTTCTTCATGGGATCGGGATTATAGCGTCCGGTCCCTTTGGTAAGCTTGCGCGCCCATGGACTCCTCGCAGGCCTGCCCCGTGTGTCGTCAGGAGGTGCCCGCGGAGAGCCTGTCCGTCGCCCTCGACGACGACGTCCGCTCTCTCGTCGCCGACAACACGCCGGGCTGGGATGCCGAGATGGGCCTGTGCGGCGACTGCGCCCGCCGCTTCTCCGAGGCCCACGAGTACCTGCGGACGCACCACCCGCTCCTCGCGGGCAGCGAGCACCCGATCCTGCCGACACCGGTGAGGCTGGGCGCTCTCGACCGGTATCGCGGCCGCGGCATCACGATCGCCTTCCTCGACGCCGGGTTCCATGCCCACCCCGACCTCGTGAAGCCGACGAATCGCATCGTGCACTACGTCGACATGACGAACCGCCGCGCGGGCGAGCGCGGCCTCCGCGAGCCCAACCCGTCGAGCTGGCACGGCATGATGACGTCGGTCGTGGCCTGCGGGAACGGCGGCCTGTCCGGAGGGCTCTATCGCGGCATCGCGTCGGAGGCGCGCCTCGTCCTGGTGAAGTGCGGCTCGGTGCGGCGCGTGAAGCACGACGACATCCGGCGCGGGTTCGACTGGGTCCTCCGCCACCGCAAGCGCTTCGGCATCCGCATCGTGAACGTCAGCTGCGGCGGCGATTACGAGGCTTCGTACCTGTCCGACGGGCTGTCCCAGGCGGCCGAGCGGGCGAGCCGCGAGGGCATCCTCGTGTGCGCCGCCGTGGGGAACTCGGGGCATGTGCCGAACCATCCCGTGCTGCCGCCGGCGTCGGCACCGTCGGTGCTCACGGTGGGCGGCCTCGACGACAAGAACAGCCTCGCGTTCCGCGGCTACGACATGTACCACTCGAGCTACGGCCCGACCCTCGACGGGCTGCAGAAGCCCGAGGTCATCGCGCCGGGCATCTGGGTCGCGGCCCCGATCCTGCCGGGTACGCCGACCGCGGCCCAGGCCGATCTCCTCGTGAGGCTCGGCGCCGCCACCGACCTCGAGCTCGACACGCTCCTCGAGAGTCACGCCGGCATCGACCCCGACCTCGACGCGGCCCGGCACCTCGCGCCGCCCCTGATCCGCGAGCTGGTGCGGGCGAAGGTGCGCGACAACAACGTCATCTCCGGCGCCTACAAGCACGTCGACGGGACCAGCTTCGCCGCGCCGATCGTGGCATCCGTCGCGGCGCAGATGCTCGAGGCCAACCCCGATCTGACTCCCCAGGAGATGCGGCGCATCCTCATCGGCACGGCCCGCCGCCTCAGCCACATCCCGATCGACCGGCAGGGTTGGGGCGTCGTGGATCCCCAGGCCGCCGTCCTCGAGGCCGTACGCTGGCCCCGCAAGGAGAAGAGACCATGAGTAGCCTGCTGCTCGCCGCCCTGTTCCTCGCCGGCGTGGCCGACGCACAGCCGAACGAGAGCCTCGTCCTCGACGGCGTGCCGGCGATCCCCGCGGAGATCGCCGAGAGTGTCGGCCGCTATACCGAGTTCCGCTCGGCCGCGTTCCGGGACTGGAACCCGGTGCGCCGCGAGATGCTGATCACGACGCGCTTCGGCGAGACGAACCAGCTCCATCTCGTGAAGTTCCCCGGTGGCGATCGACGCCAGCTCACCTTCTTCAAGGACCGGGTGGGCGGCGCGTCGTTTCCGCCGCATCGCGGCGACTATTTCGTGTTCTCGATGGACAAGGGCGGCAACGAGTTCGCACAGCTCTACCGCTACGACCTTCCCGGCGGAGCGATCACGCTCCTGACCGACGGCCGGGCCCGCTCGCAGAACGGCTCCGGCGTCTTCTCGAACGCCGGCGACCGCATGGCGTACGGTTCCACGCGGCGCAACGAGAAGGATCGGGACATCTACGCGATGGATCCGCTCGATCCCCGGAGCGATCGGCTCGTGCTGCAGGTCGAGGGCGGCGGTTGGGTGGCGCTCGCCTGGTCGCCCGACGACCAGATGCTGCTCGTGGAAGAGACGGTGTCGGCGAACGAGAGCTACCTGTGGCTGGTCACGGTCGCCACCGGCGCGAAGACGCTCCTGACACCCCGCGGCGGGCCGGAGCCCGTCGCCTACGACGGCGCCACCTTCGCCAAGGACGGCAAGAGCCTGTTCGCGGTGACGGACAGGGGTTCCGAGTTCCTCGGCCTCAATCGCGTGGATCTGAAGACGGGCGCCCACACGCCCCTGACCAGGCACATCCCGTGGAACGTGAGCGCCTTCGACCTGTCGCCGGACGGCACGACGCTCGCCGTCGTCACCAACGAGGACGGCATGAGCGTGCTGCGCCTGCTCGACGCGGCGAGCGGCCAGGAGTTGCCGGCTCCGAAGCTCCCGGTCGGCGTGATCGGCAGCGTCGACTGGAACGCGGATTCCCGGGAGCTCGCGTTCACGCTCTCGAACGCCCGCACGCCGTACGACGTCTACTCGGCCGACGCGAAGACCGGGACGATCGCGCGCTGGACGGAGAGCGAGACGGGCGGGCTCGACACCGCGTCCTTCGCGGATCCGGAGCTCGTGCGCTGGAAGAGCTTCGACGGCCGGAGCATCTCGGGCTTCCTCTACAAGCCCCCGGCCCGGTTCGCCGGGAAGCGCCCGGTGATCATCGACATCCATGGCGGGCCCGAAGGCCAGAAGCGGCCGGCCTTCCTCGGACGCGACAACTACCTCACGAACGAGCTCGGGATCGCGCTCGTGTTTCCCAACGTCCGTGGCTCCACGGGCTACGGCAAGACGTTCCTGAAGCTCGACAACGCGGAGCTCCGCGAGGACTCGGTCAAGGACATCGGAGCGCTCCTCGACTGGATCGCCTCGCGGCCGGACCTCGATCCCGAACGCGTGCTCGTGACCGGCGGCAGCTACGGGGGCTACATGACCCTCGCCGTCGCGACCCTCTACGACGGCCGGATTCGCGCCTCCGTGGACGTCGTAGGAATCTCGAACTTCGTCACGTTCCTCGAGAACACCGAGGCCTATCGACGCGACCTGCGGCGGGTCGAGTACGGGGACGAGCGCGACCCGAAGATGCGCGCCGTGCTGGAGCGCATCTCTCCCCTGGGCCGGGCCGGGAACATCACGAAGCCGTTGTTCGTCATCCAGGGGAAGAACGATCCCCGGGTACCGTGGACCGAGTCCCAGCAGATGGTCGCGACGGTCAAGAAGAACGGCACGCCGATCTGGTTCCTGATGGCCAGCAACGAAGGGCACGGCTTCGTGAGGAAGGCCAACCAGGACTTCCAGCTCTACGCCACGATCGCGTTCGTTCGGCAATTTCTGCTGCAGTAACCAGATGTGTCCCGAATTTGCCGAGCTGGTGCGCATCGACAACAGCGTTTGCCCATAGCTTCCTTTGGGGCTGAGGCATAAGTGGTTGATCCGAAAGATGTTGACATTTGTTCACAGGGTTTATGAAACCGGCACGGTGATTGCAGCGTATAAGCGGTCATAAGGGCCATGAACGCATTCCTGATGGCTAATCCAACCTCTAACAAATCCCGCTGAACCTCCTACCCCCCTAAATAGGGGACCATCCACCGTGTCGGGGCGCCTTACGGCGCCCCTTCGTTTTTTCCGACATACTGCCTTCACATGAGCCTTGCCGATGCGGTCCGCCGCGCACGAGAAGACGCTCGAGCCCCGGAGACATCGCCTCCTCGGGCGCCCGTCAGCCGCATGCGCCGGCTGGCCGTCGGAGACCCGCAGGCGAGCGCCGAGCGCTTCTTCGACATCCTCGACCGCCACGGCATCCTGGGCCCCGAGGGGCGCCTCTCCGACGACGTCCACCTCGTCTCCATGGGCGACCACTTCGACTGGGGAACTCCCTCCCAGCGCTCCCAAGCGGCCGAAGACGGCCTCGCGATCCTCGCCTGGCTCGCCGCACACCCCCCGGACCAGGTGACGATCCTGCTCGGGAACCACGACCTCGCGCGCGTGGGCGAGGTCGCGTCCTTCGACGAGGCAGCGTTCGCCCGCGCCCAGCGGGAAGCCGACGCTCTCTACTTCGACGCCGCGGGGGCTCGGCGGGAGGTCGATCCGGAGGCCGCGGCGGCCTTCCGCGAGCGCTACCCCACGCTGCCGGGAGTCGAGGCCGCCGCACGCGACCTGTCGACGTTCCGCATCGCGCAGCGCGACCGGGTGCGCGCGCTCCTGACGGCGCGGCGCTTCTCGATCGCTGCCGCGGCGGGCCCGTCGCTCCTGCTCTGCCACGCGGGCGTGACGCGCGACGATCTCGAGCGCCTCGGCCTGGGAGCCGAGCAGCAGGCCCAGGCGCCGGTGGTGGCAGGAGCGCTGAACGCCGCCCTGGATGCCGCGTTCGACGGATGGGACGGACTCTCCGCCTTCGCCATCCCGGGGCTCCACCAGCCGGGAAGCGCTTCCTTCGGCGAAGCTCGCGGGATCCTGGTGAATCGCCCCGGCAAGCCCGGCCTCAAGAAGAAGGGCAGGCCGGGAGGGGCCCAGGACTACGAAGGCCCGCTCCGGCGCCGCTACGACCCCCGCGAGCTTCCGGTGGGCCTCACCCAGGCGATCGGACACATCCGCGACGACAAGGCCCGCAAGCTGCTCGGATCCTGGGTCGACGGCGAGCCCGGTCCTCTCGGCTCGCTCCGCCACCTGCGGGTCGAGCGCAAGCGCGTCCGCTATGCGGCCGGGGCGCCCAAGGGGCCGGTGAACGGAGGTGCGACCCTGGTCTTCATCGACGGGAGCATGCGGGACGCCGACCCGGGAAGCTACGAGCTGCTCGACCTGGACCGTTTGGCCCCGGCGGAGCGTCCAACCTAGTGTCCGCGCTCTCCATGGGCCGGGGGACTGAACACCCGCGCGCACTCGTGGCAGAGGAAGTCGTAGCCGGAAATGATGTCGTAGACCTCGAGGCACTCGGCGCAGGCGTAGCGCTCGCACACGTCGCACTGGAGGAAGCCCTCGTGATGCACGACGCTCTCGGAGCGGCGATAGTCGAGAAGCTGGGTCGTCGCCGAACGGCGGCACGACTGGCACGTGGAGGGAGGGAGCATCTCCTCGACCTTTTATCACAGGTGCCGCTGGCCCCAAGACCTTTGACGCGACCGACCGGACGGTATAATAAGGACTCCGCTCGCTCCCTCGGGACAGCTTAAGAGGACTGAAGTTTCATGAAGATCATGCTCTCCGCAGTCGCCGTCTCGGCCGCTCTGGCAGCGCCCGCGTTCGCGGACGTGAAGCTCGACGAGGCCTACGCCAAAGCCCTGGACCAGAACACGAAGGGCCGGGCCGAGGACGCCGTCAAGACCCTGCAGAAGGCGGTCGGCCAGTGCGGCAACTGTCCCGAGGGCAACGTGATGATGGGCCGGCTGCACGAGCAGCAGGGCAACCTGGACGCGGCCGGCGCGGCCTACAACGCTGCGGCGAGCGGGGCGGGGGCAGGCAAGGCCGACGCTCTTGCAGCCCTCGCCGACTACGAGCTACGGACCACGGCTGCCAGGGCCGCCCTCGCCCACGCCGAACAGGCCGTCGCGGCCGAGGCCAATCCCAACACCCTCTCGACCCTGGCCCGAGTGCTGGCGAGGATCGATACGACGAAGGCGCTCGCGAGCGCCGACCAGGCCGTGGCTGCCGGCGCCACGAGCGCCGCCGCCCATCACGGGCGCGGCGTCGCCCTCCTGGCCCTGGGCAAGAGCGAGGAAGCGCTTGCCGAGTTCCGGAAGGCCTCGGAGCTCGACCCCAAGCACGCGCGGGCCGTCGCCTCGACGGCCGTCGCCTTGATCGGACAGAGCAAGGGCGCCGAAGCCGTCGCCGCGGCGCGCAAGGCCGTGGAGCTCGCGCCGAACTCGGCCGAGGCCCACGCGATCCTCGGGGCCGCCATCCTCGCTTCCGATAAGAAGCTGTGGGGCGAAGCCATCGCCGAAGCCCAGGACGGCGCCTTCAAGAACCCGAAGAACCCCGAGATCCAGATGATCGTCGCGAAGATCTTCGAGGCCGACGGCCGCTACGACCAGGCCAAGCAGGCCTACGCGAAGGCCCTCGAGACGGATCCGGGCTTCGCGCCGGCGCTGAACGCGGGCCTCGAAGCGAAGTTCCGCAGCGGCGACCTCAATGGCGCGCTGGACGATGCGAAGAAGCTCGTCGCCCAGAACCCGAACAACGGAGCGGCCCAGTTGAAGCTGGGCGAGTTCCTGCTGCGCAAGGACAACTACGTCGAAGCCGTGCCCGCCCTCGAGAAGGCCGTGACGCTCCTGCCCGGCTCCGCCGAAGCGCAGTACTACATGGGCCGCGCCTACCAGTTCACCGGCAAGACGAAGGAAGCCCTTGAGCCGTACCACAGGGCCGTGGAGCTGGCCCCGAACAATCCCGACTTCCGCACGACCTACGGCCTGCTCCTCGGGGTCAACGGCCAGTACGAGGCCGGGATCGCCGAGCTCAAGAAGGTCACGAGCGTGCCGGGCTACAAGGACACGGCCGGCTACACGAACCTCGGCTGGCTGTACCGCAACGTCGATCCGCCCAAGACGGCGGAGTCCATCGCGGCCTACAAGAAGGCCATCGAGCTCGACCCCAAGAACGCCCAGGCGGCGCTCGGCCTCGGCTGGGCGGCGTCCTACGGCAAGAGCTACGACGAGGCGATCGCCGCCTTCCAGAAGGCCATCGCGACCGACAAGAGCCTGTCTCCCCAGGCACTCAAGGGCATGGCCTGGGCCCAGTTCTTCAAGAAGGACTTCACCCAGTCGCGCGCGACCTTGAAGCAGGCGGACGCCGCCGGCGCCGGCGACGATCGGCTCGAGCAGCAGCTCGACCGCGTCGAGGCGATCCTCAAGGGCGGCGGCCCGGTCGACGAACAGGCGATCGCCGATGCGCAGAAGGCCCAGGCGCAGGCCATCGCCCTCCAGAACAAGCTCGACGCGGTGCAGGATCAGCTCAAGAGTTCCAACGCCGGAACGCGCGCACGGGCGGCCCAGGAAGTGGCTCGCATCGCCGGCGGGGACGCGGTGCCGATCCTCCACTGGATGCTCGTGAACGACAAGGACTACGGCGTGCGCGGCTCGGTCGCGAATGCGCTCGGGTCGCTGGGCGGCGCGGCGCGCAAGGTCTGCCCGACGCTGAAGGCGATCGGCAACGAACCCGTCACGCAGGATCCGTTCGGCAACAAGGAAACGATCGATCGCGAGCAGCGGGAGCTCGCATTCAAGAAGGCCTGCCGCGACGCCGTAGCCAAGATCGGCTGCTAGCTCCACACCCCGGGGATCCTGCGCCCGCAGTCGGGGCAGGATCCCCCGTCGAGCCGGTTCTTCGTCACGCGAAAGCCCACGCGCTCGATCAGGACCGCGTGGCAGGCCGGGCACTCGGTGTTCTCCCAGCTCCCGACGTGGCCCGGCAGGTTCCCCGCGTAGACGAAGCGGAGTCCCGCCTCGCGGCCGATGCCCGCGGCCCGCAGCAGGGTCGAGACGGTCGTCCGGTCCGGACCGGTCATCTTGTAGTCCGGATGGAACGCCGTGACGTGCCACGGAATGTCGGCTGAGACGGAGGCCAGGAAGCGCGCGATCTCGCGCAGCTCGGCGTCCGAGTCGTTGAACCCCGGGACGACCAGGGTCACCACTTCCACCCAGAATCCCCGGGCGTGCAACGCGCCGATCGTCCAGAGCACGCGCTCGAGCGTCCCGCCCAGCTCGCGGTAGCGGCGGTCCTGGAAGCTCTTGAGGTCGACCTTGTAGAGCCTCACCCACGGACGGATGTACTCGAGCACCTCCTCGGTGCCGTTGCCGTTCGAAACGTAGGAGCACACGAGGCCGCGGGCCGATGCCTCGCGAAACACGGCCACGGCCCATTCGCTCGTGATGAGCGGCTCGTTGTACGTCGAGGTGACGATGCGCGCTCCCGCGCGAACGGCCGCGTCGGCGATCTCGCCGGGCGTCACCTCGCGGGGCGGAACCACGGCCGCGGGATCCCGCAACGCCTGGGAGGTGATCCAGTTCTGGCAATAGCCGCAGTGATAGTCGCAGCCGAGCATCCCGAAGGACAGCGCCATGGCGCCGGGCAAGGCATGGAAGAACGGCTTCTTCTCGACGGGATCGAGCTGCAGGCCGGCAGCGTAACCCCACGGGACGCGGAGCACGCCCGCGTCGTTGAAGCGCACGCGGCAGACGCCGTCGCGCCCGGGCGGAATCAGGCAGCGGTGACCGCAGGCGACACAACGGACGCGTCCTTCGGGCAGCGACTCGCACAAGGATCCCGGCCGGGTCAGGCGTCCGAGGGCGTCGGCGAGCGGCGAGACACGGTCGTTCAAGAGGCGCGTGCTCCTCTTCCGGATCTTACGCCGCCTTGACACCCCGGTCGGGCCGCGCGACACTGAGGCGAAACAAAGGCGAAACATGATCCTGCCCGGCGTCCCGGCCCCGAACCTCGCGCCCCTCCTCGGCAAGGAGACCCTGAAGCACCGGGGCGATGTCGCCTACCGCGCCTTCGCCACGCGCTCGCTGCTCAATCGCTGTACGTCCCGCAACATGCCCTTCGAATGGACCGTGAACCCGTACCGGGGCTGCGCGATGGGCTGCCGGTACTGCTACGCGACCTACACCCACGAGTACCTCGGCTCGACCGTGGCCGAGGACTTCCACGCGTCGATCTACGTGAAGCGGGACGATCCCCAGGAGACGTCGCGGCGGCTCGCGGTCGCCGTGCGGCGCGGCGAGCGCATCGCGCTCGGAACGGCGACCGATCCGTACCAGCCCGGCGAGGCCGAGGAGGGCGTGACCCGTCGCTTCCTGGAGCAGGTCGCCCAGCGGCGCGGCGTGCGCCTCGGCATCATCACCAAGGGCGCCGTGATCCTGCGAGACGTCGAGCTGCTCCAGCGCATCCAGGAGCGCAACGACGTCTCGATCCACGTCTCGCTCATCTCCCTGGATACGCCGCTGATCCGCAGGCTGGAGCCGTGGGCCCCGCCGCCCGAGGTGCGCCTCGAGGTCTTGAGGCGCCTCGCGGCCGCGGGTCTCGACGTCGGGATCTCGGTGTCGCCGATCCTTCCGGCCCTCACCGATCGCGAGGCGGATCTCGACGCTCTCCTCGGCCGCGCCGCGGAGGCCGGCGTCACGCGTCTCGCGAGCACGATGCTCTTCCTGCGCTCGCCCACGCGCGAGAAGTACCTGCGGTGGATCGAGGCCGAGTTCCCGCGCTACCTCGAGGCCTATCGCCGTGCCTACGCGAAGAGCGCGTATCTCACGGGTCCCTATCGCGAGCGTCTGCGCTCCATCCTCGACAGGCTCCGGAAGAAGCACGGCTTCCTCCGGGACGACGCCGGACGCCAGTCGATGCAGCGGTTTCCGGGTCCGCCGGCACAGTTGCAACTGTGGGAGCCTCCCCGGCCCGCGGCCGAGCCTGCTACCATCCCGTGAACCGGAGGCCGCCATGTACAAGAGTCCGACGCCGCTGCCCGAGAAGGTCCGGCAGAAGATCTCGGGAAGCCTGAACGAGCGCCTCGTGGACGGTCTCGACCTCCACGGCCAGATCAAGGTCGCCCACTGGAACATCCGCGGCCCGTTGTTCGCGACCCTCCATCCGCTCTTCGAGACCTTCGCGGTGAGCCTCGCGAACCACAACGACTCCGTGGCCGAGCGCGCCGTCACCCTCGGAGGCACCGCCTACGGCACGTCGCGCTACGTGGCCAGGAACTCGACGCTGCCCGACTATCCGAAGGACACGGTCCGCGACCTGGACCACGTGAAGCTGCTCGCGGAGCGTCTCGAGAAGTACCTGGACGGGCTCCGCGTCACGCGCGACCTCGGCGAGAAGGAGGACGACGTGGACACCGTCGACCTGCTCACCGGGATCATCACGGAGTTCGAGAAGCACGTCTGGTTCCTTCGCGCGACCCTGGGGTAGTCCGTGGCCCTGGTTCGCCTCGAGGAGCGCGGCCGTCTCCGAGTCGTCCAGCTCGACAAGGGGCGCGGCAACGCCATCGACCCTCCCCTGGTCGAGGAGCTGATCGCGGCCGTCGCCCGCATCCGGTCCGACGCGTCGGCGCGCGGCGTGCTCCTCGCCTCGGCGCACCCGAAGCTGTTCTGTCCCGGGCTGGACCTCGTGACGCTCGTCGAGCTCGATCGCGCCGCGATGTCCAGCTTCATGCTGCGCTTCGCGACGCTCGTCCAGGACCTCTACTCCCTGCCCGTGCCCGTGGTTGCGGCCGTCGGGGGAGCCGCGGTGGCCGGGGGCTGCGTGCTGGCGCTGACCGCGGACTGGCGCCTCTTGAAGCCCGAGGCGCCGATCGGCCTCAACGAGGTGAAAGTCGGCGTGCCATTGCCGTGGACGGTGTCGCTCCTGCTCCAGGGCGCCGTGGGGCCGGCCGCGTTGGCCAGCGTGGCCATGCTCGGCCGCAATTTCAGCGGCGAGGCGGCGATCACGGCCGGGCTCGCGGACGAGCTCGCGGCGGCCGACGGCTTCGAGGCCGCGTGCGTCGCGCGCCTCGAGGAGTTCGCCGACAAGGATGCCTACGCGTTCGGCCGCATCAAGAGCTACCTGCGCGAGACGACGCTCGCGAGGATGAAGGCCGAGGAAGAGACGCGCCTTCCGGAGTGGCTCGACGGCTGGTTCTCGCCGGCGACGCGCGAGCGCATCGCGGCCACGGTCGCGTCGATCAGGAAGAAGTAGGGCGCCTCCGGCGCCACCAGAGAAGCAGGGCGACGGCGATCACGGCAACACCCACCCAACCGAGCGTGGCGTTGACGCCGTTGACGAGCCGCTTCACGGACTGCCAGTTCCGGCCGGCCAGGGAGCCTGCGCCGATCAGGAACGCGTACCAGAGCGCCGAAGCCGCCGCCGCCGGGACCAGTGCACGCACCGGGGACAGCCCGAAAGCGCCGGCGAACGGCAGGACGGCGGCTCGGACTCCCGGGAGGAAGCGCGTCACGAAGATGCCCAGCACGCCGTAGCGCCGGAACATGAGCTCGATCGTCGCGATGTCCTCGGCGTGCATGAGCCGGCGGCCCATTCCCTCGCGGAAGAACGCCGGACCCCGGCCGCGAGCGAAGAAGTAGACCCAGGTCGCCGACGCGCAGTTGGAGAGCCAGCACAGCAGGCCCAGGAGGGGCGCGTAGATCTCGCCGCGGTGGGCGAGGAAGGCTCCGAGGGCCACGGCGACGTCGGCCGGCACGGGCGGGAAGACGTTCTCCACCGCCGACAGGATCATCAGGACCAGGTAGGTGGGCAGCGCCGGCAGCGACGCGAGGAGGTCGACGATCCGGTCAGCCAAGGCCCAGCGCCTCGTGAACGAGATGCACCAGCGAGCGATAGGGCGCGCGGGTGGCGCGCGTCATCCCGATCTCGCAGGTGCGGCACGTCGAGTAGTGGCCCGTCGCCCCCGCGCCCGCGACCTCTTCCGCCTCGGCTCGGGTGGCGCTCGCGGTGAGCTCAGGGACCGTGAACCCGCGGTCCCCCCCGAAGCCGCAGCACTCCGCGGCAGGCGGGATGAAGACCGCCTCGGCGTGGGCGGCCGCCACGCGCCTCAGGTCCTCGAGGCCGTCGTTCGCGACGAGCGAGCACGTCGGATGCAGCACGGCGGTTCCCGCCACCGCGCGGCGATCGGAAAGGCGAGGCAGGGCGTGCCGTGCCCAGAACGTCGGGAAGTCGAGGACGCGGAGGCCGGAGTGCGCGAACGTGAGCGCGCACGGCGAGGTGTCGGTCACGACGGGGTGGCGCCCGTCTTCCGTCGCCTGGGCGAGCGCCGTGGCGGTCCGCGCGCTCGCGTCCCGTGCCGCGCCGCCGAATCCCTTGCTCGCGAACGGCATGCCGCAGCACAGCCCGGCGATACCCGGCGGATGAACGACGTCGAAGCCGGCCTCGCGCAGCACGGCGTGCATGACGTCGGCCAACGGCGCCGATCCGACCGGCGCGGCGAGAGTTCGCGTGAGGCAGCTCGGGAAGTAGACGACGCGCGGACCGGTCACTGGCTTCGGCTGAGGCAGGGCGCCGGCCGGCCGCAGATCGTCGTCCGGGCCAAGACCGAAGGCGGCCAGGAGGGGGGCGAGCGCCAGGGCTCCGCGTGCCAGGGCCGACACCGCGGCGAAGGCGTGGACGCTCGCGTCGGCGACCGCTCGGCCCCCGGCGCCCCGGAGCTCGGCCTTCCGCCCCTTCATCAGGACGCCGGTGTCGATACCGACCGGGCAGGTCACGCCGCACATGGAATCGCCCACGCACGTCTCGAACCCGTCGTAGGCCATCTCGTCCTCGAGAACGTCGCGGAGCGGACGGCCCTCGAGCTCATGGGCCGCGGCGAGACCGGCGATCTCGCGCGTCACCAGGATCCGCTGGCGCGGCGTGAGGGTGAGGTGACGCGACGGGCAGCGCGGCTCGCACAACCCGCACTCGGTGCAGGCATCCGCGACGGCGGAGATGGCCGGCACGGCCTTCAGGTGACGCAGGTGCGCCTCGGGATCGTCGTTCAGCACGACCCCGGGATTCAGGATGCCGAGGGGATCGAGAAGCTGCTTCGCACGGCGCATGACGGCGTAGGCCGCGTCGCCCCACTCGGTCCGCACGAAGGGCGCCATGTTGCGGCCCGAGCCGTGCTCCGCCTTGAGGGCTCCGTCGTAGCGCCCCACCACGAGATCGACGAGGGCCTGCATGAACCGGCCGTAGCGCGCGACGGCAGCCGGCCGCCTCAAGTCCTCGGACAGGACGAAATGGAGGTTGCCGTCCCGCGCATGGCCGAACAGGATCGTGTCGGGCGCGCCGTGGCGCAGGAACAGGACCTGGCAATCGCCGATCGCCTCGGCAAGGCGCTCGACGGGAAACGCCACGTCCTCCGTCAGGAAGGCCGTGCCGGAGGGACGCAGGGCGCCCGTGGACGGCGCCAGCCCCTTGCGGATCTTCCAGAGCGCGGCCCGCTCGGGGCCCGCACGCGTGAAGCGCGCCGGCGCCAGGAGGGCGAACGGCTCCAGGAGCGACGCGGCTTGCCGTTCGTCCGCCTCGAGCGCGGCGTCGTCCGCGCTCCGGAACTCCACGAGCAGCGCGGCGGCGTCCCGCCCCGCGGCCGGCACGGCCTGGCCGCGGGCCGCCATCACCCGCAGGCACGCGACGTCGAGGATCTCGATGGCGGCGGCGCCAGCGGCGCTCAGCAGCGGCACCGCGGCGCCGGCCTCGCGCAGGTCCGCGAAGAACAGCAGCGCCGTAGCGCGCGAGGGGGGCTCGGGAATCGTGCGCAGCGTCGCGTCGGCGACGAAGCCCAACGTACCCTCGGACCCGATCATCAGGCGCACGAGGATCTCGGCCGGGGCCTCGTGGTCGAGAAACGCGTTGAGGCTGTAGCCCGTCGTGTTCTTCCGCGCGAACTTGCTGCGGATCCGTTCGACGAGCGCGGCGTCGGCCCGCACCTCGTCACGCAGGCGGAGGAGCCCTGCATGCAGGCCGGGCGCGTCGTGCCGGAGCCGCGCGTCGGCGCCCGGGCGGTGCGTGTCAACGAGGGTGCCGTCGGCGAGCAGGACGGTGGCCGAAAGAACCGTGTGGTAGGAGTTCTGCGCGACCCCGCAGCACATCCCCGAGGAGTTGTTCGCGAGGATGCCGCCCATCATGGCCGCGTCGATCGAGGCTGGATCGGGGCCGATGCGATGGCCAGGAGCCAGCCAACGATTGAGGTGTCCCCCGATGACTCCGGGCTGGGTCCACACGCGCGCCCCGTCGTCGAGGATGCGAAACGCGCGCCAGTGGGGCCCGAGCTCCACGAGAAGATCGTCGCTCACCGCCTGGCCCGAGAGCGAGGTGCCGCCTCCGCGGAAGGTCAGGTGGCGGCGATGGGCGCGGGCGTACGCGAACAGGCTCCGCATCTCCTGGAGGTCCCGGGGCCGCACGACGGCCTCGGGCACGAGGCTGTAGATCGAGGCGTCGCGGGAGCGGGCCACGCGATCGATCGCCCGTGCGAGGACGCGGTCCGGGGACAGCACGCGACCGAGGTCCCTCACGAGGCCGGGATCCGCGGCGCGCACGGAGACTACTCGGTCGATTCGGGCAGGACCGGCACGTTGAAGCGATAGCGAGTGCCGCCCGCGTTGAGCGTGATCTCGGCCGTCTTGCGGGCAGTCAGCTGGTCGCGGGTCATGCCGCCGCGGTCCGTGGTGAGGACGCGCCCGGCCGAGTAGAGCGACCCTTCGTCGGAACTGAGCCGCACCTCGATGCCCGAGAACGGCGAGCCGCCGCGGCGCCGCGTCCGCACCAGGATCTGCACGATGCCGCCGCCGGGTGGCAGGTGCGACGGCTCGGCCCAGGCGGCCACCACGACCTCCTCGGGAGCCTTCGTGACCGCGAGGGGATCCCTGCCGGGAGGCGGTGTCGGGGCGGCCTCGGGCTCGGGCGCCGCGATCTCGGGGGGCCGGCTCGAGGCGCTCTTGCAGGCGGAGAGCGCCATGCAGGACAGCGCGAAGACGGCGTAACGCTTCACAACCGAAGCCTACCCCGAACGGCGCAGCGGATATACTCCCGCGATCGAAGAATCCCGTTCCACCTTCAGGAGTTTCATGAAGCGAACCCCCTGGCTGCTGCTCGCGCTCGGCCTGCTCCTCCCCACGACCGTCCGTGCCGACAAGGACCCCGTCTACGCGATCGTCGGAGCCCGCGTCGTGCCGGTGTCGGATCCCGTGCGCGACAAGGCGACCGTCGTCCTGCGCGACGGCCTCATCGAGGCGGTCGGCGACGTGGCCGCGCCGCCCGACGCCCGGGTCCTCGATGGCACGGGCCTGACCGTGACGCCGGGCCTCATCGACGGTTTCGGCAGCATCGGCCTCGGCAAGCCCAAGGAGGGCGCCAAGGACCTGGCTCCGGACGCCCTGGCGCTCGCCGGCGTCCAGGGCGATTCGGTCGCCAAGGCCCGCGCCCAGGGCATCACGACGGCCCTCGTGATCCCGGCGGACGGCGTCCTGCCGGGCCGCAGCGTCCTGCTGAACCTCGCGGGCGACGCGACCGACGGCATGGTGCTGCTGGAGCCGGCGGCCATGCACCTGCAGATGACGGTGCGTGACGAGGACTACCCCGACTCGCTCATGGGCACGGTCGCCCTCGCCCGGCAGTCCCTCGCGAGCGCCGCCCACTATCGCGACGCTTGGGCGGCGTACGTGGCGGCGCCGCTCGGCCGCAAGCGGCCGCGCTACGACGCGGGCCTCGAGGCCTGGAAGGACGTGCTGTCGGGGCGCCTGCCGCTCGTGGTGACGGCCAAGCGCGAGAACGACGTGCGTCGTGCCCTCGCCCTCGCCGACGAGTTCCGCGTGAGGATCGTCCTGGCCGGAGCGCCGCAGGCGGCGCGGCTGTCCGAGCTCCTCAAGAACCGCAAGCTGCCGCTGATCGTCGGCGTCAACTTCGACCCGCTGCTCGATCTCCAAGCCGGCACGGGAGATGCCGAGCAGGATCTCCAGGCGATCGACGAGGCCGAGCGCAACCCGGGGCTGCTGGCGAAGGCCGGCGTGCCGTTCGGTTTCGGGTCGGGGCATGCCAAGGACTACGTCGCCGGAATCCGCAAGGCGATCGAGCGCGGGCTGGCGAGGGACGCCGCCTTGCGTGCCGCGACCCTCGGCGCCGCCGAGGCGCTGGGCGTCGGCGACCGTCTCGGCAGCCTGGACCGCGGCAAGATCGCGAACGTCGTGGCTTGGTCGGGCGACCCTCTCACGAAGGACGCCAAGGCGAAGATGGTCTTCGTCGACGGCCGCTTCTACCCCTCGGAGCCCGATGACGACGACAAGGACGCGTCCGAAGGGAAGGGCGAGAAGAAGGAAGACAAGGAAACGGACACGGCCGAGAGCCGGACCACTTCCGTGACACCGTGGGTCGCGCCGGCGCCGCCCACGGCGCCCCGGGGTCCGGTCGCGATCGTGAACGGAACCGTGCTGACGGTGGGCCCGCAGGGCCGCCTCGAGAAGGGCACGGTCGTCTTCGAGAACGGCAAGATCACGGCCGTCGGCCGCGACGTGAAGGTGCCCGCCGGCGCCCAGGTCATCGACGCGACCGGCCGCTTCGTGATGCCCGGCATCATCGACGCCCACTCTCACACGGCGGTCGAGGAGAGCGTCAACGAGTGCAGCGACTCGGTGACGGCCGAGGTCCGCATCGCCGACGTTCTCGACCCGAACGACCCCGATCTCTACCGGCAGCTCGCCGGGGGCGTGACGGCGCTCAACGTGCTCCACGGGTCGTGCAACACGATCGGCGGCCAGAACGCGGTCATCAAGATCCGCTACGGCGCCGCTCCAGAGAAGCTGATCTTCGAGGGCGCGCCCCGGGGCATCAAGTTCGCCCTGGGCGAGAACGTGAAGCGCTCCAACTATCGTCCGCCGGGCGAGAGCCGCTTTCCGGGCACGCGCATGGGCGTCGAGGCGACGCTGCGCGACGCGTTCCTGGCCGCGCGCGCGTACCGCAAGGAATGGGCCGACTACGAGAAAGCGGCGAAGGCCGCGGGACCCAGGGATCCGAAGCCCGTCGCGCCGCGCCGCGACCTGCGCAACGAGACGCTCGTGGGGATCCTCGACGGCCGGATCCTCGTCCACTCCCACTGCTACCGGGCCGACGAGATCCTGATGCTGATGCGCGTCGCCGACGAGTTCGGCTTCAAGATCCGCACGTTCCAGCACGTCCTCGAGGGCTACAAGGTGGCGAGCGAGATCGCGAAGCACGGCGCCGGCGCCTCCACCTTCATCGACTGGTGGGGCTACAAGCTCGAGGCCTACGACGCGACGCCCTACAACCCGGCGATCCTCGCCGCCCATGGCGTGCGCGTCTCGCTCAACTCCGACTCCTCGGAGCTCGCCCGAAGGCTCTACTGGGATGCCGCCAAGGCCGTGAAGTACGGCGGCGTGAGCGAGGACGAGGCCCTGCGCATGATCACCCTCAACCCCGCCTGGCAGCTCGGCATCGACACGCGGGTGGGCTCCCTCGAGGTCGGCAAGGACGCCGACATCGCGATCTTCGGCGCCTACCCCCTGTCGCCCGAGGCACGGGTCGAGATGACGCTCGTGGACGGCAGGGTCTACTTCGACCGATCGAAGGCGTCGCTGGCGGCCGGCGTCGCGGCTGGAGGTGCGAAGTGAAGCGGATGCTGGCGTTCGTGTTCGTCCTGACGGCCGGCGCGGCGCGGGCGGCCGAGGCCCCCGTCACCGTTCTCAAGGGCGGCCGGATCGTGCCCGTCTCCGGGCCGGCGATCGAGAACGGCGTGCTCGTGATGTCGGGCGGCAAGATCGTCGCCGTCGGCAGCGCCGTCGCGATTCCCGGAGGCGCCACGGTCGTCGACGTGACCGGCCAGACGGTCTACCCGGGCCTCATCGACGCCCTGTCCCAGGTCGGCCTCACCGAGATCAGCAGCGTGCCCGCGTCCATGGACGTCACCGAGGTGCGGGACTTCAACCCACAGGTGAAGGCCTGGGTCGCGTTGAACCCTTACACCGAGCACATCCCGGTGGCGCGGGCGAACGGGGTCACGGCGGTGCAGGCCGCGCCCCAGGGCCGCCTGATCTCCGGGCAGGCCGCGGTGATCCGCCTCGCCGGCTCGACGCCCGACGCGCTGACCGTGAAGGCCGCGGCCTCTATGCAGATGGCGTACCCCGACGGCGATCCTCTCGAACGCCCGTCCAAGGACGACGAGCCCGAGAAGCTCGACTTCGCGGACCGGCAGAAAGAGAAGAAGAAGAACCAGCAGGCGGTCCTCGAGCGCATCGCGCAGCTCCTGGAGGAGGCCAAGGCCCATGGCGCCGCTCTCGACGGCGCCTCCGCCGGCAAGGCGGGCGCGCCGAAGCCCGACCCGGTGCTCGAGGCCCTCGTGCCGGTCGCCCGGGGAACGCTGCCCCTCGAGATCCGCGCCGACAAGGAAGCCGACATCCGGGGCGCCGTGGCCTTCGCCGAGGCGCGCGGGCTCAAGGTCACGATCCTGGGCGGCCTCGAGGCCTGGCGCTGCGCCGACCTGCTGAAGCAGAAGGACGTGGCGGTCCTGTTGAAGGTGCTGCGTCTGCCCCTGCGACGCTCGGACCCCTACGACGCCGCGTACGCGAATGCCGCGATCCTGCAGAAGGCCGGCGTGCGCTTCGCGATCGTCACCGACGAGGACTCGAACTGCCGGAACCTGCCTTACGAGGCCGCGATGGCCCGGGCCTTCGGCCTCACGCCGGAGCAGGCGCTCCAGGCCATCACGTTGTCGCCCGCGCAGCTCCTGGGCGTCGCCGACCGCATGGGCTCCCTCGAGGTCGGCAAGGACGCCAACGTGATCGTCGCCGACGGCGACATCATGGATCATCGCAGCCACGTGACGCACGTGTTCATCGACGGCGTCGCGCAGTCCCTGGAGACGCGCCACACGCGCCTCGACGAGGCGTTCAAGGACCGCCCCTAGCGTCCGATGGGCTACAACCAGGCGCGGCTGCGGAGACTCAACGCCGCGGCCACGCGCGGGACCGGAGACTACGTCCTCTATTGGATGCAGATCTACCGGCGCTTCGAGCGCAATCATGCTCTCGAGTACGCCGCGCGCTGCGCCGCGGGGCTCGGCAAGCCCCTCGTCGTCTACGAAGGCCTGCGCCTCGACTATCCCTGGGCGAGCCGCAGGCTGCACCGATTCATCCTCGAGGGCATGTCCGAGAACGCCGCCACGGCGGCGCGTCTCGGCATCCCTTACTGGCCGTTCGTCGAGACGCCTGCGTCGCCGGCGCGCGGTCTCGTCGCGCGGCTCGCCGCGCGCGCCGCCCTCGTGGTCACCGACGACTTCCCGTGCTTCATCGTGCCCGACCAGAGCGCGGCGCTCGCCCAGCGCAGCGACGCCCCGGTGTTCGCCGTGGATTCCAACGGGCTGGTGCCGATCTCGCTTCTCGGCGCGCCGGTCGCCGCGGCGGCCCACCTGCGGCCGCGCATTCACAAGGCGTTCGCGGAAGCGTGGACCCACCGGACCCCGCTCACGCCGAGCCTGCCGCCCTCGCGAGCGCTCGACGTACCCTTCGAGCCCTGGAGGCCGCCCCGGGATCTCGACGCGTTCGTCGCGGAGCTGCCGGTCGACGCCTCCGTCCCCGCCGTGAAGATCCTGCGCGGCGGGCGCGCGGCCGCGCAGGCGCAGCTCGCGGGCTTCGTCGCTCGCCGGCTGAAGGGTTACGCCGAGCACCGCTCCGAGCCGGCGTCGCCCGCCGACGGGCACGCGAGCGGCCTGTCCCCCTATCTCCATTTCGGCCACATCGCGATCGAGGAGGTCGTCGAGGCCGTGCTCGGCGCCGACTACTCGCGAGACGAGCTTCGCGTCCACAACCGTGGCAAGCGCGAGGGCTATTTCGGCGAGGACCCCGACGTCAACGGCTTCCTGGACGAGGCGCTCACCTGGCGCGACGTCGGCTTCAACTGGCACTGGACCCGGCGTCAGGACACGCGCTCTCTCGAGACCGCGCTCCCGGCTTGGGCCTACGCGACGCTGCGGACCCACGCCTCGGACGCGCGGGCGTTCCTCTACACGCCCGAGCAGTGGGAAGCCGCAGCCACCCACGATCCGCTCTGGAACGCCGCGCAGCGCGAGCTGGTCGCGACCGGCACGATCCACAACTACCTGCGCATGCTCTGGGGCAAGAAGGTGATCGAGTGGTCGCGGACGCCGGAAGAGGCCTACGCGACCCTGGTCCACCTCAACAACAAGTACGCCCTCGACGGGCGCAACCCGAACTCGTGGACGGGCATCCTGTGGTGCTTCGGGCTGTTCGACCGTCCCTGGGCCCCGGAGCGCAACGCCCTCGGCGTGCTGCGCTACATGTCGTCGGACAACACGGCCCGCAAGTTCAAGCTGGGCCGCTACCACGACTACGTGAACGGGCTAGAATCCGCGCCATGAGCCAGGGTGCACTGCCTCCCGTCACTGCCCGCTCCGACCAGCAGAACATCGACTTCGGCCGGGCGTTCCGGTTCGTCTTCGACGACCCCGACTGGGTGAAGAAGGTGCTGATGGGCAGCCTGTTCACGCTGCTCGGCGTCTTCGTCATCGGAGGCGTGTTCCTCGCCGGGTACATCGCGCGCCTCATCCAGCGGGCGGCTCGTGGCGAAGCTCGGCCGCTCCCCGACTGGGACGACCTGGGGGACCTGTTCTCCTCGGGGCTGCGCATCCTCGGGGCGTATCTCGCGCATCTGTTCGTCGTCCTGCTGCCGCTGCTGGGTGTGGCGTTCTTCAGCATCGTGCTCGCGGGCGGGGCCGCCTCCGCGAGCCAGGAAGCGGCCGAAGGCCTGGGCACCCTCGCCGGCATCGCGATGCTCGGCGCCTACGCGTTCATGATGCTCGGCATGCTGGCGCTGCTCGTCTACTTCCCCGCGGCCCTCACCCGTGTCGCCCTCTCGGAGCGCTTCGGCGCCGCCTTCGAGGTCCAGGCGAACATCGCGTTCATCCGCCGCAACCCGATGAACTACATGCTGGCGATCGTGTTCTATCTCGTGGCCAACTTCGCCGCCCAGTTCGGGGTCCTGCTGTGCTGCATCGGCGTGCTCCCGGCCTCGTTCTGGTCGGTCTGCGTGTTCGGCTTCTCCCTGGGAGAGACGGCGCGCCTGGGCGGCGAGCGGCTCTAGTGACCGGCGTCTAGTCGAGCTCGCCCTCGACGAACCACGCCTCGCGCAGGCGGTCGTTGAAGATCCGGAAGATGCCGGTCGCCAGGACCACGTCCCACTCCTCGCGGCTCCAGGCCACGTCCCACCAGTCGCCCGAGGCGCGCCACGGCCCGGCGCGATCGATCACGGCCCCGCGCACGCCGGGCGCCGCGACGAAGCTGGGCACGCCGGCCGTGAGCAGCACGTCGGCGTGGAGCGGCGGACGGAACGCCCGGAGCGCCACGCGGGGCGGGCCCGGGCCCCGGACGCGGTGCCGCGAGAACGGGCCCGGCGAGAAGGTGCCCATGGCGAAGGCCCCGGGCCGGTGGGTCTCGAGCAGCGTGAGGGCGCCGCCACGGCCCGCGCTCGTCCACGACTGCAGGCGCGCCATCGTCTCGGCCAACCGCTCGGGCGACGGCTGCGCGGCATCCAGCAGCGAGAACTGCACCACCCGGGACGGCGTCGGCTCCGCGCGCACGCGGATGCCCTGGATACCGTCGCGGGGCGGGTGCGTCTCGAGGTCCAGCAGCAGCAGGGTGCGCCAGGTGCGCGGCTCGGCCGAGGGCGCGGCCGGCCGGAGCTCGCGGCGATGGGTGGACCCGTCCACGAGCTTCAGCTCGGCGGCGAGGGATGCCGCCCTGCGGCCGCGGGCCACGAGACCCGCGCACAAGGGCTCGAGCACCCGCGCCAGCAGGAACGACAACGGCTCGAGGCCCTCCACGGGCCAGTCGAGCTCGAGCGACATCTCGAAGACCTCGGGCGGCAGGGTCGGCACGAGCGGCGCCTCGTCCTCGCCGCGTGCCCGGCGCAGGAGCCGCGGCGCCTCGGGCCCGAGCCGCTCGGCGAGGCCCATGGCCGGCAGCCGCGCGAGATCTCCGATCGTGCGCATCCCCCAGCGCGCGAGGAGCTCGAGGCGCTCCGCGTCGAGATCGAGAAGGGCGATCGGCAGCGGCGCGAGCACGCGCGCTTCGTCGCCGGCCGGAACGATCGTGAGGCCCTCGCGGGCCCGGGCCAGGACCAGCGCCGTCACCCGGGAGAACGCGAGGCTCAGGCTGGGCACGAGGGAGCGCGCGCGCGCGGCGCCCAGGATCGCGCGGCCCAGCGCCTCGGGCGTCGGCCAGGCCCGGCCCAGGCCGTGCAGGTCGAGGAGCACCGGCGTCGGGTGCGAGGCTTCGACGCGCGGCGTGAAGTCCCGCGCCAGGTCCAGGAGCGCCGTGGCTCGCGGCAGCGGATCCTTCGAATGCAGTCCGCCGTACACGAGGACCTCTAGTGGAAGGACGGAAGCTCGACGACGACGCCACGGAGCTGATGGCGCGCGACGCGGGCTTCGAGGCCGAGGCCGACGAGCAGGCGGCCCGACCCTTCCCCCGCGAAGCGCGGCCCCTGGGCCGCGAGCGTGAGCGCAACGCCGCCCGGGCCCTGGGCCACGTGCTCCCGCGCCAACAGGACGAGAGCGGTGGTCGTCTCCTCCAGGGTGCGGGCGAGCCGATGCCACGTCGTGTGGGGCAGCCGATGGATCTCGGCCGCGGCCACCCCCGCCAGGTCGAGGATCACGAGATCGAAGAGGCCGGCGGCGATCAGCGTCCCCGTGGCGGCCGCGGCCTCGGACAGCCCTCGCGGGCCGCGCGGATCGCCCCGCAGCCAGAGCAGGCGCTCGAGATCGGCTCCAGACGCCGCGAGGGAGGCCGGATCGAGTCGGTCACCGGGATCGACGCAGGCCGCCAGTGCTCCGCCTGCCGTCGCCCGCGCGATCATGCCGAGAGCCAGGGCGGTACGCCCCGAGGACGCGGGCCCGACGGCTTCGGACAGCCGGCCCCGGGGAAAGCCGCCGGCGAGGACCGAGTCGATCGCGGCCACGCCGGTAGGTAGCGGTGCCAAGCGCCGCTCGCCGCGCAACGGCGGCGCTTCGGCCTGGAGCGCGCGGGCCCGGAGCAGGTCTTCGAGGGCGGACTTGAGGGTGGCGCTCATTTCGCTTTTTCTTCGCCATACTGTGACCGCGCCGTCGCGCTGTCAAGAGGGGGCTTCGAAGCTCACATAGAATCCCTCCCATGCCCGAGACGCCCCGCATCCTCGTGTCGAACGACGACGGCCACGGCTCCCGAGGGATCCAGGCCCTGGTGGAAGCCATGGCGCCGCTGGGCGAAGTCTGGGTGGTGGCGCCCGAGGCCGAGCAGAGCGCGGCGTCCCATGCGATCTCCATCTACCGGCCGCTGCGCATCCGCGAGATCTCGCCGCGCTGGTACGCGGTCGACGGCACTCCCACGGACTGCGCGTGGATCGGCGTCAACCACGTCCTCAAGGGGCGCCGTCCGACGCTGATGGTCTCCGGCATCAACCACGGCCCGAACCTCGCCGACGACGTCACGTATTCCGGCACCGTGGCGGCGGCCATGGAAGCGTCCCTCATGGGCGTGCCGGCGATCGCCTTCAGCCTCGCCTCGCGCGGCAGCTTCGATTTCGCGCCGGCGGCGCGCTTCGCCCGCGAGCTCGTGGCGGCCGCCCTCACGCAGACGCTGCCCCACGGGATGCTGCTGAACGTGAACGTGCCCGGGGGCGTCGAGCCCGACGGCTACGTGGTGACGCGCCTCGGCAAGCACAGCTACGGCGGCGAGATCGTCGAGAAGACCGACCCGCGCGGCCGCAAGTACTACTGGATCGGCGGCAACGAGTACCAGCACGAGGACATCCCGGGCAGCGACTGCAACGTGGTGCTCGAGGAGAAGCGCGTGTCGGTGACACCGCTGCACCTCGACCTCACGCTGCACCAGCAGCGCGCCGTGGTGGCGGCCTGGCCCGTCCAGGGCTTCAAGCGCGTCGACGCGCCCTAGTTCTTCAGGACGTCCTCGAAGAACGCGAGGGCCCGGGGATCCTCGGACTCGCCCAGCCAGAAGAACGCCTTCTCGCGCACCGCCGGATTGCGATGGCTGCGCGCGAGGGCGATGAGGTGCGGCACGCCCTCGCCGTCGGGCATCTCCGAGAGTGCAAATACGGCCTGCTCCTTCACCTGCGTCTCGGGATCCTCGGCGATCGCGCGGTCGATGGCGCCGACGGCCTTGCGGCTCGCGACCTGGGCGAGCCAGAACAGCGCCTGGCTGCGCACGTCGCCCGTTCTCCCGTCGCGGGCGTACTCCACGAGCAGCGCGTCGGCCGCCGGGTCGGCGTGCTGGGCGATGGCCTCGAGAGCGTCGTCGTCGAGCTGCGTCACGAGAGTGCGCAGCACGGCGAGGCTCTCGGCGGACGGCACGCCGTCGAGCCAGACGACGCGCCGGCCGGCGGCATCGATGGGGCAACCGGCCGAGTACGCGCGCACGTCGCTCACGCGACCGTTCGCCACGCGCAGCAGCACCCGGACGCCGGTGTTCGCCTCGAGGGACTTCGCGTCGCCCTGCGTCGTGAACGTGAAGTGACGGTCGCCCTCGAGGACGCAGCCCGGACACTGGACCCGCGAGTGGCGCAGCTCGTAGCAGCACCCGCCGCCCGGACCCCGGCCGGGCTCCTCGTACGCGATCCACGCCGGCGCCGGCCCCGAGGCGGCCAGCTCCTTCACGATCGCGGCGAGGCGCCCCGCGCCCTCGCGCGTCTCCACCTTGGCGTTCACGAGGTTCGCCGGTGCCGCGGCGAGAACGAGGAGGGCGAGGGCGGAGAGCATCGGCCTACTTCAGGATCTCGAGCATGTAGTCGGTGGCTTCCTTCGACTCCGTGTTGGAGAGCAGCTCCACCACCTTCTTGCGCAGTCGCGGGTCCTTCTCGGCGCGGGCGATCTCGACCAGCACCTTGGCGTTCTCCTGCGTGAAGAGCGACTCGAGGATCCTCTCCTTCGTCTCGGCGTCCTTCTCGGCGCGGTATAGCGACAGCAGCTGGTTGCCGAGCTCTGGCGAGTCGATGATGCCGAGGGCTTCGATCGCGGCGCGGCGCAGGCGCGGATCGGACTCGCCGCGTACCACGTCGAAGAGGCTGCTACCGGCCTCGGCGACGCCCATCGAGCGCAGGATCTCCTCCTTGAGGTCTGGCGACGTCTCGAGACGGTAGAGCTCCACCAGCTCGCGCGTGCTCTCGGCCGCGCCGAGGGAGCGGATCGCCTCGCGGCGCAGCTCCGGGCTCTTCTCGGTCTTCGCGAGCTCGAACAGGTGCTTGCCGTCCTCGGAAGCCATGAAGCCCCGCAGGATGGCGCGCTTGAGACTCGGATCGGTGGACTGCGCGTAGAGAGACGCCAGCAGGTCCATGTTCCGGGGGTCGCCGTCCATGCCCAGGTACTTGATGGCCTTCAGCTGGAGATCGGGGTTGGAGCCCGTCTTCGCGATGCGGGCGATGATCTCCCGGGCCTGGGGCGAATCGCTCTGGGACAGCACGAACAGCGCCCGATCCTTGAGCCGGGGCGACTTGTTGCTCGAGAGGAAGCCCTCGAGCAGCGGCACGGCCCGGCTCGCGTCGGAGTTCATGAGGCCGTTGAGCGCGAGCAGCTGCAGCTCCTCGTCGCTCTGGTTCTCGGGTTTTGGGGCCTGGCCGCTCGCCTGGCGGATCTCGAGCTCCAGCGCCTTGGCCTCGGCCACGAAGCGGCTCTGGGGATAGCTCTTCGAGAGCTCGGCAATCCCGGCCAGGGCTTCGGCGCGGCGGCCGCGCTTGCTCTGGGCGTAGGCCTTCCAGTAGAGCGCGCCGTCGGAACGGCGGCCTCCCTGCTTGATCACCTCCTGGAAGGCGCGGATCGCGTCGTCCCACTCGCCTTCGTCCAGGTGCTCGGTGCCCTCCTCGTAGGATTCCTCGGCCTGCTCGACGCGCTCGATCTCGCGCTGCTTGCGCTCCTCCTCGCGCTGGCGCCGTTCCTCTTCCCGCTGACGGCGCTCGTCCTCCCGGGAGGCGCGCTCCTCTTCACGAGCCTGCGCCGCGTCCTCTTCGGCCACCTTGTCCTGGAACGTCCACGGGGCGGCATGGGCGCGCGGCCCGACGCCGGCGCCCACCAGGAGGGCCAGGCTCCACACCGACAGCTGTTTCGCTCTCATCGTTCTCGTTCCTCTCTCCGTCACGAAATCACCTTGGGCGACGCGTCGTGGCCCGGCGCGCGCTCGCGGCCGCGCAGCTGCGAGCCCAGGACCTTCACCTTGAAGAGCAGCCCGCCCGAATCGATGCGCTTGCGCAGCGTCGCGACCTCCTCGGCCGTCAGCTCCGACGGGCCGCTCGCGACCTCGACCAGCAGTCGCTCGAGGTCGTCGAGGACGCTCGCCACCTTGTTCTCACCTGCGCGCACGGCCGTTTGACGATAGAGGCGGTTGTTGGCCAGCAGGTTTTCGGCCCACTGCTGCTCGGCCGCGATGTTCACCTTGCGCTTGCCGTTGCCGGCGTGGGAGAGCTCGACGAGCACCATGCGCGACTTCTCGAGGTGATCGCCCACGGCCACCACGAGGATGCGCTCGCGCACGACCTCGCGCTCCACGATCTGAGGCGGCGGCGTCGGGGACGGCGGGGCGACGTGGGTGACCCGACCCACGAAGAAGGCGAGGACGATCGTCGCGGCCATGGCCGCCGGCATCGCGAACTGACGCGGCGTCATGCCGAAGAGTCGCGTGGGCGGGCGCAGTCCGGGCTGGACGCGGGCCCAGACCGCGGCGCCGTAGTCGTCGCCGCGCTCGGGAATGGCGTCGTTCTCGAGGGCGGCAAGATCGCCGAGGAGCGCTTCGCGCGCGGCGCTGCAGGCGTCGCAGGCCAGCAGGTGGCGCTCGGCCGCTTCGGCATCCACGAGCTCGCCGTAGTGGAGGAGCAACAGGTCTTCTTCCGTCAGATGCCCGTTCACGAGGCCACCTCCGACACCGGTTCGAGGGCGACGCGCATCTTGCGCACGGCCCGGAAGATGCTGTGCTTCGTGGCGCTCGTGTCGAGGCCCAGGGCGACGCCGATCTCGCGGATCGACAGGCCCTGGTCGTGGCGCATCACGAAGGCCGAGCGCTCGAGGGGGCTGAGGCGCGACATGGCGCGCGCGACGCGGGCCCGAACGTCGGCCGACTCCGCGAGGCGATCGGGCGACGGACCGAGGGACGGAAGCGCCCGTGCCTCGGGATTGGCCGGATCGGGCTCGAGGGGCTCCTCGCGCTGCCGGCGTTTCTGGGTACGAAGGACGTCGTAGGCGCAGTTGGCGGCGATCCGGTGCAGCCAGGTCCCGAAGTTCGATCTCGATTCGAAATGCTCGAGTCTCCGGAAGGCCTTGATGAAGGCGTTCTGCACCACGTCCTCCGCGTCGTGTTCGCTCCGGGTCATCCGGTAGGCGAGACGGAAGACGTTGCGGGAATGACGCTCGACGAGGCGCCGATAGGCATCCTCGTCTCCCCCGCGGGCCGCTGTCACGTCGGCCGCATCGTCCTCCATTCGCATCGTGAGACGCCCTCGTGGCGAGCGTGGTTAGTAAGGCGCCGAAATGAGCCGCTCCGCTTCGTCCAAGTCGTGACAGTACAGTCCCTTGGCTTCGCGGCGCCACCAGGCGCCGCTGGCCCTGCGGGTCGCCCTGTCGGTGAAGCGGTAGTCGTAGACCAGGGCCCGGATGGACGCCGGGGGCCGATCCGGGAAGGGATTGGCCCCGAGCAGGCCGAGGACGGGCGAAGAGCCCTCCCGCAGGCGTCTCAGGAGCTGCCCGAGCCACGGGTTCTGCTCGCAGGTCCCGAGCGCCGCGAACCACATCTGCCAGTCGAGACGCGGCTGGTGGGGAGCGACGAAGCGCGGCGCCCGCCGCACGTCTCCGGGCTTGTCTGGAAACGGGTACGGCTTCCACGTCACGCCGCCGTCGTCGGAGCCCTCGATCTCGATCTCGAGCCGTGTCGTGGTCATCACCGCGAACAGGCCGTAGCCGTTGACGGAACGGAATGGCGCCGCCAGGCGATACAGGGCCGTCACCGGCCGGGGCCAGGGCACCTCCAGCCCGCAGCCGGCCACGCCGATCACGAGCGCCAGCGCCCCCGTCAGGGCGGCGAACGGGTAGACGACGACGCGGGGCCAGCGCGGGCCCGTGACGGGCTCCGCCTGGCGTACCCAGGGCAGCCCGCGATCGTCGAGCAGCAGCACGCACAACGCGATCGTGAGGAAGTTGAAGAACGCGTAGTTGCCGGTCAGGGCGATCAACACCTGAAGACCGACGAGCGGCACGCACGCCGCGATGCGGCCGCGACGCCCGGCGAAGATCAGGAACGGCACCGCGAGCTCGATCGCGAACATCAGCCCGCACGAGAGCTTCTGGAGGAGTTCTGGGAGCTGGTGAGCATGCCAGCCGATCCAGGTCGGAAGCGGCTGCGTCTCGTAGTGCACGAGCAGCGCCGAGAGCGAGCGCCAGGTCTCGTCCCCGCTGCGCAGCTTGACGACACCGGAAACGAAGGTGAGCCGGAACAGGAGGAAGCGCAGCAGCCACAGCACGACCGGGGACGGTTCCTGGCCGCGCCGCAGGCGTAGCGCCGGGGGCGCCAGGAAGAGCGCCAGCAGGCCGGTCTCGAGCAGCAGGGCATCCCACTGGTAGCCGAAGAAGACGTGACCGACGCTCACGATCGACAGGTAGGCGGCCCACAGCGCCGTGAGGGCGCCGGCCGGCGCGACGCCTGCAACGAGCGCCGCCGCCAGGGCGACGCCGCCCCAGGCGACACCCAGCAGCGCGCGGTCGCCGGCGGCGATCCAGAACAGCGTCGGGACCGTCCAGTAGCGCTCGGGTCCGAGCTGGGAGCGGACCCAGTCGAGGCTCTCCGCGGCCGGCACGATGCCGCGGCTGCCGACGAGCCCCTCGATCTGCAGCGCGGCCGAGGCGAACGCCGCGAGGTAGACGACGCCCAGGAGCCGCAGGAAGAGCCGCGTGGTCGCGGCATGGGCCGCGACCGGCGCCGGGCTCAGGGCCGGGGCTTGTGCTTGCGCTGCGCCTTGTGGATCACCTTCCAGCGCCTCTTCTCCTCGATCTGCGCGCGCTGATCCTGCAGCACGGCCACGTGCTTCAGCTCCTTCTGGAGCTTGCGCCAGCTCGCGAGGCGGTCGGCCTCGAGCTCACGCGCCGTTACGGCCTTCGCGACGGCACAGCCGGGCTCCTTCTCGTGGCCGCAGTCGGTGAAGCGACAGCTCGCGGCGAGCGAGGCGATGTCATCGAACGACGCGACGACGCCGGCGCCGACGTCCCAGAGCTGCAGCTCGCGCATGCCGGGCGTGTCGATCACGAGGGCGCCGCTCGGCAGCAGGAGGAGCTGCCGATTCGTCGTGGTGTGGCGGCCGCGATCGTCCGACTCGCGCACGCCGCGGGTGCGCAGGCGTTCTTCGCCGAGCATGTGGTTGATCAAGGTCGACTTGCCGACACCCGACGACCCGAGCAGCGCCACCGTGCGGCCCGGCAGGAACCAGGCGCCAAGGCCCTCGACCCCGGCGCCCGTCCTGGCGCTCACGAGCCGCACCGGAGCGCCGAAGGCCTCGACCTCCCGCACGCGCGCCTCCGGGTCCTCGCACAGGTCGGCCTTGCTGAGCAGGACGACCGGCGCGGCGCCGCTCTCGAACGCCATGGTGAGGTAGCGCTCGAGCCGCCGCGGGTTCCAGTCGCCGTCCAGGCCCATGACCAGGAACACGGTGTCCACGTTGGCCGCGACGATCTGCTCGTCGGCCTTGTCGCCCGCGGCCTTGCGCGAGAACTTGCTGCGGCGCGGCAGGATCGCCTGGATCGTCGAGCTCTCGTCGTCGATTGCGCCCAGGCTCACCACAACCCAGTCCCCCACGGCGGGGAAATCGGCGCGGCCGGCGGCCTCGTGACGCAGCCGGCCGGTGACGCGGGCCAGGCGCTCACCGGCGTCGGTGAACAACGTGTAGATGTGCTGGTGCTCGGATGCGACGCGCCCGGCGCTGAAGCCTTCGGCCTCGTAGGGTGCGAAGGCCGCCTGGAGCTCCGGGCTCCAGCCGTAGGCTTGCCGGTCGAGCATCGGATGGGACTATTCTAGTCGGGCTCCGATATCCATCGACTTGAAGGGGACCGAGATGATCCGAAACCTGAAGATCGCCATCCTGTGCGCTGCCGTGGGCTTCGCGGGCGCGGCCCGAGCCGCAGCCCCGGCCTGGATCGCCAAGAGCGACACCAACGCGAAGCTCGTGCTCGAGCAGAGCGCGCGCTTCGCACCCGAGTCCGCCGCCCGTGCCGGGCTCGACGGCTACGACGGCGACATCCTCGACCTGAAGCCGCAGCTCGCCGAACGCGTGCGCGCCTCCGCCGTCGGCGTGCAGGCTGAGCTCGAGAAGCGCCTCGCGGCCGAGACGGATCCCGATGTCAAGCAGGATCTCCAGATCCTGATCCAGTCGGTGAAGGACACGATCGAGGGACAGGACCTGAGCCTCCGCCTCGAGGTCGCCTACTTCGACGTGCCCCTCACGATCTTCCAGGGCCTGCGCGGGCTCCTCGACGACCAGGTGCCGGCGGAGCGCCGGGCGAAGGCCCTGGTCCGGCTGCGCAAGTACGCGGGCCTCGAGCCCGGTTTCACGCCCCTCGCGACCCTGGCCCAGGACCGCATGCGCGAGACCCTGGCGAAGCCGGGGCTCACCGGCCCGTTCCGGGGCGAAGTCGAGCGGAACCTCGAGAACCAGAAGAGCTACGTCGACGGCATCGCGGAGCTCTTCGAGAAGTTCAAGATCGCGGGCTACAAGGACGCCCACGCGGCGCTTTCGAAGCAGCTCGACGGCTACGCGACGTTCGTCAAGGCCGAGATCCTGCCGCGCTGCCGCGCCGACTACCGACTCGCCCCCGAGCTGTACGCGTTCTCCCTGCGCCAGTTCGGCGTCGACGTGCCGCCCGACCAGCTCGCCGACCGGGCGCGCGTCGGCTTCATGGAGATCCGCAACGAGATGCGCACCCTCGCCCCTCTCGTCGCCAAGGAGAAGGGCTACGCGTCGTCGGACTACCGCGACGTGATCCGCGAGCTCAAGAAGGAGCAGATCGTGGGCGACGCGATCCTGCCCCTCTACCAGAAGCGCATGCGCGAGCTCGAGGACATCATCCGCCGCGAGAAGATCGTGACCCTGCCGACCCGGCCCGCGCGCATCCGCCTCGCGAGCGCCGCGGAGAGCGCCGCGGTCCCTGCCCCCAACATGCGTCCGCCGCGCCTCGTCGGCAACACCGGCGAGTCGGGCGAGTTCGTGCTGCCGCTGCGCGTCCCGACGGTCGGACCCGACGGCAAGACGGAGATCAAGGGCTTCGACGACTTCACGTACGACGCGGCGTCGTGGACCCTCACGGTGCACGAGGGTCGTCCGGGCCACGAGCTGCAGTTCGCGGCGATCATCGAGAAGGGCGTCTCGACCGCCCGCGCGATCTTCGCGGCCAACAGCGTCAACATCGAGGGCTGGGCGCTCTACGCGGAAGCCGAGACGAAGCCCTACGAGCCCCTCGACGGCCAGCTCATCGCCCTGCAGCATCGGCTGCTGCGCGCCGCCCGCGCCTTCCTCGACCCCGACCTGCAGGCCGGCCGCATCACGCCCGAGGCCGCCACGGCGTTCCTGCGCGACGAGGTCGTGGTCTCGGACCCCATGGCGAAACAGGAGGTCGAGCGCTACACGTTCCGGGCGCCGGGCCAGGCGACGTCCTACTACTATGGCTACCTGCGCTGGATGCAGCTCAAGGCGGAGACGGAGATGGCCCTCGGCAAGGGCTTCGACCGCCAGCGCTACCACGACTTCCTTCTGGCCCAGGGCCTGCTGCCGCCGGCCATGATCGCGAGCGCCGTGAAGACGACGTTCGTGCCCGCCGAGCGCGCGCGGCCGGCCGGAGGCCGCTAGCCTGCTCCGCAGCCTCGCGGCGGTCGTCACGAGCTACCTGCTCATGGCCTTCCTCGGGATGGCCGCGAGCACCGTGCTGAGTCGCGTGGCGCCGCAGACGTTTCCGGCCCAGGCCACGGGCGGCGTCGTGGCGCTGCCCGGGCTGGGCTGGTACGTCGTGACCCTCGTCTACAGCTTCGTCTTCGCGGTGATGGGCGGCCACACCTGCGCGCGCCTCGCGAAGCGCGCGGCACTGGGGCACGCCTCCGTGCTGGCGGCGCTCATCGGGGCCCTCGGCCTGTCGGTCGCCCTCGACCCCGCCTCGCCGCTGCCGGCCTGGCGCACCGCGGGCTACCTGATCGCGAACGTGGCCGGCGTCCTGCTGGGAGGGGCGATCCACTCCCTGGCGCGAACGCCGGCCGACCCTAGAACCTGAAGCGCAGGCCGAACTCGGCCTGACGCTGGCTGTTCGGCACGACCTGGGTCGGGATGCCGAAGTTGCTCGCGGTGTAGATGTCGTTCAGGCCCTGGCCGTTGTCGGTCAGGAAGTTCACCGCGTTCGTCAGGTTGAAGACCTCGAACAGCAGCTCGAGCTCGCGGCTCTTGCCGAGGGCGAACATCTTGGAGAACCGGGCGTCCAGGGACAGGTAGCGCCCGTCCCTGCCGTCGAACGCCGCGAAGGCCGGGTTCCGGAGCGGGTTGTATTCGCGGAACGAATTGCGCGCGAAGGAGGCGCCCGTGGCCGGATCGATGGCCCGTGTCAGGATCGTCGCGTTGGCGTTGGTCCGGGCGCTGTAGGGGCGAGCGCTGTTCCACTGGAACGAGCTCGACACCTGGAAGCGGCCCGGCAGCTCGATGACCGCCGCGGCCGTCGCACGGTGCCGCACGTCGTCGGGGGCATAGCCGAAGTCCTTCTCCCAGTCGGCGTTGGTCGCGTCGTCGGGTCGGGATGAGAACGAGTCGGCGAGGTTCTTCCCGACACTCCACGCGTAGGTCGCGAGGATCTGGGCCCGCGCGGTCCGGTACTTCCCCGCCGCGTAGACGCCGTCGAACTTGGAGTGGCCGCGGTTGCCCTCGATGCGGATCGGCCCGAGCTGCGGCGCGAACACGCCCGCCGGTGAGATCCGCGTGTTCACGTTCTGCGCCGTGTTGATCTGCCAGCGGTGGATCTCGTCCTTGCCGGTCGCGTGGACGTAGTCGAGGTCGAAGGCGAGGCCCTTTGCGGGCTGGAACGACAGCCCGAGGTTGAAGTGCTGCGCCGAGGGCTGCACGAGGTCGGGGGCCGTGATGCGGGTGAGCTGACCGGTGAAGGTCGGGTCGAGGAAGCTCTCGCGGATCGAGGCACTGTTGGCCGCGTAGAACGCGGGCGTGAAGGAGGCGGGAGAGAGGGTGACGAAGTTCAGCGGCGTCTTCGGATCGCTCCACTTCTCGTACACGGTGACGTTCTGGAAGATCTCGTCGTAGTACTTGCCCCAGCCGCCGCGGATCACGACCGTGCCGCGACCGGTGGCGTCATAGGCGAAGCCCACGCGCGGACCCACGTTGTCGTGATCGCTGACGTTCTGCGACGGGAAGCCGGCCGCCCCCAGCGCGATCTTCCCCACGGGCGCGAAGTCGTTGTTGTACGGGCCGGACTGCACCTCGTAGCGCACGCCCAGGTTCAGGGTGAGCCGGGCCGTGGGCTTCCAGTCGTCCTGGATGTAGCCCGCGAGGTACGTCCAGTCGTCGTCCGCCTCGTTCGTCCCGGCCGAGCCCGTGAACGTGTCGGCGATGCCGTTCATGTAGGCGGCGAGACCGCCGGGCTTCTGGTTGTTGAAGTAGAACGCGCCGTACAGGGTGGGGATGAAGAAGCCGCCGTAGTGGGAGGCGAGCACCTCGGCCCCGATCTTGAAGTCGTGGTCTCCCGCGAGGCCCGTCTTCCGGAACGAGAAGTCGTCGCGCACCTGCAGGCGTCGTTGGATCGTCTGTTGCGGCGTGTTGAGGCTCGCGCCGGAGGTGAAATCGGGCGTGACGAGGCCCGGGTTCGTGTTGTCGTTGGCCGTGATGTTGTTCTCGAAGTGCTGGAACAGGACGGTGAGCTCGTTGAGCCGGCTCGAACCCAGCACCGTGGTGTTCTTGAGGACGGCCGAGTGGATCTTGTTGGTGTTGAGCGCGCCGCTCGACTCGAGGACGTTGCCGCCCACGAAGTCGTTCTCGCGCTTCTGGTCCTCGAGAGAGTAGCGCACGTAGGCGGTGTTGCTGGCCCCGAGCTGGAAGTCGAGCTTGCCGGTGAACAGGTGGTTCCGGAACGGCTTCGCCCGGGCGCCCTCCTCGTCGGGCAGCGCGCCGTTCGTCACGACCTGCACCGACTCGTTGCGCCGGTTGCGCTCGTACGACAGGAAGAAGTGCGCCTTGTCCTTCGAGAGGGGTCCACCGATCGTGCCGCCGAACTGCTGCTGGTCGAAGTCCGGCTTCTCGGCGCCCGCCTGCTCCTCGAAGAACGTGCGCGCGTTGAGACGCTGGTCGCGGGCGAACAGGAACGCGCTGCCGTGGAGATCGTTGGTCCCGCTCTTGGTGATCACGTTGACGACGCCGCCCACCGAGCGCCCGTACTCGGCGCTGTAGCGGTTCGTCGTCACCTTGTATTCCTGGATCGCGTCGTTGCTGAACTGCTGCAGCAGGCCGCGCACGACACCGTCGTTGTTGTCGCCGCCGTCGACGTTGATGATCACCGAGCGGCCGCCGCCGGCTCCGAAGCTGACACCGCCCACCTCGGTCTTCGTGGGGTCGTAGTAGTTGGCCTGGCGGGTGCCCGGCACGAGGAGCGAGAGGTCCTGGAACTTGCGGCCGTTCAGCGGGATGTTCTCGAGCAGCTTCTGGGTGATGACCTGGCCCACGTCCGAGGTGGTCGTCGAGACGAGGGGCGTCTCGCCGGTCACGGTGATCGTCTCGGACTGGGTGGAGACCGACATGGCGAAGTCCACCGACGCCGTCGAGGACACCTGGACCACGACGCGCCGCAGCTGCCTCGCGAACCCGGTCAGCTCGGCGCTCACCTCGTACTCGCCCGGCGGCAGGGAGCCGAAGCGGAAGGTTCCGGCAGCGCTCGAGGTGGTGGTGCGCGAGAGGCCCGTGGCGGCGTTCTTCACGGTGATCGACGCGCCCGGAACGGCGGCCTTCGTCTCGTCGGACACCCGCCCGTCGAGGCTTCCGGCGTCCGACTGCGCCCGGACCGGGAGCGCCGACGCGAAGACCAGAAGGAACAGCAGCAAGCTCGAGCGCAATCGGTTCATCGTCATGGTTCTCCTGACCGCGCGGCACCGCGCGTTCGTTCGCGGCAATGTGAGCGCTCGCGGAGGACGAGACCATGGGTCGATGCTGCGCTCGACCGGAGTTTCGGGTGAGGCCGCAAGACACTGCTGGCCCACGGGTTGCGACGCCTCATGAGGCCGAGCGTCGCGGGGCGTCGGAGCCCATCGACTTCATCGTCCTGAATCGGGGCGCGGGCACATTGTTTTGCGCCTCCGCCGCCGAAAATGACGCTGGACAGGCGGGAACGTTCGCGTACGATGGCTCGTCCTCACTCTCGAGAGTCCTCCATGTCCCAGGCGCCTGCGCTCAGCCCGTCCTTCGAACCGATGCCTTCCGAGCGGCCGCGCGCCCTCCGCTTCGGCGTGTTCGAGCTCGACCTCACGACGCTCGAGCTGCGCAAGGCCGGCGTGCTCGTCAAGCTGCAGCAACAACCGGCTCGGGTGCTGGCCCTGCTCGCGCTCCGCGGCGGCGCCCTCGCGACGAGGGACGAGATCCAGAGCGAGGTCTGGGGCAACGAGACGTTCGTCGACTTCGAGCAGGGACTGAACTTCTGCATCCGACAGATCCGGAGCGCCTTGGGAGATAGCGCCGACTCGCCGCGCTTCGTCGAGACGCTGCCCCGGCGCGGCTACCGTTTCGTCGCGCCGGTCGAGACCCTGTTCGCACCCGAGGCATTGTCGACGCCGGGCCTCGTCGCCGATTCGCGAGCCGCGGCTACGCCACGCCGCCCCCTCCCGGCGCTCGTCGCGCTGGCGGTCGTGATCCTGGCGGGCGGCGCCTGGCTCGCCCGCTCGTACCCGGCCCGCCCGCCCGCTATGTCGACGGCGGTTCCGCAGAAGGTCATGATCGCGATCCTGCCCTTCGAGAACCTGTCGGGCGACGCCGGCCGCGAGTACCTGAGCGACGGCTTGACCGAGGAGCTCATCACCCAGGTGGCTCGCGTGGCTCCGTCACGCCTGGGCGTGATCGCCCGTACCTCGGCCATGAAGTACAAGGGGACGGCGCGCGGCGTCGACGAGATCGCCCGCGAGCTCGGCGTCGACTACGTCGTCGAGGGCAGCGTGCGTCACGGCGACGGGACGGTGCGCGTCACGGCGCAGCTCATCCAGGCGAGCGACCAGACCCACCTGTGGGCCCAGAGCTACGACGGGCCCGAGGCCCAGGCTCTCGACCTCGAGAGTCGCACGGCCGGACGCATCGCCATGGAGCTCGTGGACCGGCTCCTCGCGAGCGGCCCGGGCGTCGCCGCGAAGGCGGCGGCGACGAACCCGCTCGCCTACGACGCCTGGCTCAAGGGCCGGTATCACCTCGGCGAGGGCCGGGAAGCGTCGCTGCGCCGCGCCATCGCCGAGTTCGAGCAGGCCACGGCGCTGGCTCCCGACTACGCCGTCGCTCACGCCTCGCTCGCGGAAGCCTGGGTGTCGCTGGGCGATCAGATGCTCGTGCCGGCGGCCGAGGCCTATCCGAAAGCGAAGCGGGCGGCCGAGCGCGCCGTGGCCCTCGACGACTCCCAGGCCGAGGCGTGGGTCTGGCTGGGTATCGCGAAGGCGTACTACGAATGGGACCTCGAAGGCGGACGCCAGGCGTTCGACCGGGCGCTCGGGCTGAACCCGGGCCTCGCGATCGCGCATCACTACTACGCCGACTACCTGTGTGCGGTGGGCCGCTGCAGCGACGCCGTGGCGTCGGTCAAGCGGGCGCAGGCCCTCGATCCGCTGTCGCGGGCGGTCAACGAGGACGTGGGGTGGTATTCCTACTTCGCGCGCCGTTACGCCGAAGCCGCCCGGGCGTTCCAACGGACGGCCGAGCTCGCCCCCGAAGCGCCGGCGCCCCATGCCTACGCGTCCGTAGCCTTTGCCGCGGCGCGAGACTGGCCGAACGCCGTCGCCGAGGCCCGCACGGCGCTGCGGCTCGGCGGGCGCACCGCCGAGGACGTCGAGCGCGTCCTGGCGCCGGGCGGGGAAGCCGCGTTCCGCGCGTTCGCTCGCGAGGTGCTCACGTTCCGGCAGCGGGCGAAGGGCCCCGTGCCGTCGTTCGCGGCCGGCTACTACGCCTACCTCGGCGACAGGGAGGGGGCCCTGGCCGATCTCGAGCAGGCGCGGCGCGAGCACTGGCGCTACCTCCTCGTCACGGTGGCGGCCGACCCCGACCTCGACGGGCTGCGCGGCGAGCCGCGCTTCCAGGCGGTGCAGCGAGCCCTGGGGCTCGAGCCCGACGCGCCCCGCTCCTAGCGCCAGCAGCGTCAGCCGCGGGACGTGTCCTCGACGGGCCGGACCACCACGCGCCCACCGTGGCCGAGATGCGGACACTCGCGGGCGATCCGTCGGGCCTCGCCGTCCGAGGCGGCCCGCACCAGGAAGAAGCCGGCGAGCCGCCCACCCGGCATCTCGGACGACACCACGTCCTGCCGATCCGGCACGCTCGCGCGCAGCGTCGTCGCCTCGTCCTTGAGCTTCTCCGCGCTGACGAGAGCTCCCGACTCCGCCAGGCGGCCGGCCCACCGCGAGTACTCCGCGACGCGTTGCGCCTCGCGGGCGGCGTCGGTTTCGAAGCCGGCGTCCTCGTACAAGAGAAGGAGATAGAGGGGACGCGCGTCGAGGGCCGGCGCCGCGGCCGGTGCGCGCCTCCCCAGGAACCAGCCGCCGCTCACGCACAGCAGCGCGACGACCGCGGCCACCGCGGACGACGTCCAGCGCCGGCCACGGCCGCCGAGACGGCCCTCGAGGCGCAGGCGTTCGACCAGGCGGTCCTCCAGCCCGGCGGGCGGCGTCTCTTCGGCGCTCAAGCCGCCCACCGCGCCTTCGTCGTCGTCGAGATCCTTCATGAGCGCGATCCTCCAGCCACACGGCCCGGACCCAGGCGCGCGCGGAGGGCGCCGCGCGCGCGAAACAGCTGGCTCTTCGAGGTCCCGGCCTCGATCCCGAGGAGCGCTCCGACCTCCTCGTGGGTGAACCCCATCACGTCGTGCAGGACGATCACCTCGCGGTAGCCGGGAGCGATGGAGCATAGTGCGGCCTGCACGTCGAGAGAACCCTCGATCCCCGCCTCGAAGCTGCCCTCGACGGCGTCGGCCGTTGGGGACTCGCTGCGACGTTGCTCGCGCACGCAGTTGACCACGAAGCCGCACAGCCAGGTCCTGAGGGAGGAGCGCCAGCCGAACGACGCGAGAGCGGAGGCGGCGCGGAGCCAGGCCTCCTGCAAGGCATCCTCCGCGTCGGCACGGCGCGTCGTCAGGCGCAGAGCGAGGCCGAACATGGCAGGAGCGTGCCGGCGATAGAGGAGACGGAACGATTCCTCGTCGCCGGCACCGACGGCGGCCACCAGCGTCCGGTCGTTCAGGGCTCGAGGTCCTCGATGGGCCGCACCACCACGGTGCCACCGTACTTCAGGTGGGGACACGTGAGGGCGATCGCCTCGGCTTCACGGAGGTCGGCGGCGGCGATCACGAAGTAACCGGCGAGCCCGCCGGGACGTCCGCCAGGAAGGTCCGAGACGGACACGGCTCGCCGGGTCGCGCCGTGGAGCACGCGGCCCTCGTTCTTGAGCTTCTCGCCGGCGGCGAGCTTTCCGCTGTCGGCGAGCCCCTTGGCCCAGGCCGAGTACTCGGCGATGCGATCCGCCGAGCCCTCGACGCGGCTCGCCTGGTAGGCCGCATCTTCATTGAGGAGCAGCAGGAAGCGGGCTTTCGAGGCGGCCGGGGCCGCCAGGGCGGCATGGCCGGCGATCAAGCTCACGGCGCCGGCGATCACGGCAAGTCTTCGATGCATGGGGATCCTTCCTTTCACCCCTGAGTGCCGCCGACGCCGCAAAGGGTTGCACGACGCCGGCGCCGGGCGCCTCATCTCCGCCTCAGCGCCAGCCCCCGTGGAGCGCAGGCGGGCCGCATGGCCTCTCCGGGCTCGGGGCCCTAGCTTCGGAGGGTCGTGAGAATCGTTCCCAAGACCGACGACGCAGCCCCGCCGGCCCTGACCGGCGGGGATCGCGCGCCCACCCCGGGCGCGCGTCCGAGGGATCCCGTCGCAGTGACGTCGGGGCTCCTCAAGGGCCGCTGGACGGCCCCGATCCTGTGGCACCTCTTCTGGGGTGGCAAGAGCTTCTATCAGCTTCTCCGCGAGCTGGACGGCATCAGCCGTCCGGTCCTCGTCCACGAGCTCGAAGAGAAGGAGGCGCTCGGTCTCGTCGGCCGGCGCCTCCATCCGAACGGGCCCGTGCGTGTCGAGTACGTCCTCACGGCCCTGGGCGAGAGCCTCAGGCCCGTGCTGGCCGTGATGTACGAGTGGGGCCTCTACACCCTCGACTCGTGCGCGGGGTCGCCGGCCGTCGAGAAGCAGCGCCGGTGCCTGGATGGCGAGCACTGATGGGCCGCGCCGCGCGCTGACGGACGGCCTGCTCCACCGGACAACCCAGACGAAGGGCGGCGTCCGTCCGCGCCGGCCCGATTGAGGTGCTCACGTGAAGCTTCGAGTATTGCTGGCCCTGGCCCTCGCGTTCGCGTTCGCGCGACCGTCGGCCGCACAGGGCGTACAGACGGGACAACTCGTCGGCACGGTGAAATCCGCCGACGGCCAGGCCCTGCCGGGCGCCACGGTGACCGTGAGGTCGTCGTCGCTCCAGGGATTCCGCGAACAGATCACCGACGCGAGCGGGGACTACAGTTTCAAGAACCTGCCCAGCGGGACCTACACGGTGAGCGTGTCGCTCAGCGGCATGTCCACCGTCGAGAAGAAACAGGTCGTGCCCCTGGGCGGACTCGCCCGGGTCGACGCGGCGCTCGGCGTGAAGAACGTCGAGGAGACGATCGTCGTCACGGCGGAGACCTCGTCGGTGCTCACCACGACCCACGTCGGCGCCAACTACGAGGGCGACACGGTGCGCACGCTGCCCACGTCGCGCACCCTGGCCGGCATCGCCGAGCTCGCTCCCGGCCTCACCAACGATACCCCCAACGCCGACCAGATCAGCGTCGCCGGCAGCTTCGCCTACGACAACGTGTTCCTCGTGGATGGCGTCGACATCAACGACAACGTGTTCGGCTCGCCGAACAACCTCTTCATCGAGGATGCGATCGAGGAGACCCAGGTGCTGACCTCGGGCATCTCGGCCGAGTACGGGCGCTTCTCGGGCGGCGTCGTGAACGCCGTGACGAAGCGCGGCGGCAACGAGTTCTCCGGCAGCTACCGCGCCCAGCTCAACAACCCGAAGTGGACGGCCTTGAACCCCTTCGAGAAGGCCAACAACGTCCAGCGCACCGACGACGTGAACTTCGCCCACGAGGTGACCTTCGGCGGGCCCCTCGTGAAGGACCGCCTCTGGTTCTTCCTCGCCGGGCGCAAGGCGGACACCCGGACGAGCGGCGTCTTTCCGGACAGCGGCATCTCCACCGATGCCACCCAGGAGAACAAGCGCGGCCAGGTGAAGCTCACGGGAACCGTGAGCCCGAACCACACCGTGTCGGTCAGCTACCTGAACAACGCCACGGACCAGACCCAGTCCTCCTTCGGCCTGGTGACGGGCAACATCCGCTCGATCGAGCCCCACACCGTCAGCCCGCGCTCGCTGCCCAACAGCCTGTTCGGAGCCACGTACACGGGGATCCTGCGGCCGGACGTGATCCTCGAGGCCCAGTACTCCCAGAAGAAGTTCGGCTTCAAGAACAGCGGCGGCACCGACACCGACATCGTGAACGGTTCGCCGTTCCTGAGCCTCGGCGCGACCACGGAGGCCCTCGCCCACTACAACGCGCCCTACTTCGACGCCACGGACCCGCAGAACCGCGACAACCGCCAGGTGGCGGCGACCCTCTCGTACTACAAGTCCTCGGGTAGCCTCGGCAATCACGATCTCAAGGTCGGCTACGAGAACTACCGCAGCAGCCTGACCGGCGGCAACTCCCAGTCCCCGACGGACTACGTGTTCTACGCCGACTACGTCCAGACCGCCGACGGCAAGCCGCTGTTCGACTCCGACGGCTTCGTGGTCCCGAACTTCGTGAGCGGCCAGACCCAGCGCACGCGCTACCTGGCCCAGCGCAACGCCCGCATCGACATCACGACGCAGTCCATGTTCGTCAACGATCGCGTGCAGCTCGGCAGCCACTGGTCCGCGAACCTGGGGCTGCGCTACGAGCGCGTCCACAGCACGGCGACGGGCGACATCGTGGCCGTCGACACGAACACGTTCGCGCCGCGCGTCGCCCTGTCCTTCGATCCCAAGGGCGACGGCCGCTACGGTCTCGACGCGACCTACGCGCACTACGCGGGCAAGTACAACGAGTCGCAGATCGCGGCCAACAGCAACGTCGGCACGCCGAACTACCTCTACCAGCTCTACGTCGGTCCGAGCGGGCAGGGCCGCGGCTTCGCTCCCGGCTTCGACAACCGGAACTACGTCAACACCGGCGGGATCTTTCCGACCGCCAACGTCTTCGTCGACGGAAGCCTCTCGTCGCCCATCACGAAGGAGCTGAGCCTCACGGCGAAGGCGGCGTTGGGTCAGCGTGGTGGCTACGTGGCGCTGAGCTACACGCGGCGCGACATGAGCAACTTCATCGAGGACTTCATCACGCTCGACGGTGGCACCACCACGGTGATCCAGGGCGGCGAGAACTTCGGGACGTTCGACAACAAGATCCTGCGCAACTCGGACATCCCCGTGCGGCGTTACCGCGGCCTGTCGCTCCAGGCGGCCTACCGGCCCACGTCCGCCTGGGGCCTCTACGGCAACTACACGCTCCAGATGAAGAACGAGGGCAATTTCGAGGGTGAGGCCCGCAATGCGCCCGGCCTCAGCTCGCTGTTCGCGGACTACCCCGAGATCTACGTCGAGGACCGCAACTTCCCCGTGGGCCGCAACCTGTCGTTCCAGCGCCACAAGGCGCGGGCCTGGACGACCTACGACCTCTCGATGGGCCGGCTCGGGACGCTGGCTTCAGCCCTGATCTGGCGGTACGACTCGGCGCTCACGTTCAGCCTCACCAACGCCTCGGTGCCCCTGTCGGACATCCAGGTCTCCCGCGATCCGGGTTACGCCGGACCTCCGACGGCCCAGCAGCTGTACTTCGGCGGCAAGGGCACCCAGGACTTCGCGGGCGCGCACCTGTTCGACGTCGCCTTCACCTACAGCATCCCGGTCGTGAAATCGGTGGCGCCGTACGTGAAGTTCACCATGGTCAACCTGCTCAACAACGACAAGCTCACGAGCTGGAACACGTCCGTGAGCCCCGACGACGACGGGCCCAAGGACGCGAGCGGCTTGCCGACGCAGTTCATCAAGGGCGGCCGGTTCGGCCAGGCCACGAGCGCGTCCAACTTCCCGCGCTCGTTCCTGTCCACCGGAACGGCGGTCCGCGGGCGAGCCTTCGACTTCGCGGTCGGGTTCCGCTTCTAGAGTCGTAGCGGGCGCCGGGCCGGATCCCCCGCCGGTCCGGCGCCCGCCTTTTGGCCTACGGGCGGCTGTAGGTCATCCGTGCGAACTCACGGAAGCTGCCGTCGCGCGCCTGGATCTCGTCCACGACCAGGAGCCCGGTGGGACTCGTGAGGGTGTAGGTCGTGCGGCCGAGGACCTTTCCTTCGGGACCCCACGCCGCGACCAGCGCGTTGTCCGTCTCCGTGCCGCTGATCGCGTAGATGCCACCGTCGGAGTCGAACCACGACGCCTCGGGCTTGCCGTCCTTCGAGCGCCGGTAGTAGGCGGTCCCGTCGAAGCCCACGTCGCCGGTCACCCGATACGTCAGGCGCGTGAAGCGCGACCCGAGCACGGGCTCGAGGACGAGAGTGGCCTGGGCCTGCTGGCCCTGCCAGTTGCCGCTGCCGCTCCACGAGCCCGTGAGGCGCGCCAGGATCGACGCCTTGGGCTCCTCCAGCTTCGCCAGACCCAGCCGGGTCTTCAGCCACTGCCGCCGATCCTTCGCCGCCGCGTCGTTCATGCCGTGACCCGCGTCGTAGAAACGCACGTCCTTGGGTTGGGGCGCCGCGCCCGCGAAGACGTCCGCGGCCGAGCGCGGCACGTAGGGATCCTTGTCGCCGAACTGGAACAGCACCGGGGCGCGCGCGGCCGCGACGTGGGTCGAAGGGTCGAGCGGAGCCAACTCGTCGATCACCGCCTGACGCGCGGCCGGATCGAGCCGTCGCCGGAACAGGAACCAGTCGCTGAAGGACTTCGTGCCGGCGATCAGCGCGAACGCGCTCGGCCGGTGGTCGACGCCGGCGAGGACGGCGCCGTACATGGCGCCGAAGTCGTGGCCGACGTAGACCACCCGCTTCGGATCGACACCGGGCTGCTTCAGCAGCAGGTCGAAGGCACGCCTCAGCTCCCGCACCTGGGCGAGCGAGCTCTCGTAGTCCTTCGCGGGATCGCGGGTCGTGAAGTAGTCGGGCGGCGACCACATGGTATCGATCAGCAGCGAGACGACGCCGCTGCGCGCGAAGGTTACGGCCTCGGTCAGGAACTGCGTCCGGTTGGAGTCGGGCGATTCCGGCGAGTACCAGTGGACGAACAGCACCGCGGGATGGGGGCCGGGCGTCGCGGGAGTCACGAGTGTCGCGCCGTTGCGAACGCCGGCCGCGCCGACGTAGGTGATCTCGCGAACTCCGACCCCGTCGCGGGTGTCGGCTTTCGTCTCGCTCACGTCGAACGCGCGCGCCGCGTCGTAGTCGAAGCTCGGCGCGGCGGCGGCCGAGACCAGGCTCGTCCATGCGAGCATGGCGGCGGCTCCCAGGACTCCGGAGACGGTCGTCGATCGGTCCATGCGAATCCCCCGTGTTTTCAGGAATCGGAAGGACCCACCATGGCCCGCCCTGGGCGGACAATGCAACTCGACGGGGGCGAAGAGCCGCTCCGGCGGGATGAGGCGATGGACTACTGTGTCAACGACAGCCGGATCGGACCCCTGCTCCTGGCAGGAGATGCGGACGCACTCACGCTGATCCACTTCCAGAACGGGCGCGGCGGGCCGCGCGACCCCGATCCCGAATGGCGCGAGCGCCCCGCAACGTTCCGGGAGGCGACCCAACAGCTCTCGGCCTACTTCGCAGGGCGCTTGCGGACCTTCGACCTCCCGCTGCGTCCCGAAGGCACGCCGTTCCAGCGCTCGGTGTGGGACGCGCTCCTGCGGATCCCGTACGGCGAGACCACGTCCTATGGCGCGCTGGCGCAGGCCATGGGCAAGCCCGAGGCCTCCCGGGCGGTCGGCCTCGCGAACGGCAGCAACCCGATCCCCATCGTGATCCCCTGCCACCGCGTGATCGGCGCGAGCGGCAAGCTCACGGGCTACGGCGGCGGCCTCGACCTCAAGCGACGGCTGCTCGACCTCGAGCGCGGGCCGGGCCTCTTCGACAACGCCTGAATTCGAAGGCCGCCGCGCCTTCCGGTACGATGCCGGGATGTTCGGCCGCAAGCGTGAAGGCTCGGTGCTGTGTCCGTCGTGCGGTCAGCTCGTCGGCGTCAACGACGAGCGCTGCCTCAACTGCGGACGGGTGCGGCCAGGGCTGTTCGGCTTCGCGGGCCTGCTGCGGAACCTGGGCGACGACAACGCATTCCTCGCCGTCGTGCTGTTCGCGTGCGGTGCCCTCTTCCTGGCGACGCTGGCCGCGACCCCGGGACGCGAGGGCAGCCTGCTGAGTCTTGCCCCGAGCGACTACGCGCTGGTGCGGTTCGGGGCGAGCGGCGCCCTTCCCATGTTCGGGCTCGGCCGGTGGTGGACGCCCCTCGCGGCCACCTGGCTCCATGGCAACATCCCCCACATCGTCTTGAACATGATGGCGGCGCGGAACCTCCTGCCGCTCACCTCCCACCTCTACGGCACGGCGCGGACCGTGATCGTCTACGTCTTGGCCGGAGTGACCGGCTTCGTCGCCAGCAGCGTTGCTGGATTCCTGCTGCCCGGGGTCTGGCTCATCGGCGGCTCACGCTTCACGGTCGGCGCATCGGCCTCGCTCTTCGGCCTCATCGGCGCCCTGCTCTACTATGGCAGGCGCAGCGGCAGCGGCATGATCCGCGACGCCGCCCGGAACTGGGCGCTGGGCGGGCTGGTGATGGGATTCGTGATCCCGGGCATCGACAACTGGGCGCACGTCGGCGGGCTCGCCGGCGGCTACCTGGCCGGGCGGGTCCTCGATCCTTTGCTGCCGGAGCGGGGCGACCACGTCCTGCTCGCTGGCGGGTGCCTCCTGGCGGCGCTCCTCGCGGTCGGAGCGTCGCTGCTCATCCCGCTTCGATGAACCCGGCCTACCGCAGCCCGATCAACCGCGACGTTCCGCCGGCGCGGCCGGGCGAGTTCGCGACCTTGCGGATCGGCCCGCTGACGGTCGACCCGCCGGTGGTGCTGGCGCCGATGGCCGGCGTCACGAACCCGCCGTTCCGCACCTTGTGCCGGCAGTACGGTGCCGGGCTCTACGTGAGCGAGATGATCACGGCTCGCGCCCTCGTCGAGGGCAATCGCAAGACCCTGCTGCTATCGAGCTTCACGCCCGACGAGACGATCCGCAGCCTCCAGCTCTACGGCGTCGACCCGCACTACGTGGGCGAGGCCGTGCGCCTGCTCGTGGGCGAGGGCCGCATCGACCACCTCGACATGAACTTCGGCTGTCCGGTGCGCAAGGTGACGAGCAAGGGCGGGGGCGCGGCGATCCCGCTCAAGCCGCGCCTGCTGCGGAACATCGTGCGGGCCGCCGTCGGCGCCGCGGGCGCGGTTCCGGTGACGATCAAGTTCCGCAAAGGCATCGACGACCGCTATCTCACCTACCTCGACGCCGGAAGGATCGGCGAGGAGGAGGGATGCGTCGCGGTCAGCCTGCACGCCCGTACCGCGGCACAGCTCTACGACGGCGAGGCGGACTGGGACGCGATCGCTCAGCTCAAGCAGGCGGTCACGCGCATCCCGGTGCTCGGCAACGGCGACATCTGGGAAGCCGAGGACGCGCTGCGCATGATGCGCTCCACCGGCTGCGACGGTGTCGTCGTCGGCCGCGGCTGCCTCGGCCGGCCCTGGCTGTTCCGGGATCTCGCCGACGTGTTCGCGGGCCGCGAGCCCCGGGATCCACCCGACCTGGGCGGGGTCGTGGACGTGATGCTCGAGCACGCGCGGCTGCTCTCGGAGTGGCTCGGCGAAGCCGGCGCCATGCGCATGTTCCGGAAGCACAGCACGTGGTACACGAAGGGCTTCCGCGGCGGCGCGCCCGTGCGCGAGCAGCTCATGAAGGCGCTGACCCTGGCGGACCTGGAGACGGTCGTGGCCGGTCTCGATCGCTCGCAGCCGTTCCCGCCGGACGCGGTGCGCGTGCCGCGTGGCAAGACCGGCGGTACCCAGAAGGTCGCGCTGCCCGAGGGCTACCTCGACGAGCTCGACGACGCGACGCCGCCCTCGGCCCTCGCGGAAACGGCGGACTCGGGCGGCTAGTTCGGGCGGGTCCTCAGGCCTTGTTCTTGATCATGGCCTTGATCGTGCTTTGGGCCCGTTGCTCGTGGAACTCCTTCAGCACCTTCCGCACCTGCGGGTGCGTCTTCGTGATCGCGTCGAGGTTCGCCTTGCTGAGCTCGAGCACCTCGACGTATTCGGCCGCGACCAGGGTCGCCGTGCGCGGCTTGCCCGTGAGCACCGAGATCTCACCGAAGAAGTCGCCCTCTTTCAGCGTGTGCACCTTCATGTAGTGCCCCTTCGGGTTGCGGACGAAGCACTTCACGCTGCCGGTGCTGAGGATGAAGAGGCTGTCGCCGGGGGCGCCTTCGGCCACGAGGACGTCGCCCGGTTCGAACGTGAGGAGCTCGAGGCCACGGATCACGGCGGCCAGGTCGGTCTCGGAGAACCCGGCGAACAACGGGGTCGACAGCATCGAGTCCCCGTCCTTCGGCGCGTCCTCCTCGTCCTCGCCGGCAGCCACGAACGCCATGTCCTCGTCGACCTCGCTCTCGACGATCGGCGTCGCCTCCGGCACGACCTCCGGCACCGCTTCGAGGATCGGCTCGGCTTCCGGCACGGCCTCGAGGACCGGCTCGGGGGCCGGCTCCGGAGTCAGCTGGAGGTCGGGTTCGGGCTCCGAAGGCATCTTCACTTCGAGGAGCGGCTCGTCGACCGTTGCGGTCGGAGCGGGGGAAGGCTCGGGAGCGGGCGCTGCGACCGGGAAGTCCTCGGGCGGCGCCTCGGACTGCATCCCGGCCATGGGGTCGCTCGAGGGATCGAACTCCTCGAGCCCCATCTCGAAGGCCGGGGCCGCCGCCACCGGCCGCGCGGTCGCGGGCGATTGGCGCGTCTTCTCCTTCAGCAGGTGGGCCAGCCGTTCCTCGACGTCGCGGCGCCCCGGATCGATCTTCTCGATGCGCTTCAGGATCGCGATGGCCTTGGCCGCGAAGCCGTCGTTCGCGTGCTCGTCGGCGATGCCCATCAGGATCGGGCCCGCCTCCCGGCCCCGGTTCGCGAGCACCAGCACGTCCGCGAGCTGCAGGCGGATGCGCTGATCCTTCGGGCGCGTCTTGAGCTGCGCCTTGAGGAGATCGATGGCCTTCGGGTAGCTCTTCCTGTTGATGTGGTCCTGGACCGACTCGGGCATCGGAACTCCTAGCGGCGGGACAGAGGGTCGCAAGGTTATAACATGCCCGGCATGCCGATCCTCTTCGTCTCGCGCGCCGAGGTGCCGGGGCTCCTGTCCATGCCCGACTGCATGGCGGCGATGGCCGACGTCCTCGCAGGCCTGGCTCGCGGCGAGGCGATCCTTCCCCTGCGCCAGGTGTTCCGGTTTCCGGACGGTCACGGGGCCTTTGCCGCCATGCCGGCGATGCTGACCGCGACCGGCGCCGTCGGCATCAAGGCGATCACGGTCGTTCCCGGAAACCATGGCACCGCCCTCGATTCCCACCAGGGCGCGGTGCTGCTCTTCGAGGCCGGGCACGGGGAGCTGCTGGCGGTTCTCGACGCGAGCTCGATCACGGCGCTACGGACGGCGGCCGTCTCGGGCGTCGCGACCCGGGCGCTCGCGCGCGAGGACGCCGGGGACCTCGCGATCCTGGGCTCGGGCGTTCAGGCCCTCACCCATCTCGAGGCGATGGCCGCGGCCCGGCCTCTCAGGCGGGTCCGCGCGTGGAGCCGCGATCCCGCCAACGTCGCGACGTTCGTGAAGCACGCGCGCAAGCGGCTGGAGATAGCGGTGGAGGGCGTCGCCAGCGCGCAGGACGCGGTCGACGGCGCCGACATCGTCTGCACCGTCAGCGCGGCGCGCGAGCCCGTCCTGCACGCGGCCTGGGTGGCGGAAGGCGCCCACGTGAACGCGGTCGGCGCCAGCCTCCGGACGGACCGCGAGCTCGACTCCGACCTGGTCGCGGCCTCGCGGCTCTTCGTCGATCGCCGCGAGTCCGCGCAGAACGAGGCCGGGGACTTCCTGATCCCCAAAGCCGAGGGCCGCTTCGGCGACGATCACATCCGCGGGGAGCTCGGTGAGGTGCTGGTCGGGAGCCTCCCCGGCCGTACGGGACCGCGCGAGATCACGGTGTTCAAGTCCCTGGGCCTGGCCGTCGAGGACGTGGCCGCGGCGCAGGCCCTCTTCGAGAACGCCCGCCGCCTGAACCGCGGGACGTGGTTCGACCTGGCGGGGCCCGCCGAACATTGACTTTTTCGTACGGTATCGCCTAGCATCGAAGACATGCAGTGGTGGAGCCGGCGGTGAGCTCGGAAGTGACGTCCATCCAGGAGCTTGCCAACAAGGAGTACTCGGCGGGGTTCGTCACCGACATCGAGTCGGAGTCGATCGCCCCCGGTCTCGACGAGGACGTGATCCGCCTGATCTCGTCCAAGAAGGGCGAGCCCGAGTTCCTGCTCGAGTGGCGCCTCAAGGCCTACCGCCACTGGCTGACGATGACCGAGCCGACCTGGTCGAGCGTGCGCTACCCGAAGATCGACTACCAGTCGATCGTCTACTACTCGGCGCCCAAGCAGAAGAAGGACGGCCCGAAGAGCCTGGACGAGGTGGATCCGAAGCTCCTCGAGACCTACGAGAAGCTGGGCATCCCGCTGCGCGAACGGGCGAAGCTCGCGGGGGTCGCGGTCGACGCCGTGTTCGACTCGGTCTCGGTCGCGACGACGTTCAAGGGCAAGCTGGAAGAGGTCGGCGTCATCTTCTGCTCGTTCTCCGAGGCCGTGCGCACGCACCCGGAGCTCGTGAAGAAGTACCTGGGCTCCGTCGTGCCGGTCACGGACAATTTCTTCGCGGCGCTCAACTCCGCGGTCTTCTCGGACGGCTCGTTCTGCTTCATCCCGAAGGGCGTCAAGTGCCCGATGGAGCTCTCGACCTACTTCCGCATCAACTCGGCCAACACGGGCCAGTTCGAGCGCACGCTGATCATCGCGGAAGAGGGCGCGTCGGTGAGCTATCTCGAGGGTTGCACCGCGCCGATCCGCGACGAGAACCAGCTCCACGCCGCCGTGGTCGAGCTCGTGGCCCTGGACGACGCCCAGATCAAGTACTCGACGGTGCAGAACTGGTACCCCGGCGACAAGGACGGCAAGGGCGGCATCTACAACTTCGTCACGAAGCGCGGCAAGTGCCTGGGGAAGAACTCGCGCATCTCCTGGACCCAGGTCGAGACCGGCTCCGCGATCACCTGGAAGTACCCGAGCTGCCTGTTGATCGGCGACAACTCGATCGGCGAGTTCTACTCCGTGGCGGTCGCGAACAACTGGCAGCAGGCCGACACGGGCACCAAGATGATTCACATCGGGAAGAACACGCGCTCGACGATCGTCTCGAAGGGGATCTCGGCAGGCCACGGCCAGAACAGCTACCGCGGCCTGGTGCGCGTGGGGAAGGGCGCCGACGGCGCCCGCAACTACTCCCAGTGCGATTCGCTGCTGCTCGGCGACCAGTGCGGCGCCCACACCTTCCCGTACATCGACGTCCAGAACTCGAGCGCCCAGATGGAGCACGAGGCCTCGACCTCGAAGATCGGCGAGGACCAGATCTTCTACTTCCAGCAGCGCGGCATCTCGGCCGAAGACGCCGTGAACATGATCGTCAACGGCTTCTGCAAGGAAGTCTTCAAGGAACTCCCCATGGAGTTCGCGGTCGAGGCCCAGAAACTGCTCGGCGTCAGCCTCGAAGGCAGCGTCGGCTGACTATCGCGACGCGGCTGGCTTCCAGGGCAGCGCCGCGTCCTGGTGGACGATCTCTCCGCCGATGAAGGTCGCGAGCACCTTCACCTTCGCGAGTTCGGCTGACGGGGTCGTCAGCGGATCGCGATCGAGCACGATCAGGTCGGCGAGCTTCCCCGCGGCGAGCGTGCCCTTTTCCTTCTCCTCGAAGCCGGCTCGGGCGCCGTTCACGGTGTACCAGCGAAGCGCCGTCGCCACGTCTACGCGCTCCTCGGGCGCGTAGACGACGCCTGTGCCGTAGGTCTTGCGCTCGACCGCCGCCGCGATTCCCCACCACGGCGAGAGCGCCGTCACCGAGAAGTCGCTGCCGCCCGACGCGACGATGCCCGCCTTCTCGTAGCTGGCACCGCGATAGGCCATGGCCGCCCGCTCCGGTCCGTAGTTCAGGAACCAGGCGCCGATCCAGTACACGAACGGGGGGTTGTGGTCCACGTAGACGCCGAGACGATGGATGCGCTCGAGCAGCGCCGGCGTCGTGATCCCGCAGTGCACGATGCGGCTGCGATGGTCGCCGGGCTCGGGGCCGAGCGCGGACTCGAGCGCGTCGAGCACCTGGCCGATCGCGCGGTCGCCGATGGCGTGGGCGGTGATCTGCCAGCCGAGGTCGTGGGCGCGCTTCATCGCCGCGGCCAGCCTGGGCTCCTCCCAGCGCGTCAGCCCCAGGTTCGCGTCGTCGCCGACGGGGCCGTGAGCGGTGACGGCGATCGTCTTCGCGGCCATGCCGCCGTCCGTGAAGAACTTCACGCCGCCCCAGCGCACGTGGGCGCTGCCGTGGCCCGTGTGGACGCCCATGGCCTCGAGCCGATCGAGGGTCTGTTCGGCGTCTTCGGGAGCGACCAGTGGGTTCGCGAGGATCCGGACCTTCAGCTTCCCGGCCGCCTCGCCTTCCTGGTAGCCGCGGAGGGCCTCGGCCGTCGGGGCGGAGTCGTGCAGGGTCGTGAGACCGACGACCGCCGCTTCACGGCTGACGCGCTCGGCGGTGGCGATGCGCTCCCGGGCGCCGAAGGCCGATACCGGAATCTTCACGCTGACGAGGCTCATGGCCGTGTCCTTCAGCACGCCGGTCAGCTCGCCTCGCGCGTCGCGCTCGAGGGCTCCACCGACGGGATCCGGCGTGTCGCGCGTCAGCCCGGCGAGCCTCAGGGCCTCCCCGTTCACGGTCGCGGCGTGACCCGAGATGTGCTCGAGGTACACGGGGCGGCCTTCGGTCCCGGCGTCGACGTCCGTTCGACGGATGTAACGGCCTTCCGGCCACTTCGACTCGTCCCAGCGGTCTCCCACGATCCAGGCGCCCGCCGCGACCTCGCGCGCGCGCCGGGTCACGATTCCTGCGGCCGCGGCGAGCGAGGGAACGTCGGGGATGCCGAGATCCAGGTTGCCGGCGACACGGCTGCGCATCGCGTCGAAGGCGTGGGTATGGGTGTCGATCAGGCCGGGCAGCACGGCTCGCCCGCCCAGATCCAGGACGCGCGTGCCGGGGCCGACCAGTCGCCGCATCTCGCTGTCGCTGCCCACGGCCACGATGCGCTCGCCCGAGATCGCAAGGGCGGTCGCCCCGGCCGGGCGCGCGTCCATCGTGTGGACTCGTCCGCCGACGAGAACGAGATCGGCCGCGGCAAGCACGGCCAGCAGGCTCAGCACGCTGTTCCTCCCGGGATCGGTGACGGCGCGAGTGTAGCCCGCTCATCCACAAATGGCTACGGGACAGCCTTTTAGAAACTTGACCAAACAGTACGGATTGGCCTAAGCTGACGGAGTCATGCTTGAAATCCGAAACCTGCACGCGCGCGTCGCCGACAAGGAGATCCTGCGCGGCCTCGACCTCACGGTGAAGGCCGGCGAGGTCCACGCGGTCATGGGACCCAACGGCTCGGGCAAGTCCACGCTGGCACACGTGCTCGCGGGCCGGCCCGGCTACACCGTGACTGCCGGCGAAGTCCTCTATCGGGGCCAGAACCTTCTCGAGATGAGCCCCGAGCAGCGGGCCCGCGAGGGGGTGTTCCTCGCCTTCCAGTATCCGGTCGAGATCGCCGGCGTCAGCAACGTCTACTTCCTGAAGGCCGCGCTCAACGCGATCCGGAAGCACCGCGGCCAGAGCGAGCTCGACGCCATCGACTTCCTGGCCCTCGTGAAGGACAAGGCCCGCGTCGTGGAGCTCGACGAAGCGCTCGTGAAGCGTCCCGTGAACGAAGGCTTCTCGGGCGGGGAGAAGAAGCGCAACGAGATCTTCCAGATGGCGATCCTCGATCCGCGCCTGGCCGTGCTCGACGAGACCGACAGCGGCCTCGACATCGACGCGCTGCAGGTGGTGGCCCGGGGCGTCAACCAGCTTCGCAACCACGAGCGCGCGATGATCGTGGTCACCCACTACCAGCGCCTGCTCAACTACATCGTTCCCGACTTCGTCCACGTGCTCATGGACGGGCGGATCGTGAAGTCGGGCGGCAAGGAAATGGCCCTCGACCTCGAGGCGCGCGGCTACTCGTGGCTCGAGAAGGAACCCGCCGGGGCGGCTCGCTGACGGCCATGAACTCCGTCGAGGAACAGACCGACACGGGCGCACCGTGGGTGCGCGGCGCGCGCACGGCCGCCTTCGCCCGCTTCAAGGCCCGCGGCTTCCCCACGGTGCGCGACGAGGACTGGCGCGAGACGAACGTCGCCGAGCTGGCGCGGACCTCCTTCGCGCGGCCCGAGAACTCGCAGGAGCCGGATCGCGCGCGGCTCGCCGCCCTGGGCGTGCCCGACCTGGGCGGACCCGAGATCGTCTTCGTGGACGGGCGCTACTCGGCCACGCTCACGCGGCTGGGCGAGGCGGGCTCCCTGGTGAGGCGCCTGCGCGAGGCGCTCGCGAGCGACCCGGCCCGCCTCGAGTCCAGCCTGACGCGGCTCGCGACCGGCGAGCGCAACGCCTTCGCCTGCCTCAACACGGCCTTCCTTGAGGACGGCGTCGTCCTCGACGTTCCGGCGGGCACGCGCGTGGCCGAGCCGATCCAGATCGTCTGGATGTCCACGGCCTCCGGCCCCGCGCCCACGGTCTCCTACCCGCGAGCGCTCGTCCTCGGGGGCCGCGGCAGCGAGGCGACCCTCGTCGAGACCTACGTCGGCGACGACGCGTTCCGCTATCTGACGAACGGCGTGACGGAGATCCGTCTCGACGACGGCGCGGGCCTGACCCACGTGAAGCTGCAGCGCGAGGGCGACGCCGCCTACCACGTCGGAACCCTGGCGATCGCCCAGGGCCGGAACAGCCGGTTCAGCTCCCACAGCTTCGCGCTGGGAGCGGCTCTGGCGCGCACCGACATCGACCAGAGGTTCGACGGCGAGGGTGCCGAGGCCGCCCTCAACGGCCTCTTCGTGGGCCGGGGTAGCCAGCTCCTCGACACCCACTCCCGCATCGACCACGCCAGGCCCCACTGCTCGAGCCGCGAGCTCTACAAGGGCATCGTGGGCGATCGGGCCCGCGGCGTCTTCCACGGCCGCATCACCGTCCGGAAGGACGCCCAGAAGACGGACGCGCAGCAGTCGAACCCGAACCTGCTGCTGTCCCGCGAGGCCCTCGTGCACTCGACGCCGCAGCTCGAGATCCTGGCCGACGACGTGAAGTGCAAGCACGGATCGACGATCGGGCAGCTCGACGCGACGGCGCTGTTCTACCTCCGCTCGCGCGGGATCGGCGAGGACGAGGCCCGGGGACTTCTGACCTGGGCCTTCGCGAGCGAGCTCGTGGCCCGCGTGCCGGTGGCGGCGCTGCGCCGATCCCTCGAGACGGTCCTGGGCACGCTCCTGCCCGGAGGCCCGGGACGAACGGAGGCGGCATGAGCACGGCCGAACGACGCGAACACGCCTACGACCTCGCGCGGGTGCGCTCGGACTTCCCGATCCTGGCCCGGTCCGTGCACGACAAGCCCCTCGTCTACCTCGACAACGCGGCGTCGTCCCAGAAGCCGCGCGCCGTGATCGACGCCGAGAGCCGGGTCTACGAAGAGTGCTACGCGAACGTGCACCGGGGCGTCCACGAGCTGTCGATGAAGGCGACCGACGCCTACGAGGGCGCGCGGGCCGTGATCCAGCGCTTCCTGGGGGCTGCCTCCAGCGAGGAGATCGTCTATACCCGTGGCACGACCGAGGCCGTCAACCTCGTGGCCTCGACGTGGGGCCGCAAGAACGTCGGCGCCGGAGACGAGATCCTCATCACGGGCCTCGAGCACCACTCGAACATCGTGCCCTGGCAGCTGCTGTGCGAGGAGAAGGGCGCGCAGCTTCGCGTCGTGCCGATCAGCGATGCGGGCGAGGTCGCACTCGAAGCCATCGAGAAGGCGATCACGCCGCGCACCCGGCTCGTGTCGGTCGCCCACGTCTCGAACGCCCTCGGTACCGTGCTCCCGGTGAAGCGCATCGCGGCGCTCGCCCACGCCCACGGCGCCCTGATGTTCGTGGACGCGGCCCAGTCCGTGCCCCGCATGACAGTCGACGTGCGCGACCTCGATTGCGACTTCCTGGGCTTCTCCGGCCACAAGGCCTACGGGCCGACGGGCATCGGCGCGCTGTACGCCAGGGCCGAGCATCTCAAGGCGATGCCTCCATACCAGGGCGGCGGCGACATGATCCTCTCGGTCACGTTCGAGAAGACGACGTACAACGACATTCCCTACAAGTTCGAGGCGGGAACGCCGAACATCGCCGGCGCCATCGCCCTGGGCGCGGCCCTCGACTACCTGACCCACCTGGGCCTCGACCGGATCGCCGCCCACGAGGACGCGCTCCTCGCCTATGCGACCGAGCAAGCGTCGAAGATCGAAGGCCTCACCCTCGTGGGGACGGCGCGGGAGAAGGTCGGCGTCCTGTCCTTCACCCTCGAGGGCATCCACCCCCACGACATCGGCACCGTCCTCGACTACGAAGGCATCGCGATCCGCACGGGCCATCACTGCGCCCAGCCCGTCATGGACCGCTTCGGCATCCCGGCAACCGCGCGCGCCTCGTTCGGGCTCTACAACACCTTCGAGGAGATCGACGCCCTCGTGGCGGGCATCCGCAAGGTGCAGGAGATGTTCGCGTGAGCAGCGAGCTGCGGGAGCTGTACCAGGAAGTGATCCTCGACCACAGCAAGAAGCCGCGGAACCTGCGGGAGATCGCCGGCGGCCGGAAGGCCGACGGCATGAACCCGCTGTGCGGCGATCGCGCCACCGTCTATCTCGAGCTGGACGGCGACGTGGTGAAGGACGCGAGCTTCGTCGGCAAGGGTTGCTCGATCTCCACCGCCTCGGCGTCGATGATGACCGAGGCCGTCAAGGGCCGGACGCGGGCCGAGGCCGAGGCGTTGTTCGAGCGCTTCCACGATCTCGTCACGGGCGATCCCTCGAAGCCCGGCACCGGCGGCGCGGACCTCGGCAAGCTTGCCGTGTTCTCGGGAGTCTGCGAGTTCCCGGTGCGGGTGAAGTGCGCGGCGCTGCCGTGGCACACGATGAAGGCGGCGCTCGAGAACGCGCCCGAACCGGTCTCGACGGAGTAATGCCGATGCGAGGTGAGTCCCGGACCGTTTCCCGTGATCTCGAGGTCGCGGCCATCCCCTACGGCGAGAAGATCCCGTTGAAGGCGGGCTCCACGGTGTTCCTCACCCAGTCCCTGGGCGGCTCGTTCACCGTCATGACGGACATGGGGTACATGGTCCGCATCGAGGGCAAGGACGCGGACGCGATCGGGGAGCAGGTCGCGGCCGCGCCGAGCACCGAGGACATGGCGGGCCGCAGCGTCCAGGACCTGGCCTGGGATCAGCTGAAGACCTGCTTCGATCCCGAGATCCCCGTGAACATCGTGGACCTGGGCCTCGTGTACCAGTGCGACGTCTCCGAGCTGCCCGAGGGCGGCGGCAGCAAGGTCGACGTGCGCTTCACCCTGACCGCGCCCGGCTGCGGCATGGGCGACTACCTGCGCGAGGACGTGAAGTCGAAGCTCCTCGCGATCCCCGGCGTCAAGGAAGTCGACGCCCAGGTCGTCTTCGACCCGCAGTGGAACCAGGCCATGATGTCCGACGCTGCCCGTCTGCAGCTCGGGATGATGTGAGGGGGCGATGAAGCTCAGCACCCAGGAGGAATACGGCCTGCGCTGCCTGGTCCAGCTCGGCCGCGAAGCCAGCGGGAGCCTCACCATCGCCGAGCTCGCCCAGCGCGAGGGCATCTCGACGCCCAACGTCGCGAAGATCATGCGCGTCTTGCGCCGGGGCGGGCTGGTCAACAGCACCCGCGGCCAGTCCGGCGGCTACACGCTCTCGCGAGCTCCCGGAGAGGTCTCGATCGGCGAGGTCCTCGCGACGCTCGGCGGCCGCATCTTCGACGCGAAGTTCTGCGAGCAGCATTCCGGGATCGAGTCGATGTGCATCAATCTCGGCGACTGCTCCATCCGTCCCGTGCTGAAGCAGCTCCAGGCGGCGATCGACCAGGTCCTGGGCCGGATGACGCTCGCGAGCCTGCTGGGCAGCGAAGGCCAGGTGATGCTCCCGCAGGCCGGGTCCAGGGCCGTGACGCTTCCCGTCGCCGCCCGCCACTAGCCTTCAGTTCCGGCACTTCACCTCGAGCCTCGCGCCCGCCCAGCCGGCGGGCCAGGGGCCGCGTGGCGTCAGCCGGAGCGCGACCGCGCTCTCGCCCTCGAGCACGAACACCCGGCTCCGGGGCGCGACCTGCTCCGCGAACGACGGACGGCCCGGGACGAACGGGACCCGCTCGAACTCGGAGCCGCCGGGCCGTTTCACCGACAGCTCGAGAGCCGCTTCGGCCGCGTCGGGAGCCGGCACGAGCTCGATGCGGCCGAGCGTGACGCTCGCCGGGAGCTGCACCTCGAGCGGCGCCGTCGTGGCGAGGGTGCCACCCGAGACGACGGCCTTCGTCAGGTCGACCAGCCGGTACGTCGGCCGATCGGCCGGCGCCGGCGCGAGGATGAACACGGAATCGCCGGCGTAGGGCGTCGCGCTCTTGACGACCGCGATGCGCTCGAGGCCTTCACGGAACGCGCGGTCACGAAGACCGGCGATCAACAGGTCCTGCTCGTCGAGCAGGAGCGACCTCGTCGTGCGCAGGTCGTGGACGGAGGTGACTTCGAACCGCGACCGGTCGAGGCCCATATCGGTGGCCGCCGTCACGAGCACGCGGGCTCCGCGCGGGTAGTGCTCGGCAATCCAGTCCGCCGCACGGTCCTTGTTGATCGGACGCGAGACGGCGCGCACGTAGGAGGTCGACTCGAAGGCGGGCGAGGCGAGCGCAAGAGCCGCCAGCGCGAGCCCCGCCGGCCCACGCCAGGACGCGACGCGTTGCACGGCGAGCCCCGCCAGGACGCAGACGGCTCCGAGGCACGGAACCAGGAAGCGCTCCTGGCGCACGTCGGCGGTCGAGAACACGGCGACGAACGTGAGGGGCAGGACCACGAGCGGCAGCGTATCGCGCCAGCTCCGGCGGCCGAGCCAGGCGCCGACGAGGCCCAGGAGCAGACCCGCCGGTCCGACGGCGAGGAGCAGGAGCTGGCCGTAGGCCGCGGCCGTGTCGCCATAGTCGAGCGCCCCGGGGCGCGGCCGGTAGTGGAAGCCGAACTGCTTCTCGAGGCCCGCCGACGAGTCCGGCGACAGGAGCGTGTAGGGCGAGAGCAGCGCGAACGTCAGGAGCGATACGGCGGCGCTGAGCAGCGGCTTCCACCAGCGGAAGCCCTCGGCGGACAGGCGGCGCACGAGATAGGCCGGCGCCACGAGCGGGGCCGAGAACTTCACGGCGGTCGCGGCGCCGATGGCCAGGCCGGAGAGGACGTCGTCGCGAAGCCGGATGCCGAGGCGGGTGAAGGCGAGCAGCGCCAGGAGCACGAAGGCGTGCAGCGTCACGTCGGGCCGGACCATGTGGGCCGTGCGGACCTCGGGTGGAGAGACCGCGAGCAGCGCGGCCGCGAACAGGCCGGCCGGCACGCCCGCGACGCGGCGGCCCAGGCGATACACGAGCAGCACGCTCAGCACGCCGAACGCGGCGTTCACGCCCCGGGCCCACAGGTACGCCTCTGGCGACGTTTGGGGCGCCGCCAGGAAGCGCAGCGCGCCGGCCAGGAAATAGCTGAACAGGCCCGGGTACTGGTAGAAGCGGTGGTCGAGGTCGCCCGCGGCGAGCATGGCGCTCACGCTCTCGACGAAAGCCCGCTCGTCGTTGTGGGGCAGGTGGCGCAGGCCCCAGCCGAGCGCCGTGAAGCGCAGGGCGATCGCCACCAGGAGGATCGCGGCGAGCGCCAGCCGTCGCTTCATGTCACTGGACCCGGGCGAACACCTCGTCGATGGGAACGATGCGCACGGCCTCGGCCTTGATGCCGAGGGGCAGCGCGCCGATCACCGTGTCCTCGGCCAGGAGCGTCGCCGGCTTCTCGCCGTCGTAGGTGATCCTGGCCACGGCGTCGGTGGTGAGACGCTTCTTCAGGCCCTCGGCGTCCTTCGTGACCATCACGATGCGCAGGTCTTTCGTCTGGACGTACTTCTTCACGACCCGGTTCACCTCCGCGAGCGTCAGCTTCGTGAGCGCGCCGCGCATCGTCGCCGTGAACTCGGGCGTGCCGTACCACTGGGCGTCGAGGGCGTAGCCGAGCGCCTGGTCCTGCGTCGAGGTCAGCAGGTAGACGTTCTTCATCAGGTAGTTGCGCACGTTCTCGAACTGCTCCTGGGTGAGCCCCTTCTTCGCGAGCTGGTCGAGCTCGTGGATCGCGACACGCAGCGCGAAGTGGGCGTCCTCGTCAGTGCGCAGCGGCCGGATCCAGACCTCGAAGAGCTGCGCGCGGCGCGCGATGTTCGGGTCCGGAAAGAACTGGAACATGCCCCTGGGGAACGCTTCGATGTAGGCGTAGTCGCCGTAGTTCATGCCGCGCTCCTCGCGGATGCGCTTGAAGAGCTGCGCCATCGAGGCGCGATGCTCGCCGAGCCACGAGCGGACGAGGGCCAGGGCGGGATAGTCGGCGTGGGAGCGCGTCACGGGAATCGGGAAGCCGACGGAGATGGCGGTAGCCCGCGTCTCCTTCTGGACGATCTCGACCTCGCGGCCGACGGGCCGGTGCGCCACGACACCGGCCGGCGCCGCGAGTTTCGGCGCGGTCGACAGCGGCCCGAGGGCTCGGATCAACTGGGCCTTGAGCTCATCCGAGAAGGCGCCGGACAAGCCGAAGGTGAGGTTCGGCGTGCTGTAGGCGGACTTCACGAACGCCTTCACGTCGTCGAGGGTGATGCTGTCGATGCCCGCGACGGTGCCGAGCACCGGGTGGCCGTAGGGCGTCCCGGAGAACAACCCGGCCTGCAGCTCTTCCTTGCCGAGCTCCTCGTCGTTGCCCGACTTGAGGTCGTCCTGGAGCGCGTTCTTCTGGGCGTCCTTCAGGCGCTGGAAATCCTCGGCGCGAAACCCCGGATCGAGCAGCTGCGGCAGCGCCACGTCGAGGAACGCCTGGACGTTGTCGCGGTGGACGATGCCGGTGAACGTCGTCATCTCCTTGTCGACCTGCTGCTGGAAGCTCGCGGCGATCGGGAACAGCGCGGTCTTGATCTCGTCGATGCGCATCGAGCGCGAGCCGGCCTGGGCGATCATCGCCGCGGAGAGTGCCGCGAGCCCCTCCTTGCCCTTGGGGTCGTGGGCCGAGCCCGCGGCGAACAGCAGCTTGATGTTGAGCTGCGGCACGCTCGACGGCAGGAGCACGGTCTTCACGTCGCCGCCCGCCGCGGCGGCCGGCCGCAGCTGGGCGAGCGTCGGGAGGGTCGCGATCGCCTCGGGAAGCGGATCCTTCGCGAGGGTCGTGACGACGAGGGCGTTGTCGGTGAAGTAGCGTTGGGCCGCCGCCTGGAGATCGGCAGGCGTCAGCGAATCGTAGACGCGGAAGAGCGCGTTCAGCGTGTCGAAGGAACGGCGGTAGCGCACGAACGTCGCGAGGGTCGAGGCGATGGCTTCGGTGTTGTCGAAGCCGCGCATCAGCGAGTACCGGCCATTGGCCTTGGCCTCCGCGAGACGCCGCGCGCCCACCGGGCTCGCCTTCGCGTCGGCGAAGGCCTTGAGGATCTCGTCGCGAACATAGACGGCATCCTCGGGCTTCTTCACGCGCGCGAAGACCGTGGCGAGACCGGGATCGGCCAGGTCGGGAAAATAGGTCTGGAGCTGGTCGACCTTCTGCTCCTGCTCCACGAGGCGCTTGTAAAGGTCGGAGGTCGGGCCGAACGCGAGGTTGACGAGGATGTCCACGGCCGCGAAGTCCTTGGCCGTCTCGGAGAACGCCGGGCTGTGGAACGCGACGCTCACGTACGGCAGCGTCGGCTGTTCCCAAGACACGTTGGCGTAGACCGCGGCGGTGGGCGCCGGCTCCTGCGGGATCGCCACGGTCTGGCTGCCGCTCTTCCAGCCGCCCCAGTACTTCTCCACGAGCGGGAACACGGCCTCGGGCGTCACGTCGCCGGCCACGATCACCGTCGTGTGCTCGGGCCGGTACCAGCGGCTGAAGAACGTCTTCGAGTACTCGAACTGGTTGGGCATGTCCTCGATGTCTTTGAGGAAGCCCATGCCGGTGTGCTTGTAGGTGTGGACCGCGAACGCGTGGTCGCGCTGCACCTCGAGGATCTTGCGGATCGGGTTCGTGCTGTTCTTGTTGTACTCGCCCAGCACCGCGCGCGACTCGGTCTTGAACGCCTCTTCGCTGTACTCCAGGTTCTGGAAGCGGTCGGCCTCGGCGGCCAGGATCGCTTCCAGGTCCTCCTTCGCGAACGTGGTGTGGTAGTTCGTGAAGTCGTCGGCGGTGAAGGCGTTGGAGCGCGCGCCGGCCTTCGTCATGAGCGCCTGGTACTTCTCGGGCGGAAACGCCTTCGTCCCGCGGAACATCATGTGCTCGAAGAAGTGGGCGAAGCCCGACTTCCCCGGCTCGACCTCGTTGCGCGCGCCGGTCTGCACCGGGATCTGGATCGAGACCAGGTTCGGGAAGCCCGTCGGCACTACGATCACGCGCAGCCCGTTCGGCAGCGTGCGCTCGGTGGCCTTGAAGGGCAAGAGCTCCGCGGCCGGCTCGGCGTGGGAAGTCATGGCGAACACACTCATGGCCAGCGCGAGCGCGCCGGTGGAAAGAGGACTTTGCATGGGCGGCACCTTAACACGGCCGTCCGGCCGCGGATTCCGCCTCCTGTCCAGCCGATTGGAGACGCCCTCAGTCGCCGATCGCGGCCGCTCCCGGGATCGCGGCGAGCTCGCGCTTGCGCTCGCGTCGTGCCTTGAACAAGTCGCGCACGCTCTCGGGCCGCAGGCCGTCCAGGTACGTGTAGACGACCGGCACGACGATCAGCGTCAGCAGCGTCGAGGTGATGAGGCCGCCGATCACGGCCCGGGCCATGGGCGCCCGCATCTCGGCGCCGGCGCCGATCGCGAGGGCCAGCGGCAGCATGCCGAAGATCATCGCGAGCGTCGTCATGACGATGGGCCGCAGGCGCGTCGAGCCGGCCTTGATGAGCGCTTCGTTGCGCGCCAGGCCCGTGGCCCGCGCCTGGTTCGTGAAGTCCACCAGCAGGATGGCGTTCTTGGTGACCAGGCCCATCAGCATGATCAGCCCGATCATGCTCATGATGTTGAGGGTGTCGCGGGTGAGGAAGAGCGCGACCGCGACGCCGAACAGCGACAGCGGCAGGGACAGCATGATCGAGAACGGCTGCGTGAACGAGCCGAACTGCGACGCGAGGATCAGGTAGATGAACACCACGGCGAGGAACAGCGCCTGGAACATGTTGTTGAACATGTCCTTCAGCTCCTCGGCGTCGCCGCCCTGCAGGAGGTCGTAGCCGGGCTGGAGCTTGATGCCCTTGGCCGCGGCCTCGATGTCCGCCGTGATGTCGCCGAGCGCCCGGCCGTCGGGGTTCGCCGAGACGCGCACCTCGCGCTGCAGGTCCTTGCGGCGGATCGTCGAGGGCCCGCTGCCGGGGTCGGCGCTCGCCACCTCGCGCAGCGGCACGAGCACCTTGTCGTGGTCGTCGTTCTCGCGCTCGCTCGGGACGTTGAGGCGCAGCAGGTCGTCGGCGAAGCGGCGCTGGTCGGGCCGGAGCCGCACGCGGACGTCGTGGGAGTCGCCGACCTCGTCCTCGATCACGGAGGCGACCTCCCCGGCCACGGCCGCGCGCAGCGTCGTGCCGATGGCTCCGGCCTTGAGCTCGAGGTCGCTGACGCGCGCGCGGTCGAGGCGCACCTTGAGCTCCGGCTTGGACTTCTCGAGGCTCGTCTCGAGGTCCGCGATGCCGGGGATCTTCGCCATCGCGGTCATCAGCTCCCTGGAGACGCGATCGAGCTCGTCCACGTCGCTGCCGCGCACGCTGATCTGGATCGGCTTCTGCCCGAACGGGCCGGCCTCGAACAGGCCGAAGGTCAGCCCGGGGACGTCGGTGATCACGGCACGCGCCTCGCGTAGGACCTGGCTGAACGTCTTGCCCTCGGCGGTCTTGAGCTTCACGTAGGTCGTCCCCTCGGTGACGGGTCGGAACGTGGTGCCCGCCTCGCCCAGGGTCGTGTAGGTGTATTCCACGTCGGGGAGGCTCTTGAGGCGCCGCACCATCTCCTGGGCCCGCGCGCCGGTCTCGCGCAGCGTCGCGCCCGGCGTCGCCTTGAGGGCGATCTGGTACTCGCCGCGGTTGAAGTCGGGCATGAAGTCGCCGCCCAGCACGCCGAAGATCGGGAAGCTTCCGAGGAACGCGACGAGGGCCAGGAGCAGCACCGCCGGCCGGTGGGTCAGGGACCACGCGAGCAGCTTCTCGTAGCGGACGTGCAGGGTGTCGAACCAGTGGTTGAAGCGCTGCAGCGCCGTGTGGATCCAGTTGCCGTGACGCTCCTCGTCGATGTCGGGATCGACCCAGCGCGACGACAGCATGGGATCCAGGGTGAAGCTGACGAACAGCGACACGAGCACCGCGGCCGCGACCGTGATGCCGAACTCGTAGAAGAAGCGGCCGACCAGGCCTCCCATGAACGCGACCGGGATGAACACGGCCACAATCGTGAAGGTCGTGGCCATGACCGCGAGGCCGATCTCGGCCGTGCCGTCGCGGGCCGCCTCGAAGTGGTCCTTGCCGCGCTGCAGGTGCCGCACGATGTTCTCGCGCACCACGATGGCGTCGTCGATCAGCATGCCGATGGCCAGGGACAGGCCCATGAGCGTCATCATGTTGATCGTGAAGCCGAAGGCGCGCATGACCGTGAAGGCCGCGATGACCGAGATCGGCAGCGTCAGGCCCGTGATGACCGTCGAGCGCCAGGAGTTGAGGAACAGGAAGACGATCAGCACCGTCAGGATGCCGCCCACGATCATCGTGGTGTTGACGTCGTGGATCGACTCGCGGATGAACGTCGAGTCGTCGCGCACGATCTGCAGCGAGACGCCCGCGGGCAGGTCGTTCTTCATCTTGTCGACCATGGCCCGCACGCCGTCGGCCACCGCCACGGTGTTGGCACCGGACTGCTTCAGGATGTCGAGGGCCAGGGCCGGCTTCTCGTCGAGGAAGGCCAGGTTCTTGGGCTCCTCGACGCCGTCCACCACCTGGGCCACGTCGCCCACGTGGATCGTCGTGTCGCCCGCGCGCTTCACGGGAATCTGCTCGATGTCGCGGGCGCTCTTGCCGCGCGCCGCGACGCGCACGAGGGCCTCGGTCGAGCCCCGGTCGGCCGAGCCGGCAGGGAAGTCGATGTTCTCCATGCGCAGGGCGTCGACGACCTGGGCGAGAGACAGGGAGTAGGCCTCGAGGCGCACGCGGTCCACCACCACCTGGATCTCGCGGGTCGACTCCCCCACCAGGTTCACGGCCCCGACGCCGCCCACGTTCTCGAAGCGCCGCTTGATGACCTTGTCGGCCAGGTTGGTGGCGGCCTGGGGCGAGAGCCCGGGGGCGTTCACGGCGATCGACACGATCGGCAGCGCGTTGGGATCGAGGCGCTGCACGATCGGCTCCTCGATCTCGCGGGGCAGGTTGCCGCGGATCGCCGCTACCTTGCCGCGGATGTCCTGGGACGCGACCTGGGTCGAGACCTCGAGGCGGAACGTGATCAGGATGTTCGAGAGGCCTTCCTGCGACGTCGACTCGACGTGCTTGATGCCCTCGACCGTGTTGATCGCCTCCTCGATCTTCTTCGTCACCTCGCGCTCGACCGTTTCCGGCGAGGCGCCCGGGTACTGCGTCGTGACGGTGACGATCGGGAACTCGACCTTGGGGAACTGGTCGACGTTCAGCTGCTGATAAGAGGTGAAGCCCAGGACGGCGAGCGCCACCATCATCATGGTGGCGAAGACGGGCTGCTTGATCGACAGGTCGCTGAGGAACATGGCTAGTTCCCCGCGCCGTTCTGCACGTCGACCGGGGCCCCCGACGAGAGCGCCGCGGGCGGATCGAGCACGACCCGGTCCCCGGCCGCGAGGCCCTTCGTGACCTGGACGGCGTTCGCCGCCTCGACGCCCAGGGTGACGGTGCGGCGCTCGGCCTTGCCCCCGCTCACCACGAAGATCTGGGCCTCGGTCGGATTCTGGCCGTCGCGGGCGAGGGAGGACGGCGGCACCACCAGGGCGCCTTCGACGCGCCCGGTGCGCACCTCGGCGCGGCCGAACAGGCCGCCCACCAGGTCGCGGCTGCCGGGCACCTCGATCACGACCTCGAAGGAGCGCGTGCGCTCGGCCACGAGAGGCGTGACACGGCTGACCTTGCCCGCGATGCGCTCGTCGGGCAGGGCGTCCACGGTGATGGCGGCGGGGGCGCCCACCTTCGCGCGGGCGTAGTCGGTGGAGGGCACCGCCGCGCGGAACTCCAGGACGGCGTCGTCGACGAAGGTGAAGATCGGCGTGCCGTGGGTGAGCATGGCCCCCGGGTCGGTCAGGCGCTTCGCGACGCGACCGGTGAAGGGAGCCTTCACCGTGCAGCGTGCGAGCTGCTCGGCTGCGATCGCCGTCTCGGCGCGGGCCTGGCCGAGGCTGGCGTCGGCGACCTGCAGCCCGACCTGGGCCGCGAGCTGGTCCTTGTCGGTGATGCCGCCGGTCTTGCGCAGGTTCTCGGCGCGCTCCTTCTCGGCTTGGGCGTGGGCCCGATTGGCCTCGGCCACGGCGAGGGACGCCTTGGCGCGGTCGTGGGAGAGCCGCGCGTCGGTGTCGTCGAGCAGCGCCAGGGTCTCGCCGGCCTGGGCGCGGGCCCCCTCGTCCTTCACGACGCCCACGAGGCGCGCCCCGACCTCCGCGACGACCTGCACCTGGGCGCGCGGGCGCAGCGAGCCGTTCAGGACCAGGACGTCGTCGATGTCCCTGGCCTCGACGGCGACGGTCTTCACCGGCACGCCGCGAGGCTTCTCGACGACGGTCTCGGCCTTGCCGCCGCAGCCGGCGGCGAGGCCCGCCGCGAGGAGCACGGCACACTGGAGGGAACGACGGGTCCTGGCGCTCATCGCGGGCTTCCTTCCGACGCTTCGGTCGCAGCGGGTTCGAGGGGATCCTGGGCCATCGTGTAGCGCAGGGTCGCGCGGGCAATGCCGTGGGTGTAGAGGGCTTCGATGCGGTTGCTCTCGGCGAGGGTCAGGGCTGCCTGGGCGTCGAGCACGTCGAGCAGCGTGGCGGCCCCGTAGCTGTAGTTGGCCTGGGTCATGGCGAGGGCCTTGTCGGCCTGGGAGACGTTCAGCTCGGACGCTTCATACACGCTCTTCGCCACGTTCAGCACGTCGACGGCGTTCTTGGCCTCGAGGCGGATCTGGTTCTCGAGGTCGAGGCGGTCCTGGCCGACCTTGTTGCGCTCGGACTCCGCCTGGGCCACCTTGCCGGCCGTGCGCAGGCCGTCGAAGATCGGGATCTTGAGGACGATGCCGGCGTTCCACTTCTTGAAGTCGCTGTCCAGGAAGTTCGAGGGCTCGCGGACCGACCAACCATAGGCCCCGTTGAAGTCCAGGCTGGGCCGTCCCTCGCTCTTCGCGACGCCCACGAGCTCGTTCTGGATCTTCTCCTGCAGCGCCACGGCCTTCGCTTCTGGCCGGTTCTCCCAGGCGATGTGGACGGCCTGGGCCACGTCGACCGTGACGGGCCGGTATTCGAGATGGTCCGTCGGCTCGAGGGGCGTCTCGATCGGCCGCATCATCACCGCGTTCAACGTGCCCCGCGCGAGCTCGGCCTCGCCCTGGAAGCGCAGCAGGGCCGTGCGCTGGTTCTCGAGGTCCACCTTCGAGCGGAGCACGTCGAGCTCGGTCGCGACTCCGGAGGTGTAGCGGTTCTGCGCCTGCTCGAGGTGCTTCTCCTTCTGGACCACCGCCTTCGCGCCCACCTTCACCTTCTCGATCGCGAGCAGGTAGTTGTCGTAGGCCCGCACGGCGCGCAGGGCGACGGCCTGCTGCACCCGGCGGATCTCCTCCTCGCCGAAGCTGCGACCGAACTTCGCGGCCTTGATCGCGTGGCCCAGCTTGAAGCTGAAGAGGGTCTGCTTGAGAGCGGCCTGGCCCTCGTAGAGGTTGGCCGGCACCGGGATCAGGCTCTCGCGCAGGTCGGGCGGAAAGGCGTCGAAGCTCGAGCTGTTGAGGAGGCCGGGGTCCCGGTAGCGGTTCCAGGAGCCGTAGAGCGTGAGCTCCGGCAGGGCATCGGCCCGCGCCTCGAGGATGATCCCGTCCAGCCGGCGCCGGTCCTCCAGGCTCTTCTGGACGTCGGGGTTCGCCTGGAGGGCGCGCGCGACCGCGTCGGCGCGGGAGAGGGATTCGGCCGCGGCAGTGCCGGAAGCCAGGGCCGCGAGTGCGAACAGGAAAGCGAGTCTCTTCATGGATTCTGGCGCCAGCCCTGGAGGATCGCGTCGACGATGGCGTCGGCGAGATCGGGAGTGAGATCGGGGTGGCCGGTGATGACGTGGCCGCACAGCGCCTCGCCGAGGGCCCCCATGAATATCAGCATGCGCACGTCCGTGGGGCCGGGAGCGATCTCCCCGCGCCCGACGCCCTCGTCGACGCAGCGGGCGATCAGGGCCACGGTCTGCTCGTAGAAGCGCGGGAAGTCGGTGGGCGGAGCCGAGCCGGCGGGGTTGTGGATGAGGGAGAAGATGAAGCGCATCAGCTCCCGGTGCTGACGCGCGTTCTCGAAGTACCCGCGTGCCACCTGCCGGAGCTTCTCCTCGACGGCCAGCGACGACGACAGGTCGCGGACCAGGTCGCGATGGAAGGCCTCCAGGGTCCCGTCGACCAGGGCGTGGTATACGCCTTCCTTGCTTCCATAGAAATGATAGAGCGTCGGCTTGGTAATGCCGGCGGCCTCGCAGATCTCGCGGACCGAAGTGGCGTCGTAGCCCTTGGTGGAGAACAACTGCAGTGCTTCCCTGAGGATGCGATCGTTCGAGCGGATCTCTGCAGTGGCCATCGAGTCTCTGTACGTACCGGACGGTATACCGGTTCCCCAGATTCGTCAACGGCGGCGGGAGAGACCTGTGTTAGCCTAAAGTCCCGCGTTGAAACACCCCCTTGGAGGCAGTTTGGCTACGAACCATTCGGACGAGCAGCGTCTCGCTCTATTCATCGATTTCGAGAACATCGCGATCGGCGTCAGAGACGCCCACTACCGCAAATTCGACGTCAACCTCGTGCTGGAGCGCCTGCTCGACAAGGGCAAGCTGCTCGTCAAGAAGGCCTACGCCGACTGGAGCCGCTACTCGGACTACAAGCGCAGCTTCCACGAGGCGGCCATCGAGCTGATCGAGGTCCCCCAGAAGTCCATCGGCGGCAAGAACTCGGCGGACATCCGACTCGTGGTGGACGCCATGGACATGTCCTTCCAGAAGGACCACATCAACTGCTTCGTGGTGGCGTCGGGAGACTCCGACTTCTCCCCGCTCGTCTCGAAGCTCAAAGAGAACAACAAGTACGTGATCGGCCTCGGGGTCAAGAACTCGACCTCCGACCTGCTGATCGAGAACTGCGACGAGTTCATCTTCTACGAGGACCTCGTCCGCGGGCAGCAGCGCCCGATGCCGCAGATCGGCAACCTGCCCGAGAAGGTCCAGGAGTGCTTCGCCCTCCTCGTCGACTCCGTGCTCGCGCTCCAGCGCGAGAGCAAGGAAGTCCTCTGGGGCTCCATGGTCAAGGAAACCATGAAGCGCAAGAAGCCCAGCTTCAACGAGACCTACTACGGCTTCCGCACCTTCAGCCACCTGCTCGAAGAGGCCCAGCGCAAGAACATCGTGACGCTGCGGCGCGACCAGAAGTCGGGCTCCTACGTGGTCGAGGACCTGGGCGCGGGCTCCGGCGCCGCGGCCTCCAGCGCGTCCTCGAACGCGCCGGCGACGTCCGGGAACGCCCCGGTCGGGCCGCGCCTGGTCGAGACGACCCCGGCGAACGGGATCGCGGTCGTGGCGCCTCCCGCCAACGGCGAGGCCGCCTCGGCCGAAGGCGCGGCGACGGCCACCGCCACCCGCGGCCCGCGTCGGCGCCGCGGCGGAAGGGGCCGTCGCTCGCGCACCGGAACGCCGCTCGCGCCCGGCGCCGGCGCCGATCCGAGCCAGCCGCTGCTCGACGAGGGACCCGACGACGACAACGACGACGACCTGTCGGCCGACGACGGCCACGAGTCCCACGACAGCCACGACGCGCATCACGACGACCACGACGGTCACTCCCACGAGTCCCCTGCGGCCGCTCCCGTGGAGCGGCGCGAGGACGCCGAGGAGCGCGCGGCGTTCTCGTTGTTCTCGTGGCTGCGACGCGATCCGCCCCGTGAGGCCGAGGCGTCGGCGCCCGCGCCGGAGCCGGCCCGCAAGCCCGAGAGCGACGAGTAGTCCGGGAGCCGTCCGCTAGCCGGGCGGCAGCGCCAGCGTGTAGCGCCGGCCGAGGCTCGTCTCTTCCACGCTGAGCGTGCCGTCGTGGAGCTCGGCCACGCGCTTCACGAAGCTCAGGCTGGCCACGGGGTTCGGACGCGGCGCCTCGGTGGGCGCGCCGACGACCCCGATCGGCGGCGGCGCCTCGCCGAGCGAGAAGCGCACGCGGCCGCCGCCGAACGTCACGCGCAGGGGCGCGACGCCGCCGTCGGCGGTGATGCCGGCCTGATCGATCAGCGCCTTCAGGGCCAACCGCAGCAGCACGCGGTCGCCGATCACGCCAGTGGCGCCGCCCACTACCTGCACCTCGACCGGCTCCGTCGCGAGGTCCGCCGCCACCTCGTCGATCGCGATGGGCTCGTGGGCCACCTCGCCCCGGCCGAAGGCGACGAGAGCGCGGGCGGCGGCCAGGGCGCCGGCCAGGCCGGGCGACAGCTTCAGGAATTCCTGGAGGAACCACGGTGGCAGGTCTCCCCGCCGGCGCATGGCGCCGAACTCGTCACGCAACGAACCGAGGAAGTCCACGACCTCGCCCAGGCCGCGGACCGAAGCGGTGCCCGAGACGGCGAGCTCCATCGTCCGCTCGGCGCTCTTCAAGGTCTCCAGGGTGGACGACAGCTCGAGCGACGCGGACATCGCGCGCGCGAGCATTCCCAGGTGGCCCAGGGTGTCGGCCGAGGGCAGCGCGTCGTCGTGGGTGTAGTAGAGCATTCCGAGTCCCAGCAGCCCTCGCGGCGTGCGCACCGGCACCGGCGTCACCGCGGCGAAGCGCGGCTCCACGGAATCGAGCGCGTCGCCGAGGTCGAGGGCGTCGGCGCCGGGATGCACGTGGGGCTCGGCGTCGTTCAGCAGCCGGGCCTGGATGTAGCGCCGCCCGGTATCGGTCCGCAGCAGCGGATCCTCGGTCAGCCTTCCGAAATAGGCCGCGAGGCGCAGCGTCTTGTCGGGGCCCGCCAGCAGGAACGTGGCATGGGTGCACGCGGCCGAGCGCGCCATGCGCGTGAGCACCGCGCGCAGCGTCGCCTCGAGCGGCTGCCCCGCGAGGAAGCCCTGGGCGGTGCTCAGGATCTGCTGCAGGTCCTCGACGCGGCGCTTCATGACGTCCCGGTCCTCTCGGACCTCTGTGAGGGCAGTCGAGAGCTGCGAGGAGGCCTGGGCATACGACTCGACCAGGGTCTCGTTGGCGCGGGCGTCGGGGCCGGCGCCCGACATGCGAACCGCCTCGGCCGGCAGCGTGACGCGGACGAGGCGCCGCACCGCGGGCTCGGCGTCGGTGTCGGGAGCCGGCTCGGGAAGCGGGGACTCCGCAACGACGGGGGCGGACGGAGCCCGGGTCTCGGCCACGAGCGGCGGCGGAGCCGGTGGGGCCGCCGGCGCGGGCGGGACGACGAGTGGGGGCGGCTCGACCGAGATCGAGTGGGGCTCGAGGGCCAGCGAGTTCGTCCCGAACATGCCGGCGACGGCGGTCTGGGTCCACTGGCTGAGCGTCTGGCCGCGCTGGGTCTCGACGATCTGGTAGCGATTCGCGAGATCCTGCATGGTCCGGAGCAGGATCGCCGAGAAGGTCTCGAGGACGCCCTCTCCCCGGACGGCCACGGCCGGGAACGCGTCGACCCTGCGCGCGTTCAATGTCCGGTCCATGAAGTCGATGGGCGTCACGTCGGGCAGGTCGCGCTTGTTGTACTGCAGCACGAGCGGCATCGTGGACGGATCGAGCTGGTGCGTGATCAGGTTCTGCGCCATCTCGCGGAAGCTCTGGACGTTGTCTTCCCAGCGGTCGGCCGCGGAGTTGGCCACGAACACGCAGGCGTCCGCCCCGCGCACGACCAGGCGGCGCGTGGCGGCGTACATGGCCTGGCCCGGCACCGCCAGGATCTGCAGGCGGATGTCGAAGCCCCGGAAGCCCGGCGCGCGGATCGGCAGCAGGTCGAAGAGGATCGTGCGGTCCTGGGCCGAGTTGATCGACACGAACTCGCCGCGCCGGGCTGCGTGGGTGTGCTGGTGGAGGACCTGCAGGTTCGTGGTCTTGCCGCCGACCGCCGGGCCGTAGTAGACGATCTTGACCTTGATCGTCCGTTCGCGATGGAGGAGTTCGACCATGTCGTTGGACGGATCGGACGGTAGCCCATGTCCTGGCCAAATTCAACGCCAAGACGCAGCGCGGCAAGACTTTATGCGGTGCGTCGCCGGGCTGGGGCCGCACGCGGTTGACCCTGCCGCTCGAAAGAGCGTATAAGACTTCGCAATCGCCGTTTGGTTGCGTTTGGTTTCCTATTCGAGAGAGCGCGGAGAAAATGAAGGTGTACCGGGCCGGGCTGTTGGGCTGTGGGGATTTCACGCGCATCCAGACGCCGATCCTCACCCGCAGCGAGCGCGTGCGTGTGAGTGCCGTCTACGACCCGAACCCGGAAGCCGCGGCCCTGGCCTCGCAGCGCCTGGGCGCGCCGGTCGCCGCGTCGGCCGAAGCGATCCTCGACGACCCCTCGATCGACATCGCCCTGGTCTTCACGCCGCCCTTCACGCGCCGGGCCCTCGTCGAGCACGCCGCCTCGCGCGGCAAGCGCATCATCACCACCAAGCCCCTGGCGCCGAACCTCGAGGACGCGCGGGCGATCTGCGACGCCACGAAGGACGGCCGGTGCCTGGTCATCTACAAGCGCACGGGCGACCCGCAGGTCCACACGCTCAAGAAGGTCCTCGACTCGGGGGAGGTGGGCGCGCTCAAGCTCTACAAGCACGACTGGATCCATCATTTCCCGTACTGGGCGCCCTGGGCCATCGACCCGACGAAGAACGGCGGCCCGCTGGTGGACGCCGTGATCCACAACCTCAACACCGCCCGCCACCTGGCACAGTCCGAGGTGGTGACGTTCGGCTACCACGGGTATCGGCTGGCCCAGACCTTCGGCATTCCCGACACCGAGCTGCTGGTCCTCGACTTCGCCTCGGGCGCCACCGCGCACCTCTCCATCAGCTGGGCGGCGGACCTCGCGATCTACGACCGCAAGGCCAACGACCGCGAGCGCATCAACGTGAACTTCGTGATCACGGACCAGCGCTACCTGCTGCGCTTCGAGACGCGCGAGGGCCGGCCGGTGCTGTGCGCGACGCGTGACGGCCAGGCGCGCCTCTACCCCGTCGAAGCACCGCCCCTGACCCTGTACGATCGCTACGTGGCGGACATCGAAGCGGGTCGGCCGTTGGAGTCGAGCGCCCAGGAAGCGTTCCGCGACCTCGAGCTGGCGCTCTACGCCACCGCGCACCCCACGGCCCAGCCGGCGCCGGCGACGGCCAAGCCCTAAGCCTCGCGTGAGCGGCATGCCGCACGGAGCGCTCGCGGGCAAGGTCGTCGTGATCGTGGGCGCCTCCAGCGGCCTCGGCCTGTCCGCGCTCCAGGCCTGTCTCGCCGCCGGGGCCCGCGTCGTAGGCGTGAGTCCGACGGGGCCGATCCCTGCCGACTCCGACGGCGTGCGGACGCACGTGGGCGATGCGCGCGATCCGCACACGGCGCTCCAGGCGATCCGCCTCGCCCTCGACGCGTTCGGCGGCTTCGACGCCCTCTATCACGTGGCCGGCGGCAGCGGCCGTCGCTTCGGCGATGGTCCCTTGCACGCGGTGACCGACGCCGGCTGGGACGAGACGCTGCGCCTCAACCTGAGCTCGTCGTTCTACTCGGCCCGCGCCGCGACGCGAGCCCTGCTCGAGCGCAAGCAGCCCGGCAGTGTGCTGCTCATGGGCTCGGTGCTCGGGCGGTCGCCCTCGCCCGGCTTCTTCGACACCCACGCCTACGCCGCGGCCAAGGCGGCCATCGTGGGGCTCGTCACGACCTCGGCGGCGTTCTATGCGCCCCAGGGGATCCGCTTCAACGCCCTGCTGCCGGGCCTCACCGAGACGCCCATGAGCGCGCGGGCCATGCAGGATCCGCGGATCCTGGCCTTCGTCCGCGACAAGCAACCCCTGGACGGCGGGCGGCCGGGCGCCCCCGCCGATCTCGACGACGCGGTGGTGTTCTTCCTTTCCGACGCCGCGCGTTTCGTGACGGGGCAGGCGCTGGCGGTGGACGGCGGCTGGTCGGTCAGCGATGGGAGCCCGCGATGAGCCTGCGCTACGCGATCGGCATCGACCTCGGCGGCACCAACGTCAAGATGACGGCCGTCACCTCGGACGGCACCGTCCTCGAGGAGGGCAGCTTCCCCACGAAGGACGAGCCCGGCAGCGACTGGGCCGGCAACGTCCGCGAGGCCGTACACGCCATGGAGGCACGGCGTGGCGCCCGGGCCAGCTGGATCGGCATCGCGACGCCCGGGCTGCCCAGCGACGACGGCCAGACGGTGGCGACTCTCCAGGGCCGGCTCCCGGGACTCACGGGACTCTCCTGGACCGAGCTCCTCGCCACACGCGCGACGATCCGCGTCCTGAACGACGCCCAGGCCGCCCTCGTCGGCGAGGCCTGGAAGGGCGCAGCGGCCGGTCGCCGCTATGCGGCACTGTTGACGCTCGGTACCGGCGTCGGCGGCGCCATCCTCAGCCAGGGACGCCTCGTGGCCGGCTACCTGGGCCGGGCGGGCCACATGGGCCATCTGTGCCTCGACCCCGAAGGCTACCCCCCCGCCACGACGCCCGTGCCCGGGGCTCTCGAGACGATGATCGCGAACTCGACGCTGGCGCGGCGCTCGGGCGGGCGCTTCACCGACACCGGCGCGCTCGTGGCCGCCCACCTCGCGGGCGACGCCGAGGCGACGGCGATCTGGATGAAGTCGGTGCACCGGCTGGCGTGCGGGGTCTCCTCCATCCTGAACACGGTGGATCCGGAGATCGTCGTGATCGGCGGCGGCATCGCGCGCGCCGGCGCCGCGCTCTTCGAGCCCCTCGCGCGCTTCCTCGACCAGGTGGAGTGGCGTCCGTACGGGAAGGCGATCCCGGTGGTTCCGGCGGCGCTCGGGGACACCGCCGGCGCCCTGGGTGTCGCGCGCGCCGCGATGCTCGCGGGTCCCGCGGGCCAGTACCTCGACAAGGCCCGCGACATCCTGACCACGGTCGAGAGCCAGGCCGACGCGATCGGCCAGGCCGCCGACTGGTTCGCGGAGACGATCCTGGCCGGCCGGATGGTCCATGTCTTCGGCTCCGGCCACAGCCGGATCCTGGTCGAGGAGATGTGGCCGCGCTACGGCTCGTTCCCGGGCTGGAACCCGATCGTCGAGCTGTCCCTCACGTTCCACAACCTGGTGGTGGGCGCCAACGGCCAGCGCCAGGCCATGTTCCTCGAGAACACGCCGGGCTTCGCGGAGCGCATCCTGCGCAACTTCGACGTGAAGCCCGAGGACTCGGCGCTCGTGATCTCGTCGGGCGGCGGGAGCGTCGTGTCGGTGGAAATGGCCGAGGGCCTGCAGCGCCGCGGCGTCAGGGTCGTGGCCCTCGTGAGCAGCGCTCACGCCGAGGCGTCCACGACCCGCCACGCGCGAGGCCTGAAGCTCATGGACTGCGCGGACCTCGTGCTCGACACCGGCGCCCCGGTGGGCGACGCGATGGTCCACATCCGCGATCTCGCGACGCCGGTGGCCCCCGGCTCGACGCTGGGCGGCTGCCTGCTCGTGAACGCGATCAAGGCCGAGGTGGCCGCGCGTCTCACCGCCGCCGGCCAGCCCCCGAAGGTCCTCACCGCGGGCGCCGTCGTCGGCAAGGAACGCTCCGAGGCGCTGTTCGAGGCCGCCTACGACGAGCATGCGCGGCGCCTGGCGCGCCTCTACCAGGATCTGGGACGCGAGGACAAGAAATGAAGGAACGGCCGCTGCGCACCAACGTCATCGGCAGCTATCCCCTGCCCGCGTGGCTGGAGCTCGCCGCCCAACACCTCCCGGAGCTCGGCGAGGCGGATCGCGCCGAGCTCTTCGACGACGCGGTGGTCGCGGCGCTCCACGACCAGATGCGCGCCGGGCTCGACGTGGTGACCGACGGGGAGCAGACCCGTCTCGACTTCAACCTCTCCTTCTACGGGTTCCTCGAGGGCATCGACCGCGAGACGGCGCTGCCCCGCCGCTTCGGTCCTCCGGGCCATGACCAGCGCGGGCGCCATGCAATGACCGGCGAGCTGCGGGCGCCGCGCGGCCTGGGTGTCGTCGCGGAGTTCGAGCGGCTGAAGCGCCTGGCCCCGGACGGCGTCGCCCTGAAGGCGAGCGTTCCCGGTCCGTACACCCTGAGCGGGCGCCTCGCTCCCGGCGGCCGCTACGCCGATCGCTACGCGCTGACCGACGCGCTGCTGCCCCTCGTGCGCGCCGAGCTCGAGGCGCTCGTGAAGGCCGGCTGCGCCGAGATCTGCGTCGACGAGCCGTCCATGAGCTGTTACGCCCACCGCGAGGATCCGGCGCGCCTCGTGAACTTCCTGAATCGCACGATCGCGCCGGTCGTGGGCCGCTGCCGGCTCTCGACTCACCTCTGCTTCGGAAACTACAAGGGGCGCGCCGTGGCGCCCCGGCGCTACGCGCCGCTGTTCCCGGCGTTCCTCGAAGCCAACGTCGACGAGATCCACGTGGAGATGGCGAGCCGCGAGTTCGCCGAGCTCGAGGTGATCGCGGAGATCGCCGCCGCGAAGGACGTCGTGGTCGGGATCATCGACGTCAAGAACTACTGGGTCGAGCCGAAGGAAGAGATCGCGGACCGCGTGCGGCGCTGCCTGAAGCACGCTCCGGCCGAGCGCCTCGGCTTCGCGCCCGACTGCGGGCTCAGCCAGACCGCGCGCTGGGCCTCTCGCGCGAAGCTCGAGAACATGGTCGCGGGCGTCGCCATCGTGCGTCGGGAGCTCGGCCTTTCGTGATCGAGCCGCGCCTCGCCGACGACGCCCTGCTCGACTCCATCCGCAAGGATGCGTCGACGGCGGAGGGCTTCCGCATGTGGTGGCTGGGACAGAGCGGCTTCCTCGTGCAGCACGCGGGCCGGCACCTGCTCCTCGACCCCTACCTCTCCGAGTCGCTCACGAAGAAGTACGCGACGACCGACAAGCCCCACGTGCGCATGACGCGTCGCAGCGTCGCCCCGGGGCGGCTGGACTTCATCGACCTCGTGACCTCGAGCCACAACCACACCGACCACCTCGACGGCGAGACCCTGGGACCGCTGCGCGCCGCGAACCCGGATCTCACCCTCGTGATCCCCGAGGCCAACCGCGCCTTCGTCGCCGAGCGGCTGCAGTGCCCGCTCGAGTGGCCGCGCGGCCTCGACGTCGGCCGGGAGTTGGAGGTCGCCGGTTTCCGCGTCACGGGCGTGCCCGCCGCCCACGAAGACGTCGAGTACGACGAGCGGGGACGCTGCCGCCACATGGGCTACGTGGTGCGCTTCGGACGCTACAGCCTCTACCATCCCGGCGACTGCATCCCGTACCAGGGCCAGGTCGAGCGCCTGCGTCCGTTCGCGGTGGACCTCGCCCTCTTGCCCATCAACGGCCGCGCTCCCGAGCGGCGTGTGCCCGGCAACTTCACCGGCGTCGAGGCGGCGCGGCTGGGCCACGCCATCGGCGCGCGTCTCGTGATCCCGATGCACTACGACATGTTCGAGTTCAACACCGCCTCGCCCGCGGCGCTGCTGGCCGAGGCGGGCCGTCTGGGTCAGGCGGTGCGGGTTCTCGAGTGCGGCGAGCGATTCACCGAGAGCGACCTGGAGCGGCACGCGTGACGGACGACTTCGACGGCATCCTCATCGGCGCCGGGCACAACAGCCTCGTGCTGCAGGCCTACCTCGGCAAGGCGGGATTGCGCACCGTGTGCCTGGAGCGGCGCCACGAGGCGGGCGGCGGCCTCGCGACGATGGAGGACCCGCGCTTCCCCGGCTACCTGCACAACACCCACTCGTTCTTCCATCGTGCGATCCGCCAGGCGCCCTGGTACGCGGACCTCGAGCTCGAGCGGCATGGAGCGAGCTACATCGAGCCCGAGCTGAACGTCGCGCTCATCCCGCCCCAGGGCGAGCCCCTCGAGTGGTGGTGCGACTTCGAGAAGACGGTGGCGTCGTTCGAGGCGTTCAGCCGCCGCGACGCGGCGACGCTGCGTCGCTGGCGCGAGACCTTCCTGCCGATCCTCGAGAAGATCCTGGTGCCCGAGAGCCGCAATCCCCCGCTGCCGGCCGCGGAGCGCCGCCGGCTCCTGGAGAAGAGCCCCCTCGGCCGCACCCTCCTCGAGACGAGCGCGCTGTCGCCTCTCGAGTTCGTCGAGCGCGAGTTCGAGCACCCGACGGTCAAGGCAGGGCTGCTGTTCTTCAACGGCCTGCGCGAAGTAGACCTGCGCTGCCCCGGCTTCGGCCATCACATCCCGATGCTGCTGGCATCCCCCGGCAAGGCGCAGCTCTGCCGCGGGGGCAGCGCCGCCCTGGGCAAGGCCCTGGTGTCGGCCGTCGTCGAGAGCGGCGGCGTCGTGCGCACCGGCGTCGAGCCGAAGCGCATCGTCGTGGAGAACGGCCGCGCGGTCGGCGTCGAGACGAGCGAGGGCGAGGTGATCCGCGCGCGACGCTTCGTCGCCTCCGGTCTCAACCCGCAGCAGACCTTCCTCGAGCTGCTCGAGCCCGCGCAGCTGCCGGCGGAGTGGCGACAGGGAGCCGAGGCGTTCCAGTACAACCTGCTGGCACCCCTGTTCGCGTTGAACGTTTGCCTCGACGAGGCCCCGCGCTATCGCGCCGCGGAGACGCACCCGCAGCTCGACAAGGCCTTCATGGTCATCCTGGGGCTGCAGGACTTCGCCCAGCACTCGCAGATCGTGCGGCACCACGAGGCCGGTACCATCCCGCCGACCGTGATGTGGGGCGCGACGCCGACGCTGTTCGACCCGAGCCAGGCGCCGGCGGGCAAGCACACCGCGTTCATGTGGGAGAAGCTGCCCTATCGACTCGGCGGCGACCCGAGGAACTGGGACGCGGCCCGCGACGAGCATGGCCGCGCCATGCTGAAGCTCTGGACCGAGTACGCGCCCAACCTCGAGGGCGCCGTGAGCGGCTGGTTCACGCGCAGCCCCCTCGACACCGAGCGCACCCTCGTGAACATGCGGGGCGGCGACCTTCTCGTCGGGGCCTTCAGCCACGGCCAGATCGGGGCCGATCGGCCATTCCCCGGCGCGGGTCACTACCGCACCATCGTGGAAGGCCTCTACCTCTGCGCCTCCAGCTCGCATCCGGGGGGCAACGTCACCGGCCTGCCGGGCTACAACAGCGCCCAGGTGCTGCTCGCCGACCTGGGGCTCGCGGCGCCCTGGGCGCCAGAGCCCGTCCAGCAGGCGCTGGCCCGGCTCTAGCCGAGCTCGACGAGCGACAGGCGGTTCTTGCCGCCGGCCTTCACCTCGTACATCCGCTTGTCGGCGTCGCGCACGAGGTCGTCGAAAGAGCCGCGGGGCCGCGGCAAGACCACGGCGCCGATGCTGAAGGTGACGGGCCAGGCATGGCGGGTCATGGCTTCAAGGAGCGCCCCACGCAGCTTCTCGAGAACCGCCCGCGCAGCCGCCGCATCGGTCTCGGGCAGCAACACCGCGAACTCGTCGCCACCGAGGCGCGCGCACACGTCGGTGGCGCGCAAGGTCTCGCGCATCACGGCGCCCACGGTCTGGAGCAGCGCATCGCCGGCCTCGTGGCCGAGCCCGTCGTTGACGCCCTTGAAGTTGTCGAGGTCGATGTACGCGAGGGCCATCGGCCGCGGGTAGCGCTGGCTGCGGCGCATCTCGTCCTCCCCGGCCTCGCTGAAGGCACGCCGGTTGCGCAGCCGGGTCAGGAAGTCCTCGCGCGCCGCGTCCTGCTCGCGGGCGAGGGACGCCCGGAGCTCCTCTTGAGCCCGCTGCAGCTCCGCCTCGCGCTCGGTGAGCGCCCCCACCTGCTCGCGGATGACCCGGGTCTGCGTGTGGACTCGGCGGCGAAGCAGAACTACCCATGCGAGGGCCGACAGCACTCCGCCGACCGCGATCGCGAGGATGCGCAAGGTGCGACTCGTGGTCCAGAAGCCCGGCGCGCGGCGCAGCACGACGTCGCGCGGCGTGCGCAGCTGCAGCTCGAAGGACTTGGGCTCGCGCAGGCGATCGGTGCGCACGGCGCACACCCCCGTCAGATCGAGCGCGCTTCCGGTCTCGACGTCGGCGAGGGCGGCGCCGTTGGCGCTCAACAGACGCGCACGGAAGAGCGTGTGGCCTTGCTGGAGCAGCAACAGCTCGTCCTCCGTGCCCGGGACGCGCGCGATCAGCGTGCCCTCGACGGTCACGAGACGCCCGTCGTAGGGCGTCACCGGAAAACCTTCGGGGCTGGTACGGATCACGGCCGCGGCGTCGACCCGAACGGGCCGCGGCGGCGCGTGGGGACCGATCACGCGGAACTCCGCCGCCTCGAGGGCCGGCGAGTACGCCCCGGGCGCGCTGAAGCCGATGACGTCCACCTCGGTCCCCGGGTCCACGCGCGTGTCCTGGTCGGTCTGGACGTACACGCCCTGGTCGCCGCCCTGGACGTAGAGCGAGCGGCCGGGCCGCTGCTGGGTCACCGTGCCCTGGACGCGGATCCTGTGGTTCGCGGCGCGCCGCGCCCCGAAGCGCATCAGGCTGTCGGGAGACTGCGGCGGCAACGCCCACGGATCCTGAGGGGCCGGGGTCAGCACCTCGACGTCACGCAGCTCGTTCACGAAGAGCCGCAAGCCGACGAGCTGCTGGCGATCGTTGAAGGCGGTGCCGCAGACGCCGCGCACGCGCACCTCCGCGTCGACGAGCGTTCCGGCTTCGCCCGCCTCGAAGGCACGCACCCGCGCCGAGACCGTGCCGCCGTTCACGTCGACGTCGAGGAACAGTGCCGCATGACCCCAGCTGTCGGCCACCTGCGCGGCGCGCACGACGCCGCGGAGCTCGACCCACTGGCTGTCCTGGGCGCCGCCCATCAGCTCGTCGAAGCGGAACGACGGGGCCTTCGGGAGAGACCGCCGGCCCGTGACGCGCACTTCGCGGGCAACCACAACCGGCGCGAACAGACCCGGGCCCGTCACGCCCTTCACCGTCACTGCGTCGCCCGGCCTCACCGCGGGTTCCGGGTCGTCGCGGTCGACCGAGATTCCCGCCGTCTCGTCCTGCACGAAGAACGAGTTCTTCCAGCCCGACACGGCAGTGACGACGCCGTGGATCGCGACCTCCCGCCCCGTGCGGGCCTCCTCGGGCGCGACACGCCGGATCGCCTCGGCGTTGTCGAGGGCGGCGGCGAGAACCAGGGCGGCGAACATCTCGCCGCATCATAAAGGGAGCGCGGCCGCTAGGGCTTCCGGAAGACGAACAGGTTGTTGAGCCCCAGCTGGAACCGCTCGTGGGTGACCTGGGACAGGCCCGCGCCGACGAAGATCGACGGCGTCTCGCGCACGTCGAAGCCGTAGTGCTCGTCGGCCTCCATGCCGTCGAGGACGCGGAGCGCGATGAGGACGTCGAGGATGCGGTCGACCGCCGGGTCGGGCACCGTCACGACCACGAAGCCGCCGGGCTTGAGGCTGTCGGCGCAGAAGGCCCCGAGTCGCTTCTGAGCCGCGGCCGGGAAGTGCTCGAGCACCGCGAGCATCGTGATCGCGTCGAACGGCACGTCCAGGGGCGGCAGGTCGTCGGGGAAGGCGCCCTTGAGCAGCTTCATCGGGCCCTGTTCGCGGCCCGGCGGGGCCTCGGGATCGAGGCCCGTGTAGGCGCCGATCCCCGGGATGCGCCGGTAGAGCGCGCCGTCGGCGCTGCCGATGTCGAGGACGTTGGCCCCCGGAGCCACGTAGGGGCGCGCCTTGGCGATCCGCCAGTTCTGGAGCAGGACGTCGAGCGCCTTCATGGCTCTAGCGGCGCGGCAGCTTGTCGTCGGCCAGGGCGAAGATGACGCGGATGCGCTTCTCCCACAGGTCCCAGTTGTGGATGCCCGGGATCTCGTGGAACTCGTGGACGATCTGCTTCTCCGTGAGCAGGGCGGCGAAGTTGCGATTGGCCGTCACCAGGCCGTCCTCGGTGCCGCAGTCCATGTAGATGTAGGGGAACGTCGTGGGGCGGCCGGGGGCGCGCGCCCTCACCAGCGCGAACAGATCGTTGGCGGCGCGCGTGGGGCTGTCGGCCGGCCCGAACGTACGGGCGATCGACTGCGCGTGGAGCTCCCAGTCCGCGGCGTCCTTGTCCGAGTAGCGCGCGGCGTTCACGGAGCCGCTCATCGACGCCGCCAGGGCGAACTCGTCGGGGTGCTTCAGCGCCATTTTCAGCGAGCCGTAGCCCCCCATGGAGAGCCCCGCGATGCCGCGCGCGTAGCCTTCCTCGATCGTGCGGTAGCGCTTCTGGACGTCCGGGACGATCTCGTCCAACAGGTACGACTCGTAGCGGTCCGTCGGGACGCTCGCGCTGTCCGTGTACCAGCCGGCGCCGCCTTCGGGCATCACCACGATGAAGCGGTGGCCGGCGGCGGAGTCCACGACGTTCGTGCGCTCGGTCCAGGTCGCCGCGTTGTCGCTCAGGCCGTGGAGCAGGTACAGCACGGGATAGCGCGTCGAGGGCGACGTCGCGTACTCCACGGGCAGGATCACGTGGTAGGCCTTCGTGGCGCCGAAGGTCGGACTCTTGAACGCGACCGTCTCGACGCGTTCGGAGGCCGCCGCGTGGGCGGGCACAGTTCCGGCGAGGGCGACCGCTGCGAGTGCGACGAGGACACGACCGCGCATGCTCACTCCTCCTGGGCTGCCGCGGCGACCTGCCGCCACGTCACGAGCTCGAGGCCATTCTCGGCGAGAAGGCGCTTGAAGCGCTCGCTCGTGAAGAAGTCGAAGTCACGCTGCCGCCACTCCGCTCCCCACGTCGGCCGCTCGGCCGTTCCCGCGCGGAGCTCGGCGTCGGCGATTCCCAGGTGGAACACGATCGCGGTGACGCCCGGGCCGATGGCCCGGATGCGCGCCTCGTACCAGTCGCCCCATTTGTCCGGGGGCGTGTCGGGCGTGATGTCGAAGCTGTGGTCGATGAGCGGCGCGTTCGCGGGAAGCGCCTGCTGCAGGAACGGGAACTGCACCAGGTGGTCGCGGGAGAGGCCGATGGGGATGCGGTAGTCCCGGGAGACCCGCACCAGGGCCTCGAACAGATCCGGCCGCTGGTAGAGGACCGCCTGGTGCGAATCCAGATGAGTCGGCCTCAGCCCGAACGCCAGCGCGCGCTCGACCTGCGCGCGGATCTCCACTTCGGCTTCGCGCGCGTCGATCTCGCGGGCCGCCTCGAACTGGATCAGGCGGAGATAGCCCTGGGGGTCGAGGAGCGATGGGACCTGGTGGCGCGAAGCCACGGGCCCCCAGCGATAGGCCGTCCGCTCGCTCGTCATCGTGATGTGCAGGCCGAGATCCGCCTCGGGATGCGCCCTGGCCCAGGCCGCCATCTCGGGAAACCACGGGCAGGGCACCATCAGCACGCCGGAGTTGATGGCGCCGGACTCCAGGGCCCGGATCGAGGCGGTGTTCACGGCGTGCCATTCGCCCATGTCGTCGCCGTGGACGATCACGAGCTTCGCGTCGCGGGCATAGCCCAGGCGTTCGGCGAGCGTCCGGCTCGTCTTCGGAGCGGGTGCCGGAGCGGAAGCCGCGAACGCGCCGGCGTCCGGCAACACGCGCGCCGTGCCGGAGAGGTCGCGCGCCGGCAGGTCCGACGCGTCGCCCCAGCCCGCGAGACGCGAGCCCGGCCGGGGACGGAAGTCGGGTCGCTCCGGATTGAGCCTCCACCAGGTCCCTTCGACGAGCACCCACGGCTGGTCGCCGTCGCGGACGAACTCTGCGCCGAGGCTCGCGCGCGTCTCGTCGAGTAGCGACCCCGGGACCGCGTCGAGGCGCGTCGCGAGCGTCTTCACGTCGGCGCTCATGCCGGTGTCGTCGAGCCGGCCCACGACGTTCGCCGTGGAATCGAGCCGGTAGACGCTCGTGTTGTAGACCTGCAGCGCCGGGCCGCCGTCGTTGACGAGGACGTTGTTGCGCACCCGGTTGCCCCAGCTCCCGTTGCGGAACTGCAAGGCCGCCCGGTCCTTGTTCGCGAGCAGCACGGTGTTGTTGCGGATGCGGTTGGAGTGGCAGCCCCAGAGCGGAAGGTCGTCCGGGCCCTCGACCTCCGAGGCCGCTTGCGGCCCCGGCTCCACGAGCGCTTCGTCGTACGGGTTCGCGTCGTTCCACTCCGCGATGCCGTGGTTGACGTTCCCGTAGATCAGGTTGTTCTGGATCAGCGAGTCCTGGAGGCCGGCCAGGTTCAGCGACCCGCCGCCCGCCTTGCCGTTCCCGTTCATCACGTTGTCTTCGATGATGAAGCCGGTGCCCCTGCCGTCGGGAAAGTTGTCGGCGCCGAAGAGGGCGGTCGCCCGCCGCACGAGGCCGAGGGCCCAGGCGCGGCTCGGCCGCTCGGCCGGGTAGTCGCGGAACGCGTCGTTCTTCAGCACCTCGTGGAACGACGACACGGTGTCGATGTTGCACTGCAGGCCGCCCGCGTTGTTGCCGAAGAAGACGTTGCGCCGGATCACGTAGTCGTCCGAGCCGTCCGAGGCGTAGGCGCCGTGTTCCTGCGCCGAGAACGCGAACAGGTTGTCCTGGATCAGGACCGTGTGGGTGTCGGTGCTGTGGAGCCCCCACTTGCGGTGGTTGTGGGAGAAGTTGCCCACGATCGCGACGTGGTGGGTCTGCAGGCCGCTGCGGCCGAAGTCGCCGTCGAGCATGATCCCGGCGCGCGGACCGGCGAGAGGCAGGCCGGGGCCGGTATGACCTTCGAGGTTGAACCCCTCGAGGACGGCGTGGTGGGCCGTCTTGAAGAGGACCATCCAGTCGGGGTCGGGGCCGGGCCGATCGATCGTCACGTCCCCGGGCCGGCCCAGGGCCTTCACGTGGACGTAGCGGCCGTCGCCGGCGTCGTCCTTGGGACCCATCACGAAACCGGCATAGCGCCCCGGCAGCACCGCGACGAGGTCTCCGCCGCGAGCCGCATCGACGGCCGCCTGCAGGGTGGTGAAGACCTGGGACACGGGCAGCGCTTGCAAGGCTCCGGCGGCGCGCGCGTTGAGGTCGAGGGGCGCCAACCGCACCGTCTTCGGCGCCGCGCCCGTCGCGCTGACGACCAGCACGCGCGCGTAGGCTGTCTGGACCACGAACGACGCGCGTACCCAGGCGTCGGAATCGAGCGTGCGGTGGAACGCGGGAGAGGGGGCCGGGGAAGCGAGCGCCGCCAGCCCCAGAAGAGAAAGGAGTGCGCTCTTCAGCATGCTGGCCGCGACGATAGAGGCGATGACAGCCAAAAGCAAGGAAGCAATGCCAAACGAAAGGGCCTGGGTTAAGCTCGGAGAACGTATGAAGATTCCAACCGGCGTTCTGCCCCTCGGCCTCGTCGCACTGCTCGCGACCCCCGCCTTCGTGAGCCCCCTGTGGGCCGAGATCACGAAGTCCGACGCGCAGCACTGGGCGCGGCGCGTCCACCTTCTCGCCACCGCGGACGAAGAGAAGATCCTGAAGGACCTCAAGGATCTCGCGGACAAGGAAGAGTTCCAGCGCCAGTTCTGGGCACGGCGCTCGGTGGCCGGCGACGGCGGATTCCAGCAGCGCGTCGAGGCTCTCTGGAAGCGCGCGGACACGCTCTTCTCCCTGGACGGCACGCCCGGCTCGGAGACCGGCTGCGGCCAGGTGCTGACGCTGCTCGGCGATCCCCACGAGGTGGCAGGCCGCGAGACGACGCAGAAGTTCGACAACCAGCAGTACTCGCGGGAAGGACCGCGGCGACCCGAGGTCTGGATCTACCGATCCCGACCGACCGATCCGGTGCAGTTCGTGGGAGGCGAGCTGAGCCTCTCCTTCGACGACCACTGCCGGTTCGGCGAGGGTGGCCGCGGGCTCGAGGAGCTCGCCGCCGTCGCGAAGCGCAACATCGTACGGCCCGAGATCAACTACGCGCGGGGGCCGGCGGGCAAGCTCACGCCCTGGACCGAGCCGGCGGCGCTCACGTTCCCGCTCCGCCTCGAGCCCAAGCTGCTGCTGCGCGCGAAGCCCGGGACGGCCTACGCCGCGGGGCTGGTGCGCATCGGCCCGCTGCCGAACGCCTCGGCAGACGCGAGCGGCGCGGCCCGCTCGGTCAAGGTCAGGACCGAGGCCCTCGACGCGAGCGGGGCGGTCGCGGGCACGGCCGAACGAACGCTGTCGGTCGGCCTCGAGAGCGACGGCGCCCTCGTCGGCTCCTACGGCATTCCCGTGAAGCCGGGCCGCTACTCCCTGCGCGTGACGGCCTCCGTGGCGGGCGGAACGGCGACCGCCAGCAGCGAGGCCTTCGACGTGCCCGACTTCGACGCGCCGCAGCTCTCGGTCAGCCCGCTGCTCGTCTATCCCGAAGGCTCCGGAGCGGCACCCGATCCCCAGGGGCCGTACGCGGCCTTCACCCTCGGCTCCACCGCGATCGCACCGCGCCTCGGCAACGTGTTCGCACGCGCGGATCGCCTCAACGTGATCGCCATGCTCTACGGCGGGAAGATCGATGGCGCCGCCGGCCACGCGACGCTGCGCGCCACCTTCACGATCTCGAAGGACGGCAAGCCCGTGGCGAAGGGCCAGGAAGAGGTCTTCGAGACGGCGATGGCGGTCGCGTCCGTCGGCCCGATCCCGCTCACGGAGTACGGTCCCGGAACGTACCAGGTCCGGCTGGAGGTCAAGGATGCGGTGGCGGCCACGCAGGAGACCCGTGAGGCGGCGTTCGAGGTGAAGCCTTGAGGATCGCCCTGGCGGCGGTCCTGCTGGCGGCGCCGGTGCTCGCCCAGACCCCGTCGTTTCCGGCGGGCACCGAGCTCGTCACCGTGGACGCGGTCGTCCAGGACAAGGACGGCCAGCCGATCCTGGGCCTGACCGCCGCCGACTTCACCGTCCTCGAGGGCGGCGTGGCCCAGGAGATCGTGGCGTTCGAGGCCGTGGATCGGCCGGGCCTGCAGGCCGCTGCGAAGGCCGCGGCGCCCCTGGGCGAGCCGCGCACCTCGTCCAACGTCGACGCGGCCGCCCGCGCCGCCCGCAGCTTCGTGATCGTGTTCGACGAGCGCCATCTCGACGTCGCCGAGGCCGCCCGCGGCCGCAAGGCCCTGAAGCAGTTCCTCGAGGGCAGCACGGGCGACGGCGACCGGGTGACGCTCGCGGGAACCCAGACGGGCGCCACCTGGACGGCGCGGCTGCCCGAGGGCCGCACGGCGCTGCTGCAGATCCTCGACAAGCTCCAGGGCCGGCGCGCCGGCGATCTGGTGCGCGACGCGATCAGCGACTACGAGGCCATGCGCATCGATCGCGAGACCGACTGGATCGTGATCGATCGCGTCACGCGGCGCCTGGTCGCGACGAACTACATCCGACGCGACGCGGTGCTGCCGCGGGATCCGAACAACGACGGCACCAGCAACCTCGAGAGCGAACGCGGCATGACCCGGGCTCGCGCGGCCCAGGTCTACGCCAAGGCCACCCTCGACAACGAAGCCACGCTCTCCGTGATCGAGCGGGCCATGGGCGGGCTCGCCGCGGGTCGCGGCCGCAAATCGCTGATCCTCGTGTCCGGCGGCCTCATCCAGGATTCCCACATCGCCGCGTTCCGGCGCGTCGTCACCGCGGCCCGACGCGCGAACGTGGCGCTCTACTTCGTCGACGCCCGCGGCCTCTCGGCGGCGTCTTCGGGACTGCAGGCCGACAACGGCACCACCCTGGAGTTCAACGACCTCGGCGCCGGGTTGGCCGAGGCGCGCAACGACAGCGAGGGCAGCGACGGCCTCGCGATGGACACCGGCGGCTTCACCGTGCGGGACAACGACCTCCTGGGCGGTCTGCAGCGGATCGGCCGAGAATCCGCGAGCTATTACCTGCTCGGCTACAAGCCCACGGACGCGAGAGCCGACGGCCGCTTCCGGAAGATCGAGGTCAAGGTGACGCGCCCCGGCGTGCGCGTCGGCGCGCGGCGCGGCTACTACGCGCCCGACGGGGCCGCGAAAGCGCCCGAGCCGCGCGATGCCGCCATCCAGCGCGCCCTCGACTCTCCCTTCGAGCTGCCCGACGTGCCGCTGCGCGCCACGACCCACGTGCTCGGTCCCGTGGCCGCGGGCAAGCGCAGCGTCGCCATCACGGCCGAGGCCGACGTACGGGGCTTCGCCTTCCGCAACGAGGGCGGGGCGGCGCGCGACACCCTCGAGCTGATGCTCGTGGTCACGAACCGCGACAGCGCCGAGTTCTTCCGCTTCGACCAGCAGTTCGAGATGAACCTGAAGCCCGAGACCCGCGCCCGCTACGAGCAGAACTGGTTCCCGATCCCGCGCACCCTCGAGCTCGTGCCGGGGCCGTACCAGGCCCGCATCATCGTGCGCGACAAGAACGACGGGCGCGTCGGCAGCCTCACCCACGACTTCGACGTGCCCGACGCCGCGGGCCTGCGTCTCTCGACGCCGATCCTCAGCGATCGCCTGCGCGAAGGCGCCGCCGAGGCCCGCGTCCCGGAGCCGACGGCCCGCCGTGAGTTCGCGCCGAGGGGCGTGCTGCACTGCCGCTTCGAGGTCTACGGCGCCGCCAAGGACCCCAAGACCGGCGCGCCCAACGTCACGGCCGGCTTCTCGATCCGGCGCAGCGACGGGCGCTTCCTGACCGCCGTGGCCGAGACGCCGCTGCGGCCGGCGGCGGACGGCAGCCTGTCCCGCACTTTCGGCACCGGCATCGAGGGCGCGCCGCCGGGACGCTACGAGATGATCGTGCTCGTGACCGACCTGGCCGCGGGCCAGGTGGCCGAGATCCGCGAGCCGTTCACGATCGTGGCCGCGGTACCTTGATCAGCGCGGCAGGCTGCGCAGCGCCTGCACGACGTCGGGCTGGTCGGACTCCAGCTTCAGCGAGCGACGGAACGCCGCCGCGGCCCCGGCGGCGTCGCCCAGCTGCATCTTCGTGAAGGCCAGGCCGTTCAGGGCCATGGCGGTCGGTGCCGCCGCGATCGAGCGGTCGAAGTAGGGCAGGGCCTCGCTTCCGCGGCCCGTGGACGCCAGCGCCCCCGCGAGGTACAGGAGCGTCTCGGCGTTCTTCGGCTCGCGCTCGATCGCCTTGCGGAACAGCCCGATGGCGTCCTCCGCGCGGCCCTCGCGCATGCGCACGACGCCCAGCTTCGCGAGCGCGCCCGGGTCGGCCGCATCGATCTCGAGGATGCGCCCGTAGCGCTTGCCGGCCTCCGCGTTGTCGCCCTGGATGATCGCGAGGTCGCCGAGTCCGCGCAGCGCCTCGGTCTGGTCGGGGGTGATCGCGAGCACGCTGGTGTAGGCCTTGGCCGCCTCGTCGAAGCGGCGTTCGGCCACGTGCACGGCGGCGAGGGATAGCCAGGGCTGTGCGAAGCGGGGATTCTTGCGAGCCGTGGCCTCGAGGACTGCGACAGCCTCCTTGGTACGTCCCGCCAGGCGCAGGCTGTCGCCCAGCACGACGCTGTCCTCGGCGCTGAGCGCCCCCTTCTTCTCGAGGGTGCGCAGGTCGCGCACCGCGGCTTCGTACTGGCCGGCGGTCTCGTAGGCCACGGCGCGCGTGCGCAGGACCACGAGCATGCCCGGGTCCTCGGCGAGCAACGTCGTCAGCTCCTTGATGGCCTTCTGCGGGTCGGTCCGCGCCACGGACATGCCGTTGCGGCCGAGGCGCGTGACGAGACCGATGCCGTCCTTCGGGTCGCGGCCGGTGAGCACGGGCGCCACGGCACCGCCGCCGCCGCCCAGGTAGCCGAGCGCGTCGAGGCGCGCCGCGGTCTCGGCGTCGATCGCCTGGGTGGCGATGGGCGTCGTCGTGGCCATCACCTTCTGGAGCTGGCCGCGCAGCGTCTCGAGCTTGGCGGCATCCTCCCGGCCCCGGTCCTTCGCCTCCTGCGGGTCGTCCTGGAGGTCGTAGAGCTCGGCGCGCGGCGCCTCGATGAACTTGTAGCGGGCCGTGCGCCAGGCATGCAGGGGCGCCCAGCCGTACTGGAGCTGCGAGTGCAGCGACTCGGAATAGGTCGGAGCGTCGTCCAGGCGCTGGCCCGCGGCCGCGGTGCGCAGCGAGCGGCCCTCGGCGCCCTTCGCTTCGAGGCCCGCGTAGTCGAGAAGCGTCGGGGCCACGTCGATGCCGCGCGCCACGGTCGTCGCGACTTGTCCCGACGGCACTCCGGGGCCCGCCACGACGAACGGGACGCGCAGCGTCGAGTCGTACAGGAAGATGCCGTGGGTGTCCTCGCCGTGCTCGCCGAGGCTCTCGCCATGGTCCGCCGTGACCAGGACGAGCGTCGGCCCGCGGCCCTCGATGCGAGCCAGCAGCCGCGCGAGCTGCGCATCGACGAAGGAGATCTCTCCGGCGTAGGCCGAGCCGACCCGCGACAGGAACTCGGCCGGCGGCTCGTAGGGCGCATGGGCGTCGAAGTAGTGGACCCAGAGGAAGAGCGGGTCCGAACCGGCCGGCGTGGAGTCGAGCCACTGCAGCGCCGCGTCCGTCGTGCGGTCGGCACTGCGTTCGACGTAGGCGGTGCGCCGCGGATCCGTGCCCCGCGGCAGGTGGTCGTCGTACGTGTCGAAGCCCCGGTCGAGGCCGAAGCGGCGCGTCAGGGGAAAGCCAGAGACGAACGCCGCGGTCCTGTACCCGGCGCGCTTGAGGTCCTCGGCGACGGTGGGCACGCCTTCCGGCAGGACATAGGCGCCGTTGTCGCGTACCCCGTGGCCCAACGGGGTGCGGCTCGTGAGGATGGACGCATGCGACGGCGCGGTCAGCGGAGCGTGGGCCACGGCCGTCGCGAAGCGCACGCCGCGCGCGGCCAGGCCGTCGAGCGTGGGCGTGGACGCCCCGCGGGCGCCGTAGCAGCCGATGTGATCGGCGCGAACGGTGTCGAGGGTGACGAGCAGGATGTGGGGTCGAAGGCCGGACTTCGGCGCCGCCGCCGGCCGTCGCAGGAACGTCACAGCACCGGCGACCGCAAGCAAACCGGCAACGACGAGCAGAACGGGCTTGGTGGGCCGCATCGGGAACGCTCGAAGCCTATCGGATGGCGGCCGGGAGGCTCAAGCGGAGACACAAACTCAAAGGCATTGACACCAGGAACAAAAAGGACTAAAAAGCCGTTCAACTATCTTTTACTTGCGATTGTTGTCTTGCGGCGGTACGAAGGTTCGCTTCTCAGGACGTTGGGGCCACGCCCCGGTGATCGGCTCTTGGCCGAGGAGGAAGAGATGCAGGGACACTCGTTCGTAACCGCGTCCGGGGCGCGGTCGGCTCCCCGGTTCTGGGCGCTGCTCATGCTGGTCGCGGCGATGGTCGCCGGCCCGGCGATGGCCCAGTCCTTCCTCGGAGCCATTCGTGGCACCGTGGCAGACCCCCAGGGCTCCGCCGTCCAGGGAGCGACCGTCCTGATCGTGGACGAGGCCACGGGCGTGCCCCGCACGGTCGAAACCGATGCGGAGGGACGTTTCGAGGCCACCAACCTGCGGCCGGGCAGCTACCGGATCGAGGTCGTGACCACGAACTTCAAGAAGGCCGAGCAGACCGGCGTCGTGCTGCGCGCCAGCGGCATCGCCCGCGCCGACATCAAGCTCGAGCTGGGCGCCCTCACCGAGACCGTGACGGTCGCCGCCGAGACGACGTCAAACATCACGCTGGAGAGCCAGGCCGTCGCCTCGGGCCTCGACCAGCAGCAGCTCCACGACCTGCCGCGCGCGAGCCGCGACATCCAGGATTTCCTGCTCCTGAACCCGAACGTCATCGGCGGCAGCGACGACATCCAGTTCCTGGGCGGCCGCACCTACGGCGTCAGCTACGTGCAGGACGGTCAGGCCTCGACCAACGCGATCTTCGGCACGATCGGCAACTCGGCGCCCGGCCTCGACGCCATCGCCGAGATGACCGTGCTCTCGAACTCGTACAGCGCCGAGTACGGCGGTCTCGCCGGCGTCGTCGTCACGACCAAGCGCGGCGGCAACCAGTTCCACGGCACGGGCTTCTACGACTTCAACTCGGACAACCTGAACGCCCTCACCTACAACCAGAAGCTGGCGGGCGCCGAGCGCGGCGATCCCAACGCCGACACGCACCAGCACCGCTGGGGCTTCGGCATCGGCGGTCCCGTGAAGAGCAACAAGACGTTCTTCTACGCCAACTACGAGGGCTCCAACAGCAAGGCCATCTTCGGCGGCGGCCGGGCCACCGTGCCGAGCGCGGCCCAGCGCGCCGGCGACTTCTCGGGCTCGAGCTTCACGGTCAACGACCCGCTCACGGGCCTGCCGTTCCCGGGCAACGTGATCCCGTCGAACCGCCTCGACCCGTCGGCCCAGAAGATCATGGACTTCTTCTACCCGCTGCCGAACGCGGGCCAGCTCTCGAGCGGCTTCGGCGTCTACCAGCAGTTCGTCCCCCAGACCACCAAGCGCCAGCGCGCGGATCTGCGCATCGACCACGAGCTCACAAAGAACGACTCGGTGTTCCTGCGCGGCGGCTTCCAGCACCGTGATCCCGCGACCGTCTCGTTCGAAGTGGCGGGCAACGCCCTGACCAACGGGGGCATCCAGAACCGCAAGCTGGATACGGCGACGTTGATCGGCGGCTGGACGCGCATCTTCTCGAGCACCGTCGTGAACGAGCTGCGCATCGGCTACAACTACGACAAGTCGTTCCGCCAGAGCAACTACAACGTCCAGCAGGTCAACGCGGCCCTGGGCCTCGAGACCGCTCCGAGCGTCGACGGCTCACGCGTCGGCTTCCCGGCCTTCCAGTTCACCGGCGGCTCGGCGGCCACGCGGCCGATCAACATCTCCGACGGCGGCATCAACGCGGACCGCACGGTCAAGCAGAACTCGTTCTCGATCAGCGACAACGTGACCTGGATCATGGGCGGCCACTCGCTGAAGGCCGGCGGCCTCTACACGCGCAACTCGGCCCTCGACGGTCGCGGACGCGGCGTCAACTTCCGCGGCCGCTACCGCTTCAGCGGCGTCGCGACCACCAATGCCTTCGCGGATTTCCTGTTGGGCGCTACGCGTGACGTGACCGACCAGGTCACGAACCGCAGCGACCTCGACGGGTATTCCAACGACTTCGCAGTCTTCCTGCAGGACGACTGGAAGGCCAGCCGCAACCTCACGGTGTTCCTCGGCCTGCGCTACGAGCTCGTCGGCAACTGGCACGAGAAGAGCAACATTCTCGGCAACTTCCGTCCCGACGACGGCGGCTACCACGTGGTTCCGAACGCCCAGATCGCGGCGCTCCTGCCGCCCGGCGTCCAGGCTCTCGGCCGCACCCGCATCGCCTCGGACCTCGGCATCAGCGACCAGCTCATCAACCAGGACAAGAACAACTTCTCGCCGCGCATCGGCTTCGCGTACCGCTTCGGCGGCAACGACAAGACGGTGCTGCGCGGCGGCGCCGGCCTGTTCCACCCGACCGTCGCGGTGCAGGGCGTGCGCGACCTGTTCGCGTCCAACATGTTCCGCTTCAGCAGCACGCGCCGCTCGGCGCCCCTGCAGCATGGCTTCACGGGTGGCGCGCCGTTCGTGGACCCGGCGGACTTCGGCAACCAGGGCATCGACCCGAACCTGAAGGCGCCGGACACCTACCAGTACAACCTGACCCTCGAGCACGCGATCAGCGACGCCTTCGGGGTGCGCGTGAGCTACCTGGGCTCGTCGATGCGGAAGATCATCGTGGACACCGACCGCAACACGATCCCGGCCAACACCGAGTTCTTCGACGGGGACCTCAGCAATCCCGACACGAAGGCCCGCCTGCCGCTGCCGCTCTACGGCTTCTACGCGGACGACGTCAACAACGGCGGCTCCGGCCAGTTCAACTCCCTGCAGGTCGAGCTGACCCGGCGCTTCAAGGGCGGCCTCGCCTTCAACGTGGCCTACACCCTCGCCGACTCCGACAGCAACGCTCCCGACGTGGGCAACAGCAGCCTCGGCGGCGTGCAGTTCGATCCGTACGACATCGAGAAGGATCGCGGTCCCGACCCGAACGTCGTGCGGCACCGTGTCGTGATGAACGGTACGTGGGAGATCCCGTTCGGCAAGAACCGCAGCCATGGCTCCAACATGCCCGGCTGGGCGAACGCCCTGTTCGGCGGCTGGACCGTGTCGTCGCTGTTCCAGGCCAAGACCGGCAACAACCTGACGCCGTTCTTCTCGAGCTTCTACACCACGAGCCCCTGGAACACCGGCAAGCCCCTCGACGGCCTCGGCAACTTCTTCTGTTGCGCGTGGCGGCCCGACCAGGTCAGCGATCCCAACACGGGCGGGACGCGTGAGTCCTTCTACAACCAGGGCGCCTACGCCCTGCCGGCGCCCGGCCAGCTCGGCAACGCCAAGAAGGGCAGCCTGAAGGGACCCGGCACCTGGGTCGTCAACTTCGCGATGTACAAGGACATCATCCAGCGCAACAACTTCAAGCTGCAGCTCACGGCGCTGCTCGACAACGCGTTCAACCACCCGCAGTTCTACCAGTTCTACGGCGACGGCTTCTCGCAGCTCGACAGCGCCCTCCTCGAGGGGGACCTCAACAACGGCACGACGGGTGTGCTCGGTGAGGGGTCGATCGCCAACCAGGAAGGCTTCGCACCGGGTCGACAGTTCCGGCTCGGAATAAGAGCCACCTTCTAGACCACCTCGTTCCCGGGCGTGGTCCCCGTCAAAGGGGCCACGCCCTTTTTCTTTTGTCCTTGACGCCCGGCGACGGGCGGGAAATCCTCCGAAATCCTTCCGATGCCCAGCTCACGGCCCGATTCGATCGACACCGAGGACCAGCTCGAGGAAAGGCTCTCGCGTCCGTCGCCGGCGGACGTCGCCTTCATGAAGACCCTCGAGGGCGACGTCGCCATCGTGGGCGCCGGCGGCAAGATGGGCCCGTCCCTCGCGCGGCTCGCGCGGCGAGCCGCGGACGAGGCCGGGACGAAGCGCCGGGTCGCCGCGGTCTCGCGCTTCTCCGACACGAGCCTGACGCAACCTCTGAACGACGCGGGCATCGAGACGCTCGCCTGCGACCTTCTCGACCCCGCTCAGGTCCAGAAGCTTCCCCGCTTCGACAACGTGCTGTTCCTGGCCGGTATGAAGTTCGGGGCCTCGGCGCGGCCCGACCTCACCTGGGCCATGAACACGATCGTCCCCGCTCACGTGGCACGCCGCTACGCGGACGCGCGGATCGTGGCCTTCTCCACCGGCAACGTCTATCCGCTGACGCCTCCGGCGAGCGGCGGAGCCCGCGAGGGCGACGCCACGGCTCCCGTGGGCGAGTACGCGCAGTCGTGCCTGGGACGCGAGCGCGTGTTCGAGCACTTCGCGAACGAGCACCGGACGCGCGTCGTGCTCTATCGTCTGTTCTACGCCGTGGACCTGCGCTACGGCGTGCTGGTGGACGTCGCCCGCAAGGTGCTCGCCGGCGAGCCGATCGACCTCTCGATCGGCCACGCGAACGTGATCTGGCAAGGCGACGCCAACTCCTACGCGCTGCGCAGCCTGGGTCTCGCGGCGGCGCCGGTCGTGGCGCTCAACGTCACGGGACCCGAGACGGTGTCGATACGAGCCGTGGCCGAGCGCTTCGGCGCGCGCCTTGGAAAGTCCGTGACGTTCACGGGCACGGAAGGTCCGGTGTCGTTGCTCGGCAACACGGCGCGCTGCCGCGAACGCCTCGGCGAGGCATCGGTTCCCCTCGACACGCTGTTCGAGTGGTGCGCGCACTGGGTGGAGAGCGGCGGGCGGTCTCTGGGCAAGCCGACGAAGTACGAGCGGACGGATGGGCGCTTCTAGGCTCCTTGCGCTCGGCCTGCTCGTCTTCGCGCCGCTGGCGCGAGCCGCGGACTTCCCCATCTGGCCCGTGCCGCAAGAGGCGCGCTACGGCGACGGCCGCTTCTTCCTGGCCGACGCCACGATCGTGGTTCCGGAGGGAGAGGCGCGGGCTCAGTATCCGGGCCGGCTTCTCGCGGAGCTGATCGCGGACCAGTTCGGCGTCGTGGTTCCCGTGGCGGTCGGCGCCGCGCCCACGGGTCGAAGGCCCATCACGGTCGGCGTCTCGACCGAGGCGCCGAGCCAGGACGAGAGCTATCTCCTGCAGGTGGGCGACGACCGCGCGGTGCTCGCCGGACGCGACTACCGGGGCACGCTCTACGCGGTGTCGTCCTTCGTCCAGCTCGTCGCCCCCTGGGGCCACCAGAGCGCTTTCGTGAGGGAGGCGACCGTCCGCGACGGGCCCGCGCTGCCGATCCGGTGGGTGCACCTGTACCTCCCCGGCCGCGATCAGCTCCCCTTCGCGCGCCGCTACCTGCGCGATTTCCTGCTGCGCTACAAGTACAACGGCATCGTGCTCGAGGTCGGCGGCGCCATGCGCCTCGAGTCCCACCCCGAGATCAGCACGGGGTGGCGCCGCACCGTCCGCGAGTGGTACGCCCACGGCGAGACGATGGACGCACTGGCCGAAGGCATCCCCCTGGGCACTGCGAACCGCTTCGCGGCCTCGCTCCACGTCGGAGTCGGCGACGGCTCGTACATCGAGAAGGGCGACGTGCGGCAGTTCGCCGCGTGGGCCGATCAGTACGGCCTCGAGATCGTCCCCGAGATCCAGTCCCTCTCCCATGCGTACTACCTTGCCTCGGCGCATCGCGCGATCGCGGAAGACCCGGACATGACCTGGCCGGACTCGTACTGCCCGTCGAACCCGGAGTCCTATCGGATCCTGTTCGAGGTCATGGACGAGTACCTCGACGTGCTGAAGCCGAAGCGGGTCCACATCGGCCACGACGAGTGGCGCGCCGGCGCGTTCTGCGCCCGCTGCCACGGCCAGGACACCGGCGAGCTCTTCGCGCGCGACGTCACGAAGGTCCGCGAGCACCTCGACGCGAAGGGCATCGAGACGTGGCTCTGGGGCGACCACTTCGTCGATGGCCACAACCGCTTCGGAAAGCGCTGGACGGAAACGGGGCCGGTGCTCTACGACCGGCCCGACACGCGCAAGGCACGCGACATCCTGGCGGCCGGCAAGCCGCTGCACATCCTCAACTGGTCGGGAGAGGCCGGCGACGCGACGTTCCGCACGCTGGGCTGGCCATTCATCGTCGGCAACTTCGTCGGCACGGAGCAGAAGGACTGGCCCGGCCGCGTCGCGCGCTCCGGCACCCTCGGCGGCGAGGTGTCCTCCTGGGGCGCGTTCGAGGAGTTCGTCCTCGGCAAGCTCCAGATTCCCGAGGCCGTCTTCAGCGCGAACCTGCTGTGGTCGAAGATCCTCACGAAGAAGGACGACGCCCTCGAGCACACCGCCGCGGCGATGGCTGTGGTGCGCGGGCTCCTGGCCGCGAAGCCCGTGCCGTCGGCGACCGCGAATCCCATGCGCTTCGAGGTCCAGGATCTTGCGTCGGCGTTCAACCAGGCCCCGCGCGGCGAAGGCTGGGACCTGACGGGCCTCAAGCCGGGCCGCGGCTACTCCCACGAGCTCCCGTTCGCGATCGCCGATCCGGCTCGCGGCCCGTCGGCGGTGGGCGTGGCGCGCCGCGCCGGCGATCGGCCGACGCGGGTCGCGCTGCCGGTCGGCGGCCGTTGGGCGTCGCTGCTGTTCGTCCAGTCCGCGACCGGCGAAGGACGACCCTCGATCCACGCCGGAGACCAGACGCACTTTCCCCACGAGTCCTCGGAGCTGCTCGGGTACTACGAGGTGCGCTACGCGGACGATCTCGTCGCCACCCACGAGATCCGCTTCGACGAGACCGTGGGGCCGTGGAACGCCGGTCTCTCGCGGACCTACTACATGGCCCGGCCAGTGCTGGCGGGACAGCTGCCGAGCGGCGGAAAGGCCGTGCTGTGGGCGAGCGAGTGGGTGAACCCGCGGCCGGACGTGCCGATCGTCGCCGTCACGCTGGTCGGAACCCCCGGGCCCTCGAGGGCCGAGCCGCTGCTCTTCGGCGTCACGGCGGTCGCGAAGCCCCGCGTCGAAGACTATCGCTGAGGCCGAAGCCTCAGGGGTTGCGGACGCAGTCGAGGGTCAGCGGGATCCGATCGCCGCCGTCCACCATCTCGAAGTCTCCCGGGCGGAGCGCGGCGAGGTCACCGGGACCGAGCAGGCCCGCCCACTTCGCCGTGGTGTGGCGATCGCTCTGGGCGGTGAGCGCGATGTTGCCGCCGTCGGACAGCAGGATCCCGTAGCGCTGCATCGCGCGCGCCACGACCCGGGCGCCCTCGTTCGGCAGCCGGTCGAGCGGGTAGTTCGCGCGCAGGCGCAGACGCGCGCCGTAGGGCGGCGCGTCCGGCGGACCGCTCGTGGAGCGGGTCCCGTGAGTCGCGGGGTGCACGTACTGGCCCTTGCGGATGCGGGCGTTCGGCAGGATGAAGCGGATCGCGTGGCCGATGGAGCCTGCGGCCACCTCGTCGGCGCTGAACAGCAGCGGCGCGATCGGGTAGCCCGCCGCGTCGGCGCTCGTGCACTGCTCGCCGCGGCCGCTCGCAGGATAGGTCTTCGCGAGGTCCCAGATCGCGAGGCAGCCGCCGCGGAACGTGTCGCCGCGAATGTCGGCGCGCCACATCTCGAACAGGCGTTGACGAGCCCGATCCACCACGATCAGGTGGCAGTCGCCGTCCCCGGCGCACTGATAGCCGCTCTCGCCTTCGAGGTTGCCGCCGGCGGGAACCGGCACGGGGTCGAGGTCGCAATCGGGCAGGAAGTGGTCCTCGGTGGGTCGAAAGGCGAGGATCGGAGTGTCGGTCGCGGCCTGCAGCACCTCGATTGAAAAGTCGATCTGCATCCGGCCCGTGCCCCAGCCGACGCGGTCAAGGTAGGCGATCACCGCTCCCGACTCGCGGTCCAGGGGCGCCGCCGAGACGTCGCGGTACCAGACGCTGGCCGCGGGGAAATAGCCCCCGGCGCCGATTCCGGACGGACTACGCGGGTCGGGAGTGGGCTCGGCGGTCGAGGCGGAGCCACAGCTCGCGAGGACCAGGAGTAGCGGAAGGAACCTCTGCACGACGACCCCCTCGGTTGACAGCGGCAACGGCCGGCAGCTATAAACGCAAGAGACCAAAGACTAACGAAATGAAACGCAAGACGCAAAGCCTGCGGGACACGCTGCTGGCCGGCATCGTGATTCCCGCCCACCCCTTGGCGCTCACGGCCGAGCGGAAGCTCGACGAGCGGCACCAGCGGGCGCTGACCCGCTACTACTGTGCCTCGGGCGCGGGCGGCGTGGCTGTGGCCGTCCACACCACCCAGTTCCAGATCCGCGACCCGGGAGTGGGCCTGCTGAAGCCGGTGCTCTCGCTCGCCGCCGAGGTCGTCGATGCCCAGGAACGGCCCCTGCTGAAGGTGGCCGGCGTGTGCGGCCCCACGCCGCAGGCCGTCTCCGAGGCGGTGCTGGCCCGCGAGCTCGGCTACGACGTGGGCCTGCTGAGCCTCGGCGCGCTCCGCACGGCGTCCACCGACGAGCTCGTCGCGCACTGTGCGCGCGTCGCGGACGAGATCCCGCTGCTCGGCTTCTACCTCCAGCCGGCCGTCGGCGGTCGCCTCCTCGACTACGGCTTCTGGCGCCGCTTCCTCGAGATCGGGAACGTGGTCGGCATCAAGGTCGCGCCCTTCGATCGCTACAAGACCGCCGACGTGGCCCGGGCCCTGGCCGACAGCGGCCGCGCTCACGAGGTGGCGCTCTACACCGGCAACGACGACGCGATCCTGGCGGACCTCCTGACGGACTACGACTTCGGCGGGAAGCGCGTGGGCTTCTCCGGCGGGCTGCTCGGCCAGTGGGCCACGTGGACGGCCCGGGCGGTCGAGATGCTCGAGGCCGTGAAGCGCTGCCGTGCCCAGGGAGGCGCCGGCACTCTCGAGCTGCTGACGCTCGGCCAGAAGCTCACCGACGCGAACGCGGCATTGTTCGACGCGCGCAACGCCTATCACGGCTGCATCGCAGGCATCCACGAGGCGCTGCGGCGCCAGGGCCTGCTGCGAGGCCTGTGGTGCCTGGACCCGAAGGAAGGCCTGTCGCCGGGCCAGCAGGACGAGATCGACCGCGTCCACGCGACCTACCCCGAGCTCCGCGACGACGCGTTCGTGGCCGCGAACCTCGACGCCTGGCTGCGCTAGACCAGCACGACCTCGACGTTCTTGCCGCGCACCGCCGTCACGATCTCCGGCGCCACCGCCGAGTCCGTGATGACCTTGTGCACGGCGTCGATGCGTGCGATCACCGACAGACTGCGGCGCTGGAATTTCGTGTGGTCGGCGACCACCACCACCTCGCGCGAGACCTGGATCATCACGGCGTTCAGTTGCGCCTCGAGCACGTCGGGCGTCATCAGGCCGATCTCGGGATCGAGGCCGTCGACGCCCAGGAACAGCCGGTCGGCGTAGAGCGCCCGCAGCGTCTGCTCGGCGTGGGGCCCGGCCAGCGAGTACGACATCTGGCGCAGGATCCCGCCGATCATGATGAGCCGCACGTGGGGCAGGCTCGCGAGCTCCATGGCGACGTTGAGCGCGTTCGTGATCACGTTCAGGGACTTCAGCTTGAGGAACTTGACCTGGCGCGCGATCTCCATGGTCGTGGAGCCCGAGTCCAGCATGATCGTCTCGCCGTCCTTGATCATGTGGGCGGCCGCGTGGCCGATGCGCACTTTCTCGGCGTGGTGCAGCGTCTCCTTCACCGTGATCGGGATGTCCTCGGGGTCCTCGATGCGCTTCAGGGCCCCGCCGTGGGAACGGATCACGGCGCCGGACTTCGCGAGGGCGTCGAGGTCGCCGCGGATCGTCACCGCGGAGACGTCGAAGCGGGCGACCAGCTCCTCGACCGTGACGCGCTCCTGGGCCTCGAGCATCTCCGTGATGCGGCGCCGCCGCTCTTCGACGAGCAGTCGCGGTTTCTTCGACGCCCTGGTCATGTGCCGCTCTCCTTCTCCGGCCCGTGAGGCGCCGGCCATCTTATGCGCAATCCCACGCGGGCCTTCACCCGAACTCCGGCCCGAAGAGCGCGTAGACCTGCTCGGGATCCCCCGGTACCTCGCCGTTGCCGAGGATCATGCGGCGGAAGGGCCGCTGCAGCTTGAAGCCGAGGCGGCCGAGCCGCTCGATCCACGCCGGCCGTTCGGGGGCGTCGAGGGTGAAGGCCCGGCCGGGGTGCGCGGCCAGCACCGCGGACACGAGGGCCGACGCGGCGCCCTCGTGAGGGGCGACGAGCGGTCCGAGGTGCTCGGTGCGATGGCCGTGCCGGCCGAACAGGTAGCTCGGGGCCCCGCCGGAGGCGACCGCGTCGAGCCGGAACGCGTACTCCGGCGCCTGCTCCGCGGCCCAGCGCAGGGCGGCCATGCGGTCTGCCCCGAAAACGGACCGGTCGACGGCGGCCAGACGCGGCAGCTCCCCCACCTGGAGCGGCACGACCGCGGGATCGTGGAACTCGCGCACGGCCGGGGCGTCCGCGGGCCGCTCCATGCGCGCGAAGCCGCTGCGATCGGTGAACCCGTGGCGGGTGTAGACGGCGACGCCCTGGGGCGTCGCGTCGAGGCCCACGACGGCGAAGCGCTGCAGGCGCTGCAGCTGGTCCGCCACGAGGCGCGTCGCGATGCCGCGGCCCCGCTCGGACGGGTCGACCAGGATCATCGCGATCCAGGCCAGGCGCTGCTCGTAGTGAACCGCGCCGCCCGAGCCGATGCAGTCGTCGCCGCGCATCGCGAGCCGGAAGGAGCCGTTCGCGAGCAACGCCTGCCAGTCCTCGGCCCGCTGGTTCCAATGGGCGAGGCGGCACAGGCGCAGCCCCGACGGGACGTCCCTCGGGGCCATGTCCCGGAGCGCGACGCCGCCCGTGGCCGGTTGGATCACTTGCGGAAGACGAAGCTCCGGAACGCCGACGGCACGTGGAAGCTCTCGACGGGCGGCTTCGACCATGCGACCTCGACCGCGTCCTTCTCGGGATCCTTCCGGTTCGGACGCTCGACGCGGAACACGTTGAAGCGGAAGGACTGCCCTTCCCTGGGCGGCAGCGTCACCTTCGCGGCCGAGGGCAGCGACTTGAAGCCGCTCCAGGGCAGGAACGCGGTGGCCTTCCAGCCCGTCTTCTGACCCTGGGCGTCGGTCGCGAAGTGGACGCGGCTCTCGAGGCCGTCGAGGTTCCAGGCGTAGTCCATCTGCTTGTTGGGCCATGGCGTGACCATGCGCACGTCGCAGATCACGTTGCCCGGGGAGACCTCGACCTCGGCGTAGTTCGTGCCCGAGCCGTCGATGTCGAGGAAGATCTCGACGACCTCCTGCTGCCAGAGCCACTCGTCGCGTTTCGTCATGGTCCACCACGGATCGGGGTCGGTGGCGTCCCAGCGCAGGTAGAGACCGGCGTCGTCCCACAGCGCGCGGAAAGACGTCGTGTACCTCTCCGGTCCCCAGGAGATCGGGCTCGCCTTCGCCCACGTGGCGTCGGCTCCCTCGAGGAGCGCCGCGCGATCGGAGCCGGCCCGCGCGACGTCGTAGCCCGCGGGCTCGGCCGCGGCAAGGGCCAGGGTCAACAGCGCGCCGGCGATCATGCGTTGATGCCCAGCACGCGCATCGCGTTGCCGTTGTAGACCTTCTTCAGGATCGCGTCGGACAGGCCCAGGCCGTAGATCTGCCAGCGGCCCTGGGGCGGCACGGGCGCGGGCGCGTAGTCGAAGGCCTCGTCCTCGGTCTCGAGGAAGCGGTAGTAGATCTCGTAGAGTTCGTCCTTGAAGACCTGCTGGGGATAGTTCTCGCCGTCGGGCGGCGGCACCGCGTCGGTGCCGAACAGGATGCGGTCCTGGTACTTGTCGAAGAAGCGGCCGGCCGTGCGCGGCTGGCGGCCGAGCTCGCCGATGCGCGCTCCGATCTCGACGGTCATGTTCGGGAACTTGTCGAGGGACTGGCCCACGAACTCGAGGTTCTCGGCGTCGTGGCCCACGTGGAGGCCGACGAACGAGGTCTTCGGGTGCCGGGCGAACATCCGGTCGCGCGCCTCCATGATCTCCTTGAAGCTCGGGTAGTCCTTCCCGTAGAAGGACCAGTCGGGATGGTGTCCGAGCTCGTCCCAGCGCTCGTTCGTGCAGTCGATGGGCGTGAAGAACGCTTCGGGATCAGCCACATGGATCATCACGGGCAGCTTGTGGGCGGCGCAGGCCTCCCACATGGGATCGAAGCGCTTGTCGTCCACCTTCACGAGCGGCCCCTCGGAGATGCGCTCGCGCAGCACCAGGCCCAGGGCCTTCAGGATCTTGAGGCCGCGGGCGCCGGCCTTCGCCGCGTGCTCGATGGCGTCGGCCTGGAGCTGCGGGTACTTCGGATCGAGGAAGTCGCCGTACGACGGCTCGGTGCAGGTCAGGAAGCGCCCGGGCGCCGCCTTGTCGAAGGCCGCGATGTTCTCCTCGAGCCCCTTGCCGGTGCCTCCGGTGAGGTTGACCATCGCGCGCACGTTCTTGCGGTCCATGACCACGAGCGCGTCCTTGGCGGTGATCTGCGCCGCGACCTTCTCGCCCACGGGCACGCCGCCCTTGTTCTGCGCCGTCCAGCTCAGGTGCGTGTGGACGTCGATGACGGGGAACTTCGCCTTCGGCACGAAGGTCTGCTTCACGTGCAGCGCGCTCTTCGGCCGGAAGTCCTGGAGCTGCAGGCCGGGGCCCGACGGGCACGGCTTCGCGTCGTCCGCGCGCAGCAAGCCGCCGCTCCCGACACCGAGGGCGCCCAGGCCGAGGCTCTGCAGCCAGCGGCGACGATTCCAATCGCTCATGATTCCTCCGCGAGACGAGATGTGTCTTGCGTTTCGTTGCGAAATATTGCGCTTTGGGTTTCTTATAGCCGAGGCCAAGTCCCAAAGTCAACGCCCGAGTGGGAGGCGTTAAATTCTTGTCAGGCGGAGAGTTGCAGGCTGGCGGGAGTTGGTAGCGCTACGGGGATTCGAACCCCGGTTTGATGGCTGAGAACCAACCGTCCTAACCCCTAGACGATAGCGCCGTACCGAAATACTACAGGATTTCCCCGCCGTCGTTCAAGCGGCAGGCCCCACACGGAAACGGGCGGGCTCGGGTTAGATTGGGGGCGGAGGGCTTCATGAAACGACTTTCCTATCTGACGTTCGCCGTGCTGCTGGGCCTCGTCGTCTCCGGGAACGCGCACGCCGCCGACAGCGGCGACGCGCGGCCGCGAGACCTTCAGCGCCTGCAGGAGGATCTCGCGAACCTCGACGCCGACCTGGCGCCCCTCGAGACCGGCGACCGCAAGGCCGAGGACTTCCGGGCCCGCGGCGAGGAGATCCGGGAAGAGGTGATCTACCTCAAGGTGAAGATGCGCAAGCACGAGCGCACCGGCGACCCGGGCACCGGCGTCGGCTGGGGCGAGGTGCAGGACCTGCAGCGTTCGATCCGCGACCTGCGCGAGGACATCGACGCGTCCTTCGGCCGGGTCGGCCAGGACCTGCGCGTCCGCGAGGGCACCGAGATCGACGTGCGCCTCGAGACCGCGCTCTCCTCCAAGACGGCCCGCGTCGAGGACCGCTTCGAGGCCTCGGTCGTCGAGCCCATGCGCAGCGACGGCAACGTGGCGATCCCGGCGGGCTCGCGCGTGCGCGGCGTGGTTCGGGCCGTCGAGCCCGCGCGTCGGCCGTCCCAGGCCGGCCGCATCGACCTGCAGTTCGACGCGCTGTATCTCGACCGCACCCGCATCGACATCTCGGGCACGGTCACGTCCGTAGGTGAGACGAAGAACTCCGACACCGCCAAGAAGGCCGGCATCGGGGCCGTCCTGGGCGGCGTGCTCGGCGGGATCCTCGGTGGCAAGGACGCGGCGATCCTGGGCGTCGTGCTCGGCGGCGGCGGCGCCGTCGCGGGAACCAAGGGCGACGACGTGGAGCTGCCGGCCGGGACGATCCTGACCCTGCGCCTCGAGAAGCCCCTCACGATCCCCAGGGACTAGCCGCGATGCTCGACGCGGCGTCGTTCGCGGCGGACTGGGCCGCGGCCTGGAATCGCCGGGACGTGGAACACGTGCTCACCCACTTCCGCGACGACGTCGCGTTCACGAGCCCGACGGCCCTGGCCGTGGTCGGCACGCCGACCGTCCATGGCAAGGAGGCGCTGCGCGCCTACTGGAACACGGCCCTCGCGCGCCTCACGACGCTGCACTTCACGGTCGACCGTACCTTGTGGGACCCGGAGCGGCGCGAGCTCGCGATCCTCTACACGTCGAACGCCAACGGCAAGAGCGTGCGGGTCTCCGAGAACCTGACGTTCGACGCGGCGGGGCGGGTGGTGTCGGCCGAGGTCTTCCACGGGGTTTCCGCCTAGGGTCCGGCGAGCCAGCGCAGATCGGACCGCGCTCGCGGCAGCAGCGAGACCGCGGCGCGATGGGTGAGGTGGTGCCGGTCCGCGTACATCACCTCGCCGCCGATGACGCTCTCGCAGCGCTCGCTCGAGCAGAACGCCTCGACAGCGTCGAAGAGGCGGACGTTCTCGCGCCCGCTCGCGACCTCGCGCAGGACCGCGAGGGCCTCCGCACGCCACGTCTCGACCTCGGCGCGCGCCACACCGCAGGCGGCCGCGCCGCGCAAGCGCACGCACTCGGGAACGGGCCACGGGAACTCCGGCAGGTCGGCGACGATCAGGACGCGCAAGCCCGCCCGTGAGAGGCCATCGACGCGCCGCTGCAGGCTCGTGCGCAGGGCCGAAACGGCTCCCGCGTGGTCGAGGACGGTCCCGCCGGCGACGAGACTGCGGCGCGTCTCGGTGCGATCGTCGTCGGGGTTGTCGAGGTAGTTCGCCCAGCGCGCGGCGAGCACGACGCCCGTCACCCGGTGGAGGCGGGCCTCGCCGGCGATCTCCTCCTGGACGGAGCGGTTGAAGGCGCTGCAGCTCAGGTTGGGCCGCCGGTTGGGCCCCGTCGACGTGACGCCCTCGAGGGGCGGGCAGGCGATGTGGGTGCGCTGCAGCATGGGGAGCCGGCCCTCGGTCGCGAAGGCGTCGACGAGGGAGGCGAGACGGCGCGCGTGGGAGTCGCCCCAGATCACGAGCCCGGGCGAGCCGCCCCAGGCGCCTCGCGTGCACTGGTCGCGAGCCACGAAGCCGTTGCAGCCCGGGTTGATGGGGGCGGCGTCATCCACGTCGTCGACGTTCGACCGCGCCTGGTGGAGGCTGGCCGCGGCGACGCCCGCGAGGCTCACGGAGATCGCGGCGCCCATGGCCAGGGAGCCGCGGGTGCTCGCGAACAGCCAGGGCTTGCGGCGCCGCACGGGATCCTCCACGAGCCGGTACGTGAGCTCGGCCAGGGCGAGCGCGAGAAGAGCCAGCGCCAGGTCGCGAGCACGCGAGGGCTCCCCGAGGGCGTGGATCCGCCCGAGCGTCAGCAGCGGCCAGTGCCACAGGTACCAGGAATACGAGAGCTGGCCGATGCGGACGAGCGGGGCCGAACCCAGGCCCCGCCAGACCTGTCCTTCCCCGCGCGAGCCGCCGGCGATCACCGCGAGCGTGCCCAGCACGGGAACCAGGGCTGCCAGGCCCGGAAACGGGGTCTCCGAATCGAAGGCGACGGTCGAGGCCCCGATAGCGGCCAGCCCGGCGAGCCCGAGAGCTTCGCCCTCCCACCGGCGGCGGGCCACGTATCCCGACAGCGCCAGGAGCCCTCCGAGACCGAACTCCCAGGCGCGGAACGGGGTCATGTAGAAGGCCGCGAGCGGCACGCGCGCGGTGCCCCACCAGGAAGCGAGGAGCGACGCCGCGACGACCAGCGTCAGGACCGCGAGCGTTCGCGACCGGAACGCGCCGGGGCGCCGGCGCACCGAGAGCGCCACCCCCAGGAGGAGCGCGGGCCAGACCATGTAGAACTGCTCCTCGACCGCGAGGGACCAGGTGTGGAGCAGCGGCATGCGTCCCGTCTCGCCCGCGAAGTAGTCGCCGGCCGCGCGCGAGAAGAACAGGTTCGAGACGAACGCCGCGGTCGCGAGGCCCGAGCGCGCCAGGGTCGCCGCGTCGCGCGGCGACAGGACCAGGGCGCCCAGGGCGAGGGTCGTCAGCAGCACCACGGCCAGCGCCGGGAGCAGGCGACGCACGCGGCGCGCGTAGAACGCGGCGAGGGCAATCGTTCCCGTGAGCGCGACTTCCTTCGCCAGCAGGCCGGTGATGAGGAAGCCGGAGATCACGAAGAACACGTCGACGCCCACGAAGCCGCCCGACGTGCCCGGGAGGCCGACGTGAAACGCGACGACCGCGAGGACCGCGACGGCCCGCAGGCCGTCGATGTCCCGGCGGTAGGCCCCTAGGCCTTCGCCTGAACCTTCGCCCACGTGTCGCGAAGCGTCACGGTTCGATTGAAGACGGGCCGCCCGGGCTGCGAGTCGCGATCGACGCAGAAGTAGCCGAGCCTCTCGAACTGCACGCGCGTGCCGGGAGCGAGCTCCGCGAGAGAGGGCTCGAGACGGCAGTCGGTCAGGATCTCCTCGGACGCGGGGTTCAGGTCCTCGAGGAGGTCCCGCTCCGCGCCGGGGTCGGGCCGCACGAACAGCTGGTCGTAGAGGCGCACCTCGCCCGTCGACGCGCGCGCCGCCGACACCCAGTGGAGCGTCGCCTTCGGCGAGCGCCCGTCGGGCGTGCTCCCGCCACGGGACCCGGGGTCGTAGGTGCAGCGCAGCTCCGCGACGCTGCCGTCGGCCGCCTTCACCACCTCGTTGCAGGTGATGAAGTACGCCGCCCGCAGGCGCACCTCGCGGCCCGGCGCGAGGCGGAAGAACTTCTTCGGCGGAGCCTCGAGGAAGTCGTCGCGCTCGATGTAGAGCTCGCGAGAGAACGGCACCGCCCGGACGCCGGCCGCGGGATCCTCGGGGTTGTTGAGCACCTCGAACGCCTCGACCTGGCCTTCGGGATAGTTCGTGATCACGACCTTGAGGGGCCGCAGCACCGCCATGCGGCGCTGCGAGGTCCGGTTCAGGACCTGGCGCACGCAGTACTCGAGGGCCGCGTACTCCACCATGCTCTCGCGACGTGCCACACCGATCATCTCGGCGAACTGCCGCATCGCCTCGGCCGGGAAGCCGCGCCGGCGGATGCCGGAGATCGTCGGCATGCGCGGGTCGTCCCAGCCACGCACGCGGCCCTCGTTCACGAGGCGCAGCAGGAAGCGCTTCGAGAGCACCGTGTACGTGAGGTTGAGGCGAGCGAACTCGTACTGCCGCGGCCGCGACGGGACCGGCAGGTTGTCGATCAGCCACTCGTAGAGCGGCTTGTGGTCCTCGAACTCGAGGGTGCACAGCGAGTGGGTGATGCCCTCGATGGCGTCGGACTGGCCGTGGGCGTAGTCGTAGGTCGGGTAGACGCACCAGGCGTCGCCGGTCCGCGGGTGATGGGCGTGCAGGATGCGGTAGAGCACGGGATCCCGCATGTTGATGTTGCCCGACGCCATGTCGATCTTCGCGCGCAGCACGCGGCTGCCGTTCTCGAACTCGCCCTGGCGCATGCGCGTGAAGAGGTCGAGGTTCTCCTCGACCGCGCGCTCGCGATGCGGGCTGTTGCGGCCCGGCTCCGTGAGGGTGCCGCGGTATTCGCGGATCTGATCGGCCGAGAGGTCGTCGACGTAGGCCTTGCCCGCCTTGATGAGCACGAGCGCCCAGTCGTAGAGCCGGTCGAAGTAGTCGGAGGCGTAGTAGAGGTGCGGCGCCCAGTCGAAGCCCAGCCAGCGCACGTCCTCCTGGATGGAGTCGATGTACTCCTGCTCTTCCTTCGTGGGGTTCGTGTCGTCGAAGCGCAGGTGGCAGCGGCCGCCGAACTCCTTCGCGACGCCGAAGTTGAGGCAGATCGACTTGGCGTGGCCGATGTGCAGGTAGCCGTTCGGCTCGGGCGGGAAGCGCGTGACGACGCCCGCGTGCTTGCCGCTCGCGAGGTCGGCCTTGACGATCTCGCGCAGGAAGTCGACGGGCTCGCTCTCGGCGGGCTTCGGCGTCTCGGCGTCGTTCATCGCAGCGTCTCCGCGGCGCCGCGCAACCGGCGGCGGCACAGCTCCTTGCCCAGCACGGCCATCGTCTCGAACAGCGGCGGCGTCGCCGTGCGGCCGGTGACCGCGACACGGACGGCCATGAAGAGCTCCTTCACCGGCCAACCGGCCCCCTCCGCGAAGGCCTTGAGCGCGGCCTCGACCGTGTCCGGCCGCCACTCGAGGAGTGGATCGACGCCCGTCTCGACGAGGGCCAGCAGCGACTTGCGGACGTCGGCGGCCGTGCGGCCCTTCGGCACGAGCGCCTCCCGGGCCGCGGCATCGTAGGCGAGGGCGCCCTGGAAGAAGAAGGACGCGTAGTCGAAGAACCCCTCCAGGGTGTCGACGCGCTCGCGGCACAGGGCGACGACCTGGCCCAGGTAGGCGTCCGAGAGCACGCCGGCGCGGAGCCGCCCGATCGTCTCCTCGGTCGACAGCCGCCGCAGGTAGCGGCCGTTCAGCCACGTGAGCTTCTCGATGTCGAAGACCGGCCCGCCCAGGGAGACTCGGGTGAGGTCGAACTGCGCCACGAATTCGTCGAGCGAGAATTCCTCGCGCTCGTCGGGCATCGAGTAGCTCATCAGCGCGAGGAAGTTGAGCATCGCCTCGGGAAGATAGCCCGCGCGCCGGTAATGATTGAGGCTCACGGGGTTCTTGCGCTTGGAGATCTTCGACTTGTCCGCGTTGCGCAGGAGCGGCAGGTGACAGAAGACCGGCGCCTCCCAGCCGAAGGCGCGGTAGAGCTGCTCGTGCTTCGGCAGCGAGGAGAGCCATTCCTCGGCACGCACGACGTGGCTGATGCCCATGAGGTGGTCGTCCACCACGTTCGCGAGGTGGTAGGTCGGGAAACCGTCGCTCTTCATGAGGACCTGGTCGTCCATCTGCGGGCGCTCGAAGCGCACGTCGCCGCGCAGCAGGTCGTGGACGGTGACGGAGTCCGCCTCGGGCATCGCGAGCCGGATCACGCACGGCTCGCCCGCCGCGCGCCGCGTCTTCGCATCGGCCGGGTCGAGGCGCCGGCACAAGCCGTCGTAGCCCATGACCGCGGCCTTCGCCGCTTTCTGCTCCTCGCGCAGCGCCGCCAGGCGCTCGGCCGTGCAGAAACAGGCGTAGGCGGCGCCCTTCGCGAGCAGCGTCTCGGCGTGCTCCCGGTAGATCGTGGAGCGCTCGCTCTGGCGGTACGGCCCGTGGGGACCCCCGACGTCCGGGCCCTCGTCCCACGACAGGCCGAGCCAGTGCAGGGCGTCGAAGATCATCGCTTCGCTCGCCGGATGACTGCGCTGACGGTCGGTGTCCTCGATCCGGAGCAGGAACTGCCCGCCGTGGCGCCGCGCCAGCGCGTAGTTGAAGAGCGCGACGTAGGCGGTGCCCACGTGGGGGTCTCCGGTGGGGCTGGGGGCGATACGGGTTCTCACAGGACGTGCCAAAGCCCGGCAGGATACCACGCGGCCCTAGGGGGTCGCGCCGAGGGTGGAGGCCCGGACGAGTACCCTCTCTATGTCCGGACGCCGGCCCGGACTCCCCTGGGTCTCACGCACGACGCCGACCCCCGGCACGATCCACAGCACCGACTCGCTGCGCCAGGTGCGGAGGGCGCAGCGCAAAGCGGTGAAGCGCCCGGCCGGGACGGTCGCCTCCTCCTCGGCCTCGACGGTCCAGCCGGGCCGGCCCTGGTCGTCGGCCGGCCGGGTGGCGCCGACCACGAGCGGCAGCGGGAGCGCTTCCTCCCCGGTCCACGAGCCCAGGCGGATCCAGTCGGCGCCGACCTCGATCGGCGAGGCGCCCGCGGGATCGACGCCTCCCGTCTGCACCACGAGGGGCCGGCCGGCCGTGCCCCGCATGTCGAAGCGCGTGTCCTCGTCGGTGACCACGTCGACGTCGCCGCGGTGCTCCGCGTACGTTTCCCGGTACTCCCAGAAGCTCCCGGGCGTCACGGGGAACGGCGGCGCGAGAGCCGCCGCGAGCAGGATCGCGATCACGGCTTGCGGGCGGTCTCCGCGACGACTTCGAAGAAGATGCTCGAGGCCTGCCGCACGGTCGCGACCCGCACGCGCTCGTCGTCGGAGTGCTGCGACGCGTCTTCCTCTTGAGTCATGAGCAGGGGCGTGAAGCCGTAGGCCACGATGCCGAGCGGCCGGTACAACGCGCTCTCCGTGGCGCCCGTGCTCATCTTCGTCGTGACCGGGATGCCCGGGAAGTGGCGGCGGACGACGCTCTCGATCGTCTTGAAGAGGGGCGTGTCGATGTTGCTCTCGCTCGCCTGGTAGAAGTGCGGCGGCGGCGCGACCTCGACGGTCGGGTCGTCGACCACCTTCCGGACCTGGGCCAGGAAGGCCTGCGGGTCCTGGCCGGGCAGCAGACGCACGTCGAGCTGAGCCTCGACGGACCCGGGGATCACGTTGGTCGCCGTGCCGGCGTGAACCACCGTGATCGAGACGGTGTTGCGCAGCAGGGCGGAGATGCTCTCGTCGTCGTACACCTTCGCGGCCACGGCCGGATCCTGGATCGCCTTCGCGATGTCCTGGTACCACTCGGACTGCGGCGGCCGGAGCTGCGGCACCTGGTCGCGGCAGAACTTCGCGACCGACGGCAGCACGCGCAAGTCCGTCTTCCACAGCCGGATCCGCTCGAGCGCGCGAATGAGCCGGTTGAGGGCCGAGTCGGCGATCGGACGCGAGCCGTGACCCGTGCGGCCGCTGGCCTTGAGCGTCAGCCAGTACGCACCCTTCTGGGCCGCCTGCACGCCGAAGTAGAGCGGCTTGCCCGTGGCATCCAGACGGTTCTCGCCGCCCTCGGTGATCAGGTACTCGGCGCTCCGCAGCTGCTTGCCGAAACCCTCGGGCGAGAGGGCTCGAATCGCGCCCAGGAAATCGTTCTCCTCGTCCGCCGTGCCCAGGAACATCACGTCGCGGGCCAGCGGCACGTTCTCGCGCTTCAGACGGATGAAGGCGACGAGGTGCAGGATGCCCTCGGACTTCATGTCCACGGCGCCGCGGCCGTACAGGACGCCGTCCTTCAAGACCCCGGCGAAGGGAGCCACGGACCAGCGCGCGGGCTCGGCCGGCACGACGTCCATGTGGTTCGCGAGGACCAGGGGGCGGGCCGAGCCGTTGCCCTTCAGGGTCGCGAGGATGTTGGCTCGGCCGGGCGCGAACTCGTCGACCTCGGAGGGGATGCCTTCCTTGTCGAGGACCGCCTTGTAGAACTGCGCCGCCTTCAGCTCGTTGCCGGGCGGGTTCGTGGTGTCCACCTGCACGTAGCGCTGGAGCAGGTCCACGGCCATGTCCTCGTAGACCTTGTCCTGCGAATCCGCGGCCAGGGCGGGCAGGGTCGCGAGGGCGAGAAGTGCTGCGAAAGCACGCATGGACGGACCTCCAGGAAGACCGGCGGGAGGATAGCACCGCCTTGACAGCCGCGCCGGACGCGCGCCATAAGTCCGGCATCCCGAGGTGATCCCGATGCGGCTTCGTGTCCTCCCCGTCTTCCTCCTTGCAACGCTTCCGGCCCTGGCCGCCCCGCGGCCGCTCACGGTCGACGACCTGTTCGCGATCCGCGACGTCGACGACCCCCGCCTCAGCCCCGACGGCCAGTGGGTCGCGTACACCGTGACCGCCACGAGCCTGGCCAAGGACAAGGCCGGCAGCGACGTGTGGATGGCCCCGGTGGCGGGCGGCGAGCCGCTGCGCATCACCTCGTCCGAGAAGTCGGAGTCGCGCCCGCGCTTCAGCCCCGACGGCCGCTACCTCGCGTTCCTCTCGAGCCGCGAGAGCGAGTTCACGCAGGTCTGGCTCCTCGACCGGCGCGGCGGCGAAGCCCAGAAGCTCACGGACTACAAGGCGAGCGTGTCCGACCTCGCCTGGTCCCCGGACTCGAAGCGCCTCGCCCTCGTCGTCTCCGACGTCGACCCTGACGCCCCGAGCCCCGAGGCGAAGAAGGACGACGAGAAGACCGAGAAGCCGATCGTCATCCATCGGCTCAAGTTCAAGAGCGACGGGAACGGCTACCTGAACGACCTCCGCTCGCATGTCCACGTGTTCGACGTGGCGGCGAAGACGAGCGTGCAGGTCACGTCGGGCGCGTTCGATGACGACGACCCGGCGTGGTCGCCCGACGGCCAGTGGCTCGCGTTCACGAGCAACCGCACGGCCGACGCGGACGCCAACGAGAACACGGACATCTTCGTGGTCGCGCCGAGCAGGGATGCGGCACCGCGCGCGCTCACGAGCGCCGCGAGCACGGACGCGTCGCCCGCCTGGTCACCCGACGGGAAATGGATCGCCTTCGTGGAGGGTGGAGCGGACAAGGAAGACACGATCTACACGTCCAACCACCTGGCCCTGGTGGCGGCGGCGGGCGGCCCGACCCGGGCGATCGGCGCCTCCCTCGATCGCAACGTGGCGCGTCCCCGTTTCAGCGCCGACGGGAAAGCCGTGCTGTTCGTGCTCGAGGACTCGGGCAACCAGCACCTCGCCCGGGTCGTCGTCGCGACCGGGGTCGTGGATCGGCCGGTGTCGGGCGACCGTACGGTGTTCGCCTACGACCTGGGGCCGAAGGGCGAGCTCGTGGTGCTGGAGAGCCAGCCTCAGTATCCGGCCGAGATCTCGGCCGTCACGCCCGCCGGCCTGCGCCGCGTGACGACGACGAACGACGCGTTCCTGAAGGACGTCCAGCTCGCCAGGGTGCAGAAGCTGCAGGCCACGAGCCCGGACGGAACGAAGGTGGACTACTTCCTGGCGCTGCCCGCCGACTCGAGGCCCGGCACGCGCCTGCCCCTCCTGCTGCGACCCCACGGCGGCCCGGCGGAGCAGGACTCGGCCCAGTTCGATTTCGAGTGGCACTTCTATGCGAGCCAGGGCTACGCGGTCGTGATGCCGAACTATCGCGGCTCCACGGGCTACGGCCGCGCCTTCGGCCGCGCCATCTGGGCGGCCTGGGGCGACAAGGACCTGATGGACGTCATGGCCTCGGTGGACGACGCGATCGCGCGAGGCATCGCCGATCCCGAGCGCCTCGGAGTCGGGGGCTGGAGCTACGGCGGCTACCTGACGAACTACGCGATCACCCGCACGAACCGCTTCAAGGTCGCGGTGTCGGGAGCGAGCGGCGTCTTGATGAGCGCCAACTACGGGGTCGACGACCTGCAGTACTGGTGGGAGACCGAGCTCGGCCTGCCGTGGAAGAACGCGGCGCTGTGGGACCGCCTGTCGCCGTTCTTCGACATGGACAAGGTGACGGCGCCGACCCTCGTGTTGTGCGGGGCCGCCGACATGCGGGTGCCCCTGGTGAACTCCGAGCTGCTCTACCAGTCGCTGCGACGCCGCGGGATCGAGACCGAGCTCGTCATATATCCCGGCCAGTACCACTCGATCGAGACGCCCAGCTACCAGAAGGACCGCTTCGTACGGAGTCTCGCGTGGTACGACAAGCGGCTGAAGCCGGCCGCTAGCGCCGCCGCCCGCTGAACGCGACCCGCAGGCTCGCGACGAGGCGCGCCGCGTTCCACGGCCGCAGGTTCCGGGGAAAGCCGCCGTACCAGAACCACGCGAGGTAGTGGGCCAGGCTTCCCGGGTAGACGCGCGCGAACCAGGCCAGGTTCCGAGGCTCCTTGCGCGGCGCGAAGACCAGGTCGAGGGCGCGCTCGCGCGGCGCGAAGCGCCTCGCGTCGACGGCCGCGCACAGCCGCGGCAGCTCGTCTCTCGCGTCGAAGAGCGCGACGACCAGCGCGAACACGGTTTCCACGATCTCCCCGAGCCGCTCGCTCTCGCGGGCCCTGAAGAACGCCGCCCAGTCGAGCGTCGCGTCCACTCGCCGCAGGTAGAGGTAGAGGTCGAGGAGCTGCTTGAGCTTCGCCATGCCCTGGCCCAGGTCCTCGAAGCTGCCGAGGGCCAGCAGCACCAGCGTCCACTCGTCGGACAGGGTCTGGCACCCGAGGCTCCCGAGCGTCGCGCCCTCAGACTCCCGCCAGAGCCGCGCCTCGTCGACGCGAAACGCCGGCGCCCAGCGCAGGCACCAGTGCAGGTCGACCTTGAGCGCGCCGCGAGCGAAGGTGCGCGAGTGCAGGTCGTGGTCGCTGTCCTCGAAACCGAGACGCTGCAGGACCCGGCGGGCGGACGCGAACTGGCGGCGACGGACCAGCAGGTCGATGTCGTGCTGGGGTCGGGCGCCGAGGCCGCCATAGAGCCGGTCGGCGAGGACGAAGCCCTTCAGCAGGAGCACGGGAATGCCCGCGTCTTGCAGGGCACGGCGTGCCTCTTCGAACCCCGCGACGAGCGTCTCGATCGGCACCGGCGCGAGAGCGCGGGCTCGTACCGCTCGCGCCGTCGCCTCGGGCAGCGCGGCGTCCAGCCCCCCCGGGGACAATGCGCCCGTGACGAGCGCGATGAGCTGATGCGAGCGCAACGTGGCGGCGATCGTGTCGGGCTCGCCCTCGAGCTCGGCCAGGGCCCGGGCCAGACCCTGGGCCTCACGCAAGCCGGCGTGGCGCGCGACCCGCACGTAGGCGCTCCGGGACATCGGGTCGCGAGCGTAGCGGCGGGTTCCGAAGGGATCAAGTGTGGGAAGATCGCGCTCGGTGACGAGCGCCGGAACGCGACGGCCTGTCGTCTTCTTCTGCATGGTGGGCGTCGGTCACTTCCAGCGCCTCTGGTCGCTGATCGCGGGCCTCTCGGCGCGCGGGGTGCCGGTCCACGTCCTCACCCACGGCGGTTGCCGCAGCCTCGTCGAACAGGCCGGCGGCCGCTTCGTGGACCTCTTCGCGGGCCACACCCTGGAGTCGGCCGACGACGCCTCGCTGCCGATCCCGGCGCGCTCGGTGACGTTCGCCGGACGCTACGGCGAGGAGATCGCGCGCATGGTCGCGGATCTCGATCCCGGGCTGATCGTCCACGACACGTTCGCGGTGATCGGCCGCGTGGTGGCCCGCATCCTCGACATCCCCCGCGTCAACGTGTGCGCCGGCCACAACGCGGCACCGCAGCGATTGCTCGCGGAGCTCGCGACCGATCCCCGGGTCCGCATCTCGGAGCGCTGTCTCGAGGCCGTCGAGATCCTGCGCACGCGCCACGGCCTCGCCGACGCGTCGCCGTTCTCCTACGTGTCGGGCCTCAGCCCCGATCTGAACCTCTACTGCGAGCCTCCCGAGTTCCTGAGCGCCGAGGAGAGGACCGTGTTCGAGCCCGTGGAGTTCTACGGGTCGCTGCCGGGGCCGGATTACCCGAGGCCCGAGGCGGTCGCCGCGCCCTTCCAGCCGCGCGCCGCCGGCCGTCTCAACGTCTACGTCTCCTTCGGGACCGTCATCTGGGGCTACTACGCCGCCGATGCCCTTCGCATCCTGCGGACGCTTGCGGAGGCCCTCGACCAGGAGCCCGACGTGAGCGCCGTGATCAGTCTCGGCGGCGCGAAGCTGACGGACGACGAGCGCGCGGCCTTGAGGCGCGCGCGCGTGTCTGTCGAGAGCTACGTCGACCAGTGGCGGATCCTCGAGAGGGCCGACGTGTACGTCACGCATCACGGCCTCAACTCGACCCACGAGGCGATCGTCCAGGGCGTGCCCATGCTCTCGTGCCCGTTCTTCTGGGACCAGCCCGGCCTGGCGCGGCGCAGCCAGGAGCTGGGCGTCGCCCTGCCGCTCCTCCGGGAGCCCCGCGGCCGCCTCACGACGGCGGAAGTGGCCACGGCGCTGCAAGCGCTGCGCAGGCGGCGCACCGAGCTGGGGGCCGCCCTGGAACGCGCACGCGGCTGGGAGCGCGAAGTGATGGCGGCCCGGCCCCGCATCCTCGACCGCCTCGTCGCGCTTTCGTCGTGATCTACCTGTGGGTCCGCGAGACCGCGGACTGGAACGACGAGGCGGCCTTCCGGCGCCAGCTCTCACCGGCCTTCGCCCAGCGCGTGGCCCTGTGGGATTCCACGTTCACGCTTCCCTACCGCGCGTTCCGCTCGGAGCTCAAGAAGATCGCGGAGCTCAACCTGTCCCGCGTGCGTGATGCGGTGGCCGTCCCCTGGGAGGAGATCCCCGAGGGCGCCTGGGTGGCGCCGGTCGACGACGACGACTGGTTCGCGCCGGATCTCGCCCGCCACCTCGGCCCGCTCGCAGCGGCGGAAGGCTGCCTCTGGAGCGCCAGCTTCCTGGAGGTCCCGATCGACTGGGGTCACCGGCTGGCGCTCCTGAGGCGCCGCCTGGTTCCCGCGACGCCGCTCAAGTGGACCTGCGCCACGAACAACTACGCGTTGCCCCGGTCCGCAACGAACCAGCCCCTTCTCGCGTCCCATGTCGCCGCCAGCCGCTGGTGCGACGCGCGGCCGGGCCGGCTCGTGTCGCTCCCGCAGCGCCTGAGCCTCATGAACCGGAGCCTGGCATCCCAGACGTCCCTGCACTTCCGGAAGCGACGCTTCGGCCGCGCCACCCTCGTGGCGCGATGGCGCGAGTACCGGAGCCTGTACCGGTCCACGCCGACGCCCGAGCTCGCCTGGAGCGAGCCCTACGTCGCGCGCATGGCGGCGCTCATGGACGCGCTCGCGCTTCGCTAGAGTCCCTTCTCGCGAGCCAGCCGCCGAAGCGCGGCGAGGGCGGGACCCAGGGCGTCGGGCGCCACGCGCAAGCGGTAGTCGAGGCTCGTGGCGAGGACCACGGCCAGCCAGAACTCGCGGGAGGCCCGATAGCTTTCCGGGTGGCCGCCTGCGCGCTCGTAGCCTCGAATCAGGCGCGCCTCGAGCTCCGCGTCGAGCGGCCAGCGGGCGACGGTTCGGGCGAGCTCGAAGCCGAGGGGCCGCAACGCGAGCCGTTCCTCGTCGATCGCCCGCAGCCTTCCTCCCGGCGTGAGCACGAGGTTCTCGGGGCACAGGTCGCCGTGGGTGAGGACGACGGGCCCGCGGCGGGGCGCCGGCAGGCGCTCGAGGCGGCGACGCTCTTCCGCCTCGATGAGCTCGAGGCGGAACAGGCGCGCGACGACGCGGCGCAGGCGGGACGCGTGGAACGCCACGGGAAGCGCGCGACCCGCGGGGCGGCATGCATGGAGCCAGCCGAGGAGCGCGCCGGCGGCCGTGACCAGGTCCGGCTCGAACTGCGGCGAGGCCGCGAGCAGCCGGTCGACGCACACGCCTTCGATGAACTCGGTCACGAGCACGCGTCCCTCGCGAAGCCTCGGCTGCGGCAGGTCCGGCGCCGCGCGCAGGAGGCGCTCCACGCGGCGTGCGAGCGCGGGGCTCGGAAAGGCCCGGGCCTTGAGCGCCGGCCCGGTGGCGATCTCCAGCCGGAACGCCGGCGACTGGCCGCGGCGCGACAGGGGCGCGAGCGACACCACGGGCTCGAGGCGCGCGAGCACCGCCGGGAGAACGGCGCTCATCGCCGCTCCGAGACGCACGGAACGATGGCGGCCAGGCGTGCGACGCGCTCGCGAAGCTGGGCCACGGACACGGCCGGCTCCGCAGCGGATCGGAACAGCTCCGAGGCGTAGACGCCGCTCGCCTGCCCGATCAGGCACTCCAGGAGCGACGCCTCCGTGGCCTCGCGCTCGAGAAGGAGGATCGAGCCGAGAACGGCTGCGGCCATGGGCTCCTGGCCGAACGCGGCGCAGAGCTGGGCCGGGCTCAAGCGCAGACCGGCGGCGTCCTGTCGTGGCGGTTCCATGCCCTCGCCCGCGGCGCGGCGGTAGTCGCCGGCCCCGCGCAGGGCGGCCTCGAGCTCCGGGAACAGCGCCAGCGTTCCCGGTCGAAGCGTCACGACGGTGGGGATGCCGAAGGCGCGAGGCGCGGCCCCGAGGCTGATGCGGACCCGGTCGTTCGAGAGATAGCGATGCCCCGAGGCCATGAGCCGCAAGGCCCGGGTGGTCTTCCCTGCGCCCTTCGCTCCCGTGACGGCGTGGGCCCTGCCCTCGGACACGAGACCGGCGGCGTGCAGGACGAGATCCCCCTCGGCCAGGGCCTGGTTGTGGGCGTACTCGCGGGCGACGCGCAGGAGCAGCAGGCGCGCCGCGAGGCGGTCGTCTCCGTGCCGGATCCGCGTCGTGCGGCCCGCGTCGGTCACGTCCAGCACCGCGTCGGCCGTCGCGTCCCAGGCGCGGAGGGCGCCGCCGGCCTCGACCACCGGGAGCCGTAGCGGCCCGCCGTCGAGGGCGAACGCGACGCGGCTCCGGGCCTCGCTCGCGGCTTCCGGAGGGGAGCCCGGGAACGGCTCGAACACGATCCGGTACGCGGCGTGGGCGAGATCGCCGCGCTCGAAGCAGCCGCCGAATCCCGCAATCCAGGCGCGGTCCTCGAGGGGCGCTTCGAGGGCGATCGGAACTCCGCCCAGCTCGAACACGGTCGGCATCGACGACGAGTCTAGTCGAGCGCTGCGCGTGACCAGAGGTCACGGGAAACGTCCACGGGCCGCCGGGACCGTGGTGCTAGAATCGCCGCTCGCGAGCAAGGCACCCCAACCGTCACGTCTCAGGAGGATGAAATGGCAGCGGACTTCTTCATCGGCGAATCTCTGGTCGGCGAAGGCAACGAGGTCGCCCACATCGACCTCATCATCGGGTCGAAGAGCGGGCCCGCGGGTCAAGCCTTCGTGAACGCGCTCTCCAACAACAAGGACGGCTTCACGTCGCTCCTGGCCGTCGTCGCGCCCAACCTTCCCTGCAAGCCCGACACGCTGCTCTTCAACAAGGTCACGATCAAGGGCGCGAAGCAGGCCGTCCAGATGTTCGGACCGGCCCAGGCCGCCGTGGCCCGCGCGGTCGTGGACTCCGTGAGCTCGGGCGTCATCCCGAAGGACAAGGCGAACGACTACGTGATCCTGGTCGGCGTCTTCATCCACTGGGAAGCGGCCGACGACAAGAAGATCTACCAGTACAACTACCAGGCCACCAAGGAGTCGATCGAGCGCGCCCTCAAGGGCAAGCCGACGCTCGACGAGGTCCTCACGGGCGCCAAGACCGCGACGCACCCCTTCGCGGGCGGCGCCGACAAGAAGTAGAACCCGCTCCTGGTCGCCTCGCCGGCCGCAAGGCCGGCCGGTGGGGCGCACCGGGACGGACGGTGACCTGGAATGCGCAAGCTGCTCCTGCAACTGGACGGCGACGCCCACCCCAGCGCATTCGACCGCATCGTGGCCTACGACGCCGGCGCCGACGAGGTGCTGAGCTACGGAGGCGTCGCGGAGGCGGACGTCCGCGGCCTGGTCCACGGCGCGATCTTCACGCGCGGTCCGAAGGACCTCCAGAACACGGCGCTGTTCGTGGGCGGCGCGAGCATGGCCAAGGGCGAGACGCTGCTGAAGGCGGCCAAGAACGCGTTCTTCGGGCCGTTCCGCGTCTCCATCCTGTTCGACCCCAACGGCTCCAACACCACGGCCGCCGCGGCCGTGGTCAAGCTCGTGCGCGCGGCGGGCGGCGATGCGAAGGGGCTGCGGGCTCTCGTACTGGCCGGCACCGGCCCGGTCGGCTCGCGCGCCGCGGGCCTGCTCCTGCGCCTCGGGGCGAGGGTCCGCATCACCTCGCGCGACCGGGCTCATGGCGCTGCGGCGGCCGCGGAGATCGGCGCGCGCTTCAAGGGCTCGGTCGAGCACACGGTCGTCTCCGGTCCGGCCGAGGCCCGCTCTCTCGTGGGCGACGCGGACCTGGTGCTCGCCGCCGGCCCCGCCGGGGTCCAGCTGCTCTCGCGCGACGCGTGGAGCGGCCAGGGAAGCCTCAAGGCCGTCGCCGACGTGAACGCCGTGCCCCCGATGGGCATCGAGGGCGTCGAGGCCATCGACAACGGGACGCCGCGTGAGGGCGTGCCGGCTTTCGGGGCGCTCGGCATCGGCGGGCTCAAGATGAAGGCGCACAAGGCCGCCGTAGCGCGGCTCTTCGAACGCAACGACCTCGTGCTCGACGCGGAGGAGATCTACGATCTCGCGGCGGGCCTCTGATGCCGCTCCGCCAGTCCTGATCGTCGGCCTCTCGACGCGGGCGCTCGCGGAGTCGGCCGCGCGCGCGGGATACGACTGCGCGACGATCGACGCCTTCGGCGACCTGGACCAGACGGCCCTCGTGCCCAACCTCGCCCTGGGCCGACGCTGGAGCCCGACGGCCGTGGCGGCCGCCGCCCAGGCCTTTCCCGGACGGGCCCTCGTCTACGGCAGCAGTTTCGAGAACCATCCGGCCGTCGTCGCGCGGCTCTCGCGCGGCCGCGAGCGCCTCGGCAACGCGCCGCGAGCCCTCCGAGGCGCGCGCGACGTCGCGCGGCTGCAGGCCGTCATCACGCGCCACGGCGGCCGCGTGCCCCTGACGCTCGGCCCGACGGACGCGCGGACCGAGGGGCGGAGCTGGCTCCGGAAGCCCCGCCGGGGCGGCGGCGGCACGGGCGTCCGGGCTCTCGGGCCGGGCACGACTCCAGGTCCGCGCGAGATCGTCCAGGAACGGATCGACGGCACGCTCGCCTCCGTCACGTTCGCGGCCGACGGCCGGCGCGCCGTGGTGCTCGGCATCGCCGCCGGCCTGGCCGGCGAGCCCGCGTTCGGAGCCACGGGGTTCCGCTATTGCGGCAGCCTGTTCCCGCTCCGCGCCGAGACCGCGATCGCCGCTCGTCTCGACGCGCTGGTCCAGGCGCTCACCGTGGAGTTCGCACTGGTCGGCGTCAACGGCCTCGATTTCGTCCTGAGGGACGGCGAGGCGTTCGTGCTCGAGCTCAACCCGCGCTACTGTGCCTCGATGGAGCTCGTCGAGCGCGCGACCGGCGCGAGCGTCTTCGACGTCCACGTGGAGGCGTGCCGTGGGCGGCTCGGCGTCCCGTTCGCCCCGCCGCCGGCCGGCGTCTGGGGCAAGGCCATCGTGTGGGCCCAGGCCGACGGTGTCGCGCCCGACACGCGCGCCTGGCTGGGCGGCGACACGGTCCGCGACGTGCCGGCGCCGGGCGCTCCCCTGCGGCGCGGCCAGCCGATCTGCACGGTCTTCGCGACGGGCTCGGACGACGCGGAGTGCCACGGGCGGCTCGTGGCATCGGCGCAGGCCATCGCGCGGGCGTGCCACGCCGGGGTGCCGGCGTGAGGCGCTCGACGGTCGACGGCCAGCCGAGCGAGCTCGACGCCGCGGTGGCGGTGGCCGCCGGGCTGCTGCGCGCGGCCAGGCAGCCCCTCGTCTACGGCCTTCTCGACAGCACGGTGGAAGCCCAGCGGGCAGCCGTGGCCGTAGCGCGCCGCCTCGGCGCGATCCTGGACACCCCCGCTTCGGCCAGCCATGCCGGCTCCTTCCGCGCCTTCGAGCGCCTGGGGGCGGCTCTCGCGTCACGGGGCGAGTACCGGCACGCGGAACTCGCCGTCTTCTGGGCGTGTGGCTCCGACGCCTCGGAGCTCGCGCCGCGTCCGGGCCTGGCGCGGGTGAGCGTCGACGTGGGCTCGGCCCGCGGACCGGCGGACGCCGACACGAGGCTCGCTCTCGAGCCCGATCAGGAGATCCCGGCGCTTCTCGCCCTCCGCGCGTTCGCGCGCGGCCGCCGCGTGGACGCCGCGCAGGCCGGGAGCCTGCCGGTGGAGGCCCTGCGCAGCCTCGCGAGGCGCCTGGTCTCCTGTGGCTACGGCGTCGTCGTGTGCGACGCCGACCCGGCGCCCGCCCGGCGCGACGCGTGTCGTGCCGACGCGTTGACCGCGCTGGTACGGGAGTGTCACCGGAAGTCCCGCGTACGGCTCTCGGGCCTGCGTCGCGGGAGCAACCCCGTCGGGGCCGAGAACGTGCTCACCTGGCTCACGGGCTTCCCCGCCTCCGTGCGCTTCGGCGCCGACGGGCCCCGCTACGGGCCCGGCGAGTTCGCGGCCGAGACGCTCCTGCAGCGCGGCGACGTGGACGCCGTGCTTCTCGTCGGCGTCGAGCCCGAGGCGCACCTGTCGAACGAGGCCGCCGCGCAACTCGCGCGCGTCCCCTGCGTCGCACTCGGGGCCGTCGAGCGCGAAGGAGCCCGCGTGTTTCTCGCGACGAGCGCGTTCGGCGCCACGGCCGGCCGGGTCTTCCGCGGCGACGGCGTCGCGCTACGCCACGCGCCCCCCCAGAGCTCGGACCACCCGAGCGAGGCCACGGTGCTGGCACGCCTCGCGGAGGCGCTCGCCTCGTGAGCGAGCGGCTGCGCATCACGGGTGGCCGCGTCTACGACCCGCGCCACGCCATCGACGGCGCGATCCGCGACATCTGCATCGAGGACGGCCGCGTCGTGGCGGCCTTGCCCGGAGACGCGCCGACTCTCGACGCGGCGGGTCTCGTCGTGATGCCGGGCGCCGTGGACATCCACTCCCACGTCGCCGGGCCCAAGGTGAACCTGGCCCGGCGTCTCGAGCCGGAGCGCCGCACCGTCCCGACGGTTCCCGACACCGGGCGGCTCTACACCCTGCTCGGGTACACGACGGTCTTCGACGCCGCGGTGCCGCTGCTGGGGGCGCGCCACGCGCACCTCGAGCTGCAGGACACGCCGCTCGTGGACAAGGGCTTCTACGTCCTCCTGGGCAACGACGAGTTCGTGCTCGCGGCCCTCGAGGACGGAAGCGACGACGCCGTGCGCGACGTGCTCGGCTGGGCGGTGCGGGCCTCGCGGGCCTACGGCGTCAAGGTCGTGAACCCCGGCGGCGGCGCCGCCTGGAAGGCCGCGCGCGGAACGCCGGGCCTCGACGACGCGCTGCCCGGCCGGCGCGTGACGCCCCGGCGCATCCTCACGGCCCTCGCGAGGGCGGCCGATGCCCTGGCGCTGCCCCACCCGATGCATCTCCACTGCAGCAACCTGGGCCTCGCGGGAAACGCGACGACGACCCTCGACACGATCGCGGCCCTCGAAGGCCGGCGCGTCCACCTGGCGCACCTGCAGTTCCACGTCTACGGCGGCGAGCCGGGAGGGCGCCCCACGTCGCGGGCACGCGAGCTGAGCGCGGCCCTCGCGGCCCACGCGAACGTGAGCGCCGACGTGGGCCAGGTGATGTTCGGACCCGCCACCACCATGACGGCCGACGCCCGCGTCGGCGAGATGCTCCACGATCTCACCGGGCGCAAGTGGGTGGATGCCGATCTCGAGCTCGAGGGAGGCTGCGGCGTCGTGCCCTACGAGTACCGCGAGAGGAACGTGGTCCACGCGATGCAATGGGCGGCGGGTCTCGAGCTACTGCTGCTCTCGCCGGATCCGTGGCGCCTCGTGCTCTCCACGGATCACCCCAACGGCGGCACCTTCCTCTCCTATCCCCGGCTGCTCCGGCTGCTGATGGATCGCGCGTACCGCGACGAGCAGATCGCCCGCGTGCATCCCCAGGGGCTCGAGGGCACGGCGCTCCGCGACGGCCTCGCCCGCGAGTACAGCCTGTACGAGGTCGCGATCGTGACGCGCGCGGCCCCGGCGCGACTGCTGGGGCTCGAGCACAAGGGCCATCTGGGGGTGGGCGCCGACGCCGACGTGGCGCTGTATGCCCCCGACGCGAACCTCGAGACCATGTTCACGACGCCGCGCCACGTCCTGAAGGCGGGCCGTCGCGTGGCGGAGGACGGCGCGATCCGCGAAGAGACCTGGGGCCGGACGCTGCAGGCGACGCCGCCCTTCGATCCTGCGGTCGAGCGCGCTCTCGGGCGAGTGCTGGCCGAAGCCGGAAGCCTGAGCCTCGAGGACTACGTGGTCGGGGCCGACGAGATCGGAGCGGCGCGATGACCGACGGCGTGCCTCTCGAACGACGCGGCGTCGCGATCCGCGACACCTACGCCGAAGCCTTCGGCATGCGCGCCACACGTCTCGTGATCACGGCCGCGTCGCCGCGCTGGGCGCGCATCGGGGCCGACGCGCTCACGGGCTTCGCCACCTCGGTGATCGGCTGCAAGGTGGAGGCGGGCGTCGAGGCGGAGCTCGGCCCTTCCGAGACGCCCGACGGCCGCCCGGGAGTCAGCGTGCTGCTCTTCGCGTTCGATGCCGCCGGTCTCGGACAGCGCGTGGTCGAACGGGTGGGCCAGACCCTGCTGACGTGCGCGACAGCCGCGTGCTTCGACGGGCTCCCCGGCGGAACCGAGCGCGCGCCGATGGGCGAAGGGCTGCGCTTCTTCGGGGACGGCTTTCAGTCGAGCAAGGTGATCGACGGCCGGCGCTTCTGGCGCGTGCCGGTGATGGAGGGCGAGTTCCTGGTCGAGGCGTCCGTCGGCGTGCAGCGGGCGATCGGCGGCGGCAACTTCCTGATCCTCGCCGTCGACGCCGCTGCGGCCCTCGCGGCGGCCGAGGCCGCGGTGGACGCGATGCGTCGCGTCCGCGGCGTCATCCTCCCCTTCCCGGGCGGCGTCGTGCGCAGCGGCAGCAAGGTCGGCGCGCGCCGCTACAAGAAGATGGTGGCCTCGACGAACGACGCCTATTGCCCGTCGCTGCGCGGACGGGTGGGCGTGACGAGCGCGCTCCCCGACGGCGTGCATTCGACTCTCGAGATCGTCGTGAACGGTCTCGACCGCGCCGCGATCGAGGCGTCGCTGCGCGCCGGCATCGACGCCGCCTGCCGGCCGGGCGTCGTCGAGATCTCGGCCGGCAACTACGGGGGCAAGCTCGGGAAGCATCTCTTCCCCCTCCACGCCCTGTTCGCGGAGGCCGCCCGGTGAGCGAGGTGCGACTCACGCTGCGCCAGGCGCCGAGCGTCGCCCTGGAGGCGCCGTGCGTGCGGCCCGACGCCTTCGCGACGCTCTCCGAGGCCGCGATCGCGCGCCTTCCGGTGGAGCACGGCCGGGAGGTCGTGGCCCTGGGAGAGTTCTTCGACGTGCGCGGGGAGCACGCCGACCAGGTTCGCGTCGAGGGCGACGTGCGGCGCGTGAAGCGCCTGGGCGCGGGCATGATCGGCGGAAGCCTGATCGTCGCGGGTTCGGCCGGCCGCCACACCGGCGCCGGCATGAGCGGTGGGTCCCTCGTGGTCGAGGGCGACGCCGACGACTGGACCGGGCTCGGCATGCGGGGCGGCCGGCTCGTGGTGCACGGCAACGCGGCGGCGGCGTTCTGCGGCGCGGCCCCAGGCAGCTCGCGCGGGATGACGGGCGGCCTCGCCTTCGTGCGCGGCTCGGTCGGCGTCCGTGTCGGCGAGCGCCTGCGGCGCGGCGTGATCGCCGTCGGCGGGTCGGCCGGAGCGTACGCGGGGGCCCACATGGTCGCGGGGACTCTGGTCGTGCGCGGCGCGCTCGGCCCGGGAGCGGGGATCGGCCTGAAGCGCGGGTCGATCGTCGCGGGCGGCGCGCTCGAGCTGCTGCCCACGTTCCGCTACGCGTGCCGCTATCGCCCGGGCTACGTGGACCTGCTCTTCGCGAGCCTCGAGCGTCACGGCTTCGACGTCGGCGCCATGGCCGCCGGCGCATTCGACCGATTCGGCGGCGATCATGCGGACCTCGGCCGCGGGGAGATCCTCAAGTGGACGGCATCCTGAAGCTGAACGAGCGCGCGGCGCAGCTGGCCCGGACCATGACCGCGGACGCGGCGCTGCTCGGCATCCGCGTCGCGACCCTGGACAACGGCGCACGCCGTCTCGACTGCGGCATCGAAACGCCCGGCGGCTTCGAGGCCGGCAGGCGCCTGGCGGAGGTGTGCCTCGGCGGCGCCGGCCAGGTCGAGCTCACGACCGTGGCGGTCGAGGACCTGGAGCTGCCGGGCGTCTTCGTGCGCACCGACCACCCCGCGACGGCCTGCCTCGCCTCGCAGTACGCCGGTTGGGCGATCAAGCCCGAGGGCTTCTTCGCGATGGGCTCGGGGCCGCTCCGCGCCATTGCCCGGGTCGAGGGGCCGCTCTACGAGGCCCTCGGCTACTCGGAGAGCGCCGAGGGTCCGGGCGTGCTGGTCCTCGAGACGCGGACGCTGCCGTCCGCCGCGGTCGCGGACTGGATCGCGACGCGGGCGGGGCTCGCAGCCGAGCGCCTGATCCTACTGGCCGCGCCCACGGCGACGCCGGCAGCGGGCGTGCAGATCGCTGCCCGCGTCGTGGAGACGGCGCTCCACAAGCTCCACGAGCTCCAGTTCGACGTGAGACGCGTCCTGTGCGCGACGGGCACGGCGCCGATCGCGCCGATCGCGAAGAACGACATGCGCGCGATCGGACGCACCAACGACTGCGTGCTCTACGGCGGCCGGGTGCAGCTCACGGTGGACGCCGACGACGCGGTCCTCGAGCGCCTGGTGCCGCAGGTGCCCTCGTCGGCGTCTCGCGACTACGGCACGCCCTTCTACGAGCTCTTCAAGCGCTACGAGTGGGACTTCTACAAGGTCGATCCCCACCTCTTCAGCCCGGCCCGTATCACGATCACGAACGTGAAGAGCGGCCGCAGCTTCGAGGCGGGCGAGCTCAACCCGGACGTGCTGCGCCAGTCGCTGTTCGGGTGACGCGCCCATGAAGGTGGCGATCCTGAACGCCGGAGTCGGCTGGCACACCGACGCTCTCTCGGGCGCCCTCGAGGCCCGCGGCCACGAGGCCCGCGTCCTGCCGATCCAGGCCCTCGTCGCGCGCATCGGCGGCGCGCCGCGACTGGCGGCCGCCGGCGTCGACCTGCTCGCGGTCGACGCCGTCCTGGTGCGGATCATCCCGCGCGGCTCCCTCGAACAGATCGTCTTCCGCATCGATGCGCTGCACGCCCTGGAGCGCCTCGGCATCCGCGTCGTGAACTCGGCGGCGGCGATCGAGAAGACCGTGGACAAGTTCTACACCTCGACGCTGCTCGAGCAGGCCGGCCTCAAGACGCCGCGCACCGTGGTGACCGAACGCCTGGACGTCGCCATGGCGGCGTTCGCCGAGATGGGCGACGTCATCGTGAAGCCGCTCTTCGGCTCGAACGGACGCGGCATGGTGCGGGTGAGCGACGAGGAGATCGCCCACCGCGTCTTCAGGGCGCTCGAGCTGGAGCGCGCGGTCTACTACGTCCAGCAGGCCCTTCCCCACGAAGGCCGCGACCTGCGCGCGTTCGTCGTGGGCGACCAGGTCGTGGCTTCCGCCTGGCGCAGCGCTCCGGGCTGGAGGACGAACGTCGCGCGCGGGGGCCGCACGGAGCCCGCCACGATCTCCGAGGCCTGGCGCGCCATGAGCCTCGCGGCCGCCCGGGCCGTGGGTGCCCAGTACGCGGGCGTCGACCTGCTGCCGACGAGCACGGGCGAGATCTTCGTGCTCGAGGTGAACGGCATCCCGGGCTGGCGGGGGCTCCAGGAGACGACCGAGGTGGATGTAGCCGGGGCGATCGTGGCCCACGTCGAGCGGCTCGTCACGAGGGCCTGATGCGGACCCTGTCGGCAGACGAGGTCGGTCGCCTCGTCGAGTCGGCCTGCCTGCTCGAGGTCTCGAACCCGAAGCCGGGCAACGTGTCGCCCGGCCTCGATTTCGACGACACGCGCCACGAGGACTTCGTGCGCAGCGCCGCGGCGATCGTCCCGGCCTTCGCCCGCGCCGAGGCCGGCGTCGGCGCCACCATCCTCGAAGCGATCCGGGCCACTCGGCGCTCCGTAGCCGTCAACACGAACCTCGGGATCGTGCTCTTGCTGGCGCCCCTCGCCGCGGCGGCGCGCCGCGAGGGCGGGTCACTGCGCGGGCGCCTGGCCGAGGTCCTCCGGTCGCTCACCGTCGAGGACGCCCGCGACGCCTACGAGGCGATCCGCATCGTCAACCCGGGCGGACTGGGAGCGGCCGCGGAACAGGACGTCGCGGCGACCCCGACCGTCACGCTCCTGCAAGCGATGACGCTGGCGGCCGATCGCGACGCCATCGCGCGCGAGTACGCGACCGACTATGATCGGACGTTCCGAATCGCGGTGCCGGCGCTGCAGGCGGCGCGGACGGCGGGTCATCGGTGGCCGGCCGCGGTTCTCGACGCGTTCCTGCGCGTGCTCGGCGAGGACCCGGACACGCTGATCGTGCGCAAGGAGGGACTCGAAGCGGCGCGGGCCGTCAGCGCTCGGGCCCGCTCCGTGCTGGCGGCCGGCGGACCCGGCAGCCCGGAGCGCGGGGCGGAAGCGGCGGCGTTCGACAGGGAGCTGCGCCAGCGCGGCCACCGGCTGAACCCGGGGGCCACGGCGGACCTGGTGGCGGGGGCGCTCTTCGTGGCCCTGGCGGAAGAGCTGTAGAAGGAGCAGAGCGATGGCCGAGTACAAGATCGTCGTGGAGAAGGACTACCTGGTCTTCTGCTGCGGCCACTTCATCACCTACAGCGGCACCTGCGAGACGCTCCACGGCCACAACTACCGGGCGCGCGTCGAGCTCGAGGGCGGCCTCGACGAGAACTACTACGTGTGGGACTTCGTCAGCCTGAAGAAGCTGATGCGGCGCCTGGTCGACGAGATGGACCATCGGATGCTGCTGCCCCTCGAGAACCCGGCGCTCACGATCCGCGACGAGAAGGGCCACATCCACGTCGCCTACAAGGACCGACAGTACGTCTTCCCGAAGGCCGACGTCGTGTTCCTTCCGATCCCGAACACCACCGCCGAGCTGATCGCGAGCTATCTCCTCGGGCGCGTGCGCGAGGAGCTGAAGGCTGCGGGCGGCGGGCGGCTCCACGCCCTCGCGATCGAGGTCGAGGAATCCTTCGGGCAGTCGGGATGGTGCCGGGAGCGCTTCGGCGAGTGATCCGCGTCCTGGTCCACGAGTGGGCCAGCGGCGGTGGCGCCCTGGGCCGGCTCGTGCCGGCGGGGCTGGCACGCGAGGGGCGCGCGATGCGCGACGCCCTCGCCGAGGACCTTCAACGGATCCCGGGCGTCGAGGTCGTGATGACGGTGGACCCGCGGTTTCCCCCGCGCCTCCGTCTGCGCGACGTCCGGATCGCGCGCGGGTTCGACGCCGCGCTCCGCAGCGTGGATGCGGCCTGGCTGATCGCCCCGGAGACGGAAGGGCGGTTGAGCAGCCTCGCCGACCGCGTGACCGAGGCCGGTGTCCGCCTGCTCGGTTCGAGCGCCGCGGCCATCGCGCAGGTCTCCGACAAGAGCCGCCTCCCGGCCCGGTTCGCGCGCCTCGCCATCCCCCACCCCGAAACGCGCCGGGCGCACGGTACGGATGCGAGCGTCGTCGCCTCCCGCCTGGGCTATCCCCTGGTCGTGAAACCCGCTCGTGGAGCCGGCTCGCAAGGCGTGCGGCGCGTCACGAGACCCTCGGGCCTGGGGGCCGCGATCGACTCGGCCGCCAGGCACGACGCGGTGCTGCTGCAGCGCTTCGTCGCCGGAGATCCGGCGAGCGTCTCCTTGATCTGCGACGGCCGGCGCTCACGCGTGCTGGCCGTCAACTCCCAGGAGCTGTCACCTACCTTTATATATAGGGGCGGAGAGACGCCGTGGACGGCGCCGCTCGCCGCGCGCGCGGCGCGCCTCGCCAGGAAGGCCTGCGACGCCCACGCGGGACTGCGGGGCTACGTGGGGGTCGACGTCGTCCTGGCCGGCGACGAGGTCTTCGTGCTCGAGATCAACCCCCGGCTCACGACCGCCTATCTCGGCCTGCGGGCGTCGCTGCCGGCCAACGTCGCCGCCCTCGTGCTCGCGGCTTGCGATGGCCGCATGCCGAGGGTGCCGCGAGCCCGGCGGCGCGTGCGGTTCACGGCCTCGGGCCGCGTGAGCGTCGCGTGAGTGGCCCGATCGTGGGTTGGGACGTGGGCGGCGCCAACATCAAGGCCGCGCGCCTCGAGCACGAAGGCGCCCCGCCCCGCCTCGCGGAGCGTGCCCTCGCCCTGTGGCGCGAACCGGCCCGCCTGCCGGACGTGCTGGCCGAGGTCGGAGCCGAGCTGGGTCCCGCGACGCGGATGGCGGTGACGATGACGGCGGAGCTCGCCGACTGCTATGCCACCAAGCGAGACGGTGTCGCGGCGATCCTCGACGCCTTCGGAACGGCCTTTCCAGGAGCGGATCTCCACGTCTTCGGCGTCGACGGTCGCTTCCACGGCGTCGCCGAGGCTCGTCGCAAGCCGCTGTCGGTGGCCGCCGCGAACTGGCGCGCCAGCGCGGCGCTCGTGGCCGAGCGGCGTCCCGAGGCGATCTTCGTCGACATGGGAAGCACCACGACCGATCTCATCCCGATCCGCGGAGGTGCCGTGACGGCCCGGGGCCTCACCGATCCCGCGCGCCTTCGCAGCGGCGAGCTCGTGTACACGGGCCTGCTGCGGACGCCGGTCTGCGCCATCGTGCGCTGGCTACCGTTCCGGGGACGCCGTTGCCGCGTCGCGGCCGAGCTGTTCGCGATCGCCGCGGACGCTCATCTCTGGCTGGGCCGCATCGCGGAGCCCGACTACACCTGCGACACCGCCGACGGTCGCGGCCGCAGTCGTCGCGAGTGCGGCGCACGCCTCGCCCGCATGATCGGCGCCGACGACGAGATGCTCGATGCGAGCGCGATCGAGGCCCTGGCTATCGCGATCGCCGCCGCGCAGATCGAGCAGATCCAGGGGGCCCTGAAGCAGGTCGCGCGCCGGTCGAAGGCGGCGCTCGTGGTCGTCGCCGGACAGGGATGGGCGGTGGCCCGTGACGCGGCGCTCGGTCTCGGCCTTCAGGTGCACGCACCCTCGGGCGCCGAGGAGGAAGCCGCGGCCCGGATCGCGCCGGCCGTAGCCGTGGCAACGCTGCTGGCGCGGGTGTACTGTCCTCGTCGCGAGGTGCCATGCGAACGCTGACGCTGCTCCTGCCGCTCTGCTGTCTGGCCGCGACCGCCTGGTCGGCCGAACCGGCATGGCCGACGAAGGGCTGGCCCACGTCCACACCGGAGGCCGAGGGCGTCGACAAGGCCGTTCTCGACCGCTTCGACGCGGAGCTCGCTCGCGGCGACCAGGGTTACGTGGACGGCATGCTCGTGATCCGCCACGGTCGCGTCATCCACGAGAAGGTCTATCGCCACGACTACGACGCGCTCTTCGCGAAGGCCGCGGACCGCAAGCCCGGGATGTACAACTACTACGACCCGGCGTGGCATCCCTGGTACAACCGCGGCCAGCTCCACACGCTCCAGTCGGTGAGCAAGAGCGTCACGTCGGCGCTCATCGGCATCGCGATCGGCCGCGGCGAGATCCCCGGCGTCATGGCGAAGGCGCTGCCGTACTTCGAGGGCTACGAGGTTCCTCCCGATGCCCGCCGGGACAAGTGGACGCTCGCCGACCTGCTCACGATGACCGCCGGGATCCGCTGGGACGAGGACAGCATGCCGTACACGGATCCGTCCAACAGCTGCGCGCGCATGGAGGCCAGCTCCGACTGGGTGCAGTTCGTGCTCAAGGAGCCGATGGCGGCGGACCCCGGCACGACCTTCGTCTACAGCAGCGGCGTCACGGAGCTGCTCGCCGCGGTGCTCCACAAGGCCACGGGCCAGCACGCGGACGACTACGCGAGGCTCCACCTGTTCGGGCCCCTGGGCATCGAGCGCACATACTGGAAGCGCACACCGACGCAGCACCCCGATACCGAGGGTGGCCTCTACCTCACCGCTCGCGACCTCGCGAAGCTCGGCTACCTGTTCTCCCACGACGGCGTCTGGGACGGCCGACGCATCCTCCCCGCGGGCTGGGCGGCCGAGTCCACGCGGGCGCGGGTCCCGCTGGCGCCCGGCAAGCCCCTGCAGTACGGCTACCAGTGGTGGACGCTGCCGGCCGCCGGACGGCCGGCGCACTTCGCGGCGATCGGCTACGGCGGCCAGTACCTGCTCGTGGTCCCGTCCCTCGATCTCATCGCCGTGTTCACGGGCTGGAACATCTGGGACAAGCCGGAGCTCGACGCGAGCCTGGCCCTGGGCCGCGTGCTCGAGGCCGTGAAGCGCTGAGCGACCAGCCCGGCTTCTTGACCGTCGTGAAGCTCGGCGGCAGCCTGCTCGCCGAGGCCGACCTCAGGCCGCTGCTCGAGGTTCTGATCGAGGCCGCGCGCACGCGGCCGCTCCTCGTGGTGCCGGGCGGCGGGCCGTTCGCGGATGCCGTCCGCGCCGCGACGGAGCGCCACGATCCCGGCGAGAGCGCGGCCCACTGGATGGCGATCCAGGCCATGGACCAGCTCGCCACGATGCTGGCCGGGCTTGCTCCGACGGCCCGTCTCGCCACCGAGCCCCGAGAGGTCGCGAGCGTCGTCGCGCAGGGGCGTCTCGCGATCCTCGCACCCTTCGCGTGGCTGCGGGCGGAAGACCCGCTGCCCCACGGCTGGCACGTGACCTCCGACAGCCTGTCCGCCTGGGTCGCCCGTGCGCTCGGCGCCGAGCGCCTCGTGCTCCTGAAGTCGACGGACTCGGTCCCGTCCGGGGTGGTGGACGACTACTTCTTCCAGGCGCTCCCGGCGGGTCTCGAGTGCTGGCTCCTCGACGGCCGCGACCCGGAAGGTGTCCGGCAGTTCCTCAGGGGCGTCCGAACGCGAGGGACTCGGCTGCGCTGAGGTCGAGGGCCGTGCGGAGCGCCCGCACACGGGCGGGGCTCACGACGCCGTCGCGCCCGCCGTCACAGGCGGCGCCGCGCACTCCGACGAAGTCGACGCCGAGACGGCAGGCCCGCGCCAAGCCGTCGCTGCCGAGCGAACCGGCGAGCGCCGTCACGAGACCGCGCTCGCGGGCGTCGTCCACGAACGCCGCGACCGCCGCGGCCCCCAAGGCCGCGAACGTGGACGTGCCGTGCTTCTCGAGGGTGTCGAGCATGACGCCGTGGACGCCGGCCTCGGCGGCGACCCGCGGCAGCTCCAGCGGCGGCAGCCCCGCCCCGTCGGCGTACGTCACCGCGATCACGCGCGCCGTCGTACCGACGGCCGACACGAGCGCCCGCAGCATCTCGAGGGCGGACTGCGGCTCGTCGGATCCGCGGAGCCCGACCTTCACGTAGTCCGCGCCACAGGCCGCTGCTCCTGCGGCCGCGAAGGCCAGCGTCCCGGGCAGATGCGGGGCGTCCCCGAGGGCGACGGACAGGAGCGCCGGCGCACACACCCGCTCACGGGCGGCGCGCAGCAAGGACGGCGCCGGGGCTCCGAGGGCGCCTTCGGCCGGGTTCTTCACGTCCACGATGTCGGCGCCGCCGGCGAGCGCCGCCGCGATCTCGTCGGCCGACACGATGCTGACCAGCAGTCGGGTCGCGGGCATGACGGCTATCTTAGCGGAGCTATCATGACGGCATGACGAAAGAGAAGCTGGGAACCTACACGGAAGAGCAGGTGAGCGCCCGCCTCGCGGAGCTGCCCGGTTGGACGTACGAGGGCGGCTGGATACGCCGCAGCTACAAGACCGACGGCTGGCCCACGACGCTGCTGCTCGTGAACCAGATCGCGTTCCTCGCCGAGGCCGCCTGGCACCATCCGGACCTCGCGGTCACGTTCGCGAAGGTCACGGTCAAGCTCATGACGCACTCGGAGAACGGCATCACGGAGCGCGACTTCGAGCTGGCCCGCAAGATCGAGGACGCCGCGTTGTGGCGTCCCGCGCCAGGCTCCGCCCTCGAGGGCACGCCGAACAAGTTCGTCATGAAATGAAGGTCGTCTTCGTCACCGGCACGCTCGCGGAGCCCCTGCTCCGCGAGACCCTGGCGACGCTGCCGGCCCGCGTCGAGCCCGAGGTGGCCGTTCTCGGGATCACCGTGGCGGCCTTGATGACGACCGACTGGGTGTCGCGCTTCCTGAAGGTGGACCGGAAGGCCGCTCTCATCCTGCTGCCGGGCCACACCCAGGGCGACGTCTCCGTGATCGAGAAGAAGCTGGGCGTCCGCACCGAGAAGGGGCCCAAGGACCTCCGGCGCATTCCGGAGCACTTCGGCGTGGCCGTGCGCGCAGACTACGGCGCCCACGACGTGCGCATCCTGGCCGAGATCAACGACGCCGCGCGCTTCAGCCTGCCGGAGATCCTCGAGCGGGCCCGGCGCTTCGCCGACGAGGGCGCCGACGTGATCGACGTCGGCTGCAGCAAGGGCGCGTCGTTCCCGGGACTGGGCGAGACGGTCGCGGCGCTCCGGGCCGAGGGCCACAAGGTCAGCATCGACAGCTTCGACGCCGCCGAGGTCCGCACGGCCGTGAAGGCCGGCGCCGAGCTGGTGCTGAGCGTCAACGGCTCGAACCTCGAGCTGGCCCGCGAGGTCGGCGTGCCGGTGGTCGTGATCCCCGACTTCGGCGGCGGCATCGACAGCCTCGAGCGCAGCGTCGAGCGGCTCGACGCCTGGGGGGTCCCGTTCCTCGCCGACCCCGTCCTCGATCCCATCGGCTTCGGCGCGGCCGAGTCGCTCCATCGCTACTACGAGGTGCGCCGGCGCTTTCCGAGGATCGAGATGCTGATGGGCATCGCGAACCTCACCGAGCTCACCGAGGCCGACTCGACCGGCATCACCGCTCTGCTCATGGGCTACTGCCAGGAGCTCGGGATCCGTCACGTCCTCACGACCGCCGAGATTCCCTGGGCCCGCGGGGCGGTCCGCGAGGCCGACATCGCCCGCCGCCTGATGCACTACGCCGTCACCCGCAAGGCGCTTCCGAAGCGCGTCGACGGCCGGCTGCTCGTGGCGCGGGATGCCGCGGTCGCGGTGTACAGTGAGGCCGAGCTGCGCGCGATGCAGACGAAGATCCGCGACCTCGACTACCGCGTGTTCGTGGACGGCGAGCGCATCCACGTGTTCAACGCCGAGCGCTTCGTGAGCGGCACCGACATCTCCGAGATCTTCCCGCAGCTCGACGTACAGGAGGCGAGCCACGCCTTCTATCTCGGCAAGGAGCTGCAGAAGGCGAGCCTCGCGCTGCGCCTGGGCAAGAGCTACTCCCAGGAAGCCGAGCTGCAGTGGGGCTACCTGACGCCGCCCGAGGCGCCGGTCTCCGCCCACGGGCCGCGCGAGACGCGCCTGCGGGCGTCCCGGGAGCGGGCGGACCGCCGACGGGCCGCGACGCGACGCAAGGGTCGCGGCGTTTGAGCCTGGCGTTCGAGCTCGACGCCGCGCCCTCGCCGGCCGACGCCTGCGCGCGCTTCCTCGATCTTCCCTATCCCCTGCTCCTCGAGAGCGCACGACCCGGCACGGGCGCGGCGCGCTATTCGTTCCTCGCGGCGGATCCCTGGCAGGTCCTCGAGGGCGGTGGTCCCGCGGATCCTTTCGCGGCGCTCGAGGAGTCCCTCGCGACGTTCCGCGTCGAGAGCCTCCCGGATCTGCCGCCGTTCCAGGCGGGTGTCGCGGGCTACCTGGGCTACGACCTCGGTCATCGCCTCGAGCGTCTCCCCTGGCCGAAGCTCGACGACCTCGGGCTTCCGGAGCTGTGCCTCGGGCTCTACGACTGGACGCTCGCCTGGGACCACGAGCGCGAGAGGACGTGGCTGTTCTCGAGCGGCTTCCCCGACCGCGGCGAAGCCGCGGCGCGCCGGGCCCAGCTCCGCGCGGACGCGGTGAAGGCACGGCTGGCCGGGCCGCCACGCAGCGCGCCGCAGACGTCGCGACGCCCCCTTTCAGGGCCGCGGGCGGCGACGCATCCCGTCGCGGAGCTTCCCGAGCTGGTCTCGACGTTCACGCGCGGCGGGTTCGAGGCGGCGGTGGCCCGCACGCGGGAGTACATCCTGGCCGGGGACATCTTCCAGGCCAACGTCTCGCAGCGCCTCGAAGCGCCGATCGACGAGCCGGCGTTCGCCCTCTATCGGCGGCTGCGGGAGCGCAACCCCGCGCCCTTCGCAGGCTACTTCGACATCGGGCCGGCCCAGATCGTGAGCGCCTCGCCCGAGCGCTTCCTGCTCCTGACCGGCGACCGCGTCGAGACCCGCCCCATCAAGGGCACCTCGCCCCGGGGCCTGAGCCCGCGCCACGACTGGGCGCTCGGCGAGGCGCTCGCCGGGAGCGAGAAGGATCGCGCCGAGAACGTGATGATCGTGGACCTCTTGCGCAACGACCTCTCGAAGGTCTGCCGCGACGGCACGGTCGAGGTTCCCGAGCTGTGCCGCGTCGAGCGCTACGCGACGGTCCATCACCTCGTGTCGACCATCGTGGGCCAGCTGCGTGCGGGCCTGGGCCCCGTGGACCTGCTGCGCGCGACGTGGCCCGGCGGCTCCATCACGGGCGCGCCGAAGGTCCGGGCGATGGAGATCATCGCGGAGCTCGAGCCCACGCGGCGCGGGGTGTATACGGGATCCCTCGGCTACCTCTCGTTCGGTGGCGCCATGGACACGAGCATCGCGATCCGCACCTTCGTCGTCACCGGCGGCCGGGCCTACGTGCAGGCGGGCGGCGGCATCGTGGCCGACTCCGACCCCGCCCGCGAGTACGACGAGACCCTGGACAAGGCCCGCGGCATGGCGGCCGCCCTCGAGGGCGTCTCTTCGTGATCCTGCTGATCGACAACTACGACTCGTTCGTCCACAACCTCGCGCGCTACGTGCGCGAGCTCGGCGAAGAGACCCTCGTGAAGCGCAACGACGCGATCACGCTCGAGGAGATCGCGGCCTCGAAGCCCGACGCGATCGTCGTGTCTCCCGGCCCCTGCACGCCGCGCGAGGCCGGCATCTCGAACCGGGTGATCGCCGAGTTCGGCGCCACGATCCCCATCCTCGGGGTGTGCCTCGGCCATCAGTGCCTGGCCGACGCCCTGGGCGGTCGGGTGACGCGCGCCGCCCATCCACGCCACGGCAAGACGTCCCCCATCCATCACGACGGGAAGGGGATCTTCGCCGGCCTGCCGAGCCCGTTCGACGCCACGCGCTATCACTCGCTGATCGTGGAACGCGACGGCCTGCCGGCGAGTCTCGAGGTCGTGGCGACGACGCCCGACGACGAGGTCATGGCGCTGCGTCACCGCGAGTGGCCCGTGTGGGGCGTGCAGTTCCACCCGGAGTCGGTGCTGACCGAGCACGGTCACGCCCTGCTCCGGAACTTCCTCGCGCTGCGCCGCGCACGGGCAGCATGATCCTCGAGACCCTGGTGACGACCGTGGACGCCGCCGGCACGCCGAACGTCGCGCCGATGGGGGTGGAATGGGCCGACGCGCAGATCGTGCTCAAGCCCTACCGCGAGACCGCGACGTTCCGGAACCTGCAAGCGGGCCCCGAGGCGGTCGTGAACCTCGTCGACGACGTCCTCTTCTACGTGGAGGCGGCGCTCACCTCGCCCACGTTCCCCTCGGCGCCGGCGACGCTCGTGCGCGGCGTCGTGCTCGAGGCGGCCTGCTCGTGGCGCGAGCTGCGGGTGCGCGACGCCGAGACCCACGAGCCCCGGGCGCGTTTCACCTGCGACGTGGTGCACCGCGGCTTTCGCCGGGAGTTCATGGGCTACAACCGCGCGCGGGGAGCCGTGCTCGAGGCCACGATCCTCGCGACCCGCACGCGCCTGCTGCCGATCGGCGAGATCCAGGCGGAGTACCGGCGGCTGCGGGTGATCGTCGACAAGACGGCTGGGCCTCGCGAACACGAGGCGATGGCGCGGCTCGAGGCGTTCGTCGCCGCCGAGGCCACGGCGCTCGAGACCGGGCGTTGAGCCGGATGGTCGTCGTGGAAGCGCCCGCCCGCCTGCATCTTGGCGTCCTCGACCTGCGCGGCGATCTCGGCCGCCGCTTCGGGGGCCTCGGAGCGGCGCTGCAAGCGCCATCCCTGCGGCTCGAGGCACGACCGGCGGCCACGCTCGTGGTGGACGGTGAGGACGCCCTTCGGGTAACGGAGTTCGCGCGCCGCTTCCTCGGATACCACCGCATCCCGGGCGGAGCGCACCTCAGCCTGCGGCGCGGCATTCCGACTCACGCGGGCCTCGGCTCCGGCACCCAGCTGGCGCTCGCGACCGCGCGAGCCCTCGCGGAGCTGTTCGACACACCGCGCGACGCCGCAGGCCTCGCGACGGCCGTGGGTCGGGCCCAACGCTCGGCGATCGGCACGTGGGCGTTCGAGCAGGGAGGCTTCCTGCTCGAGGGCGGCCGGCGCTCCGGTCGCGAGACCCCGGCGACCCTGCTGTTGCGCCGGGCGATGCCGGAGGCCTGGCGCGCCGTGCTCGTGATCCCCGAGGTGGAGGCCGGTCTCTCGGGCCAGGCGGAGGAGCGCGCGTTCCGCGAGTTGCCGCCGCCGCCGGCGTCGCTCGTCGAGCGCATCGCGCACCGCGTTCTGATGGGCGTCCTGCCGGCCCTGGCCGAGGCGGACCTGCCGTCCTTCGGCCGCGCGGTGACGGAGGTCCAGGTCCTGGTCGGCGAGATGTTCGCGCCGGTCCAGGGCGATCGTTTCGCGAGCGCCCCGGCCGCTGCGCTCGTGGCCGACATGCTCGCGATGGGAGCCGCCGGAGCCGGCCAGTCGTCGTGGGGGCCCGCCGTCTTCGGCCTGTTTCCCGACGAAGCGAGCGCCGCGGCCGTCGCCCATCGCCTGGCCGGCCGCGGCGCCGTTGTCGTCACCGGCTTCGCCAACGGCGGCGCGCGCTGCTGGTCGGAGTAGCCGCTAGAACTGCCAGCGGTCCTTTTCGGCGTTGAAGTACATGTGCCGCGGCTTGCGGCGGTCTTCCTTCAACAGGTCCTTGACCGACGGCTTGCCCGTGAGCGCCTTCTCGATCGCTTCCTTCATCGCGGAGCGGTTGTTGCGGTAGATCTCGTTGAAGTCGGCGTCCTTCATCGTCGACAGGCGCGGGTCGATCCACACCAGGCAGATGATGCCGATGTCCTCGACCTGGTTCTTCGGGATGAGCCCCGACTCCACGGCGTCGAGGACGCCGTCCGCGATCCCGGCCTGCACCGGCCCGCCGAAGATCTGGACGTCGATCGTCTTCTTGAGGTGCACCTTCGGGACCATCAGGGTCACGGGCTTCACCTGCTTGCCGCCGTCCACGAGACAGAAGAAGCGCGAGAAGCCGGCGCTCTGTCCCATGAGGCTCGCCATGGACTGCCCCAGCGGCCCGTTCAGCTCGCCGATCGCGATCTCCGGCTCGGTCCAGAGCCAGTCCTCGCTGCCGACCCCCATCGCCTCGCCGAACTTCATCCCGATGCGCTTCGCCATGATTCCTCCCCTTCGCCCTTGAAAGTGGGGCCATCCTACTGCACCCCTTCGAACCACGTCCCGCGAGCGGGTGACCGCGGGTCGCCCCGGGAGGTGCACGACCGACCATGTCCGAAAACGGCGGGTAGAACGAAGCGCGCGACCGTACTGTTCCGCATGACCACTTCACTTCTCTCCATGCTTTTCGCGACGGGAGCGCTCATGACCTCCGCCGTCGATCCGTCCCCGGAACGCGACGCGGCCAGCGTCGCCGCCCTCGACACCGAGTACCAGGCCGCCGTGAAGGCGAACGACGCCGCGACGATGGGCCGCATCCTGGCCGACGACTTCACGCTCGTGCTCGGCAACGGTACGACCCAGTCGAAGGCCGACCTGCTCGAGGAAGCGCGCAGCAAGGTCATCACCTGGGAGAAGCAGGACGAGGTCGAAGGCACGCAGAAGGTGCGCGTCTCCGGCGACACCGCGGTCGTCACCGCGAAGCTGTGGATCAAGGGGCAGAAGGCCGGCAAGGCGTTCGACCGCAAGCTCTGGTTCAGCGACACCTACGTGCGCACGCCGAACGGCTGGCGCTACTTCTTCGGCCAGGCGTCGCTGGCGTTGCCGCAGGAGCCCTAGAGTCTGGCGGAGAGGGGGGGATTCGAACCCCCGGTAGAGGTTAACCCCCTACAACAGGTTAGCAACCTGGCCCGTTCGGCCACTCCGGCACCTCTCCGCGGGCGGTCGTCTTGAAGGACAGACAGCGTACCACGAAGCCCGAAGCGCGGCGATAATGGCCCCGAAGCCGCGCGGAGGGCTAGCCTAACGGTAAGGCAGGAGCCTTGAAAGCTCCCGGGCGCAAGCCTTTGGGGGTTCGAATCCCTCGCCCTCCGCCATCCGTCGCGCCGGTGCGCTTTTCGGCTGCTACACTGTGCGCGGAATGAACACCGAGCGGCTGCTCCGGGAGCTCGAAGCGCGGCTCGCCGGTGTCTCCGCCGAACTGCGAGCCGAGGTCCTGGACGCGACCCGCGAAGAGATCGCGCGGGAAAGGCGCCGCGTCGATCCGACGCTCCCGGTGGAGCTCGAGCGCAAGCGGCGCATCGAGGCCGAGACGCTCCGCGAGGTCCTCGAGGCGATCAACCGCCAGGCCCGCCTCGAGGAGACGATCGAAGAGGTCCTGAAGCAGCTCGCGAAGATCGTGGCTTACGACGCGTGCACGCTGTCCCTGGGCGAGCCGGGCGGCACGATGCAGACGCTGTTCCGTCGCGGGAACGTGGAGGGCTCGGCCGCCACGACCGTGGCCATCCCGCTCCTCGTCGAAGGCACGACGATCGGAGCATTGAGCCTCGAGCGCCTCCAGGACGAGCCGTTCGAGGAAGAGGATCTGCATCGCGCCCGGGCCGTGGCGTTCTCCGCGTCGGCCGCCATCCAGAAGGCCCGGCTCCTCGAGAAGATCCGGCGCTACGCGGCGCTCATGGAGCGCGTGGTGGCGGTGGACCAGGCGGTGTTCGCCGGCGCGCCGCTCGGCGAGCTGGCGAGCGTCATCCTCGAGGGCGCCGTGCAGATCGGCAGGTACAGCGGCGGGCTGCTCGCGATCCGGCGCGACGGCAAGGCGCTCGTCGACGCGGCGCTCGGCGACGGGCTCGAGGCCGCCACGGGAAAGGCGACCACGCGGCTGCTCGAGCCGGAGGCCACGGCACGGCTCAAGGCCGCGGACGCGGCGCCGGCGGCGCGCGCGCTCGGCGTGAGCTTCCCCGCGACGGAGATCTACCTGGTGCCGCTCACCAGCCAGACGACCCGCGTGGGCACCCTGGTGCTGTTCGACCCGGACGGAGCGACGCCCGACGACATGCTGATGGAAGCCTACGCGTCGCGGGCGGCGGCCGCCTACGGCCACGCGGCCGGCGACCGCTAGGTCTTCTCGACGAGGCCCTTCAGCAGGGCCTGGTAGCGCTCGAGCTCCTCGGGCGACGGGATCAGCAGCGATACGCGCTTCAGGCTCGTGCCGAGCTCCGCGGCCGTGTAGCAGACCTGCGTCAACAGCTTCAGGAACACGACGGGACTGAGCCCGGCGTGGGCCGTCCCGATCGGGCGCACCGCGATCCGCACGAGCCCGCGCGTCCGCGCCTCCTCGAGGGCAGCAAGCAGCGCCTCGAACACGGGCTCCTCGGACGTCGGCGGGGTCCGGCTGAAGTCGTAGACGATCGCCTGGAAGACGAGGGGGTGCGACTCGCGCGGCCTCAGGATCACGAGGCTTCCGAGCCGGCGGGGGCGGAAGCCCGCCGCCGCCCCGACGACCTCTTCCGCGACCTGGCTGTCGTCGACCACGGGCTCGACGTCGCCCAGGATGAGGTTCACGTCCTGGGGAACGACCAGGGCCTGGGCGAGCGGCGGCGCGTCCTCGGCGACGAGCAGGTCCAGGGCCAGCTTCTCGCCGAACGAGACGGCGAGGCGCGAGCGGCTCATCGGCGGATCTCCCGGCTGTCGCGCGCGAGGATCGTCTCGAGCTCCGCCGGCGTCGTGGTGAGCGTGTCGCCGGGAATGCTGTGCTTGAGCGCCGCGAGGGCGAGACCGTAGTCGAGCGCGCGCTCCTCACGGCCGAGGAGCGTCGCGTAGAGGAAGCCTGCCGTGAAGCCGTCGCCGGCTCCGACGCGATCGATGCGGCTCACCGGAAACGGACCGCAGCGCCGCACCTGGTCCGAACCGCGGCGCACCGAGACGCCGCCGTCGCTGCCGCAGGTCACGACGAGCGTCGCAGAGCCGAAGCGCTCCTGGGCGCGCCGGGCCACGTCGTCTCGTTCTCCCTCGAGACCGTACAGCGTGCGTAGGTCGTCCTCCGTGGCGATCACGATGTCGGCGCTGCGCGCGAGCCGCTCGAGGACGGGGGCCGCGTCGCCGGCGCTCCACAGCCGCGAGCGGAAGTTGAGATCGGTCGCGACCGTGACTCCCGCCGCGCGAGCCGTCTCGGCCATCTCGAAGGCGAGCTCACGCGTCGCCGGGGAGAGCGCCGGCGTGATGCCCGACACGTAGAAGATGCGGGCCGCCTTGAGCGCGTCCCAGGGCGCGTCCTCGCGCCGCACGCGACACACCGTCGACTCCTTCCGATCGTAGAGCACCTCGATCGAACGGGGCTCCCGGCCGTGCTCGACCCAGTAGGTGCCGAGACGGCCGGGCGCCGTGCGCACCAGGGACACGTCGGCGCCCGAGGCCCGCAGGTGGCGGAGCACGCGACGGCCCAGGACGTTCTCGGGGAGCACCGAGAACCATGCCACGTCCCGGCCGAGGCTCGCGAGGGCGTAGCAGGTGTTGAGCTCGGCGCCTCCGACGTAGGCGTGGAAGAGACCGGCCTCCTCGAGGCGGTCGTCCGACGCGGGCTGCAGCCGCAGGAGGGCTTCGCCGAACGCAAGGACCTCGTGGCTCACGCGTGCTCTTGGAGGCGATTGTACGGGCCGCTTTCAGCGCGGGTCAACGACTTCGTCCGGGGGGCGCTCCTTGACAGTGCCTGGTGCCCGGCGCACAATTTTTTCCGGACTCGAGCCATGGAACAGACGCTCGTCCTCAATGCGTCGTACGAGCCGCTGAGGATCGTTCCATGGCAAAAAGCCATCACGCTCCTCTTTCAGGGGAAAGTCGAGGTCCTTGCGGTACACGAGCGGGAGATCCGCGGCGTCACGGTGCGAGTGAAGCTGCCTTCGGTGCTTCGCCTCCTCCGTCACGTCCGTATGAAACGGGCCTTCTCCGACGTGCCGTTCTCGCGCGCCAACGTCTATGCACGGGACGACCACCGCTGTCAGTACTGCGGGCATCGCTTCCCACCGGCGCAACTCACCTTCGACCACGTGATCCCGGTCGCCCGCGGCGGCCACAAGGGCTGGGACAACATCGTGACCTGCTGCATCCCGTGCAATCGCAGGAAGGGAGACCGGACGGCGGAGCATGCCGGCATGCACCTGATCCGCAAGCCGAAGCGGCCCGACGCCCACCCCTATCTCACGCTGAGCCTGGGCCTCGGCAAGGCCCCCGACAGCTGGCGCGACTACCTCTACTGGGACGTGTCCTGGGAGGGAAGCTAGCGCTTCCTGCCCGGAACAGACCCCTCCTCCACGAACCACTGCATGGGACTCTCAGGCAATCTCCTCACGATGTCGCTGCCCGACATCCTGCAGTGGATCGCCCAGGGCCGTAAGGCAGGGAGCCTCCACCTCGAGCGGCGCTCGGTGCGCAAGCGCATCGTGTTCCGGGAAGGCGCCATCTTCTCGTCGTGGTCGAACGACCCGCGCGAGTCCCTGGGGCAGTTCCTCGTGAGCCACCACTACATCACCGAGGAGCAGCTGTTCAAGGCGCTGCTCGGCCAGGAGACCCAGGGCCGGCTCATCGGCTCGATCCTGGTCGGCGAGGGCCTGCTCTCCGAGGACGACCTGCAGAAGGCGCTGCGCGAGAAGGCCGAGGAATCGATCTTCGACCTGTTCCTGTGGCCCGAGGGACGCTTCGAGTTCAAGGACGACGAGATCCCCGACAACATCCTGTTCCACATCGACGTGTCGGTTCAGCACGTGATCCTCGAAGGCATCCGGCGCGTCGACGAATGGGAGCGGATCAAGAACGCGTTCCCCTCGCTGCGCACGACGTTCAAGGTGAGGAACGAGGCCGGCGCCGACGAGCCCGAGGAGCGTCAGGCCCTGGCCCTCGTCAAGGCCGGCAAGAGCCTCGCGGAGATCGCCCTCGAGATGCACCGCACCGACTTCGACACGGCGGCGCTCCTGTTCGGGCTGTACGCCCAGGACGTGATCGCGGTGGAGAACGCGCCCCTCGAGCCCGGCGCCGAGGATCCCGTGGGGGCGATCAAGGAGCTGCTCGGCATCGGCTACCAGCGCCTCCAGGAGCGCCGCTACGACGAGGCCATGAAGGCTTACGAGGACGTGCTGCTCCTCGACCGGCTCAACCAGAACGCGAAGAAGGGCCTGATCGCCGTCTCCGACGCGCGCAATCGCGAGCGGGCGATGAAGCGCGTGCCCCTCGAGAAGATCCCGCTCCTGACCCGGGACTTCGCGGCCCTCACGAAGGAGAACTTCGACCCCCAGGAAGGCTTCGTGCTCTCGCGGGTCAACGGCCAGTGGGACGTGCGGTCGATCCTGAAGCTGTGCCCGATGGCCGAGGAGGACGCGATCCTGATCTTCGGCCGCCTCCTCGACCGCGGCGTCATCGAGCTCAAGGAAGCCTGAGCCCGGCCGCGGCTACAGGCTGCGGCCGATCACCGGCGCGATCTGCCTCAGGTCGCCCACCAGCTCCGCGAACATCGCGGGGGTGATGGACTGCGGTCCGTCGGACAGCGCGCGGTCGGGATCGTGGTGCACCTCGACCATCAGGCCGTCGGCGCCCACGGCCACGGCGGCGCGCGAGAGCGGCGCCACCTTGTCGCGGCGTCCCGTGCCGTGGGACGGGTCCACGAAGATCGGCAGGTGGCTGATCTTCTTGACCGCCGGCACCACGGCGAGGTCCAGGGTGTTGCGCGAGAAGTCGGAGAACGTGCGCACGCCGCGCTCGCACAGGATCACGTCGTAGTTGCCCTCGGAGAGGATGTACTCCGCCGACATCAGGAACTCCTCGAGGGTCGCCGACATGCCGCGCTTCAGGACCACGGGCTTCTTCGCGCGCCCGGCACGCCGCAGCAGCGAGAAGTTCTGCATGTTGCGGGCGCCGATCTGGATCACGTCGGCGTAGTGCTCGACGAGGTCGAGGCCTTCGATGTCGACGGCCTCGGTCACGACGGGCAGGCCCGTCTCCTCGCGGGCCGCGGCCAGGATCTTCAGCCCCTCTTCCCCCAGGCCCTGGAACGAGTACGGGCTGGTGCGGGGCTTGAAGGCGCCGCCCCGCAGCAGGTGCGCGCCGGCCTTCTTCACCGCGCGGGCGACAGTGAGGGTCTGCTCGAGGGACTCGACCGCGCACGGGCCGGCCACGATCACGAGGGCGCCCGCGCCGACCTTGACGTCCCTGCCGATCGACACGACGGAGTCCTCGGCCTTCACCTCGCGCGACACGAGCTTGTAGGCGTGGCTGACGGGGATGACCTCGAGGACTCCCGGCAGGCTCTCGAAGGCCGGCGCCTCGACGGCGCCCTTGTTCCCGGTGATGCCGATGGCCGTGCGCTGCGCGCCCGGAATCGGATGCCCCTTGTATCCGCGGGCGTCGATCGCGGCCATCACGCCCTGGATCTCGGCCGCCGTCGCGTCCTTGCGCATCACCACCAGCACGGCGCTTCACCTCGTCCTTGGAGCGCGGATTCTACGCTATGATGCCGCACCCAAAGCAGGGAGGCCGCATGGCATCGCTGTTCCGGACCAAGAGCGTCGCGGATATCCAGGCCACCCTCGACGCGGCCGAGAAATCCGGCGGCCTCAAGCGGACGCTGACGTCCTTCGACCTCACCATGCTGGGCATCGGCGCGATCATCGGCGCCGGCATCTTCTCCGCGATCGGCACCGCGGCCGTGGGCGAGGTGGCCGCGAACGGGACGGTGACGCGCTACGGCGCCGGCCCCGCCCTGGTCCTGTCCTTCGTGCTGCTCGGCGGCGTGTGCGCACTGGCCGGCCTCTGCTACGCCGAGCTGACCTCGATGATCCCCATCGCCGGCAGCGCCTACACCTACTCGTACGCGACCCTCGGCGAGTTCGTGGCCTGGATCATCGGCTGGGACCTGATCCTCGAATACGCCGTGGGCAACGCCGCGGTGGCGATCGCCTGGTCGGACTACTTCTGCTCGTTCCTCAGGGTCTTCGACATCCACTTCCCCTACTGGCTCGCCACGAGCTACCGCGACGTGGCGGCGGCGCACCCCGAGCGCATGGGCGAGCTGCCGCTGCTCTTCGGCCACCACATCGCGATCAACCTGCCGGGCATGGCGATCGTGGCGCTCATCACCTGGCTGCTGGTGATCGGGGTGAAGGAGAGCGCGAACGTCAACAACGCGATGGTCGTGCTGAAGCTCGCGGTGCTGGTGCTGTTCGTGGGCGTCGGGGTCTTCTACATCGACCCGGCCAACTGGCACCCCTTCGCCCCCAACGGCTGGAAGGGCGTCCACCAGGGCGCCGCCATCGTGTTCTTCGCCTACATCGGCTTCGACGCGGTCTCGACGGCCGCTGAAGAAACGAAGGAGCCCCAGAAGGCCATGCCCATAGGCATCCTGGGTTCCCTGGCCCTGTGCACGGTCATCTACGTGATCGTCGGCGCCGTCGCGACCGGCCTCGTGCCGTACAAGCAGCTGAGCGGCGCCGATCCCCTCGCGAAGGCCTTCGAGATCGCGGGCATCACCTGGGGCCAGGCGATCATCTCCCTCGGCGCGACGATCTCCATGACCGCCGTGTTGCTCGTCTTCCAGATGGGCCAGCCCCGCATCTTCTTCTCGATGAGCCGCGACGGACTGCTGCCGCCGTGGTTCCGCAAGGTCCACCCGAAGTACCAGACGCCCCACGTCACGACGATCCTGACCGGTATCGTGGTGGCCGTGTCCTCGACGGTGCTGGGCCGCGACGAGACCTACGACCTCACGAACATCGGCACGCTGTTCGCGTTCCTGGTCGTCTGCCTGGGCGTCCTCGCCCTGCGCATCAAGGAGCCCGATCGCCCGCGGCCGTTCCGCGTGAAGTGGGTGTGGTTCGTGGCTCCGCTGGGCGCGCTGTCCTGCCTGTACGTCATGGCCGGCTTGCCGGTGAAGGCCTGGGAGCGCTTCGGGATCTGGCTCGTGATCGGGATCGTCTTCTACTTCCTCTACGGCTTCAAGCACAGCAAGCTCGCCGCACGGGAGCTGCCCGAGACGCGCTAGCCGTTCAAGGCCGGTCGCCGCGGACGCTCTGCAGGGCCGCGCGCGCCCGGGCCGCCTGGAGCGCATCAGGCCGAGCCAGGTAGGCGGCCGTGTCCTTCTCCAGCAGAGCCAGGTCCGCTCCGTCACGGCCCAGTCGGTAGGCCTGCGCTCCGACCTCGAGGACCCGCACACGCGCCTCGTCGGCCTCGCCGCCCGACGCGAGGCTCGCGTGGACGCGCCACGCTTCGCGCAGGGCACGGGCCTCGGCGGCCGTGGGCGCGGCCCGGTCGAGGAGCTCGCCGAAGCGCGTGCGCGCCAGGGCGGCCGTCGGCTGGTCCTTGCGCGCGCTCTCGAGGGCTCGCTTGGGAGCCGGGGCCGCGGCTCCAGCCGCCGCGGCGAACCCCGGAGCCTCGGTCTTCGCCTTCTTCTCCATCGACACGTAGCCGAGCGCGCGCATCTGTTCGTCGGTGTCGGCCTTGAGGGCGTCCCGCTCGCCGTCGCGGCCCGTCTCCGCGGGCGACGAGGCGCCCTCGAGGCTCTCCGCGACGCCTCCCGCCAGACCGTGGGGCTCGGCGTACTCCTCCTGATGGACCGCAGGCGCCCGGGGAGCGAGTGACTGCGGCGGAGGCGGCGCCAGGCTCTTTTCGGCGCGCTGGCGCCGATCCTGAGCAGCGGGCGCGGGTGCCGTCGAAGCTGCCCGGTTCTCGCCTTCCCGTGCCGGCGGTGCGTCCGCCGCGGCAGGCGCCCGCGACTGGAGCTGCGGCTCGAGCTGGGTGGGAACCGGCGCGGCATGGGGCACGGCGGAGGGCTCGAGGGACTGGCGCCGCAGGAGCGCCGGCACGGTGACGCCGAGCGCGATGGCCGCGGCGGCCGCGAGGGTCCACGCCGGGAGCCGGAACGGTGCGCGCTGGGCCGGCTTCGCCTCGACTCGGGCCCTCACGCGCGACGAGAAGTCCGTGAAGTAGCCGTCCGGAGCCTCGGCCGGAAGGGCGCGCGCGAGATCGTCGACGGCGGCAAGCTCCTCGAGCCGCGTCGTGCAGTCAGGGCAGTCCCGGAGGTGCGCCTCGATCGAGGCACGCTCCGCCGGAACCAGTTCGTCGTCCAGGTACTCCGAGAGCCGGTCGACGACGTGGGCGCTCACGGCTCGCCTCCTCCGGCGCGCAGCGCGCCCGTGGCGAGATACGGCGCCAGGGCGAGACGCAGCTTCTCCCGGGCTCGCGACAAGCGGCTCATCACAGTGCCCATCGACAAGCCGAGGCCCTCGGCGATCTCCTTGTAGGACTGCTCCTCGTAGACGCGAAGCACGAACACGGCGCGCTGCTCGCCCGGCAACGACTCGAGGGCTCGCGCCAGCACGTCCCGCGCCTCTGCGTCGAGGACACCGGTCAAGGGATCCTGGGACACGGCCGGCTGCTCGGCGTGGCCTTCGGGAAGCCCCTCTTCGCGGGCGCGCGGGGACCGCACGTGATTCACGGCGAGGTTCGCGGCGATGCGACACGCCCACGGCCCGAACGGGCGCTCGAGGTCGAAGGTGTCGAGGGCCTTCCAGGCCCGAATGAACGCTTCCTGAGCCACGTCGTCCGCCACGTCGTGTCGCCTCACGATCCGGAGCGCGACGCCATAGACCCGCCTCTGATACCGGCGGACGATCTCCTCGAAGGCGAACAGGTTGCCCCCTGCGGCCTTGCGCAGGAGATCTCGCTCGACGGGATCGGCTTCGCTCGTCAGAAGCTCCGTGACACGCCCCACGCGGATACGACGCGGGGAACCCGGGTATTCCCCGGGCTCCCCTTCGGAAGGGAATCTACTCGAGGACCTTGATCACGACCCGGCGGTTCTGGGCCCGGTTGTCCTTGGTCTTGTTGTCGGCGACCGGCTTGGTCTCGCCGTAGGAGATCACCTGGATGCGGTTGAGGGCGATGCCATGCTGGTCGTGGAGGTAGTTGCGCACGGCCATGGCGCGGTCCTCGCCGAGCTTCACGTTGTACTCCTCGGGACCGGTGGCGTCCGTGTGGCCCTCGATCTCGAAGAAGACGCCCTTGTTCTCGGCCTTGAGCTGCGCGATCGCCTCGTCGATGAGGGCCTTCGCCTCGTCGCTGACGACGGCGCGGTTCACGGGGAACGTGACCTTGTCGTTCGACAGGGTGACCGTGTAGATCAGCTTGCCCTTCGCGGCCTTCTCGGCGTCGGTGGCCTTCACCAGGGCCTGCTGGGCGGAGCCCTTGGCCTCGGCGATGCCGGCCTGCGACGTCTGGTTGACCTCGTCGATGCGGACTTCGTTGCGCTTCACGCGCTCCTGGGTCTGCTCGACCTGCACCGAGACCGCGTCGACCTTCTGGTTGACGCCGCCGACTTCACGCGCGACGTACTTCTTGGTGGCGCAACCCGTCACGGCGAGGCTCGCCACGAGGCACGGCAGAATGAAACCCTTCACTCACGACCTCCTGTCTCTTCGATGACAAGGCATCGATTCCGCCCAGCCAGCGAACAAGCTCGCGCCGGGGTACGCCCTACGAATTCAGGACTGCGGGACATAGCCGCTGCGGGTCTTGACGACCACCCCCTTGCGGGTGGCGCGGACCTCGATGCGGCGAAACCGGGCCGGGCCCGACGGCTGCTCGTAGCCCAGGCGGTACTGCTGCTTGAGCTCGGACACGATCTGCGTCGTGGCCTCCTTCAAGCCCTTGAAATCGCTGACGCGGAACGCGGCGCCTCCGGAAAGCTCCGCGTAGCGCGCGAGGGTGGCGGAACCGGTGGTGGCCGCTGCCGGCCTCTGGTGGCCGGTGAACAGCGAGGACTCGGGATCGTCGAGGGGCGAGAGCACCGTGACGGCGTAGATCGGCACGTCCAGGGCCTGCGAGCTGGCGATCGCCTGCTCGGCCGTCTTCTGGCTCGACGTATCGACGCCGTCGGTGATCACCACCACGGCTCGGCGGCCCTCGCCGTGGCTCGCGAGGTCGCGGGCCGCGTGGTCGAGGGCGTCATGGAGGGCGGTGGAGCCGAAGGGCTCGAGCTCGCCGAAGGCGTCGGTGATCTGCTGGCGGTCGGTGGTGAACTTCACGACGCCCCAGTACTTCTGGTCGAACCCGGCCAGGGCCGCCTCGTCCGCCGGATCCAGGGCCGCCAGGATCTGGAGGGCTACCATCTTCGAGCTGGCCGTCTTCAGTTCTGCGTTCATGCTTCCGCTGGCATCGACAAGAAGCAGGATCCGTGCCGCAGCCTCGTGACCGAGCGCGAAGTGTGCGATGGGCTGGGGTCGCCCGTCTTCGAATATGCGGAAGTCCTTCGCCTTCAATCCGCTGACGGGACGGCCGCCCTTGTCGACCGCGGTCGCGGAGAGCACGACGAGGTTGCTGCCGCTCGAGAACTGCGGCACCCTTGACGCGGCCTGCGGGCCTGTGAGAAACGCTGCCGCCAGGGCAAATTGAAGAAATCGGAGGAGCATGGGGTTTGAAAGCGCGCCAGTATAGGGCGCGCCAGGGCGTTCCGTCGAGGGTGCCGCGCACGCGCGGTTGACACGGCCGGAGCCGCGGCCGTATAACTCTCGCCGCTCGAAGCATTTCAGGGGCGCGTCCGGAGGGCAGCCGCACATGACCGGAACCATGCTGGCCGTGCTGAAACCGGCTCCGGAGCCCGGGTGCACGGTGACCCGTGTGCCGATCCCGGGCCTGGGCCCCCGCGACGTGCTCGTCCGGGTCAAGGCCGCGAGCATCTGCGGCACCGACCTCCACATCGTCTCCTGGGACAAGTGGGCCCAGGGCCGCATCCGGCCCCCGCTCGTCTTCGGCCACGAGTTCTGCGGCGAGGTCGAGCAGGTCGGCGCCGCCGTCACGCAGACCGAGGTCGGCGCGTTCGTCTCGGTCGAGGGCCACATCGCGGACGGTACCTGCTACCAGTGCCGCACCGGCAACGCCCACATCTGCGAGAACGTGTCGATCGTGGGCGTCGATCGTCCCGGCTGCTTCGCCGAATACGTCGCGATCCCCGAGACGAACGTGTATCCCATGGACCCGTCGATCTCGATCGAGGTCGCCGCCATCCAGGATCCCTTCGGCAACGCCGTGCACACGACGCTGTCGGGAGAGATCACGGGCTTGAGCGTCGCCGTGGTGGGCTCCGGCCCGATCGGCTGCTGCGCGGTCGCGGTGGCGCGCGCCGCCGGCGCGCGGAGCGTGTTCGCCACGGACATCCGCCCGTATCGCCTGGCCCTCGCGAAGCGCATGGGCGCCGATCGCGTGATCGACACCACGAAGGAAGACGCGGTCGCGGTCGTGAAGGCCGAGACCGACGGCAAGGGTGTCGACGTCGTCCTGGAGATGAGCGGACATCCCGACGGCGTGCGGCAGGCCTTCAAGATGCTGCGCTCGGGTGGCCGCGCGTCGCTGCTGGGCATCCCCTCGCAGCCCGTGACGATCGACCTGGCCGAGGACATCGTCTTCAAGGGCGCGACGGTGCTCGGCATCAACGGACGGCGGATGTGGCAGACCTGGTATCAGGGCCAGGCGCTGCTGCGCTCCGGCAAGGTCGACCTGCGGCCCCTCATCACCCACACCCTGCCCCTGGCGGAGATCGACAAGGGCATGGACCTGCTCCGCGCCGGCGAAGCGGCGAAGATCATCCTCTATCCCTAGCGGCCTCAGCCCTCGCGCAGCGCCTCGATGGGGTTGACGCGCGACACGCGGCGGGCCGGGATCCAGGCCGCGAGCAGCGCCACGCTCGCGAGCACCGCGGCCGCGACCCCGTAGGTCGGGCCGTGGAGCGGGGCCACTTCGTAGAGCAACGAGGCGAGGCTCCGGCTGAGGACGGCCGCGACGAGTCCTCCCAGCAGCAGGCTGATCCCCACGAGGCGCGCGCCGTCCCCGACCACGAGGCGGCGGATCGACCGCGGCGACGCGCCGAGCGCCTGGCGGATCGCCATCTCGCGGGTTCGCTCGGCCACCGCGAACGAGAAGACGCCGTACACCCCGACTGCGGCGAGCCCGAGACCCAGCAGGCCGAACGCCGACATCAGCGTCATCGCGAGGCGCATGGGCCCCAGGGCACGGCCCACGACGGACTCGAAGGGCTGCAGGCTCTCGATGGCGATCCCCGGGTTCATCGAGAGCAGCTCGGCGCGCACGGCGGCGGCCAGCTCCTCGGGACGCGTGCGGTCCGTCCGCAGGACCAGGCTGAAGCGCTCCCCCGGCAGCGGCGAGTAGATCTGCGGCAGCAGGGGTCGCGTCAGGTCGTGGAGTCGCACGTGGCCCACGACGCCGACCACCTCGAAGAAGCTCTCCGGCTTCGCCTCGGGCTCGAGCTGCAGCGACTGACCCACGGCGTCGCGGCCCGCGAAGGCCTTCGCGGCCAGCGTGTCGTCGATGACGATGAGCCGGCGGCCCGGGTCCATCTCGTCGGCGGTGAACGTGCGGCCGGCGAGGAGAGTCGCTCCCAGGGCGTCCATCGTGTGGGGAGTGATCCACACGTGATCGGCCGAGACGCTCTCCCACTCCCGGGCGGTCTCGGCGTCGTAGGCGTAGGGCTGCAGGGGCCCGCGCCCCGTGAGCGGCAAGAGGCTCACCGCGCCGACCGACGTGACGCCGGGGATGTCCCCCAGCCGACGCTCCAGCTCGCGATGGAAGCCGGAGGTCGTCTCCGGGTTCGTCAGGACGCCGCGCGGCACCGAGACCCGCAGCGTCAGGGTCGCGTGCGGGTCGAACCCCGGATGGGACGCGCCGAGCGCCCGGAAGCTGCGCACCATCAGGCCGGCACCGACGGCGAGCACGAGGCTGAGGGCGATCTGGGCCACCACCATCCCGTCGCGCACGCGACGCCAGGCGGGAGTGCCGCTGCGCACGGCGCCCTGGCGCAAGCCCTGGGCCAGGTTGGTACGCGACGCCTGCAGCGCCGGGACCAGCCCGAAGATCAGCGCCGAGAGAACCGACAGCCCCACCACGAAGGCGAGCACCGCCGCGTCGATGCCCAGGCCCTGGGAGCGGGGAAGATTGCCGGCGGTCAGGGCAGGCACGACATGGAGGCCACCGAGCGCCAGAGCGATCCCGAGCGTCGCGCCGACGAAGGCCAGCACCAGGCTCTCGGCGAGGACGAGGCGCGCGATGCGCCAACGGCTGGCGCCCACTGCCGTGCGCAGGAGCAGCTCGGACTCGCGGCCCTGGCCGCGGGCGAGCAGCAGCAGCGCCACGTTCGCGCAGGCGATCGCGAGCACGAAGCCGACCGCGGCCATCAGCACCAGCAGGCCGCGCCGCACGCCTTTCACGACGTCGTCCTGGAACGCGGTGAGCGAGACGCGCAGGCTGGACGCGGCGTGCTCGGAATGCTCGCGGCGCAGCGCAGCGGCGATCGAGGCGAGCTCCTCCTGCGCGGCCGCGAAGCTCACGCCGGCCTTCAGCCGTCCGAACACGGTGTAGCCGGTGTAGTTGCGCGGTGGCAGATGGGCCCAGTCGATCTGGGCGGGGCGCCACACGTCCGAATGGCGCAGGCGGAAGGCCTCGGCGGGGAGCAGGAGGCGGAAGCCTTCCGGGAGCACGCCGACGATCTGGTACGAGACGCCGCCCAGGTCCATGGTGCGGCCCAGGACGCCGCGGTCTCCGCCGAAGCGGCGCTTCCAGATCTCGTGGCTGAGCAGGGCCACGGCCGGGCCTCCCGTCACGTCCTCCTCCGCGCGGAACTGCCGGCCGAGCGCGGGCTCGACGCCGAGGAACGGGAAGAAGTCCGCGGACACGAGCCCGACGTCCACGAGTTCCGGGTCCGTCGTGCCGCCCAGGTTCTCCTCGCGGCCGGCCGCGATCGTGAAGCCCTCGAAGAGCCGGCTGCGGTCGCGATAGTCGCGATAGTCGAGCGGGTGCATGGCCGGCAGGAACTGGGCGCCGTGACCGAACTCGTGCCACAGGATCGCGAGGCGCTCGGGCGCGCGGTACGGCAGCGGGCGCAACAGCACGCCGTGCACGAGGCTGAAGAGCGTGGCGTTGGCGCCGATGCCCAGGGCCAGCGTGATCACCGCCACGGCCGAGAAGGCGCGGCGTCGCAAGAGAGCCCGAACGGCGAAACGCAGGTCGGTCAGCATGTGACGCCTCCGTCGGCCCCCCGAAGGTCCGGCGCCCGGCAATCCTAACGCGGCTCAGGTCACGCGCACGACGACGAGGGTGATGTCGTCGCTGGGCTCGGCGTCGACCATGAACGCCGCCAGGCTGTCCATGATCCTCGTGCCCAGGTCGGGCTCGGCCGCGTGCCGCTCGACGACGGCCAGCATGCGCTCCGTGCCGTAGGCCTCGCGCCCGTTCCAGGCCTCGCTCACGCCGTCCGTGTGGAACACGAAGACGTCGCCCTTCTCGATCACGACGGTCTTCTCGTCGTAGGAGGAGTGGTCGAGGGCCCCCAGGGGGATGCCGGCGATCTGGATGGCCTCGCAGCGCTTGGTCGCGGCGCTGTAGTGGATCGGGTAGGGCACGCCCGAGTTCGCGAGGCGCAGGGTGCGCGCGGAGAAGTCGAAGAGCGCGTAGGTGAGCGTGCAGAACAAGCCCTCGACGCCGCGCCGGCGCAGGGTGCGGTTGACGCGCTCCAGGAGATCGGCGGGCAGGCGACGCTCGAAGGCGCGGGCGCGAACCGTGCCGGACGCGAAGGCGCCGTACAGGGCCGCCGGCACGCCCTTGCCCGCGACGTCCCCGACCGCGAGGCCCAGGACGTTGTCCCCGATGTCGTAGAAGTCGTAGAGGTCGCCGCCGAGCTCGCGGGCCGGGGCGAAGTGCGCCGAGGCGCTCCAGCCCGGGCCCGCGGGGAACTCCTCGGGGAACAGGCCGTGCTGGATGCCCTGGGCGATCTTGAGCTCCTTCTGGACCCGGGCTTCCTTCTTGCGGATCTCCTCGTAGAGCGACGCGTTCTCGATCGCCACCGCCACCTGGGCCGCGAGCGGCGTGAGGATCTTCACGTGCTCCTCCGTGAAGCGGTCGGGCACCGGGGACTCGAGGTCGAAGACCCCCACGCAGCGGTCCTTGTGGACGAGGGGGATCACGAGCTCGGAACGGGTCCCGGGGATGAGGTCGAGGTAGCGCGGGTCCTTGGTCACGTCGCCCACGAGCACGGGCTCCTTGTAGAGCGCCGCGGTGCCGCACAGGCCCTCGCCCACCTTGATGCGGCGCTTCTCGGGGAACTGCGAGAAGCGCACCGACTTGCGCAGCACGAGCTCCTTGCGCTCCTCGTCGAGGAGCAGGATGCCGAACATGTCGTAGTCGATGACGCGCTTCACGATCTCGGCCACCCGTGAGAGCAGCTCGTCGAGGTCGAGGATCGACGAGGTCTCCTTGCCGATCTCGTAGAGCGTCGCCAGCAGCCCCGCGTACCAGCGCGTCTCACGGTACAGGGTCGCGTTCTCGATGGCGGTCGCGATGTGGCCGGCGAGCACTTCGAGGGCGGCGATCGCATCGCTCGTGAAGGCCTTCGGATCCGGCCCCTCCACGTTCAGGACGCCGATCAGCCGATCGCGGTGGATCAGCGGGATCGCGAGCTCCGAGACGACTCCCGGGATGACCGCGATGTAGCGCGGGTCCTTGGAGACGTCCGGCACGAAGATCGGCTCGCGGATCAGGGCCGCCGAGCCCACGATGCCCTCGCCGGAGCGAATCCGCAGGTGCGAGACGGCGTCGGTGTCGGCGCCTTCCACGAAGGCCGCCGCGAGAACACCGTCGGGCCCGGGCAGGAAGATGTCGATGATCTTGAAGTCCACGATGCGCCGGAGCTGCTTCGCGATGGTCGGAAGCAGGGCCTCGGGATCCAGCACCGAACTCACCTCGCGAACGATGGGGAGGAGTTCGGCCAGGATGTCGCTCGGAAGCGAGGAGGGCTTGGTGGGACCGCGCTGGCGCAAGACGACGCAATGCTATCAGAAGTAAACTCGACGGCCATGGCCGACCCCGCGACCCCGAAGCTCCCGCTCGAGATCGAGGACATCAAGAAGATCCTCCCCCATCGGCACCCGTTCCTGCTGGTCGACCGGGTCGTCGAGCTGGAGCCCGACAAGCGCATCGTGGGGATCAAGAACGTGTCGGCGAACGAGCGCTACTTCATCGCCGGCCCCGGCGGCGTCCCCGTGATGCCGGCCTCGATCCTGACCGAGGCGATGGCCCAGGCCGGCGCCGTGCTCATCCTCGCGAAGCCCGAGAACCAGTCCCGCCTCATCTACTTCATGGGCATCGACAAGGTCCGCTACCGCCGCCCCGTGACCGCGGGAGACCAGGTCTTCCTGGAGGGAACGGTGCTGCGACTGCGCAAGGCGATGGGCAGCCTGCGCGGCGTCGCGCGCGTCGACGGCAAGGTCGTGTGCGAGGGCCAGATGACGTTCGCCCTCGGGGACCTGAAGCCGCCGGAGTGACGAGGCCGCCCCGGGGCGCGCCCGGCGGCCGCCCGCCGAAGCAGGCGCCGGGAGAGCTGAAGGGCCGCGTCTCGCTGGCCCGCGCCCTCTCCAAGTTCGGGGTGTGCTCGCGCGCGGAGGCGTCGCGCTGGATCGAGGCGGGACGCGTCGCGCTGAACGGCCACGTCGTGCGCTTCCCCGAGCGGCGCCTCGATCCCCGGGCCGATCGCGTGACGGTGGACGGCCGGCTCGTCTCGGACACGTCCGAGCGCCTGGTCCTCGCCCTCCACAAGCCGGCGGGCTACATCACGTCGCGTACCGATCCCGGGGGCCGCGCCACCGTCTACGAGCTGCTCGGCGACGTCGCGCGCTGGGTCTTCCCCGTGGGTCGCCTCGATCGCGACAGCGCGGGCCTGCTCGTGATGACGAACGATCACCGGCTGGGGGAGCGCCTCACGAGCCCCGAGTGCCACGTGCCCAAGACCTACCACGCGCGCGTGGCCGGCGTGCCCGACGCCGCCTCGCTCCGAGCGCTGCGCGACGGGCTCCCTCTCGACGACGGCATTCTCACGCGGCCGGCGCGGGTGCGGCCCCTGGGCACGTCGAAGGACGGCTCGACCTGGCTGGAGATCGTGCTGACGGAAGGCAAGAATCGCCAGGTGCGACGGATGTGCGCGGCCATCGGCCACGACGTCATCGACCTGGTCCGGGTCCGCATCGGCGCCCTCGGGCTCGGCGAGCTCGCGCCGGGACGCTGGCGGGCCCTCGACGCCGGCGAGATCGCGCTGCTCACGCGGAGGCCGCGGTGAGATCTCGTGCCTGGGCCACGCTGGCTCTCGCAGCCCTCGCCGCCTGCGCGGCGCCGCCGCCGGCGCCCGGGCGCGAGGGCTTCGCGCGTGCCCCCGTCCTCCTGATCGGCCTCGACGGCTTCGAGTGGAACGGCGTGCTGCCGCTGCTCCGCGAGGGCAAGCTTCCCGCGATCGCCTCGCTCCTGCGGCGGGGAGCCTACGGCACCCTCGAGACGTTCCCGGGACGCGTCTCCCCGGCCCTGTGGACCTCGATCGGCACCGGCAAGGACGTCGACAAGCACGGCATCTACGACTTCCTGAAGCAGCAGAAGCCGCCGGTCTTCTACGCGAGCACGGATCGGAAGACGAAGGCGTTCTGGAACATCCTGAGCGAGCGCGGCCGGAGCGTCGACACCGTCGGCTGGTTCGTGACGCACCCGGTCGAGCCGGTCAACGGGGTGATGGTCGCGCAGACCAACACCCGCGAGAACCGGCAATCGAAGCGTACGCTCAAGGGGGCGCTCCTGCCGGGCATCGCCGAGCAGGTCTTCCCGCCCGAGCGCGAGGCGGAGATCTTCGCCACGGTGGAAGAGGTCGAGCGGGACCTCGACGGCATCGTGCGGGAGCGCCTCGAGACCTCGAGCGAGCATCCGCCCGAGCGGCTCCGGGCGATCGTCGACGCCAGCGCCTGGGCCTACCGCGCCGACACGATCTACGAGCGGATCGCGACACGCCTGGCGATGGCCGGAGCGCCCGACGTGCTCGCGGTGTACTTCGGCTCGACCGACGTCCTGGCCCATCGCTTCTGGCCCACCGCGCGCCCGCGCTCCTTTCCCGGGCGCCTCTTCGCGGGGCCCACGGGCCGGCGCATCGGGCCGCGCATGGCCCCGGGGACGATCGGGAACGGCCTCTTCGGCGGCGCGTACTGGCGCGCCCTCGAGCCCCAGGGCGCCGACGGGTGGGCGGTGCGCGTGCTGCACCGCACGTACCAGGGCGCGGACGCCGCGGTCGGCCGGCTGATCGCGGCGATGCCGAAGGAGAGCACGGTCATCCTCGTCTCGGACCACGGCTTCCGGCCGTGGGGGCACGAGGACGGACCGGACGCCTTCTTCCTCGCGGCCGGCACCAACATCCGCGCGGCCGGGGGCCCGGCCCCGGAGCGCCTGACGCGCTCCGACCTCCGGCGCGTCGGCTCGATCCTCGACGTGACCCCGACGCTGCTCGCGCTCGTCGGCATTCCCGTGGGTCTCGACATGGACGGCCGCGCCCTCGAGGGAGTGCTGACGCCGCTGCCGGGCACAGAGCGGCCGGCGCCGATCGCCACCCACGACACGGCCGAGTGGCTCGCCGCCCGCACCGGCGCGGCGCCGGCCGCCGACACGGGCGACGACGAGAACGAGCGCCTCGAGCAGCTGCGGGCGCTCGGCTACATCAAGTAGCCAGGAGCTCCTGGTCCTTGTACTGGAGCAGGTACAGGCGCCAGTAGAGACCTCGTTCGGCGAGCAGCGCCGCGTGGGTGCCGCGCTCGCGGATGCGGCCCTTGTGCATCACCAGGATCTCGTCGACGTTCTGGATCGTCGAGAGCCGGTGGGCGATCACGATCGCGGTGCGGCCCTTCAGCAGCACCCGCAGCGCGTCCTGGATGAGCTGCTCGGTCTCCGTGTCGACCGACGACGTCGCCTCGTCGAGGATCAGCACGCGCGGGTCGTGGGCGAGGGCGCGGGCGAACGAGAGCAGCTGCTTCTGTCCGGTGGACAGCGTCGCGCCCCGCTCCTTGACCTCGGCGTCGTAGCCGCCGGGCAGCTTCTGGATGAAGCGATGGGCGTGGACGGCCTCGGCGGCGGCCCGCACCTTCTCGTCGGAGATCGCGGAGCCGAGGCGGATGTTGGATGCGATCGTGCCGCTGAAAAGGTGCACGTCCTGCAGCACGAGGGCGAGCGACGACCGCAGGCGCTCCGGGTCGAGCGCCCGGACGTCGACGCCGTCGAGGGTCACGCGGCCCTGCTGGACGTCGTAGAACCGCGTGAGCAGGCTGATGATCGAGGTCTTGCCGGCCCCCGTGGCTCCCACGAGGGCGATGCTGCGGCCGGGCTCGACCGCGAAGTCGATGTCGCGCAGCACCCACTCGCCGGGGTTGTAGGCGAAGCTGACGTTCTCGAAAGCGACGCGCCCGCGCACGTCGGGCAACGCCGTGGGCGAGACGGGGGCGACGATCTCGGGCGGGGTGTCGAGGAGCAGGAAGATGCGCTCCGACGAAGCCATGGCGGACTGGAGAATGTTGAACTTCTCGGACAGGTCCGAGATCGGGCGCCAGAAGCGCTCGGAGTACTGGACGAAGGCGACGAGCGCGCCGATCGTGAGGGCGCCGGACAGGACCCGGCCGCCGCCATACAAGAGGATGAGGGCGATCGCCACAGCCGCCAGCAGGTCGATCGCCGGGTAGAACACCGCGTAGAAGAAGATCGAGCGCATGTTGGCATCGGCGTGGCCGCGATTGATGGCCGAGAATGCGGCCTGGTTGCGCGCCTCGCGCCGGAACAGCTGGACCACCGGCATGCCGGTGATGTTCTCCTGCAGGAAGGCGTTGATCTTCGCCACCCAGCGCCGGACCTCGCGGAACGACTGGCGCGCGCCGCGCCGGAACCAGTCGGTCACGATGAAGAAGAGCGGGAGGACGGCGAAGGTGACGAGGGCGAGCCGCCAGTTCATGGCGAGCATCACGCCCATGATGCCGAGGAGCGTGAACAGGTCGCCGAACACCGTGACGACCCCGGATGTGAAGAGCTCGTTCACCGCGTCGACGTCTCCGGTGACGCGGGTGATGAGGCGGCCCACGGGATGCTTGTCGAAGTAGCCGACGTGGAGCTTCTGGATGTGCCCGAAGATCTGCCGCCGCATGTCGAGCATGATCTTCTGGCCCGTGAGCTGCAGGATGAAGACCTGGCCGAAGCGCACCGCGAAGGCCAGCAGCAGCGTCACTCCGTAGAGCCCCGCGACGCGCACGAGGCCGCGCGTGTCGCCCTTCGAGATGTGGTCGTCGATCGCGATCTTGGTGAGGTAGGGGCCCGCGAGATCGAGCCCGGCCATGAACAGGATCAGGACGAAGGACGCGGCGACGGGCGCCTTGTAGGGCCCGAGGTAGCGCAGCAGGCGCCGGAGCAGGCGGCTGTCGTAGGTCTTCTCGGTGAGGTCGTCGCTCTCGAGCTCGGCGCTCACGCGGTCTCGACTTCCTTCTCGAGGAGCTGGCGCCGGTTGAGGTCGGCGTAGAAGCCGCCGCCGGCCACGAGCTCCTCGTGGGTGCCCCGCTCCACGAGGCGGCCCTCGCGCAGGACGAGGATCACGTCGGCGTCCTTCACCGTCGAGACCCGGTGCGAGACGAGGAACGTGGTGCGGCCGGAACGCACGCTGCGCAGGCCGTGGAGGATCTGCTCCTCCGTCTCCGTGTCGACCGCGGCGAGCGAATCGTCGAGCACGAGGATGCGCGGATCCACCGCGAGGGCGCGCGCGACCGCCGTGCGCTGCTTCTGGCCGCCGGAGAGCGTGATGCCCCGCTCCCCCACCACGGTGTCGAAGCCCTTAGGGAAGTCGCGGATGTCCTTGGCGAGCTGCGCCACCTCGGCGGCCCAGGCGATGCGCTCGGGGGTCGCCTCGGCCGGCGGGACGCCGAAGGCGACGTTGCCGCCCACCGTGTCCGAGAACAGGAACGTCTCCTGGGGCACGAAGCCGATCGCGCCGCGGAGCTGGGCGAGGGGCACCTCGCGGATGTCGCGGCCGTCGATGCGCACGCTGCCCGCCGGCGCCTCGTGGAGGCGCGGCAGCAGCGAGACGAGCGTGCTCTTCCCCGAGCCGGTGGGACCGACGATCGCGACCGTCGTGCCGGCCTTCACGTCGAGGCTGATGTCGTGGAGCACGGGAACGCCGTCGTAGTCGAAGCTGAGACCGCGGAACTCCACGTCGCCACGGATCGCCGGTCCCGGGCGAGCCGCCGCGTCGTCGATCGAGACAGGGGCCTCGAGCATCTCCGCGATGCGCCCCATCGACGCTTCGCCACGCTCGAACAGGTTCACGACCCAGCCCAGGGCGATCATCGGCCAGTGCAGCATTGCGAGGTACACGCCGAAGGCCACGAAGTCGCCGAGGGTGATCCGGCCGGACACGACCATGGAGCCGCCCAGCCACATCATGAGCAGGGATCCCGTCCCCATGAGCAGCTGGATGCCCGGGTAGAGGCTGCCGAAGAGCCGGATCAGGCGCACGTTGCGCCGCAGGAACTCCTGGTTCGCCGCCTCGAACTTCGCGATCTCGTGGGGCTCCTGGGCGTAGGAGCGTACGACGCGGATCCCCGAGAGACTCTCCTGGACGAGGGCCGTGATGTCGGAGAGCTGGGACTGGACGTCCTCGAAGCGGTCGTGGATGCGGCGGCCCACGATGCGCACCAGCACCGAGACCACCACGAGCGGGAGCAGGGAGAGGCCCAGGAGCAGCGGGCTGATCGCGAACATCAGCACCACGGTGCCGACGAAGGTCGCGATCGTGTTGGCCGTGTACATGATGCCGGGCCCGAGCACCTGACGCACCGCCGACATGTCGTTCGTGGCGCGGCTCATGAGATCGCCGGTGCGATGGCTCTTGTAGTAGCCCGCCGAGAGCCGCGTGAGGTGGGCGAACAGGTCGTTGCGCAGCTCGAACTCCACCTCGCGGGAGAGGCCGATCAGCACCATGCGCATCCAGTAGCGGAAGATGCCTTCGACCACGACGAGCGCCACGATCGCCGCGGAGTACTGCCACAGCTTGCCGCGGGTGATCTCGAGGGTGAGGTCGTCGATGGCCCGCCGCAGCACCCAGGGCGAGGCGACCGAGAGCGCCGTCGTGAGGAGAAGCGCCACGAGCCCCCAGGCCAGCTCCCCGCGGCGCCGCCGCAGGTAGGGCCAGAGACGGCGGAGATGCTTCAACGGCTGCGGGCGGCCTTGCGCTCGCGATCCAGCGCCTGGCTGGCCCGCAAGAGGTGCGGCAGGTTCGCCTTCTCCCAGGCGAGGGCCGCCTGGTGGTGCGGATAGATGGCCTCGGCCACGCGGAAGGCGCGCGAGTGGTACACGGTGCGGCCCGCGCGGTCGGGGACGCCGCCCATGTGGTGGTGGAGCATCTCGTGGTACACGACGCTCTCGAGGAAGTAGCGCGGCACCTCGGGACGGTCGAGGACGGGATGGATGCGGATCAGGGCCATCACGGGATCGTAGCTGCCGAAGGTGAGGCCGCCGCGACGGGCCCGCCCGCTGCCGCGGCCCCAGGTGAGCGGCACCTCGAGAGCGCTGTCGAAGAAGCGCGCGTTGAGGGCGTCGAAGATGCGCCGCAGGTCGTGGGCCTTGCCCGAGGTCACAAGGGGCGGCAGCGGCCGCTTCGCCTTGCGCACGCGGTGCAGGTTCTCGTTCATGAAGCGCCGCACCAGGCCGTCGGCGCCGCGATTGCGCCGCGACAATCCCCGGGCCACGGCGCGGATCACGGCAAGCGGCGCGTGGAGGAACATGTGGTGCAGGCGCAGGAACACGATGCCCTTCTCGCGGCGCAGCGACAAGAGGACCGAGCGGTTCTCGGTGAGGGTGAGGCGGACCGGGCGAGTCGCGGCGGAGGCGATGGCAGCCTCGAGCCTGAGTCCGTCCCAGACCGGGGCGTCATCGAAGCTGAGAGCGAGCTGGCGCGAAACGGAACGCTGTGCGGACGCCATTTGCAAACCCGGGTTGAGCATGTCGCAGCCCGACGGCGAGGTCAAGCGACCGGGAAGGCCGCGACGGCGGTCAACCACGGGAACTCATCGGCACGTAGTACTGCGTGCCCTTGCCCATGGTCTCGATCTGCTTCATGAGGTCGTCGAGATCCGACGAGCGCTTCGCGAAGTCCACGTCGGTCGTGTTCACGACGAGGAGCGGCGTCGTGTTGTAGTGGAAGAAGTAGTAGTTGTAGGCGCGGTTGACCTCAGCGAGGTACTCCTCCGAGAGGCTCTCCTCCTCCGGCCGGCCCCGCGAGCGGATACGCTTGATCAGGACCTCGGTGGGCGCTTGGAGGTAGATCACGAGGTCGGGCCGCGGCGCCGTCTCCGAGAGGAGCGTGAAGAGCTTCTCGTAGATGAGCAGCTCGGAGTCCTCGAGGTTGAGGTACGCGAAGAGCTTGCTCTTCTCGAAGAGGTAGTCGCACAGCGTGTACTGCGAGAAGAGGTTGCGCTGCTGCAGCTCCTGCTGCTGGCGATAGCGCGACAGCAGGAAGAAGAGCTCCACCTGGAACGTGGCGCCCGCCTTCGCGTCGTAGAACGACTTGAGGAACGGGTTGTCCTTCCACTCCTCGAAGACCGTGGTCGCGTCGAGGCGCTCGGCCAGCTTCTCGACGACGGTCGACTTGCCGACGCCGATCGGGCCCTCGACGGCGATGTAGTGGAACTGCATCAGCCGCGCACCGCCGAGGGCTGGTAGCGGGCCACCCGGGACGTGTCGGGGCAGCGCGCCAGCAGCTCGGCGACGGACAGGCCGAGGCGCGGGTGCCGGAAGGAGGGCGCGATCTCGGCGAGAGGCACGAGCACGAAGCGGCGCTCTTGCATGCGCGGGTGCGGCACCTCGAGGCCGGGGTCGTCGCTCACGAGCGCGCCATACATAAGGATATCGAGATCCAGGGTGCGCGGGCCGTTGCGCTCGCGCCGCACCCGGCCGAGCTCGTGCTCGATGGCGAGGCAGGCCTCGAGCAGCCCGCGGACGGCGAGCTCCTCGCCGCCGCCGATCGCCTGGTTGAGGAAGGCGCCCTGGGGCGGTCCGCCCACGGGCTCCGTCTCGTAGAGAGCGCTGGCCGCGCTTTCGCGGAAGCCCCGGGCCGCGAGACGCTCGCGGGCCATGGCGAGGTTCGCTTCGCGATCGCCGACGTTCGAACCGAGACCGAGAAAGACGACGGGCGGCGCGTTCATCCCTTGGAGGCTAGAGAGTATGCCAGCCGTAGCGCGGGGAGCAACGCGCCCGCGGAGTCTTGACAGCGCCTTCGCACCGCGCCGATACTGAATGGCGATTCATTCATCGACATGGCGCGGAAGCGGAGCGACGACAAGCGCGGGCGCATCCTGGAGGCCGCCGTCAAGGTCTTCGCGCGGAAGGGCTATTTCGGGGCCCGGGTGTCGGAGATCGCCCGCAAGGCGGGCGTCGCCGACGGCACCATCTACCTCTACTTCCGGAACAAGGAGGACATCCTCGTCTCGCTCTTCGACGAGGTGATGGCCGAGCACATCGCGCGCGCGCGCCAGGAGGTCGGACGGACCAAGGGCGCCGCCGCGCGGCTCAGGGTCGTCGCGGAGCACCACCTGAGCCTGTTCTCGGGCAACGCCGACCTCGCGGTCGTGTTCCAGGTGGAGCTGCGCCAGTCCACGAAGTTCATGGAGCGTTTCACGGCCACCTGGCTCCAGGACTACTTCGCCCTGCTCACCGAGGTCATGGCCGCGGGCCAGCGCGAGGGCGCGTTGCGCAGCGACCTGCCCCTGAAGCTCGCGACGAAGGCGTTCTTCGGCGTCCTCGACGAGATGGTCACCTCGTGGATCCTCGGACGCAAAGACTATGATGTCGGCGACCTCGCGGCGCCGGTGGTGGACCTCTTCCTCCGGGGGGCCGCCTCCCCCGCGAAGGAGCGTGAGGCGCGTCCGGCGCTCCGGGCCGTGGCCTCGGCGCGAGGAGGCCGCTGATGCCCGTCGTGACCCTGTGCGACATCTTCTACCGCTCGGTCGACACGTTCCGCAAGACCGAGCACCTGCGCTTCAAGCAGGGCGACCGCTGGCTCCCGATCAGCTCCGACGAGTTCCGGCGCGCGGTCGAGGAGCTCTCGATGGGCCTCCGGGCCCTCGGTCTCGAGCGCGGCGAGCGCGTGGCGATCCTGGCCGAGAACCGCCCGGAGTGGGCGTACGCCGACCTCGCGAGCCTGTGCGCGGGCGCCGTCGACACGCCGATCTACGCGACCCTCACGCCGCCGCAGATCCTCTACATCCTCAACGACTGCGAAGCGAAGGTCCTCTTCGTGTCGAGCGCCGCCCAGGCCCGGAAGATCGCCGAGATCCGCGACCAGGCGAAGCACCTGAAGCACGTCATCCAGATGGACGCCCCGGCGTCGCCCGGCACGCTCACCCTGGACGAGGTGCGCGCCCAGGGGCGGCCCGCTCTCGAGAAGGATCCCCAGGCGGTGCGCACGCGCGCGGCGGAAGTGAAGGCGAGCGATCTCGCGACGCTCATCTACACCTCGGGAACGACCGGCGATCCCAAGGGCGTGATGCTGCTCCACAGCAACCTCGTCTCGAACGTCCTCGGCAGCCTCGCGGCCTTCAACGGCATCGGCACCGACGACGTGGCCTTGTCCTTCCTCCCGCTCTGTCACGTCTTCGAGCGCATGGGCGGGCACTACCTGCTCCTCTACGTGGGCGCGACGATCGCCTACGCCGAGGGCGTCGACAAGGTGCCGCAGAACATGCTCGAGGTCCGGCCCACCCTGATGCTGTCGGTGCCGCGCCTCTACGAGAAGATGTACGCCCGGGTCAACGACAAGGTGTCGGGCGACCCGGCGCTGCGCCAGAAGCTCTTCCAGTGGGCTCTCGGCGTGGGCCGCGAGATGTTCCGGCATCGCTGGCAGAAGACGACGCCGGGCTTCGGCCTCAGCCTGAAGCACAAGCTCGCCGACGGCCTGGTCTTCTCCAAGATCCGCGAGCGCACCGGGGGCCGGCTGCGGCTCTTCGTCTCCGGCGGCGCGCCGCTGGCCCGGGAGATCGCCGAGTTCTTCGGCTCGGCCGGGCTCCTCATCCTGGAGGGCTACGGCCTGACCGAGACGAGCCCGGTGATCGCCGTCAACCTGCCCGACGCCTTGAAGCCGGGCAGCGTCGGGCGACCCATCCCGGGCGTCGAGGTGAAGATCGCCGAGGACGGCGAGATCCTCACGCGCGGCCCCCACGTCATGCAGGGCTACTACAAGAAGCCCGAGGCGACCGCCGAGGCTCTCGAGCCCGAGGGCTGGTTCCACACCGGCGACATCGGCATCGTGGATGGCGACGGCTTCCTCGTGATCACGGACCGCAAGAAGGACCTGCTCGTGACCTCGGGCGGCAAGAAGATCGCCCCTCAGCCCATCGAGAACCGCCTCAAGACCAACAAGTTCTTCGCCGAGATCGTCATGATCGGCAACAAGCGGAACTACGCCTGCGCCCTGGTGGTGCCGAACTTCGACACCCTCGAGAAGTGGGCGAAGCTCACCGGGCTCTCCTACGGCAGCCGCGAGGAGCTCGCGGGCAAGCCCGAGGTGACGGCCCACTACAAGGACCTCGTCACCGCCCTCACCCTCGACCTCGCTCCCTTCGAGAAGATCAAGAAGGTCGCCGTGCTGACCCGGGAGTTCAGCCTCGACGCTGGCGAGCTAACGCCGACGCTCAAGGTGAAGCGGCGCGTCGTCGAGCAGAACCACAAGGACCTGATCGACGGCCTGTACGGCGGAGGCGAGCCGCTTTGAGGCTCGACATCAAGAAGGCCGTCGTGCTGGGAGCGGGCACGATGGGCGCCCAGGTGGCCGCCCATCTCGCCGCCCGCAGCATCGGCGTGACGCTGCTCGACATCGTGCCGTCCGGCGCCACGGATCGCAGCGTCCTCGCGAAGAAGGCGATCGAGGGCCTGAAGAAGCTCAAGCCCTCCCCGCTCCAGCTCCCCGAGCATGGGGCGCTGCTTCGTCCGGGGAACTTCGAGGACGACTGGAAGGAGCTGAAGGACGCCGACTGGGTCTTCGAGGCGGTGGTGGAGGACCTCGAGATCAAGCGCCAGCTCTTCGGGCGGGTGGCGGCGTCCGCGAAGAGGACCGCGATCGTGACGACCAACACCTCGGGCCTGGGCATCGCCGCCATGTCGTCGCATCTCCCGGCCGAGTTCCGGAAGCGCTTCTTCGGCACCCACTTCTTCAACCCGCCGCGCTACCTCGAGCTCCTCGAGACGATCCCGGGCCCCGACACCGATCCGGTGGTGATGGCCGCGATGGAGGCCTTCTGCGAGGCCGTGGTCGGCAAGGGTGTCGTGCGCTGCAAGGACACGCCGAACTTCATCGGCAACCGCATCGGGTCCTACGGGTTCGCCGTGGTGCTGAAGGCGATGCAGGATCTCGACCTGACGATCGAGGAGGTGGACGCCCTCACCGGCTCGGCGATCGGCCGGGCCCGCAGCGCGACGTTCCGCACGGCCGACATCGCCGGCGTCGACGTCTGCGTGAAGGTGGCCGAGAACCTGCACGCCGCGGTTCCGGACGACCCGGAGCGCGACGTGTTCCTCGTGCCGGCCTTCATGAAGACGATGCTCGAGCGCAAGCAGCTCGGCGAGAAGACCGGCGCCGGGTTCTACAAGAAGGACGGGCGCGAGATCCGCACCCTCGACTGGACGAGCCTCGAGTACCGCGAGCGCCAGAAGCCGAAGCTCGCGGCGCTCGAAGCAGCGAAGAACACGGCCGACATGGCGGCCCGGCTCCGGCAGCTCGTGGCCGGCAAGGACAAGGCCGGCCAGTTCCTCTGGCGGGTGCTCTCCGCCGTCTCGCTGTACGCGGCGGCCCGCGTCCCCGAGATCTCCGACGACGTCGTCTCCATCGACCGTGCCATGGAGTGGGGTTACGGCTGGGGCCAGGGTCCGTTCCGCACCCTGGACGCCCTGGGCGTCGCCGCGACCGTGGAACGGGCCCGGAGCGAAGGGCGCGCGATTCCGCCGCTCGTCGAAGCGCTGCTCGCCTCGGGCCGGAAGAGCTTCTACGAGACGGCGGACGGCCGCGAGACGCAGTTCGGACCCGGGGGCGTCGTCTCCGTCGCCGAGCGCGACGGCGTTCTCTCGGTCGCGAGCCTCAAGGGCCGCGGCGGCGTCCGCAAGAAGAACGCGGGCGCGTCCCTCGTGGATCTCGGCGACGGCTGCGGGCTCGTCGAGTTCCACACGAAGATGAACGCCCTCGGCACCGACACGTTCTCGATGCTGCAGGCGGCCGTGAAGGAGGGGCGGCAGAACTTCGACGCCCTGGTGGTGGGCAACCAGGGCGAGAACTTCACCGTGGGCGCCAACCTGATGCTGGCCCTCCTCGCCGTCCAGGAGGAGGAGTGGGACGAGCTCGAGCTCTCGATCCGCCAGTTCCAGAACGCGAACATGGGGCTCAAGTACTCGGAACTGCCGGTCGTCGCGGCGCCCTTCGGCATGACCCTCGGTGGCGGCTGCGAGATCAGCCTGCACGCCGCCCGGGTGCGAGCCTCGGCCGAGACCTACATGGGCCTGGTCGAGGTCGGCGTCGGCCTCGTCCCTGCGGGCGGCGGGACCAAGGAGATGGCGCTCCGGGCTCACGACCGCTGCGCCTTCGTCGAGGGAGCCGAGCCGCTCCCCTTCATCAAGAAGGCCTTCGACACGATCGCGTTCGCCAAGGTGTCGACGTCGGGAGCCGAGGCGCAGCGGATGTTCCTCACGCCCGCCGACTCGCTCTCGGCGAATCCCCGCCGCCTGATCCACGAGGCGAAGCAGGTAGCCCTGGGGCTCGCGCGCGCCGGCTACCGGCCCGGGATGCCGCGGACCGACGTCCCGGTGCTGGGCCGCGCCGGCATCGCGGCCTTCAAGGCCGGAATCTACAACGCCGTGCGCGGCGAGCAGATCAGCGAGCACGACGCGCTCATCGCCACGAAGGTCGCCACGATCCTGTGCGGCGGGGATCGCGGAGCGGGCGTCGCGAGCGAGCAGCACTTCCTCGACCTCGAGCGCGAGGCCTTCCTGTCCCTGCTCGGCACGCAGAAGACCCGGGACCGCATCCAGCACATGCTCAAAGAAGGAAAGCCGCTCCGCAACTAGCCGTCGCGATTTTGGAGGGAAGCAGGCCATGGCCACCGAGACCCAGGTACCCGTCGTCGCCGCCCGCGGGGGCAGCTTTCTGATCGAAGACCGCGCCCACGAGGAGATCTTCACGCCCGAGGACTTCTCCGAGGAACAGCGGATGATCGGCGACACCGCCTACGGCCTCGGCGATCTGAAGGTGCGCGCCGAC
>CADEEV010000001.1:0-122944 GCA_902826455.1 uncultured Acidobacteriota bacterium | reverse complement strand
CGCGTGAGCGCGCGGCGATCGTACCGACCGCGAAATTATCCTAGGAAAAGCGGATGGTCGGGAACAGCGACGCGGAGTTCATGGAGAAGGAAGCGATGCCGCGCCTCAACGAGAGCCTGGCCCTCAAGTACGAGACGACGCGGGAGCTCCTGAAGAAGGCCGGCGACCTGGGCCTGCTGGGCATCGAGATCCCGGAGGCCTACGGCGGCCTCGGCCTCGACAAGGTCTCGGGCTGTCTCGTCTCCGAGAAGTCGGCGCGCGAGGGCAGCTTCGCGGTGTCGTACATGGGCCACACGGGCATCGGCAGCCTGCCCATCGTCTACTTCGGCACCGAGGCGCAGAAGAAGAAGTACCTCCCGAAGTTCGCGAGCGGCGAATGGGTGAGCTCGTACTCGCTGTCCGAGGCCTCCTCGGCCTCGGATGCGATGAACGCCAAGGCCAAGGCGGTGCTCTCCCCCGACGGCAAGAGCTGGATCCTGAACGGCGAGAAGATGTGGCTCACGAACGCGGGCTTCGCCGACGTCTACATCACCTTCGCCAAGGTGGACGGCGAGCACTTCTCCTGCTTCATCATCGACAAGGGCTCGCCGGGCGTCAGCCTCGGCGCCGAGGAGAAGAAGACGGGCATCAAGGGCTCCTCGACCCGGCCGCTGATCCTCAGCGACGCCGTGATCCCGAAGGAGAACCTGCTCGGCGAGATCGGCAAGGGCCACAAGATCGCCTTCAACATCCTCAACGTCGGGCGCTTCAAGCTCGGCGCCGGCGTCACGGGCGGCGCCAAGCTCGCGATCGGCGCCTGCGTCGCCTACGGCAAGTCGCGCCAGGCCTTCGGCCATCCCATCACGGACTTCGGCCTCGTGAAGCACAAGCTGGGCGAGATGGCGATCCAGGCCTATGCGTCGGAGTCGATCGTCTACCGCACGGCCGGCATGATCGATCGCAACCTGGCGGGCGCCGCGGCCGGCGACCCGGCCGACGCGCTCAAGCGCATCGAGGAGTACGACGTCGAGTGCTCGATGGTGAAGGTGTTCTGCTCCGAGGTGCTCGACTACGTGGTGGACGAGACCGTGCAGCTCCACGGCGGCGCCGGCTACGTCGAGGACTACCCCGCCGAGCGCTACTGGCGCGACGCGCGCGTCAACCGCATCTTCGAGGGCACGAACGAGATCAATCGCATGCTCGTGCCCGGCCGCCTCATCCGCCGCGCCATGAAGGGCGAGCTGCCCGTCTTCCAGAAGGCGATGGCGCTCATGGAAGAGCTCACCTCGGGCCCCGCGAGCGCCTCGGATGACGACGGCTTCCTCGCGGCCGAGGTGCGCATGACCTCGGGCGCCAAGAAGGTCGCCTTGATGTGCCTGGGGGTCGCGGTCCAGAAGTTCGGCCAGGAGCTGACGGACCACCAGGAGATCCTCGGCCACTTCGCCGACGTCGCCATGGAGACCTACGCCCTCGAGAGCGCCGTGCTGCGGGCCCAGAAGCACGCCCTCGCGAAAGGCGAGGACCAGGCGCGGCTCCAGGAAGCGGCGGTGCGCTGCTTCGCCCAGGACGCCATGGATCGCATCGAGGTCTCGGCGCGTCGCCTGCTCGCCGCCGTCGACGAGGGCGACATGCTGCGCACGTATCTGGCCGCCCTCAAGCGCTTCACGAAGCGCGACGTCGTCAACACCGTCGCGCTGCGGCGCCAGGTCGCGGACGCGGCTCTCGAGGCGGGCGGCTACCCGCTCGGCTGAGCGTCGCGCCTGCCGCCGGCGAGCGGAACGACTCCGAGCCCGGCCAGGACGGCGAGCGCCGGATCCACGTAGGGGATGCGGAAGCGCACCATGGAGTGCGACACCACGTGGATGGCCGTGCTCGAGGCCAGCAGCAACCCGATCAGGATCAAGGCGCCGCGCCCTCCGGCCATCCCCGAGAGCCGCAGGGCGCCCCGCAGCGCGAGGGCGTAGAGCGTGAGGCCGAAGGCGCCCGAAGCGAGCACGAGCCAGGGCGAGTAGGCGACGGGCTGCAGCCAGGGGCGCCAGTAGGCCCAGGCCTTCAGCACCCAGAGACGCGCCACGAGCAGGGGGTCCGCGCGGCCGGCGCGCCAGGCCTCCTCGCGCCACAGCGCTTCGCGCTCGCGTAGCGATCTCGACGCGTAGCCGACGGTCCGCTCCCACGCCGCGATCGTCCGGGCCGGAAGATCCTTCTGGAGGTAGCGGTAGCCGTACGCGTCCATCTCGGCGCGGCTCGCGAAGTCGCCGCGATAGAGACGCAGCGCCTCCGGGTTGTTGCCGAGCCAGAAGTGATAGCCCGCCGCGTCGGTGATCAGGATCAGGCTTCCCGTGGCCCGCGCGTTCGCGACGGTCCAGGGCAGGATGGCGACGGCGAGGCCCGCGAAGAAGAGGGCGCGGGGCGCGAGCCGGCGGCGTTCCCGCCAGGCCAGGAACACGAGGCCGGCTCCGACCGCGACCGCCACGGGCAGAGCGCTCGGGCGCGCGAGGCTCGCGAGCCCGAAGCTGGCGCCTGCGGCGAAGGACGCGGCGACCGGCCGCCGGCCCGAGAGCGCCGCGACCGTGAGCAGGAGCGCCGACGTGACGAGGGCCATGTGCAGCGTCTCGGTCTGCACGCCGACGGTCGTCATCACGGCCAGGGGATCGACGGCGAGGATCAGGCCGGCGGCGAGAGCGGCTGACGCCGAGCCGTGCACGCGCAATCCCAGGCGGCAGGCGAGCCCGCAGGTCACGGCCAGGAGCAGGGCCTGGGCCAGCTTCACGGCCACGTAGGACTCCCCGCCCAGGCGGAACACGAGGGCCATGAACGCGGGGTAGAGCGGCGCGCGGAAGAACGGCAGCGAGGACTCGCGAGGGTAGGCCGCTCCGGCCAGGATGGCGCGAGCGGCGGTCGTGTAGTCGCGCGCGTCGCCGAAATTCCCGGCGGCCGCGCCGAACCAGGCGATCGCGGCCACGGCGGCGAGGAAGGCGACGCCGACCGGGAGGAGGCAGGCGTGACGCCCGCGCGGGAAGCTCAAGGCGCGGTGACGATATCAAGGAGAGGCGCGCCCGCGCCAGCGGCGGGGCTCGACTTGGATTTCCTTTCACGTTTTAATGAGCGCGTGCTTCGAGGCCCGCTGTGCCGCGCGGGCCGCGCTGCGGCCTCCGTGGCCCTCCCCGTCTCCGCAGGAGTCGCCGCTTTCGTCGCCCTTCGCCTCGCCGCGCTCAACGCCTTCTACCGGCCCGCGGACTCCTGGCTGCTCTGGGCCTGGCTGAGCGCGGCCCTGCTCCTCGCCGTGCTGCCGCTCGCGTTCGTGGCGGCCATGGTACCGACCCTCGTCGGAAGGAACCGCGGCCGCCTCGCGACGGCCCTGGCCGCGCGCAGCAGCGCCCTGGGCCTGCTGATCGCGCTGCTCGTCGCCTTCGAGGCGCGCTGCGCGAGCCGCGGCCACTGGGGCGTCGCGATTGTGCTGCCGGTGGCGCTCGTTGCCTGGGTCCTTGCGGCGCCCCTGGCCGCTGCCGTCGGCACCTTCCTGTCCTCGCGGCGTGGCCTTGGACGAGCGCTCGCCGTCACCGGCGCCGCGGGCGTCCTGCTGACCTTTGCGTGGCGGGCTCCAGGACCCGGGCCGCGGCCCGCCGAACCCCCGCCGGCGCCGGTCGTGGAAGCGCCGGCTCGCCGCGTGCTCGTCGTGGGCTTCGACGGGCTCGACCCCGGCATCCTCGACCGCCTGATGGCGCGCGGCGACCTCCCGACGTTCCGACGACTCGCCGACGAGGGCTTCCTGGCGCGCTCCAGGACGCTGCCCCAGACGTTGTCGCCCGTCATCTGGACCACGATCGCGACGGGCAAGGCGCCCGAGGAGCACGGCATCCTGGGGTTCCTGGCGTACCGGCTCCCCGCCATGGACTGCGCGCTGCAACGCTTCGCGACGGCCGACGGCTGCGGGACCGGGCTCTCGACGTGGGCCCTCGACGGCGCGCGGCGCCTGGGCCTCGCGACGCGCTGGCCCGTGACGAGCAACCTGCGGCGGATGCGGACGCTCTGGGACATCCTGTCCGAGCGCGGCCTCAGGGTGAACGTGGTCAACTGGTGGGCATCCTGGCCCGCCGAGCGCGTGCGCGGCGCCCTCGTCTCCGATCGCTTCCATCACGCCGCCACGACCTCCGCCCGACTCGCGCCGGATTCCCGCCTCACCTTCCCAGCACCTCTCGTGGAGGAGCTCGCGCCGCTCCTGGTGCGGCCCGGCGACATGACCCCCGACGATCTCCGGCCCTTCTTCGCGCCCGACTCCCGAGCCGCCGGCGGGCAAGCCGAGGAGGTGCGCACCCACGAGAGCCTCAACGACTGGAGCCAGGGCCGCGACGCGATGCTACGGGCTTTCCTGTCTTCGGACCGGACCTATCTGGCCGTCGCGAGCCACCTGCTCGAGAAGGGCGACTGGGATTTCGCCGCGGTGTACTTCCGCGGCATCGACGTCGCCTCGCACCTGACGGGAGCCTTCTCGGCCTTGCACGGCAAGCCGGCGACGGGACGGGTCGCGGCGCGCTACGCGGGAACCCTGGAGGCGTACTACCGCCTGGCCGACTCCCAGCTCGCGCAGCTCCTGGCTCGCGTCGACGACGACACCGACGTCCTGGTGTGCAGCGACCACGGCTTCGGCTGGGAGCCCGAGCACGGCTTCAACCATGTCGAGACGGCGCCCGATGGCGTGTTCCTGCTCCACGGCCCCGACGCGGCGCGTGGGCGCGGCGCCGCCGACGTCCGCGACATCACGCCGACGCTGTTGCGCCTGCTCAACCAGCCGGTGCCGCAGGACGTGGAGGGCCAGGTGCTCGAGATCGCCTTCGCCCCCGATTCCCCGGCGCGGCGTGCCACGAGCAGCGTCGCGAGCTACGAAGTGGAGCGGCGGCGGCTCGGGCGGTCCGCCGAAAGCCAGGACGATGCGCAGATCCACGAGGAGCTCCGCGCCCTGGGGTATGTAAACTGAAGGGCGTGACTCGATTCGCCTGGCTGCTCGCGGCGACCCTGGCCGCGGCCCTTCCGGCGCCGGCCGCGGAGCGTCCCCCCAACGTCGTCTTCATCCTCACCGACGACCTGGGCTGGTCCGACCTCGGCTCGTACGGCAACTCCCGCATCCGCACGCCCCACATCGACCGCCTCGCGAAGACGGGCACGCGGTTCACGAACTTCTACGCGGCGGCGCCCATCTGCTCGCCCTCGCGGGCCGGGCTCCTGACCGGCGAGGCGCCGGAGCGCGTCGGCATCACGGCCGTGCTGTTCCCCCAGGCGCAGCGCGGCCTGCCCGACGGGACGCAGACCCTGGGCGACGTGCTGCGCTCGCGGGGCTACGCCACGGCCCTGATCGGCAAGTGGCACCTCGGCGCCGGCGCCGCCGCGCTGCCCCTCGAGCACGGCTTCGATCGCTTCTTCGGCTTCCCCTACAGCAACGACATGTCGCCCTTCGTGGTGCTCGACCAGAAGCGTGAGATCGAGCGCTATGCGAGCCCCGAGGCCGCCAAGGCCATCATGCCGTCCCTCACGTCTCGCCTCACGCGGGCCGCCGTGGAGTTCATCGAGACGTCCGGCGACAAGCCGTTCTTCCTGCTGCTCGCCCACGCGATGCCCCACGGTCCGGTGGCGGCATCGGGCGCCTTCGCGGGGCGCTCGAAGCTGGGCAAGCGCGGCGACGCGATCGAGGAGCTCGACTGGAGCATGGGCGAGATCGACGCGGCCCTGGCCCGCACGGGCCACGAGCGCGACACGCTCGTCGTCTTCACGAGCGACAACGGCGGCGTCGGGCGCAACCTGCCCCTGCGCGGCGCCAAGTTCGACTACTTCGAGGGCGGCCTGCGCGTGCCGATGCTCGTGCGCTGGCCCGATCGCGTGCCGGCCGGACGAGTCTCGGACGGGCCCGCGACGCTCCTCGACTGGATGCCGACCCTGGTGCGCCTGAGCGGCGCGACGCCACCCCGGCAGCCCCAGGACGGACGCGACATCTCGGATCTGCTTCTCGGCACGGCGCCGCTGCCCGACGCGCCGCTCGTGTTCTGGAATCGCGCGGTCCGGGACGGGCGCTACAAGCTGGTCATCGACAAGCGCTTCGGGACGCTGCTCTTCGACCTGCAGGCCGATCCTGGCGAGAAGCTCGACGTCGCGGCGCGGCACCCCGACGTGGTGAAGCGACTCGAGGACGTGATGGGCCGCGCCGCCGCCACGCGCACGGCCGGGAGTCGCAGCGCGCGATGATGGCCGTTGCTCCCCTCCTGGCATGGCTCGCGGCCGCCACGCCCGCCCCCGCCGCGAGCGCTCCCCCGCCGAACGTCGTGCTGATCATCGCGGACGACCTCGGCCTGGGCGAGGTCTCGAGCTACGGCAGCCGCATCGTCTCGACGCCCAACATCGACGCTCTCGCCCGGGACGGGGTGCGCCTGTCGCGCTTCTACGTCGCCGAGCCCATCTGCTCGCCCTCGCGGGCGGCCCTGCTCACCGGACGCAACCCTTTGCGGTACAAGCTGGGCGGCGCGATCGGGCCGGGAGGGCGCAGCGGGCTTCCGGCCTCCGAAAAGACCCTGGCCGACGTGCTGGGCAAGCGGGGCTATGCCACCGGCCTCGTCGGCAAGTGGCACCTCGGCATCACGCCGGAGTTCTTTCCGACGCGCCACGGCTTCCAGGAGTTCTACGGGCTCCTGTACGGCCACGGCCAGTCGCCGATCGAGCTCTACCACAACGAACAGAAGATCGAGACGCCGGCCCGCGGGCCGGAAGCGGAAGCCTTCATCAGCGGCCTCACCCAGCGCTACACCCGGGAGGCCGTGCGTTTCATGGAGGCCTCGAGGGCGCGGCCGTTCCTGCTCGTGCTGGCCGAGGCGGCCTGCCACTCGCCCGCCGTGGTGTCCCGGGAGTTCCGCGGGCGCAGCGGCCGGTCGCCTCACGACGACTCGATCGTGGAGCTCGACTGGAGCGTCGGTGAGGTAAGCGCTGCGCTCGCACGGCTGGGGCTCGAGAAGCGCACGATCGTGATCTTCGTGAGCGACAACGGCTCGCCGGACGGCGACGGGAACGGGAGCATGCGCGGTGGGAAGTGGACCATCCTGGAGGGCGGCATCCGTGTGCCCTTCATCGTGAGATGGACCGGGACGCTGCCGGCGGGCCGGGTCGAGAACCGGCCCGCGAGCGCCTACGACCTGCTGCCGACCCTCGTGAGCTGGACGGGAGCGGAGCGTCCCGGCTACACGCTCGAGGGCCGCGACGTGTCCGAGATGCTGGCAGGTCGCGCCGCGCCCCCCATCGAGGAGTTCCTCTGGGCGAAGCGCGCCTTCATCTCGGGGCGCTGGAAGCTCGCGATCCTCAAGGGCACGCCCGCGCTCTACGATCTCGAGGCGGACCCCGGCGAGAAGAACGACGTCATCGCCCAGCAACCCGAGATCGCGGCGCGCCTGCAGGCGACGATGGCGGCGAAGGAAGCCGCCCTGCGCGCCGACGGGCGCCCACCGGTCCGTCCGCAGCGCCGCCCCCGACCGCGATGACGCGCCGGATCCTGACGGCCCTGGCGCTGCTGACCCTGGCGGCCGCGGCGTACTCGATGCTCGCGCGGCGGGCTCCCCGCGTCAGCCCCGCAGCCGGGCTCGCGGTGGACCACGGCCCGGTGCTGATCGTCGCGGTCGACGGCTTCGAGTGGAACGTGGTGCTGCCGCTGCTGCGCGAGGGGCGGTTGCCGAACCTCCGGCGGGTCATGCAGGCCGGCAGCTACGGGATGCTCACGACGCTCACGCCGACGCTCTCGCCGGCGCTGTGGACGTCGATCGCGACCGGCAAGAATCCCGACAAGCACGGCATCCGCGACTTCCTCAAGGCGACGTCGCCGGCCACGTTCTACTCGAGCCGCGATCGCCGCACGAAGGCCTACTGGAACATCGCCTCGGAACGCGAGCGGAGCGTGGACGTGCTCGGCTGGTGGAACACGTTTCCGGTGGAGCCGATCCATGGCCTGATGGTGGCCCAGACCAACACCCGGGAAGGCCGACGGCAGGCCGGCATCGAGAAGGGCAGCTTGCAACTCGGCGTTCCCGGCCAGGTGCATCCCGTGGAGAGGGAGGCCGAGGTGTTCGGGGTCCTCGAGACCATGGAAGCGGTGAGCGACCGGGAGATCGAGGAGATCCTCGGCCAGTCCGTCGCGAGCCTGCCGGAATCGGCGCGCCAGGCGGTGAAGGCGGCGCACTGGTCGATCCGCGCCGACGCCGTGTATGCCGAGCTCGCGCGGCGCCGCCTCGACAGCACGCCGCGCCCGGACCTGCTCGCGGTGTACATCGGCTGGCCCGACGTGGCCGGCCATCACTTCTGGCCCCTCACGCGGCGGCAGGGCGTCCTGGGACGCCTGGCCACCAGCCCGCTCGGCCGCGTCACCTCGCGCCGCGTCGGTCCCGAGGCATTCTTCGGTCCCGCTCTGGGCTTCGTGGTGGATCGCACCCTGTGGCCGCTGCTCGAGCCGGAGCAGGCGACGGGCTGGGCCGGAGCCCTGCCCCGCAGCTACGAGCACGTCGACCGTGTCCTCGGCGAGCTCATGAGCCGGCAGCCGGCACGGGCCACCACGATCGTCGTCTCCGACCACGGCATGCGGCCCTGGGGACACTACGATGCTCCGCCCGCCTTCATCGCCGCGATGGGACAGAACATCCGGCGGCGCCCGCAGGCCCTGCCGAGCCGGCGCTCGGAGGTGCCGGTGCTGGGGAGCATCGTGGACTTCACGCCCACGCTGCTCGCGCTCATGGGCCTGCCCGCGGCCGACGACATGGACGGCCACGCGATCGAGGACGTGCTCGAACCCGCCGTTCCCCACCGACCCCGGGCCGCTCCGATCGCCTCGTACGACGACGCGGCCTGGCTCGCCAACCAGGCGCGCGGCGAGGGCCAGCACGGAGAGTCCGATCCCGAGCGGCTCGAGCAGCTGCGGGCCCTCGGCTACATCAAGTGAGCGCGCCGGAGGCGACGACCCACATGGTATCGTCGGCGGCGTGAGAAGCGTCGCGATCCCCTTCCTCGTCGCCGCCTGCCTGGCAGCGTGCGGCGGCCGTGGCGGGCTTCCTCCGGAGCTCCCGCCGATCGTGAAGGGCCCGGACGGCCGCGAGTACCGGCTCCTCGACCGCGGAAAGTACAAGGGCTTCTACGACCAGTGGGGCCGCCTCCAGCGCCTCGACTACGACTCGAACGGCGACGGCCGCACGGACAACGTGGCCCATCACGACGGAGAGAAGACGCCGCACCTCCTCGACATCGACGAGGACTTCGACGGCCGCTACGACCGGTGGGAGGAGTACGACCCCTCGGGCCGCCTCGTGAAGGTGGGGGTCTCGCGCCGCCACACCGGATCGCCCGACCTCTGGCTGACCCCGGGTCCCGGGGACCAGCCGGTCAAGAAGGAGTACGACGACAACGGCGACATGCGCATCGACCGCACGGAGCACCTGCGCGCGGGCCTCGTGGTGCGCGTGGAGCTCGACACCGACGGCGACGGCCGCCCCGATCGATGGCAGAACTGGAGCACGGGGCACCTCAGCGAAGAGGATTTCGACACGAACGCGGACGGCTCCGCGGATCGCCGGCTCGTGTACGGACCCACGGGCAGCGTGCTCAAGATGGAGTCGATCAGGCGGTGAAGGCGCGACCGCCCGAGAGCGGTCGCCTGCGCGGGGCCGTGCGCTGGGCCGTGCTCGCCCTCCTCGCGGCCGCCCCGATCGCGATCGGCTCGGTGCACGCGCCGGTCTACGTGCCGCTCCTGATCGCGTGCTCCACGATCGGAGCGCTCTCCTGGTCCCGGGCCCATTGGGCGCGCGCCCAGGGTGTCGAGATGCCGCGGGTTCCCGGAGCCTGGGCCCTGGCCGCCCTCGTGGCCCTGGCCCTGCTGCAGCTCGTGCCACTGCCCCCGGCCCTGCTCGGGAGGGTCAGCCCGGGATCGCTCTCGTACTGGAGCTTCGTCGCGCTCACGCCGACCCCGCAGTGGGGCACGATCTCCTTGAGCCCGCCGGACACGCTGCGCGGAATCCTGTTCCTGGCGGCGTTCGCGCTGTTCTACGCTGCCGTGTTCCGCGAGTTCCGCGACCCCCAGTGGCGGCGGCGCCTGCTCTGGACCGTGGCGGGCACGGCCCTCTTCATCACGCTCCTGGCGCTCTTCCAGGCCGCGAGCGGCGACCGGCGCATCCTGTGGTTCTTCCGGCCCACCTGGGACTGGAGCGTGTTCGGCACCTACGTGAACCGCAACCACTTCGCGGGCTACGTGGTGCTCGCGATCCCCCTCGCCATGGGGCTCGCCGCCGAGGCCTGGGGCCGGCTGCGCTACGCGATGTCGCGACGGCGGCGGGCCTGGCTCGCGATCGGGGATCGCCCGGGCATGTCGTTCCTGCGCCGCGGCACCCTGGCCGTGGCGCTGGTCGTGGGGCTCGTCGCTTCGGGATCCCGTGGCGGGTTGATGGCCTTCGGCGTCGGCGCGGCGGCCTGGCCGCTGCTCCGGCCGCGACGCGCGACACTCCTGGCGGGCGCCCTCGCCGGGGGGATCGCGGCCCTCGCGCTGCTGCCCCGCATCACGAGCGGCTCGGGCTCGAGCGTCAACGACCCGACCCACCGCCTCGAGCTGTGGCAGGACGTCTTGCGCATGACGCCGCACTTTCCCGTCTTCGGCGCCGGCTTCAACGCCTTCGGCACCTCGTACTACCGCTACAAGTCGATCTGGCCGGGCGTGTGGTTCGGCGAGGCGCACAACGAGTACCTCCAGTCCCTCGCGGACGCCGGGGTGCTGGGCTTCGGGCTCGTCCTGGGCCTCGTCGCCCTGCTGCTGCTGCGCGCCTGGCGCTCGGCCCAGGCCGGCCCCGTCGAGACCGGCATCGCGTGCGCCGTCATCGCGGGCTGCGCCCACAACTTCGTGGAGTTCAACTGGCAGATTCCGGCGAACGCGGTGACCTTCGCGGCCCTCGCCGGGCTCGCGGCGCGGGAGCACCGCCGCAGTTCCCGTCGCGCCTCGCGCGACGAGGAGCCCTCGCTTGACCACTCCGAAGAGACCCACCTAGAATCAGCCACGCGCTGAAAGGAACACCATGGCGGATTCTGCGTCCGACCTGCCTCGTCTATCCGTGCTCACCGGTTCGCTCGCGGGCCAGGAACTGGTGCTCGAGGAGGTCGTCGACAACATCCTGATCGGCGCCGACCCGTCGTGCCGGTTCCACATCCCGTTGCCCGGAATCAGCCCGATCCACGCCCGGATCTGGATGGACGCGGCGGGGGTCACCGTCTACGACACCCATTCGCCGCGCGGCCTCTACGTGAACGACGACCGCGTCAGCGGGCAGGCTCCCCTGCGCAACGGCGACATCCTCTGGCTCGGGACCCCCGGCGAAGAGGAAGCGGTGATGATCCAGTGCCGCCTCCCGCAGCGCGGCGCGACGGCGGCCGCGGTCCCGGCGGAACCGCCGGCGTCCGTCGCACCGGTCGCGGCCGCGGCGTCGCCGGAACCGGAGCCGGATGCGGACTCCACGATCGTGATGGGCGCGGCCCCGGTAGTCGCCGAGCCCGAGGCTCTCGAAGTCGTCGAGGACGCGGCGCCGGCAGCGGCGCCCGAGCCCGAGCTTCCCAACGACCTCGAGGCCATCGAGGACTCGCCGGCGGACGCGACGCTCGTGATGGCCGCCCAGGACGTCTCCGTCGAGGAGGCGGGAGACGCGACGGTGGTGATGGCGTCCTCGCCGGAGCCCGACGCCGACGCGACGGTGGTCGGGGATGCGAACGCCTTCTACATCCAGGACGAGCCGGCGAGCGAGCCCCTCGCTCCCGTGCCGCCGCCGGCCGCGGAGGCCCGCGACGCGGAGCCGGATCCGATGCAGTTCGCGGTCGAGGCACCGCCGTTGCCGGTGCCCCCGCCGCTCGAGCCCGTCTCGTTCGAAGACGAGACGCAGGAGCCGCCGACCGTCATCCAGGCTGCGGCCGAGCCGGAACCGGTGGCGCCGCCTCCACCGCCGACGCCCGTGCCGGTGCGCGCTCCTGCACCGACGCCGGTGCCCGTAGCGGCGCCGGCGCCGAAGCCTGCGAGGCCGGCGGCCCCGGCGCCTCGACCTCCGGCCCCGGCACCTCCCGCGCCCGCCCGCAGCGCCGGCGGAGGAGGCGGGGGCCTCCCGATGGCTCTGCTGGGCGTCGGCGCTCTCGTGATCCTGGGCGGCGGCTTTGCCGCATGGCGCTTCCTGCAGTCCCCCAGCACGACCTCGAGCACGCCGCCCACGACCGTGGCGACGGCGACCGTGCCCACCACTGTGCCCGCGACGCTCGCTCCCGCGCCGCCTCCGACGGCGCCTGCCGAGACCCTCGCGCCCGAGCCCGTCGAGGAGGTCGTGACGATCGTCAAGTCGCCTCCGCCGACGCCCGCCCCTGGAGCGACGCCGACGCCCGCGGCCCGCCCGACACCTTCGCCGCGCGCGACGACCGCGCCGCCCACGCCCGCGCCGGTCTCTGCCGAAGCGGTGCGCGCGCAGCAGACCGCCGCCCAGGTGAGCACGCTGCTCGGCCAGGCCGACTCGGCCGCCGCGGCACGCAACTTCGAAGGCGCCGCCGGGTTGTACGAAGACGTCCTGAAGCTGGATCCCCAGAACTCGCGCGCCGCCGAGGGCCGCACTGCCGCACAGAACGCGGCCTTCTCGCTGCGCAAGGGCTTCGCGTCGGGCAAGACCACGGTGAAGAGCGAGAAGACCGCCAAGAGCCCGGCGGGCTTCGACACCGAGGACGTGAGCGTCGCCAAGGGCCTCGACTACTCGGGCCGCATCGACTTCGAGGCGAACCCCCGCAACGTCAAGCCCGGCGACAGCTACAACGTGCTCGTCTACCTCACCAACGACGGCAAGAAGAGCTTCAAGGTGAGCTCGGTGTCGGTCACGACCACGGTGAACGGCGCGAAGTCGGGCGGGGCCGCCCCGGCCAAGGTCAAGGAGCTCGAGCCCCAGCAGCGCGTGCTCCTGACCGAGCTTCCCGGCACCTGGCAGGGCGCCGTCAGCAACTGGTCGGTCGAGGTGATCGTGCAGTCGGCGCGCGGCGACACGCTGCGCAACGTCCTCACCTGGAGATAGGGCCGCCGGCCGCCTCCCGAAGCTCCGCCTCGACCAGGGGTGCGAGGGCCGCGGCCACGACCTCGTGGCCGATCGCGTTCAGGTGCCCATCCTTTTCGAGGTGGAGCCGGCGGCCGGCCCTGTAGGACTCGCGGAACTCCGGCGACAGGTCGCGGTAGGCGATGCCCAGCTGGGCGCTGAGCTCCGCCAGGCGCCGCGACAGCAGCTCGCGATCGAGTGCACCGGAGGACCGAGCCTCGATCGACCTCCAGGCCGCGTCGCTTCCCGTGTCCTCTCCAGGAAGGGCAACGAGCGCGACGCGCGCGCCCGCGGTGCGAGCGAGGCCGACGAGCGTCTGCAGGCACCACGCGGCGCCGCGCCAGTCCCGCTCGAGACCGGGCGACCACGGAGAGACGAAGCGCTCCTCCAGCCCGCCGAAGCGTCCGGCCGTCGGGGCCCGTAGCTGCCCGGCATCGATCGAGCGCAGCAAACGATAGGTGGCGCAATGGTCCCGGAGGAGACGTCGCAGGCCCCCGCTGTCCGCCGCCGGAGCCGGCCCCTGGAACGGCAGCAGGTCCGTCACGGCCCCGCTCGAGTCGAGAGCGTAGCGGGGCCGGAGCGCCGGGATGCGAGCGGTTTCGGTCGCACTGTCGGCGAGATCGTTGACCAGAAACGTCACGATCACGACGACACGAGGACGATGCCGCGCGACGTCGTGGCGGTAGACGGCGAGGTAGTGCGGGTAGCCGAAGCTCGAGACACCGTAGTTGTCGGCGCGTACCCAGCGGCCGGCGAGGCGCGCCTCGAGGCCCTTCACGAAGGTCTGGGCCTCGGTGACCTGGACGGCTTCGGTCACCGAATCCCCGATCACCGCAACGACCGGCGCGTCCGGCGCGTCGTCGCGCTGGGGTCGGCTCGACCGGAAACCCTGGTCGTTGCTCTCGACCAGGCTCTCGAACTCGGCGTCGCGGATCAAGAAGCGGCGGTTGGAGGGCATCCGCCAGCCGATGCTGGGATCGGGCGCCAGCCGGAAGGTCCGGAACGGGCCCGCCGCGGTGATCTCGAACGTGCCGTAGCGCGGCAGGAGATCGGGCCAGCGCCAGCGCACGGCGCCTTCAACGACCCCGAAGCCCACGCCGCTGCTCACGGCCAGCAGCGCCAGGCGTCTCGACCACTCGGCGAGCGAACTCAAATGAAAACGCCTCCTTCCTGCCTTGCGGGAGGAAGGAGGCGCATGAACGCTCCTCGAGCGGCCGCTCTTCTTAGTTGAAAGGCGTGGCCGGCGGAATCGTCGGCGGCGGCGGCGTCGGGGTCGGGGTGGGCGTCGGGGTGGGCGTCGGCGTCGGGGTCGGCGTCGGCGTCGGGGTGGGCGTCGGCGTCGGGGTCGGGGTGGGCGTCGGGGTCCCGCCGATGATCACGCCGCCGAGAACGCCCGCGCCGATCGCGCCGGCGATGATCGCGGCGATGGCGCCCGCGCCGAGCGCGCCCGCGGCGAATCCGGCCGGGGCGATCGCGGCGCCCGTGGCGGCCGAGAACACCTGGACGGGGCCGGGAGGTCCGAACGGAGCGACCGGCTTGTCACCGCACTGGTCGGCGCTGTCGACGACGATGGCCTCGATCTCGTGACCGGTGACCTCGCCGAAATCCGTGAACGTCGCCTGCCAGTAGTAGGTGATCGGGCTCGCCTCGACCTTGGGACGGGGCAGCTTGGCCGCGGTCATCGCGGCCTCCCCAGGGCCCGCCTCGACGTAGTAGTAGGCGTCGCCGAGCGCGGACTTGAAGTACACACGGACGCGCGCGACCTTGTCGGGAGGCGTGATCATCGCGCTCAGCAGCGGGAACTCGCCGGCCACGAAGCAGGTGATCTCCGGCGTGAAGTTGATGGCGCCTGCGCCGGGCGTCGGCGTCTGGGTGGGATCGACCGGAGCCGGCGGCTCCTGGGCGAGCGGCACCGCGAGGGCCAGCAGGTCGATGTTCGCGGAGGCTACCTGGCCCGCGATCACGGGGACGAGGGCAGGGCCGCGACCCACCACGAGTCCCGCCCGGTTCTCGGTCGTGACCATGTAGCGCCCCGGATTGAGCTTGGCTTCGAAGCTACCCGACGCGGACGACGTCACCCGGTGCATGGAGCCCGACTCGACGTCGACCATGACGATGCCGAGCCCGGAAACCGGCCGGCCTTCGAGCGTCAGGTTGCCCTGGATCGTGCCCAGCAGCGGAGCGGCGTGCAGCCCCATCGAAGGCACGGCCAGTAGTGCGGCAAGTACGACGCTGATGGGCTCGCGCATTCCTAGATCCCTCTCTACGGATAGTGCCTTCAATTCTAGGGCTTACGGGACGGCAAATGCAAACCCCGGAACGCTTCAGGACCGGCGGAGGGGGCGCGGTCCCGACACGGGACGCGCCGGCGCGCTCGTCCCGCCTTCTGCATAATAACTCCGGTAGTACTCGCCGTAGTACTGCCCGTAGTAGTACGAGTTCCGCTCGAGATCCACCTTGTTGAGGACGACACCGGTGATCTTGGCTCCCACGCTGCGGATCTGCTCGATGGCCCGCTGAACGGCCGGTCGCGAGCTCATCTCGGCCCCCACCACCAGTACCAGGCCGTCGACCGTGGGGCACAGCACCGGGGCGTCGGCGATCGCCAGGATCGGCGGCGCATCGATCAGGACCCAGTCGTAGTGCTCACGGAGCGCCCGGACCACCTCGCGCATGTTGGCCGAGCCCAGGAGCTCCGTGGGGTTCGGGGGAATGTAGCCACACGGCAGGAGCTGCAGGCCCTTGACGCGCGTCGACTGGATCACCTGGGACGCCTGGCTCTTCCCGACGATCAGGTCGGACAGGCCGGGAGTCTTCTGGGCCCCGAAGTGCTGATGCAGCGTGGGGCGGCGCAGGTCGGCGTCGACGCACAGCACCCGCGCGCCGTTCTGGGCCAGCGACTCGGCCAGGTTCGCGACGGTCGTGGTCTTGCCCTCACCGGGGTTCGCGCTGCTGATCAGGAGCGCCTGGCCGGTGTTCGTGGCCGACGAGAAGATGAGGTTCGTACGCAGCACCCGGTACGCTTCGGCGACCGCCGACTGTGCGTTCTTGGGCGGCGGCGCGCCCGGCTTGGCGCCCCGGGCCGCGGGCCGCTGCTGCCCCGTCACGTCCGGCACCATGCCGAGGAACGGCACCCCGAGGTGCTCCTTCACGTCTTCGGGAGTCTTGAAGGTGTTGTCGAGGTGCTCGAAGAGGATGCACAACGCGATGCCGAGGCCGAGGCCGATCGCGAGGGCCATCTGGTAGTTGCGCGCGCGCTGCGGGGAGATCGGAGCCCGCGGCATCTCGGCCTTCTCGACGATGCGGATATTGGTGGTCCGCAGCTCGCTCTCGAGGCCGCTCTCCTTGGTCCGGTTCATCAGCTCGCGGTACAGCTGCTGGTTCGCCTCCACCTCGCGCTTCAGGACGTTGTAGTCGATCGCCTTGCGGTTGAGCTCGAGGGCTTCCTGCTTGGTCCCCTCGAGGTTCGCCGCGAGGTTCGCCTCCTGCTGCGCGGCCGTGCGGTAGTCGCTCTCGACGGACTTGATGATGTTCTGCATCTCCGAGCGCAGCTTCGACTCCGTGGCTTCGATCTCGGTCCGCAGCCGTACCATGTCGGGATGCTTGTCGCCCAGGCTCTCCGAGAGCTTGGCCTGTTGTCCCTGCAGGTCCGCGATGCGGGCGCGGAGGGCCTGGATCAGGGCGTTCGACATGATGAGCGGGAAGGTCTCGAGCTGCGTCGAGCTCATGCCCCGCATCTGGCCGTAGAGCGTCTCCTTCGTGATGCGTTCGGTGCGCGCGCTGATCGCGGCGCCGTTCAGGGACGAGAGCTTCTGGTCGACCAGGGCCTGGCGCTCCTCGACGTTCACGAGCTTCTCGCGCTCGCGATAGGCCTGGAGCGCCCGCTCCGATTCCTGGACCTTCTTCTCCTGCTCCGCGAGCCGCTCTCCCAGCCACCCGGTCGCTTCGGAGGACTGCGTGTAGCGGAAGTCGTAGGTCTGCTCGATGTAGAGCTGCGCCAGGGTATTGGCGGCGTTGGCCGCGAGGGCCGGGTCGTAGGCGTTGAAGCGCAGGCTCACGAGCCGGCTGCCGCGCACGCGCTCCACCGTGAGCCGCGAGCGGAGCGCGGCGATCGCGGGCGACAAGGGCATGCCGTCGCTGTCGAGGGTCGAGGCGGGAGGCTTGCCGAAGAAGCGCCGCTGGATGCGCTCCCAGGGCGACATGAGCGGGCCCTGCTGGAACTCGGGGTTCTTCTGCAGGGCGAGCTTCTCGACGACCTTCTCCGCCAGACGGCGTCCGCGCAGGAGCTCGAACTGCGTCTGGAAGTAGTCCGCGCCGGCCTCGCCCATGTCCACGATCTCCTTGGTCGGGAGCAGGTTGGGCGTATCCCGGTCGATCAGGATCTGGGTCGTGGCCTGATAGACGGGTCGGGTCGTGTAGTTGTAGAGCACCGCGATCAGCAGGCTCGTCCCCACCAGGGTGGCGAGGATTCCGCGCCGCTTGTGGAGCATTCCCAGGTAGCGGCGGGCCTCCTGGAGTAACGCGGTCTGATTCATCGGTTCCGTCGATCCTCGAAAAGGAAGGAAACCCCTTGATTCTAGCGCAGATCGACCGCCGTCACCATGAGAGCGACGGAGCCCCGGCCCGAACCAGGAACGGTCCCACGCGTTCCCACACCGCCGCCGGCGGCACGCCGAGCCACGACTGCACGAGGCAGAAGTAGGGGCCCTCCGGCGCGAAGGCCTCCTCGGGCCGCCACGCCTCGAACTCGCCCTGCTGCCACACGGACTTGTCGTAGAGGGCGCGTCCCTCGAGCCTGCGGTGGTAGAGCTCGAAGCGGCCGCTCGCTTCGAGGTACGTGTGGTAGAGCGTGTGCTCCGCCCAGGGCGTCTGGCGGAGCAGCAGCCCGCGCCAGCCCGCCACATTTCCGCCGAGGCCGCGCAGGACGGGGCTCACCCGGCCCTCGAGATAGCGGTGGAGCTCGCGCATGGCCTCTTTCGAGTACAGGAGCGGCGTCACGCCGTGGCGCCAGCCGGAGCGCTTCATTCCCAGCACGCGTTCGGCCCACGCGTACCAGAGCGCGTGGTTGTCGTCGCGCGTCATCTGGCACGCCGCCCGGCCCTCGTCGACGAGATCGCCGGGGGTCACGGGGCGCGTGCAGATCACGTCGGCGTCGAAGGTCATGTAGAAGTCCGACTCGACGAAATCGGGACCCGACATCTTGACGAGCTGCTGCAGGTACCAGCCCTGGGGCCGACGCCGGAACGCGATCGTCGCCCGGAACGCCCTGCGGTAGAACGGCAGCTCGGGGAGCACCCGGTTTTCCGCCACGACTCGCACCGGAGGACCGCCCAGGAGATCCGCGACGGCGGCGACGTCCGCGTCGGGCACCACGACCCACAAGGTCCGCAGGCCCGGGAAGAAGACGCGCAAGGATTCGACCAGTATCCGCGCGCGCGGCGCGTCCTTGAGCGTCAGGGGCAGAACGCCGTCGAGCGTCACGGCGGCCGATGCTAGCACGCGCTTCCGGCGAGCCCCGACAGGTACTCGAAGGTCTCGAGCACCACGCGCTCGAGGCTGCAATGCTCGTCCACCCAGGCCCGGCCCTCCCGGCCCAACCTCTCGGCGAGGCCGGGCTCGTCCGAGAGACGCTGCAGCGCCGCGGCGACGGCCTCGGGGTCCTCTTCGGGGACCTGCAGGCCGACGTCGGCTCTCAGGATCTCCGCCGTGCCCCCGGTGGCGGTGGCGACGACGGGCACCCGCGCGGCGAGCGCCTCGAGGACCGTCATGGGCAGTCCCTCGCGGTGTCTCGAGGGGAAGACAAGGACGTCGTGGCGCGCATAGAGCGCGGGAAGCTCCTCCTGGGGAACGGCGCCCAGGAAGCGGATGCGCCCGTTCGACGCCGCGGCCGTCGCTTCGAGGCCGCGGCCGTACTCGAGAGGCGGGGCGGCGATGCCCGCGATCGTCAGCGCGACGTCCACGCGGCGCGCCACGAGCCTCTCGACCGCGCGCAGCGCGACGTGGGCGCCTTTCTCGGCGACCAGGCGCCCCACGAACAAGGCGCGCAGCGGCCCCTCGCGCGGCGCCCGAGGAACGTCGAAGCGCCGCGTCTCGAGGCCGTTGCGGATGATGCGGAAGTCCCGGATCGGCAGCCCGGCCGCGGCGTGCTGCGCACGCTGGAACTCGCTCACGAAGACCAGGTGGTCGAGAGGCAGCTCGCGAGCCTCGAGCGCCACACCCCAGTTCCCGTCCCGCAGTCGCAGGGCCGCGCGCACGGCGGGCTTGATCAGGCGGCGGACACCGCCGCCCGGCCTCGCCCAGAGCTCGCGGCGCCCGGCGTCGGCCGCGAGCTGACGCGGAATGAACAGGTCCTGGATGTTGAAGACGACGGGCGCGCCGCAGCGCGCGAGGGTGCGGTGGAGCGACGCGAACAGCTGCATCAGGCTCCAGACGTACACCACGTCGGGGCGGTACTCCGCGACGGCGCTCGCCAGGATCCGGTTGTCCTCGATCTCCCAGCGCGCGATCTCGAAGAGGCTCGCGGAGTCCTGGGCGCGATGCAGCACGCGGGCGACGAGGCCGTCGCGCGCGGAACGGCCGCCGAGACCGTAGTTGCTCGTGACGACCCGCACGTCGTGGCCGAGAGCCAGGGCGCGCTCGACCACGGCCTGGCAGGCGATCTCGTAGCCGCCGGTGTAGTACGGCGGATAGCGCTCGCTGACGAAGAGGAGCCGCACGACCTAGCGCCTCACGCGCTCGAAGACCTCGATGAAGCGCGCCGCCGTCGTCTTCCGCGACAGGGCGGCCGTGGCCTTCGCGTCCGGCACGAAGCTCTCGAGAGCCTCGAGCGCCGCGACGATCTCTGCGCTGGACCAGGCGCTGCGCCCCGCGCCGCTCGTCTCCACGAGCCGGCTCATCTCGTAGTGGGACGGCGCGCAGACGAGCACCGGGCGGCCGCTCCCGATGTACTCGTAGAGCTTGCCCGCGATCGGTGCGTCGCCGCCGCGCACCTCCCAGCCGAGCACGAGGAGCGCCGCGAGGCTCTGCATCTTCGCGAGGGCTTCCGCGTGGGGCAGCGGCGGAAGCACGTCGACCGCGTCCGCCAGGTCGGGCGGGACCTCGATCGCCTTGCCGCCGCCGCCCCCGGGGGTCGCGTGGAAGACGACGCGCCAGTCCTGGCCCCGCGCCCGCACGATCCGGAGCGGCTCCCAGAGGCGCTCCGGGCGCTGCATCAAGGGATCGATGCGACCGAAGTAGCCCAGGGTCCGGGGTTGCACAGGGACTCCCGTGCGCTCGACCGGGTCGAAGCCGTTGAGGAGCGTCTCGACGTCGCGCGAGGCAGCCCGTGCCATCGAGCTCGCGACGCCCTTGGAGTTGGCCGTGAGGGCCGCGGCCGAGCTCAAGACGTGACGGGCGATGCGGTCGATGACGGCGCGGCTCAGGGGATCCCAGCGCGCGAGGAGGTACTCCGACCATTGGTCTCGGAAGTCCGCGACCCACGGCGCGCCCGTGGCGCGCGCGAGGTTGCGGCCGATGAAGTGCGTCGACTCGGGAGGCGACGTCGTCCACACGACGTCGTAGCGCCACTCGGCGTGGAGGGCGCGGCCAGCCTCGGTGGCCGGAGCGATCCAGCTGCGCTGCAGGTCGGGAAAGCCCTTCCATTGACCGGCGATCTGCCGCAGGCGCGAGATCGGCCGGGACGCCACGAGATCCCCGACGCGCGCGTCCGCCGCGGCCACCAGGGCGCGCGGCGCCTCGATGCCGGGCGCGGCGCCGCGCACGGTCGCAGCGCCGCTCGCGACGGCCGCGGGAAGCAGGTCCGGCGAGTACTCGCCGCCGCGATCGCCGGGGCCCGTGAGGACGCGCACCTCGTGGCCGTCCGCCGTCCACTCCCGGGCGAGGCCCAGGGGACGCATGGCGCCGATGCGGCCGATCGGCGGCCAGGCCCAGCTCACGACCAGGATCTTCAAGAGCCCGCGAGCCAGGCCGCGAGCTCGCGGGCCACGCGCTCGCTCGCGTGGCCGTCCCAGAGCGGAATCGGCTGGGCTCGAGGCCAGCGTCCGGTCCGCGCCTCCGCGAAGGCGTCGCGAATCCGCTGCACGTCGTTGCCGACCAGGCGGCTCGTGCCGAGGCTGCAGGTGATCGGCCGTTCCGTGTTCTCGCGCAGCGTCAGGCACGGCACGCCCAGCACCGAGCACTCCTCCTGCAAGCCGCCCGAGTCCGTGAGCACGAGCGCCGCGTCGGCCGTGAGCCCCAGCATCTCGAGGTAGGGCAGCGGACCGATGCAGCGCAGCCGCGCGCCTCCCGCCTCGAGGCCCGGCGCCGGAACCCCGAAGCGCCGCGCGGCCTCGAGGGTGCGCGGATGCAGCGGGAACACGAGGGGCAGGTCGGCCGCGAGCTCGTGGAGCAGCGCCACGAGCGCGCGCAGCGTAGCCGGATCGTCCACGTTCGAAGGGCGATGCAGCGTCACGACGCCATAGCCCCTGGGCGGAAGGCCCAGGGCCGCGGCGGGCGAGCGCGCGCGCCCGCGCTCGAGCTGCCCCAGCAACGCGTCGATCATGACGTTGCCCACGAGTCGCACGCGGGCGTCGTCGACGCCCTCGCGCCGCAGGTTTGCGACGCCCTGCGGCTCCGAGACGAAGAGGAGGGCCGACATCGCGTCGGTCAGGCGGCGGTTGAGCTCCTCCGGCATCGCGTCGTCGAAGCTGCGCAGGCCCGCTTCCACGTGGACGACGGGCACCCCGAGCTTCGCGGCCGCGAGCGCGCACGCCACCGTGCTGTTGACGTCGCCGAAGACCACCGTGGCCGCCGGCCGCTCCTTGAGGAGCTGGGCCTCGTAGCGCTCCAGGATCCGCGCGGTCTGGGCTCCGTGGCTGCCCGACCCCACCTCGAGATGGACGTCCGGCGCCGGGATCGCGAGCTCCTCGAAGAAGACGTCGTTCATGCCCGGGTCGTAGTGCTGGCCGGTGTGGACGATGCGAAAACCCGTGGCTCCGAGGGCCCGCATTGCACGCTGGACGGGGGCGAGCTTGACGAAGTTCGGGCGTGCGCCCGCGACGAGGTCCACGACGGGTTTCATGCTGCCCCTAAAGCTAGCATGCGCGAGCGGGGCGATCCGCCCCTCGCCCGCCTAGAACTGCGCGTAGAGGAACAGCCCCGGATCGAGGCTCCCGTTCACGACGACGGCGATCGCAGCCGCTTCGTACAGGGCCACGCGCAAGACGGGCGGCACGACCGCGTCGAAGCGGCCGCGTGCGACGCCGTAGCGCAGGGTGTGCATGACCTGCATGGCCGCGAGGGCCACGAGCGTGAGTGCGACGTGGCCCGCTTCGAGATGGACGCTCGCGAGGGCCGCCTGCAGTCCCGCCCATGGACCGGCGGCCAGCGCCGCGAGGCCGGCCGGGAGCTGCGCGTACACGAGGCGCGCGGTCGCGAGGTCGGGAGCGCGGAACAGGATCCAGCCGAGAGCCATCAGATGGAAGGTGACGACGGGCCCCGCGAGCGTCGCGAGACGCGCATAGGCAGGACTCCGCCGTTCCCAGCCGCGCCGCAGGCCGCTCGAGAGCGCCGAGACGGCGAGGAGCACGCCCATCGCGACACCGAACGCGAGGTAGGTGAAGCGGGCGCCGTGCCACACGCCGACGGCGGTCATGTTGATGAGGATCGCCGCCGCGAGCCCCAGGGCGCCGAAGGAGCGCAGGCTCATGCGCAGGGGCGTGAACAGGTAGTCCGAGAGCCAGAACGTGAGGCTCATGTGCCAGCGCCGCCAGAAGTCCTCGATGTTGACCGCCCGGAAGGGCGCGTCGAAGTTCGGCGGGGCCTCGATCCCGACGAGCCGGCCGAGGCCGATCGCGATGTCGGTGAGGCCCGAGAAATCCGCGTACAACTGGAAGGCGAAGGCGTAGGTCGCGATCACCGCGGCGGCGGGGGTCGCGTCGAGGGGCGAGCGATAGACGGGATCCACGAGCAGGGCGAGGCGATCGGCCACGACCAGCTTCTTGAAGAGCCCGAAGAGCACGAGGCGCAAGCCCGCGGTTACGTTCGGGCGCCTCGCGGCCGCGCGCAGCTGGCCCAGGAAGTCGTCGGCCCGCTGGATCGGACCGCTGACGATCTGCGGCACGAAGGCCGCGTACAGCGCGAAGCCCACCGGGTCGCGCTCGGCCGGCCTGTCGTCCCAGTAGAGGTCGAGCAGGTAGCTCACGAGCTTGAAGGCGAAGTAGGAGATGCCGAGGGGCGCTGCGACCGCGAGCGCCGGAGAGACGGCGGCGCCGTACTTGAAGAGCGCCAGGAATCCGAGGAGGACCGCCACGCCGCCCAGCAGGAGAGCGCGACGCGCGGACGGGGACGCAGAGGGGGGCGCCGCGCGGGCCACCCCGAAGGTGAGGACGGTCGCGGCTGCGAGCCACGCGAGGCTCGAGGCTCCCGCCTCGAGGGCGTAGTACGCGACGCACAGGAGCAGCAGGGCCCGGGGGCGCCATGCGCCCCGCACCAGGCGGGCGAGCAGGAGCGGCACGGCGAAGCCCGCGAGCTCGAGCGGGCTCACGCCGGGGCGATGAACACGGGCCGGGCCCGGTGCGCGTCCAGGTCGAGCACGTAGCGCGTCTCACCGTCACCCTCGCCGTCGGCGCGGAAGCCGAGACGCGGGTACAGGTCGCGCACCAGGCCGTTCTTGGCGGTCGGCCGATACACGCCGCGCAGCCGGCGCACGCCGCGCGCGCGGGCGAGCTCGACGACGCTGTTGAGGGTGAAGTCTTCGACGCCGCGCTGGAGCACGCGGCAGCTCATCAGGTACTCGTCGAAGACGAGCGTCTCGCCGTCGACGCGCAGCACGAGCACCGCGATCAGCCCCATGTCGCCGAAGCGATCGCGCAGCGACACGGTCACGGGCAGGAACCCCTGCTCGTCCTCCATGAACCGGCGGCAGTCGGCCTCGCCGAAGCGGCGCGTGGCGAGGTTGAACTGGTTGCTCCTCTGGATGAGCTGCGCGATGCGCGGCAGCGTGAAGGCGTCGAAGCGGCGCACCTCGGCGCGCATCTCGAGGGAGCGCAGATAGTCGTCGAGGTTCGCGAAGCGGCCGCGCTCGGCGCCGCGGTGGGCCTCGTCGGCCACGAGCTCGGCCCGCGCGCCGTCGAGCGCGGAGTGCGACGCGGTCTCGAAGAGGTTGAGCTGCGACAGGAAGCGCACCCAGTCGGCCGGATCCTCGGGCATCTCGGGGACCACGACTCCCGGCAGCAGGTCCCGCACGAGCTGCCTCTCGAAGGGCGTGTCGTCGACGAACACGAGGGAGTCGAGTCCGATGTTGAGCTGCGCCTGGATGGCCCGGATGTTGCCGGCCTTGTCCTGCCAGTTGGCGACGAAGACCGCGACGTCGGCCTCGCGGAGGAGCATCTCGGGGTGCTCGCGGAACACGCGTCGCGCCGTGGCGTCGTCGTTCTTGCTGCACACCGCGAGGAGCACGCCGCGGCGCTTCAGCTCCTTGAGGTAGGCCTGGAACAGCGCGCGCGGCGCGCCGTCGGCGCTCTCGCCGATCGACACGCCCTCGACGCCGTCCTCGGCGACGATCCCGTCCCAGAGCGTGTTGTCGAGGTCCAGGACGACGCACTTCACCTGGCGCCCGAGGACCGCCAGGGCGACGTCGACGACGTCCTGCGCGAGCCACGGGAGCATCGCGAGGGCGAACGGGGCCTTGGCGCGCTCCCAGAGCCGCTCGTCGAGCCACTGGCCGCGACCCGTCCAGGAGGCCTGGGACTCCACGTCCACGAGGTACACGCCGGGATGACGCCGGCTCCGCTCCGAGAGCCCGGCGTTGATCGCCTGGAAGGCGCTCGTGAGGGAGCCCGGCACCTTGTGCCCATAGCTTCCGTACGGGCGCTCGAGGGGCGGCACGACGTTCATCTGCAGGATCGTCGTGGGCCGCACTCGGTGCAGCCCGTCCCACAGCGACTCGATGCGATCGAGGGTCGCCTCGGCGAAGCCCTCGCGGGGACCCGAGAAGCCCTGGAAGCGCGCGACGAGGGACGGCGTCGCGCTGCCCAGGAGCACCATGTCGGGAGCGAAGGCGTGGAGCGGCGATCCCGCGTCGAGGCCTTCGGCCTCGGCCGCATCGAAACCGCCTTCGTGGATCTCGGCCCGCACCCCCGCCCGGGCGAAGAGCGCCTGCAGCAGCGGGACGAGCTGCGCGCTCGTGAAATCGGCGAGGATGGCGAGCCGGAGCTGCTGGGGCTCGGCGCGGCCGCGGACCCGCCGTGCCTCTTCGAGGAGGGCGAAGTACTCTAGGTCCGCGTGATCGGCGAGCATCGGGCCACACGATAGTGCGTGGCCGCGACCGCCGCAACGACGCGCACGCCGCCCGCGAAGGAGCGAGTTCGATGAGCCGCGAAGAGACGCTGGGTCAGCTCACCGAGGTGTTCCGCAAGGTCTTCGGGGACCCGTCTCTCGAGATCTCCGCGGAGACCACGGCCGCCGACGTTCCGGACTGGACGTCGCTGCGCTACGTCGACCTGATCGTGGCGGTGGAGCAGCGCTTCGCCGTGCGCTTCGCGACGCGCGAGGTCCGCAACCTCGCGAACGTCGGCGCGCTCGTCGAGCTCATCGAACGGAAGCGCTGAGTCCCCCGGGGGCGATCGCGTCCGCGAAGGCCGCGGCTGCGAGGGCCGCGCCCTCGTCGGTGAAGTGCGTGAAGTCCCGGAAGTAGCGCGCGCCCGGCGGCACCCGGGCGGCGACGTCCGCGAAGCCGGCGCCACGCCGCGCCGCCAGCGCGCGGACACGGGCGTTCGCGGCGCGCTCCATGCCCACGAGCGCCGCGGGCTCGGCGCGCGGATAGAAGGCTCGCCAGCCGAGGATGTGCCGTGCGTCCTCGGGCGTCAGGGGATCGTGGTAGCGGTGGGCGTGGCTCGCCAGGACGAGCCTTGGCCCGCCCTCGGGAAGCGCGGCGCTCAACAACTCGAGACCATGCTCGAAGGCTCCGAGCCGGTCCGGAGGCGTCTCCCGGAACGCCCAGCCCGCCGGGTGCGCGGCCACGACGGCGGCGACGTAGCGCGCGGAACCGAGCTCCCCCCGTAGCGCCTGGAGGGGCTGGGGCACCGCGCGATTGACGAGGAGCGCGAAGCGGGCCGCGAAGCGGGAACGGAACGTGTCGGCGGCGGGCGCGGGCGGCGTGAAGCTCTCGGAAGGCGCGTCGTCCGCGAGATACGTCACGGGGTTCGGGTAGTAGACGACGACGCTCGGGTCGATCCGCGCGAGCTCTCGCCGGCAGTACTCGGCGGTGCGCGGGAGCGTCAGGCCCGCGAGGGCGCCGTTCAGGACCTCGACCCGCTCGGGCACGCGCCGCGCGAGCAGGCGCTCGAGCTGTTCCGAGGTGCTCATGCCGCGGCTCTCGTAGAGGCCGAACATCTCCGAGGCGCCGAGCACGAGCACCCGGAGCACGCCCGGGGGTCGCGGGACGCGGATCGCCTCGTCACCCTGCACGCCGAGGCTGTTCATGTGCCAGCGCTCGAAGCGCGCCCCGGGGCGCCCGCGCAGCCCGGTGGCTTCCGCCAGCGTGAGATCGGCATGCGCCGGAGCGCCGAGCCAGGCGGCTCCGTACCAGGCGCGGTCGCTCGCGCGGGCCCACAGCTCGCCGAGCAGCGGCAAGGCCAGCAGGGCCAGCAACACGCGCACGGCGCCGCGGCGCTTCATGGTTCGCGAACGATAGCAGGTCGGCGGCGCGGTGCTATCATCCGGCGCTTTCTCCGAGGATCACAAGTGCGCGACTGGACCGCCGGGCGGCGCGTGGGAGTCGTGCTCGCCGCCACGGCGACGTGTCAGGCGATTCAGATGGCGTTCCTGCCCCGCGAGGGCGTCGGCCCCGGCTGGGGCTTCTTCTGGGCCCAGCTCGCGTTCATCCTCGCGATCCAGGCCGGCATCGCCCTGCTCGGGGCCGCCTGGCGCGACGCGCGGCCCTGGGCGGCCGCCGCGTTCGTCGTGCCGGTCGCCCTCAGCCTCGTGACCGGCCGCTTCCTCCACAGCGTGCCCGAGACCTGGACCCAGGCGGGCGCGGCCGCGCTGGTGCTCCTGGCCGTGGTCGCTGCGATGCGCGGCTACTGGCCCGAGGCGCCCTGGGCCAGCGCGGCCCTGGGCTGCGTGGCCTCCGCCGAGATCCTGCGCTTTCGCGCCGACGTCTTCGTCGGCTCCACGACCGTGGCCTCGGGGTACCTGCGACCCGCCGCCGTCCTGCTGGGGACGGCCGCCGTCGTCTGCATCCTCCACCGCTCCAAGGCGCGCTCCCTCGACGCGCGTACCATGTGGGCGAGCGGCGCGCTGGCGCTGGCCGTGGCCGCCGCGCTTCTCGTGCCCGAGCCCTGGAAGGCCACGCTGGCGGCGGGTGCTCGCTCCCATGGGCGCGACGCGCCGCCGATCGTGCTCATCGTCCTCGACACGGTTCGGGCCGACCGCCTCCGCTCGTACGGCGGCGCGCGCGACGTCATGCCCCACCTCGACGCGTTCGGAGCGCGCCACTGCCTGCGCGCGGCCCGCTCGATCGCCATGCACCCGTCTTCCCTCGAGACCCACGCCACGTTCCTGACCGGGCTCGTGCCTCCCGATCACGGCGCGCATCGGCCGTTCCTCTCGGAGGGCGCCGACAATCCCCGCTACGCGCACCCTCTCGCCGATGCCTACCTGACCCTCCCGGAGCGTCTCGAAGCCGCCGGTTACTGGAGCGTCGGGTTGTCGGGCAACTCGGGCCCGCTCTCTCCGGAGTTCGGGCTCGACCAGGGCTTCGCCGTGTATCGGGCCCGCGCCGAGGACATGCGGCGGCGCTCGGCCTGGCATGCGCCGCTGGAGTGGCTGCGGCCGCACACCACCGCGCGCCTCGCACGGGCGTTGCCCGCGTCCTGGGGACCGTTCCTCAACACGATGCCCTACCGCGACGCGCGCGTGATCACCGACGAGGCGTTGACGGTCCTCGACGCCGCCGGCGACCGCTCGCTGTTCCTCTTCCTCAACTATTTCGATGCCCACGCGCCGCAGGGCCCCCCGGTTCCCTTCCTCGACGCCTTCGACGGGCGCGAGCCCGACTCGGACCTGAACGGCTCCCACGCCTCCACCCGGCGCTTCTACGAGGCGGGCGTCGAGCTCACCACGCGCGAGCGGGCGCACCTGCTGGCGCTGTACGACGGCGAGCTCGCGTACATCGACTCGGAGCTGGGGCGCCTGTTCGAGAGCCTCGAGCGTCACCCGCGCTGGGCCGAGATGCTGGTGATCGTCACCGCCGACCACGGCGAGAGCCTCGGCGAGCACGGGCTGATCGGTCACGGCCACTCGCTCTACGAGGAGCAGCTGTCGGTACCGTTCTTCGCCAAACCCGGCCGGGTGCCGACGCCGATCGCGGCGCCGGGCGTGCTCCACGACGCGACGGTGCAGTCGAGCGACGTGTTCCCGCTCGTCCTGCGCCAGGCCGGCCTCCCCGAGCCCGCGGGCGCCGATGCCGGCCTGTGGGGCGCCGGGCGCACGGCCACGCGCGCCTGGTCGTACTGCGCCCGCGATCACTCGCGCTTCAACCGCGCGCGTTTCGAGCGCGAGCTGCGCTCCGTGGAAGTCGGTCCCCTGAAGCTGATCGAGTCGAGCCGCGGCTCCGTCGAGCTCTACGATCTCGCGACGGACGCCCACGAGATCCACGACCTCAGCGCGGAGCGGCCCGACACGGTGGCCGAGCTCAAGGACCTCCTGGGCCCCTGGGGAGAGCCGCCGGGCGCCGCGGGCCAGGGCGCGCTCTCCGACGACGCGAAGGAGCGCCTGCGGGCCCTGGGCTACGTCCAGTGAGCCGCGTCGAGACCCCGGCAGACGGCCCCTCCCACGTTCCGGCGCTCGACGGCCTGCGGGGCCTCGCGATCCTCCTGGTGCTCTGCTATCACGCGAACGTCCTCAATCAGTACGACGCGTGGCAGTGGCCCTTCTTCTCCGTCTTGCGCGCGGGCTGGGCGGGGGTCGACCTCTTCTTCGTGCTGTCGGGGTTCCTGATCACGGGAATCCTGCTGGCGACGCGCGGCTCCCGGGGGTATTTCCGCAGTTTCTACGCGCGGCGCATGCTGCGCATCTTTCCGCTGTACTACCTCTTCCTCGCTCTCGTGCTCTGGATCCTGCCGGCGCTCCTCGGCACGCACTCCCCGGAGCTCACGCGGCTGCGCGACAACCAGGCGTGGCTCTGGACCTACCTGACGAACGTGCGGATCGCCCTGTCCGAGGGCTTCCAGGACACCCCCCTCAAGATGGGGCACCTGTGGTCCCTCGCGGTCGAGGAGCAGTTCTATCTCGTGTGGCCGTTCGTCGTGTGGTACTGCCCCACGCGGGCGCTGCGGTGGGTGTGCGTGGGACTCCTGGCGCTCGCGCCCGCCCTGCGTCTCGGGCTCGGGCTCGCGGGCTGGGGACCCCATGCGCTCTACGTCTCGACGCCCACGCGCATGGATCCCCTGCTGATCGGCGCGCTCATCGCGCTGGCCCGGCGCTCGCCCACGGGCTTCGCGCGTCTGGTCCGCCCCTCGGTGTGGGCCCTGGGCGCGTGCGGCGCGCTGCTTCTCGCGATCGTGATCCACTACGGACGGCTCGGCCACCTGGATCCGCCCACGCAGCGCTTCGGCTACACGGCCCTCGCCTTGTTCTTCGGCGGGCTCCTCGTGCAGGTGTTGCTCCTGGCGCCGGGCTCCCCGGCCCACCGCGTCTTCACCGCGGCGCCGCTCACGAGCCTGGGGCGCTATAGCTACGCGATGTATCTCGTCAACGAGCCCCTGAACCGTGTGCTCGACTGGGCGGGCGCCGGCGAGGCGCTGAAGGGCGCGCCGCCGTTGCTGGGACAGCTCGTCTATCTCGCGGCGAGCGTCGGTCTCGCCTACGCGGGCGCCTTCGTGAGCTGGCGCCTCGTGGAGAGCCCGTTCCTGTCGCTGAAGCGCCTGTTCCCGTACGGGCGCCCGGTGGCGGCCCCGCTCACCCCCGCCTGAGCGCGCTCTCGAGGACGCCCTCGAGGGGCAGGAGCAGCTGGCTCCACTGGCAGTGGGCGCGGACCATCTCGCGCGCGTTGGCCGACTTGCGCTGCCAGGTCGCCCGGTCGCGCAGCGCGTCGGCGGCCTCCAGGAACGCGGCGGCCTCGGGCCGCGCCGCGACGACGCCGATGTCGTGGCGCTCCACGAGCGGCGACCATTCGCCCGGCGGGATGATCACGGGCAGGCCGCACGACGCGTAGTCGAAGAGCTTGATCGGGCAGAAGATCAGATGCGGCGAGTGCGCCGCGAGGTCCGCGTCGCCGGCCTGGCCGACGAAGCCGATCTGCGCCCGCGCGCAGATGTCGAGGGCGTCCTGGCGACGGCGACGGCCCCAATAGAGCAGGTCCACGTAGCGCTCGTTGACGTAGCCCAGGAGCTCCTCGCGCTTCACGCCGTCGCCCATCAGCCAGAAGGTGAAGCCGCGATCGGCCGCCGCCAGCTCCGCGGCCCGCACGAACTCCACGACGTTCTCGTAAGGCGCCAGGTTGCCGGCGAAGACGATGGTCGCAGGCGACGCGTAGCGCGCCTGCCGCGACGACACGTCCGAGCCGTTGGGGATCACGACGATCCTGTCTCGCGCGACACCGTACGCGGAGGCCACGAAGTCCGCCATCACGCCGCTGGCCGCGATCGTCACGTCGGCCGCGGCGACGATGCGACGCTCCGCCTCGGTCGCGAAGGCCGAATACTCCGAGGATCCCGTGAGAGGCGCCTCCTGGCTGATGGCTCCGTGCATGTCGAACACGAAGGGGATCCCGCAGCGCTCCTTGAGCTCCGCGGCGACGAGACCGGCGAGGAACGCTTCGGCCAGCACCACCGTCACGCCGGCGCGCTCGGTCGCGACGCGTGCCGCCCCTGCGGCGACGCTCGCCTTCCACTGGTCCACCTCGACGCCCCAGTTGATCTCGCGCAACAGGGGATGAGCGCGATCGCGGAACAGCTTCGTGGCGAGGTGAGAGACGCCGCGGGGCGAGACGAGCTCGCGCACGATGTCGACGCGGGGCCGCTCGTGGGCCAGCTCGAACTCGGCGAACGCCGCGCCGCGGGCCTGCAGGTGGCTGCGGATCGCGTCGATCCGTACCTTGTCGCCCATCCGGCCGCCGAAGTGCACGTAGCCGATCACGCCGTCACCTCTTCGAAGGCCAGGGCGAGCGCTCGCGTATTGGCGGCCAGGCTGAAGTCGTGCTCGACGCGCCGGCGCGCCGCGGCGCCGAGCCGATCGCGCAGCGCGCCGTCCGCCAGGAGCTCCTCCAGCGCCGCCGCGAGCGCCGCCGCGTCGTCGGGCGCCACGAGCCGCCCTGAAACGCCGTCCTCGACGAGCTCCGGGATGCCGGCGACGCGGGTCGAGACCACCGCGCGTCCGAGCGCCATCGCTTCCATCAGGGCGACGGGAATCCCGTCGCGCGGATCGGAGGTCCCCTCGAGGTCGAGGCTCGGGAGGACGAACACCTGGGCTCGCGACACGCGCGCCCGCACCTCGCCCGGCCCGAGCCGGCCCGAGAGACGCACCGTCGACGTTAGACCGAGGCTCACGACCGCGGATTCTAGGTCCTCCCGGAGCGGACCGTCGCCGACGATCTCGCAGCTGAGTCCCGGCCGCGTCTTCACGAGGCGCGCGCAGGCCTCGAGCAGGCGGGCGTGACCCTTCTTGGCCACGAGGTTCGCGACGCAGACGAGGCTGCCGGGAAGGCCCGGGCCGGCGACGGGCCACGCCTCGACGTCGACCCCGAGGTGCATCACGCGGATCTTCTCGGGCGGAAGGCCGGGATACGCGCGCAACAGATAGGCGCGGTTGTAGTGGGAGATCGTGCGCATGAAGCGCGCGGCGCGCGTCTTCCACTGGAGCGACGGGTTGCCGCCGAAGATGTCGTAGGCGTGAGTCGTGAAGCTGAAATCGAATCCCGAGAGGCGCGCGACGACGAAGGCGAGGGTCGTGGTGCGGGTTCCGAACGTGCCGTGGGCATGCGCGACGCCCCGTTCGCGGCAGCGCTGCGCGAGCCAGGCGCCCAGCACCAGGAGCCTCAGCGACTCGCCCTTCGCGAGGAGGAACAAGGCGAGGCCGACGTAGCCGAGCGGCTGGCGGAGGAACGCGCGCAGGTTCGCCGCGGCGACACCCGCGTAGCCCGGCGGAAAGTACAGGCTCTCGCCCACGAGGGCGTCGGTGGCGGCATCGGGCGACGGCGAGGGACGGAACGCGCTCAGCAGCAGGATGTCGGCGCCCTGGCGGCGCAGCTCGCGGATCTCGTTCGCGATGAAGGTCGGAAAGCCCTCGACGACGTACGCGACGCGCAGCGTCATGACAGCAGGCTCGCAGCGGCCGCCCGATGGCCGGCGGCGAAGGCCGCGGGTGAATGACGCGTGGCCCAGAACGCCTTCAGTCGCTCGCGGCGCTCCGGCTCGAGGGCGACAGCCTCGGAGCGCACCTGCCGCCAGGCGTCGGGCCCAGGCGGAATCGCCAGCAGGTCCGGGCTCTCCCGGAGCAGATCGGCGTGGCCCCCCACGGCGGTCACGGCCACCGGCGCGCCGAGGCTCAGGCACTCGAGGAGCCCGATGTCGAGGTACGCCTCGCGGTTCGGGAACACCACGAGGTCGGCCGCCGAGTAGGCGGCGCCGTTGTCGCTCTCGTAGCCGACCTGGCGCACCGCCGCGAGGTCGCGGCGCGTGTGTCGCGGCGCGCCGCCCGCCTGCACGAACACCCACTCCGCGCGCGCTTTCTCCGCGTCGGCCCAGTCGACGAAGACGTCGAAGCCCTTCTGGGGGTGGGGTCGGCCCATGAAGAGGGCGAGCTTCTGGCCGGCCTCGACACCCCAGCGTTGCCGCAGCGCGGCCGCGGAAGCGCCCAGCTGCGGCCGCTGCACACCCGTCGCGACGAAGGGCGGCTTCGCGGCGCCGCGCGCGCCCCAGTCGCCGTAGCCCTCGGCGGCGCCGGGGCTCGGCCAGACCACCGCTTTCACGGCGCGCATGGTCTCGACCTCGCGCGCGCGCAGGCGAGCGACGCAGGCCTCGTCGTGCCAGAGCGCCTCGGGCTCGTCCGGAAGCAGGTCGCCGGCGAGCTGGTGCGCGTAGAAGCCGGGCGCGTGGGTCATGAGCGCGAGGCGCGCGCGAGAGGCGCCCGGCGCGAGGCGCAGCAGGCGCGCCGCGAGGAACGTATCGTGGACCACGGTCAGCTCGCGTGCGAGGAGCCGCTCGGCCTGGGTGGACGTGAGGGCCTCGTAGGGCCCGGTCCAGTCGGCCACGGCCCGCTCGAAGCGGATCCCGAACTCGCCGCGCAGCGCGTGGTTGATGCGGCGCACGCCGGGGATGCCGTGGAGCGCGCGCGCGAGCCAGCTCGGCGCGGGGGCCGGAGCCTGAGGGCTGCCGAGCGCCTCGGCGATCGTCGACACGTCGATGGAGGAGCCGTCGCGCGCCTCGGCGAGGGCCTGACGCAGGTTCGCGAGGTAGCCATGCGGCCCACCGCCCGGACCGATCCTGGGGTGGATGTGGAGGATCGCGGCCGTCACGGCCGTGGCGTGCGGGCGACGACCAGGTAGTTGATCGAGAGCGGGCTCGTCTCGAAGAGCCAGCCCGCGTAGCGATCGAGGCGCGGGGCCACCAGGCCCAGGAGGGGATGCACGGTATAGCGGAGGAAGCGGAATACGGGGAGCCGGTCGCCGAGCGAGTAGGCGTAGAAGTCCACGAGACCGAGCACCGCGGAGGCGATGCCGTCCGTGGGGCGCACCTCGACGCTCTCGAAGCCGGCTTCCTCGAAAAGACGCTTCAGCCCCAGGTGCGTCCAGCGCCAGAAGTCCTGCGGCTGACCGTGGAAGGGAAACACGCCGTGGGTCGACAGCAGGGCGACGCCGCCGGGCCGCAGCACGCGTCGCGCCTCCGCCACCACGCGCGCGGGACTCTCGACGTGCTCCAGGGTCTGGGTGCTGAGGACGAGGTCCACGGAGCCGGCGGCGAGGAAATCGAGGCGCTCGGCCGGGCTCACGCGATCCACGTAGGGACCCGGGTAGGCGTCGACGCCCAGGTAGCTGCCGGCGCACGAGCGGAGCCAGGGCAGGTAGGGCTTCGTGCCGCAGCCGACGTCCACGACGTCGAGCGGCCCCGGCCCGAGCTCGGCAAAGGCGAGGCGCAGCGCACGCGCGAGGCCCACCCGGGCCAGGTAGAACCGATCGCCGACGCGCGGCTCACGCCGATCGGCGCCCGGCCAGTCGTCGTTCATCGCCGCGCCTGGTAGGTGGCGTTCACGACGCCCGGCGTGTGCAGGGTGGGCTCGGCCTCCGGCCCGGCTCCGGCCAGGATGCGGGTCGCGCACTCCCAGCCCTGCATGAACGAGTGGTCCTGGTTGCTGACCTCGTACTTCCACGCTCCGAAGCGCCCGCGCGAGTAGACGCCGTCCTTCTCGAGAGCGGGCAGGAGCTCCGCGAGATGGGCGTCGCGAGCGACCGAAGGCGTCGGGTAGCCGTGATCGAGGAACTCGGAGAAGCGGCTCACGATCCGGTCGGACTCGCGCACGAGGTTCGTCGCGCGCAACCCCGCGAGCACGTCGTCCACGACGCTGGCGTGGTCGACCGGCTTGTGGGCGCTCTGGGAGACCTCGGCCATCAAGGACCAGGTCGTCGCGGGCCGCGGCACGTTGTTGGGGCTGTAGTTGCTGAAGACGGTGACCCGGTAGAACGGGCAGTTCGCCTCGGGGAAGTACATCCAGCACTTCGTGCGCAGCGCCTCGGGCGGCTGGCCCTCGAGGCCGATGCCCACGATGTGGGTGCTGGAATAGAGCAGCTGTGCGGCGCGCGCCGCGAGATCCGCGCGGCCCGTCAGCTTCGTGAACCCGTCGAGGGCGATGCTGTTGACGAGCACGTCGTAGCCGAGCTCCTCGCCGCTCGCCAGGCGCACGCGCCGCCGCGGGAGGTCGACGCTCGCGACCGTGGCGCCGAAGCGGAGCCGCTCGGAGGGCAGGGCCCGCGCGAGGCTTCGCCAGATCGCGCCGGTGCCGCCGTGCCTCGGGAAGCGGAAGCGGCTGTTGGGTCCCCAGGAAACCTCGTCGCGCTCGCGGCAGATGCCTTCGAGCACCCGCGTGAGGTCGGGGACCGCGACGCGCTCCCCCACCCACTGCGCGCTCATCATCTCCAGGGGATGCGCCCAGACCTTGAAGTTGTAGGGAAACAGGAACGTGTCGGCGATGCCCTGGCCGAACGTGGCGAGGATCCACTCGCGGAAGTGCGCGGCCTTCGTGACCCCTGCCTCGCGTGCGGCGAGCAGGCCCTTCACACACTGCCACTTCTCCTCGGCCGGCAGCCGGTGCAGGTTGTACTGGAAGGGATAGGGCACGAAGCGCTCGCGCATCCAGACCCAGCTCTCGCGATCGTGGAGTAGCCACCCGTCGCTTCCGAGGGCGCGCTCCATGAAGTCGTCGAAGACCTGGTAGTGCGAGAACTGCACGTGGCCGCCGTGATCCCAGGTGAAGCCCTGCGCGTCGACGACGGAGCCCGCGAGCCCGCCCGCTTCGCTCGACGCCTCGAGGACGAGGAAGTCGCTCTCGCCAGCCTCCGCGAGGCGGAGCGCCGCTCCGAGCCCGGTCGGTCCCGCGCCGAGGATCAGGACTCGCGGCATAGGGTCCAGGGGCGGTCGAGAAGCGTCGCGCCCCGGGGCTTGACGCCCGAGACGTCGAGGACCGAACGGGAGTTGACGACGTCGAAGGCGACGAGGGCGTCGGACTGGTCGTGGCGCGTGCCGCGGTCCCAGACGGCGCCTTCGACGCGGTAGCGGCCCGAGGGCAGACGCGCCAGCGGCAGCTCGACCTGGAAGCGCACGTCCCCCGCCGGCAGGACCTCGATGTCGTCGCGGGCGCTTCCGGAGAGCGCCGCGACCTCGGAGTCGTTGTAGAGGGTGAAGCCCACGTTCACGTCGGGCGACGACGGCAGCCGGCAGTCGAGCTCGAGGCGGAAGGCGCCGGCCGCGTCCAGGGCGCCCGTCTCGGCCTCCCCGTTCGCGCCCACGACGCGCACCCGCCGGAAGCCGAACTCGGCCTCGCCCAGGACCCGCTCGCCTTCGCGCGCCGCGAGCAGGCCCGCGAGATAGGCCCGCACGCACTCGCCGATCGCCCCACGCGCGGCGACGCGGCCGCCCTCAAGCACGATGCCGGTACGGCACAGGGCCGTCAGGGCCGTGAGGTTGTGGCTGACGAAGAGCACCGTGCGGCCCTCGCGCGAGACCTCGCCCATCTTCCCCAGGCACTTGCGCTGGAAGAGCGCGTCGCCCACCGCCAGCACCTCGTCGACCACGAGGATCTCGGGCTCGAGGTGCGCCGCGATCGCGAAGGCGAGGCGCATGTACATCCCGCTCGAGTAGCGCTTCACCGGCGTGTCGAGGAAACGCTCGATCTCGGCGAAGGCCACGATCGCGTCGAAGCGACGGCGGATCTCGTCGCGTCGCATGCCGAGGATCGCGCCGTTCAGGAAGATGTTCTCGCGGCCCGTGAGCTCGGGATGGAAGCCGGTGCCGACCTCGAGCAGGCTCGCGACGCGGCCGTTGAGCTCGATGCGGCCCGTCGTGGGCTCGGTGATGCGCGAGAGCAGCTTGAGCAGCGTCGACTTGCCCGCGCCGTTGCGGCCCAGGATGCCGAGGCAGTCGCCCGGAGCGACGTCGAACGAGACGTCCCGGAGCGCCCACAACTCCGTCGTCCCTGCCGCGGAGCGGCCGCCGCGCAGGCCGGCGCCCACCGCATCGCGCAGCGTGTCGTGGCGCTCGGCGCCCAGCACGTAGCGCTTGCCGAGGTTCTCCGTCCGGAGCGCGGGCTCGGCCACCGTCAGATCACGTCCGCGAAGGTGCGCTCGGTGTGGCGGAAGTAGGCCACGCCGCTCGTCAGCAGGACCAGGGCGATGAACGCCGAGAGCCCCAGGGCCCGCGGGTCGGGCGCCGGCGCTCCCAGGAGCGCGTAGCGGAAGCCGTCGATGATCCCCACCAGCGGGTTCAGGAAATAGAGGAGGCGGAAGCGCTCGGGGACCACGGCGCTGCTGAAGCCGACGGGCGAGACGTAGAGGCCGACCTGGACCAGGAACGGGACCAGCAGGCGCACGTCGCGATAGCGCACGTTGAGCGCCGCCAGCCAGACTCCAGCGCCGATCGCGAGAGCGAAGGCCAGCAGGGCCACCAGGGGCAGGCTGGCGGCCTCGGCGCCCGGCCAGCGCCCGTAGTACGCCATCAAGCCGGCCAGCAGGACGAGCGAGACGAGGCCGTCCAACAGGCTGACGGCGACGGCGCTCACGGGCGCCAGGAGCCGGGGAAAGTAGACCTTCGTCAGCAGGCCGGCGTTGGAGACGAGGCTCCCGGCCGTATCGGCGACCGAGCTGGCCACGAACTGCCAGGGAAGCAGGCCCGCGAAGACGAGGAGCGGGTAGGGCACCCCGCCGTCGGGCAGGCGGGCGATCCGGCCGAACACCACCGAGAAGACGGCCAGGGTCAGGGCCGGCCTCAGGACCGCCCAGGCCACGCCCGCAACCGTCTGCTTGTAACGGACGAGGATGTCGCGCCAGGCGAGGAAGTAGAGGAGCTCGCGGTATTCCCAGACGTCGCGCCAGTAGCGCGACTCGCCTCGGCCGGCCTCGATCGTCACCCGTTCACGCGAGAACACTGGCGCGGATCTTATGGTCGATACCGGCGAGTTGACAACGTGTAACTACTTCCCCAATATTGCCTTGCAGTCAGCCCTCCGGTCATCAGTATTCAATGGGGAGAGCGCCCTCTCGGGGGTCTCCTTGAGTCAAGAGGAAGCGAAGCCATGAGGACGACAGGATTCTCGCGCGGCCTTGTACGTACCGCTGCGTTCGCAGTCACCGCAGGCCTTCTGAGCGGCGCCGCCGGCGCCGCCACCACGAGCGCCCCGCGGAAAGAGGCGCGAACGGCCTTCGCGTTGTCGGCCGTGAGGCCGCTGACCTTCGAATCCAACGAAGGTCAGATCGCGGCGCCCGTGCGCTTCGCGGCCCGTGGCAACGCGTACACGCTCTGGCTCAGCCCCGCCGAAACCACGATGTCGTTCCGCAAGGGCGGCAAGGTCTCCGCCCTTCGCCTGACCTTGATGGGAGCCAACCCGAGCGCCGAGATCGTCGGCCTCGACCGGCAGGCCGGCCACAGCAACTACTACGTCGGCGAGAAGTCGACGTGGCGCGAGGGCGTGCCTCACTTCGGACGCGTCGCCTACCGCGACGTCTACCCGGGCGTGAACCTCGTCCACTACGGCAACGAGGGCGAGCTCGAGTACGACTTCGTGGTCGCCCCCGGCGCCGACGCCTCGGCGATCCGCATGTCCGTCGAGGGCGCTTCCCGGATCGAGATCCGCAAGAACGGCGACCTCGTCCTGAAGACGGCCACGGGCGAGGTCGTGCACCGCGCCCCCGTCGTCTACCAGGATCGCGCGGACGGCCGCACGGCGGTCGCCGGGCGCTTCGTGATCGAGAACAAGACCCAGGTGCGCTTCGAGGTCGGCAGCTACGACCGTCAGTACGCCCTGGTGATCGACCCGGTCCTGAACTTCGCGACGTATCTCGGCGGCAGCGCGAACGACATCGGCTTCGGCATCGCGGTCGACTCGACGGGCAGCGCCTACGTCACCGGCCAGACCGCGTCGACGAACTTCCCGAGCACCGTCGGGCCGGCCAAGAAGGCGGGCACCGACACGTTCGTGACGCGCTACGCCTACGACGGCCAGAGCATCCTCTTCTCGACCTACCTCGGCGGCACGGCGAACGACACGGCGACGTCGATCGCGGTGGACTCCGACAGCAACGCCTGGGTGGCGGGCTTCACGCGCTCCACGAACTTCCCGACGGCAGGCACCCCGGTGCAGCCCACGCGTCCGGGCCCGGTGGGCTCCGACGACGCCTTCGTGGCCGGCCTGGATGGCGACGGCAACCTGATCTACGGCACCTACCTCGGCGGCGGCGCGGGTGACGAGATCAACAGCATCGCGGTCAGCGCCGGTTCCGGTCACCTGTTCGTGACCGGCGCGACGTCGTCCACCAACTTCCCGACGGCGAACCCCTTCGACGCGACCCTGGGCAGCGGTCCCGATGCCTTCGTGACGGCGATCGACACCGGCTCGACGTCCTTGATCTACTCGACCTACCTCGGCGGTGGCGGCGGCGACCAGGGCTTCGGCATCGCGGCCGACGACGACGACAACGCCTACGTGACCGGTCGCACCAGCTCGGCCGCGTTCCCGACGGCCGGCGTGGCCTTCCAGCCGGTGCGCAAGGCCGGCAGCGACGCGTTCGTCACGGTGCTGAGCTCCTCCGGCACGCCGACGTACTCGACGTTCCTCGGCGGCAGCGGCGACGACCGCGGCCTCGCGATCGCCCTGGCCCCGGTCGAGGGCGCCAACCACCCGTTCGTCACGGGCCAGACGAGCTCGACGAACTTCCCGACGAAGCGGCCCTTCCAGAAGACGAACGGCGGCGGCATCGACGCCTTCGTCACCGCGCTCAAGCCCGACGAGGCGCTGGCGGCCAACACGGTCTTCTACTCGTCCTACCTCGGCGGCACCGGCGACGACGTGGGAACGGGCATCGGCGTCGGCGAGAACGGCGACGCCTACTTCGGCGGCCACACGACCTCCGACGACTTCCCGGTCATCAATGCGCTGCACCCGGACTTCGGCGGCGCGACCGACGCCTTCGCGGCTCGCGTCTCGATCCCCGGCAACGAGCTCTACTACGCGACCTATTACGGCGGCAGCGGCATCGACGAGGCGAACGCCGCCGCGGTGTCCCGGACGAGCAACCCGGTCGCGGGCGGCAACCTCTACCTGACCGGCCGCACGGCCTCGGGCGACTTCCCCGTGGAACAGCCTCAGCAGGCCACCAAGATCGGCGGCGCCACCACCTCCGACGCCTTCGTGACGCGGCTGCCGTTCCTCAACCTCGAGCGGCCGTTCCACACGGCGGACTGGGCCGCGGAGACGGTGCGCTTCGTCTCGTGGACGACGAACCTGCGCTCCCCGGAGACGATCACGATCGACCTCCGCGAAGGCGGCTCGTCCGTGTCGGGCTTCCCGATCTCGGGCGTTCCGGCCCAGAACCTCGGCTGGTTCGTCTTCGTCCCGCCGTTCGGGAGCAGCGATCCGCTGAACGCGGAGCTCGTGATCACCTGGGACGCCGAGCCGGCGATCGGCGATTCGACGACGTTCGACGTCGCGGAGCCGTTCGTCAAGGTGTCGAGCCCCGGCACCGGGTCGAACTTCTGCGTGGGTGAGACGCGGGTGATCTCCTGGACCAGCAACCTCGGCAACAACAACTACGACGTGGCCCTCGATCGCGACGGCAACGGCAGTGCCGACGAGACGATCGCGACGAACGTCTTTGGCTCCGAGTACAACAGCGTGCAGTTCCCCTGGGTCGTGACCGCGGGCAGCCCGGATCCGGCGACGACCGCCAAGATCATCGTGACGGCGACCTCGCCCACGGCGGCCACGGGCATCAGCAAGAACTTCAAGATCCAGACCTGCCCCTAGTTCGGAGAGGCGCTGGCACACCAGCCACCCCGCAGCGATGCGGGGTGGCTTTTTTGATTTCCGGAGAGCCCAAACGAGACACGCACCCGAGCCGCCCACGGACACGTCCCTCGTCTCCGTCTGCGTCCCGGCCCGCAACGAGGAGCACAGCCTGCCGGCCCTGCTCGACTCGCTGCTGGGCGGCTCGCAGCCCGGCGAGATCGTCGTGGCCGACGGGGGCTCGACGGACGCGACCGTCGAGGTGGCCGGGCGCTACGCCTCGCGCGGGGTGCGCGTGATCGAGCTGGGGCCCGCCTTTCCGGGCCGCGGGCGCAACGCGGCCGCGAGAGCGGCGCGCCACGAGTGGCTGGCGTTCATCGACGCCGGCTGCACCGCCGAGCCCGGCTGGCTCGGGGCGCTGGTCGGCGCCGCGCGGCGCGGGGCCTCCGGCACGCGCGCGGTGTTCGGCGACTACGCGCCTCGCCTCTCGACCGAGTGGGACATCGCGCAGGCCCTCGCCCTGGTGCAACCCCGGGACGCGTCGGGATGCCGGCCCTGGTTCATCGCGTCGGCGCTCATCCATCGCTCGGCGTTCGAGGAGGTGGGCGGCTTCCCAGAGGAGCTGCGGGCCGCAGAGGACCTGTTGTTCTTCGAGCGCCTCGCCGCCCAGGGCATCGGGGCGGTGCGGGCTCCCGCCGCTTCGATCCGCTGGAGCCTCGCGCCGTCCCCGGCGGCCGTCTTCCGCCGCCTGAGGCTCTACTCGGCGTACCACCTCGAGGCCGGACTCTCCCGCACGTGGCATCGGCGCGTGTTCGCCATGGACGGCGCGTTCGCGGCGTTCGCGCTCGCGGCGGCCTGGTGGTGGCCCGCCGCGGCGCTCCTGGTCGTGGGCTGGGGGGCGCGAGTCGCGAAGACGATCCGGGGCCGCCGCGGCAACGCTCCCGGCGTCGCTGCCTTCCGCCCCGATCGCGTCCTGCGCGTGGCGCTCCTGCTCGCGATCGCGGACGCCGCCACGTGGGCGGGCGCCTTCGATCGCTGGCGGGGCCGGGTGCCGCCGCGATGAGGCTCGACTCCGTCTACGTGACGTACTGGAGCCTGCGGGATCCGCTCTGCCAGAGCCAGAGCCTGCCGGTGCTGCGGGGCCTCGCGGCCGGAGGCTATCGGCTCGGGCTCGTGACCTACGAACAGGCGCCGTGGGCGGTGCCCGCTCCGGAGCGGGCCCGCGTCGCGGCGTCGCTCGCAGCGGAGGGCATCGAGTGGGCGCCTCGCGACTACCACAAGCGGCCGCCGCTGCTCTCCACCCTCTACGACATCGCGATGGGAGTCCTCCACACGGCCGCGTTCGCGCGCCGCTCGAAGGCGCGGCTCGTCCACGGGCGAGCGTCGGTCCCCGCCGCCATCGCGTGGGGCGCCGCGCGGACCTCGGGGCGCCTGTTCTTCGACGACGCCGACGGTCCGCTTTCCGAGGAGTACGTGGACGCGGGCGTGTGGAGCCGAGGCTCGTGGCCGCACCGGCTGACGCGCGCGGTCGAGCACGCCTGCCTCACGCGGGCCGACCAGGTGGCCGTCCTCTCGAGTCTCCGGCGCGACGAGCTGCGGAGCGTCGTCGGGCGTGAGATCGCCGTGCTCCCGTGCGGCGTCGACACGAGCCTGTTCCGCTACGATCCCGCCGCGCGCGAGCGCTGGCGCCGCGAGCTTGGGCTGTCCGGCACGGTGCTCGTCTACTCCGGCAAGGCCGGCGGCTGGTACCTCACGGAGCCGCTGCTCGATTTCGCACGGGCCGCAGGAACGGTCCTCGGCGACGTGACGCTGCTGGTGCTCACGACCGGCGACCCGCGGCCGTTCGTGGACGGCGCGGCGGCCCGCGGGGTGCGCTGCGTCGTCCGGGCGGGAGGACGCGACGAGATGCCGGGACTGCTGAGCGCCGCCGACGCCGGTCTCTCGTTCCGCCTCGACTCCGCGTCGCAGCGGGCCTGCTCGCCGATCAAGAACGGCGAGTACCTGGCCTGCGGGCTGCCCGTGGTCACGACCGCGGGCGCCGGGGACTACAGCGCCCTCGTGCAGCGCGAGCGGGTCGGCGTCGTGGCGGCGGCCTTCGACGCTCCCGCCCTCGGAGCCTCCGCCCGGGAGCTCGCGGCGCTCCTCGAGACGAAGGACGTGCGCGAGCGGTGTCGCGCGGTCGCGGTGGCCGAGGTGGGACTCAACGAAATCGTCGTTCCGCGGTACCTTCGCCTCTACGAAGGGCTGCTCGGGCGGCCAGGCACGACAGGAGCGTGATGAAGACACTCGTGACGGGCGGAGCCGGTTTCATCGGATCGCACACGGTGGATCGGCTCGTGGAACGAGGCCACGAGGTCGTGGTGCTCGACAACCTGGACCCCCAGGTCCACGGCAAGGGCGCGTCGCCGCGCCACATCGAGGAGCACCGTCGCGCCGGCCGTGTCGTCTTCCGGCAGGGTGACGTGACGAACCGGGCCGATCTGGAAGCGGCGCTCGAGGGTGTCGAGGCGGTCGTGCACCTGGCCGCCGCCGTGGGCGTCGGCCAGTCGATGTACGAGCCGTACTACTACGTGCACACGAACGGGACCGGCACGGGACTGCTGCTCGAGCTCGTGGTGGCGCGGCGCGAGCGGATCCGCAAGCTCGTCGTCGCCTCGTCCATGAGCCTCTACGGCGAGGGCGCCTACCGGTGCCCGGCCTGCGGCGGCGCCGAGGGCCGCGAGCGCGACGAGGCGCAGCTCGAGGCCGGCCGCTGGGAAGTCGCGTGCGCTGCGTGCGGGAAGGATCTCGAGCCGCAGCCGACGCCCGAGAGCAAGACCCCGGAGATCGCCTCCGTCTACGCGGCCACCAAGAAGCACCAGGAGGAGCTCTTCGTCTCCTTCGGCAAGGCCTACGGGATCTCGACGTTCGCCCTGCGCTTCTTCAACGTCTTCGGCCCGCGCCAGAGCCTCAGCAATCCCTACACCGGGGTCGCCGCCATCTTCCTGTCGCGCCTCCTGAGCGGCACGGCGCCGCTGATCTTCGAGGACGGCGGCCAGAGCCGCGACTTCATCGACGTCGGGGACGTGGCGCGCGCCGTGGTCCTCGCCACGGAGTACGCCGGCCCCGGAGCCCACGTGCTGAACGTCGGAACGGGCCGTCGCACGTCGGTGCGCCAGGTCGCCGAGGCGCTCGCCTCCCGACTCGGGCTCGCGCTGCAGCCGCAGTTCCTCGGTCGCTACCGCGCGGGCGACATCCGCCATTGCATCGCCGACCCGAGGCGCGCGCGTTCCGTGCTCGGCTTCGGCGCCGAGCGGAGCTTCGACGCCGGCCTGCCGGCCCTGATCGAGTGGTGCCGCAAGGAGACACCCCGGGACGAGGTCGAAGCGAGCCTCGCGGCGCTCAAGGAGAAGGGCCTGGTTCGGTGAAGGTGCTCGCCTGGGTTCCCCAGGAGTTCGACACGTCGCCCGGCCAGCGTTTCCGTCTCGAGCAGTGGGAGCCGTACCTGCGCCGGGCGGGCATCGAGATCACGTGGTCCCCCTACTCCGACGCCGCCTTGAGCCGGGTCATGCCGCGGCCGGGGCACCTGGCGGCGAAGGCTACGGGCGTCGCCTTCGCCCTGGCGCGACGGCTTCGTGAGGCGTGGCGGGCCAGGGCCTTCGACCTCGTCTACATCTTCCGCGAGGGGGCGCTGTTCGGGCCGGCCGTCGCCGAGCGCGTGCTGGCCTGGAGCGGCGTCCCGTTCGTCTTCGACTTCGACGACGCGGTCTGGGTGCGCTACGTGAGCCCCGGCAACTCCTACCTCTCCTACCTCCGGTTTCCCGGCAAGACGCGGGCGTTGTGCCGGCTCGCACGCCACGTCATGGCCGGCAACGCGTATCTGCAGGACTACGCGCTCCGCTACAATCCTTCCGTGACGGTCGTCCCGACCACCATCGACACCGAGAAGTACAAGGTGGTCCCGCGCGCCGGGCGAGAGGTTCCCGTCGTGGGCTGGACGGGCAGCTACAGCACGGAGCAGTACCTCGCGCTGGTGAAGCCCGTCTTCGAGCGCCTGCGCCGCCGCCTGCCCTTCCGCGTCGTCGTGGTGGGAGGCGGACGCTTCGCGGCGGACGGCGTCGAGGTCGAGCACCGGCCCTGGCGCTCCGAGAGCGAGACCGCCGACCTGGCCGACTTCGACATCGGCCTCATGCCCCTGCCCGACGCGGAATGGGAGCGCGGCAAGTGCGGCTTGAAGGCGCTCCAGTACATGGCCCTGGGCGTGCCGGCGGTGGTGAGCCCGGTGGGGGTCAACGCGTCGATCGTGCGCCACGGCGAGAACGGCCTCGTCGCGAAGACCGAGGCCGAGTGGGAGCGTGCTCTCGAGCTGCTGCTCACCGATCCCGGCGCGCGGGCCCGGCTCGGCGGCGCCGGACGCCTCACGGTCGAAGAGTCCTACTCCGCCAGGAGCCAGGCGCCGCGGGTCGCGGAGCTGTTCGGGCGCGTGGCCTCGTGAACGACGTCTTCGCGCTCTTCGTGGCGGTCGCGGTCATCGTGCCGCTGAACATCTTCATCGTCTCGCGCGTCCGGCACGCGGTCCCCGGAGACGAGGGGCGCTTCCTGAGCGGGCTCTACGGCGCGACCCTGACACTGCGCCTGATCGCCGCCGTAGGCCTCGCGGTGCTGCCCCCGGGCAACGGCGTGCGGGCGCTGTTCTGGGGCGACTCGTCGCAGTACGACTTCGCCGGTCGCCAGCTCAACCTGTACTGGGCCGGGGAGCTCCTGGATCCGCCCGTGCTGCGCGTGACCGGCTTCGGGTTCGGCTACTTCGTGGGCGGCGTCTACCGCATCTTCGGGAGCAACCCGCTGCTCGTCCAGTTCCTGAACGCGACCATGGGGAGCCTCGCGGTGCTCGTCATCTACGCGGTCGCGAAGGAGCTGTTCGGCGAAGCGCCCGCGCGCTGGGCGGGCCGCTTCATGGCGTTCTTCCCCCAGATGATCGTGTGGTCGGCCGGCATGTACAAGGATCCGGCGATCCTGCTCTGCATCTCCGTCACGATGTACGCGGTGCTGCGCCTGCGCCACGGGCTGACGATGCGCCTGGTCGCGCTGTACCTCGTCACGCTGCTCTCCTTGCTCTCGCTGCGCTTCTACGTCTTCTACATCGTCGCCTTCGCGACCCTCGGCACCTTCGCCTTCACCCAGCGGCGCAGCTTCGCCGCGGCCCTCGCCCTGCAAGCCGTCCTGGTGGCGCTGTTCGTCGCCGCGTTCTCGGTCGCGGTGGGCCGCGAGACGCTCGAACGCCATGCCGAGATGCTCGACCTCGAGCACGTCCAGACGGCGCGCGCCGACCTCGCGCGATCGAGCGAGGCGGGCGCCATCGACGAGGAAGCCGACGTCTCCACCACCGAGGGCGCCCTCGCGACCCTGCCCGTCGGTCTCGCCTACCTGCTCTTCGCGCCGTTCCCCTGGGCGATCAGCGGCTTCCGGCAGGTGCTCACGCTGCCGGAAACCCTCGTGTGGTACGCGCTGATGCCCGCCTTCGTGCGCGGTCTCGCCTACACGGTGCGTCACAAGTTCCGCGAGGCCCTGCCGATCCTGGTCTTCACGCTCACCCTGACCCTCGCCTACGCGATCTTCCAGGGCAACGTCGGGACCGCCTACCGCCAGCGCACGCAGATCACCATGTTCTTCTTCATCCTCATGGGCGTCGGCTTGTCCCGCAAGAGCCTGACCCAGGCGGCAGCCGCGCCGGCGGGCGCCCTCGCGGGCCTGCCGCGCTGATGCGCTACCGCCTGCGCCTCGCGACACTGGCCGTGGTGGCCCTGCTGCCCGGGATCCTCAAGCGCCCGCTCTACCGGTGGCTGTTCGGCTACCGCATCGGGCGGGGCGTGCGCCTCGGCCTGAGCCTGCTCGACGCCCGGGACGTGGAGCTGGGCGACGGCACGCGGATCGGGCATTTCAACCTCGTGCTGCGCGTCGGGTCCTTCAAGACGGGCCGGCACGCCCACATCGGCTCCCTCAACATCCTGCGGGGCGGCGAGCGCCTGACGCTCGGGGACTACGCGAGCGTCATGCGCCTCAACGTCCTGAACGCGATCCCCGACCACGACTGCACGACCGCGCCGCGCTCGGTCCTCGACGTGGGCGACGGGGCCGTGATCGTGTCGGGGCATCGCGTCGACTTCACCGACGCCGTGAGCCTGGGGCGCAACGTCATCGTGGGCGGCCGCAACTCGTCCCTGTGGACCCACAACCGTCAGCAGACGGCGCCCATCACGATCGGCGACTTCTGCTATCTCGGCTCGGAGATCCGGGTCGCTCCCGGCGGGCGTCTCGCCGACGAGTGCATCCTGGCCCTGGGCTCGGTGCTCTCGGGCTCGATCGACGCGCCGCGCTCCCTCGTGGGCGGCGTCCCCGCGAAGGTCGTGCGGCCGCTCCACGACGAGGACCTGGTCCTCGTCCATCGCAAGACGCGGGACGACATCCCGGACGATCTCTACAAGGCCCGCTGATGTGCGGGGTCTGCGGATACCTGTCGCGGCGGGGGCCCGCCGACGCCACGACGATCGCGGCGATGACGCGCACCCTGGCCCATCGCGGACCCGACGACGAGCGCACGCGCGTCGACGGGCCTCTCGCTCTCGGGCACCGCCGCCTCTCCATCATCGATCTCTCCGAGGCGTCGTCGGAGCCGATGGCGAACGAGGACGGCTCGCTCTGGCTCGTCTTCAACGGCGAGATCTACAACTTCGCCGAGCTGCGGCGCGACCTCGAGACGCGGCATCCCTTCCGCAGCCAGGGCGACGGCGAGGTGATCCTGCACCTCTACGAGGAGCACGGCCTCGACGTCGCGCGCCATCTCGACGGCATGTTCGCCTTCGCGCTCTGGGACGTGCCGCGGCAGCGCCTGCTGCTCGCGCGCGATCGCACCGGCAAGAAGCCCCTCGTCTACCACGACGGCCCCGAGCTGTTCGCCTTCGCGTCCGAGGCGAAGGCGCTGCTGGCTCACCCCGGGGTGCCCCGGGAGATCGACCCGGCGGCGTTCGCTCCCTACCTCGCCCTGGGCTACGTGCCGACGCCGGCCACGTTCCGGCGCGGCATCCGCGCACTGCCTCCCGGCCACCGGATGACGGTCACGGCCGCGGGCGCGAGCGCTCCCGAACGCTTCTGGCAGGCGCGCTTCGAGGACGGCCCCGACCTCGACGAGGCCGAGGCCGCCGACGAGCTGCGACGGCGCCTGACCATGGCGGTCAAGCGTCGCCTCGTGGCGGACGTGCCGCTCGGCGCGTTCCTCTCGGGCGGGCTCGACTCGTCGGCCGTGGTGGCCCTGATGGCCGAGACGGCCGGAGGCCGCGTGAAGACGTTCACGATCGGCTTCGCGGGACAGCCCGCCTACGACGAGACCGCTCATGCGCGGGTGGTGGCGCAGCACTTCGCGACGGACCATACGGAGTTCCTGGTGGAGCCCGGGGCGCTCGAGCTCGTCGATCGCCTGGTGTTCCACCACGACGCGCCCTTCGGCGACTCGTCGGCGATCCCGACCTTCCTGCTCTCCGAGCTGACCCGCCGCCACGTCACGGTGGCGCTCAACGGCGACGGCGGCGACGAGGTGCTGGCCGGCTACCTGCGGCTCTACGGCGGCGCCCTCGCCGAGGAGGTCCCGGCCTGGCTGCGGCGGGCCGCGGGTGCCGGAGCCGCGCTCCTGCCGGAGCCCCGCGACCGACGCCACGTCCTGCGCTACGCGAAGCGCTTCCTGGAAGCGGCGCCGCTGCCGCTCGCCGACCGTTACTTCCGCTGGAGCGCCGCCTTCGGCGGATGCGGGGCCCGCCTGCTCCGTCCCGAGGTGCGCGCGGCGGCCGACGACCGGGGCGTCCTCGAGGGCTTCCGCAGCCGCCTGCCGGCAGCCGGCAGCCCTCTCGCGCGCCTGCTGCAGCTCAACTTCGACAGCTATCTCCTCGACGACCTGCTCGTGAAGGCGGACCGCATGACGATGGCCCACGGCCTCGAGGCCCGCTCGCCGTTCCTCGACACGGCCGTCGTGGAGCTCGGCGCGCGCCTGCCCGACCGGCTCCGCATGCGCCGCGGCCGCGGCAAGCTGGTGCTGCGGCGCATGCTGCAAGGCCTGCTTCCGCCGTCCATCCTCGAGCGCGGCAAGATGGGCTTCGGCGCGCCGCTCGGCGCCTGGTTCCGCGGCGATCTCGGGGGCCTCGTGCGGGAGCGCCTGCTCGATCGCGGCTCGCCGCTCTACGCCCATCTCGAGCCCGAGCCCGTCGCCGCGATCGTCGCCGATCACATGGCGGCGCGGGGCGATCTGAGCCAGGAGCTGTGGTCCTTGCTGACCCTCGAGAGCTTTCTGCGCCAGGAGCGCTCGCGCTGAGGAGGATCGTGGCCTCGAGCGTCGTGCTGGGCGCCGCCGCCCTCGGTCTCCTGATGACGAGCGCGCCGGCCGCCTGGCTGTGCGTCCGGGACCCGCCCCTGCCGGTCGACGCGGCCGTGGTGCTGGCGGGAGATCCCGGCTACGAGCGCACGACCATGGCCTCCCGGCTCGTGCTCTCCGGCGAGGCGCGACTGTTGATCCTCACGGGCGGCGAGCCGGGCCCGGGCGACAGCTCGGCCGATCTCCGGCGCAAGGCCCTCGCCCTCGGAGTTCCCGCCGAGCGGATCCGCGTCGAGGCGCTCTCCCACAGCACCCGGGAGGAGATCGACGCCGTGGCGCCCCTGCTGCGCGCGGAGGGGATCCGCAGCGTGGCCCTCGTCACCTCTCCCTATCACCAGCGTCGGGCGTGGCTCACGGCCCGCAAGGGCTGGCCGGGCGTCGTGATCCGCAACCGCCCGGCCGAGGCGTCGTCGTTTTCGGTGTCCGGCTGGTGGAAGGATCCGCGCCGTCGCGCTTTGGTGCTCTCCGAGTACCAGAAGATCGCGTACTATCGGCTTCGCGGATGGCTGTAGCAGCGATCTCCCTCCTCGCATGAGCACCTCGAGCGACGGCGCTCCACCGGACGTGCGGGTCCTCCGCGTGTTCTCGCGTCTCAACATCGGCGGCCCCTCCTTCCACGTGATCTTCCTGACCGCCGGCCTCGCTCCCCACGGGTTCGCGACGCGGCTCGTCGTGGGACGCGAGGCCTCCCGGGAGGGCAACCTCCTCGATCTCGCGGCCGCGAGGGGTGTCGTGTGCGAGCAGATGGAGGGCCTGGGCCGCGAGATCCGGCCGGTGGCCGATCTCCGGGCGCTCCTCGGGCTGTACCGCCTGATCCGCGCCTACCGCCCCACGATCGTCCACACCCACACGGCCAAGGCCGGCATGCTGGGTCGCGTGGCCGCGCGCCTGGCCCGCGTCCCGATCGTGGTCCACACGTACCACGGCCACGTGCTGCGGGGCTACTTCGGTCCCGTGAAGACCGCGCTCTTCCGCGGCATCGAGCGCGTGCTGAACCGAGCCTCCGACGGGGTCATCGCGGTGTCCGAGGCCGTACGCGACGATCTCGTGGCGCTCGGCGTCGCCCGGCCCGGCCAGATACGGGTGATCCACCTGGGCCTCGAGCTCGAGGCGCTCGCCGCCCCGGATCTGCCGCGCGGAGCCCTGCGCCGCGAGGGCCGCGTCGCGCCGGAAGCTCCGCTCGTGGGCATCGTGGGACGGCTCGTTCCGATCAAGGACGTGCCGACGTTCTTGCGCGCGGCCGCCGAGGTGCATCGCGCGCGCCCTGAAGTCCGCTTCGCGGTGGTGGGCGACGGCGAGGAGCGCCCGGCCCTCGAGGCGCTCGCGCGCGAGCTCGGCCTCGCCGACGTCGTGGACTTCCACGGCTGGAAGCGCGACATGGCCGCGGTGTTCGGGGACCTCCAGCTCGTCGTGAACGCATCGCTGAACGAGGGCACCCCCGTCGCGATCATCGAGGCCCTGGCGGCGTCGCGGCCCGTGATCGCCACGCGCGTCGGCGGCACTCCCGACGTGCTCCAGGAGGGCCGCTTCGGGACCCTGGTGGCGCCGGGCGATCCGGCCGGGCTGAGCCGCGCGATCCTCGAGGCCCTCGCCGATCCCGGCGCGGCCGGCGGCCGCGCTCGCGACGGCCAGGCCCACGTGCTGGCCGAGCACTCCGTGGCCCGCCTCGTCTCGGACGTGAACGGGTTCTACCGGGAACTGCTGGACGCCCGGCAGGCCGCCGCGTGAGGCCCCGGTGAGCCACGCGATCTTCGCGCTGCTGGTGCTGGTGGGCAGCACGGCGCTGTCGGCGGCGCTCGTGCCGCTCGCGTCGGCCCTCGCCCGTCGCCTCGGGGTGCTGGATCAGCCGGGCCACCGCAAGGTCCACGAGACCCCGACGCCGCGCCTGGGCGGGGTCGCCGTGTTCGTCGCCTTCAGCGTCGTGGTGGCGAGCGGCCACTGGCTCGTGCCGCTGCTGAGCGGCATCGACGTCGCGGCGCCGTGGCTCGGCGACGCGCTGTTCGTGTTGCGTCAGGCGCACCTCGTGGAGTCGAAGCTCGTGGGGATCGTGGCCGGCGCCTCGCTCGCGTTCCTGATCGGTTTCCTCGACGACCTGCTCGGGTCCCGCTTCCCCGTCTGGGCCAAGGCCGGCGGGCAGATCCTGGCCGCGTTCTTCATGGTCGCGGCCGGCGTGCGCGTCAGCTTCCTGCCCTTCGAGTGGATGAACATCGGACTCACGGTGCTGTGGATCGTGGGCATGACGAACGCCTTCAACCTCCTCGACAACATGGACGGGCTCTCGGCGGGCGTCGCCGTGGTGGCCTCGGTCGTCCTGCTCATCAACGCCTGGGGCCAGGGCCAGTTCTTCGTCAGCCTGATCCTGATCGCGTTCATCGGCAGCCTGCTCGGCTTCCTCTTCTTCAACTTCAACCCGGCCTCGGTCTTCCTCGGGGACTGCGGCAGCCTGTTCATCGGCTTCGTGATGGCGTCGCTGACCCTGCTCGAGCGCTACGTGACCACGGCCTCGAGCACCCTGTTCCCGGTGCTGATGCCGGTCGTGGTGCTGGCCGTGCCGATCATCGACACCCTGACCGTGATCGTGATCCGCGTGCGCGAGGGCCGGCCCATCTACGTCGGCGACAACCGCCACCTGTCGCACCGCCTGCACTCCCTCGGATTCTCCAAGCGGGCCACCGTCCTCTTCATCTATCTCGCGACCTTGTCCCTGGGCCTCGGAGCCATGTCCCTGCGCACCGCCAGCCTCGGCGAGAGCCTGCTCATGCTCGTGCAGACGGCGGGCTTCATCGCCCTGCTCCTGATCCTGATGTTCGTCGACAGGCAGGAGAGCGGAACGCCGCGGTGAGCCTGCCGGCGGCAGGAGCGCTGGCCGTGGCACTCCTGGCCGCCGCTCACGCGGCCGATCCAGTCTTCGACGTCCAGGCGATCCTCGCGCCGCCCCTCGAGGCCCGCGTCCTCACGAGCCGTGAGGCCGACGGCATCGTCACCGAAGAGGTGACGTTCCATTCGGAGATGGACGGCGCCCAGCGCGTGGACATCTTCGCCTTCTTCTCGTACCCCAAGGGCGCTCAGCGCCTGCCGGCCTACGTGTGGAACCAGGGTGGCGGGTCGCGGGCCGACGCGGACGTGACGATCGCGGGCGCGCGGCGCGGCTACGCGACGCTCTGCATCGACCTGCCCATGCCGGGCTACCGCTCGACCGGCGGCTACCCGATCGTCGACGGGCTTGCCCTCCCCGACGACCCACGGCGCGCGCCGATCGCCCACGGCGCCGTAGCCCTGCTGCGCGCGGTCAGCTTCCTCGCCTCGCGCCCCGAAGTGGATCCATCGCGCATCGGAATGGTGGGGAGCTCCTGGGGAGGCTTCTTCGCGACGCTGCAGGCCGGCCTCGATCCCCGCCTTCGCGCGGCGGCCTCGCTCTTCGGCTCGGGACGCCTCGACCTCGGCAACCCGTGGTGGGACGCGCGGGGCCGGAAGCCCGCGCCGGACGCAGCCCTTCGCGAGCGCTGGCGGACGACGCTCGACCCTGCGCTGCGCCTTTCGAAGGCGAAGGTCCCCATCGCCTGGTTCAGCGGCACCAACGACCAGTTCTATTGGATGCCGTCGCTGTCGCGCACGTTCGAGGAGGCGGCCGCGCCCAAGCACCTCGCCCTCCTTCCGGGATGGAACCACGCCCTCGACGCGGCACTCGACGCGGAGGTCCACGCGTGGCTCGCCGCGCAACTCAAGGGCGGGCCCGCTCTGCCCGAGGTGGGGCCCCTCACGGTGACGTCCGTCGCGGCGGGACACCAGGTGCGGTTCGACGCCAGGGCAGGCCCCGAGAAGCCTCTGGCGACGGCCGAGATCCTGGTGAGCGCGGGCGAGGCGGGGCACTGGGCGAGCCGCTGCTGGACGCGGGTGCCGGCTACGCTCGCCGCGGGGGCCGCACAGGCCACGCTCCCGGCCAGCCCGCTTCCGCTCTGGATCAGCGGCAGCGTGATCGACGACGCAGGCTTCCGGGCGTCGACCCCGATCGCGACGATCGCTGCCTCGGGAACACGGGGCGCGACGCCCGCCTGCGATGGCGCCGCCGCCTGGGGAGACTTCGAAGCGGCCGCCGAGGACTACATGGTCCGGAGCGGGCTCAAGCTGCCCGAGTGGAGCACGGACGCGGCCACCGGCCGGCGCTCGGCGCGGCTCAAGGGCACGGTCAGCTACGCGCTCTTCTACACCGCCGCTCGGCCCCATCGTCTGGCCTTCCGCGCGAAGGCCGAGGCGGCGACCGAGATCGTCGTTCACGTCGCAGGCCGCTTCGACGGCGCCCCCCTCGACGTCGAGCGCCGGGTCGGCATCGGAGCGCGCTGGAGCGAAGTCGACCTCGAGGTGGTGCCGCCGCCGAGCACGCTCGGCGCCCTGAACTTGCGGCTGGAGATCCCTCCGGGGGCCTCGATCCTCGTCGACGACGTCTCGTTCCGTCCTGCGTCGGGTGCTCCATGAGCGCGTCGCGGACGGCGGCTCTCGCGGTGGCGCTCCTGCTCTTCCCGAGCGCCTGCGTGGGCAGGGCCGAGGAATCCCGCAAGCCCGCCCCGCGCCCGCAACGACCACCCGCGGCCGACGAGCGAGCGGTGCCGCCGCCGCTCTCGGGAGCGCGGGCCGTGCGCCTCGTGGCCGAGGCCGAGGATTTCACCGTCGAGAGCGCGGGCTGGTCGGTCCTGCCGTTCGGCCAGAACTACTACGCGTCGACCTTCGCGATCAGCTTCCTCTCGCGCATGGCCTGCCTTTCGGCGCCGGCCCAGACGAGCGCCGAGGCGTTGGCCAGTCAGCGCCTCGTGGTTCCCGAGGACGGCGAGTACCGCGTTTTCGCGCGCTACGAAGCGCCGTACGGCTTCTCGGCCGAGTTCAGCCTCGAGGTCGAGCAGGCCGGCCGCTCCGTCACGAAGCACGTCTATGGGCGTCTCGCGGACACCAAGATCTGGGGCTTCGCCGAGCCGCGGCGCGTCGCGATGCCGCGCTTCTGGTGGGGAGCGACGGAGAACCTGGTGTGGCAGGAAGGAGCTCCGGTGCGCCTCGCCCGCGGCGAAGCGACGCTGCGGCTGCGCGCGGGCCCCCAGAGGGACGGCGCGGCTCCGCGCCTCGCGGCCGCCGAACGTCACGTCGACGCCGTCGTGCTCACGAACGACAGCGCGGGCCTCGAGGCCCAGAAGAAGACCGCCTATCTCGAGATGGACGGGTGGCTCGTCCAGGACGGCGACCTGTTCGTGCGCTTCACGAACCCGGGCGACGGGCTCGGTCCGGTGGTGCCGATCGTGGAGCCCTTCGGGCCCGGGCAACACTCGCCGTTCGCGGTCCACGTGCGCGATTGGCCGACGACGCGCGTGCTGCGCAGCGGACGCCTGACCGACGCCGCCTACGCCCTCGGGGGCCCGCGCTCGAGCTCGGTCAAGCCCGAAGCGCTGGCGCCGCTCCTGGACGCGAGCCGCTACCCGACCATTCCCGACGAGGAGTTCCTGGCGCCGGGCGAGACCTCGGGCTGGGTGCCCCTGGGGAACGCCGTCGACGCCCTGAACGACAGCCAGTGGGTGCCGCGCGCCCTCGCCTTGAACGGCGGGCGCCGGGAGAAGCGCGTGGATCTCGAGGTCGAGTTCGGAGTGCCCGACGGGCGCGGCGGCATCCGGTCCCTGCGCAAGACGCGCGTCCAGGGAACGCCCGGCTATCTCTCTCCCGTCACCTTCGTGATCCCCGGCAGCGTGCGCGCGCGCCCGCTGATCCGTACCCAGCTCGAAGCGCTCCAGTGGCTGAACGCCGAGGTGGCGAAGTTCCCGCGGCGTGGAGCGGTGCCACGGCGCTTTCCGATCTACGGGCTGATGGGTTTCAGCAACGCGCTCGACTCCGAAGGCGCCCTCGGGGCGGAAGCGCGCACGCTCGCCGTGGCCCTGGGGGACAACACCGCGACGAGCACGGCGCCGCGCACGAAGATCGCGGCGCACTGGCGGCTGCCCCAGGTCGAGAAGGGCTATGCGGACGCCGAGAAGAAGGGCCGGCTGGCGTCGATCGGCATCGTGAGCTACGGCGACGAGATCCGTATCGAGCCGGCCAAGGGCGCGCCCGCTCCGGAGGCGCCGGAATTCACGAGCTGGCTGCGCGCCCGCAGCGTGGCCGACGCCGGCACGCTGCGTTTCACGAACGATCCCCAGGCCCCCGGCTACTACTACTCGCGCCTGTTCGGCTACGAGCGCCAGATGCAGGAATACGTGGACGCCACGCAGTGGATCGAGTCGCGCATGGGCAAGGAGGTGCGCACGGGGATCAACTACGCGCCCCACGCGAACTACATGGTCGACGACCTGCACTGGGTGCGGCCGTTCAAGACCGGCGCCCTCACGCTGCCCTGGTCCGAGGACTACGTGTGGCAGATCCCGGAGTTCAGCCCCCAGGTGACGGGCTACCTCGTGTCCGGGCTGCGGGCCGGAGCGCGCTACCACGACCTGCCGATCCTCATGTACGTGATGCCCCACAGCCCCGGCAACGTTCCCCGGGACTTCCGGCTGTCCTTCTACGCCGCCGTGGCCCACGGCGCGAAGAAGATCCACTACTTCTCGGCCTCGCCGCTGGCGGTCGGCAACACCGAGAACTACGTGGCGACGGACGACCTCGGGATGTGGCGGGCGCTCCACGACACGACCCACGACGCCGGCGTGTTCGAGGACTACGTGCTCGACAGCCACGTGCGGCCCGCGCGCGTCGGTTTGCTGCTGTCGAGCGTCGACGAGATCCGGACCGGCGACAGCAACAGCCAGGGCGGCATCCACAACCAGGAGCGCAAGGCCCTCTACTACGCGCTCCGGCACTCCCAGGTGCCGGTGGACTTCGTCACCGAGGACGACGTCCTCGAGGGCCGTGCGAAGGACCTGGCACTCCTCTACGTGACGCAGCAGTTCCTCCACTCGCGGGCCGTCGCGGCGCTGGGGAGCTGGGTGGAGGCCGGCGGCGTCCTCGTGGCCTCGTGCGGCGGCGGCTTCCTCGACGAGTTCGGGCGCGACAACCCGGCCGCGCATGCCCTGTACGGCGTCAAGGAACAGTCCCTCGCGAAGGACGCGGCGCTGCCCATGATCCTCGCGAAGCAGGACCTGCCTCCGGCGAAGCCTCTCGATCAGGCGCGCTGGGGAGACGCGACCGCTCAGGTCGTGGCCTGGAAGCAGACGCTCGTGCCCGGCGAGGCCAAGGTCCTGGGCGCTTTCGCCGACGGCAAGCCGGCGGTGGTCGAGCGCACCCACGGCAAGGGGCGCGCGGTGCTGTTCGGCTTCCTGCCCGGCGTCGCCTACCTGAAGAGCGGCCTGCCGCTGCGGCCCGTCGATCGCAGCGGCAGCATCGAGGGCTTCGACCACTTCCTGCCGACGGGCATGGACGCGGGCCTGCGGCGCGCCCTGGTCGACGCCTTCCTGCCTCCCGGCTTCCCGCGTCCGGTCGAGACCAGCGAGCCCCTCGTGGAAGCGACCCTCCTCGAAAGCCCGGGGCAGAAGCGCCTCGCGGTCCCCCTGATGAACTGGACGGGACGGCCGCAGGCCGCGCTCCGCGTGCGCGTCGCGAGCGTGACGCCTCGCGCCGTGCGCAGCGTCGAGCGCGGGGCCCTCAAGGGCGCGAGCGTCGGGGGGGCCTACGAGGTGACCCTGCCCCTGGACGTCGCCGACATGCTGCTCGTCGACCTGCAATGAGCATTGACAGGGCACCGTGCCCACGGCTAGTCTGATTTCGCATTGAAGGCCACGATCGGAAAAGAGGAGAAAGCGGTCTTCGCCGAGTACATCCGGCGGAACCAGCTGAAGCGGAGCGAGCAGCGCGAGGTGATCCTCGACGCGTTCCTGCGCTCGGAGCAGCACCTGTCCGTGGACGACCTCCTGCACATCGTCCAGAAGAAGCGTCCGGACATCGGCCGCACCACCGTCTATCGCACGCTCAAGCTGCTGCGCGAAGCGGGGCTCGCGAGCCAGCTCGACGTCCAGGGCCAGGCCCGCTTCGAGCACGACTACAATCGCGAGCACCACGACCACTTCATCTGCAACAACTGCGGCGAGATCATCGAGTTCTCGAGCCCCGAGATCGAGCAGCTGCAGGACGACATCGCGGCCCGCCTGAACTTCAAGATCCAGGGCCACCGCCACCAGATCTACGGCCTGTGCGAGAAGTGCATCGCGCGGGCCGCGGCCGCCGAAGCGACGCGCCGCTAGTTCACGTAGCCCAGGGCCCTCAGCCGATCGACGCTCTCCTGGTCGAGCTCCGCCGGGCCTGAAGCCTCGGCGGAAGGCAGGCCGCGCCAGCGTTCGAGCTCGGCCGCGAGCTGGCGCACGCGGGGGTCGTCGGGCGTCGCGAGATTGCGTTCCTCGCGGGGATCCTGGTCGAGGTCGAAGAGCTCGACGCGGCCCGTGTCGTCGACCACCAGCTTGAGAGAGCCCGCGAACACGGCGCGCTGCATGTGGCGGCGCTGCTTCGAGACGATCGAGGGGAACGACTCGCTGATCGCCACGCGATCCGCGCGGGGATGGAAGAGGCTCTCGGCGACGCCCGGCGCGGGGGCCGCGCCGACCGCTTCGAGCACCGTCGGCACGACGTCGATGCTGCTGACCGGCGTCGTGACGCGCCGCGCCTCGGAGACGCCCGGATAGCGGACGATCAACGGCACGTGGACCAGGCCCTGGTACACCGCGACGCCGTCGTGGCCGTAGAGGCCGCGCTCGCCCAGGGCCTCCCCGTGGTCGGCGGTCACGATCAGCAGGGTCTCGTCGAGGATGCCCGCGCTCCGCAGGTGCTCCACGACGCGACCGATCTGGAGGTCGAGGTAGGCGAGGGATCCGTCGTAGGACGCGATGCGCCGCGTCTCCGGCTGGCCGTCCCAGAAGCGGTCCAGGTAGGGGGCCGGCGGCGAGTGCGGCGTGTGGGCGTCCATGAAGTTCGCGAAGATGAAGAAGGGCCGGTCGCCGCGCCGGCCGAGATCCACGAGCCTCGTGACGTCGCGCGCGACGACGTCGCCGGAGACGTAGACCCTCGGCTCCCCCGCCACCCGCGCCGCGCGCCGCCAGGCCTCGAAGGGCGTGGTCGTGCAGCACGCGCCCCCCAGCACGATGTAGTCGTCGAAGCCCTGCTGGAGGTTGAAGGGCCGGCCGAGGAAGCTGACGTTGGCGGTCACGGCGCTCGTCCGGTAGTTGCGGTCGTGGAGCCGCTCGGCCAGGGTCTCGAAGCGACCCGAGAGCGGCGACGGAGCCTGGCTCGAGGCGCCGTTTTCCGGGCCGTGGGCGCCGTGATGGCGCCCGTAGAGACCGGTGAACAGCGAAGCATGGCTCGTGAGGGACACGTCCGAGGCGGCGATCGCGCGGTCGTACACCGTGGCCTCGCGGGCCAGCCGCGCGAGCTCGGGGGTCGTCTGGCGAGCGTAGCCGTACACGGACAAGTGGTCGGCGCGCACGGTGTCCATGACGATGAGGACGACGTTGGGCGCCTTGCGGGCTCCGCGCGGGGACGCAGGCTGGTGGGCGCGGTCGAGGCCGAGGACGGCGACAGCGCTGGCGAGCGCGAGGACGACCGGCAGGGCCCATGCACCTCCGCGCACCTTGCCGGAGGACCGCAGCACGCGCGCCGCGAGCCACACGACCATCGGGACGGCGACGGCCCAGGCGAGGGCCCAGCCCCAGCGGGTGCGGCCGGGGTGCTCGTAGAGCGCCTGTCGCGTGATCCAGGGCACGCCGAGGAAGACGAGGCTGAAGCCGATCAGCGCGGGCAGGCCGGAGCGACCGCGGCGAGTGAGCACGACGCCGAGCGCGAGCTGGGCCGCGATCAACGTCAGGAGCGCCGCCTGGCTGGCGCGACCGACGGTGGGCTGCGCGAGGGTCGCGACGGCGAGGGCCGCGAGCAGGCCCACGAGCAGGCCGAGGTCGATGCGGCCGCGCCCGTTCGCGGCGCCGGGGTCGGCGCCGGTCGAGCGGGCCGTGAGCCACGCCAGGACCGCGCCCGCCGCTCCGTAGCCGCAGGTGAGGGCGAGCGGCAGCCAGGCCGGCTCCGCGAGGGAGCCGCAGCGCGCCCCGAGCACGCGGGGCAGCAGGACGCCGAAGAGCGACTCCACCAGGCCGAAGACCGAGAAGGCCAGGAAGCCGCGGGCCGCGGCGCTCAACGCCTCACGCGAGCGCCTCGGTCGCCGCGGCCACGAGGAACTCGGCGCCGATCAGCAGCGCCGCCTCGTCGAAGTCGAAGCGCGGGCTGTGGTGGGGCTGGTCGAGGCCGCGGGCCGCGTTCGAGGAGCCCACGAAGACGAAGCAACCGGGCGCCTTCTCGAAGTAGCAGGCCATGTCCTCGCCGCCCATCGTGGGCTCGGGCTCGACGACCTGGGCCTCGCCGACGACGCGGATCGCGGCGCGCCGCGCGAGAGCCGCGACGTCGGCGTCGTTGAGGACGGCCGGGTTGCCGGGGCGCACCTCGACCTCGGCCCGGCACTGCAGGCCCGCAGCGACGCCGGTGGCGAGGCGCGTGACGCGCTCGGGCATCGAGCGCCGCAGGGCCGGATCGAAGGTGCGGATCGTCCCGGTCAGGACGACTTCGTCCGGGATCACGTTGAAGGCCTCGCCGGCGTGGATCGAGGCGATCGTCACGACGGCCGCGTGGACCGGCGCCACCTCCCGCGAGACGATGGTCTGGAGCGCCGTCACCACGTAGGCGGCCGCCACGATCGGGTCCGCGGAACGGTGGGGCTTGGCGCCGTGGCCGCCCCGGCCATGGATCACGATGCGCAGGCGGTCCACCGACGCCATGAGCGGCCCCGCCTTGACGCCGAGGGTGCCGACGGGCAGCTCGTTCCACAGGTGCACCCCGAGCGCCACGTCGACGCCGTCCATCGCTCCTTCCGCGATCATGGTCTGCGCTCCGGCCTCGCCTTCCTCGGCCGGCTGGAACAGCATCCGGATCGTGCCCGCGGGGCGCCGCGACGCCAGCACCCGGCCTGCGACCGCCGCCATCGCGACGTGGCCGTCGTGGCCGCAGGCGTGCATGCGGCCCTTCTCCTGGGACGCGTAGGGCGTGTCGTTCGCCTCCTGGATCGGCAGGCCGTCCATGTCCGCCCGCAGCAGCACGGTGCGGCCCGGGGCGCCGCTCACGTCGGCGATGACGCCGGTGCCCCCGACGCCGGTCCGGATCCGGAAGCCGTGGCCTTCGAGGAAGGCCGCGGCCTGGCCCGCGGTCCGGCTCTCGCGGAAGGCGAGCTCCGGATGCTGGTGGAGATCGCGGCGCAAGGCGATCAGCTCGGTTTCTAGGGCCTGCACGTCGGGAGAGAACTGGGGCATGGCGGGATTCTAATAGAATGGCTGCGATGAGCGACGCCGCGACGCCGAAACGACGCTGGCTGACACCGCTGCTGGGCGCCCTGACGGCGCTCGCCGTGATCCTGGGCGTCTGGTACCTGAACGCCCCCGAGTCGAGCCAGGTGAGGGTGGGGATGACCGCCCCCGAGCTCGAGCTCGTGACCGAGACGGGCGCCTCCCAGCGCCTCTCGAGCTGGCGCGGGCACCCCGTTCTGCTGGTCTTCTTCATGTCGGACTGCGAGATCTGCCAGGAGGACATACCCCAGCTCGAGCTGGTGAACCGCGAGTTCCGCGCCCGTGGCCTCGTCGTGCTGGGCGTCAACGTCGACGCCGAGTTCACCGCCTACAAGAGCTTCATCGTGAAGAACCAGCTGACCTTCGGCATGTACCGCGATCCCGGCGCCGTGCGCATCCAGCAGTCCTTCGGCTCCTACCGCCTGCCCGAGGCCTATCTCATCGATCCCATGGGCCAGGTGGCCGCGGTGTGGCTGGGCAAGGTCCAGTGGCGCAGCGAGGACGTCCGGGACCGGATCGTCGGGCTCCTGCCGCGCAAGTGAAGGACTGGTGGAAGGCCGCGATCCTGATCGCGATCGCGGTCGTCGTCGCGTACGCCTTCACCAGCCTGCGCGGTGCGAAGGGCTATGCGCTGCGCTCCGGGAGCGAGGCTCCGGGCTTCCGCCTGCCGGCCCTCGACGGCCGCGTCGTCGACCTCGCGTCCTTCCGGGGACAGGTCGTGGTCGTGAACTTCTGGGCCACCTGGTGCCCGCCGTGCGTCGAGGAGATGCCGTCGCTCGAGAAACTGCACCGCGCCCTGGGGCCCGAGGGCCTCGTCGTGCTCGGCGTCTCAGGTGACGAGGACGAGGCGGCGTTGCGGCAGTTCGTGCAGCGCACCGGCGTCACGTTCGCGATCCTGCGCGACCCCGGTGGCCGTGACGCAGCCCGGCGCTATCACACCACGGGCTACCCCGAGACGTTCGTCGTGGACCGGGCCGGCGTCCTCCACGAGAGCTTCATCGGCCCGTCCGAATGGGCCTCGCCCGGCGCCATCGATCACTTCCGCGACCTGCTGCGCAAGGCCAGCACCGCGCCGATCAGGTAGAGGCTGCCGGCGACCACGACCGGTGCGCCCGGAGGAGCGAGGCGGCGCGCGACGCGCAGGGCGCGTCCGAGGGACGGCTCGAGGCGCGCGCGGCGGCCGTGGATGCCGGCGAGAGCCGCGATCTGCCCTGGCGACGCCGCGCGGCGCCCGGGAGCGCGCGTGAGGATCACGTGGCTCGCGAGGGGGAACAGGGCGCGCGCCATGGCTCCGACGGCCTTGTCGCTCATGGCTCCGAAGACCAGGACGAACGGCCGGCGCGGGCGCAGATAGATCGCGAGGGCCCGGGCGCCCGCGGGGTTGTGGGCGCCGTCGAGGAGCAGGTCGCCGGGAAGGCGCTGCAGGCGTCCCGGCCACGCCGTGTCGGCGAGGGCTCGGGGCACCGTCCGAAGGTCGACGCCGACACCGGCGTCGCGCAGCTCCTCGAGCACGCGGATCGCCACGAGCGCGTTGTCGCGCTGGTGGCGGCCGGGGAGCGCGACGATGCCGGCGTAGCGACGCCGGCGCGTGACGACGTCGAAGGGCCCGTCGTCTCCGTCTCCGGCGGAGGCGCGCGCGCCGAGTCGTGCGGGCACGAGGCGAGCTCCGAGGCGCTGCGCCTCCCGGGTCACGGCGAGGGCCGCGGGCCGCGCCAACGGCCCCACGACCACGGGACGACCGGCTCGGAGCACGCCCGCCTTCTCCTTCGCGATGGCGGCGAGGGTCGTCCCCAGGTACGCCTCGTGATCGCGATCGATGCTCACGATGGCGGACACCAGCGGCTCCGAGATGTTGGTCGCGTCGAGACGGCCCCCGAGCCCGACCTCGAGGACCGCCACGTCGACGTGGGCGCGGCGGAAATGGTCGAAGGCGGCCAGCGTGAGGACCTCGAAGTACGTCGGATGCGCGGGAATGAGACGTGCCGCCACCAGGCGCTTCGCGGCCGAGCGCACCCGGGACACGGCGCGCTCGAGGGCCGCGCCCATGATCTCCCGGCCGTCGACCACGATGCGCTCGTGGACCCGCACCAGGTGCGGTGAGGTGTAGCGCCCCACGCGCAGCCCGGAAGCCCGCAGCACGGCGTCGACGTACGCCGCGACCGATCCTTTTCCGTTCGTGCCGGCGATGAGCACGGTCGCATAGGCCCGCTCGGGGCGACCCAGGGACTCCGCGAGGGCGTGGCTCGTGCCGAGGCCGAACTTCATGCCGAATCGCACGCGTGACGCGAGATACGCGAGACCCGGCGCGCTCATGCGACGGAAGTCTAGTCCATCCCTGGGGTGTGGAAAAGTGGAAGAAAGTGTGGAATACTCCTAGCTCGCTGTGTTCAAAGGGACTTATCGCTACCGTATCGACCCGAAAGGACGCCTTCCGGTGCCTGCGGCCTTCCGGAAGGACCTCCAGGAGGCTGATGCTCGCCACCTGGTGGTGACGGTCCTCGACCAGTGCCTCGCGGCTTACCCGCCTGCCGAATGGGGGCGTCTCGAGACGCAACTCGCTCAGCTCCCGGCCTTCAGTCGGGAGGTCAAGGCCCTCACCCGCGTCCTGGCCAGCAGGGCCGTGGATTGCGGGCTGGACGTGCAGGGCCGCATCCTGCTGCCGCCGGGCCTGCGCCAGGCCACCGGCCTGACCCGCGAGGCCGTCGTGATCGGCGTCCTCAACCGCTTCGAGGTCTGGCGACCCGAGAGCTGGGACGATTTCCTGCGGGACTCGGACCGGCTCCTCGACGACGTGAGCCTCGACGTCCGGTGGCCGCTCCCCCCCGGCGCCCCTCCGTCCACAGGCAAACCCTAGACGTAGCCGTATTTTCGCCTTGACACACCCCCCTACCAGGGGTCTATGCTCCCGGTGGAAATTTGTGGGCGGAAGTGGGCTGAAGTTGTCCGGGCAATCGCCACGGGGGAGCAGTGCTGCGCGGTAACCATCCGGCGCGCGTCGACGACAAGGGGCGGCTCAAGATCCCGAACGGGTTCCGCTCGCTCGTCGAGACGCAGTACGGACCCGAGCTCTTCGTCACCAGCGTGACCGGGGAGTACGTGCGCGTGTACCCGATGGCGGTGTGGCTCGAGATCGAGCGCAAGCTCGCGGCGGTTCCTTCCGCGAACCCGTCGAAGCAGCGCTTCCTCGATCGCGTGAATTTCTTCGGCCAGGTCCTCACCCTCGACAAGCAGGGCCGCATCCTGATCCCGACCCTGCTGCGCGAAGCCGCGGCCATGGCGGGCGAAGTCAGTGTCCTCGGCTTGCAGAACCAGCTCGCGGTGTGGAACCAGAAGCGGCTCCACGAGCGCCTGTTCAAGAAGGAGCCCTTCACCGACGAGGACGGCAAGGCTCTCTCGGAGTTCGGGATCTGATGTGCGCGCGCGCCACGAGCCGGTACTGCTCGCGGAAAGCCTGGAGGCCCTCGCGGTGAAGCCCGGAGGTCTCTACGTGGACGGCACGCTGGGCCTCGGCGGCCACTCGCGCGCGATCCTCGGCCGCAGCGCCCCGGGCGGTCGGCTCGTGGCCTTCGACCGCGACGCGGAAACCCTCGCGGAAGCGCGCGCCGCCCTGCAGGCCGGCGACGCCGTGCGCTTCGTCCACGCCGACTTCCGCAGCATCCCCGAGGTGCTGGGGGCGCTGCGCGCCGACGGCATCCTGCTCGATCTCGGCGTGAGCTCCGTGCAGATCGACACGGCCGAGCGCGGGTTCAGCTTCCAGGCCGAGGGACCGCTCGACATGCGTCTCGACCGCAGCCGCGGCGAGACCGCGGCCGACGTCGTGAACCGGATGCGCGAGCGCGACCTCGCCGACGTGATCTACCGCTTCGGCGAAGAGCACGCGTCACGGCAGGTGGCGCGCGCGATCGTGGACGCACGGCGTCGCGGCGAGATCACGACCACGACCGAGCTCGCCGCGATCGTGCGACGCGCGGCCCACGGACGGCCGGGCCTCGACCCGGCCACGCGCACGTTCCAGGCGCTACGGATCTTCGTGAACCAGGAGCTCGACGCGCTGGGCGACGCGCTGCGGCGCATCGCGCTCTGCCTCGCCCAGGGCGGACGCTTCGCGGTGATCGCCTTCCACAGCCTCGAGGACCGCGAGGTGAAGCAGGCCTTCCGCGGCCTCGCGCGGGAAGGCTTCCGCCTCGTCACGAAGAAGGCCCTGCGGCCGGGCGACGAGGAAGTGCGCCGGAATCCCCGGGCGCGCAGCGCGAAGCTGCGGGTCCTCGAGCGGGCCGCGTGAAGCTCGACAACTCCCAGATCGTCCGGGAACGCGACCCGCGCGCCAACCGCGACCTGGTCTTCCTGCTCGTGGGTGTCGCGGTGCTGGTCTGCGGCGCGGTGCTCTACGCCTGGCCCCACCTCGAGATGCGCCAGACCGGCATCGTGACCGAGCAGATGCAGCGCGAGCGGGATCGCCTCGTCGAGGAGAACCGGAAGCTGCGCCTCGAGAAGGCCAGCCTCGAGAACCTCGAGCGGGTCGAGTCCATCGCGACCCGCAACCTGCGCCTCGAGCGACCGCCCGCGGAGAACGTCTACATCGTGGAAGCGCCGGCGCCGGTCGTGGACAGCGCCAAGGTCGCGAGCGTCAAGACCACCGGGGCGGAGAGGAACTAGCGTGGAGCCGACACCGCTCACGCCCGCCACGACGGCCGACGGGACGCACCGCTCCCGCGAGCGCGACGTGCGGCTGCGGCTGATGATCGTGGGCCTCGCGATCTCCCTGTGGGCCCTCGGCATCGGCGTCCGCCTGCTCCAGCTGCAGGTGCTGAACCGCGCCTCCTTCGAGCGCATGGCGGCCCGCCAGAGCGAGCGCACGATCAACCTCGATCCGCGCCGCGGCGCCATCCTCGACCGCAACGGCCGGCCGCTCGCGGTCTCCGTGGACGCCGAGAGCGTCTACGCCGTGCCCCAGGATCTCGAGAGCCCCGCGCGCACGGCGGCGGCCCTCTCGCGCGCCCTCGGCCTCGACACGGCCGGACGCAAGGACCTGCTGACGCAGCTGCAGAAGAACCGCGCCTTCGTCTGGGTGAAGCGCAAGGTGGACCCGGCCACCGCCCGCGCCGTGCGCGACCTGTCGCTGCCGGGCATCGGCTTCGTCTCCGAGAACCGCCGCTACTACCCGAAGCGCGAGCTCGCGTCCCAGGTCCTGGGCTACGTGGGCATGGACAACACGGGCATGAGCGGCATCGAGTACGCCTTCGAGGACGTCATCAAGGGCCGGCCCGCGAAGGTGCTCGTCGAGACGGACGCCCGGCGCCGGCCCGTGAGCCACACGGAGCGGCCCTCGACGGACGGCCAGACCGTGGTCCTCAGCATCGACGAAGCGATCCAGCACGCCGCGGAAACCGAGCTCGAGAAGGCCGTCAACGAGACCCAGTCGATCTCGGGAATGGTCGTCGTGATGGATCCTCGAACGGGCGAGATCCTGGCGATCGCGAACCGGCCGACCTTCAACCCCAATCGCTTCGCGTCCTTCTCATCGTCGCGCTGGCGCAACCGGGCCGTGACCGACGCCTACGAGCCCGGCAGCATGTTCAAGATCTTCACGGCCGCGGCGGGGCTGCAGGAGAAGGTCGTGAGCCCCGACGAGGTGATCGACTGCGGCGGCGGCTCGATCGAGATCGCCGGCACGCGCATCAACGACCACCACGTCTTCTTCAACCTCTCGTTCCGCGACGTCATCGCCCACTCGAGCGACGTGGGCGTGATCCGCGTCGCGCAGCGCCTGGGCCGCGAGAACTTCTACCGCTACATGCGCGACTTCGGCTTCGGCGTGCCGACGCGCGTCGAGCTGCCCGGAGAGTCGAACGGCCTGCTGCGCCCGACCAACAAGTGGAGCGCGCTCTCGCTGCCCACGCTCTCCTTCGGCCAGGAGATCGGCGTCACGGCGCTGCAGATGACGACGGCGGTCGCGGCGGTTGCGAACGGCGGCTACCTGATGCGGCCGTTGATCGTCCGCCAGGTCGAGGACAGCGAAGGCAGCGTCCTGAAGAGCGCCAAGCCCGAGGCAGTGCGGCGCGTGCTCGAGCCCGAGACCGTCGACACCCTCACGGACCTGTTGCGATCGGTCGTGACGTCGGGAACGGGCAGGCGCGCCGCGATCCCCGGCTACGCGGTGGCCGGCAAGACCGGCACGGCGCAGAAGGTGGATGCCCAGGGCCGCTACTCGATGATCGACCACGTGGCGTCATTCGTGGGCTTCGCTCCCGCGGCGCGGCCTGCCCTTGTGGTCCTCGCGTCCCTCGACACGCCCAAGGGCGATCGCAACGAAGGCGGCGACGTCGCGGCGCCCCTGTTCGCCCGGGTCATGGAGCAGTCCCTCCAATACCTCGCGGTGCCGCCCGACGACACGGAGCGCGTGCTGCGCATGGTGCCCTACCGGCCGGGACACGTGACGCCGGCGTCCTACCGCCCCGACGACGACTTCGCGGTCCAGAAGGCCGAGGACGCGAGCGGTGACCCGCGGCTGATGCCGGACCTGCGGGGCCGCTCGGCTCGCGAGGCCGCGATCACGGCGGCACGGCGGGGCCTGATCGTCGAGCTCAAGGGCTCGGGACAAGTCGTGGCGCAGACGCCGGAGCCCGGCACGGAGATTGAAACAGGCATCACCTGCGTCCTCACCCTGGGGCGCGAGCCATGAGGCTGGGCGACCTCGTGGCCGGCATCCGCGGCGCTCGCCTGGAGACGGGACAGGACCTCGACGTGACCGACGTCGCCTACGACTCGCGCAAGGTGCAGCCGGGCACGCTGTTCGTGGCGATCCGCGGCCTCGCGAACGACGGCAACCAGTTCGTGGAGTCGGCCCGCAAGAAGGGCGCCGTCGCGATCGCTTCCGAGGAGCCGCCGCGACCGGGCATCCCCTGGCTGCAGGTCGTCGACGCCCGGGAGGCCCTGGCGACGCTCTCGGCAACACTCCTGGGCCGACCTGCGGACGCCCTGCGGCTCGTGGGCGTAACGGGCACGAACGGCAAGACCACCACGGCCTACCTGGTCGACGCCGCGCTGCGGGCGGCGGGCGAGCGCGTCGGACTGCTCGGCACGGTGCAGTACCGCATCGGCGACCGCCTGGCCGAGGCCGTGCGCACGACGCCGGAGTCCTCGGATCTCCAGAAGCTCTTCCGCGAGATGGTCGACGAGCGCTGCTCCCACGCCGTGCTCGAGGTCTCGTCCCACTCCCTCGCCCTGAAGCGCGTCCACGGCTGCGCCTTCACGGTCGCCGTCTTCACGAACCTGACCCGCGACCACCTGGATTTCCACGGCGACATGGACCGCTACTTCGCGGCCAAGCGAGTCCTCTTCGACACACTGCTGCGGGAGGACGGACACGCGATCCTGAACGCCGACGACGATCGCTGCGCCGAGCTCGCCGCCACCAGCCGTGGGCGCGTCACGACCTACGCGATCGACCACGACGCCGACCTGAGGGCGGAGGCCATCGCGCTCTCGCTCTCGGGCACGTCGTTCCGGGTCCGGACGCGGGACGGCGTGCTCGAGATGCGCACGCCGCTGCTCGGGCGCTTCAACGTCCAGAACCTGCTGGGCGCCCTCGGGGCCTGCCTCGCCCTGGGCCTCGATCCCGCCACGGCGGTCCGCGGCCTCGCGAGCCTCAAGGGCGTCTCGGGGCGCATGGAGCGCGTCGACGCCGGCCAGGACTTCACGGTCGTGGTGGACTACGCCCACACCGACGACGCCCTCAAGAACCTCCTCGAGACCGTGCGCGAGCTGCAGCCGCGCCGCATCCTCACGGTGTTCGGCTGCGGCGGCGATCGCGACCGGACCAAGCGCCCGCTCATGGGCGCCGTGGCGGCGCGCCTGTCCGACGTCGTCGTGATCACCTCGGACAACCCGCGCAGCGAGCCGCCCGAAGCGATCGTCGAGGACATCCAGCGCGGCATCAACGGCTACCGCAAGGCGGAGCGCCACGTGATCGTGGATCGCCGCGACGCGATCGCGAAGGCCCTGGAGATGGCGGGAACCGGCGACGTCGTCGTGATCGCCGGCAAGGGCCACGAGACCTCCCAGGTGCTGCGCGACCGCACCGTGCCCTTCGACGACCGCCAGGTGGCCCGCGACGTCCTCGGCCGCCTGGCCCTCAAGGGAAAGGCATGAGAGGGGCACTCCTGGCTACCTCCAGCGCGACGCTCACACTCGGCGAGACGGCGACGGCGACGGGCGGGCGCGTGGTGGCGGGGGCGCCGGAAGCGTCCTACTCCGGCGTCTCGATCGACTCGCGCACCGTGGAGCCCGGCCAGTTGTTCGTCGCGATCGAGGGACCGCGCTTCGACGGACACGCGTTCCTGGCCGACGCCAAGGCGCGCGGCGCCGCCGGGGCCCTGGTGCATGCCGACGTGGCCGCCCTCGCCGGCCTGCCCCTCGTGCGCGTGAGCGACACCACCGTGGCCCTCGGCGATCTCGCGCGCCACGTCCGGCGCAGCGCGGCGATCCCGGTCGTGGCCATCACCGGGTCGGCCGGCAAGACCACGACCAAGGACATGACGGCGGCGCTCCTGTGGACGCGCGGCCCCGTGCTGAAGACCGAGGGCAACCTCAACAACCGGTACGGCATGAGCCTCATGCTGTTGCGCCTCGACGGCCGCCAGCGCGCGGCGGTCCTGGAGCTCGGCATGTCGGCGGCGGGCGAGCTCACGACACTGTCGCGGATCGCCTTGCCCGACGTGGCCGTGATCACGAACGTGGCGGCGGTGCACCTGGAGTTCTTCGAGTCGGTCGACGCCATCGCGGCCGCCAAGGCCGAGATCCTCGTGGGCCTGGCCCCGGACGGCGTCGCCGTCCTGAACGGCGACGACCCGCGCCTGCGCGCCGTGGGCGAGCGCCACCCGGGGCGCGTGGTGTGGTTCGGCCGCGATCGCCGCTTCGACGTGTCGGCCGAGAACTGGCGTGGCACCGCCTTCGGCATGCGCTTCGACCTCGTGATCGAGGGGCGCAAGCACGACGTGGCGCTGCCACTCGCGGGCGCCCACTTCGTCTCCAACTTCCTCGCCGCCGCCGCGGCCGCCCATCGTCTCGGGATGCCCGCCGAGGCGATCGCGGAGGCCGCGACGCGGCTCAAGGCGACTCCCCACCGGGGCGAGGTCGTGCGGCTGGGCGGCGGCATCACGCTCCTCGACGACTGCTACAACTCGAACCCGGTCGCCGTCGAGGCGGCCGTCGGCGCCCTGGGCCTCGCCGGGGGCCGGCGCAAGGTCGCGTTCCTCGGCGACATGCTCGAGCTGGGACCGCGCGGAGGCGAGCTGCATCGCGAGACCGGCGAGCGCATCGCGCGCAGCGTCGATGCGGTCGTCGCCGTCGGGCCTCTCTCGACGCACCTGGCGGACTCGCTCGCCCGCGCGGGCGTCTCCGTCCAGCGCTTCGCCACCTCCAAGGACGCCGCCGTGGCCGCCCCCGCCCTCCTGCGCGAGGGCGACGCCGTGCTCGTCAAGGGCTCGCGCGGCATGCAGATGGAGCGGGTCGTGGACGCGCTCGTCGAGCGCTACGGGCGAGTGGATGGAGCGCGCTGATGCTCTTCCACCTGCTGTCGTACTTCCGCCACGAGGTGCCGGGCCTGAACGTGGTCCGCTACATCACGTTCCGGACCGCCGTGGCGAGCCTGACAGCGCTGTTCCTGGTGCTGGTCCTGGGCCCGTGGATGATCGAGCGGCTGCGGGCGTTCCAGATCGGCCAGTACATCCGGGAGGAAGGACCTCAGGCCCACAAGGCCAAGGCGGGCACGCCCACGATGGGCGGCATCCTGATCCTGGCCGGGATCGTGGTGCCGACGCTCCTGTGGGCCGACCTCTCGAACCGCAACGTCTGGATCCTGGTGCTCTCGACGTTGGCCTTCGGCGCCATCGGCTTCATGGACGACTACCTGAAGGTCGTCAAGAAGCAGAGCCTGGGGCTCTCGGCGCGCCTCAAGTTCCGCGGCCAGGTGGGCGTGGGTCTCGCGGTGGGAACGGCCCTCTACCTGTTGTCGCACGTGGAGCCCAACCAGTACTCGACCCGCGTCATCTTCCCGTTCTTCAAGATGCTCATGCCGGACCTGTCGGCCTTCTACATCCTCTTCGCCGTCCTGGTCCTGGTGGGCGCCTCGAACGCGGTGAACCTGACGGACGGCCTCGACGGCCTCGCGATCGGCTCGACGCTGATCGCGGCGGCGGCCTTCACGGTGCTCGCCTACGTCTCGGGCCACCGTGTCTTCTCCGCCTACCTGGACCTCCTGTACCTGCCGGGGGCGGGCGAGATCACGGTCTTCTGCGGCGCGATGGTCGGGGCCTCGATGGGCTTCCTGTGGTGGAACTGCTATCCGGCCCAGGTGTTCATGGGCGACGTGGGCAGCCTCGCCCTGGGCGGGGCCCTGGGCACGGTGGCGATCCTCATCAAGCAGGAGCTGCTTCTGTTCTCGGTGGGCGGCCTCTTCGTGCTCGAAGCCCTCTCGGTGATCCTGCAGGTCGGCTCCTTCAAGCTGCGCGGCAAGCGCATCTTCCGCATGGCGCCGCTGCACCACCACTTCGAGCTCGTGGGCTGGAAGGAGCCGCAGATCATCATCCGCTTCTGGATCGTGGCCTTCGTGTTCGCGCTCTTCAGTCTCACGACATTGAAGCTGCGGTGAAGGGAGATTGAAGTCGCCTTGGAGCTGGAGGGGCAATCGGTCGTCGTCGTCGGCCTCGCGCGCTCGGGGGTTGCGGCGGCGCGCTTCCTCGCGGGGCGCGGGGCGCGTGTCGTGGCCACCGACCGGAAGCCGGCGCGGGAACTGGAGACGGAGGCACTGAAGCTTGAAGACAGCGGCGTGAAGCTCGAGGTCGGAGAGCACCAGCAGGGCACCTTCACCGGCGCGTCGCTGATCGTCGTGTCCCCGGGCGTGCCCTGGAACCTGCCCGAGCTCGAGGCGGCGCGCCGCGCGGGCGTGCCGGTGATCGCCGAGCTCGAGCTCGGCTTCCGGCAGATCACGGGCACGGTCGCCGCGGTCACGGGCACGAAGGGCAAGTCCACGACCACCGCCGCCCTCGGCGCGATGCTGAAGCAGACGGGCGAGGACGTGCGGGTCGGAGGCAACATCGGCCACGCCGTCACGGGACTGCTCGAGGGCGCCGGGCGCGAGACGCTGTTCGTGCTCGAGGTGTCGAGCTTCCAGCTCGAAGGCACTGAGCTGTTCCGGCCCCACGTCGCGGTCTTCCTGAACTTCAGCGCCGACCACCTCGACCGTCACGCGACGCTCGCCGAGTACGAGAACGCGAAGGCGCGCATCTTCAGGAACCAGACGTCCGAGGACTGGGCGGTGCTGAACGCCGACGACGCCAGCGTGATGCGCCTCGCCGCGGCCTCTGCGGCGCGACGCCTGCTGTTCAGCGCGGCCCAGGGCCACGATCGCAGCCCCCTCGCGGAGCGCGAGCGGGGACGCGTCGCCTACTTCGAGGACGGCTGGGCGTGGGTGCGCCTCGAGGCGAAGCCCGAGGCGCTCTTCAGCCTCGCGTCGGTGCGGCTGCCGGGCGCCCATCTCGCGGGCGATCTGCTCGCGGCCGCCGCCTCGGCTCGGCTGCTGGGGGCGTCCGCCGAGGCCATCGCGAATGCGGTCGCGCGCTTCGACGGCGTCGAGCACGTGCTGGAGCGCGTCGCCGAGATCGGCGGGGTCGTGTTCTTCAACGACTCGAAGGCCACGAACGTCGACGCGGCGGAGAAGAGCCTCACGGCCTTCGACCGGCCGGTCCTCGCGATCCTCGGGGGCCGCTACAAGGGCGGCGACTTCGCGAGCCTCGGGGGAGCGGCGAAGCGCCACGTGAAGGCGATCTTCGCCATCGGCGAGGCCCGCGAGCGCATCGTGTCCGCGTTCTCAGGCGTCGTTCCGGTCTTCGGGTGCGACAGCCTCCACGAGGCCGTGGTGCGCGCCTACGCCGCCGCGGAGCCGGGCGACGCGGTGCTGCTGGCGCCCGCCTGCTCCTCCTTCGACATGTTCCGGGACTATGCCGACCGCGGCAACGCGTTCAAGAGCGAGGTCGGGAAACTGAGCCAGGAGGTCCAGGCCTAATGGCCCGCAAGCTCTCCTCGGACCGGACCCTGTTCGCGGTCACCGCCGCGCTTCTGGGCATCGGCCTCGTCATGGTCTGGAGCGCGTCGTCGGCGCTCGCCCAGGAGAACCACGGGAGCGCCTACCACTTCCTCGTGAAGCAGATGCTGTGGGCGAGCCTCGGCCTCGTCATCATGCTGGCGGCGATCCGCGTCGACTACCGGAAGCTGCGGCAGCGCTCGGTGGTGTTCGGCCTGATGGGCGCCGCGACGCTGATGCTGATCGTGGTGCTGTTCCTGCCCACCCTCAACGACACGCACCGCTGGATCCGCCTCGGCGGGCTCTCGTTCCAGCCGGCCGAGTTCGCGAAGCTCGCGATGGTCGTGTTCCTCGCCTACCACCTGGAGCGCAAGAGCGGCCGCATCAACGAGTTCATCCCGACGCTGTTCCCGGCCCTGATGCTCCTCGGATGGTTCGCGTTCCTGATCTTCATCCAGCCCGACCTGGGCAGCGCGGCGACGCTGTGCCTGATAGGGATGGCCCTGCTGTTCGTCGCGGGCCTGCGCCTGCGCTACTTCGCGGTGCTGGGCCTCCTCGCGATCCCGGTGCTCTACCAGGCCGTGATGGGCGCCGCCTACCGGCGCGACCGCATCGAGGCCTTCCTCAACCCGTGGTCCGACGCCCGCGGCTCGGGCTACCAGATCATCCAGAGCCTGATCGCCGTGGGGACGGGCGGCGTCACCGGCGTCGGCCTCATGGAGGGCCACCAGAAGCTCTTCTACCTTCCCTATCCGTACAGCGACTTCATCTTCGCGGTGATCGGCGAGGAGCTGGGGCTGATCGGGGCGACCGCGGTGATCGCCGGCTTCTTGCTGTTCCTGTGGCGCGGCATCCGCGCGTCCTGGAAGGCGCCCGACGACTTCAGCCGCTACCTGGCCGCCGGGCTCACCATGGAGATCGTCCTCCAGGCGCTCATCAACATCAGCGTCGTGATCGGCCTGCTGCCGACCAAGGGCATCCCCCTGCCGTTCATCAGCGCGGGCGGCTCGTCCCTCGTCATGACCCTGCTCAGCGTGGGCCTCGTCCTCAACGTCTCACAGCATGCGGATTGAAATGACATGGCACGGGTCATCCTCATCGCGGCGGGCGGCACCGGCGGCCATCTCTTTCCCGGCATCGCCGTGGCCGACGAGCTGCGGCGCCGGGATCCGGCGCTCCGCATCGTCTTCGTGGGGACGCCGCGCGGTCTCGAATCGCGGCTCGTGCCGAGGGCGGGCCACGAGCTCGTGCTGCTTCCGATCCTCCCGCTCAACGGCGTCGGCGCGTGGCGCGCGCTCCGCGGCCTGCTCGCGCTTCCCCTGGCGCTCCTGCGTGCGGCGCTCCTCGTGCGTCGTCTCCGGCCCGAGGCCGTGCTCGGCGTCGGCGGTTATGCCGGCGGGCCCGTCGTGCTCGTCGCCGCTCTCCTGGGAGTGCGCACGGTGATCCTCGAGCCCAACGCGACGCCGGGGTTCACGAACCGCGTGCTACGGCCCTTCGTGTCGCGCGCCGCCTGCGCCTACGAGGAGGCGCGGGTGCTGTACGGCGCCAAGGGCGTGCTCACGGGCAACCCGGTGCGCGGCGGGTTCGCGGCGATCGCGCCGAAGCGCCACGTGGCGCCGCTGCAGATCCTCGTCTTCGGCGGCAGCCAGGGCTCGCGCGTCCTCAACGAAGCCATGGTTGCGGCCCTGCCCCACCTGCCCGGACCGGAAGCGCTCGAGATCGTGCACCAGACGGGCCCCACCGCACAGCCAGGCGTGGCGGCAGCCTACGCGAAGGCCGGGCGCGCGGCGGAGGTGGTGGCGTTCCTCGACGACATGGAAACGCAGTTCGCGAAGGCCGACTTCGTGGTGGCGCGGAGCGGCGCCACGACCTGCGCCGAGCTCACGGTCGCCGGCAAGGCCGCGATCCTCGTGCCCTTCGCCGCGGCGGCCGACGACCATCAGCGCGTCAACGCCCGGGCCCTGCGCGACGCGGGCGCGGCGCTCATGCTCGAGGAGAAGGACTTGTCGGGCGCGTCCCTCGCCGCAGCGGTCGCGACGCTCGGCGAGTCGTCCCGGCTCGAGGCCCTGGAGACCGCCTCGCGAGCCCTGGGACGCGCCGACGCCGCGGCCCGCGTGGCGGACCTCGTCGAAGGCAGGGTGGCGTGACGTGTTTCGCAAGATCCAGCAGATCCACTTCGTCGGCATCGGGGGCTCGGGCATGAGCGGCATCGCCGAGGTGCTGCTGAACCTCGGCTACACCGTCTCGGGCTCCGACCTCCGGCGCTCGGGCGTCACGGACCGGCTCGCGGCCCTCGGCGCCCGCATCTTCGTGGGGCACCGGACCGAGAACGTCGGCAGCGCCCACGTCGTGGTGACGTCCACCGCCGTGCGCGCCGACAACCCCGAGGTCGTCGAGGCACGACGCACGGGCACGCCGGTCATCCCGCGGGCCGAGATGCTGGCGGAGCTGATGCGCCTCAAGTACGGCGTCGCGGTGGCCGGCAGCCACGGCAAGACCACGACCACCTCGATGGTGGCGCTCGTCCTCGACAAGGGCGGCCTCGATCCGACGGTCGTCGTCGGCGGGCGCCTGGGCGTGCTCGGCTCGGGGGCGCGCCTCGGCAAGGGCGACTTCATGGTCGCCGAGGCCGACGAGTCCGACCGCTCGTTCCTGAAGCTCTCCCCCGCCGTCGCCGTCGTCACGAACATCGACCGCGAGCACCTCGACGCGTACCGCGACCTCGCGGACATCCAGGACGCCTTCGTCGGGTTCGTCAACAAGGTGCCGTTCTACGGCGCCGCGGTCGTCTGCCTCGACGACGCGCCCGTCCAGGACATCCTGCCGCGCATCGAGCGTCGGGTGATCAGCTACGGCGTCTCGACCCAGGCCTACGTCTCCGCCCGCGACGTCCGGATCGGGCCCACGAGCTCGAGCTACGTGGCGGTCGAGGGTGGCGACGCCCTGGGCGAGCTGACCCTCGCCGTGCCCGGCGCCCACAACGTCCTCAACTCCCTGGCGGCCCTGGCGGTCGGCCTCGACCTCGGCATCCCCTTCGCCGCCGTGAAGGACGGCCTCGAGTCGTTCACGGGCGTCGATCGGCGCTTCCAGCTGCGCGGCACGGCAGGAGGGATCACGGTCATCGACGACTATGGTCACCACCCGACCGAGGTGAAGGCGACCCTCGAGACCCTGCGCACCCGCGCCGGCTCCCAACGCACGGTGGTGCTCTTCCAGCCGCATCGCTACACGCGCACCCAGGCCCTGTGGCACGAGTTCTGCCGCGCCTTCCACCAGGCCGACGTGCTGCTGCTCTCGGACATCTACGCGGCCAGCGAGGAGCCCATCGACGGCGTCACGTCCGAGGCCCTCGCGAAGGCCATGGCCGAGAAGGGCCATCGCGGCGTCGTGTACGCCGGCGACTTGAAGGCCGCGACCGAGCGGCTCGCGGCCGAGGCCCGCGACGGCGACGTCGTGCTGACCCTGGGCGCCGGCAGCGTGTGGACCGCCGGCGAGGAACTGTTGAGGAGGCTCGGCTGATCGCTCATGGCTGACCGCGCTACGTGGACCCTCGACTGATGGCGGCCCTCACGGAGGCCGGCGTGCCGTTCCGCGAGAACGAGCCGTTCTCGAAGCACACCTCCATGGGCGTCGGCGGGCCCGCGGCCGTCATGGCGTTCCCGCGCTCGGCCGCGGAGCTCAAGCGCACCCTCGAGGTCCGCGCGGAGACAAAGGCACCCCACCGCGTGCTGGGCGGCGGCTCGAACCTCGTGGTCGCCGACGAGGGGCTCGACGAGCTCGTGATCAACACACAGGACCTCGACCACGTCGACGTGGCCGACGACGGCACCGTCACGGCCGAGGGCGGCGCCAACCTTGTCCGCACCGTCGTGCGCTGCTGCCGGGCGGGCTGGAGCGGGCTGCAGAGCGCCGTGGGCATCCCGGGCTCGGTGGGCGGCGCCGCGGTGATGAACGCCGGGGCGTACGGCTTCTCGATCAGCGACGTGATGCGCGAGATCGTGGTCTTCGACGAGAACGGCGCGCGCCAGCAGCCCCCCGAGGGCTGGCGCTTCCACTACCGCGGCTCGTCGATTCCCGAGGGCTCGGCCGTCGCGAGCGTGAGCGTGGCGCTGCAGCCGGGCGACGCGCCGAAGCTCGGCGAGGAGATCCGGGAGCTGCAGATGCACCGCGTGCGCAGCCAGCCCCCCGGCCGCAACGCCGGCTGCGTGTTCAAGAACCCGCCGGGCGGCCACGCCGGACGGATCATCGACGAGCTCGGCCTGAAGGGCACGCGGCGCGGCGCGGCCGTGGTCTCCGAGAAGCACGCGAACTTCGTGGTCAACGAAGGCGGCGCCCGGGCGAGCGACGTGATCGAGATCCTCGACCTGGTGCGCGAGCGCGTGGCGCGCGAAGCCGGGGTCGAGCTCGAGCTCGAGGTCAAGGTGTGGAGGCCGCGCGCATGAGCGAGACCACGGGTCCGCGGCGCGGCCTGCCGGTGCCGCCTCCCGACCTGCCGCTCTCGGTGCTTCAGGAGCAGGAGGGGCCGTTCCTCCGCCCGAAGAACCGGACGCGGATCATCAAGCGCAGCCGCCGGGGAACCCCGGCGCGCACGCTCCTGGCCCTGCAGGTCGGCACCGTCGCGGTGCTCGGGATCGTCGGGCTGTGGGCGGGCTACTCGAAGGTGATGGCGAGCGATCGCCTCAAGGTGGGTCGCGTCGACGTGCGGGGCAGCCACTTCCTGTCCGAGGGCGAGATCCGCCAGCTCATGGGACCGGCCGTCGGCGAGAACATCCTGGGCCTGGACCTGGAGGCGCTCAAGACGAGCCTGCGCCAGTCGCCCTGGGTCGCGGACGCCACGGTGAGGCGCACGCTGCCCGACACCCTCGAGGTGAAGATCCGCGAGCGCGTGCCGCTGGCCCTCGCCGAGGCCGACGGCTTGTACCTCATGGACGCCGAGGGCACGCTGATCGAGGTCTACGGTCCGCGCACGGCCGGCTTCGACCTGCCGATCGTGCGGGGCCTCGCCCGCACCACGGGCGACGCGCGGCGCGAGCGCGCCCAGCGCGCGGGAGCCATCCTGGACGACCTCGGCGACCTGGCGGGCGAGGTCTCCGAGGTGCTCCTCGACGAGAACGGGGACATCCGCCTCGTGCTGAAGGGGCGCGGCGAGGTCCTCAAGGTGGGGGCGCCGCCCTGCCGCAAGCAATTCCTGACGTTCCTCAGCCTGCGCAGCGAGCTCGCGCAGCGCATGCCGCGGGCCGAGTATTTCGATCTCCGGTTCCACGACCGGATCTACGCGAAGCAGCCAGCCGACACGCTCCCCGTCGCGGGGCTCGTCGCCATGGCCACAGGGAGGTAGCCGCTTTGTCGAAGAAGAAGGATCGCTACATCGTCGGCCTCGACATCGGGACCCACAAGGTCTGCGCGATCGTCGCCGAGATCACCGACGAGGGCCGCCTCGACGTGATCGGCATCGGCCAGACCGAGTCGAAGGGCCTGCGCAAGGGCGTCGTCATCAACCTCGAGGCCACGGTCGAGTCGATCAAGCGCGTCGTCGAGGAGGCGGAGCTCATGGCCGGGGTCGAGATCGGCTCGGCCTACGTCGGCATCGCGGGCACCCACATCCGGGGCTTCAACTCCCGCGGTGTGATCGCGGTCTCGGGCAAGAACCGCCTGATCGAGCGCGAGGACGTGGCCCGGGCCATCGAGGCCGCGAAGGCCGTCTCGATCCCCATGGACCGCGAGATCCTCCACGTGCTGCCCCAGGAGTTCGTGGTCGACGACCAGGACGGCATCGGCGATCCCTCGGGCATGACCGGCACGCGCCTCGAGGTGAACGTCCACGTCGTCACGTGCGCGTCCACTTCGGCCCAGAACACCGTGACGTGCGTGAACCGCGCGGGCCTCGAGGTCACGGACACGGTACTCACTCAACTGGCCGCGGCCGAGGCCTGCCTGACGCCCGACGAGAAGGAGCTGGGCGTCGCGATCGTGGACGTGGGCGGCGGCACGACGGACATCGCGATCTTCGAGAAGGGCGCCCTGTGGCACACGGCGGTGCTGCAGGTGGGCGGCGAGCACTTCACGAACGACGTGGCGGTGGCGCTGCGCACGCCGGTGAACGAAGCCGAGAAGATCAAGAAGAAGCACGGCTGCGCGCTCACGTCGATGGTCCCCGAGGAGGACTCGATCGAGGTTCCGAGCGTCGGTGGCCGCAAGCCCCGGATCATGGCGCGCCAGGTGCTGGGCGACGTGATCCAGGCCCGCGCCGAGGAGATCTGCCAGATGGTGCTGACGGAGATCCGTCGCGCCGGCTTCGACCGCAGCCTGAACAGCGGCGTCGTCCTCACGGGCGGCGGGGCGATCCTCGAGGGGATGCCCGAGATCGCCGAGCAGATCTTCGACATGCCGGTACGGCGCGGGACGCCGGCCGGGATCGGAGGGCTCGTCGACGTGGTGGCGAGCCCCGTGTACTCCACCGCCGTGGGCCTGGTCCTGGCCGGCTATCGCAGCCGGCAGGGCCGCGGCATCGCGGCATCGAGGCCGGCGGCGACGGGGACCTTCGGCAAGGTCACCGGACGCCTCATGGGCTGGTTTTCGGATCTTTTCTAGGAGGCTCGATTGGAAGGAAAGCGCGAAGGCGTGGCGTTCCCGCCGGTTCCGCTCACCCTCGGACTGCCGCGTGAGGCGGCAGGACGGGCGGGCCGGCTCCTTCCCGACGGCGAGCCGCGCTGCGAAATGTGCGGCTCCGTCGTTATTGCGAGCCATTGCAAACGAATTTGTCTAAGATGCGGCTTTATGACCGGCTGCTCCGAGGGCATTTAGGAGGACCGATGGCAATTATCAACAACGAAGGGCCCGGCCGGATCACGTTCGCCGACGACGAGACGCGCGGGGCGAAGATCAAGGTCGTGGGCGTGGGCGGCGGAGGCGGCAACGCCATCAGCCGGATGATCGCCGCCGGCGTCCAGGGCGTCGAGTTCATCGCCGTCAACACCGACCTGCAGGCGCTGCGCGGCAACCGCGCGCCGGTGAAGATCCAGATCGGCGGGAAGCTCACGAAGGGCCTCGGCGCCGGCGCCAATCCCGACATGGGGCGGCAGGCCGCGGTCGAGGACACCGAGAAGATCTGCGACGCCCTCGAAGGCGCCGACATGGTCTTCATCACGACCGGCCTCGGCGGCGGCACGGGCACGGGCGCGGCGCCCGTCGTGGCGTCGATCGCGGGCCAGCTCGGCGGCGAGAGCGGCAACGTCCTCACCGTGGCCGTGGTCACGCTGCCCTTCGCGCTCGAGGGCAAGCACCGCATGGCCCAGGCCATCGAGGGCCTCGCCCAGCTCAAGGACTGCGTCGACTCCGTGATCGCGATCCCGAACGACCGGCTGCTCCAGACCGTCGCGCGCAACACCCCGGTCAACGAGGCGTTCCGCGTCGCCGACGACGTGCTCCGGCAGGCCGTGCAGGGCATCAGCGACATCATCACCGTCCCCGGCCAGATCAACCTCGATTTCGCGGACGTGCGCGCGGTGATGAAGGGCATGGGCCAGGCCGTGATGGGCACGGGCATCGGCGAGGGCGAGAACCGCGCGGTGGAAGCCGCGCAGCGCGCCGTCTCGAACCCGCTCCTCGAGGACAGCTCGATCGAGGGCGCGAAGGGCGTCATCGTCAACATCACGGGCGGTCTCGACCTGTCGCTGGCCGAGGCGGCCGAAGCCACGGCCCTCATCACCAAGGTGGCCGATCCGGACGCCAACGTCATCTATGGCATCGTGACCGACGAGTCGATGGGCGACGCGGTCAAGGTCACCGTGATCGCGACGGGCTTCTCACGTGGCGCCCGGAAGTCGGCCGCGACGCCGGTCGATCTCGCGAACTACGTGGGGCCGGCGGCCGCCGCGGCGCAGGCCGCGGTCCAGGAGGCGGCTGCGGGCGGCTTCTATCGCAAGACCCCGAACCCCAAGGCCGCGGCGGCGGGCGGCGGCGGCCGGCTCGACCTCGACGTGCCGGCGTTCCTGCGCAAGCAGGGCGGCGGCCAGGAGTAGGTCGTTTCGAAGACCCCGGGTTAACATCTTTCTTCGGTTCGGCAACGGCCGCCTGGGGGCGGCCGTTGTCGTTTTGAGGAGAGGTGTTCTTGCGACGTCCACGGTCCTTCGTTCCCGGCGCGCTCTGCGTCGTGTCCCTGCTGGTCTTCACGACTCCTTCCAGCGCGCAGCAGGCTCCCGGTCTCGACGCTCCGCGCGGCGACGGCCGCCGCACGTTGGGGCGCTTCGTCCCGAACCTGGGCCGCAACTTCGTCGGCGTGTTTTCCAAGGACAACCTGAGGCCGTTCGCAGTGGGCCTCGCCGCCGCGGGCGCCGGATCCCTCCTCGACGACACCTTGAAGGCTCGTTTCCAGGGCCGGGCGGAGGAGTTCGGCGAGGCCGGCCAGAGCTTCGGCGGGGTGACCGTCATGGCTCCGCTGGCCTTGACCGCCTTCGCCGCGGGCCGCTTCGCCAACGACACGCGCTTCCGCGCCGCGACGTACGACATGGGCCAGGCGTTCGTGGTGACCGCTGCCTACACGGAGATCCTGAAGCGGGCCGCGAGCCGCACCCGACCCGACCTCTCGAACAGCAAGTCCTTTCCGTCCGGCCACACCTCGAACGCATTCGCGCTCGCCACCGTCGTGAGCTCCCACTACGGGAGGAAAGCCGGCGTCGCCGCCTACGCCCTCGCCGGGCTCGTGGGCGTCTCTCGGATCGAGCGCGACAAGCACTACCTGTCCGACGTCGTGGCCGGGGCCGCTCTGGGCGTGATCGTGGGCCGCACGGCGACCCGCGAGGATGGCGAGCCCCTGCGGGGGCGGAAGCGCTTCAGCCTGGGGCCCTCCTTCGCTCCCTCGGGCGGGGGCGTCGGGGTGGGGTTCTCGGTCGATTTCTAGAAGGGCGCTAGAATAGGGGGTTCCCGAAGCACGGGACCGCCTGACATGAGCCGCCGCCTCCACGAACGCCACCGCACACTTCGCGAGGCGGAGGTGTACCTCGCCGACATCAAGCGGCAGGGCTCGTTCCGGATCGCTCTCGCCTATCCGAACCTGTACTTCGTGGGCATGTCGAACCTGGGCTTCCAGGGCGTCTACCAGCTCTTCAACGGCTACGACGACGTGCTGTGCGAGCGAGCCTTCCTGCCCGACGACGTCGACAAGGAAGACCTGGAGCGCTCCGGCGCACCCCTGACCAGCTTCGAGACCTCGACCCCGCTCCGGGACTTCGACGTCATCGCGTTCTCGGTCTCCTTCGAGAACGACTACCTCCACGTGCTGCAGATGCTGCGGCTCGCCGGCATCCCGCTGCGCTCGAAGGACCGCACCGATCGCGACCCGCTGGTGCTGATGGGCGGCTCGGCGATGTTCCTCAACCCGGAGCCGCTCGCGGCCTTCGCCGACATCGTGGCCGTGGGCGAGGGCGAGACGCTCGTGCCGAAGATGATGAACGCGCTCCTGGGCTCCCCCAGCCGCCGCGGCAGCCTCGCGACGCTCCTCGAGAAGGACGGCTTCTACGTGCCCTCGCGCCACGAAGTCCGCTATCACGACGACGGCACGGTCGCGGGCTACGACGGCCCCGGCGCGGCGATCCGCCAGCGCGCATGGCCGGGCAAGCAGATGGCGCTGCCGCAGTCGGTGATCCTCACGCCCCACACCGAGATGTCGATGAAGTTCATGGTCGAGATCTCGCGGGGCTGCCCGTGCATGTGCCGCTTCTGCTGGGCCGGCTACAACTACCTGCCGGTGCGCGGCTTCTCGCGCAGCGAGATCGTGGGCCGGGCCCGCGAGGTGCGCGGCCACGCCTCGAAGATCGGCCTGGTGTCGACGGCCGTCTGCGACCACCCCGAGATCAACGACATCGTCGACGATCTGGCCGCCATGGACTACGAGGTGTCGGTCGCGTCCTTGCGCCTCGACGACCTGACGCCCGAGTTCGTGTTCAAGCTCGCCGACACGGGCGTCCAGGGCCTGACCCTCGCGCCGGAGTGCGGCTCCGACCGCATGCGCCACATCCTCAACAAGCAGTTCACGAACGCCGAGATCCTCGAGAAGGCCACCTGGATCTTCGAGAACGGCATCCAGAACCTGAAGCTCTACTACATGGTGGGGCTGCCCTGGGAAGAGCACTCGGACGTCGAGGCGATCGTGACGCTCACCGAGCAGATCCGCCAGCGCATGCTGGCCGTGGGCAAGAAGCGCGGGCGCATCGGCCGCATCCACCCCTCGGTGAACCCGTTCGTCCCGAAGCCGGGCACGCCGTACCAGTGGCTCCCGATGGAAGACCCGAAGCAGACCGACCAGAAGCTCCAGTACCTGCGCAAGGCCTTCGGGAAGATGCCGAACGTCGACGCCATCATCAAGAGCGCGCGCACCGGCGTCTACCAGTCGATCCTGGCGCTGGCCGACCGCCGCGTCGACGCCGCCCTCGAGCACGCGGCCCTGAACGGCGTCGACATGAAGCGCGGGATGAAGGCCGTCGGTCTCGATCCCGGCTTCTACCTGTTCCGCGGCCGCGGCCGCGAAGAGATCCTGCCCTGGGACATCGTGGACAACGGCGTCGCCAAGAGCTACTACCTGCGCGAGCTCGACAAGAGCGCCGCCGAGCGGCTCTCGCCCCACTGCCCCGAGATCCAGGGCTGCATCCGATGCGGGGTCTGCATCGAGACGCCCAACCCGGGCTACAAGCTGCCGGACAAATGGAAGGCCATGGGAACGTCGCCGTACTACTTGAAGATGGCGGGGGCCTGATTCGAGAGGATTCATGAAGAGAACACTCCTTGCCGTCGCGCTGGTGCTGGGCCTCTCCGCGTGCGATTCCGCGACCACGCCGTCGCGCAGCGCGCGCCTGGGCGAAGCCTTCGAGCTGCGGCCCGGCGAGGCGGCGGCGATCGCCGACGAACTGCTCGTCGTGACCTTCGAGGGCGTAAGCTCGGACTCGCGCTGCCCCTCGAACGTGGTCTGCATCCGCGCCGGCGAGGGTGTGGTCGAGCTCGCGTTGCGGCGCCTGCCGTCGACTTCGAGGCACCTGACCCTCAAGACCGATCCCATCGCCGATTCCAGGGGAAGCTTCGAAGGCTTCGTCGTGAAGCTCGACACGCTGCAGCCGTATCCCGCGGCCCCCGACCCCATCCCCGCCGCCGACTATCGCGTCCGCCTCACCGTCACGCGCCCTTGACCCCCTTCTCCGGCCGCGCCTAGAATCGGCCCACTTCGTCGATCATGAATGAACAGCGGTCGGGCGGCTCGACGCTCGTCCTCGTATTGGCCGCGCTGCTGTTCCTGGGCGGCACGGGGATGCTGGCCTACGTGTTCCTGCGCGGCCTGGGCCCCACGCTGTCGGGCGTCGACCCGGGCCGGGTGCGTGCCGGCGACGCGATCACGGTCCGGGGCCGGGGCTTCGCGCCGACCCCCCAGGGCAACGTGGTCCTGTTCGGGGACCGGACCGGCCGCGTCATCAGCGCGACCGTCACGGAGCTGCGCGTCGAGGTCCCCGAGCTGCCGGTGGCCGAGGGCGTGACCCAGAACGTGGGGCTGCGGGTGCTCGTGGGCCGCACGGCGTCCGCGACCCTGGACCTCGCCGTGTTCAAGGATGCGGCTCCGGTCCTGCCGCCCCCCAGCGAAGAGCCGGTCGCCGAACCCACACCCGAGCCCGAGAGCGTGGCGGCCGCGCCGCCCGCGACCCAGGCGCCCGAAGCGATCCCAGAACGCTCGCCCCGGCCGGCGCGCGCCGCGGTGCCGCGGCCCTCTCCGACCCCCGTCCCGCCCCCGGTCACCGCCGCCCCCGAGCCGGCCCGACCCGTGCCCGCCGAACCGGTGACGGCCCCGGCCGCGCGCCGCTTCGTCCTCGAGCGCACGGCGGCGGAGAGCCGGAAGCGGGTCAGCGGCGGCCTCGACGGCTTCGATTCCAGCAGCGTCGACCTGAAGCGCGCTCCGGACGTGCTGGGGCGCGTCACCTTCGACGTGGCGCCGGCCCAGGTCAAGCCGGGCGAGCGCTACACGGTCAACGTCTTCCTCATCAACGACGGCTCACGGCCCATCGGGATCAAGCAGGTGTTCGTCGCGACCAGCGTGAACGGACGGCTCTCGAGCGCCCCGATGGTGTCCCAGTCGGACCAGGTGGCGCCCAAGGCCCGGGTCCTGCTGGGAGCGTTGAGCGACGTCTGGCGCGACTCCACCACGGCCTGGGCCCTGGACGTCACGGTCACCACCGACCGGGGCGACGTGTACAAGAACCAGATCATCTGGAAGTAGCCCGTCCGCGGGATTTCCGAACCCTTCACAGGTTTCGTGCGTCTCATACGGTGTCTCATCGCCATAAGGAAGGGGTCCGGGAAAAATGCGCAAGGGGGCTATAGTCGTCGGCGTTCTGGTGCTGGCTGGCGGAGCCGCGGCGGCCCTGTACAGCCGGTCCATCTCTCAGAAGGACAAGGCCTTCAAGACGGTCGCCGTCTCCCGGGGCCCCGTGGTGGAGAAGGCCCTGGCCGTGGGCTCGATCCGGCCGAAGCGCGAGATCGCGGTCAAGAGCAAGATCTCGGGCATCGTGAAGCGGTCCTATCGCGAGGTCGGCGACCGGGTGCGCGCGGGCGATCCCCTGTTCGAGATCCTGCCCGACCCGACGCCGATGGAGCTGACCGAGGCCCGGCGCGAGGTCGAGATCGCCCAGAACATCTACGACCAGGCCAAGAAGAAGTACGACCGCTCCCAGGCCCTGAAGAGCGAGGGCATCCTGGCCAGCCAGGACTGGGAAGTCGCCGACAAGGAGATCCAGGACGCCAAGATCCGCCTCGGCCTCTCCACCGAGCGTCTCGCCCTCGTCGAGAAGGGTCGCGTGAAGACCGCGCGCATGGACGTCGAGTCGATCATCCGCGCCCCGATCGACGGCACGGTGCTCGAGCTGCTCGTGAACGAGGGCGATCCGGTGGTTCCCCTCACCTCCTACCAGGCCGGCACGGCCCTCACGAACCTCGCCGACATGAGCACGCTGGTGTTCAAGGGCACCGTCGACGAGATCGACGTGGGCAAGCTCCACGAGCAGATGCCGGCGCGCATCAAGGTGGGCGCCTTGCCGGACGCCAAGGTGGACGGCAAGGTCTACAAGATCGCTCCGAAGTCCAAGACGGCCGAGGGCGCCACGCTGTTCGACGTGGAGATCGAGCTGGTCCCGGGGGCCGGCACGGTGCTGAGAGCCGGCTACTCCGCGAACGCGGACATCGTGGTGCGCGAGAAGACCGACGTGCTGCTGGTGCCGGAGCGGCTCGTGACCTTCGTCGACGGGAAGGCCACCGTCGAGCTGCCGGGCGCGACGCCCGACGCCGAGCCGGTGAAGAAGGAGATCAAGGCGGGGCTCTCCGACGGCATCAACGTCGAGGTCGTCGAGGGGCTGAAGCAGAACGACCCGGTCGTCGAGCGGCCGCCGAAGAAGATCGAGTAGGCCATGACGTCCCTCGCCTTCATCCGGCAGATGCTGCAGGACGTGCGCCACCAGAAGATGCGCACGCTCCTCACGCTGTTCGGGATCACCTGGGGCACCGTGTCGGTCTCGCTCCTGGTGTCCTTCGGCGAGGCCCTCGAGAAGCGCATCCGCAAGAACCAGGCGGGGCTCGGCGACGGCATCGTGATCGCCTGGCCGGCCCGCACGTCGATCCCGTGGCAGGGCCTCGGCAAGGGCCGCCCGATCAAGGTGAACGAGGAGGACATCGACGCGCTGCGCCGCGAGATCCCCAACGCGGTGTTCTCGGGAGAGTACTCGGAGTCGACCAAGGCCTTCCGGCGTGAGCGGGTGCGGCTCACCCCCGAGATCTCCGCGAACAACCCCGTCTTCGCGGTCATGCGCAACATCATCCCCGCGGCCGGCGGGCGCTACGTGAACGACCTCGACGTGGACCGGCGCCGGCGCGTGGTGTTCCTGGGCGACAAGCTCAAGACCGACCTGTTCGGCGAGCAGGACGCCGTCGGCAAGACGGTCATGATCGACAACATCCCGTTCCTCGTGATCGGCGTGATGGAGGCGAAGGCCCAGGACTCGAGCTACAGCGGCCGCGACAAGGACAAGGCCTTCATTCCCGGCGCCACGTTCCAGGGGCTCTTCAGCGAGCGCTACGTGAGCAACTTCGTCTTCCAGGCGAAGACCATGGCCGACGTCCCGGCGGTGACGCGCCAGGTCTACGAGGTGCTGGCCCGGCGCAAGAACTTCGACCCCGCCGACAAGGAAGCGATCGGCATGTGGGACACGACCGAGGGCGAGAAATTCTTCCGCACGTTCTTCGGCGTCTTCCGGGCGTTCCTCGCGATCATCGGCTCGTTCACCCTCATGGTGGGCGGGATCGGCGTCTCCAACATCATGTACGTCGTGGTCGAGGAGCGCACCCGCGAGATCGGCGTGAAGCTCGCCGTGGGCGCCAAGCCCGGCTTCATCCTGCGTCAGTTCCTGGCCGAGACGCTCACCCTCACCGCGGTCGGCGGCCTCATCGGGTTCGCGATCACGCTGGGCGTCATGGCCGTCTTCCCGGCGTCCCTCGACGAGTACGTCGGCACGCCGGAAGCGTCGCCGGTCGTGCTGCTCACCACGACGCTGCTTCTGGGCCTGATCGGCGGAGTGGCCGGCTACTTCCCCGCCCGGCGCGCGTCGCTCCTCGACCCCGTCGTGGCCCTGAAGCTCTCGTGAGCGCCAGGCGCTTCGAGGTGCTGCGGGCCGAGCTGCTCCTCGTCTGGAGGCTGTTCCGGACGGACGCCGCGCGCCAGACGAAGCGCATCGCCCTCACGGTCCTCGCGATCGCCTGGGGCACGCTCTCGATCGTGCTGCTGCTGTCCTTCGGCGAAGGGCTGAAGCGCGCCTTCAACAAGGGCAAGCGCGGCATGGGCGAAGGGGGCATCGGCGTGCTCTGGGGCGGCTCCACGACCCGCGCCTACAACGGCCTGCCTTCGGGGCGCGCGATCGCGTTCCGTGACGAGGATGCCGACCTGCTGGCCCAGCGCATCCCGGAGATCGCGTCGCTGTCGCGGGAGTATGCGATCCGGCGCGGCCTGACGGTCGGAGCCAAAACCGTGAACGCGCGGATCCGGGGCGTCGATCCGACCTTCGGCCAGCTGCGCAACATCATTCCGCAGGCCGGCGGCCGCTTCATCGACGAAGCCGACATGTCGGAGAAGCGCCGCGTGATCGTGCTCGGCGAGGAGCTCGCCGACGATCTGTTCGGCAGCCAGGAGGTCGTGGGCCGTACGCTGCAGATCAACCAGTCCACGTTCCTCGTGATCGGCGTGATGCAGCCCAAGACGATGATGGGGATGTACAGCGGGCCCGACAAGAACCAGGCGTCGATCCCGTCGGCCACCTTCAAGTCGATGTTCACGGACAGCAAGATCGAGGACATCGTCTACCGGCCCGTGAGCCTGGAGCTCGCCGACCAGGCCAAGTGGCAGATCTACCGGACCCTCGCCGCCAAGTACCGATTCGACCCCGAGGACGAGCGCGCGCTCTCGGTCTGGGACACCCGCGAGGACCAGCGCATCGTCGCGAACATCGGCCTCGGCATCCAGATGTTCCTGGGCGTGATCGGCACGCTGACGCTGTTCGTGGGAGGCATGGGCGTCGCGAACATCATGTACGCCGTCGTCAAGGAGCGCACCCGGGAGATCGGGGTGAAGATGGCGCTCGGCGCCAAGATGCGCCAGGTGATGACGCCCTTCATCCTCGAGGCGCTGCTGATGACGGTCGTGGGCGGGCTCATGGGCACGGCGCTGGCCCTGATGCTCATCGTGGGCGTCTCGCTGCTGCCCCTCAAGGACGCGGCCTTCGATTTCCTAGGGAGGCCCACGTTCTCCCCCGCGATCGCGGCGGCGACGTCCTTCATCCTGGGGACGATCGGTGCCCTCGCCGGTTACTTCCCCGCGCGCCGGGCGGCCTCGGTCAACCCCGCGGTCTCGCTGCGCTACGAGTAGCGAAGAGGAGCGACGAAATCGGTGAGCGACGACAAGGGCCGGGACGGCCAGATGATCCGCATGCGGCAGATCCGCAAGGTGTACTCGACCGGCCGCGTCGAAGTCGAGGCGCTGCGCGGCATCGACCTCGACATCCCGCGCAACGAGTACGTGGCGATCGTGGGTCCCTCGGGCTCGGGAAAGTCGACGCTGATGAACATCATCGGCTGTCTCGACACGCCGTCGTCGGGGGAGTACGTGCTCTCGGGCGAGACCGTGGGCGGCCTCGACCGCAACCGCCTGGCCGAGATCCGCAACCGCCACATCGGGTTCGTGTTCCAGAACTTCAACCTGCTGCCCTACGCGAGCGCCCTCGAGAACGTCGAGCTGCCCCTGCTCTTCGCCGGCGTCTCGGCCCGGGAGCGGCGCGAGCGCGCGGCGGCCATGCTGGAGAAGGTCGAGCTCCAGGACCGCATGGAGCACAAGCCGACGGAGCTCTCGGGCGGCCAGATGCAGCGCGTCGCGATCGCCCGCGCCCTCGTCAACGAGCCGGCGATCATCCTGGCGGACGAGCCCACGGGCAACCTGGACTCGGGCTCGGGCAAGGGGATCGTCGGCCTCTTCGGCGATCTCCATGCGAACGGCCAGACCATCGTCATGATCACCCACGACTCGGCGGTCGCGAAGCTGGCCCGACGCGTGGTGCAGATCCGCGACGGTCAGATCACCGAGGACCGCACGGTCGCGGCCTAGTCCTGGGGCGCGGCCGGCGCGACCCGCGGCGGCGCGCCGCCTCTCCAGAAGCGCTCGTACTCGGCCCATTCGGCGTCGTCGGTAGTCCACTCCGCGTACAGGGCGATGCCCTCGAACGTGCCTCCTCCACCGACGCCCCGCAGCCCGGAGACGATTCCGAGAATGGCGTTCTCGGGGGTCTCGACGCCCGCGCGGTGCATGAGACCGCTCGGATCGTAGGTCGGCACGCCGATCAGCACCCGGACGCTGGGGCCCGCCCCCACGAGGGCGCGCGTCGTCGTGCGGGACGCCCAGGACACGTAGCGCTGGTAGAGCGGCGCCGTCGGCAGCCCGGTGTCGTAGGCCATCACCGCGATCTGGTCCACGACGCCGCCGACCCGCCCGTAGTACGCGGGGGTCCAGAAGAAGTTGGGCGCCATCGGCAGGGCGACGGGCCCGGGGCGGATCGCCGAGATCGACAGCATGCGATCGGGGCCGATCGCGGTGCGCAGCGCCCGGAGCAACGCGAGGAAGTCCACGTTGCCGTCGTTGACCGGCTCGACGTTCACGTGGATGCCGTCGAAGCCCTCGTCCACGAGCCCGCGGCACTCGGCGACGATGCGCTGGCGCTGGCCGAGGTCGGCCAGGTCCAGGGTGCCGACCCGCTGGCGCTTGTAGCCCAGGCGGAGGCCCCCGACCCACGGCAGGATCTTGATCTCGGGCGCGACGCGGCGCGCCGTCGCGATGAAGGCGCGCATCTGCTCGCGGCTGTGGACGGGCAGCCGGCCGGCGGCGTTGAAGGGGATGAGGTGCGGGAAGACGTAGCGGATGCCGTGGGCCTCGAGGCTCGCGAACAGGGTCTCCATCTCCTCGACGGGGTGCTCGCGCTCGAGCCAGCGGTGCTCCAGCCACACGGCGTTGCGGTCCTGGTTGAACGGGTGGGCGGCGCTGTCGCCGACCGGCGTGTAGTTGAGGTACGCGAGGCCGGCCGCGCCCAGCACGGCCAGGACGACGAGGGCGCCGAGGACGCGGCGCAACAGCCTCACGCGCCCGGCCCCAGGAACAGGACGACGGCCGCGGCATGGGCGCGCCCGTGCGTGAGGCTCACGAGCGCGCGTTCGGCGCCCAGGGCCCGCAGCCGCGCCGTTGCGGCGTCGCTCAGGACCAGGCCTGGCGGCCCACCGCGGGCGGGCCGGACCTCGATCTCGGATACTGCCGTGTCCGCTCCCAGCAGGCGGGCCGCGGCACGCTTGGCGGCGAGGCGCGCCGCGAGCCGCCGCTGGGGATCCGATTTCGAGGCGGCGTAGCGCCGCTCGGCGTCGGTGAAGGTGCCGTCGGGCTCCTCCCCCACGACCGCGATCTCGAGGACCTCGAGGGCACGGGCGATCACGCCGGCGCTTTGCACGGCGCGAGTCTAGCGTGGATCATGAAGGGATGACCGCGCTCCGCGTCGCGACGCTTCCTGCCCTTGCCGCGATTCCAGGCCTGGTCCACGGCTTCGAAAGACGCACGGGCCCCGCCGGCCACGAAACCCGCGACGCGAGTCGCGCCCGCGTCGGCGCGGCGCTCGCGGGGGAAGGCCGCCTCCTGCTCCTGACCCAGGTCCACGGGCGACGCGTCGAGACGGCGCCCTGGGAGGGCGTCCCCGAGGCGGACGCGGGCATGGTCCGGCGCGCCGGCGACATCGCGGGCGTCGAGACCGCCGATTGCCTGCCGATCCTGCTCGTGGATCCGAAGCGCCGGCAAGCCGTGGCCGTCCATGCGGGTTGGCGTGGCACTTCTCTGGGTATCGCCGAACAGGCCGTGCTCGCCCTGGTGGCCGCGGGCTCGCCTCCGGAGGAGCTCCTCGCCGGACTCGGTCCCGCGATCGGGCCCTGCTGCTACGAGGTCGGCGACGAGCTCCGGCCGGCGTTCGGCTCCGATGCGGACCTCGTCTTCGCCCCCGGGCCACGCGGCAAGGCGCACCTCGACGTGCCCCTCGCGAACGCGCTGCAGCTCGCGCGGCTCGGGCTGCGCCCCGAGAACATCCATCGCGTCGAGGAGTGCACGCACTGCTCGCCGGACCTCTACCATTCCTACCGTCGCGACGGCAGGGGCGCCGGCCGGATGATCAACTTCGTCGGCTGGGGCGCCTAGTCAGTCGAGCTTCGACTGCTTCTCGTCGAGGGCGCGGTTGGCGAGGGCGTCGGCTTCGCGGTTCTTCTCGCGCCGGACGTGACTGAGGCTCGCCGACTCGAAGCGCCGTAGCAGGCCCGTGGCCTCGCGGTGCAGCGGGATCATGTCGGGATGCTTCACCTTGTAGGCGCCCGCGACCTGCTTCACGACCAGCTCGGAGTCGGAGAACACGCGGACGCGGCGGCAGCCGTGCTCGAGGGCGTAGCGCAGGGCGTGGAGCAGGGCCTGGTACTCGGCGACGTTGTTGGTCGCGCGCCCGAGATAGCCGTAGAGGCCTGCGACCTCGGCGCCGTCGGGACGCGTCACGTGGACGCCAAAGGAAGCTTCGCCCGGGTTGCCCCGGCTGGCTCCGTCGATGTGGATCAGGAGGGAGTCGGGGCCCGCGCTCACGGGACGACGAGTGTCGGGGTCGGCTCGTAGTAGAGGATGCGGCTGCACGACGGGCACTGGATGATCGCCTCGTTGTGGCGCAGCTCCACGAACATCTGCAGGCGCAGCTTCAGGTGGCAGAGCTGGCAGGTGGAGTCCTTCACCTCGGCCACGGCGGAGCCGCGCTTCTTCGCGATCCGGTGGAACAACTCGAGGGCCTCGGGCGAGACGGTGGCGGCCACGGCATCGCGATCGGCGCCCAGGGCCGCGGCCTTGCGCTGGAGGACGGCCGCCTTCTCGTCGAGGGTCTTCGATTCGCTGCGGAAGGATTCCTCCACCGACTTGAACGCCGCTTCCTCCCGCTTCACCTCGGCGGCGAGCGTCTCGGCCTTCTCCATCTCGACCAGGATCAGGTCCTCGCGTCCGCGGACCTCACGCTCGACGCTCTCGATCTCGTGGAGCATCGCCGTGTATTCCTTGTTGGTCTTGACGTCCATGAGCTGGCCCTTGTACTTGGACCGCTTCGTCTCGAGATCCTGCAGCTCCGATTCGAGCTGGCGCCGGGTCTTCTGGCAAGCCGCGAGGCCCTCCTTGGCACCGTCGAGGCGCGAGCGCTCCTCTTTGAGGCGCTTGTCCGATTCTTCCTTGTGGCGGGGGACCTCGGCGAGCTCGGTCTCGACCTGGCGGAGTTCGCTCTCGGCGTGCTGCAACTGGATGAGCTTCTCGAGGTCGGCGTGCATCGGTCGGAATTCTAGCATCGCGGGACACGCCTCGCCTGCCCGAAATGGGGCAAGGCGATTGCCCGACTCGGGGCATCCGGGCGCGGGCTGCGGCACAGGCGCCCTGCGCAAATCCCGCCCGTGACGTGAATTTACTAGTGGCACTGGGCTTGCTGGAATAGGCTTGTCCATCGAGACGTTGACGCTCACGTAGCCGACATCCACCCGACGGGGAGCGCTCGTAGCCTCGTTGTCGTGTCGTCACGGTGTCGCTGCGACGCACCCGTCGGCCCTCTGCGGCTTCTTCGGGGAGCCTTGGTCGGCGGGAAGTTGGTCGTCACTTCCGTTCGTCACTAAGGAGAAGAAGAACATGGATCGTAGAGAATTCACGAAGATCATGGGCGCGGTCGTGGCCGGCATGGCGGCCGGCACCAAGGCCTTCGCCGGTGAAGAGAAGAAGGCCGCGGGCGCCAGCGCCGACAAGCACGCCTGCGCGGGCCTCAACGGTTGCAAGGGCACGGGCGGCTGCAAGACGGGCGACGGCGGCTGCGCGGGCAAGAACTCGTGTAAGGGCAAGGGTGGCTGCGCCACGGCCTCGAAGCACGACTGCAAGGGCCACAACGAGTGCAAGGGCCAGGGCGGCTGCAAGTCCGGCGACAACGGTTGCGCCGGCAAGAACTCTTGCAAGGGCAAGGGTGGTTGCGCCGTTCCCGTGAAGAAGGAACCGAAGAAGTAACGACTCCTCACCGGGACCACGGCTCAACGCCGTGGTCCCTCTTCATTTCTGAACCCTGGAGAGCGCGCGCCGCATGAGCAACCGTTGGGGCTTCGAGGACCTCGGCATCGGAATCGGTCTTCGGACCGTCCATTTCGGCGAGATCCTCGGGCGCAAGCCCGCGATCGACTGGTTCGAGGTGCTCTCCGAGAACTTCATGGACACGGGCGGACGGCCCATGTGGGTGCTCGACCAGATCGCCGAGCGCTACCCGGTGGCGCTCCACGGCGTGTCCCTCGGGATCGGGAACAAGGACCCGATCGACTTGACCCATCTCGGCAAGCTGAAGGATCTCGCGAAGCGCACGAACGCGCGCTGGGTGTCCGACCACCTGTGCTGGACGGGCATCCTCGGCCGCAACACCCACGATCTCCTGCCGATGCCCTACACCGAAGAGGCCCTGCGCCACACCGTCGAGCGCGCGCGGGCCGTGTCGGACTTCCTCGAGCGGCCCCTCGTCCTCGAGAACCCGTCGTCCTACGTCGAGTTCGTCGCCTCCCAGATGCCGGAGTGGGAGTTCCTGGCGCGCCTCGCGGAAGACGCCGACATCGGCCTGCTCCTCGACGTGAACAACGTCTACGTGAGCTCGTTCAACCATCGCTTCGACCCGGCCCTCTACGTCGACGCGATCCCCGCCGACCGCGTGGTGCAGTACCACCTCGCCGGCCACACGAACAAGGGAACCCACATCCTCGACACCCACAGCGACCACGCCGTCGATCCCGTGTGGGAGCTCTACCGCCGCTCGATCGCGCGCACGGGTCTCGTCTCGACGCTCTACGAGTGGGACGAGAACGTCCCCGAGCTCGACGTGGTCCATGCCGAAGCGATGAAGGCGAAGCCGTTCCGGGACGCCCTCGCGACGGAAGCGACCCTGAGCGCCGCCGTCCGATGAGCAGTCCCGGCCTCGAGAACCTCCAGCGCTGGATGCAGGCCGTGGTCGTGCACCCGGGAGAGATCGACGAGGCGCTCGCAGCCCCCGGTGCTGCGGCCGAGGTTCCGCGCGAGCGGGTCGGCGACGTGATCCTGCCCACCGAAGCCCTCACCTCCGCCGAGCGCGTCGGCATCTATCACTCGATGTACCTGCTCCGGATGCACGACGCCCTCGCCAACGACTACGAGGCGCTCAAGCACTTCCTCGGCGATCACGCCTTCTTCCACCTCGTGCGCGACTACGTGCAGGCCCATCCCTCGCGCAGCTACAGCCTCAACCGGCTCGGCGACCACCTGCCGGAGTTCGTCGGACGCGCCGCGGATCTGAAGCGGCGCGACTTCTGCCACGACCTCGCGCGGCTCGAGTGCGCGATGGCGCAGGTCTTCGACGCGGAGGAGGTGCCGCCGCTGAGCGAGGCGCAGATCGCGGCAGTGCCGCCCGACGCCTGGGAGAACGCCCGACTGCGCACGATCCCGGCCTTCCGGCTGCTGGCGTTCCGCTACCCGGTGAACGCCTATCTCCAGACGGTCCGCGAAGACGATCACGACCACCCGAAGGCACGGCTGAAGGGCGAGTGGGTCGCCATCTACCGGCGCGACTTCAAGGTCTGGCGCCTCTCCCTCACCCGCGAAGCCTACGCGCTGCTCACCGATCTCGCGGCAGGCCTGACCCTGGGCGCGGCGATCGAGGCCGCCGGCAAACGTGGGAAGCGCGCGCCTTCGGCCGAGTCGTTGTTCGGCTGGTTCCGGGAATGGGTCTCGGGCGGAGTGTTCGCGCGCGTCGAGCGCTAGTGGGCCTGGAAGGACTCGAACCTTCGACTGTCCGGTTATGAGCCGGCTGTTCTGACCATCTGAACTACAGGCCCGTGCAAAGGGTAGCAACCTTCGGGCACGGGCGCCATATGATCGTGTCGTGCGCCCGCGTCTCTCCCGTCGCGCCTTCGCCGCGCGCCTCGGCCTCGGCGCCCTCACGGGCCTCGGGTGGACGCGTCGCGCGGCGGGCGCCCCTTCCCCCACGTCCCTCGACGCCCTCGACCTCACGGCCGCGGCCGCGGCGATCGCCGCCCGGAAGCTCTCCCCCGTCGACCTGACGCGCCACTGTCTCGAGCGCATCACGCGCCTCGACGGGCGCGTCAACGCCTTCGTCACGGTCACGGCGGAGCAGGCCCTCGCCGACGCGCGCCGTGCGGAGGACGAGCTCGCCCACGGCCGCTCGCGCGGGGCGCTCCACGGCATCCCGATCGGGATCAAGGACAACGTCGACACGGCGGGCGTGCGCACCACCGCCGCGTCCGCGGTGTTCGCCGATCGTGTCCCCGCGCGCGACGCGCCTCTCGTGACGCACCTCCGCGAGGCCGGCGCCGTCCTGGTCGGCAAGCTCAACATGCACGAGCTCGCACTCGGAACGACCTCGGCGATCAGCCACTTCGGCGCCGTCCACAACCCCTGGGACCTCGAGCGCACTCCCGGGGGTTCGTCGGGCGGCAGCGGAGCGGCCGTCGCCGCAGGGTTCTGCCTCGGCGCGGTCGGAACCGACACGGGCGGCTCGATCCGGGTGCCCGCCTCGGCCTGCGGCATCGTTGGCCTGAAGCCGACCTTCGGCGTCGTCAGCACCGAGGGCGTCGTTCTCCTGTCCGAGGAGTTCGACCACGCGGGGCCGATGTGCCGGACCGTCTCGGACACGGCGCGTCTCTTCCGCGCCCTCACGGACCATCCGATCGCACGTGAATTCGATCCCGACCGGCCCGCCGACGTGTCGCGCCTGCGCGTGGGCACGCTGCCGATCCGCGATCTGTGCGAGACGACCGCTGATCCAGAGGTGCAGGCCGCCTTCGATGCCGCCGTGGACGTGCTGCGCAGCCTCGTGGCCGAGGTGCATGCCGAGACGCTGCCGTCGCCCAACGAGCTCGGCCTCCTCATCGCCGCTGAGACCTGGGGCCGCCACGCGGCGACCCTGGCCGCCCACCCGGAGCTCTACGACGCCCGCACGCGCGAGTCGATCCTCGAGGGACGTGGCGTGACGCCGGAGGAGCTGACCCGTCTCCGCGGCGCCCTGGCGCGCCATCGCGCGACGCCGGCGGCGACGTTCGCGCGTGTCGACGTCGTGGCGGTGCCCACGATCCCTCGGCCGCCCGAGCGGATCCGCGAGGCCACGAAGCCCTTCGCTGTGGACTCGTGCACCTTCGCCTTCAGCGTCGGTGGCTGGCCGGCGCTCTCGGTGCCGTGCGGTTTCACGCGCGGCGGCCTGCCGATCGGGTTGCTGCTCGGAGGCCCGCCGTTCTCGGAGCCGCGCCTCCTCGCCCTGGCGCTGGCCTACGAACGGTCGACGCCGTGGCACGAGCGCCGGCCCGCGCTCGGCGCCTAGTCCCCCGCCGGCACCGCCGCGATGCCCGCGCGCTGCACGTCCTCGTAGCGCACCTTCGCGACGTCGAAGGCCTCGATGTTGGCCTTGAGCTTCGCGAAGGCCTGGTCGAACGAGGGCAGCGTCTTGCGCTGACGCGTGAGCGGCGTCGTGCGCGCGAGCACGTAGTTCTTCACGAAGGGATGGTTGATCCCGCGCTTCTTGAGAGCCGCCACGGCGGTCCCGAGCGCGGCGTCGGCCGCCTTCACGGACTCCGCTCGCCCTTCCCGCGTCGGCTTCGACTTCGCGAAGGAGCCGTCCAGGAACTTGTCGACGCGCTTCAGGATCGGCGCGAAGGCGCCGCCGGCGAAGCGCTTGTTCTCCTCGTAGAGCATGCCGAGGGTGATCAGGTGCGGGGCCTCGAACTGGAAGGCGTAGTCGCTCTCGCCGTCCCGCGGGCGCTGCTCGAGGAGGCCGCGGTACATGCGCACGACCTCGAGGGATTTCTCCTTGAGGTTGTGGGCCTTCTCGGTGTTGAGGGCGAGGATCTGGAACGCGACCTCCGCCTCGGGGATGAGGATCGCCGGGACCCACTCGGCCTTGAGCTTGCGCAGGGCGGTCAGCCGGTGGTGGCCGTTGGGCGTCCAGTAGACGCCCGGCTCCGGCGAGACTGCCACGATGGGATCGACGAAGCGATCGATCTTCTTGACGACGTCCTGGAGGCGCTTCGCGTGGGTGGGTGACAAGTCGCGCTGGTACGGCGTGGGCTCCACGCGATCGATGGGCAGCAGCACGAACGCCTGCCAGTGATCCCCCACCGGCTCCCGGTACGCCGCGAGGACGTGTCCTCCGTCGGCGCCCACCCGAGCCAGAAGCTCGGCGAGCGCCTTCGGAGGCTCCCCTTCCGGGAACACGGCGGGGCGGATCACAGGCCGGCCGTCAGATTCGGGAGCCTTCCAGGAAGGCCTTCAGCTTGCGGCTGCGCGACGGGTGGCGCAGCTTGCGCAGCGCCTTCGCCTCGATCTGCCGGATGCGCTCGCGGGTGACCGCGAAGTTCTGGCCGACCTCCTCGAGGGTGTGCTCGGAGCCGTCGCCGAGGCCGAAGCGCATCTTGATGACCTTCTCCTCGCGGGGCGTGAGCGTCTTCAGGAGCGCTTCCGTCTGTTCCTTGAGGTTCAGGTTGATGACGTTCTCGGCCGGCGAGACCACGTTGCGATCCTCGATGAAGTCCCCCAGGTGCGAGTCTTCCTCCTCGCCGATCGGCGTCTCGAGCGAGATGGGCTCCTGGGCGATCTTCAAGACCTTGCGGACCTTGCTGACCGGGATGTCCATGCGCTTCGCGATCTCTTCCGAAGTGGGTTCGCGGCCCAGCTCCTGCACCAAGGCCCGCGACGTGCGGATCAGCTTGTTGATCGTCTCGATCATGTGGACCGGGATGCGGATGGTGCGGGCCTGGTCGGCGATCGCGCGGGTGATGGCCTGCCGGATCCACCACGTCGCGTAGGTCGAGAACTTGTAGCCGCGCTTGTACTCGAACTTGTCGACGGCCTTCATCAGGCCGATGTTGCCCTCCTGGATGAGGTCCAGGAACTGCAGGCCGCGGTTCGTGTACTTCTTCGCGATCGACACCACGAGGCGCAGGTTCGCCTCCACGAGCTCCTTCTTCGCCTGCTCGGCCTGGATCTCTCCGACCACGACGGTCTCGAGGGTGCGCTTCAGCTCCTCGGGCCGCGAGTCGAACTCCTCCTGCACCTGGCGCAGCACGTCGCGCTGGTCCTGGATGAGCTTGCGGACCTGCTTCTTGTAGTCGTCCGAGACCTTGGCCCGCAGCTTCGGCTCGAGACGGTCGATCTTGTCCTCGGCCAGGTGGATGCGGTCGACCGACTCGCGGATGCGCTCGGTGAGCCGGCGCTTCACGGACTCGGCGAGCTCGATCCGGCGGATGGCGTTCGCGACGCCGATCCGGCTGCGGCCGAGGCGCCACTTGGCGCGCACCCACTTCGGGGTCTTCTTCGGGACCTCGAGGAACTTCTTGCGCTGGGCCAGGGCCTCTTCGTGGGCGTTCGCGACCTTGTCCACGAGCTTCAGGGTTTCCTTGATCTTGTGCTCGAGCTTGTCCTCGGTGATCTCCTCTTCGTTGAAGACCACCACGTCGCGGACGCTGATCTCGCCCACGCGCAGGCGCTCGCCGAGGCGCACGATCTCGGTCGCGGCCTGGGGCGTGCGCGCCACGACCTTCAGCACGGCCTTCTTGCCGCGCTCGATGCGCTTCGCGATCTCGACCTCGCCCTCGCGGGTGAGCAGCGGGACGGTTCCCATCTCGCGCAGGTACATGCGCACGGGATCGTTGGTCTTGTCGAGGGCGCCGGGCGTCAGGTCGAGCTCGGCTCCTTCCTCGCCTTCGCCCTTCTCCCGGAACTTCTGCTCGGAGTCGACGACCTCGATGCCCATGGACCCGAACATGGAGAAGATGTCGTCGAGATCGTCCGAGGACGTGATCTCCGACGGCAGCATGTCGTTGACTTCCTCGTACAGGAGGTAGCCCTTCTCCTTGCCCATCGTGATGAGCTGCCGGACTTCGTCGTACTTCTCTTCGATAGACAGCGCCATTGCTTTTCTCGTTACCCCTTAAACAATCCGGCTCTCCGCGGCGGGCGCGTCCGGCACCGCCGCGTTCACCACTCCCGCCACGGGGCGGGAGAGGTCGTTGATCTGCCGTCTCAACTGGACCTGTTCCTGGCGCAGCGTCAGCTCGTCCCCCGTGGAGCTGCGCAGCGCCTTCTGGATCTCCTCGAGACGGGCTTCGAGGGGCCAGCACTGGATCTCCCGCGCGCACGCCAGGGGCGACGCGTTGCCCGTGGGTGCAGGGTTCACGGCCATCTCGGTGATGAGCCGGTGCGCGGATTCGTCTCCGACCTCGGCCGCGAGTGCCGACGCCGTGATCTTCTGGCCGCGGCGCTGGAGCGCCTTGGCCGCCCGCAAGACATCGGCCGACGCGAGCGCTTCGAGGTGCGCCTCGCCGAGCTCGGCCATGGCTTCGTCGACGCCGGGGCACTCCTGCAGGAGCAGCGTCAGCAGGTACTTCTCGGCCGGCTGCAGCGCCTTGGCGCGGGCGACGGGCGGCGCCGCCGGCACCGCCACCGGCACGTGTCCGGTCGCGAGCGCGCGCTTCAGCTCGGACAACGCCGCGGCGCCGTCGAGACGGCCCTTCTCCACGACCACGGACAGCCACGCCGAGCGCTCGACGGCGCTCTCGACCTTCGCGAGCGACGGGAGGATCGCTTCGAAGTACGCGGCCTTGCCGCCGGGCGTCTTCGTGTCGTTCTCGGCGGCCGCCTTGCGGATCAGCCACTCCATCCACGGCAACGCCGCCTCGAGCCGGTCGCGGTACGCCTTTCCGCCCTCGGCCTTCACGAACGAGTCGGGGTCGTGGCCCGCGGGCAGCGTGACGACGCTGACGGCGAGACCCTCGCCCGCGAGCAAGTCGAGGCTCTTGAGCGCCGCCTTCTGTCCCGCCTCGTCCTGGTCGAAGTTCACGACCACCTTCTCGGCAAAGCGGCGGATCAGCCGGGCATGGGCGGGCGTCAGGGCCGTGCCGCACGTCGCGACCGCTTCGCCCGTGCCGCCCTCGAGGGCGCGGGCGACGTCGAGGTAGCCCTCCATCAGCACGAGACGGTTTTCCTTCCGAGACGCTTCCTTCGCCCAGGCGAGGCCGTAGAGCGTGCGGCTCTTCTGGTAGATCGGCGTCTCGGGCGAGTTCAGGTACTTCGGCTCGCTGCCATCCAGGCTGCGCGCGCCGAAGGCCACGACCTTGCCGGACTCGTTCGCGATCGGGAACACCGCGCGATTGCGGAAGCGGTCGTAGTGGCCGCCGCCGCCCTGCTTTTCGAGGACCAGGCCCGCCTTCACGATCGCCGCGATCGGGAACCGGCGGCGCAGCCCGTCGAGCAGGTCGCTCCACGAGTCGGGCGCCGCTCCGGCGCGGACGCGCTCGAGGGTCTCCTTCTTGAACCCGCGGCCCAGCAGGTACTCGCGCGCCTTCGTGCCCGGCGGCGTCCACAGCACCTTCGTGAAGTGGTCGGCGGCCGCTTCCATGACGGCGAAGAGCTCGTCCTTCTCCTTGCGATCCGGACCCGGCTCGTAGCGGTTCTCCGGCACCGGAATGCCGAAGCGGCGCGCCACGGTCTCGACGGCCTCCGGGAAGCTCGCGCGCTCGCGGAGCATCACGAACTTGAAGACGTCGCCGCCCTCCCCGCAGCCGAAACAGTGGAACAGCGGCGGCTCCTGGCGCACGTTGAACGAGGGCGTCTTCTCGTCGTGGAACGGGCACAGCCCCTTCCAGGACTGGCCCATCTTCTTGAGCCCGACGTGGTCCGAGACGAGGCGCACGATGTCCGCCGTGCGCCGCACCTCGTCGATGAACCCTTCGGGAAAGGCCACGTTAGTCCTTGAGCTCCACGACCGTGGCGCCGCCGCCGCCCTCGCGGCCTTCGCCCAGACGGAACGCGGCGACGTGGGGATGCCCGTCGAGCAGGCCCGCGACCGCCTTGCGCAGCGTGCCCTGGCCGAAGCCGTGGACCACGCGCACCTCGTGGCGTTCGGCCATCGCGGCCTCGTCCAGGAACTTGTCGACCTTCGGCAGCGCCTCGTCGACGGTCAAGCCTACGACGTTGATCTCGGCCGGCGTCAAGTCGTTCCCTTGGACTCGTGCCGCGGGCGAATAGTTCGTCGCAATGCGGCCGGGAGCCACGGCGGGCTTCGGGCCGCCGATCACCACGAGCTCGGCTCGCGGCACCTGCATCCGTTTGCCGCCGACGGCGAGCTCGGCATCGCCGGCCGACAGCGACATCACCTCGCCGATCACGCCCAGCGCCTTCACACGCACGCGGCTGCCCACGGCGATCGGCGCCGCCGCGAGCTCGGGCTCCGCGGCCTCCGGCGCGATCTCGCGCAGCACTTCCTCCTGGGCCGCGCGGATCTGCTGGACCACCTCCGTGCGGGCGCGCGCGCCGGCGTTCTGCGCCGACTGACGCGTGCTCTCGACGCGCTGCACGGCCTCCCGGATCGCGTCGGCCGCCTTGCGCGCCGCGTCCTCACCGCGCTTGCGCAGCTCGCGCGCGAAGCTTTCGACCTCGCTGCGCTTGCGATCGGCCAGCTTCCGCGACGCCTCGCGCTGCAGCTCCGCCTCGGCCGTGATCTCGTCGCGCTGCGCGCGCAGGCTCTCGGCCTCGATCGCGAGGGCGGCGCGCTGCTCCTCGAGCTCCTTCAGCAGGACCTCGGCCTGGGCCTCCTTCAGCGACAAGCGCGAGCGCGCGTCGGCCACGACGTCAGCGGGCAGACCCAGGCGCTCGGCCATCTCGAGAGCCAGGCTGCGGCCGGGCACTCCCTGGACGAGGCGGTAGGTGGGCTCGTAGGTCGCGGGGTCGTAGCTGAACGACGCGCAGCTCACGCCCGGCGTCGACTGGGCGTAGGCCTTCATCAGGCCGTGGTGCGTGGTCGCGACGACCATGGCGCCGGCCGCGCGAAAGTGGTCCACGATCGCGACACCGAGGCCGCCGCCTTCGGTGGGATCCGTGCCGGCCCCGACCTCGTCGAGGAGCACGAGGGACGGAGCCGTGAGGTCCCGCGTCATCTCCACGATCGACGCGAGATGGGCCGAGAACGTCGAGAGGTTCTCGGCGATCGACTGGTCGTCGCCGATGTCCGCGTAGATGCGGCGGAACACCGGCAGACGGCTGCCGGGCTCGGCGGGCACGTGGAGGCCGCTCTGCGCCATCATCGCCAGGAGGCCTACGGTCTTGAGGGCGACCGTCTTCCCGCCGGTGTTGGGTCCGCTGATGATGAGCACGGGCTCGCCGAAACCCACGCGCAGGCTCACGGGAACCGGCTCGCGGGACGTGCGGCGCGGCACGCCGAGACGCTCGGCGAGGGCCGGCATCAGCATCGGATGGCGGGCGCGCAACAGGTCGAGCTCGAGGCCGTGTGCGATCTCCGGCTCGATCGCCTTCATCTCCCGCGCCAGCAGGGCCTGGGCCTGGAGGGCGTCGAGCTCGCCCAGGATCTCGGAGGCGGCCGCGAGGTCGTCCGCCCGGAACCCCACGCGCGACGTCAGCTCGCGCAGGATGCGGATCACCTCGTTCCGCTCGTCGTCCTGGAGCGCCACGATGTCGTTGTTGAGCTCGACGGCCGGCAGCGGCTCCACGAAGAGCGAGGCACCGGAGCCCGAGCTGCCGTGGATGATGCCCGGCAGCTGGCCGCGGTGCTCGGCCTTGAGCAGGAGCACGTAGCGATCGTTGCGGGTGGTGACCAGCTTGTCCTGCAGGATGCGGTCGGCATCCTTCCCGCGCAGCAACCCGTCCAGGACCGACTGGAGCGAGGCGCGCAGGTTCGCGATCTGGCGCCGGATCTGGCCGAGTCGCGGCGAGGCGTGGTCGGCCACCTCGCGCGACGGCAGGATCGCGGCGCGGATGGCGAGCGCGACGTCCGTCGCGTCGGCGATGCCGGCGGCGCGTCGCGACAGCGTGGGCGCGTTCTCCGCGGCTCCGACGCTCTTCGCGATCTCGACGCTGCCCTCGATGAACGACGCCACGTCGAGCAGGGCGCCGGGCTCGAGATGCACCCCTTCGACGCGGCTCGAGGCCAGGGTCAACGCGAGGTCCGGGAGGTCGTGATACGGCTGGCGGCCCGGCGACTCGACCAGACGCACGGCCTCGCTGGTCAGGCGCAGCGCGGCCTGGACGCGGCCGGCGTCGGTGAGCGGACGGAGTGCCTCGATCCGGGCGCGACCCTCCGCCGACCCGGCATGCGCCAGGAGAAGCGTACGGATCTTGTCGAACTCGAGGGTTCTGAACGTGTTCCCGTTCAAAGCTAAGCGACCGCCTATCTATGCTTTAGGGACAGGAACACCCGTAGGAATCCTGTCAGGCTGAAAAGTTGGGGTCCGTCGCCGTCACCGGGAACGCCGGGCCTGGACAGGACTTCCTACAAGATGAGAAGGATCAACAGGTTTGTCAACCTCGAGGGGTCGATTTTCTGAGGATCAGACTGGCCAGGAAGCCCGCTCCGAAGCCGTTGTCGATGTTGACCACCGAGATGCCGGACGCGCACGAATTCAGCATCGCCAGGAGCGCCGCCAGACCCTGGAACGAGGCGCCGTATCCGATGCTCGTGGGGACCGCCACGACGGGAGCGTCCACGAGACCACCCACGACGGACGGCAGAGCACCTTCCATGCCCGCCACCACGACCACGACGTCGGCCTCCCTCAGGGTCGCGGCGCGATCGAGAAGCCGGTGCAGGCCGGCGACGCCGACGTCGTGAACGCGGTCGACCGTCGCGCCGTGGAATTCGGCCGTGATCGCGGCCTCTTCGGCCACCGGGATGTCGGAGGTGCCCGCGCAGACCACCGCGATCCGGCCGTGGAGACGCTCGGGCTCGCGAACGGTCACCGTGACACAGCGAGCGGCCCGATGGAACACGGCCGACGGGTGTTTTGCCTTCACCAAATCGTGCACGTCGCTGCCCGTACGCGTCACGAGGGCGTTCTGTTGGCGTTCGACGATCCGGTCCACGATGGCCACGATCTGGCCGGGCTCCTTGCCGGCGCCGAAGATCGCTTCCGCGAATCCTCGCCGTAAAGCCCTGTGGTGGTCGACCTTCGCGAAGCCCAGATCCTCGAAAGGGAGGGTCTTCAGGCGTTCGGCGGCCCCCGATGGGCTGACGCTCCCGTCGCGGACCTGCCGGAGTAGCGTCTCGAGATCGCGCGGATCCATCCCTCAGAACCCTCCCAACGTTGACTTGGCAAAGGATTTGCTTACAATCGTGAGTTTGTGCCCGCGCGGCTGGCGCGCTCCTGAGACGACCCAGGATCGCGAGAGTCGCAGCGCTCCTGTGGTCATGCTCCTTGACGCCTTCCGGGCTGTCAAGGTTGAGCGGCCGCTACCGACCTGAGCGAGGGTGGAATCGGTCCCCGACCGGAAGGCGGCCGGAAGGGGAAGCGCGCGCAAGAGGGTCGTCCGGAGCCTATGAGTCCTGTCGAGCTGGCCATCCTGGGCCTCTACTTCCTCACCCTGGTGATCCTGGCGGTGTTCGGCTTCCACCGCTACATCATGGTGTATCACTACTTCCGGAATAAGCAGCACCGCGCCCTGCCGGCGCCGCGCCCGGAAAGCCTGCCCCGGGTCACCGTCCAGCTCCCGCTCTACAACGAGATGTACGTCGTCGACCGGCTCCTCGAATCCGTCACGAAGATCGCCTACCCGCGCGAGCTCCTCGAGATCCAGGTCCTCGACGATTCGACGGACGAGACCGTGACGATCGCGGAAGCGGCCGTCGAGCACTATCGGGAGCAGGGCTTCGACATCCAGTACCTGCATCGCGACGACCGCACCGGCTACAAGGCGGGCGCCCTCGACGCCGGGCTCAAGGTCGCGAAGGGCGAGTTCGTCCTGATCTTCGACGCCGACTTCCTGGCGCCCGTCGACATCCTCGAGAAGACGATCGGCCACTTCCAGGATGCCGGCGTCGGTATGGTGCAAGTGCGCTGGGGACACGTGAACCGCGCGTACTCCCTGCTCACCCAGGTCCAGTCGGTGCTCCTCGACGGCCACTTCATCCTCGAGCACGGCGGCCGCAACCGCGCCGGGCGCTTCTTCAACTTCAACGGCACCGCCGGCATCTGGCGCCGCTCGGTGATCGACGACGCGGGCGGCTGGCAGCACGACACGCTCACCGAGGACCTCGACCTGTCCTACCGGGCGCAGATGAAGGGCTGGCGTTTCGTGTTCGTCCAGGACGTGGTCTCCCCCGCCGAGATCCCCGTCGAGATGAACGCGTTCAAGAGCCAGCAGCACCGCTGGGCCAAGGGCTCGATCCAGACGTGCAAGAAGCTGCTGCCGCGCATCCTGGCGTCCGACCTGCCGCTCCCGATCAAGGTCGAGGCGACGTTCCACCTCACCGCGAACTTCGCCTATCCGCTGATGGTGCTGCTCTCGATCCTGATGTTCCCGGCCATGGTGATCCGCTACAACATGGGCTGGTACGAGATGATGATCGTGGACGTGCCGCTGTTCCTGGGCGCCACCATGAGCGTCTGCTCGTTCTACCTGATGAGCCAGCGCGAGATCTTCGGCGAGAGCTGGCGCTCGCGCATCAAGTACCTGCCGGCCGTGCTGGCCGTCGGCATCGGCCTGTCGGTGAACAACGCGAAGGCCGTCATCGAGGCGCTCCTGGGCATGGAGTCGGAGTTCACGCGCACGCCCAAGTACGCCGTCGAAGGCGCGGGCGACGAGTGGAAGCAGAAGCGCTACAAGGGCGCCCTCAACTTCGTGCCCTTCGCCGAGGTGCTGCTCGGCTTCTACTTCGGCGTGATGGCGGTGTACGCGATCTCCAACGAGATCTACGCGACGCTGCCGTTCATCTTCATCTTCCAGTTCGGCTTCCTCTACGCCGGCGTCATGTCGCTCTTCCAGAACGTCGGCAAGCTCCTGTTCGTGAGGGAACAGGAAGCCTGAGCCGGCCGCCCTACTCGGCCAGCGCCGTGAAGCGGTGCAGCGGGTAGAGATCCTCGAAGGCCCTCGCGACGCTCTTCACGAAGCCTGGCCGTTGCGCCTCGCTTGCCGTGAGCCGACGGCGCACGACGATGCCTTTCAGGGCGCGCCACTCCTCGACCTCGACCGGAAAACCCGGGACCTTCGTCCACGAGCCCCCCTTGTACCAGTAGCTCTCGTAGCGACGCCGCAGATGCGTGCGCGCCTCCCGGAGGAACTCGGGATTGTCGGCCGCGCGGACCGGACCCAGGGTGCGCAGGATCGAGTGCTTCGCCCCTCCGTAGCAACGGAAGCCCAGGCTCACGTCCGCGCCGATGCCGATGAAGTACTGGGCGCCATCCTGCACGCCGCGCCGCGCGAACGTCACGTACACGCGCGTGCGGTAGGGCGTCTTGTCCTTCGCGAAGCGGGTGTCGCGATTGATGCGCGACAGGTTCGTGCCGAAGCGGCCGCTCGTCTCGAAGCCCGGGTCGAGGGCGGCGAGGGCCGGCGCGAGCCCGGCCACCAGCCCGCGCAGCGCCCCGACGACGTGGGTCTCGTAGCGCTCACGGTTCGCGTCCATCCACGCCCTGCGGTTGTTCCGGGCCAGGTCGCGCAGGAAGGCGAACGTGTCGCGCGTGAGCGGGTTCATCGGAACGGGTACGCCATCTGCGAGACGTACCCTTCGGGTACGGGATCGCCGGCGATCCCGTAGCTCTCGGGCCAACGCTCCTCGGGCAGGTACGCGGTCCCGAAGGCGCGGTCGAGCCACGGCAGGTGCACCGCGAAGTTGCGGTCCCGTGCCTCGTCCGCCGCGGCGTGATGCCAGTGATGGAAGCGTGGCATCACCAGGAAGGGCTCCAGGGCGCGGAAGCGGAAGCGCAGGTTCGCGTGGATGAAGACGGCGTGGAACGACACGAACGCGAGGTAGGCGTTCAAGGCGCTCTCTCGAAATCCGAGCAGGAAGAGCGGCAGGAAGACGAGGCTCCGGGTGGCCAGGATGTCGACGAGGTGAAGCCGCGAGCCTGCGATCCAATCGAGGTCGCGGCTCGAGTGGTGCACGGCGTGGAAACGCCACAGGCGCGGCACGCGGTGAAAGGCGCGGTGCACGAGGTACTGGGTGAGATCGGCCACGAACACGATCTCGAGGAACTGCACGACGACCGGCTGGCTGCGCAGGGCCGCCTGGAGCGCCTCCGGTTGCCAGAGCCGCGCGAGGGTCGTGGCCGGGAAGAGGATCAGGAACGTGAGCGCCTGGACCGCGACGTGGCTGATCAGGAAATGCAGGCCGTCGGTCGTCCAGCCGGCCCGGAACACGCCCTGCTCCGGGCGCCTCGGGAACAGACGCTCGATCGGCACGAACACCAGGGTCAGCAGCAGCAGGTTGAGCAGGAACCAGTCGAGGCCCAGCTCCAGCGACCGGTCCCGGACGCCGGGAACCGCGACGCGGCCGCCACCGAGGAGCGACGCGACGACGGCGAGGCCCACGCCCGTCAGACCCAGCACCTTGCGCCGCCGCAGAAGGAGGCTGATGGCGCCCAGCACGAAGGCGAGGCCGATCACGACCTCGAGGCCGCTGCGCAGGATCGCCACCGGATAGAGGGCCCGGAAGCGCTCGGTCGAGAGCCACTCCGGAAAGGCGAAGACGCACACGCCGCCGACGCCGGTCGCGCCGAGGAACACGCTCGCGACGCCGCTCATCCAGCCGGAACCGAAGGCGCCGGTGTCGGCGTCGCCGAAGACGCGCTCGAACCAGAGGTCGAGGGCCGGCCGCTTCACGGATGGAGTCTAGCGCGGGGCGGCGGGCACGAACCACGCGTAGGGCGGCACCTCGTCGTGGCCATTCGGCAGCCGGGTCTGCAGCGAGAAGCGCGAGACCTCGTGTGTGCCGCCGTCGTCGAGGCGCGAGATCTCGATGAGCTGGCCGTGGTGGCGCGCGTCGAGGCTAAACTCGTGGGCCTCTCGCGCCTCGTCCGGTGTGACCCGAACGACGTCTCGGCCGCCCACGCGGATCCAGAGCTGGCGCGGCGGAGTGACGTAGGCGAGGAAGGGATGTACGCCTTCGGGGACCGCCACGAGTGCGGAATAGACGGTGCGCCGCCGCTCCGAGGTCGGCTTGGGCCACTCCTCCTCGACGCCCCACCAGGCGAACAGCGTCGGCAGGATCGCCGACTCGATGCGGGTCTCGCCCGCGTCGCCCGCGGCGAAGGTCTGTCGCAGCCAACCGTGCACCGGGATCGCGAACAGGTCGCCGGGCTGCAGGCGATGGTTCTCGGTCGGAGCTCCGTCGGGCGTGTAGGCGATGTCGATCGCCTCGGGCGGGAGTTCCCGGCCGTGGAGCGGTTCGATCCGGACCTCGGCCAGACCCCGGTGGACGCGGAAGCGCCCGTCACCGTCGACGCTCGCCGACAGCAGCGGCGTCCGGTAGGCGACGCGATATCCGGGGCAGCGCAGCTCCACGATTCCGGCCGACGGCAGCATCCACGTGCCACGGATCGCGCGCTGCGCGCGCCACTGCTCGGCCACGGCGGCAGCCCCCAGGGGCTGGCCGTCGGTCCGGTAGCGCCATCCCGCGGCCTCGCCGTCGACGGCCACGTACTCCTCCCAGTCTCCAGGGCGCAAGGCGCTCCGCGCGAGGCCCACGAGCGCCTGGCGCTCCACCAGGCTGTTCACGGAGAGAGGGCGGCGGGACCAGTTGGTCGGAAGCCAATGGCCGAAATTCAGGACGGGGAGCTCGACCTCGTCCAGCAGGAAGCGCTCGACCGGGTGGATGGGCGTGACGAGGCGTCGATCGAAGCGCGCACCCTCGTCGAGCAGCCGCCGCGCGCGCAGGTTCGCGGCGATCTCCTGCGACCACGCATAGCCGCCCGACTGGCGCATGTGGCCATGGAAGTATGCAAGCCCCGCGACCGACGAGGCCAGGAGCGCCGCCACGGCCAGGCCGCGGCGCATGCGCGACGCCCCGCGCGGGCCGTTCGCCGCGCCCGGCCAGAGAGCGTGAAGGCCGAGCCCCAGCAGCACAGCGACGGGGATCTCCGCCGTCAGGACCCGGTGGCCGTTGGGCGGGCCGTCCGTCACGAGGGACGGCACGAGGCCCAGCAACAGCATCGAGGCGACGAGCGCGGCCGGGGCGCGCAGCGCCGACGCGATCAGGACTCCCGCGCCGACGAGTGCCAAGGCGCCTTGCGGGAACGGAAGCACGGGCGACCCGGGGACCGTGATGGCTCCGACCTTGTTCCCCTCGTCCGAGAACCACATCGGAGCGTGCAGGGCCAGGCGCTTCCACAGGGCGAGCACGAGGGGCGTGTCGCTGGGCGGCAGCGGATCCGAGCGGGGCAGCAGGTAGAACGTCCAGCCGTGGCTGGAGTAGTTGCTCATCAGCACGAAGCAGGAGGCGATGGGAACCGCCACCAGCCCCAGGAGCGCGACGCGCTTCCACCAGCCGGCCGCGAGCTGGCGCGCATAGGGCGCCAACAGGATCGGGGCGAGAGCCACGAGCCCGATCAGCATGCGCGACGCGTAGTAGTCCCACTGGGCGATACCGAGCCCGAGGCCTCCGAGCAGCGGACCGAGCGCTCCCGGAGCCACGAGGCTCCGCGTGAGTCCGTAGAGGAACAGGAGCTGGGCGAGCACCAGCGTCGTGCCCGTGGGGGTGCGGCTGTAGTGCTCGAAGAAGGGCATCCCGACGAGCGCGAGGCTCGCGAGCCAGGCGAGCGCCGGCGGCCCGATGAGCCGCAGCCAACGAAACAACACGAGCGGCGCCATCACGGCGCACAGCAGCGGCACCATGCGCAGCGCCAGCACCCGGTCGTCGATCCACAGGAACGCCAACCCGTCGAGGCTCTGCAGGAAGGCCGGGACGCCGGCCTCGTTGAGGAAGAACGGGTGGCGGCCGTCACGAAACAGCTGCAGCGCCGTGAGCCCGCACTTCGCTTCGTCGCCGTGGAGGCCCACGGGCATCTCCTTCCAGCGCCACAACGTCAGGACTGCGACAGTCGCGCCCAGCCCGAGCAGCGCGAGGCACTCCGCTCGCCGCAAGGCGCGCGGCCGCTGCATGCTGAGCCGCGGGCTGCCAGCGGAGCCGGCGGCGAGCGTCAGCGCGAGGGCGGCGGGCGCCAGGAGGAGGTGGAGCCCGCGCGGGAAGGCGAGGGGAAACGCCGCGACCAATGCCGCCAGGGCGAGGGCGTAGGCCGCGCCGATCCACCCGGGCGCGTCGGGAGGCGGCTCGGGCGACGGCTCGGGAGTCGCCGCGCGATCGCGCAGGGTGAGCCACGGCCCCAGCAGGTACACGGCGAGCAGGAAGAGCGCGCAGCCCCAGCGCAGGACCCCGTCGCGCAGCGGCTCGGGTTGCTCGAGCACGAGCCGCAGCGATTCGAGCCCGCGATCGAACGCGAGCTTCACGGATCCGGCAGGTTGATGGAGCGCGCGACCACGAAGGGCGGGCGCGCGCGGATCTCCTCGAGGGCGCGCCAGAGGTACTCGCCCATGATGCCGGTCACCAGGAGCTGCGTGCCCGACACCACCAGGAGCACCACCATCAGCGCGGAGAAGCCGCGCTCGGGAATGTTGCCGGCCAGGCGCTGCCAGAGCACGACGGCCGCGTAGGCGAAGCCGAGACCGGCCAGTACGAGGCCCGCGAACGAGGCCGCGCGCACGGGCAGGTAGGAGAACGCCGTGAAGGCGTCGATGAAGTACTTGACGCGCCTCGCGAAGGTCCAGGCCGAGCGCCCCGAGGGACGCCTGGCACGGTCGTAGGGAACGACCGCGCGGCGGAAGCCGAGCCAGAACACCTGTCCGTAGAAGTACGAGTGGGTCTCGGGCATGCGTCGGAGGCTGTCCACCACCTGCCGGTCGAGCAGCACGAAGTCGAAGCCCCCGGCCGGAAAGTCGCGGAACACGAAGCGCCTGAACAGCCGGTTGAAGACGGCGGACGGCAGACGCATGAGGAAGGGATCGTCGCGCTTGCGGCGCGCGGCCATCACGACCTGGGCGCCCTCGCGCCAGCGCGCCACGAGCTCCGGGATCAGCTCCGGGGGATCCTGGAGGTCGGCCGCGATCACGCACACGGCCGGGCCGCGCGCGTGGCTGACGCCGGCCAGCACGGCCGCGTTCGACCCGAAGTTGCGCGAGAGCTGGATCACGACGACGCGCTTGTCCGCGGCCGCCATCGCGCTCAGCACGAGGAAGGAGTCGTCCGGCGATCCGTCGTCGACGAAGACGATCTCGGGGCCCGGCGCCGGCAGGTCCGCGCAGGCCCGCCGCAGGCGTTCGAGCAGCTCTCCGAGCGTCGCCGCGTTGCCGAACACCGGCACGACGATCGTCAGCGACGGGAGCGGTGCGGGATCCACGGGGCCCTAATCTACCGCCAAAAACCGGGCCGGGCTGTTAGGCTAGCGCGCAGCGTGGCCAGGATCCTCATCGGTGGCGCGGGCGGGGCGCCCTCCAACAACGTGATCCGCTCGTGGCGCGCCTCGGGCGACGGCGATCACCTGATCGGCATGTGCTCGATCCCCAGCGACCTGCTCCTGGCCGACGTGGACGAGCGCCACGTGATCCCCGCCGCCAGCGAGGCCTCGTACATGGATCGGCTCGCGGCCCTCGTGGGGCGCACGCAGCCCGACCTGCTCCACGCGCAGCACGATTTCGAGGTGCGGCGCGTCTCGCGGGAGCGCGGGCGCCTCCAGGCTCTCGGCGTGCGGCTGCTGTTGCCCGACGCGGCGACGATCGAGGCGTGTGTCGACAAGGAGCGCTCGTACCGGGTCTGGAAGGACGCGGGGCTCACGGTGCCCGAGACGCTCCCGATCGCAAGCCCCGGCGACCTGCAGCGCGCCTTCGACGAGCTGGGCGGGCGCGTCTGGCTGCGCGCCACCGAGGGCGGCGGCGGCACCGGCGCTCTTCCCACCTCGAGCCTCGATTTCGCGCGCCTGTGGATCGACGAGCACCAGGGTTGGGGCCGCTTCACCGCGGCCGCCTGCCTGACGGCGGACTCGGTCACGTGGCTCTCGATCTGGTACGAAAGCCGGCTCGTCGTGGCCCAGGCCCGGCGCCGCCGCGGCTGGAGCTTCGCCGGCCGTACGCTGTCGGGCGTCACGGGCATCACGCGGGTCGGCGAGACGTGCTCGGATCCGGAGGTCACGGAGGTCGCCCGGGCGGCGATCGCCGCCATCGATGCGCGTCCCCACGGCATCTTCGCGGTCGACATGACCTACGACGACCGCGGCCGGCCCAACCCGACGGAGATCAACATCGGCCGCTTCTTCACCACCGTGCACTTCTTCACCGCGGCCGGCGTCAACTTCCCCAAGATCTACCGGGACCTCGCGCTCGACGGCCGCCTGCCGTCCCTCGCCCGCACCATCAACCCGCTGCCCGACGGCCTGCTGTGGATCCGGGGCATGGACGTGGAGCCGCTGCTGACGACCGTCGCGGCCTTGGCGACGCTCGAGGCGCGTGGCTAGCGGCCCGACGCTCCTCGTAACCGGCGCCTCCGGCTTCATCGGCCGGCACCTCGTCGGCGCCCTGCGCCGCCATTTCCCCGATGCCACGCTGCGCACGCTCTCGGGCCGGCTCGGCGACGCGCGGGCCGGCGTCGCGCCGTTCGACGAGCGCTTCGACGGCGCCTTCCACCTCGCCGCCCGGACACCGCACGGCTCCGGGCCCGAAGACGCGGCTTCCGTGCGCGCGGTGATCGACGCGAACGTGATCGGCCTCGAGGCGTTGCTCGACGCGCTGGCCGGCCGTTGCCAGCGCGTCGTCTTCGCGTCGACCCTCGACGTCTACCGGCCGCCGGACGACGACGTCGCGCTCGACGAGAAGAGCCCGCTGGGGCCGGCCACGGTCTACGGCGCCTCCAAGATCCTGGGCGAGACGATGCTGCGGGCCTGGGCGGCCCGTCACGACGTTCGCTTCGCGATCCTGCGTTTGACCCACGTGTATGGTCCCGGGGAGCACCACTACCGCAAGCTGATCCCGGTGGCGATCGAGCGCGCCCTTGCGGGTCTGCCGATCCGGGTCTCGGGCGACGGGTCGGCGCTGCGCGACTTCGCCTACGTCACGGACGTGGCCGAGTCCTTCGTCGCCGCGTGGCGGCGCCTCGCGGGCGGCTCGCTCGACACGGTCAACGTCGCGAGCGGCCGATCGGTCCCGGTGCACGAGGTGGCCCGCACGATCGGCTCTCTCGTTCCCGGCGCGGTGCTCGCCTTCGACGCTGCCTCGACGACCCCGCAGCGCTCCTATCGCTTCGACGTTGCACGGATGCGCCGGGAGCTGGGCGCCACGACGACGACGACCCTCGTCGAGGGCCTGCGCGCGGAAATCGACGCCTTTCGAAGCGGCCCCTCGTGACTGACGAGACCCGGCGGCTGGACGCGGCCGCCGCCTGGTATCGCGAGGGCCAGCTGGGATTCGACCGGCGCCTGGTGGCCTTCCGGCACCGCGCGATCCGCCCCTGGCTCGGAAGCGGTCACGGGCTCGAGCTCGGATCGGCCGAGGGGCTGATGACGCTGCCGCTGCTCGACGACTTCGAGACGCTCACGATCGTCGACGGGGCGGCGGAGCTCCTGGCCCAGGTCCCGGATCATCCCCGGCTGCGCAAGATCCGCTGCCTGTTCGAGGACTTCGTTCCGGAAGCGCCCTTCGATGCCGTCGTGATGGATCACGTGCTCGAGCACGTGGCCGACCCGCGCGCCATGCTCGAACGGGCCCGGGGCTGGATGCGCCCGGGGGCCCGGCTCGTCGCCGGGGTGCCGAACGCCTGGTCCTTCCACAGGCTCGCGGCCGTCCACATGCGGCTGCTCGCCACGCCGACCGAGCTCAACGACCGCGACCGCGAGGTGGGCCACCGCCGGGTGTACACGCCCGAGACGCTGCGCGCCGAGGCGTCGGCGGCCGGGCTCCGGATCGTGCACGAGGGCGGCGTGTTCCTGAAGCCGCTCTCGGCCGCCCAGATCGACGCGCACTGGAGCGAGGCCATGCTCGAGGGCTTCTACCGCCTGGGTCTCGACTTCCCCCGCAACGCGGCGGAGATCTTCGTCGTGTGCGAGTAAGATTTCCAGGTCTTCGTGGAGGTTCCCGTGTCAGAGAGTGAGCGCCCTCGAGCCGCCTGGAGCGGCACCCGCCGCGTGCCGGTACCGGTCAACGATCCCGTGCGCAGCTACGCGCCGGGCTCGCCGGAGAAGCTCGAGTTGAAGGCACGCCTCGCCAGCATGTCGCGGGAGCGCCTCGACGTGCCCCTGATCATCGGCGGACGCGAGGTGCGCACCGGCAACACGGCCCAGGCCGTGATGCCCCACGACCACGGCCACGTCCTCGCCGACTACCACAAGGCCGGCGCCGCCGACGTCGAGGCCGCGATCGCCGCCGCTCGCGAGGCCCACCGCGAGTGGTCGGCCTGGCCCTGGGAGGATCGCGCGGCCGTGATGCTGAAGGCCGCCGAGCTCCTGACGACCTCCTGGCGGGCTACCCTGAACGCCGCCACGATGCTCGGCCAGTCGAAGACGGCGTTCCAGGCGGAGATCGACTCCGCCTGCGAGCTGATCGACTTCTGGCGCTTCAATCCCCACTACGCGCAACAGCTGATGGCGGAGCAGCCGATCTCCGACCACACGATGTGGAACCAGGCCGAATACCGAGCCCTCGAGGGCTTCGTCTACGCGGTGACGCCGTTCAACTTCACCGCGATCGGCGGAAACCTGCCGACGGCCCCGGCCCTCATGGGCAACACGGTGGTGTGGAAGCCGGCCTCGTCCGCGATCCCGAGCGCGTACCAGCTCATGAAGATCTACGAGGCGGCGGGCATGCCGCCGGGCGTCATCAACTTCGTGCCTGGCGATCCCGGCCCCGTCTCGGGCGTCGCGTTGTCCCATGCCGACCTCGCCGGCGTCCACTTCACGGGCTCGACCGAGGTCTTCAACTCCATGTGGAAGACGATCGGCGAGAACATGGCGCGCTATCGCTCGTACCCGCGGGTCGTGGGCGAGACGGGCGGCAAGGACTTCATCCTCGCCCACGCCTCGGCCGACGTGGCGGCTCTCGCGGTCGCGATCGTGCGCGGCGGCTTCGAGTACCAGGGCCAGAAGTGCTCGGCCCCGAGCCGCGTCTACCTGCCGCGCTCCCTCGCGAAGGACGTTCTCGAGCGCGTGACCGCAATGATGGGCGAGATCAAGGTCGGGGACGTCTCCGACTTCCGCAACTTCATGGGCGCCGTGATCGACAAGCGGGCCTTCGACCGCATCACGGGCTACATCGCCGACGCGAAGGCGAACGCCCGCGTCCTCGCGGGCGGCGGCAGCCACGGAGAGCGTGGCTACTTCATCGAGCCGACGCTGGTCGAGGCGCCGCGCCCGGACTACCGCCTCATGTGCGAGGAGATCTTCGGGCCCGTGGTGACCCTGTGGATCTACGACGACGCGCGCTGGCACGAGACCCTGGACCTCGTCGATGCCACGTCGCCCTACGCGCTCACGGGCGCCGTGTTCGCCCAGGACCGCCGCGCGCTGCGCGAGGCCATCTCCGGCCTGCGTCATGCCGCCGGCAACTTCTACGTGAACGACAAGCCCACCGGGGCCGTCGTGGGCCAGCAGCCGTTCGGCGGCGCGCGCGGCTCGGGCACGAACGACAAGGCCGGCTCGGTGCTGAACCTGCTGCGCTGGGTGAGCGCCCGCTCCATGAAGGAGAACTTCGCGCCCCCGCGCGAGTACGGCTATCCGTTCATGACGGAGGCGTAACCGGCAGCCGGAAGGCCAGGGTCGTGCCTCGCCCGGGATCGCTCTCGGCCGAGATCGTGCCGCCGTGGGCCGTGATCGCGCTGTGGCAGAAGGCGAGTCCCAGGCCCGTGCCCCGGCCGGCCTGGGTGCCGCGGGCGAACTCGCGGAACAGCCGCGCCTGCAGCTCGTGAGGGATGCCGGGGCCCGCGTCGTGGACGCTCACCTCGAGAGCGGCGCCCGCGGCGGCCCGCGCGGCGATGCGGATCTCGCCGGCGCCGGTGAACTTGATCGCGTTGCCGATCAGGTTCTGCAGGACGCGCGCCACGAGCTCGCGATCGACGTCGAGGGGCGGCAGCCCGGGCTCGATCTCGACGGCGAGGCGCTGGTCCTTGCCGCGGGCGAGCGGGGCCTGCATCTCGACGGCCTCGGCGATCAGCGCCTCGACCCGGACCCGGGAGCGCTCGAGAGGCAGCCGCCCGCTCTGCAGCGTGTGGACCTCGAGGAGCCGGCTCACGAGATCGAGCAGCCGGCGCGTGGCGAGACGCGCCGGCTCGACCAGGTCGCGGACGCGCTGCCCCGCCTGCTCGTCGATCGCCAGCAGGTCGGTGGACGCCCGCACCACGGTCAGCGGGTTGCGCAGGTCGTGGACGAGGGTGTTCACGAGGTCCTCGCGCAGCTTCTCGACCTGGCGCCGCTCGGTCACGTCCTGCAAGACGACGAGGCGGCCCCCGACTTGGCCGCGGCGCGGCGAGAGCGGGGTCACGCGCGCCTCGAACTGGCGCTCGTGGCCGTCGCGCCCGAGGCCGAAGGACGCCTGGAACGCCTCCTCGAGGCGGCGCCCTTCGGTGAGCGGCGCGAGGGCCGGCAGCACGTCGGAGACGGTGCGGCCGATCGCCCGCTCCGCGGCGACGCCGAGGGCTCCCTCCGCGGCCGGGTTGAGAGCGACGACGCGGCGCCGGTCGTCGAGGACGACGACGGGGTCCGCGAGGCTCGCGAAGACGCGCTCCTGGGCCTCGGGCACGAGGTCCAGCAGCGCCGACTCCAGCATGCCCCAGGCGAGCGTGGTCGCCGTCAGCAGCAGGGCGTAGGGGTTCGGGTCGAGGCCGACGAACCACGGCGTCGCGAGGTAGACGGAGTGCACGACGATCGGGATGGCCACGGCGACCGTCAGCACCGCGACCTGGCGTCGGAACGTGCCCTCCGCGGCCTGGAACGCCCGCCAGAGGGTGACCAGGGTCAGCACCAGCGTGAGCTGTGTGTAGATCGTGTTGTGGACCACGTACCAGGGCCCGCGCAGGAACGTGGTGCGCGTGAAGCCCAGGCTCGTGTCGACGTCGATCGCGCGCCAGATCCACTGGTGCCGCTCGTTGGTCAGGACGAGGAGCCAGGTGATCGCGGGGATCACGAAGAGCAGCGCGACGTTGAGCGGCGTCAGGTAGCGCACGCGGCCCGTGAAGGAGAGTGCCGTGAGCAGCGTCAGTCCCGGCAGCATCGCGACGCCGAAGTACTCGATCTTGAGGCAGCGCAGGACCTCGGCGGGCGTCGACACGCCCAGCTCGAGGGCGTAGCCGACGACGTAGACGCAGATGCCGTAGCACAGGAGCCGGAACGGCGCCGCGCCGCGCATCGGGCCGCGGCGCCTCACGATCTCGGCGATCAGGAGCATCACCGCCGCGCCCACGAGGAGGGGCGCCGCCGGGGGCGTGAAGTGCCAGTTCATCGGGGGTGCGGGATTATCGTCCCTCCCGCGCCGTTCGCATAAGATACCGGCCCGGCATGGACATCCGCGGCAAGACGGTCCTGATCCTCGGCGGCTACGGCCTCGTCGGCCAGGCGGTGGCCCGGCGCCTGCTTCCCGAGCGTCCCGCCAAGCTGATCCTGCTCTCGCTGCGACGCGACGAGGCCGAGGAGGCCGTGCGCAACATCTCCTCCGAGGCCGCGGGCGTCGCGCTCGAGCCGGCCTGGGGCGACGTGTTCGCCTTCGGCGACTGGAAAGACAGGGTGCGGCGCGAGGTGTACGCCGATCCAGCGAACCGGGCGCGCCTCATCGAGAGCCTGCTCGATCCCCTCTCGGAGCAGGCCGCCTCCGAATACTACCTCTACCAGCTCATCGCGACCGCGAAGCCCGACATCATCATCGACGCCGTCAACACCGCGACCGGGATCGCGTACCAGGACATCTACAAGACGAGCCGGCTCGCCTGGACCGCGGCCAAGGAGGGCCGCGACCTGCGCGAGAGCCTCGAGACGCTCCTCGTCACGGACTACGTGCCGCAGCTGATCCGCCACGTCCAGGTGCTGTACCAGTCGATGGTGCGCTCGGGCACCGGGGCCTACGTCAAGATCGGCACCTCGGGCACCGGGGGCATGGGCCTCAACATCCCGTACACCCACTCGGAAGAGAAGCCCTCGCGAGTGCTGCTCTCGAAGAGCGCGCTCGCCGGCGCCCACACCCTGCTGCTCTTCCTCATGGCGCGCACGCCCGACGGCCCGATCATCAAGGAGATCAAGCCCGCTGCGGCGATCGCGTGGAAGCGCATCGGCTACGGCGAGATCCTGCGGGCCGGCAGGCCCGTGACCCTGTTCGATCCGGGCACGCCCGAGCGCGTGGCGCCGGGAGGGCGCTTCCGGTCGGTCGACCCGGCCCACGGCACGGCCACCGGCGAGACGCTGAAGAGCGTCTTCATCGACACCGGCGAGAACGGCATCTTCTCCCTCGAGGAGTTCTCGGCGATCACCACGGGCGAGCAGATGGAGTTCGTGACGCCCGAGGAGATCGCCGACACGGTGGCGCGCGAGCTCTCCGGCGGCAACACCGGCCACGACATCATCAACGCCCTCGACAACGCCGTCATGGGCCCCACGTACCGCGCGGGGCTGATGCGGCACTGGGCACTCGAGAAGCTTCGCAACCTCGAGAAGCAGCACGAGGTGCGCAGCGTCGCCTTCGAGAACCTGGGCCCGCCGCGGCTCTCCAAGCTGCTCCACGAGGCCGACCTGCTGCGGCGCGCCTTCGGCACCATGTCCGCCGTGCGCGAGGCGGCGCCCGCGGAGCTCTCGAGGCGCGCCCTCGCGGTGCTCGACGACCCGCTGCGGCGACGCGAGATCGTCTCGATCGGGATCCCGATCCTGCTCCCGGACGGCGGCCTGCTGCGCGGACCCGAGTGCAAGATCCCGCCCGTGGCGGCGCCCGGCGACTCCCACGCCGTGACCGCCGAGTCCCTCGAGAGCTGGGCCTGGGCCGGCTGGGTCGACCTGCGCGAGGCGAACATGCAGCGCTGGAAGGCCCGCTTCGACGCGATCGAGGCCGAGATCCAGTCGATTGCGCCGTCCGACTCCTCGTCCCGCTTCCTTCGCGACCGCCAGTTCTGGAGCGCCGAGGGACTGATCCAGCCCGGCAAGGTCGTGGGCTGGGTCTTCGCGACCGAGGAGAAGGGCGCGCGGATGAAATAGCGCCGGCTTCGCCTTGAAGCCCAAGCGCGACGCGCGACGCGACTTCCTCGACCTCACCGCCCTCGACCTCGCCGAGGACGAGCCCCGGGAGTCTCCGCTCTTCCTGCGCCGCTTCGATGGCCCGGGGCTCGAGCGGGAGCTGAAGGACGCCGGGCTCTTCGCCGGGCTCGCCGCGCGCGGCTACGCGGACCTCGTCCTGCGCACCGCCTTCGAGAGCGGCGAGCATCGGCTGCGCGTGCTGGCGAGAGGCGAGCCCGAAGCCCTCGTCGACCTGCGGCTCTCCGAGGAATCGCTCCTCACCTCGAGGCTGTCGCCGCGGCCCGCGGGCCTCGACACGCTCTCGGTCCTCTCGATCCACTGGCTCGAGATGCAGGACCCCCGTGCGTCCTTCACGCCCGAGCGGCCGCAGCTGCCGGGCCAGCGCCACCCCGGGCTGCGGCTGACGCGGCCCTTGATGCTGCGCATCCACGCGTGGGCCGCGGCCTGGGGCAAGGACGCGGTGTTGAACGTCCCCGAGTACTTCCACAACGCCGTCTTCTACTCGTCCGTGTACCGCTTCGTGTCGCCCGCGCGCCAGGGCCGCTTCGAGGCGCTGCGGCGCGACCTCGGCGCGCTCCACGTGGCCGCGGCCTCGGCCGCGCTCGACGCGGGACGCGTGGCCGAGGAGCCCGACGGCCGGCCCTTCACGTGGGAGGCCGCGGAGATGGCGACCCCGCTCACGGAGCCCCTGCGGCGCTATCTCGGAAGCGTCGAGTGGGCGCGGGCCGCCGCCGCCGTCCGCGACGGCGTGCGCTTCCGGCTGCGCGACTAGCGCGCTAGCGCCGCTCCCCGCCGCAGTCGTCGCAAGGGCACAGGCCCCGGAGCAGGCGGAAGCTGAAGATGCCCGTCGAGTGCCCGTCGCTCCAGGTGGGAGCCATCGCGTAGTTCCCGACCGCCTCGAGGTGCGCCAGGTCCTGGTCGTGCAGGTCGAGGTAGCGCGACGTCGGCGCATGGCCCTGGCAGCCGGCGCAAGGACACCAGCTGCGGAGGTAGTCGAGCCCGTACGTGGACACGTGGCCGTCGTCCCACTGGACGACCAGGCGGCGGGCTCCACGCTCGTGACGGATCTCGATCGGCTCGGGGTACGGCGGAGCGCTCAAGAGCCTCCCTCGACGTCGAGCGTCGAGATCTTCCAGCTCCCGCCCTCCTTCACGAGCTCGAACGACACCTTCTCGCTGACACCGGAGCGCGAGGTCAGGGTCCCGGTGAGCCGGGCCCGGTCGTTCACCACCTGGACGCTGCCGTTCGGCGGCCAGAAGTTGGCGTCCGCGTTGTCCTTCAGGGAGGGGTGCGCCTCGAGCAGGGCCGCGAAGTCCTCGCGCGACACGCGCGCCTGGTACTCCGAGGACATGTGCCCATAGGCCTCGTCGACGGACCCGGAGCGCAGGGCCGCAAGAGGCGCCTGCACGCCATCGACGGCGCTCTTCGTCATGAAGTACAGGCCGCCGGCGATCACGGCGACCAGCAGCAGCACCATGGTGAGGCAGCCGCCGCAGCCCATGAACGCCCAGAACAGCGGTCCCTTGCCCTTGCGGGGCGCCGGGCCGGAGCCCGGGCCGGGGCCCGAGACGACGGGCGTGCGCGATCCGGCATGGGGTCCGGTCGGCGGCGGGGGCGGGCTCGCGGCACGGGGCGGAAGCGGGGGCGGGGCGGCGACCCGGGCCGGGGGCGGAGGAGGAGGCGGCGGCGGCGGGACGTCGAGAGGCCCGTCGTGGACGATCGTGGCCTCGGCGGAGTCCTCGGGGACGCCGAGGGTGCGGCCGTCGTCGGCGGGCGTTTCGATCTCGACCCGGAACGCCACGGCCCCGACCCGCAGCTCCTGACCGTCGCGGAGCACGGCCTCGGCCACGCGGTGGGAATCGATGAAGGTGCCGTTGGCGCTGCCCTGGTCCACGACCGCCCAGCCTTCGCCGCGGCGCTGGATCTTGGCGTGCTTCCGGGACACGGAGCCGTCCGCAACCACCACGTCCACCGTGGGTTCGCGTCCGATCACCGCTTCGTCCTGCTCGATCGAGTGCGGCGCGCCGGAGGCCGGGATGAGTCGGAGCTTTGCCATGCTGGTGGCCGCGATTCTAGACCATTGACTCCTCCGCGCGAAGCACCCAGAATGGAAAACCGCCGTGGCTGCTTCCTCCCTCCCCGATCGCGTGTTCTCGGCCTTGGCCTCCCTGGGCCTGGCCGTCACCACGATGCTGACCCTGGGCGGCACCTGCGCCTACGCGACGTTCTACGAGATGAGCCACGGCACCGAGGCCGTGCAGCGCGAGATCTACAAGACGTGGTGGTTCGCCCTCATCCTCGTGACCCTGGGCTGCAACATCTTCTGCGCGATGATGAAGCGCTACCCGTTCAAGCGTCATCACGCCGGCTTCGTGATGGCCCACATCGGCATCCTGACCCTGCTCGCCGGCTCTCTGATCTCGCTCCACTACGGCCTCGACTCGAACATGGCGCTCTTCGAGGGAGAGTCCACCGACCGCGTGACGCTGCTCGAGCGCTCGCTGCAGGTCGCTCTTCCGGACAGCGCGGCCCACGGCCACTTCCCGGTCGCCTTCGAGAAGTCGGCTCCGGCCCCGGGCAAGGAACGGCGCTATGCCGTGCCCGGCACCCAGGTGACGCTGGTAGCCGAGGACTTCTACCCCCATGCCGCGGTCACGGAGTCGTTCACCGAGGGCACGACGGCCAACCCGGCGCTGCACTTCGTCCTGAAGGCGCCGTTCGCGACCCAGGAAGCCTGGCTCGTGGCCCAGGACGAGGCCCGCAGCCACGTGGACTTCGGGCCCGCCTCGCTCGGCTATCACGTGGCCGCGAGCGACGCCGAAGCCACGTCGCTGCTGGCCCACGGCCCGGGCCAGAACCACGTGTCGTTCGTCCGCGGGCCCGACGGGAGCCTGCGCTACGGGCTCACCCAGAAGAGCGGCCCGGGCTCGAACGGCGTCGTGAAGGTCGGCGAGCCCATCCAGACCCCCTGGATGGGCATGACGCTCCTGGTCGACCAGGTGCTCGAGCACGCGACCCTCGCGCGCACGGTCACGTCCGCGAAGCCCCCCGAGAAGGACGAGCGACGCATGCCGGCCGTGAAGCTGCACCTGGAGGGTCCCGGCGGACGCACGCCCTCGGAATGGCTGCTGTGGACCGAGGCCCGTTCGGTGCGCTTCGGGAACGGCAGCGCGACCGTCGCCTACCGCTCCCCCGAGATGCAGGTGCCCTTCAAGGTCACGCTGCTGAAGTTCAACTCGGACAAGTACCCGGGCTCGAACATGGCCGCCACCTTCGAGAGCTGGGTCCGCGTCGAGGACCCCGAGCGCGGCGTCTCCGAGCACCACATCTCCATGAACCACCCGCTCCACTATCGCGGGTACATCTTCTTCCAGGCCTCCTTCGTCGAAGGCGAGCCGATGATGTCGATCTTTTCCGTCGCGCGTGCCCCGGGCCTGCCCCTCGTGTATGCCGGCGTCACGCTGATCGGCCTGGGCGTCGCGTGGATGTTCTATCTCAAGCCGTACCTGGCCCGACGCCAGGCGGCGCGGGCCCTCGCGGCCCATCGCCTTCGGGAGAAATCGCATGAAGCCGACCCTCGCACTGATACCGCTGTTCCTGCTTCTCGCGCCGAGCCCGCTTCAAGCAGGGCCTGAGCTCGATCCGCTCCGGACGATCGCGATCCAGGAGGGGGGCCGCATCAAGCCCCTCGATACGTTCGCCCGTGAGACGGCGCGGCGCGTGGGCGGCGCGAAGCCGTTCACGGGCGGCGAGTCGATCCTCGGCCTCGACCCGGTCGAGTGGGTGCTGTCGATGCTGGCGGCGCCCGATCGCTGGCGCGAGGAGCCGATCGTCAAGGTCACCCACGCCGGCCTGCGCCAGGCCGCGGGCCGGCAGTCCTGCCGTCGCCAGCCCGGCCGCC